>CALIUY010000021.1 GCA_938048455.1 uncultured Desulfobacterales bacterium | reverse complement strand
GGCCGGCAAGGCTCTTTCCCGGGTCGCCAAGCAGGTGAAGCAGAAGATCGACTCCCGCAAAGCGGCCGCCAGGTCCAAAGCCAAGGCCGAGGAGGTCATCCCCCTGGGCGAAAAAGAATTCGCCGACTTCTGAACGGGCGGCCCGCCGAAGGCGGGGCGGGCGCTTCGTTACGGGTTTACCGCCGCGGGAGCGCCTCCTTGAGAGCGCGGGCCTGACGGCCGAGGCGCTGCGGGAGATGCGGGTCGTCGCCGTGCGCCTCGATCGTTTTCTCGAAGGCGCTGCCCACGACCACCCCGTCGGCCAGTCGCCCTACGGCCGCGGCTTCCTCGGGGTGCGCGATCCCGAAGCCGACACAGACCGGAAGGGAGGTGAACCGCCGCAGCGTCCCCACCTGCCGTTCGATTCCGGCGAGGTCCGGGCCCCGGCCGCCCGTCACCCCGAGGCGGGAGACGTGGTAAATGAAGCCCGAGGCCGAGGCGGCGATCGCGGCCATCCGCTCGGGCGGAGTCGTGGGGGTGGTGAGGCGGATGAGGGCGAGGCGTCCGTCGGGCCAGCCGGAGGTGAGCTCGGCGGACTCCTCGGGCGGCAAATCGACGACGAGGACGCCGTCTGCGCCCGCGGCGAGCGCGTCGCGGTGAAAGGCCGCGGCGCCGTAGGCGAACAGCGGATTGTAGTAGCTGAAGAGCACGATCGGCACGGGGAAGCGGTCGCGCAGCGTGCGCGCGAGCTCGAAGACCGCGGCGAGATCGGTCCCCGCGGCGAGCGCCCGCGCCGAGGCACGCTGGATCACCGGTCCGTCCGCGGTGGGGTCCGAGAAGGGGACCCCGAGCTCGAGGACGTCGATGCCGGCCTCGCAGAGCGCCCCGCAGAGCGCAAGCGAGCGTTGCGGGTCCGGGTCGCCCGCGGTGACAAAGCCGACGAGCGCCTTTTCCCCGCGCGAAGACAGCCGCCGGAAGGTCTCCTCGATGCGGTTCATGCCGTCTTTTCCTCCTGGGGTTCCGGATGGGCGGCGAGAATCGCCAGATCCTTGTCGCCGCGTCCGGAAAGGTTGACCACGAGGATTTCCCCGCGGGGGCGCCTGGCCGCCTCCCGGAGGGCCCAGGCGACGGCATGCGCGCTTTCGAGCGCGGGAAGAATCCCCTCGAATCGGCAAAGCAGGCGGAAGGCCGCCAGCGCCTCGGCGTCGGTCACGGCCTCGTAGCGGGCGCGGCCGGTCTCCCGGAGCCAAGCGTGCTCGGGGCCGACGCCGGGGTAGTCGAGACCGGCCGAGACCGAGTGCGCCTCGCGGATCTGGCCCGCAGGGGTCTGCAGTACGTAGGACTTGGATCCGTGCAAGACGCCGACGGTGCCCCGGCCGAGGGTCGCCGCGTGGCGGCCGCTCTCCAGCCCTTCGCCCGCCGCCTCGACGCCGATCAGCTCGACCGCTTCCTCGAGAAACGGGTGGAACAGGCCGATGGCGTTGCTTCCGCCGCCGACGCAGGCGATGAGGGCGTCGGGCAGACGTCCTGCCGCGGCAAGGATCTGTTCCCGCGCCTCGCGACCGATGACCGTCTGAAACTCGCGCACCATGAGGGGGTAGGGGTGCGGACCCGCCACCGAGCCGATGACGTAGAAGGTGTCTTCGACCGCTTCGACCCAGGCACGCATGGCCTCGTTCATCGCGTCCTTGAGCGTGCCGCTGCCGGAGGCGACGGGGACGACTTCGGCGCCGAGCAGGCGCATGCGTTGCACATTGGGCGTCTGGCGGCGGATGTCCTCGACCCCCATGAAGATGCGGCAACCCATGCCGAAGCGCGCCGCGGCGGTCGCCGTCGCTACCCCGTGTTGACCCGCGCCGGTCTCGGCGATGAGCTTGCGTTTGCCCATGCGGCGGGCGAGGAGCGCTTGGCCGACGGTGTTGTTGATCTTGTGGGCGCCGGTGTGGGCGAGGTCTTCGCGTTTGAGGTAGATCGCCGCTCCCCCGGCATGGGCGGTCAGGCGCTCGGCGAAAAGAAGCGGGGTGGGTCTTCCGGCGAAGTCCCGCAGCAGCAGGTCAAGCTCCCGGTGAAACTCCGGATCGGCGGCGAAACGGCGGAAGGCCGCCTCGAGCTCGACGACGGCGGGCATGAGCGTCTCGGCGACGTAGCGGCCGCCGAAGGGGCCGAAGCGGCCGCGTTCGTCGGGAACCGAACCGGAGGCGGGAACGAAGGATCGGTTCATGGGAAAATCCTCCTTCGGGCGCGGCCGCTTGCCGCAGCCGCGATCAGTCGTCGGATGCGATCGAGGTCCTTTTCGCCCGGCCGCCGCTCGACCCCCGAGCTCACGTCCACGGCGTCGGGGCGGGCGGCTTCCAGGGCGAGGGCGACGTTCTCCGGCGTCAAGCCGCCGGCGAGGATCATTGGAAAGCGGGCGCCGAGCGGGCGGGCGTGCCGCCAGTCCCAGGCGCGGGCGTTTCCCCCCGGCAGCGGCCCGCGGCCGCACTCGAGCAGGAAGGCCGAAGCCGGGTACTCCGCGGCGCGGGCGAAGGAAGGCTCGCGGCCTTCGAAGAGCGCCTTGATCACCCGCAGCCCTTCGGCGCGGAGCCGCCGGGCGTCTTCGGCGGGCTCGGACCCGTGGAGCTGAACGGCATCCAGCCCCGCCCGAACCGCCGCCTGAAGCACGCGCTCGACCGGCTCGTCGACGAAAACCCCCACCAGGCTGACCGGTGGCGGCAGCGCCCGCCGCAAGGCCGCCGCTTGCTCGAGGTCCACCCGTCGTGGGCTCGCCGCATAAAAGACGCATCCCACCGCGGCGGCGCCGGCTGCGGCGCAGGCCGCGGCATCCGCCGGCCGGGTGAGACCGCAGATCTTCACCTGGACGGGGAGCTCCGGCCCGAGCCCCCCCGCTTCAGCCGCGTCCATCGCGCCCTTTCCCCTGAAGCTCGCGCAGTCGCCCGACGGGATCTTCGGCCGTGACCAGGCTTTCCCCGATCAGAAAATTGAACACACCGCAGGCGAGGTAGCGCTCGATGTCGGTCCGGGAACGGATGCCGCTTGCGGCCAGGGCGATCTGCCCCGGCCGGAGGCGCGGAAGAAGCGCCTCGGTGCGCCCCGGGTCGACGGCGAAGGTGGCGAGGTCGCGGTGGTTGATTCCGACCAGAACCGCCCCGGCCTCCGCGGCGGTCTCCAGCTCCTCGGCGCGGAAGACCTCGACCAGCGCGGCCATGCCCAACTCGGAGGCGAGCTGCAGCAGCGCCCGGAGCTCCGTCGGTTCCACGATGCGCGCGATCAAAAGCACCGCGTCCGCCCCGAGGGCCGCGGACTCGAAGATCTGCCACTCGCAGAAAAGAAAGTCTTTGCGCAGCACCGGAAGCGCGGTTGCGGCGCGCGCGGCGAGCAGATCGTGGGTCGAGCCCCGGAAAAAACGCTCCTCGGTCAGCACCGAAACGGCCGCGGCTCCCCCCGCTTCGTAGGCGCGGGCCAGGCGAGCGGGATCGAGATTCTCCCGCAGGATCCCCCGGGAGGGGGAAGCGCGTTTGATCTCGGCCACGCAGTTGACGCCCGAGGGTCCGGGCCGGGAGAGGGCGGCGGCGAAGGGGCGGAGCGCCGGCCGCGCCGCGGCCATCCGCTCGAGCTGCCGGCGCGGCAGCCGGCGCTCGGCTTCGGCCACCGCGGCGCGCCGTGCGGCGAGAATGCGGGCGAGAAGGTCATCGGGCATGGCGCTCCTCCCGGGCCGGAGCGGCGCCCTGCGCGGTGAAGGCGACCAAGGCCGCGAGTTTGTCGGCCGCGGCTCCGGAGTCGATCGCCTCCGCCGCGAGCTTGAGCCCTTCCTCCCAGCCGCCGGCGCGACCGGCCGCCTGCAGGGCCGCGGCGGCGTTCAACAGCACGATGTCCCGCCGCGCGCCGCGCTCCCCGGCGAGCACGGCGCGGGTGATGGCCGCGTTTTCCTCGGGGCCGCCGCCGGCGATCTCCCCGGGAGCGGCGAGACGGCCGAAGAGGGGCGCCGGATTCAAATCGTAGGTGCGGATCGCCCCGCCGTCGAGTTCCGTGATGCGGGTCGGCGCGCAAACGCTGATCTCGTCCAATCCGTCGTGGCCGTGGACCACGAAGGCGCGGCGCGAGCCGAGCCGCCGCAGCGCTTCGGCGAAGAGCTCGGTCAGCGGCGGGGCGTTCACCCCGAGGAGCTGGCAGTCCGCGCCGGCGGGGTTGGTCAGCGGGCCGAGCAGATTGAAAAGGGTCGGAATCCCGAGGGCCCGCCGCACGGGGGCGGCGTGTTTCATGGCACCGTGGTGGCGCGGGGCGAAGAGAAAGCCGATCCCGACGGCGGAAACGGCCTCCTCGACCACCTCGAGGGGCGCTTCGAGGCGGACCCCGAGCGCCTCCACGAGGTCGGCGCTGCCGCAGCGGCCGGTCACCGAGCGGTTGCCGTGTTTGGCGACGGTGACGCCGCAGCCGGCGACGACGAAGGCCGTCGTCGTCGAGACGTTGAAGGTGCGTCCGCCGTCACCGCCCGTCCCGCAGGTGTCCACGACCGCCGGAGCCGTCACCTGGATGCGCAGGGCGTGCCGTCGCATGGCCTGCGCCGCTCCCGCCACCTCTTCGACCGTCTCCCCCTTGACCGCGAGCGCGGCGAGGAAGGCACCCGTCAGGGCTTCGGGAACCTCCCCGGAGAAGATGGCGGCGATCGCTTCGGCCGCCTCCCGTTCGCTCAAGTTTTCACGCCGCACGAGACGCCGCAGGGCTTCTTGGATCATCGCCGTCTCCTTTCAGACGAGGGCCACCCGATGGGTGAGTTTGAGAAAATTGCGCAGCAGGCGTTTTCCGACCGCGGTCATGATGGACTCGGGGTGGAATTGCAGGCCTTCGGTGGGGTGGCGGCGGTGGCGCAGCCCCATGATTTCTCCCGCTTCATCTTCGGCCGTGACCTCGAGGCAATCGGGCAGGGAGTCGCGGTCCACCGCAAGCGAGTGATACCGCATGGCCGCAAAAGGGCTCGGGACCCCTTCGAAGAGGCCGCGCCCGTCGGCCCGAACCTCGGAGGTCTTGCCGTGCATGAGCCGGCGCGCGGGCACGATGCGCCCCCCGAAAGCTTGAGCGATCGCCTGGTGTCCCAGGCAGACGCCCAGAATGGGGATGCGCCCGGAGAAGTGCGCGACGGCCTCGAGCGTGATCCCGGCCTGCTCCGGACGGCCGGGGCCGGGGGAGATGACGAGCCCCCGGGGCTCGAGCGCCTCCAGCTCGGCGAGCGTGAGCGGACGGTTGCGCAGAACCCGGACTTCGGCCCCGAGCTGCATCAGATACTGGTAGAGGTTGAAGGTAAACGAATCGAAGTTGTCGATCATCACGAGCATGACAGACCTCCCTCGGGCTGCGGGCCCGCGGTGATCCACCGCAGGGCGTTTTCGAAAGCTTGGGCTTTGTGGACGGTTTCCAGCCGCTCGCGCTCGGGGTCGGAGTCGGCGACGATCCCCGCTCCGGCCTGGACCGCCAGCCGGCCCCCTTCCAGGCAGGCGGTGCGGATGGTGATCGCCAGATCCAGGTTGCCCCCGAAGGAAAGATAGCCGACCGCCCCGCCGTAAGGCCCGCGGGGGGTCTCTTCCATCTCGGCGATGATTTCCATGGCGCGAACCTTGGGGGCGCCGGTCAGGGTTCCGGCGGGGAAGGTGGCCGCGAGCAGATCCCAAGCGTCGAGCCCGCCCTTGAGGTCGCAGCGGATGTTGGAGACCAGATGCATCACATGCGAGTAGCGCTCGACGACCATGAGGTCGGTGACCTGCACCGAGCCGATCTCGGCCACGCGGCCGAGATCGTTGCGTCCGAGGTCGACCAGCATGAGGTGTTCGGCGCGTTCCTTTTCGTCGCGCAGCAGTTCGTCGGCGAGGGCGCGGTCCTCCTGTTCGGTTTCCCCCCGCGGCCGGGTGCCGGCGATCGGCCGCAGGGTGGCGATCCCGTTCTCCAGCCGCACCATGGTCTCGGGCGAGGAGCCGACCAGCAGCGTCTCCTCCAGGCGGAGGAAAAAGAGATAGGGCGAAGGGTTGATGTGGCGCACGGCCCGGTAGAGCAGCCAGGGATCCGGCGAGCGGTCGCTGACGAAAGGCTGGGAGATCACGGCCTGGATGATGTCGCCGGCGCGGATGCGGCGCTGCACGGCCGCGACGCGGCGGCGGAACTCCTCTTCGGGGACCACCGCCGTGAGACGGATCGGCGTCTCCCCGGCGGCGACGGCGCGCCGCGGGGAGGAAGCCTCGATCGTCGCCAAAAGCTTTTCGAGCCGCTCGGTCGCCTGTCGCCAGTCTTCCTCGGGGAACTCGCCGGGGTAGGTGAGAGCGACGAGAAGAAGACTGTGGCGTGCGTTGTCGAAGATGAGCACGGTCTCGGGGACGACGAAGCGGGCGAGCGGACGATCCGCGGGGTGGCGGTGCGGGACCGCCTCCAGGAAGGAGACCGTCTCGTAGTTCAGGTGGCCGACCATTCCGCCCCAGAAGCGCGGCAGACCGAAGAGGTCGGCCGGCCGGTAAGGGGCGAGGAAGGCACGCAGCACCCGGAACGGGTCGCCCGCATGGGCGATGCGCTCGAGGGTTTGCCCCCGCTCGATTTCCACCCGGTCGGCGAAGACGCGCAGGATCGCGTGGCGGCCGAAGCCGAGGAAGCTGTAGCGCCCCCAGCGCTCGCCGCCCTCGACGCTTTCGAGCAGAAAAACCGGCTCGCGGCCGTCGTCGAAGCGGCCGAGGAGCGAAACCGGTGTCCAGGTGTCGGCGAGGATCTGCAGGCAAACGGGGACGACGCGGTAGCTCTTGGCAAGACGCAGGTATTGGGATTTTTCGGGAAAGCGCGCGAGAATCATCCGTTCCTCTCTTTCTCGCCCCCGGCCTTCGGAAACGCACAGGCCGCGGCAGAGTCGCCCGCGGCCTGTGCGCCAAAAACACCGCGGGCGCCCTGGGGGCGCCCGCGGTCTTCGAATCGGATTCGTCGTCTCCGGTCGAGCGGGCTACCCCCTCCGGCGGGCCCGCCACCACCAGCGACGAAGCGAAACTTCGAGGGTTGTCGTGAACCTCGGAATCATGAGACTCTCCTGTAATCGGAAGGAGAGGCCCTGTCAAGGGAGATCTGCCGCGCGGCAGGAGCCGCCCGCCATTGGCACCCGGGTCGGCCGGCCGTCATTTCCGTTGACAGGGGGCGATCCGAAAGGTCATGATTTCCATGCCCCTTCCCCCGCAACTTCGGAGCGAAAGGATCGATCCCATGTCCGCGACCCCGTTGACCTCCTCCCCCCAAGGATGGACCCGGCGCCGCTTTCTCGGTGCTGCCGCGGCGCTCGGGGCGGGCCTGGCTCTCGAGCCGGGCCGCCTGTTCGCCGCCGAAGCCGGAATCCGTCTTGAGGCGCTTCCCTGGCCCGAGACGGCGCTCGAGCCGGTCATTTCCGCCCGCACGATCGCCTTCCACTACGGCAAACACCACGCGGGCTATGTCGCGAACACGCAGCGGCTGATTGCCGGCACGCCTTACGCCGCCATGCCCCTCGAGCGGATCCTCCGCGAGACGGCCGGCCGGCCCGGGCAGGAGGCGCTCTTCAACAACGCCGCCCAGGTCTGGAACCACACCTTCTACTGGAACAGCCTCTCGCCCCAGGGAGGCGGCAAGCCCCCGGCGCCGCTGCGCAAGCGCATCGAAGATTCCTTCGGCTCCCTCGAGTCCTGCCTGCGGGAGCTCGCGGAGGCCGCGGTGGGGCGGTTTGCAAGCGGCTGGGCCTGGCTGGTCGAGGAAGGCGGCCGGCTGCGCGTCGTCGACACGCCGAACGCCGAAACCCCGCTCACGCGCGGCTGGCGACCGCTGCTCACGATCGACGTCTGGGAGCACGCCTATTATCTCGACTACCAGAACCGCCGTGCGGACTACGTCGCCGCGGTGCTGGAGAAGCTCATTCATTGGGATTTCGCCGCCCGAAATCTCGAGGGCTGAAGCGATTCTGCCCGTGCCGCGGCGATGGACATCGTCTTTTACACCCCCTTCAAACCGCCCGGTCACCCCGATCCGTCGGGGGACGCCGTGACCGCCGCCGGAATCCGCGAGTTCCTCGAGGCCCGGGGGCACCGCCTCTTTCCCGCAAGCGACCTGCGCTGCCGCTGGATCTTCTGGAAGCCCTGGCTGTGGCCGCGGGCGGCGGCCGAGCGCCGCCGCCTGCGGCGGCGCCTTGCGCGGGGACCCGGCGATCTCTGGTTCAGCTACCATTCCTACTACAAAGCCCCCGACGTGCTGGGCCCCGCCGTCGCCGGCGCCCTGGGGATCCCTTACGTTCTCTTCCAGGGAATTTTTTCGACCAAGCGCCGCCGTTCGGCCCGGACCCTTCCGGGCTACCTACTCAACCGACGGGCGCTCTTGGCGGCGCGGCAGGTCTTTACGAACAAGCGCGTGGATCTGCGCAACCTGCGGCGGCTGCTTCCCGCCGACCGCGTCACCTACATCGCCCCCGGCATCCCCGCGCGGGAGTTCCGCTTTCAGCCCGAGGCGCGCCGACGCCTGCGGCACGCCTGGGGCGTGGGGGAGATTCCCGTCGTGCTCGCGGTCGCCATGTGCCGTCCCGGCGTCAAGGCCGAAGGGCTGGCGCGCGTGATCGGCGCCTGCGGCGCCCTGCTGCGCGAGGGCCATGCGCTGCGGCTGGTGATCGCGGGGGACGGCCCCGAACGCCGGCGCCTCGAGCGTCTCGCCGCCGCCGAAACCCCCGGGGCGGCGCGCTTTCTCGGCCGCGTGCCGCGGGAGGAGCTCCCCGCCTGTTACAGCGCGGCCGACCTCTTCGCCTTTCCCGGGATCCGCGAGGCTTTAGGGCTCGTCTATCTCGAGGCCCAGTCCTGCGGTCTGCCGGTCGTGGCCTTCGCGAACGCCGGAACCCCCGAAGCCGTGCGCCACGGCGAGACCGGCGTCCTGACGCCCCTGAACGACGATGCGGCCTTCGCCCGCGAGATCGGGCGGCTGCTCCGGGATCCCGCCTTGCGCCGTCGCCTGGGACGGAACGCCGCGGCCTGGATTCGGCAGGAGCGCGATCTCGAAAAGAACTACGTGCGGCTGGAGGAGGCCTTGCAGGCGATCGCCTCCCAGACCCCGCGGAGGGTCGCATGACGCGCTTCGGCCTGATCCGCCACGCCGAAACCGTCTGGAACCGAAAACGGCGAATCCAGGGCCGACAGGACTCCCCGCTGACCCCGGAGGGAGAACGCATGGCCGCGCGCTGGGGCCGCGTGCTTTCCGGTTTCGGCTGGGACCGGGTCCTGGCGAGCGACTCCGGCCGCGCGCTGGCGACCGCGCGCCGCATCGCGGCCGAAATCGGCCGGCCGCTGGAGGTCGAGCCGCGGCTGCGGGAGCTCGACTGGGGCGCCTGGACGGGGCGCACCCTCGCCGAAATCGGCCGCAGCGAACCCGAGGCGCTCGCCCGTCAGGTGCAGGCCGGCTGGGAGTTCCGGCCGCCGGGGGGCGAATCGCGCCGCGAGCTGCTCGAGCGCGTCCTCGCCGCCCTCGGCGAGGCCGCCCGCCGCGGCGACGGCGAGCGGGTGCTCGTCGTGACCCACGGCGGAGTGTTGCGCAGCCTCGAGCTCTTTCTTTCCGGCGGCGTGCTTCACGAGGCCGAGGAGGCGCCCGGCCGCGGCTACCGCATCCTTCAGGTCGTCTGCGGCGCCGACGGAGATTTGCGGCTTGTGGAGGTGCGGCCGCTTGAGGCGCCGTCGGCGGCCGAGCCTCCCCGGGAGGCGGCCTTGTGAAGCGGCTGGTCATCCACGACCTGCGGCCCGAATATTTCGCGTTGCCGCTCGACGGCTGGGCGCTCACCTTCGACGACGGCCTCTTTTCCCACTACTATTACCTTCCCCTGCTGCAGCGGTTCCCAAGCCCGCTGCTCTTCTTTTTGACCACCTCGCTCATCGGGGAGGGGCCGGCGCGGCCCCGCTTCGACGGCCGCTTTCTCCCCTACCGCCCCCCCGCGGAGTATGCGCACGCCGCCTTCCTGCGCGGCGACCGGGAGGCGTTTCTCACCGTGGAAGAGGCCCGGTTTCTCGCCCGGCAGCAAGGGGTGCGGCTGGGAGCGCACAGCCATTTCCACGAGATCGGCCTGACCGACATCGCCCCGCGACGGCCCCGACCCGTGAGCCCCTGGAAGCAGGAGCGGCTTTCGCCGATCCCCGCCGCGCTGCGCCGGGGGTTGAGCATCCGCTCCCGGCTCGCCTTCGCCGGATTCGTCTACGAAGAAGGCCGCCTGCGGCCGCGCACCGAGGCCGAGTGGCGCGCGGACATCCGGCGCGACACGGAGCGCTGCCTCGAGTGGTTCGAACGCCACCTCGGCTTCCGACCCGAGGCCTACGCCTTTCCCTTCAACGAGTATTCCCCGGTGCTGATCGAAGAGCTCGAGCGGTTCGGGTTCCGCGAGTTCTACGGGCCGTCCCGGCCGAAGGATCCCCGCGTTCTCGCGCGCACCGACATCGAGGAACTGCTCGCCTCGCCGCCGCCCACGGCGACGGCCGCTCCGGCCGGCGGGCGGGAGGGCGCCGCGCGATGACGATCGCCGTTTACTGCCAGCACGTCCTGGGGGTGGGCCATCTCTTCCGCAGTCTCGAGATCTGCCGCGCGCTCGCTCCCCGGCCCGTCGTCCTGATCACGGGAGGACCGCCGGTCGAGGCCGCCCTTCCGGAAAACGTGCGCGAGTTCCGCCTGCCGGCGCTGGTGATGGACGAGCGTTTTTCGGAACTCCGGCCCGCTGCGCCGGGAGGGGACCTGGAGGCTCTGCGCCGCGAACGGCGCCGCCTTCTCTCCTCGCTGTTCGCCGCCGCGGCGCCGGAGGCCTTCGTGGTCGAGCTTTACCCCTTCGGCCGCAAGGCTTTCGGTTTCGAACTCGATCCCCTGCTCGCGGGCTACGGCCGCCGCGCCGGAGGTCCAGGCTTCGCCGTCTGCAGCGTGCGCGACGTCCTGGTCGAGAAACGCGCCGTGCGCGACTACGAGGAGCGCGTCGTCGCCCGCCTCAACCGCGATTTCGACGCCGTGCTCGTCCACGCCGATCCGCGCGTCGTCCGCCTGGAGGAGACTTTCGGACGTCTGGCCGACCTCGTTCCCCCGGTCCTCTACACGGGCTTCGTGACGAGCCGGCCGCCGGCCGGGGCCCGAGACCGGCTCCGCTGCGCCCTCCGGCTGGGCGAAGACGACCGCCTCGTCGTCGCGAGCGCCGGCGGCGGAAGCGTCGGGTTTCCCCTGCTCGCAGCCGTTCTCGAAGCCGTCCGATGCCTGGAAGGCTCGCGCCGGCTGTTTCTCCAGGTTTTCACCGGGCCCTTCCTGCCGCCGGAGGATTTTCAGCGGCTTCAGGCCGCGGCGGGCCCGCGGGTGCGGGTCGAGCGCTTCAGCCGCGAGTTTCTTTCCTGGCTCGCGGCGGCCGATCTCTCGATCAGCATGGGGGGCTACAACACGACGATGAACCTCCTGGCCGCCGGGGTCCCGGCGCTGGTCTGGCCTTTCCCCCAGAACCGCGAGCAGCGGCTGCGCTGCCGGAGGCTCGAGGCGCTCGGCGCGCTGGCGGTGCTCGAAGACGCCGATCTCGACCCTTCCCGGCTGGCGCGGGCGATGGCGGCGCAGCTCGAGCGGCCGCGGCCGCCGCCCGTCGAGGTGGACCTGAACGGTGCGCAGGCCACGGCGCGTTGGATCGCGGAACATTTAGGCGTTCCGACGCCTCCGGCCGGGGCTTGAGCCCGCGATCGGCCGTCTTTACTTGGCTATCCCCTTGTGGTATCGGGGAAACATCCTCCAACCCCCCGTGCCGGGCAATCGAGGTGGACTTCCCCCCATGGCGACGCAGGCGTGGTCGGCTCTTTCCGGGAATCGGCGCCGGATCGGACGGCAGGTCGTGTTGCCCTTCGGCAAGTCGGTCGAGATCGCCTACCGGAGCCTCCGGGTGCGTTTTTTGCGTTCGCTGATCACGACCCTCAGCCTGGTGCTCGCCGTGTCGTTCTTCAGCTACAACGCGGTCGGCAACGACATCGCCGACGGTTTGCTCGCCTCCGGGCGCCCCGAGTTCCGCCAGCGGTTGATCCGCGCCGGATACGAAATCCAGGCCGACGCCCCGCGCATCGAGCGCGGCGCCAAGCAGCGCTGGGTCCTGATCCTCTCCCTTCTCGTCTGTACGGTGGGCATCCTGAACGCCCAGCTGATGGCGGTCACCGAGCGCTTCCGGGAAATCGGCACCATGAAATGCCTGGGGGCGCTCGACCGCTTCGTCCTGCGGCTCTTCCTGCTTGAGGCCGCCATGATGGGTCTGGTCGGTTCGGTCTCCGGGGCCGCGATCGGGGCCCTTTTGGCCCTGGCCGCGGGGTTTCTGCGCTTCGGCGTTGCGGCGGTTACGTTTTTGCCCCTTGCCGCGGCGGCCCTCTCCTTGATCTCCGCCGCCGGGATCGGCCTGGCGCTCAGCCTGCTCGGGGTCCTCTACCCGGCCTGGGTCGCGGCGCGGATGCAGCCGGTCGAGGCCATGCGGGTGGAAACATGAGCCCTCCTCCCGATGCCGCGGTCCCCGATGCCGCCCACGTTGTGCGGGTCTCCGGGGTCACCAAGGTGTTCCGTCTGGGCAAGATGGAGGTCCAGGCGCTCCAGGGGATCGACCTGCGCATCGCCCGCGGCGAGTACCTCTCGATCATGGGCCCCTCGGGATCGGGCAAGAGCACGCTCTTCAACATGATCGGGGGGCTGGACAAGCCGACCACGGGCAAGGTCTTCATCGACGAGGTGGACATCGCCCAGCTCGACGCTTACGAACTCGCCTGGCTGCGCTGCCGCAAGATCGGCTACATCTTTCAGACCTTCAACATCATTCCGGTCATGACCGCCTTGGAAAACGTGACCCTGCCGATGATCTTCGCCGGCATGAACGCGGATGCCGCCGTGCAGAAGGGGCTGCGGCTGCTCGAGCAGGTGGGCCTCGGCGACCGCCACAGCCACAAGCCCTCCGAACTCTCCGGGGGGCAGCAGCAGCGGGTGGCGATCGCGCGGGCGTTGGCGAACGACCCGGCGATCATTCTGGCCGACGAGCCGACGGGAAACCTCGATCTCACGACGGGCGAGGAGATCATCCAGCTGCTGAAACGGCTGAGCGCCGAGCGCCGCGTGACGGTCATCTCGGCCACCCACGACTTCAAGATGCTCAACGTCTCCGACCGCGTCGTCTGGATCCGCGACGGCCGCATCGACCGCATCGAAGACCGCGAACAGCTCTCGATCACGATCGGCCGGATCGGCACCCGCTCGTGAGGCACCGGCAGATGCATCCCCGCCGCAGCAACCGGGTCTCGGGAGCCCTTCTGCTCGCGCTGACGCTCTTTCCCACGGTCGCCGTCGCCGGGGGTACGGATTTCGGCGCCGCCCTGGAGGCTCTGGCCGCGTTCGGCGATCGCACGACGGGCGGCCGCGGCGCCGAGGGGGCGGCGGCGTTTTTGCGGCAGGAACTCGAGCGGATCGGTCTGGGCCCGGTGCACACCCACCGCTTCCACGTCCCGGTGCTGGAAGCGCGCGGGGCGACGCTGCGGATCCCTTCGCGAGCCGAGCCGCTGCGGCTTGCCGCGTTCGCCGGAAACGCCGTCACCCCGCCGGCGGTGGCCGAGGAGGACGGGCTGCGGGAAGTCATCTACGTCGGCGACGGCGACCCCGCCAGGCTCGCCGGCCGGCCGATCGAGGGGACGATCCTCCTCATGGAGCTCGATTCGGGCCGCAACTGGATCCCGGCCGCCGATCTCGGCGCCCGCGCTCTGATTTACGTGGATCGGGGAGATGCTCCGCGGATGCTCTACGAGGAGAAATTCGAGCTCTCGCCGGTCGACTTCCCGCGGTTCTGGGCGTCCCACGAAACGCTGCGCGCCGCCTTCGGAGACTTCGAGCGGGCCCCCGAAGGCCGGCTCGGCCAGGCCGAGCTCCGCGCCGAGGCCGGCTGGCGGCGCGCCAACGGGGAAAATCTCTACTGCCTGGTCCGCGGCTCGGACCCCGAGCGCCGCCGCGAGCTGCTCGTGGTGGAGGCCTTCTACGACGGGACGGCGTGGATTCCGGGAATGGCGCCCGGCGCGGACGAAGCCCTCGGCGCGGCGAGCCTCCTTTTTTTCGCGCGCCATCTGAAGGAAAACCCTCCGGCGCGCTCCGTGCTTCTGCTCGCCACCTCCGGCCATGCCCAGTCCCATGCCGGTCTGCGCGAATGGATCGCCGGCCTCGCGGCGCGCAGCCGGGATCTGCGCGATGCCCGAAACGAGATGAACCGCCGGGTCGAAAGCACGCAGCGCACCCTGCAGGGACTGCAACGGCTGCTCACCGAAGGCCCGGCGATCCTCTCCGCCGGGGGGCCGGAGGACGAGGAGGGCGAGGGGGTCCGGCGCGCCCTGCAGGAGCGGCTCAAAACCGATGCCGACCGCCTCTCGCGGCGTCTCATGGCCCTGCGGCTCTCTTCCCGGGAGCGGGATCCGCGGGAGCTCCGAAGCCTGACCGCCGAGCGGCAGATCCTGCGCCGCCTGATCTGGCGTGCATCCTTCGCGGAGCTTTCCCCCGAGGAGGACCGGCTGCTGCAGGCGGCGGCCGGGCAGGCGCTTCGGGACCAGCAGGCCGTGCTGGAAGACGCCCGCGCACAACGCGAGGCCCTCGAGAGCACCGTCCGCATGCGCAGCCTTTTGCAAGAGTTCGAAATCGCCGCCGTGGTCTCGCTTCATCTCTCCAGCCGCGGCGACGGCGTGGGCGCCTTTCCCTCCGGCGGGCTCTATCCCCTTCGGCCGCGGATCCATCGCACGCCCGCCTACAGCCGGATCGACCGCATCCTGCAGCAGGCGGCGCCCGCGGCCGCGGAGGCCGCGGGAATCCCCGATTTCTTCAAGGATTCGCTCCGACCGAGCCGCCGCAAGAGCTGGCAGAGCTTTCTTCCCGACCGGCCGGGGCTCGGCGGCGAGGTCAGCGCGCTCGCCGGACTGCTCGGGGTGACGCTCGCCACGACCCACGACGCTCGACCCTTCTGGGGGACCCCGGCGGATACGATCGCGCGGGTCGATCTCGACTTCGGCCGCCGCCAGGCCGAAGGGGTCTGCGCGCTTCTTGCGGCGCTTGCCGCCGCTCCCGCCCTGCAGGAGGGGGAGTCGCTGCGCAACGGGTTTTCCTCGGTGAGCGGCCGGGCCCGCTTCCTGCGGCACGGCGAGCTTTTCGCCGACCAGCCCGCTCCCGGGACCGTTCTGCTCTGCTATCAGGGGGACTCGCGGTTCTACGCCTGGGTCGACACCCAGGGGCGCTTCCGCCTGAACGGGGTCGCCGACAAGACCCACAGCCTGCACAAGGTGGTGATCGAGGCCTACCGCTTCGACGAAGCGACCGGGCGTCTGCTCTGGGCGATCGACAAGAAGGCGACCGGCAAGGAAGCCTACCGGGTGCGGATGAACCGCCGGCAGATGGAGACCGATCTTGTCCTCTTCGCCGGCGAAGGCATCAGCCTTTACCGCCTTCTTGAGCCGCGCACCTTCCGGTATCTGACCCGGGCCGAGGTGCTCGACGGGCGTCGCGAGGCCGAACCCCTGCGCTGGTTCCTGAGCCGGCTCGACACCTGGAGTTCGACGATCGCCACCGTGTTCCTCGAGCCGGGCACGCCGCTGAAGATGACGTTGTCGGACACGCCGCTGCGGCGCAAGGGGGTGCTCTTGAACAGCGACCCCGCGCATCCCTCCGGGACCGGCTACGAACCCGAGACCCACCCCCGGCTCCTGCGCACGGCCTATCGGGCGGCCTATGACCTCTGGACGCTGCTCGACCCGCGCATCGCCGATCTCGAAGCCTGCGGCATCGTCAACGAGCGCATCCGCGCCCTGCAGGCCGCCGGGCTCGCCGCTCTGCAGGAGGCGGAATCCGCCCTGGCCGGGCAGCGCTACGAGCGGTTTCTCGAAGACGCCCTCCGGGCCTGGGCGCTCGCCACCCGGGTCTACGACGACGTCGACCGGACGCAAAAAGACGTGCTCTACGGCGTGCTCTTCTACATCGCCCTTTTCGTTCCCTTCGCCTTCTGCCTGGAGCGGCTGCTGTTCGCCTGCGTGAACATCTACCGGCGGATCCTCGCCTTTCTCGCCATTTTGGTCGCCCTGATCGCGGTGATCTACCAGGTCCACCCGGCGTTCCGCCTGGCGTACAGCCCGCTCGTGGTCATCCTGGCGTTTCTGATCGTGGGCCTGGCCGTGGCCGTGAGCGGGATCCTCTACGCCCGCTTCGAACGCGAGATGGCCGAGCTGCAGATCCGGGCCCGAATCCTGAAAAGCGCCGAGATCGGGCGCTGGAAGGCTCTGACGGCGGCCTTCCTGCTCGGAGTGAGCAACCTGCGCCGCCGGCCGCTGCGTACGGCCCTCACCTGCGCGACGCTGGTGATCCTGACCTTTACCCTGATGAGTTTCACCGCCGTCAAATCGGTCCGCCGTCACGCCCGGATCCTCTACCAGCCCGAGTCGCCCTACCAGGGGCTGCTGCTCAAGAACCCGAACTGGCGGAGCCTGCCCCCCGATGCCGCGGGCGAAATCGCCCGGGCCTTCGCTGCGGGTGCGGAGATCGCCCCGCGCGCCTGGATCGAGGAAGAGGACCCGACCCGCTCTCCGGCGGTGGTGCTCGCGGCCGGGGAGCGCCGGACGGAGGCCCAGGGCGTCATGGGGCTCTCCGCCGCGGAGGCGCGGGTCACGGGGGCCGACCGGGCCCTGGTCGCCGGGCGTTGGTTCCGCGAGGACGATCGCCAGGCGGTCCTGCTTCCGGAGCGGTTGGCCGCCGCTCTCGGGATCGATCCCGCGCGGCTGGAAGAGGCCCGTGTGCGCATCGGGGGGATGGACTTCGCCGTCGTCGGAATTTTCTCGGGCCGGGCCTTCGAGCAGCGGCTCGACCTCGACGGCGAACCCTTGACGCCGGTCTATTTCGTGCAGGAGCAGGCGGCCGAAATCGGCGAGGAGGAGCTCGAGGCGCTGGAAAGCGGAGACGACGTGCGCGAGCTGCAGAGCCGCTACCAGCATGTCGCCGCGGAGGCGACGATCGTGCTGCCCTTTCCGTGGGTCATGGCCGCGGGCGGCAGCCTCAAGGCGGTCGCGGTGCGCCGCTCCGAGGCCGCCGCCGCGCAGGAAGCCGCCGAGGCGCTCGTCGACCGCTTCGGCCTTTCCCTCTACAGCGGAGAACCCTCCGGAACCCACCTCTACTACGCCAGCGACGCGATCAGCTACAGCGGCGTGCCCAACCTGTTCGTGCCGATCGCGATTTCGGTCTTCATTGTGCTGAACACGATGATCGGGGCGGTCTACGAGCGCAAGCGCGAAATCGCCGTCTATACCTCGGTGGGGCTCGCCCCCTCGCATGTCGCCTTTCTCTTCGTGGCCGAGGCGCTGGCGTTTGCCGTGCTGAGCGCGGTCTTCGGCTATCTCCTCGCCCAGACCACCGCCCGGCTCTTCGCCGGCTCCGCCCTGTGGTCCGGAATCACGGTCAACTACTCCTCGCTCGCCGGTGTCGGCGCGATGACCCTGGTGATCGCCGTGGTGCTGCTCTCGGTGATCTACCCCGCGCGGGTCGCCTCTCGGATCGCCATTCCGGACGTGAACCGGTCCTGGACGCTTCCCCCGGCGCGGGGACACCGGCTGGAGCTGACGCTGCCGTTTCTGTTGACCTACCGCGAGCACCGCAGCCTCGGAGGCTTCCTCTACGAGGTTCTCGAAGGCCACCGCGACGTCACCCACGGGGTCTTTTCGACTTCCCACGTCGCGGTGGAATTCGCCTGCGAGGAGGCGCCGCGGAGCGGGGCGCCGACGCCGTCCTGCCCGGAGGCCGCCTGCGAGGAGCCGCGCTGCCTCGCCCTGCAAAGCCGCGTGTGGCTCGCCCCCTTCGACTTCGGCATCCAACAGCGGGCCGGGTTCGAGTTCCGGCCGGCCCCGGGGGAGCCGGGGTTCCTGGAAATCCGCGTCGTCCTCGTGCGCGAAACCGGCGAGTCGAACGCCTGGTACCGGATCAACAAGCGCTTTCTCGACACCGTTCGCCATCAGCTGCTCATCTGGCGTTCGCTCGACGAGGAGGCCAAACGCGCCTGCGAGCGCGCCCTCGAACGGCTTCCCGCCGAGGCCGCAGACGCCCGAGCAGGAGTCCGCCCCAGTGAAGCCCACGCTTGAACCGCCGCCCCCTCCCGAGATCGCCGGCGACGGCCGCATCCGCCTGCGGGCCGTCGCCTTGGGGTTGATCTCGGGGCTGGCGATCTGTGTGCTGACCCCCTTCCAGAACGCCCACCGCATGGGGACCCCCCTCGGGGGCGGGCAGTTTCCGCTGGCGCCTTTCTATCTGCTGTTGTGGGCGATGGCGGCGAGCTTGCTTCTGCGCGCCCTCTTCCGCGGCCGGCGCTTCCTGACCGGCCGCGAGCTCCTCCTCGCCTGGGCGCTCATGGTCCTCATGACGGGGATCGCCTGGACGGGGCTGGCGCGGGGCTTCTTCATCCAGCTCACGGCCCCGGCCTACTTCGCGAGCGCCGAGAACCGCTGGGAGGAGATCCTCCTGCCGCTTCTTCCCGAATCCTGGGTTCCGCAGAGCCGCCAGGCGATCGAGACCTTCTACAACGGGCTGCCCGGCGGCCGTCAGATGGGCTGGTGGGAGGTGCTTTCCGCTGTTCCCTGGAGCGCGTGGATCGTCCCGCTGGCGGACTGGGCGATCTTCGTCGGGCTTTCCTGGGGGCTCATGATCTGCATCGTGAGCCTGCTCAGCCGGCAGCCGCTCTACAACGAGCGGATGAACTTTCCGCTGCTGCGGGTTCCGTTTCTCTTGCAGGAGGCGTTCGACGAGAACCGCTTGACGGCGATGCTCCTGCACCGTTTCTTCCTCGCCGGCGTGCTCGTCCCGGTCGTGCTGCACGCGCTCAACGGCCTGAGCTTCTACAACCCCTCGGTCCCCTCGATCCCCACGGTGCTGCTCGCCGGGAAGTACTTCCCCAAGACCGGCCTTTTCTCCGGTTTCGTCAAGCTCAAGGTCTATTTCTACCCGGCGTTCCTCGGCTTCGCCTTTCTCACGGCCAAACCCGTCTCCTTCTCCCTGTGGTTCTTTTTCCTGGCGGGGTGCCTGCTGAGCGGTCTGCTGCCGGTGCTGGGGCTCCAAATCCCGGCCGCGGCGCTCGGCACGACCTTCGGCCCCACACTGTCGCGCGTCGAGGAAATGCAGGTCGTCGGGGCGAACCTCGTCTTCTTCGCCTTTCTCGCCTGGCTGGCGCGCTTTCATCTGTTCGATCTGCTGCGCCGCGCCCTCGGGCGGGGCCCGCGGGAGACGGAGGAGGCGGAGTGGATCGCGACCCGGGGGGCCTTCTGGGGAATGGTCGCCTGCGGGGCGGGCCTGCTCGGCTGGCTCGTCCGCGCCGGTCTTCCCCCTCTTGCCGCGGCGCTGCTGCTGGGTGCCTGCCTGATCTTTCTTCTGGTCGCCGTGCGCGTCGTCTGCCAGGGCGGCATCACCTATTTCACCCTGACGGCGGCTCCCCTCGACGGGCTGATCGCGTTCTTCGGCTCGCGACCCTTCACCGCCGCCGGGCTGGCCGTCGCCGCCGTGGTGCAAAAAGTCCTGTTTCTCGACCTCCGCGAGGCCCTCATGCCGGCGCTCCTCCACGCCCGCAAGGTGAGCGACGGGGTGCGGCGGCCGAGGCGGGTGGCCTTCGCCGTCGGGCTCTGCCTCGCGCTGGCCGCCGTATCCTCCTGCGTCGCCATGCTCGGGGTCGCCTACAAGTTCGGGGTCCGGGACCTCTCGATGGACTGGGCCCTCCGCACCAGCCTCTCCATGTACGAGGGCGTCGTGCGTCTGGTCCAGTCGCCGTCCGAACCCGGACGCTGGACGCTCTCCTTCGTCGCTGCGGGCGCGGGCCTCATGCTCCTGCTCGTCATCGGCTACCACCGCTTCTACTGGTGGCCGATTCACCCGATCGGCTACCTGACCGCCTACAGTTCGGCGATGGGCATCCTGTGGTTCAGCTTTTTCCTCGGCTGGCTTGCCAACGTGCTCTGCCTGCGCTACGCCGGTTCGGCGGGGTACCGCGACCTGCGGCTGTTTTTCGTCGGGCTCATCGTGGGGGATTTTTTCATGGCCGGAAACTGGGCCCTCTACGGGCTCTTCAGCTACGCGAGCTATCTCGTGCTGCCCGAATAGCTCCGCGGGCGCGGCGATCGCGGAGGGCCGCGCGAACCGGGAACATCGATCGCGATGCGCGAAGACCGGGAACTCCAGGAATATCGGGATCTCCTCCAGACGCCCTCGGCCTTTGAGGAAGGCTTCGACTGGAAGACGATCGTCGGGGCCGTCTTCATCGGCTTTCTCATGATGCCGGGGAGCATGTATTTGCAGCTGGTCATCGGCACGGGCATCGGGCCGGCCGCCCGCTGGGTGACGATCATCCTCTTCGCCGAACTCGCCAAACGGGCCTACAGCGAACTCCAGCAGCAGGAGATTTTCCTGCTCTATTACATGGCCGGTGCGGCGCTGCACACGCCGTTTCAGGGGCTCTTGTGGAACCAGTACCTCGTGCAGTCCGATGCCGCACGCATGCTCGGGCTGGGAGAGCTGATCCCCTCCTGGGTCGCCCCGCCGCTCGATTCGCCCGCCCTCCTCGAGCGCAGCCTCTTCCACCGGGACTGGCTGGTTCCGATCCTGCTGCTCATCGGCACCCAGATCATCACCCGCATCGACCAGTTCGGTCTGGGCTACGCCCTCTACCGCATCACCTCCGACGTGGAGAAGCTTCCCTTTCCCATGGCGCCGGTGGCGGCCCTGGGGACCATGGCGCTCGCCGAGTCGCGCGAGGAACGCGAGACGGGCTGGAAATGGCGCATCTTTGCCATCGGCGGCATGATCGGCCTGCTCTTCGGCGGGTTCTACGTGCTGCTGCCGGCGCTCTCGGGCTTGATCTTCATCGAGCCCGTGCGCCTGATTCCCATCCCTTGGGTCGAGCTTTCCCACCACACCGAGGAGTGGCTGCCCGCGGTCGCCACCGGCATCCAGCTCGATCTCGGGCTGCTTTTTGTCGGCATGGTCCTGCCTTTCTGGGCCGTGATGGGCGGGCTGGGGGGGCTGATCATCACCCTGGCCGCCAACCCCCTCCTCCACCGTCACGGCATCCTGCAGCGCTGGCATCCGGGAATGCGGACCGTGGAGACGGTCTTCGCCAACAACTTCGACTTTTACTTAAGCTTCGGGATCGGTCTCGGACTGGCGATCGGGCTGATCGGCTTCTGGCACGTGGCGCGATCCTTCCGCGGCGGCGGGCCCGGCTCCCGCGGCCGCCTGCAGGATCTCTTCCGCCCGCCGCCCGGCCGGGGGGACATCCCCTTCTGGATCTCGATTGCGATCTACGTCTTTTCGACCGTCTCCTACATCCTGCTCTGTGTCTGGCTGGTGCCCGGCTTCCCGGTGATCTTTTTCATCCTGTACGGCTTTCTCTACACCCCGATCCTCTCCTACATCACCGCGCGGATGGAGGGGATCGCCGGGCAGTTCGTGAGCCTGCCGCTCGTGCGCGAGGCGAGTTTCATCGCCGGAGCGAAATATTTCGGCTATCAGGGCATCGAGATCTGGTACGCTCCGATCCCGATCCACAATTACGGGGGGGCGACGGTCGGCTTCCGCGAAATCGAACTGACCGGCACGAGCATCCGGGGGATCATCAAGTCGGAGATCGTGGTCTTCCCCGTGGTCATGGTCGCCAGCCTGCTCTTTTCGCAATTTCTCTGGCAGCTTGCCCCGATCCCCTCGGCCGCCTATCCGTTCGCGCAGGAGCTCTGGCACCTGCAAGCCCTCAACCAGCTCCTCCTGCAGACCTCCACGCTCGAGGGCGATTCGCCGTTTTTCCAGGCCCTGAACTGGGCGTTCGTCGGCGCCGGCACCCTGCTGGGGGTCGTGACTTACGGGGTCTTGAGCCTGTTCGGCCTGCCGGTGATGCTGATCTACGGGCTGGTGCGGGGCCTGGGCCAGAGCACGCCCCACGGGTTGCTGCTCGAGGTGGCCGGCGCGCTGCTCGGCCGCTTCGTGTTCCAGCGCCGTTACGGGGCCCGCTGGCGACAGTTTGCGCCGGTGCTGCTGGCCGGCTTTTCCTGCGGCATGGGCCTGACCGGCATGTTCGCCATGGGGCTCACCCTGATTCACAAGTCGTTGTCGCGGCTGGCCTACTGAACCGTCCGGGGAAGGCGAAATTCGAGGGGACAACCGTGGTCTGGCGGCAGGTCGCCTGGGAAGAGGTGAGCTTCGAGATCCCGGACGGATGGTCACCGGCCCGCATCGGATCGCGGGAGCTCGTTTTCGAAGACGGCGGGGAAGGAATTCTCGAAGTCGGCTGGAAGAAGGCGGGGGAAGGCTTTTCCTTCGCGCGGCCGCTCGGCGACCTCCGAGGCCAGGCCGCCCGACGGGGGGCGCTGTTTCTGGAGCGTCCGGTTTCCGGGACCCCCGCGGGCTTCGAAACCCGAGGCTTCGAGTGGCGCGAGAGAGACCGCCACACCTTGGGGGCGCTTGTCTTCTGCCGGCGTTGCCGCACGGCGAGCCTGCTGCAGTTGACCGGACCCCGGGCTTCCCCGGCGGCGGAGGAGGGCATCGCGCGCGTTGTCTCGAGCTTCCGCGACCACCGGGAGGACGGGCGGCGCGCCTGGCGCCTTTTCGATGCGGAGGCGGTCCTTCCCGCAGGCTATCGCCTGCGGCGCTCGCGCTTCGAGACGGGCCGCTTCGAGCTCGAGTTCGACGGCCCGGGAACGAAACTTTTCCTCCTGCGCTGGGCCCCGGCCGCCGTGCTGCTGACGGAGCACTCGCTCGAGGACTTCGCCCGACGCTTCGGGGGCGGAGAGGGCCTGGCCTTCCATCCCTTCCGCGGCGACGATCGGGACGTCGTGCAAGCCCTGGAGCGGCCCGCCGCCTCGGGGGTTGCGCGGGTGCTCGCCCGGCTGCAGCGCCGCCGGCTGCGGAGCATCCGCCTCTGGCACGACGCGCTGCGGAACCGAATCCTCGGTGTGCGGCTGGAATCGCGCCGCGATCTCTCTTCGACCGAGTGGGAGGAGCTCTGCCGCGCCTGGAGGAGCTGTGAGTGAGCGCCGGCGTAAACGCCCGCTCCGAACGTCCCGCACGGAGGCCCTGGATCGCGTTCCCGTGCGCCACCGCGAGGTGCTCGAAGAGCGCCTGGAAAACGGCCTGCTGCGCCTTTCCGTGCCCGTCGCCCCCCGGCCCTGGATCGCGCGCCTTGCGATCCGGCTGGGGGCTTCCCCCCCCGCACCGCCCCGGCGGCGGATCGAACTTGATCGGCTGGGGACCGAGGTCTGGAAGCGGCTGGACGGGATGTCGACCCTGCGGGAAATCGCCGCCGCTTTCGCCGCGGAGCACCGTCTGCCGGTGCGGGAAGCGGAAGCGGCGGTCGCCCGTTTCGTGCGCGAACTGGGGCGACGGGGGTTGATCGGTCTGCGCTGAGCGGTGCGAGGCTCTCGCAGGCGGCCGGGATCAGAGCTGCCGCAAGGCTTCCTCGCGGCTGGCGAGGATGGGCAACAAGGAGTCGAACCCGGCGATTTCGAAGACCTCTTTCACATAGTCCTGCATGCAGCAGAGCAGCAGCTTGCCGTTTTCGCGCTTCAGGGCCTTGGCGGTCTTCAGGATCACCCGCAGGCCGGCGCTCGAGATGTAGTCGAGGTGTTTGAAGTCGATCACGACGCTGCGGGTGCCGTTGGTGACGGCCTGGACGAGGCGTTCCTCCAGGGCGGGGGACGTGTTCGAGTCCAGCCTTCCCTGGAGGCGGAACAGTTTGGCGTTCCCGCGGGGTTCCTCGGTGATCTCCATGATCGTCTCCCGGTTCAGCCCGCCTCGCGGGCGGTGGGTTCCTGCGGGTCGATCCGTTTGCGCAGGGTGAGGACGTTTCGGCCCGCCGTGCGCCGGTAGGACATGTCATCCACGAGTTTGCGCACCAGGTGCAACCCCAGCCCGCCCACCCGGCGTTCCTCCAGACCACAGGGCGGCGTGGTCGCGGCGGCGCAGGACACAGGGTCGAAAGGCACCCCGTCGTCTTCGACGACGATGGTCAGCATTTCCGGGCCCGCATCCAAAAGGAAACGGATGCGATGCTCGCCCCCCTGGGGAAACCCGTAGGAGAGGATGTTCGTGAACAGCTCGTCGAGCGCGAGGTTCACCTCGAGCATCGTCCGGCCGGGGATTCCCGCCCGATCGGCCAACGTTTCCAGGTGCCGGCTGAGGGCCGCCAGCTCGCGGATGTCGTTTTTCAGCTCGAAAAAGTGGCGGCCCACGGCCTTCATGCAGTGCGGATCCCGTCGGAAGGGCCCAGCGGCTCGGCGCTTCAGAGAAGGCTGACCCCCAGTCGCGGGATGCATCCTCCGCAGTCTTCGGCCATCTTCTCGAGAAAGTTTTCTTCCCAGCCGACGATGGCGTCGACGACCGTCTGAAACAGGCGCGGCATTTGGCCGGGGAACTGCTCGAGAGCCCGGGAGAATTTTTCCCGTTCCAGCGCCAGGCACACGGACGTCTCCTCGGCCCGCAAGGTGTACAGGCGGCGGCAGTCCCCCAGGAGGCTCAACCCGCCGATGAAGGCCCCGGCTTCGAAGAAGCGGATCGTCCGCGTGCGGCCGCCGCTTTCCCGCTCGAGCCGGAGGCGTCCGGCGACGAGCAGGAAGGCCGTGGCATCCTCCTCCCCCTGCTCGAACAGGGCCTCTCCGGCCCGGAAGCGCTGACGCGCGCCAAGATAGGCGAAAATCTTGAGGGGTTCAAGGGGAAAACCGGAGAAGAAGTCGATCTGGCGCAGGAGTTCCAGGTTTTCCTCGTACTCGCTTCCCCGTTCGGGTTCAGCGCTTTCCGGCGAGTTCATAGAGCGCTCCTTTCCGCGCCATCAGCTCCGCGAAGGTTCCGATCTCGACGATCTTGCCCGCCTTCATCACGGCGATGCGGTCGTAGGGCTCGATGATGTCCAGTCGGTGCACCACGGCGACGACCGTGGAGCGGCCTTTCCAGCGCGTCTCGAGCAGGTTCTGGATCCGGGTCTGGGAGCGGTTGTCGAGGGCCGAGGTGGCTTCGTCCAGAATCAGGATCCGCGGGGATTTGAGCAGGACACGGGCGATGGCGAGCTTCTGCCGCTGGCCGCCGGAGAGCTTGTCCCCCTGGGTGCCTACATCCGCCTCCATGCCGATTTCCACGATCGCCTCGAGCAGGTCTTTCTCGATCAGGAGCTGGACGACGATCTGCAGGATCTGCTCCTGGATCCGGGGCCGCGCGGGAAGCGTGTTGCCGAAGACGATGTTTTTGAGGATCGGCTGAGCGGGAATCGGGGCTTCCGGATCGTAGAACGCCACCGCCCCCGGCAGGTCCCGCTCGATTTCCCGGCGCAGCCGCAGCCGCGCGGCGAGCAGCCGGGCGCGGAGCTCGTCTCCCAGCTCGAGCATTTTGTGGGTGCCCGGCGTGAAGCGCAGGGCGAGTTCGAGCAGCCGCAGGGTGTCTTCCCGGGAGAGCTGCTCCGGGCTGCGGCGGCGCAGCTGCTCGAGTGTGCGCCGGAAGACGGGCAGCTCCTCGGCGGTCATGGGACTTTGGGCGAAGAAAAGACGCTCCGGAGGCAGGTTGCCCAGGATGTCGACCGTCTGGCGGGCCAGGCGGATCCCGACGTTCACCAGCCGGTGCAGCAGGGCTTCGCGGACGAGAAAATCGATCACCCCGTCGTTCGCCGCCAGCCGCGGGGGAGCGAACTCCGTTCGGCAAGCGGTCCCGAAGAGCAAATTTTCGGCGATGCTGGAATATTCGAGGTAGGCCGCGGCGTCGTAGAATTCCACGACCTCGGCGAAGCGGGCGCCGAATTTTTCTTGAAATTTGCGCCGGACACGGATCAGCGACGGGGCGATCGCCCCGTGGCGTTCGGGATCGAAAGGCGCGTTCAGCCCGAAGCGCAAAACGTCGGCGAACAGCCCCGTCTGGTGCAGCACGGCGATGATGTCGTCGAGACTGGGTTGCGGCGCGGCGAGCGCCCGGCAGGCGTAGAGCAGGTTGTCGCGGAGGGTGCCCTCGAAGAGAAAGGGGTGCTGGGAGACCAGGCCCACGTTGGCGGCGATGTCCTGCTTGGTCAGGCGGGCGATGTCGTGGCCGCCGAGGAAAATCCGGCCTTCCTCGACGGCGTGGAGCTGGGCCAGGCACAGGGCGAGGGTGCTCTTTCCGCTTCCGGAAAACCCGACCAGGGCGAGATGCTCGCCGGGACGGAGCGCGAGCTGAATGTCCTGGAGCAGCCGGATGCCGGACTCGGTGAGGAAGTCGAGACCGCGCACCTGGAGACTTCCCTCCAGGCGGAGGGGGGGGCGGTCGAGCGGGGCGACCTCCACCGGGCTTTCGACATCGAAAAACTCCATCGTGCGGCGGTAGGTGACCTTGCCCTCCTGGTAGACCTGGTAGAATTCGATCAGCTCCTTCCAGGGATCGTAGAGCTTCTCTTGGGCCGAGAGAAAAGCCACCAGCGCCCCGAGCTCGAGCTCCCCGCGGATCGCCAGCCACCCCCCCAACAGGAAGACGATGAAGGGGCCGAGGCTGGTGAAGAAATTGTTGGCCGATTTCACCCCGTAGCGGAAGAGGCTCCAGACGATCCGCACTTTCCGGAGCCGCTCGATCAGCTCCTCGAAGCGCCGCTGCTCGAGCCCGAAGGCGGCATGCCCGTGAATTTCGTGGATGCCGTTGAAGGATTCGGCGATGCGGCCGGAAAAGGTGCGCGAGAGGTCGACCCGCTTCTGGTTGGCCCGGTTGGCGCCCCGCTGCAGCAAGGGCAGCACGGCCATGGCGACGGGATAAATGGCGAGCGAAACCACAGCGAGCAGGGGGTTGAGCCACAGGAGGTAGCCCGCGAAGGAGAGCAGGGTGAAGAGATTGGCGACGGGGGTCGAGAGGGCCGCGCCGACGAAATTGGAGGGCACGGCCAATTCGTTGACGACCGCGTTCACAACGCTTCCGGGCTGGTTTTCACGGAAAAACCCAACCGGAAGCCGCAGGACGTGCTCGAGCAGGGCCCGTCGCATCCGCGCCAGGGTGCGTTGTGCGATCAGGGTTTCGATGAGCTGGATGCCATACTTGCAGGCGCTCGAGAGCAAGACGGCCGCGAGGTAGGTCGTGCCGTAGGCGAAGAGCAGATCGACTTCCCGCCGCCCGATCGCCTCGTTCACGATGCGCTTCTGCATCTCGAGAGGAAGGACACGGGTGACGACGAAGACGCCGATGACGGCGAGCAGCAGCGCCTGCCAGGGCAGGTTGCCCTCGAAGATCCAACTGGCGAGCGATCGTTTGACGATGGGGGGTCGGGGCTTCGGCATGGAGGCTCCCGGAGGCGGCCTGTCCGGATCTTTAGCCCGCTTTTCCCTGCGGCGCAAGGCGGGTGCCCCCCGGCCGGGGCGCCTGGCGCAGTCTCGCTTGACAGGCCGGACGGATGCGGCCTAAGAGGCCGTATACCGGCCCGGCGGAGCCGGCGGGCTGCGGCGAACCGGGAAGGGAGGCGGCCATGGAGGAACGGGTGATCGGCGTTCTCGGCGGCATGGGGCCCGAGGCGACGCTGGCGTTTTATTCCTGGATCCTCAAATTGACCCCGGCGGAGCGCGATCAGGAACACCTGCGGGTCCTGATCGACTCCAACCCGAAGATCCCCGACCGCACCGCCGCCCTGCTGCACGGCGGTCCTTCCCCCGTCCCCGCGCTGCGGGAGGGGATCGCCGCCCTGCGTCGGGCGGGGGCCGACTTTGTCGTTCTTCCCTGTGTTTCGGCGCACGCGTTTCTCGAGGAACTCCTGCCCGCCGCCGAGCTGCCGATCCTCTCCCTCTTCGACGTGACCGCCGAAGCCGTCCGCGGGGGGTATCCCGATTTGCGGCGCCTGGGGCTTCTTGCCACCACGGGGACGATCCGGGCTGGCGCGCTGCAGCGGCGCTTGGCCCGCGAGGGGCTGGAGACCCTCGTGCCCACCGCGGAAGACCAGCAAATCGTCATGCGCACGATTTACGGGGTGAAGGCCGTTGCGGCTCCCACCGACCGTCGGGAGCTCCGAGAGGCGGCACGCGCCGTGGCCCACCGCCTGATCGCCGCGGGGGCCGAAGGGGTGATCGCCGGCTGCACCGAAATTCCGCTCGTCCTGGGGCCGGAGGACCTTCCCGTGCCTTTTTTCGACCCGTTGCGCTTGCTCGCCGCAGCCGCCGTTTCCGCGGCCGGCAAAAGCCCGAGGGCGGACATCCCCTGAGGCGAAGCGGCGGAGGTGTTCAGGCAAGCCTCGCCACGACGAGGGTCACGTCGTCTTCCTGGCGCGCCGGGCCGCGAAAGGCCTCCACCTGGGCGATCAGCCGATCGCGCAGCTTTGCCGCCGGAAGGTCGGCCGCGGCGCGGATCGCCGCGCGCAGCCGGTCCATGCCGAAGAGTTCGCCCTGCGGGTTGCGGCTTTCGATCAGCCCGTCGGTGGCGAGCACGATCAGCGCCCCGGATTCCCAGCCCGCCAGTTCGTATTCCGGGAAGCGGGACTCTTCGCTCACGCCGAGAGCGATGCCCTCTCCGTCGAGTTCCCGGAAGCGGCCCGCGGTGGGCTCGTAGAGCAGCCCCGGGGCATGGCCGGCGCGGACCCAGCGCAGCCGCTTTTCGGCCGGCCGGATTTCGAGAAAGAACAGGCTGATGAATCGTCCGGTCTGGGCGCTGTCGCGGGTGATGTAGCGGTTGACGACCCGCAAGAGCCGGGAGGCCCCCCGGAAGCGCTGGGCCTGGGAAAGCAGAAAGGAGCGCGCCGAAGCCATGAAGAGCGCGGCATCGACGCCGTGCCCGGCGACATCGGCGACGACCGCGGCCACGGCGCCTTCGGGAAGAGGGATGAAGTCGTAGTAATCCCCGCCGATCTCTTCGCAGTAGCGGCTTGTCCCCGCGAGCTCCACCCCCGGAACCTCGGGCGGCCGGGAGGGCAGCAGATTCGCCTGGACTTCCTCGGCGAGCTTGAGGGCCGAGAGCAGCCGGATGCGATGCCGCAGGGCCTCGATCATGGCGTTCGTGTAGGCCGCGATCAGCCCGAACTCGTCCCGGGTCGCCACCGGCACCAGACGGCTCAAGTCCCCTTGCGTCACGCGCTCGAGGACATCGGTCTCGTTGCGGAACAGAAGCTTCAGATTGCGCGAAAAGGAAACCACGAGGTTGCCGGTCAGCCCGAGCAGCACCGCGAGGATGAAGAGCACCTCGAGCGTCACCGCGCGGATCGCCTGCTTCACGGCCTCCGGCTCGGAGCCGACGGTCGTCAGCCAGGAGACGTCGCGCGCGATGACCGCAAGGTTGACGAGCGACACGCCGAGCACGGCGGCGACGGTGAACCCGGTGAAGCGGCGGGTGATCGAATGGAGTTGAGGGGCGGGAATGCCCGCAGGGTTTTCGGTGCGGGCCCGGCCGATGATCGCCCGCTCGCGCGCGAGCGCCATGTCCATGGCGATGAAGAAAACGTACACCAGGACCCCGTAAATCAGGCCGAGCGTGCTCAGGGGCGGAAAGCCGTGGAGGAAGACGTTCTGCCCGGCCGCCGCAAGCGCGGCGAGAGCCCCGAGGGCGAAGTCGAGAACAAACTGCCGGCGCGGCTGTCGCGCTTCGGGGGCGGAGTCCACCATCCGGCGCTCGGCGATGCGCCGCACGAGATAGGCGAAGCCGAAGGCGGCGGCGATGTTGGCCCCCAGGACCCCGGGGGGCAGACCCTCCATGAAGGGTCAGATTTGCCCCCCGTAGAGGGTGAGCAGAACGACCGCCGCGGCGTAGTGGATGAAGATGCGCATCAAGAACGCCTTGCAGGATCCGAATCGGGCCGCGATGCGAAGGCCTGGGTTTCGGCCGTTTCGAGTCGCAGCCGGCGCTAAACTAAGGCGCGGTGGGCTTCTGTCAAACCCTGCATCCGCTGCTCCGGCCGGGGTGCCGTTTTGACAGGCGCTGCACGCCGAGGCTATAAGTTTCCTTCCCATCGCTCCGCGGGCGGCGACGGCCGCCCGCTCCCAGGTTGACGATGAAGGAGTTTCTTTGCGTTCTCGGGATGGTGCTGGTCGTGGAGGGACTTCCCTACTTCGCCTCCCCGGCGGCGATGAAGCGCTGGCTTTCGCGCCTGCTCGAAGTCCCCGACGAGCCGCTGCGCTGGCTGGGGCTGGTTTTGATGGCCGTCGGGGTGGCCCTCGTCGGCTGGGGGCGTTCGGGATGATCTCCCCGCCGGGCGAAGAAGGGGCCGGGGAGGAAGCGGCGTTCCGCCTCTGCGCCTACGATTACGAGCTTCCCCCGGAGCGGATCGCCGCCCGCCCCGCCCGCCCGCGCGACAGCGCCCGACTCCTGGTTCTCGAGCGCGGCTCGGGCCGCATCGAACATCGTCGCTTCCGCGAGATCGGCGCTTTCCTGCGGGCGGGCGATCTTCTCGTGCTGAACGACACCGCCGTGCTTCCCGCCCGGCTGCTCGGAACGAAGGAGACCGGCGGCCGGGTCGAAGTGTTGCTTCTCGATCCCGTCGGCGGCCGGCTTTCCGCCGACGGCCGGCGCTGGAGCGGGCCTTGCCTGGCCCGCTCCGCCAAGCCGGTGCGTCCCGGAATGAGGCTCGCCTTCGCGGGCGGTCTTCGCGGGCAGGTGCTCGAGATCACCCCCGGCGTCTGCCGGGTGACCTTGGAAGCCGAGGAGGAGGTCTTCGCCGCGCTCGAGCGGGTGGGCCACGTTCCGCTCCCCCCCTACCTCGGGCGCGCCGACGATGCCGCCGACCGCGCCGATTACCAGACGGTCTACGCCGCGCACCCCGGGGCGGTCGCCGCTCCCACGGCGGGGCTTCATTTCACGCGGCGTCTGCTTTCGGCGCTGCGCGCGGCGGGTGTGGAAACGGCCTTTCTTACGCTTCACGTGGGCTACGGCACGTTTCAACCGCTGCGCGATCCCGACGTCCGCCGCCACCGGCTGCACGACGAAGGCTACCGCCTGCCCCCGGAAACGGCCGGGGCGATCGCCCGCGCGCGGGACCGCGGCGGACGCGTCATCGCCGTGGGGACGACCGTGGCCCGCGTGCTCGAGTTCGCCGCCGACGGCAGGGGTCGAGTGCGCGCCGGCAGCGGCCGCTGCGACCTCTTCATCCTTCCGGGCCACCGCTTCCGCGTCCTCGACGCCCTGGTGACGAACTTTCACCTGCCCCGCTCTTCGCTCTTGTTGTTGGTCAGCGCCTTCGCCGGACGGGAGCGTGTGCTTGCCGCCTACCGCACCGCCGTGCGCGAAGGCTATCGCTTTTACAGCTACGGGGACGCGATGTTGATCCTGTAACATCGCTTCCCGGGAGACGAGGATGCCGTGTTTCGCTTCGAGGTGATCCGCCGCGATGCCGGCTCGTCGGCGCGTGCCGGGCTTCTGGAGACGGCCCACGGGACCGTCGAGACGCCGGCCTTCATGCCGGTCGGCACCCAGGGCTCGGTCAAGTCGCTGACTCCCGAGGAGCTCGAGGCCTGCGGCGTCCAGATCCTGCTCGGCAACACCTATCATCTCCATCTGCGCCCGGGCGAGGAAGTCATCGGCCGTTTCGGGGGGCTGCACCGCTTCATGGGCTGGAGGCGTCCCCTCCTGACCGACAGCGGCGGCTTCCAGATCTTCTCGCTCGCCGCGCTCGCGCGCGTCACCGAGGAGGGCGTGGCCTTTCGCTCGCACCTCGACGGTTCGGAGCGCCGGCTCACCCCCGAGCGGGCCGTCGAAATCCAGCTCGCCCTCGGGGCCGACATCCTGATGTGCCTGGATCGCGTGGCGGGCTGGCCCGCCCCGGCGGCCGAGTTCGAAGCCGCCGAACGCCAGACGCTGCGCTGGGCGGAGCGCTGCCGCCGCCGCTGGCGGGAGTCCGGCGAGGCCGGAACCCGAGCCCTCTTCGGAATCGTCCAGGGGGGGATGGACCCCGCGCTGCGTCGCCGTTCGGCCGAGGATCTCGCCGCGCTCGACTTCAGCGGCTACGCCGTGGGGGGGCTGAGCGTAGGAGAACCCCTCGAGCTCATGTTGGCGGCGGCGGCCGGGACGCTGCCCTTTCTGCCGCCGGAGAAGCCGCGCTACGTCATGGGGGTCGGCCGCCCGGAGGATCTGCTGGACCTCATCTGTCTCGGGGCCGATCTCTTCGACTGCGTCCTGCCGACGCGCAACGCGCGCCACGGGAAGCTCTTCACCTCCCGCGGTACGGTCCAGGTCACCCACGCCGCCTGGCGTACGGAGGAGGGCCCCCCCGACCCGGAATGCCGCTGTTACACCTGCCGCCGGTACTCGCTCGCTTACTTGCGCCATCTCTTTCTTTCCCGCGAGCTTCTCGCCTACCGCCTGAACAGCCTGCACAACGTCCATTATTTCATTCACCTGGTGCGCTCTGCTCGGGAGGCGATCTTGGCCGGGACCTTCGCGGATTTTCGAAATCGGTTTTATCGGCGGCGGGAGATCTGATATAGACAAGGATCCAGGGGGGAGGTCTCTCTCCGGCCGTCGTGAACCCGGATTCGAGGATGAACGCCATGAAAGAAGCCGTGAAAACCGCTCTCGAAAAAATCCGCCCCATGCTGCAGCGGGACGGAGGGGACGTCGAGCTCGTCGACGTCCGGGACGGGGTCGTCACCGTGCGCCTGCGGGGAGCCTGCCGCGGTTGCCCCATGTCGCAGATGACCCTCAAAAACGGGATCGAAAGGTTGCTCAAACGGGAAGTCCCGGAGGTCGTGGCCGTTGAGGCTGCGGCCGGCGAATGAGCCGGCGGCAATCCGCTCGGCAAGGGAAGGCGCAGGCCATGAAGATCCTGGGGATCGATCATTTGGGGATTGCGGTCAGGAGCATCGAAGCCGGGCGTGCCTTCTGGCACGGGATTCTGGGGCTTCCCTTCGAGGGCACCGAAACCGTGGCCGAGCAGAAGGTGACGACCGCCTTTTTCCCCGTCGGCGACAGCGAGGTCGAGCTTCTGGAGTCGACGGCGCCCGACGGCCCCGTGGCCCGTTTCATCGAAAAAAAAGGCGAGGGGATCCAACACGTTGCTTTCCGGGTCGAAAACCTGGAGGCGGCGCTGGCGGAGCTGAAGGCCCGCGGGGTGGCCTTGATCGACGAGACGCCGCGGCGCGGGGCGGGCGGCGCCCGCATCGCCTTTCTCCACCCCAAGGCGACCGGCGGCGTGTTGGTCGAGCTCTGCGAACGCCCCGGCCGGTAGTCCGGCTCCGAGGCCGCCTGATCGCCGCCGCGTGCGCCGCGAACGTCCCGACCGCGAAAGGGAGGAGAGATCCGAGCCATGAGCCGACACCCCGATTACGAGCAGTGGAAAACGATCGCCGCGCAGGAAATGCGCGGCAAGCCCGTCGAATCCCTGAACTGGCAGACGCCCGAGGGGATCCTCGTGCGGCCGCTCTACACCGCGGAGGATCTCGAGGGCCTTGCCCACGCCGACAGCCTTCCCGGCCTGCCCCCCTTCGTCCGCGGCCCCCGGGCGACGATGTACGCCCACCGCCCCTGGACCATCCGGCAGTACGCCGGGTTTTCGACCGCCCGCGAGTCGAACGCCTTCTACCGCCGCAACCTCGCCGCCGGCCAGATGGGGCTTTCGGTCGCTTTCGATCTGCCCACCCACCGCGGCTACGATTCGGACCATCCCCGCGTCGTAGGCGACGTCGGCAAGGCGGGGGTCGCCGTCGACAGCGTCGAGGACATGAAGATCCTCTTCGAAGGGATCCCCCTCGACCGCATGTCGGTTTCGATGACCATGAACGGGGCGGTCCTTCCCGTCATGGCCGGCTACATCGTCGCCGCCGAGGAGCAGGGGGTCCCTCCGGAAAAGCTCACCGGCACCATTCAGAACGACATTCTCAAGGAGTTTTTGACCCGCAACACCTACATCTATCCCCCCGGCCCTTCGATGCGCATCGCGGCCGACGTGATCGAGTACTGTGCCCGCTACATGCCCCGGTTCAACTCCATCAGCATCAGCGGCTATCACATGATGGAGGCCGGGGCCGACTCCGTGCTGCAATGCGCCTTCACGCTCGCCGACGGCCTGGAATACGTGCGGGCCGCGCTGGCGCGGGGCCTGCCGATCGACGCCTTCGCCCCGCGGCTCTCCTTCTTCTTCGGCATCGGCATGAATTTTTTCATGGACATCGCCATGCTCCGCGCGGCCCGCCTGCTGTGGCACAAGCTCATGAGCCGCTTTGCCCCGCAAAACCCCCAGTCGCTGATGCTGCGCACCCACTGCCAGACCTCCGGCTGGAGCCTGACCGCTCAGGACCCCTACAACAACATCATCCGCACGACCCTCGAGTGCCTCTCGGCCGTGCTCGGGGGCACGCAGTCGCTGCACACGAACTCCTTCGACGAAGCGATCGGGCTGCCGACCGATTTTTCGGCGCGCATCGCGCGCAACACCCAGCTGATCGTGCAGGAGGAATCCCAGATCTGCCGCGTCGTCGACCCGCTGGGCGGATCCTACTACGTCGAGTCGCTGACCGAGGGCATCGCCCGCCAGGCGGAGCGGATCCTCGAGGAGGTGGAAGGGCTGGGGGGCATGGCCAAGGCGATCGAAAGCGGCATGCCCAAGCTGCGGATCGAGGAGTCCGCCGCCCGCCGCCAGGCTCGGATCGACCAGGGTCTCGACGTCATCGTCGGCGTGAACAAGTACCGCAGCGAGGAGTCGGTCCCGCTCGAGGTGCTCGAGGTCCCCGCGAGCGTCCGCGACGAGCAGATCGCCCGCCTGAGGGAGATCCGCGCCCGGCGCGACAACGCCGCCGTCCGCGCCGCGCTCGACGCGCTTTGCCGCGGGGCGGAAGGGAAGGCGAACCTGCTCGAGCTCGCCGTGGAGGCCGTCCGGCGGCGGGCGACCGTGGGGGAGGTGAGCGAGGCCCTCGAGCGCGTCTTCGGCCGCTACGTCGCCTCGACGGTGGCGGTGTCGGGCGTTTACGCTTCGGAGTACCGCGACCGATCGATTCTGGACGCCATCCGCAAGCGCTGCGCGCTCTTTGCCGAGCGCGAAGGGCGCCGGCCGCGGATCCTCGTCGTCAAAATGGGCCAGGACGGCCACGACCGCGGGATGAAAGTGATCGCCAGCGGCTTCGCCGATTTGGGCTTCGATGTGGACATCGGACCCATGTTCCAGACCCCCGAGGAGGCGGCGCGCATGGCGGTCGAAAACGACGTCCACGTGGTGGGGGTCTCGACCTTGGCCGCCGGACACAAGACGCTCGTTCCCGCCCTCGTCCAGGCGCTCGCACGCGAGGGGGCGGAGGATGTCCGCGTGGTCGTGGGCGGCGTCATCCCCCCCTCGGACCATGCGTTTCTCGAGCAGGCCGGGGCCCATGCCGTCTTCGGTCCCGGCACCCCGGTCACCGAGGCGGCCAACCGCGTGTTGAACCTTCTCGACGCGCCGGTCTGAAAGCCGCCATGGAGCCGCCGGATCCCCGGGCCTACATCGATGGCGTGCTGGCCGGCGACCGCCGCGTGCTCGCCAAGGCCATCACCCTGGTCGAGAGCGCGCTCGCTGCCCATCAGGAGGCCGCACGCGCCATCCTGGGCGCGCTCTTGCCGCACACGGGAACGGCCGTGCGCTTGGGGATCACCGGGGTCCCCGGGGTCGGGAAAAGCACCTTCATCGAAGCCCTGGGGCTCCGGCTCGTCGCCGAAGGCCGCCGGGTGGCCGTGCTGGCCGTGGACCCGACCAGCGTCCGCAGCGGCGGCAGCGTCATGGCCGACAAGACCCGGATGGAGCGGCTTTCGCGGGAGGAAAACGCCTTCATCCGCCCCTCGCCCTCGGGAGGAACCCTCGGCGGGGTGGCGCGCAAGACGCGGGAGACGATGCTGCTCTGCGAGGCCGCGGGCTTCGACGTCGTCGTCGTCGAGACCGTGGGGGTGGGGCAGTCCGAAACGGCGGTGGCCTCGATGGTCGATTTTTTCCTCGTGCTGCTTCTCGCCGGGGCGGGAGACGAGATCCAGGGCATCAAGAAAGGGGTGCTCGAGCTGGCCGACGCGCTGGCCGTCACCAAGGCGGACGGCGAAAATCTCCCCCGGGCGGAGCATGCCGCGCGGGTCTATGCTTCGGCCCTGCACCTGCTCCAGCCGAGCTCGCCGTCGTGGTCGCCGCCGGTGCTGCTGTGCAGCGCTGTGGAGGGGAGCGGAATCGCCGCGGTCTGGGAGACCGTGCGCCGGCATCGCGAGATTCTCACCGCGACCGGCGAGCTGGCGCAGAAACGCCGCCAGCAGGCCGTTTCCTGGATGTGGGCCCTGATCGAGGAGGGCTTGAAGGAACGCTTCCGCCGCCACCCTGCGGTGCGGGGCCGGCTCGAGCGCACGTTGCGCGACGTCGAGGCCGGCCGGATGCCGCCGACGACGGCGGCCGAAGCGCTCCTTTTTTTGCTTGACAAGCCGCCGCAAACTTAGAATTTAGTCCTTTTTCCGGACCCAAGACGCCGCCCTCGACCGCTGCCGTCCCCGCGGCGGGCATGGATCCGCCGCCAGGCGGCCCGGGGCGGTCGCCGAGACCCACTGCCGCGACAAGGAGAGCCAACCGATGCTGAACGAGAACGCCGTCAAGCTGGCCCCCATGAATTACGACCCCCAGCGCCCGAAAGCCGAAAACCCCCTTAAGATCGAGGATCTCTCCCTGCGGGACGGCCACCAGTCGCTCTTTGCGACCCGCGGCCGCACCGAGGACATGATCCCCGTGGCCGAGCTCATGGACGAGGTGGGCTTCTGGGCCATGGAGGTCTGGGGCGGGGCGACTTTCGACACGATGCACCGCTTTCTGAACGAAGACCCCTGGCAGCGGTTGCGCACGCTCAAAAAATACATCCGCAAGACGCCCTTTTCCATGCTGCTGCGCGGCCAGAACCTGGTCGGCTACCGCAACTACGCCGATGACGTGGCCAAGGTCTTCGTCGAGCGCGCGGCGGTGAACGGAGTCGACGTTTTCCGCACTTTCGACGCCCTGAACGACTACCGCAACTTCGAAATCGTCGTTCCGGCGATCAAGGCCGCCGGCAAGCATTTTCAGGGCTGCATCTGCTACAGCCTGACGGAGCCGCGCATGGGCGGGGACGTCTACACGATCGACTACTATGTCGGCAAGGCCAAGGAGCTCGAAGCGATGGGGGCGGACTCGATCTGCATCAAGGACATGGCCGGCCTGATCGCTCCCTACGACGCCTATCAGCTCGTGCGCGCCCTCAAACAGGCGGTCAAGCCCCCGATCCACCTCCACAGCCATTTCACCTCGGGCATGTCCCCGCTTTCCATGCTGAAGGCGATCGAGGCCGGGGTCGACATCATCGACACGGTGCTCGCGCCCTACGCCTACCGCACCTCGCACGCGGCTCTCGAGCCGTTCGTCATGGCGCTGCTGGGCACGAACCGCGACACGGGCTTCGACATCCGGCTGCTCGCCCGGATCAACGACATTCTCGAAAAAGAGGTCATGCCCAAATACCGCCATCTCCTCGACGACACCAAGATGTCGATCATCGACATCAACGTGCTGCTCCATCAGACCCCGGGCGGGATGCTCTCCAACCTCGTCAACCAGCTCAAGCAAATGGACGCCCTCGACCGCATCGACGACGTGTTCCGCGAACTGCCGCGGGTGCGCAAGGATCTCGGCCAGATCCCGCTCGTCACTCCGACGAGCCAGATCGTGGGCGTGCAGACGGTGAACAACGTGCTCTTCGACACCCCCGAGGAGCGCTACCGCATGATCACCGACCAGGTGAAAGATCTCTGCTATGGTCTCTACGGCCGCACCGCCGCGCCCATCAATCCCGAGGTGCAGAAAAAGGCCCTCAAAGGCTACCCCCGCGGCGAGACCCCGATTACGGTCCGGGCGGCCTCGGTGCTCGAGCCCGAGCTGGAAAAGGCGAAGGAGGCGACCCGCGGGATCGCCAAGGATATCGACGATGTGCTGATCTACGCCCTCTATCCGGTGACGGGGCTGCGCTTCCTCAAGTGGAAATACGGCCTGGAGACACCGCCCGAGGAAACCCGGCCGATCACCTTGGAGGAGGTCCGACGGCAGGAGGAGCTCGTCGCCAAGGCGAAGAAGGGGCTGCTGGTCGAGAAGCCGCAGAAGCCGGCCCCGGCTCCGGGACCGAATTTGCGCAAGTTCAATGTCTTCGTCGACGGCGAGGCTTTCGAGGTCGGCGTCGATCCCCTGGATGCGGTGTTTCCGATCCAGACGATCCGGCACATGGCCGCCGCACCCGCGCCCGCGCCCTCGCCCGCGCCCGCGGTGCAGCCGGCCTCGGCCTCGATCCCGGCTCCGGCTCCGGCTCCGGCTCCGGCCGCCCCCGCCCCGAAGCCCGCGCCGGCGGCGGCTCCCGCCGCCGAGGCCGAGGGAGCGCCCCTCAAGGCCCCCATGCCCGGTATGGTCGTGCGTTACCTGAAGCAGGTCGGGGACGCCGTCCAGGAGGGCGAAACGGTCGTCGTGCTGGAGGCCATGAAGATGGAAAACGCTCTTCCGGCCCCGAAATCCGGGACGGTCCGGTCGATCGCCTTCAACAGCGGCGACTCGGTGAAGAAGGGCGACGTGCTCGCCCTCATCGGCTGATCCACGCGGGGGAGGGGCCATGAAAATCCACGAGTACCAAGCCAAGGAGCTCTTTCGTCGCTACGGCATCCCGGTACCGGCCGGCGAGGTGGCCTTCCGTGTCGAGGAGGCCGTGCAGGCCGCCGAGCGCATCGGCCGCTTCCCCGTGGTGGTGAAGGCCCAGATCCATGCCGGCGGTCGCGGCAAGGGGGGCGGGGTGAAACTCGCCCGCAACCCCGCGGAAGTGCGGACGGCGGCCCAGATCCTTCTCGGCATGACCCTCGTCACCCCGCAGACGGGGCCGGAGGGCCGTCGGGTGGGCAAGGTGCTCGTCGAGGAGGGGCTCGACATCCGCCAGGAACTCTACCTCGGAATCGTCCCCGACCGCGCTTCGGCCCAGATCGTTCTCATGGCGAGCGAGGCCGGGGGCATGGAGATCGAGGAGGTGGCGGCCGCCGACCCCGAAAAGATCCTGCGCGTTTCCGTGAACCCGCTGCTCGGCCTCCAAGGCCATCACGTGCGGCGACTGGCTTACGGCCTCCGGCTGCCTGCGGCGGCCGTCAAGGAATTCTCGTCCCTGGTGCAGAACCTCTACCGCCTCTTTCTCGAAACCGACGGCTCGTTGCTTGAGATCAACCCCCTGGTCCTCACCGCAGGGGACCGGTTGCTTGCCCTCGACGCCAAGGTCGCCTTCGACGACAACGCCCTCTTCCGTCACCCGGAGCTCGCCCGCCTGCGCGACCCCGATGAGGAGCATCCCCTGGAAGTGGAAGCCTCCAAACACCACCTGAACTACATCGCGCTCTCCGGGAACATCGGCAACATGGTGAACGGGGCGGGGCTCGCCATGGCCACGATGGATCTCATCCAGCAGGCGGGCGCCCGGCCGGCCAACTTCCTCGACGTCGGCGGCGGGGCGAGTGCGGAGATGGTGGAAAACGGTTTTCGCATCATTCTCTCCGACCCGAACGTGAAGGGCATCTTGATCAACATCTTCGGCGGCATCCTGCGCTGCGACACCCTGGCCCGCGGCGTGGTCGAAGCGGCGCGCAAGACCGGGATTCAGGTGCCGGTCGTGGTGCGCATGGAAGGGACGAATGTCGAGGAGGGCCGGCGCATCCTCGCCGACTCGGGGCTGAACCTGATCACTGCGGTCGACCTGCGCGACGCCGCCCGCAAGGTGGCCGAGCTGGTACGCTGAGCCCCGCTCGGGCGGCGGCGAGAGCGAGAAGGAGAACCACCGTGAGCATTTTCGTCAACCGCGACACCCGTGTCGTCGTGCAGGGGATCACGGGCAAGGAAGGTCAGTTTCACACCCGGCAGTGCGTGGCCTACGGCACCCGTGTCGTCGCCGGCGTCACCCCCGGCAAGGGCGGCCAGGAGGTCGAGGGGATCCCCGTCTTTCACACCGTCGAGGAAGCCGTGCGCCGCACCGGGGCCGATTGCAGCCTGATTTTCGTGCCCCCGCCGTTCGCCGCGGAGGCGATCTGCGAGGCGGCCGATGCCGGCGTGCGACTGATCGTCGCCATCACCGAGGGCATTCCCGTGCTCGACATGATGCGCGTGAAAAATTATCTCGCCGCAAAACCCGTGCGGCTGATCGGCCCCAACTGCCCGGGGATCATCACTCCGGGGGAAGCGAAGATCGGCATCATGCCCGGAGCGATCCACAAGCCCGGAGGTCCGATCGGGGTCGTCTCCCGCTCGGGGACCCTCACCTACGAGGTGGTCCACCAGCTGACGCGGGTCGGCCTCGGCCAGACGACCTGCATCGGGATCGGCGGCGACCCGGTCAATGGGACGAGTTTCGTGGATTGCCTCGCCGCTTTCGAAAACGACCCGGAGACGCGCGGGGTCGTCCTCGTGGGGGAAATCGGCGGACAGGCCGAGGAAACGGCCGCGCAGTTCGTCCAGGAACGCATGAGCAAGCCGGTCGTCGGCTTCATCGCCGGTCTGACCGCCCCCCCGGGGCGGCGCATGGGGCATGCCGGGGCGATCATCAGCGGCGGATCGGGCACGGCCCGGGCGAAGATCGAGGCCCTGCGGGCGGCGGGCATCCGGGTCTGCGAGGATTTGGGCGGGTTGGGCGAGTTCTGCCGCGAAGTCTTCGGTTGACGGCGGACCGGAGAGCGGATCCCCCCATGCACGAGATGGGCCTTGCGCTCGAGATCCTCGAGATCGCCCGCGCGTCGATCCCCGCCGATCTTCCCTCGGCCCGGGTCGCGCGGGTCAACCTGCGCGTCGGCAAGCTCGCCGCCGTGGTTCCCGAGAGTTTGCGCTTTTGCTTCGAGATCGCGGCCCGGGAGACTCCGCTGGCGGGCGCGGAACTGGCGATCGAAGAGATCCCCGTCTCCGCCCGCTGCCGGGCGTGCGGCGAGCGCTGGACGGTGACCGAGCCCGTCTTTCTCTGCCGCGCCTGCGGCGGGGGAGCGGTGGAGATCCTTTCGGGCCGCGAACTCGACATCGTCTCGATCGAGGTGTTCGACGGATCGGAGGGGGAGAATGGCTGAAAAGGCGCCGCTGCGGGAGGTCCGCGTCGTCGGCCGCGTGCTTGCGGTGAACGAACGCATGGCCGAGGAGAACCGCCGTCGTTTCACCGCGCGGGGGATTTTCGTGGTCAACCTCATGAGCTCGCCCGGCTCCGGCAAGACGAGCCTGCTGCAGAAAACGCTTCAGGCGCTCGCGGAGCGCGTCTCCGCCGCGGTCATCGTAGGCGATGTCGCCACCACCCACGACGCGGAACGCCTGGCGGTCACCGGGGTGCCCGTCGTTCAGGTCAACACGGATGCCTTCGGCGGGGACTGCCACCTCGCGGCGCACGTGATCGAGAAGGCGGCCGAACATCTCGATCTGGGGGCGGTCGAGCTTCTTTTCGTCGAAAACGTGGGCAACCTCGTCTGTCCGGCCGAGTTCGACATCGGCGAGGACGTGCGCGTCGTGGTGCTGAGCGTCACCGAGGGCGAGGACAAGCCCGTCAAGTACCCGGCGATGTTCCGGACTTGCCATGCGGCGATCTTGAACAAGATCGACCTGTTGCCGCATCTGGACTACGACAAGGCCCGGGCGCTCGCCTTTATCCGCCAGGTGCACCCCGGCATGCCGGTGTTCGAGACCTCCGCCCGTACGGGGGAGGGACTGGAGGCCTGGGTCGGCTGGTTGCTCGAAGGCCTCGAGCGCAAGCGCGCCTCCGGTCGCCGCTGACCGTCTTTCCCCCCTCGTCCCCGCTCTCGCCCGCTCACACCGGCTGGAATTCGCGACTGCAGGCGGGAGCGTCCTCCTTCCAGAAGGGCGACATTTCCCGCAGTCGGCCGATGATTCCAGGGAGGACCTCGAGCACGCGGTCGATTTCCTCTTCGGTCGTGAAGCGGCTTAGGCTGAAGCGGATCGAGCCGTGCGCCGCGGTGAAGGGCACGCCCATGGCCCGGAGCACATGGCTCGGCTCGAGCGAACCCGAAGTGCAGGCCGACCCCGAGGAGGCGCAGATGCCGTGCTCGTTCAGCAGGAGCAGGATCGCCTCGCCCTCCACGAATTCGAAGGAAACGTTGAGGGTGTTCGGCAGACGGGCGGCGGGGTCGCCGTTGACCAGCGCTCGGGGGATGCGCTCGAGAATGCCGCGTTCCAGGCGGTCCCGCAGACGGCGCACGCGCTCGGAGACGCCCGCGGCGAGGTGCCGGCGCGCCAGTTCGGCCGCCCGGCCCAGACCGACGATCGCCGCCGTGTTCTCGGTACCGGCCCGTCGGCCGCGCTCCTGGTGGCCGCCGACGATGAGGGGCGAGAAGCTCGTGCCGCGGCGGATGTAGAGCACGCCGATTCCCTTGGGGCCGTGCATCTTGTGGCCGGAGAGCGACAGGAAATCGACCGCCGTGCGGCCGACGTCGATCGGGAGCTTGCCTGCGGCCTGAACGGCGTCGGTATGGAAGAGGATGCCCCGGCTGCGGACGAGGGGGGCGATCTCCTCGATCGGGAAAATCACGCCGGTTTCGTTGTTCGCCCACATCAGGCTGACGATCGCGGTATCCGGCCCGAGGTGGTCGAGGAGAAAGTCGAGATCGAGAAGGCCACGGCCGTCGACGGGGACGAAGGTCACGCGGTAGCCCCGGCGGGAGAGCCGCTCGCAGACGTTTTTGACGGCGGGATGCTCGACGCGCGAGGTGACGAGGTGGCGCTTCTGGGGGAAGGCCTCGATCGCGGCGTGGATCGCGGTGTTGTTGCTCTCGGTGGCGCCGCTCGTGAAGACGATCTCCTCGGGGGAGGCGGCGATCAGCTGCGCCACCGCCTCCCGCGCCCGACGCAGCTCGGCGGCGACCGATCCGCCGAAGGCATGCATGCTCGAGGGATTGCCGTAGCGCTCGCCGAAAAAGGGCAGCATGGCCTCGAGCACCGCGGGATCGACGCGGGTGGTCGCATTGTTGTCGAGATAAACGACCGGGTTCATCCCTGCACCTCCTCGACGATGAGCTCGGGGCTGACGACCTCGCGCAGGCGGTTTTCGACGTAGTGCTTGAGGGTGACGTGGGATTTGACGCACCCGGCGCAGCTGCCGCCCAACCGGACGAGCACCCGGTCGCCCTCGACGTCGACGAGCTCCAGCCGTCCGGCGTCCTGCTTGAGCGTCGGGTTGATCTCGCGCTCGATGCACTCCTCGATGCGCCGGATCTTCTCGAGCGTCGTCAGCTTCTTCAGCGCCGGCGCCGGATGCGGCGCGACGCCGAGCAGGCGGTCGAGGATCGCCTGGATGCGCTCGTGGCACTTCCCGCAGCCGCCTCCGGCCTTGGTGTAGTCGGTCACGTCCTCGATGGTGCGCAGGCGGTTTTCACGCACCACGCGCTCGATTTCGCGGTCGGTCACCCCGAAACACTCGCAGACGATCTCGCCTTCGACCTTGGCGGGCGCCTCGCCGCGGTAGCAGGCGATCGCCTTTTCGAGCGCCTCGCGCCCCATGACCGAGCAGTGCATCTTCTCCTTGGGCAGACCGCCGAGATAATTGGCGATGTCCTCGTTGGTGATGCGGGCCGCCTCCTCGAGCGTTTTGCCGATCACCATTTCCGTCAGCGCCGAGGAGGAAGCGATGGCGCTCGCGCAGCCGAAGGTCTGGAATTTCGCCTCCCGGATGCGCCCCTGCTCGTCGAGTTTGAAGTAGAAAGTGAGCGCATCGCCGCAGGCGATCGAGCCCACCTCGCCCACACCGTCGGCGTCCTCGATGACCCCCACGTTGCGCGGGTTGAGAAAATGGTCTTTCACCTTTTCGGAGTATTCCCACATGGTGTTTCTCCCTGGATCGAATCCCGTTTCCCGGACCGTCGATTTCCCGCGGCGCGATGCGGGTGTCCTTCGGCGGACGATTGTGATATAAGATAGCCACGCCGTGCCGGCTTTTCAAATCTCGGCGGAGGGCTCCCGGCGCGAGCGCTTCGCCCGCGGGCTTCCGCCCCGCTCCGGCCGGGAGGTGAGCCATGGGCACGAAAATCCGAGAAGCCGCCTTCGCGGGAAGCTGGTATCCGGCTGATGCGGCGGGCTGCGAGCGGGACATCCGGCGCTTCCTCGCCGGACAGGCCGAGGAGGGCCCCACGAGCGACGGAGCGCTCGTCGGCGCCGTCGTCCCCCACGCCGGCTGGGTCTATTCCGGGCAGATCGCCTGCCGGACGATCGATCGCCTGCGGCGGGGCGCCGACCCGGAGCCCGAGGGGATCGTGGTCTTCGGCATGCACCTGCCCCCCGGCGCGCCCCCTGTCCTGATGGCCGAGGGCGCCTGGGAGACCCCCTTCGGGGCGCTTCCCGTCGCCGAGGATCTCGCCTCCGAGCTGCGCGCGCGGTTCCCGTTCCGGCTCGAATCCCCCGCGCGCGCCGCCCCCGACAACACCATCGAGCTGCAGCTTCCCTTCGTGAAGTATTTCTATCCCGCAGCCTGCATCCTGCCACTGGGGGTCCCGCCGGCGGAGGAGTCGCTGAACCTCGCGGCGGAGGTGGTGGCGGCCGCCCGACGGCTCGGGATGCGGATCCAGGTGCTCGGCTCGACCGACCTCACCCATTACGGTCCGAATTACGGCCGAGTCGATCACGGCCGCGGCGCGGCGGCCGTCGAGTGGGTGCGGCGTGAGAACGACCGCCGCTTCATCGACGCCTTGAGCGCGCTCGACCCGCGTCGGGTGATCGCCGAGGCGCTCGCCCGCGAAAACGCCTGCTGCCCCGGGGCCGCGGCGGCGGCAATCGAAGCCGGACGGCGTCTCGGTGCCCGCCGGGCGCACGTCGTGGGTTACACGACGAGCTACGATCGTCACCCCGCCGACAGCTTCGTCGGCTATGTGGGGGTGGTGTTCTGATCCGCGTCGGGTGCAACGGGGAAAACGAAGTGCCGGGGGCGGCCGGGGCAGGGCCGGAGTCTCTCACCGCGGGTGAGAATCTTCCGGGAAAGTTCGCGCCGTGTCGTGCTCGTTTGTGGCGCTCCCGGAGCCGAGATGGGTGCGGGATGCGGGGAAAACACCCCTTTGAACGGTTTGCTGCTCTCCTCCCCGGCGGCGCGGACGAAGCAGCCGCAACGCCTGCCCGCCCAACGATCGCGCCGCCGTCCTGGTTCCGATGCCCCCCGCGTTTCCGCCGGACGGAGACCGACGGGGAGCCGGTGTTTCCCCCCGGGCTTCCGGTCGCCTGATGCATGCCGGCCGCCCCCGGATGGCTCTTTTATTTCCCGGATTGCCCCCCCGAAATCAAGAAAAAAATCATGCCTCGGCGAGCGCGGGGACGGCCGGGGAGCGCCCGATGCTGATGTAGTGGAATCCCAGGGCGGCGATCCTGTCCGGCTCGTAGAGGTTGCGGCCGTCGAAGATCACCGGCTCGCGCAGCAGAAGCCGCATGCGGCGGAAATCGGGGTTGCGGAACTGGTTCCAATCGGTGGCGATCGCCAAGGCCTCGGCCCCCTCGAGGGCCTCGTACTGGTCCTCGCAGACCTCGACCGGGCCGCCGAAGCCGAACCGTTCCCGCGCCTTGCCTCCGGCCGCCGGGTCGAAGGCACGGATGCGCATCCCCGCCGCGGTCAGCTCCTCGATCAGCACCAGCGCGGCCGCCTCCCGCAGATCGTCGGTGTTGGCTTTGAAGGAAAGCCCCCAGAGGGCGATCGTCCGCCCGGGGGTCCCCCCCCGGGCCTCGAAATGGCGGCGGATCTTTTCCGGCAAAACGGCGCGCTGTCGGGTGTTCACCGCATCCACGGCGGCGATCAGCTCCGGTTCGTACCCCGCGCGCCGGGCGGCGGCGATCAGCGCCTTCACGTCTTTCGGGAAACAGGAACCCCCGTAGCCCATGCCGGGGTAGATGAAATGGTAGCCGATGCGCGGATCGGCCCCGATCCCGCGGCGCACCGCGCCGACATCGGCTCCCAGGCGCTCGCAGAGGTTGGCGATTTCGTTGATGAAGGAGATCTTCGCGGCGAGCATGCAGTTGGCCGCGTACTTGGTGAGCTCCGCGCTGCGGACATCCATCACGATCAGCTTGTCCCGGCTGCGGGCGAAGGGGGCGTAGAGGGCCTCCAGGAGTTTCGCCGTGCGCACGTTGTCGGTGCCGACGATGATCCGGTCGGGTTTCATGAAATCGTTGACCGCATCGCCCTCCTTGAGAAACTCGGGGTTGGCGACGACGTCGAACTCGAGCTCGACCCCCCGCGCGGCGAGCCGTCCGCGGATGATCTCCCGCATCTCCTCGGCGGTGCCCACCGGGACGGTGGACTTGTTGACGATGATCTTGTAGTCGCCGAGCAGATCGCCGATCTCGCGCGCGACCCGGCGGACCTGGCTCAAATCGCAGGCCCCGTCCGCCTGCGGCGGGGTGCCGACGCAGTTGAAGACGAAATCGGAAGGCTCCAGCCCCTCACGCAGCTCGGTCGTGAACGAAAGTCGTCCCTCGGCGACGTTGCGCCGCAGGAGCGGCTCGAGGCCGGGCTCGTAGAGGTGCAGCCGACCGCGGCGCAGCCCCTCGATGACGGCGGGGTCGGCGTCGACGCAGACCGTGTGGTTTCCCATTTCGGCGAGGCAGGCCGCCGAGACCAGCCCCACATAGCCCGTTCCCACGATGCATACGTTCATGCCGCTGCTCCTTGCGCCGGCGCCGGCTCTTCGGCCGCGGTTGCCCGGGGGACGGCGCCGTGATAGCCTGATGGATCGATCGGGGTTACGCCCGACGGGAAGAGGGGGACATGGCCGGTCGGATCGCGATCGGGATCGCCGCCGCCTGCGTGCTGCTTTTTCTCGGCTACGGCCACGACTTTCTCGCCGCCACCCCCGATCCTCCCGCCGGGCCGGTCGAGGCGGCGGTCGTGCTTGCGGGGCCGCCGGCCGAGGACCGCGAGCGCCTGCGGGCCGCCGTGAAGTGCGTCCAGAGCGGTCAGGCGCGCCTGATTCTTCTGCCCCTCCGGCACCGCGCCCTCGGTTGGGAGTGGTTCCTGCGCACCTACCGCCTCGACCCCCCCCTTCCCGAGGAGCGGGTGATCATCGGCCGCGAGGTCCCCGCCGCCGCGGGCTGGGGCCCCGATCCGGGGGGGACGTTCGCCGAGGCGCGGGCGACGCTCGAGTTGATGCGCCGTCACGGCCTGCGTTCGGCGGTCGTCCTGAGCTCTTCCTATCACATGCGCCGGGCGCGGCTTGCGTTCCGGCGCGCGGACCCCCGCGCGGAGTTCGCCTTCGCCTTTCGTTCCGTTGCGACCCGCGATCCGCATGATTCCCGACCCTGGTGGCGGGATTCCGAACTGTTTGCGCGCGTCGCGGCCGAGTACGTGAAACTCGCGGGCGGCCTGTTGTTCTACCGCTGAGGGCCACCCTCCTGCCGGGCGGCGATCTTGGCCCAGGTGTCCCGGAGCGTCACCGTGCGGTTGAAGACCGGGGCTCCGGGGCGGTGGTCCCGGCGATCGGCGCAGAAGTAGCCCAGGCGTTCGAACTGGAAGCGCTCGCCCGGCGCGGCCGAAGCGAGCTCCGGCTCCAGGCGGCAGCCCCGCAGCACCTCGAGCGAATGCGGGTTGATCGCGGCGGTGAATTCCTCTCCCTCCGCCACCTCCGCGGGATTTTCCTTGAGAAACAGGTGGTCGTAGAGGCGCACCTCGGCCGCGATCGCCTGCGGCGCGGAGACCCAGTGCAGGGTGGCCTTCACCCGGCGCCCGTCGGGAGCTTCCCCGCCGCGGGTCGCGGGATCGTAGGTGCAGCGCAGCTCGCAGACCTCGCCGGTCCGCGGGTCCCGCAGGGCCTCGACGCACCGGATGAGGTAAGCGTAGCGCAGCCGCACCTCCCGGCCTGGAGCGAGCCGGTAGAACTTCGGGGGGGGATCTTCGCGGAAGTCTTCGCGCTCGATGAACAACTCGCGCGAGAAGGGGACGGTGCGGCGGCCGGCGGCGGGATCTTCCGGATGGTTCAGCGCGGGGAGCTCCTCGACCTGGTCCGGCGGGTAATTGAGGATCGTCACCTTGAGCGGCCGCAGGACGGCGAGCCGGCGGGGCGCCCGACGGTTCAGGTCTTCGCGCAGGCAGTGCTCGAGCAGCGCGATGTCCACCCGGTTGTCCGCCCGGGCTACCCCGATGCGGTCGCAGAAACCCCGGATCGCCTCCGGGGTGTAGCCGCGGCGCCGCAGCCCGGAAAGGGTCGGCATGCGGGGGTCGTCCCAGCCGGAGACGAAGCCGCCCTCGACGAGTTCGATCAGCCGCCGTTTGGAGAGGACGGTGCGGCTCAGGTTGAGCCGGGCGAACTCGATCTGCCGCGGCCGGTGGGGCGTGTCGAGCGCGGCGAGGATCCAGTCGTAGAGTTCGCGGTTGTTTTCAAACTCGAGCGTGCACAGCGAGTGGGTGATCCCCTCGATCATGTCGGAGAGGCAGTGCGCGAAATCGTACATCGGGTAGATGCACCAGTCGGTTCCGGTCCGATAGTGAGGGGTGCGTTTGATGCGGTAGAGGGTGGGATCGCGCATCACGAGGTTGGGGGCGGCCATGTCGATGCGGGCGCGCAGCACGCAGTCGCCGTCGCGGAATTCGCCGGCGCGCATGCGTCGGAAGAGGTCCAGATTTTCTTCGACCGAGCGGTCGCGGTAGGGGCTGTTGCGGCCGGGGCGGGTCAGGGTACCCCGGTACTCCCGGATTTCCTCGGTGCTCAGGTGGTCGACGTAGGCTTTGCCGGCGCGGATGAGGTCTTCGGCGAAGCCGTAGAGCCGCTCGAAGTAGTCGGAGGCGAAGAAGAGCTTGTCCTTCCAGTCGAAGCCGAGCCAGCGCACGTCTTCCTGGATGGCCTCGACATATTCCCGGCTCTCCTTGCTCGGGTCGGTGTCGTCGAAGCGCAGGTGGGTTACCCCCCCGAACTCCGCGGCCACCCCGAAATTGAGGCAGATCGACTTCGCATGGCCGATGTGGAGATAGCCGTTCGGCTCCGGGGGGAAACGGGTGACGACCCGGCCGCCGTTTCGGCCCGCGGCCACGTCGGCGGCGATGATCTGACGGATGAAATGGGACGGTGCGACGGGGGTCGGGGCGGATTGGCGGGCGTCGGACATGGGTCGAGCCTCTCAACAAAAATGGCCTACGGCCGGCCGTAGGCCATTTTTGTTGGCTGAGGGACTAGGATTCGAACCTAGGTTAACGGGGCCAGAACCCGTCGTCCTGCCGCTAGACGATCCCTCAGCGAACAGCGCACACTTTAACCGCCGCAGCCTTCGGCGTCAAGACCTTTTCGCATCTTCCGGTCGCCTGCGCCCGTGACCGGCGGGGCTTTCCCGCCCCGCCGGATGAAGCCGATCGCCCGCTCGAGGCGCCGCAGGGTGGCCTCCTTGCCGAGGATGGCGATGATCTCGAAGATCCCGGGACTCGCCGCCCGCCCGCTCAGCGCGACGCGCACGGGTTGGGCGATTTTCCCCAGTTTGAGCCCGGTTTCGGCCATCACGGCTCGGAAGGCTTCCTCGAGGGCGCTCTCCTGAAAATCCTCGAGGGTCGCAAGGCGCGCGGCGACGGCGGTCAGCACGGGAAGCGCCTCTTCCTTCAGATGCGCGCGGGCGGCCTCTTCCTCGTAGGCGAAGTCCTCCTGAAAATAGAAGCGGGCCTGCCGGGCGAGGTCCGCGAGCGTCTTGCTGCGGGGGGCGAGTCCGGCGACGATTTTTTCCGTGCGCGGTCCTGCTTCGAGTTCGATGCCGAGCTCGCGGAAAAAGGGCCGCAGCAGGGCGATCAGCTCCGCCGGCGGCTTCGCCCGGAGGTGCTCGGCGTTCAGGGCGAGAAGTTTCTCCGGGTCGAAGACGCCTGCCGAACGCCCCAGATGTTCCAGGCTGAAGCGCTCGATCAGCTCGGCGCGGGTGAAAAACTCCTGGTCCCCGCAAGACCAGCCCAGACGCACGAGATAGTTGACCACCGCATCGGGCAGAAAACCCTGGTCGCGGTACTCGGTGACCGAGGCCGCTCCGTGGCGTTTGCTCAAGCGGGCGCGGTCGCGGCCGAGCACCATAGGCACATGAGCGAAGACGGGAAGGGGGGCTCCCAGCGCCTCATAGAGCTGGATCTGCTTGGGCGTGTTCATCACATGGTCGTCGCCGCGGATGATCGTATTGACGCCCATGGTGATGTCGTCGACCACCACGGCGAAGTTGTAGGTGGGGGTCCCCTCGCTGCGGCAGATGACGAAATCGTCGAACTCGGCGTTGTCGAAGGCGATCGTTCCCTTGACCACGTCGCGGAGCACCGTGGCGCCGGAGAGGGGCGCTTTAAAACGTACCGCCGCGCCCGGCCCCGGCCCGAGGCCGAGGTGGCGGCAGGTGCCGTCGTATTTCGGCTTGTCGCCTCGAGCCATCGCTTCGCGGCGCATGGCCTCGAGGCGCTCGGGGGAACAGGTGCAGTAATAGGCGCGCCCGGCCTCGAGCAGCCGCTGCAGATGTTGGCGATACACTTCGAGGCGCTGGCTCTGGTAGTAGGGCCCCTCGTCCCAGTCGATCCCCAGCCAGGTGAGGGCATCGAGGATCGCCGCGACATAACGGGGCGAGGAGCGCTCGGTGTCGGTGTCCTCGAAGCGCAGCACAAAGCGCCCGCCGGTGTGCCGGGCGTAGAGCCAGTTGAAGACCGCCGTGCGGGCTCCGCCGAGATGGAGAAAGCCCGTGGGGCTGGGGGGGAAGCGGGTGACGATTTGCGACATGAAAGCCTCCCGATCCGGGCGTATCCGGATGCCTTCCCGCGCGCGCTCCGCCTCCGAGGATTTCGGTCGGCGGGAGGCGTTCGGCGGGGGAGTTCAGTATTCTAAATTTTTACTACTATCTTCAGTAAAAAAAGGGGGGTGCGCCGTGCTCCCCCCTCCGGGCCGCGCTTCGTTTGCGGCTCGCCCGACCCCTTCCCGCCGGGGCTTGAGGCTGAAAGCTCGGGAGGGGCCTCTGATAACCAACGGATCTTTATATGATTCGCAATCTTGACGGCATCGTCGTTGATGACGTGATAGCACAGAGATGATCGCCGCTCAAGCCCCCTGTGGAAATAAGGCTTGACAGGGGAGGGGAATTCAATTACTTAGGCCGTACCTTTGTTCTCTAGTCGAGAATTGATTTTAATTGTATTGATTTCAAACATTTAGGAGATTGTCTTATGGGACTTCCCAAGCGAAGAGTGTCCAAGGCCCGCCGCGACAAGCGCCGAACCGGCAAACGTCTGGCGGCCCCGTCTCTCACCACTTGCGCCGAGTGCGGCGAGCCGGCACTGCCCCACCGCGCCTGCCCGAATTGCGGATCGTACAAGGGCCGCACTGTCGCCGCGGTGGAAAAGGAATAGGAACGAGAAAGGATCCTTTCACCCATGGAAACGCCTTCTGCCGTAGAGGGCCGCAAACCCGCGGGGCTCGACCCTGAATCCCGCCGCATGATCCTGGAGACGGTGGCGCAGCTCAAGAAACGGCTGCTCACCCCGGAGCGGATCCGGGAATTCGATCGCCGGGAGGTTTTCCCCGAGGAAGTCATCCGCGAGATGCTCGGCCCGGAAATCGGCCTGCAGCTGCTCATGATCCCCGAAGCCTACGGCGGGCTGGGGGGAGGAGCGCGCGACAGCTGCGCGGTCACGCGCGAGATGGCCAAGATCTGCCTGGGGATCACGACGGCCTTCTTCGCCATCCAGCTCGGAGCCGACCCCATCCTCGTCGGCGGGACCGAAGAGCAGAAGCGCACCTGGCTCGGCAAGATCGCCGCCGGGCAGGCGCTGGTCGCCTATGCCGTCACCGAGCCCGATGCCGGCAGCAACGTCGCCGCGATCAAGACCAAGGCCGACCCCGTGACCGATGAATCCGGCCGGCGGGTCGGCTACCGCATCAACGGCGCCAAACAGTTCATCTCGACCGGCGGCTACGCCGATTTCCTCACCGTGCTCGCCGTCACCCCCGAGGGGCCGAGCTTTTTCATCGTGGAGAAGAACACCCCCGGCTTCCAGGCCGGAAAGGGCGAGGAAAAGCACGGTATCCGTGCTTCGAACACCTCGCCGCTCACCTTCACCGACGTTTTCGTACCGGCGGACCGGCTGGTGGGCGGGGTGCCCGGCCAGGGGCTCAAGCAGGCGAACGAGGTCTTCGGCTACACCCGGCTCATGGTCGCGGCGATGGGTCTGGGCGGCGGGGAGGCGGCGATGGAGATCGCCGTCGCCTACGCCAAGCAGCGCGTCCAGTTCAAGACGACGCTTTCCGAGAAACAGGGCTACACCCACAAGCTGATCGTGCCCAACATCGTGCGGCTTGCCGCCGTCGAAGCTTACATCGACGAGATCGCCGCACGTCTCGACGCCGGCGAGACCGACCTCGAGGTCGAGGGCTCGATCGCCAAGTGGTTTGCCACCGAGGCGGGCAACCGTGCCGCCGAGGACGGCATCCAGGCCCTCGGGGGCTACGGGTACATCACCGAGTACGGTGTTGAAAAGATCAAGCGCGACGTGCGCATCACGACGATCTACGAGGGGACAAGCGAGATCCAGCAGAACATCATCAGCACCTTCCGCTGGAAGAAAACCCGCAAGAGCCGGGGCGCTTTTTACGGCGATCTCGCCCGGGAAATGGACGCGCTCGAGCGGCGGCTGCCCGGACGCGGCGGGGCGGAGACCGCCCGGATGGCCCGGGCCCTGAACCGGCTGATCGCCGTCGTCGACGCCCGCCGGTTGACCCGGGAGCAGATCGTGATGTTCGATCTCGCCGAGCTCATGGCCCGGACCGAGATCGGGGCGGCCGCGGTCCGGCGGGCCGTGGCGTTCGCCGAAGGGGGGGATGCCCGGGCCGAGCGGGCCGGCCTGGTCGCCCGGCTCTTCGCCCTCGAGACCGCCGAGGGCTTTGAACGCCACAGCCTGCGGATGCTTCACGGAACGGGAGAACTCGCGGCGGCCGAGGTGCAGGAGCTCTTGCGGGAGATGGGCTTGGCCGAACTCGCCAACGTCCGCCGCGGCGCGATCCGGGACATGGACCGCTTGGCGGATATGGTTTTCGGCCGTTAGGGAGGACGAAGCGATGCGCTTTCGGGACAAAGTGGTGATGGTGACCGGCGCCGCCGCGGGCATCGGGCGGGTGACGGCCGAGCGGTTCGCCGCCGAGGGGGCGAAGCTGGCGATCGGCGACCTGGACGCCGCGGCCGGCCGCGAGGCGGCCGCCGCCCTGGGTCCGGAGGCCTTCTTCCAGGTCGTTGATGTGGCGAGCGACGCCCAGGTCGCCTCCTGGACCGAGGCCGTGATGGCGCGCTTCGGGCGGATCGACGTCCTCGTCAACAACGCCGGCATCACGCGCGATGCGTTGCTGTTGCGCATGAAGGAGGACGACTGGGACCGGGTGCTGAACATCAACCTGAAAGGGGCTTTCCTGTGTACGCGCGCCGTGGGCCGCCACATGGTCCAGCAGCGCTCGGGGCGGATCGTCAACGTGGCCTCGGTGGTCGGCCAGATCGGCAACGTCGGCCAGGCAAACTACGTCGCCTCGAAGGCGGGCCTGATCGGCCTGACCAAGACCGCGGCCCGCGAGTTCGCCGGCCGCGGCGTCACCGTCAACGCCGTCGCCCCCGGCTTCATCGAGACGCGCATGACCGCGGTCCTGAGCGACAAGATCAAGGAAGCCTTTCTCGCCCAGATCCCGCTCGGCCGGGCGGGTCGTCCCGAGGAGGTGGCGGCGGCGATCGCCTTTCTCGCCTCCGAGGATGCCGCCTACCTGACGGGACAGGTCCTGCACGTCAGCGGCGGGATGTACATGTAACGAACCGGCCGGATCCGCGGGGCCCTGCCCGTCGGATCCGGCCTATTCCGACGGCCCTCGGCCGTCGAGGCACGGAGGGAACGCCTATCATGGCCACAGTGGAAGAAATTCAGGAGAAGGTGAAGAAGATCATCGCCGAGAAGCTGAGCGTGGATCTCGCGGAAATCAAACCGGAAGCCTCGTTCGTGGACGACCTCGGGGCCGATTCGCTCGATCTCGTCGAGCTGATCATGTCCATGGAAGAGGAGTTCAACGTGGAGATCTCCGACGAGGACGCGGAAAAAATCGTCACCGTCCAGGACGCGATGGACTATATCGCCAAGCGGAAGTGACCGCGGGGGGCGCGAGGAGGCGGTTTGAAAAAACGGGTCGTTGTCACGGGTCTGGGGGTCGTCTGCCCCGTCGGGATCGGCGTGGCGGAGAGCTGGCGGGCGATCTGCGAAGGCCGCTCGGGGATCACGCGGATCACCCGTTTTGATCCCTCGCCTTACGAAACGCAGATCGCCGGCGAGGTCAAGGGCTTCCGGGCCGAAGACTGGATGAGCAAGAAGGACGCCAAGCGCTTCGAGCCCTTCATCAGCTATGCCGTCGCCGCCACCCGACTCGCCCTTGATGACGCCGGGCTGGCCGTCACGGCCGACAACGGGCCCCGCATCGGGGTCGTCACCGGCTGCGGACTGGGCGGTCTGCGGTTCATGGAGGAGACCATTCTCAACATCCACGCGAACGGCCCGCGGCGGGTCAGCCCCTTTTTCATCCCCATGATGATCGGCAACATGGCACCGGGGATGATCTCGATCCTCTTCGGGGCCAAGGGGCCGAACCTGTCGTTCGCCACCGCTTGTGCGGCCGGCGCGCACGCCGTGGGGGATTCCTTCAAGATCATTCAGGAGGGCCGTGCCGACGCCATGATCACGGGGGGCACCGAGGCCGTCATTTCCCCCTCCTGCATCGCGGGTTTCAACGCCATGAAGGCGCTCTCCACCCGCAACGCGGAACCCGAACGGGCGTCGCGACCCTTCGACCGCGACCGGGACGGCTTCGTCCCCGGCGAAGGCGCAGGCATCGTGATCCTGGAAGAGCTCGACCATGCGCGGCGGCGGGGCGCGCGCATCTACGCCGAAATGATCGGCTACGGCCTGACCGGCGACGGCTATCACATGACCTCGCCGCCGCCCGACGGCGATGGGGCGGCCCGCTGCATGCAGATGGCCCTCGACGACGCCGGCATCGCCTGCACCGAGGTCGACTACATCAACGCCCACGGCACCTCGACCGAGTTGAACGACCTCTACGAGACGCGCGCGATCAAGCGCGTCTTCGGCGAGCATGCCTATCGCCTGGCCGTCAGTTCCACCAAGTCGATGACCGGCCACCTCCTGGGCGGCGCCGGCGGCGTCGAGGCCGTCTTCTCGGTGCTTGCCGTCTACCACGACCTTCTTCCGCCCACGCTCAACTACGAGAACCCGGCCGAAGAGCTCGATCTCGACTACGTGCCCAACACCGCCCGCCGCGCCCGGGTGAATGTCGCCATGTCGAATTCCTTCGGCTTCGGCGGTACGAACGCCACGCTTCTTTTTCGCAAATTCACCGGGTAGCCTCCGGAAGACCGCGGTTTTTTCTCTTGCGGCAGAACGGCCCTGCGGATAGAATGATTCTTTCCATTCCAGGCGGTTAGCGCCGCGGAGGTTCACCCGCGTGCCTACGTCGCCAAGGAGAGCCTGAGGATCGCCCCATGCCCACCGGGCAACGGCCGAGCTGGGAGACTTACTTCATGGATATCACCCGCCTGGTCGCCCGGCGCACGACCTGCCTGCGCCGGGCGGTGGGGGCGGTGATCGTCAAGGACAAACGCATTCTCTCCACCGGCTACAACGGAGCTCCGACCGGGATCCGCCACTGTGCCGAGGTCGGCTGCCTGCGGGAGACCCTCGGGGTGCAGTCCGGAATGCGCCACGAGCTCTGCCGCGGCATTCATGCCGAGCAGAACGCGATTCTGCAGGCGGCCTACCACGGCGTTTCGGTGAAGGGGGCGAGCCTCTTCTGCACCACCCAACCCTGTTCCATCTGTGCCAAAATGATCATCAACGCCGGAATCACGAAGATCCACTACGAATCCGGGTACGCCGACGATCTGGCGCGGGTCCTGCTCGAGGAGGCGGGGATCCCCATGGTGCAGGTCGCGGGGACCGCCGGGGCCGAAGGCGTGTCCGTCCCCGGGGAGACGGGTCCGGGGGAAAAGAAGGCCTCTCCCGCTCGGGAAGGCCGTCCGGCCGCCGGGAAAGGCAGGGGGAGATGAAATGCCCGTTCTGCGGTGAAATCGAGAACCGGGTGATCGACAGCCGCCTGAGCAAGGATGCGAGCGTGATCCGCCGCCGCCGCGAATGCCTGGCCTGCAGCCGCCGTTTCACGACCTATGAGCACATCGAGGAGATCCCGATTCTGATCGTGAAAAAGGACGGGCGCCGCGAGCTGTTCAACCGCGAAAAGGTGCGCACGGGGATGCTCAAGGCCTGCGAGAAACGCAACATCAGCCTGAATCTCATCGAGGCCTTCATCGACGAACTCGAGCGCGATCTGCGCGAGAGCGAGGAAAAGGAAATCCCTTCCTCGGTGATCGGGGAAAAGATCATGGCCAAACTGCACGAGCTCGACGACGTGGCCTATGTGCGCTTCGCCTCGGTCTACCGCGAGTTCAAGGACGTCCACGATTTCGTGCTCGAGCTGAAAAAACTGCTCAGCAGCGAAAAGCCTTCTCCTCTCGAGGAAAAAGCCGATCCGGCCGGGTCGATCGGGACGCGATGAACCCCGACGAACGTTTCATGCGCCGGGCCCTCCAACTGGCCGCACGGGGCCGGGGGACGACCTCGCCCAACCCCATGGTCGGGGCGGTGGTGGTGCGCAGGGGGCGGATCGTCGGCGAGGGCTTTCATCAGGCGGCCGGCGGGCCGCACGCCGAGGTGCGGGCGATCGAGGCGGCCGGCGAACGGGCCCGGGGGGCCGAGCTCTACGTGACGCTCGAACCCTGCAACCACTTGGGTCGCACCCCCCCGTGCACCCACAAGATTCTGGCGGCCGGGATCCGCAAGGTCGTGATCGCCGTGAGGGACCCCAACCCGCGGGTCCCGGGCGGGGGGGCGGATTTCCTCGCCGCCCGGGGGGTGGAGGTGGTCCTCGGGGTTCTCGAGGAGGCGGCCGCGCGCCTGAACGAGGCCTTCTTCAAGCACTGTTGCACCGGTCGGCCTTTCGTCACCGTCAAGTGCGCGGCCACTCTGGACGGCCGCATCGCCACGCGCACGGGGGATGCCCGCTGGATCACGGGGGAGAAAGCGCGCGCCCGCGTTCACGAACTCCGGCACGCCGCGGATGCGATCCTGGTCGGTGTCGGCACGGTGATCGCCGACGACCCGCAGCTGACGACGCGGCGTGCCGGCGGCCGGCCCGGCAAGGACCCCCTGCGCGTCATCCTCGATCCGGGTCTGCGGATCCCTCTTGCGGCGCGGGTGTTGAACCACCGCTCTTCCGCCGAGACCCTCGTCGTGGCGGCGGAGGGCGTTTCCGCGGCCACCCGGGAGAAGATCGAACGGCCCGGGGTGCGGGTGATCGAATGCCCGGCGCCGGGGGGACGCATCGACTGGTCGGCGCTGCTCGCGCACCTCGGGGGGCTCGGGGTGATGTCGCTTCTGATCGAGGGCGGAAGCCGGGTGTTCGCCTCGGCGTTCCGGGCCGGGATCGTGGACAAGGCCTATTTTTTCATCGCGCCGATCCTCTTTGCCGGCGACGACGGGGTTCCCGTCTGCTCCGGGCCGGGGATCGACGCGGTCGGGGGGGCGATCCGCCTGCAGCGGACGCAGCTGCGGCGATGCGGGGAAGATCTCCTGATCGCCGGCTACCCTGCGCCGGGCGGGGGGGGGGGCGAAACAGCTCTGGGCGGCTCTTTGCCCCCGGGCGGCGAGGGCTTATGATGAAGGAGGCGGCGCTTTCGCCGCCGAGTGGGGAACGATGTTCACGGGGATCATCGAAGGCATGGGGACGGTGCGCGCCGTGCAGCCGGCGGGATCCGGGGCGCGCCTGGCGATCGAGGCCGATTTCGGTCTCGAGGGGACCCGCATCGGCGACAGCCTCTGCGTGAACGGCGCCTGCCTCACCGTGGTGCGGCTTGCGGGACGGAGCCTCGAGGCGGACGTTTCCCCGGAGACCCTGGCGCGGACGACCTTCGGCAGCCTGCGCCCGGGCGAGCGGGTGAATTTGGAACGGGCGCTTCGCCTCGGGGACCGGCTGGACGGCCACCTCGTCTCGGGCCATGTGGACGGGACCGGACGCCTCGAATCCCGCGGGCGCGAGGGCAACGCCCTGCGTCTCGCTTTCCGGGTTCCCCCGGAGCTCACCCGCGGGATGATCCCCAAGGGATCGGTCGCCGTCGACGGCGTCAGCCTCACGATCAATCGGCTGGAACGGGAACGCTTCGAAGTGGCGGTCATTCCCCATACGGCCTCCTGGACCACGCTCGGTTTCAAGGAAGTCGGTCAGGCCGTGAACATCGAAACGGACCTGATCGGAAAATACGTCGAACGATTCCTGCGGCGCCGCTCGGAGCCCGAGGACGCTTCGGCTGCGGGTCTGAGCCTCGAGCAGCTCGCCCGGGCGGGATTCCTCCGCTAGGGGACCGCAGGGGAAAGCGCGACCTCACGATGAACTACCTGAGCATCGAGGAGACCCTCGAGGAGATCCGCCGCGGCAGGATGGTCATTCTCGCCGACGGGCGCGATCCGGAATCCGAAGGGGATTTCTGCATGGCGGCGGAAAAGGTCACCCCCGAGGCCGTCAATTTCATGGCCCGTACCGGACGCGGCCTGATTTGCCTTTCGCTGACGCGCGCCAAGGCCAAAGCCCTCGACCTGCCCCCGATGGTCGAAAACAACACCTCGCGCTACGGGACCGGATTCACCGTCTCGGTCGACGCGCGCACCGGGATCACCTCCGGCCTTTCGGCCGCCGACCGTGCGCACACGATCCGCACCGCGGTCGCCCCCGGCGCCCGCCCGGAGGATCTCGTGCGGCCGGGACACGTATTCCCCCTTATGGCGCGCGAGGGCGGGGTCATCGTCCGCACCGGTCAGACCGAGGGCTCGGTGGATCTGGCGCGGCTGGCGGGCCTCACCCCCGCGGGCGTGATCTGCGGCATTCTCGACGAGGACGGCTCGATGGCCCGCACGGCCGTCCTGCAGGCGATCAGTCGCGAGCACGGCATCGGGATCTGCACGATCACCGACCTGATCGAGTACCGCATGCGCACCGAGTCCTTCGTCCACCGCGTGGCCGAGGCGACGATTCCGACGGTAATCGCCGGGGAATTCCGGGCGGTGGTCTACGAGAACGACATCGACGACTTCCTGCATTTCGCCATGGTCAAGGGGCGGATCGATCCGGAGCGGCCCGTGCTCGTGCGGGTGCATTCGGAGTGCCTGACCGGGGATATTTTCGGGTCGCTGCGCTGCGATTGCGGCCCCCAGCTGCACCGGGCGCTGGCCATGATGGAAGAGGAGGGCAGCGGCGTGCTGCTCTACATCCGGCAGGAAGGGCGCGGCATCGGTTTGGTGAACAAGATCCGCGCTTACGCCTTGCAGGAGCAGGGCCTGGACACGGTCGAGGCGAACCTGCAGCTCGGTTTTCAGCCGGACATGCGCAATTACGGCATCGGGGCCCAGATCTTGGCCGATCTCGGGGTGCGGCGCATGCGGCTGCTCACCAACAACCCGCGCAAGATGATCGGTCTGGAAGGCTACGGCCTGAGCATCGTGGAGCAGGTCCCGATCGAAGTCGAGGCCAACGAGTTCAACAAGTGCTACCTCGAGTGCAAGAAGTTCAAGATGGGACACCTGCTGTCGATCGAAAAAACCCCATGACCCCCCGAGCGCCGGGGGAGGCGAAGCGGAGGCCAGCATGCCGAAGGTCATCGAAGGGCACCTGCAGGCGGAGGGCAAGCATTTCGCGATCGTCGCCAGCCGCTACAACGATTTCATCACCGGCAAACTGCTCGAGGGCGCGCTCGATGCGCTCCAGCGCTGCGGGGCGCGCGAGGGCGACATCGAGATCGTCAAGGTCCCGGGCGCCTTCGAGATCCCGCTGGCGGCGAAGCGGCTGGCGGCGAGCGGCCGGTTCCACGCCGTGATCTGCCTGGGGGCCGTGATCCGCGGGGCAACGCCGCATTTCGACTACGTCGCGGCCGAGACCTCCAAGGGGATCGCCGCGGTCATGATGGAGACGGGGTTGCCGGTGATCTTCGGGGTGATCACCGTGGACACGATCGAGCAGGCGATCGAGCGGGCCGGAACCAAGCTCGACAACAAGGGGTTCAGCGCGGCCATGGCCGCGGTCGAGATGGCGAACCTCTTCGAGCGGCTCTGAAGCCGATGGGCGCCCGTCGCCAAGCGCGCGAAGCCGCCCTGCAGGCGCTCTTTTTCATGGATCACGGCGGGGAATTCACGCCCGGAGCGCTCGCGCGCTTCCGCGCCGGCTTCGCCCCCAAACCCGAGGCCGTGCCCCATTTTGAACGGCTCGTGCACGGCGTGCTTCGGCGGCGGGGGATCCTCGACCGCTTGATCGCGCGCTACTCGGAAAACTGGAGCCTTGAGCGCATGGCCGGGGTCGACCGCAACGTGATGCGGATTGCGCTCTACGAGATGCTCTGGTGCGCGGACATCCCCCCCCGTGTCGCCATCGACGAGGCGGTCGAGATCGGCAAGAAATACGGCGGCGAGGAGTCCGGGGCCTTCATCAACGGCATCGTGGACCGCGTCCGGCTTGCCCTTGAACGAGGCGAAATCGAGGAGCCCGAACCCGAGGAGGAAACCGGGTTCCCGCCGCAAGGGCGGGATCTCCCGCCGGCCGAGCTCGAAGAGCCCCCCCGGGAATGCCTGCAGGAAACCTCGGGGGACCGAGGCGACGCGCCGACGGAAGGGGCGGAGAAGCCCCGGCGGCGCTATGTCCGCCCCCGGGGAACGCGGAACGGGGAAAAAAAGGATGCGACAGGAGGACGGCGATGATCATTCGACAGCTTGCCGTGGGCCCGCTGCAGGCCAACTGCTTCATCGTCGGGTGTGAACGGACCCGGCAGGCCGCGGTCATCGACCCCGGAGACGAGGCCGACCGCATTCTCTTCGCGCTCGCCGAGCGGGGTCTGACCGTGAGCCACATTTTGAACACCCACGGCCATTTCGACCACGTCGGCGCCAACCGGCGGCTGAAGCAGTCGACCGGGGCTCCGATCCTGATCCACGCCCTCGACGCCCCCATGCTGCGGCTGCTCGCCCGCACGGCGGCGGCCTGGGGGATGGCGGCGGAGAACTCCCCCGACCCCGACCGGCTGATCGACGAGGGGGAGACCGTTGCCGTGGGCGATCTGAGGCTGCAGGTGATCCACACCCCCGGCCACACGCCCGGGGGGGTGTCCTTTTACGCCGACGGCTGCCTCTTCGTGGGCGACACCCTGTTCGCCGGCTCCGTGGGGCGGACCGATTTTCCGGGGGGGGATTTCGAGGCCCTTCGCCGCAGCATCCAGGAGAAGCTCTTCCGGCTGCCCGACGAGGTGCGCGTCTTCACCGGCCATGGGCCGGAGACCACGATCGGCGAGGAAAAGCGCACCAATCCTTTCGTCGGTCTGCGGTTGAGGTAGCCGACGTCGCTCTCCGCGGGGGAGGGAGCTCCCGGGGGGGGGACGTCCCTCAGAAGGCGCCGAGCTGGCAGGGTTTGATGCGGACCTCGAGGGCCTCGCAGGCCGCGCTGACGGCAAGACGCGGAAGCCGCAAGCGCGCGGCGATCTCCCAGGCCGCGCGGCAGGGAAGCCGCCCGTCGACCCGCGCCTCGCGGATCGCTTGCTCCAGCGCCGGCTCGACGAGAGCCGCGGGCTTGACGATCTTTTTCTCGGGCAGGTAACCGAAAAGCCCGAGCTGGCAGCGGATGAGGCGGACCCCCAAACGGTCGGCCGCGCGCCCGACCTCGAGCGGAGCCGTCCGGAAGCGCTCGGCGAGGGCGAAGGCTTGCTCACAGGAAAGGCGATTCTCGGGCGCTTCCCGCCGCAGCGCATCCTCCAGACCGGGGACCGCCGCAGGGTCGAGGGCCGATTCCTTTCGCGGGTCGTCTGCAGGCATGGCTTCCTCCCGGAGGCGCCGGTCCGACCCCCGAGGCAGGGGCGACCGGCCGGTGAAGGCTTACGGCCTGATACCATATCCGGTTCTTGGAGGCAAGGCGGCGGGAAAAAAAGGAACACGGGATGCCGATCCGGCGAGACTCACGGCAGATCCACATCGGGCGGGTCGCGGTCGGCGGCGGGGCGCCGATTGCGGTACAATCGATGACCAATACGCCGACGGCGGACGTCGCCGCCACGGTGCGGCAGATCCGGCGGCTCGAAGCGGCCGGCTGCGAAATCGTGCGTGTGGCCGTTCCCGACCCGGAGGCCGCCGAGGCGATCGGCCGCATCAAGGCCGAGGTTTCGCTCCCCGTCGTCGCCGACATTCACTTCGACCATCGTTTGGCCGTACGTGCCGCCCGGGCCGGCGCCGACGCCCTGCGCATCAACCCGGGAAACATCGGGGCCGCCCGCCGCGTGCGGGAGGTGGTCGCCTGCGCGCGCGACCGGGGGATTCCGATCCGCATCGGAGTGAACGCGGGGTCGCTTGAAAAATCGATCGTCCGCCAATACCATGGGGTGACGGCCGAGGGGATGGTGGAAAGCGCGCTCCGGCACATCGACCGGATCCGCGGGTGGGATTTCCACGATCTCAAGGTGTCGCTCAAGGCTTCCGACGTCCCGCGCACCCTCGCCGCCTATCGGCTGATCGCCCGCAAGACCGATCTCCCCTTGCACCTGGGGGTGACCGAGACCGGCACCCTGATCGGCGGCTTGGTCAAGTCGGCTCTCGGCATCGGCATCCTCCTCGCCGAAGGCATCGGGGACACGCTTCGGGTCTCGCTCACCCGCGACCCCGAGGAAGAGGTGCGGGCGGGCTGGGAGATCCTGCGCGCGCTCGACATCCGTCGGCGGGGTCCGGAAATCATTGCCTGCCCCACCTGCGGCCGCACGCGGATCGATCTTTTCGCCCTCGTGGAGCGGGTCGAGCGGGCGCTCGCCCCGCTGCGCGCGCCGCTCAAGGTCGCCGTGATGGGCTGTGTCGTGAATGGGCCCGGCGAGGCGCGGGAAGCCGACGTCGGGGTCGCCGGCGGGGCGGGGGCGGGGATCCTCTTCCGCAAGGGCAAGATCGTCCGCCGCCTCCGCGAGGAGGACCTGGCCGAGGCGCTGATCGAGGAGGTCCGTCGCCTGGCGGCCGAAGGCTCGGAGGGGCCGGAAGGCGCGGCCGAGGGCCCGGCGGACCCGCGGAAGAGCCGGAATTCCTGAAAGAAAGGACAGCAAACGCCGATGGGCAAAGCCACGAAAACCGCCATTTCTCCCACACGCCACCAAGACTACCCGGAATGGTACCAGCAGGTGATCAAGGCCTCGGATTTGGCGGAGCGATCCCCCGTGCGCGGCTGCATGATCATCAAACCTTGGGGCTACGCCCTTTGGGAGAACATCATGGAGGCGATGGACGGGATGTTCAAGGAGACGGGGGTGAAAAACGCCTACTTCCCGCTCTTCATCCCGCTCAGCTTCCTGCAGAAGGAAGCCGACCACGTCGAGGGTTTCGCCAAAGAGTGCGCCGTGGTCACCCACCACCGCCTCGAAAAGAGCGCGGGCGGCCAGCTCGTGCCCGCGGGGCGGCTGACCGAGCCGCTCGTCGTGCGGCCGACCTCGGAGACGATCATCGCCGACGCGTTCAGCCGCTGGATCGCGAGCTACCGGGACCTGCCCGTGCTGATCAATCAGTGGGGAAACGTCGTGCGCTGGGAGATGCGCACGCGCATTTTCCTGCGGACCAGCGAGTTTCTCTGGCAGGAGGGGCACACGGCGCACGCCACGCGTGAGGAAGCCTGGGAGCGCACGGTGATGATGCTCGACATCTACGCCCGGCTGGCCGAGGAGATGCTGGCCATGCCCGTGCTCAAAGGGCGCAAGACCGCGGCCGAGCGCTTTCCGGGTGCCGTGGACACCCTGTGCATCGAGGCGATGATGCAGGACCGCAAGGCCCTGCAGGCGGGCACCTCCCACTTTCTGGGCCAGAACTTCGCCCGCGCCTCGGAGATCCGCTTCCACACGGCCGAAGAGAAGGAAGAGTACGTTTGGACCACCTCTTGGGGGGCCTCGACGCGCCTGATCGGCGGCGTGATCATGACCCACGGCGACGATGACGGCATCGTGCTCCCCCCGCGGGTGGCTTCGGCGCACGCGGTGCTCTTGCCGATCGTCAAGAACGAGGGCGAGCGGGCGGCGATCTCCGAGGCGGTCGAGACGCTGGCCCGGGAACTCGCCGCGCTGCGCTATCACGGACGCCCGGTCGCGGTCGAAATCGACCGGCGGGACATCGGCGGGGCGCGCCTGTGGGAATGGATCAAGAAGGGCATTCCGCTGCGCGTTGAGATCGGCATGCGGGAGGTGCGCGATCGCACCGTGTTCGTCGGGCGCCGGGACAAACCGCACGCGGAGCGGACCTCGATCCCGCGGGAGGAGTTCGTCCGGCGGCTGCCCGATCTGCTGGACGAGATCCAACAGGCGCTCTACGACCGGGCGCTCGCCTACCGCGAGGCCCACACGCGGCGCATCGACCGCTGGGAGGACTTCACGGCGTTTTTCACCCCCCGCAACGCGGAGAAACCCGAAATCCACGGGGGGTTTGCGAAGGCGCCGTGGTGCGGGGACGCCGCCTGCGAGGCCCGCATCAAAGAAGCGCTGACGGTCAGCATCCGCTGCCTGCCCTTCGAAGAGACCGAGGCCCTCGGCCCTTGCATCGCCTGCGGGCAGCCCGGACGCCACCACGCCGTATTCGCCAAGGCCTACTGATCCCGCCGCCGGCACCCCGGCGGCGGGGCGACGGACGCATGATCCGGATCAACGAAATCCTCGACAAGATCGCCTCCTACGCGCCGGAGTCGCCTCTGGATCTCGTCGAGCGGGCCTACGTTTACTCCGCACGCGTCCATGCCGGCCAGGTGCGGCTTTCGGGGGAGCCCTATCTGCTGCATCCCCTCGAGGTCGCCCACATTCTGGCGGAGATGCGCCTTGACGTCGTCAGCGTCGCCGCCGGGCTGCTCCACGACGTGCTCGAGGACACCGGCGCGCAGCCCGACGAGTTGCGCGAGCTTTTCGGGGGGGAAGTGCTCGGCCTCGTCTCGGGGGTGACCAAGCTCAGCCAAATCCCCACCGTTTCCTCGCGCGAGCGTCAGGCCGAGAACCTGCGCAAGATGTTTCTCGCCATGGCGCGCGACATCCGGGTCATCCTGATCAAGCTCGCCGACCGCCTGCACAACATGCGCACGCTGCGCTTCCATTCGCCGGAGAAGCGCCGTGAGATCGCCCAGGAGACGATGGACATCTACGCCCCCATCGCCGGACGATTGGGGATTTACTGGATCAAGACCGAACTCGAGGAAAACGCCTTCAAATACCTCCACCCCGAGGAATACGCCCAGATCGAACACTGGGTGGCCACCTCACGCAGCGAGCGCGAGGCCTACATCGAAAAGATGCGCGGCATCATCCGCCGTCGGCTCGAGGAGATGAACTTAAAGGCGGAAGTGCTCGGCCGCAGCAAGAATTTCTACAGCATCTTCTCGAAGATGAAGAAGCAGAACCTGAGCTTCGACCAGATCTACGACCTCACCGCGTTCCGGATCATCCTCGACACCGTGCCCCAATGCTACGAGGCCCTGGGGCTCATCCATTCGATGTGGAAGCCGATCGATTTCAAGTTCAAGGACTATATCGGCCGGCCCAAGCCGAACATGTACCAGTCGCTCCACACCACGGTCATCGGGCCGTCGGGCGAGCGGATCGAGATTCAGATCCGCACCTGGGAGATGGACCGCATCGCCAAGTCGGGCATCGCCGCCCACTGGAGCTACAAGGAGGGGCAGCGCTTCGACGAGGATCTGCTCCAGAAGCTCGCCTGGATCCAGGACATCGTCGAGAACCAGGAGAACTTCCGCGATGCGGGCGAGTTTCTGGAAAACGTGCGCATCGACCTCTTTCCGGATGAGGTCTATGTTTTCACGCCGAAAGGGGACATCCGCGCCCTGCCGAAGGGATCCACCCCCGTCGATTTCGCCTACTTGATTCACACCGAGATCGGCCACCGCTGCGTCGGCGCCCGGGTGAACGGCCAGATGGTCAGCCTCACCACCGAGCTGCAGACGGGCGACATCGTCGAGATCCTGACCGCCCACCATCACCATCCGAGCAAGGACTGGCTCAAGTTCGTGCGGACGATCAAGGCGCGCTCCAAGATCCGCCAGTGGATCAAGACCCAGGAGCGCGAGCGCAGCATCAGCCTCGGGCGCGAAATGCTGGAAAAGGCCTTCCGCAAGGAGCGGCAGAATTTCCTGCAGTGGAGCCGATCGGAGAAGATGGAGGCGGTCACCGCGTCGCTCGGCTACAAGACCTTCGACGACCTCGTCGCCGCCGTGGGCTACGGCAAGGTGACGCCGCTGCAGGTGGTGCGGCCGTTTCTGCCTTCCGCCGCTTTGACGGACGAGCCCGGCTCCATCCTCGGAAAGTTGATGAGCCGCGTGCGACGCCGCAAACCCCGGGGCGGGGTTCTGGTGCGGGGCATGGAGGACATCCTGATCAAGTTCGGCCGCTGCTGCCAGCCGGTGCCCGGCGATCCGATCATCGGCTACATCACCCAGGGCTTCGGCGTGACCGTGCACCGGGCAGGCTGCGTGAACGCCCTGCGCAGCAACCCGGAGCGGCAGATCGAGGTCGAGTGGAACCTCGAGACCACGGACACCTTCCCGGTGAAGATCCAGGTGATCTCCACCGACCGCATGGGGCTGCTCGCCGATCTGGTAGGCAACATCAGCAAGCTCGGGGCCAACATCCTGCACGCCGCCTCCGACACCCGGGAAAATCGGGTGGTGGAGAGCCGCTTCACGATCATGGTGCGGGATAAGGACCATCTCGAGCGCATCCTGGGGGCGGTGCGCCGGGTCAAGCAGGTGCAGGACGCCTGGCGGGTCTCATGAAGGGAGGCGGGGAACCCGGAAGGGAGGATAGGCGTGCGCGGCCGTCGCTCGGAGCGCGGCGGTCCGCGGATCTGCTCTCGGTTGTCCGACGGTCCCTCAGGGGGCTTTCTGGACCCGGCCGGCCTTCAGGCAGGCGGTGCAGACGGTCATCTGGCGCACACCTCCGTCGGTCAACGCCCGCACGCGCTGCAGGTTGGGGTCGAAGCGTCGCTTGGTCACGTTATGCGCATGGCTGATGTGGCTGCCCACGAGCGGCCGTTTGCCGCAGACATCGCATTGCTTGGCCATGATTCGTAATGCCTCCCGATTTTCCTTCACGGAACGGAAAACCACAACGTACTCTTATGGCACAAATCCGGCACAAAAGGCAAGAGCTTCCTCGTCGCCTAGCGGGCTCAGCCGTTGTCCGGGGCCCAGGGGGAGGACGGTGGCGACGGATCCCGGAAAGACCCGGCGGGTCGGGAGGAGGCCTGGGCGAGGCGGCTTTCGCACTGGACGATCAGCTCGAGGGCCGGTTGATGAAAGCCCACATCCGGGTAACGGGTGACGACGGCCCGGAAGCGCTCCAGGGCGGCGCGATAGTAACCCGCCTTAAAATAGAAACGGCCCACGCCGAACTCGTGAGCGGCGAGCGTTTTCTGGCAGGCGATGACGTGATCGGCCGCGCGCCGGGCCCAGGGATCGCCGGGGAATTGCTGCTGCAGACGCTCGAAAGCCTCCAGGGCCTTCCGGGCCGGGGTCGGATCGCGATCGGGAGTCGAGATGCGGTCGAAATGGCAGCGGCCGATCTGGTAGATGACGTAGGGCACGGCCTCGTTGCGGGGATGGAGTTTTTCGAATTCCTCGTAGGCGAAGAGCGCGTCCTCGTACTGCTCGAGGCGGTAGTGGGCATCGCCCAGCTTCAACTCGGCCAGGATGGCGTAACGGGAAAACGGATAGATGTCCTTGAGCTTCTGAAAATGCTCGACGGCGCGGCGGTAATTTCCGGCGTCATAGGCCTCCATGCCGCGCAGCGCGAGTTCCTCGGCGCTCAGCTGTTCGTCGCTGCCGCCGAAAAGGCCGGTCACGCTCTTCTTGATGTCGGAGGCGGTTTCGCGGAGCGTCGTGCAGGCGGCGGGTGCCAGCAGAACCAGGCACAACCCGACAACGACCAGGCGCCTCCCGCGGGGAAAGGCGGACCGGTCTGCCCCCACCGCTTCACCGGGGAGCGGAAGACCCTCTTGCGGCGCGACCCCGGTGCGATCAGAGGAGTTTTTGGAGGGCTTCTTCAAGCTTGGCCTTGGCGACCATACCCGTGATCTGGTTGACCACGTTGCCATTTTTGAAGAAGATCAGCGTCGGAATGGCCTTGATGCCGTACTTGCCGGGGGTGACCGGGTTGTTGTCGACGTTGCATTTGGCGAATTTGATCTTGCCCGCGTAGTGCTTGGCGAGGTCTTCCACCACGGGCGCGATCGCCTTGCAGGGCCCGCACCAGGGGGCCCAGAAATCGACCAGCACCGGCTTTTCGCTTTTCAACACTTCGGCCTCGAACGTGCCGTCCTCGAGTTCCAGAATGCCGTCGGCCATGAGCGATGCTTCCTTTCTTGCAACCAAAGTTGGGGGATAATACGGTCTCCCCCCTGGGATGTCAACCAAACCCGCCCGCCGCGGCCGCCCGCCAGGAGGGCGCGGCGGGGAAAGGACGTGCGCCATGCCCGAACCCATCCGACTGGGGGTCCTCGTTTCCGGAGGGGGGACCAACCTGCAGGCGATCCTCGATGCCATCCAGGAAGGCCGCCTTCCCGCGCGGGTCGTCTTCGTCGGCTCCGACAACCCCGAGGCGAAAGGCCTCGAGCGGGCCCGCGCCCGGGGGGTGCCGACCTTCGTCGTCGCCTACCGGGAGATCCTGCAGCGTTTTGCGCACGATCCCCCGCAAGCCCGGCCGCCGGAGGATTTTTCGCTCGCCGAGGCGTGCGCCCGGCAGCGGCTGCGGCCGGGAGGGACCGAGCCGCCGCGGCTCGAGCGCTTTCTCGTCTCGCGCGCCGCGGCCGAGGCCGAGCTGCTCGCGGCCATGCGCCCTTACCCTTTCGACCTTCTGGTGCTGGCCGGGTTCATGCGCATCCTCACCCCCTACTTCATCGACCGCGTAAACGCCGGGTGCAACCCCCCGCGCATCATGAACATTCATCCGGCCCTGCTGCCCGCCTTCCCCGGCACCGACGGCTACGGCGACACCTTCCGCTACGGGTGCAAGGTGGGGGGGTGCACGGTGCATTTCGTCGATTACGGCGAGGACACCGGACCGATCATCGGCCAGCGGGCCTTTCCCATCGAGGAGGGGGACACCCTGGAGGCGGTGCGGCGCAAGGGGCTCGAGCAGGAATGGCGCCTCTATCCCGAGTGCATCCGGCTCTTCGCCGAGGGGCGGTTGCGCACCGAGCGCCGGGTCTGGGAGCTGCCCGGCGGGCGGGTGGAGCGGACGGTCGTGGTCATCGCCCCGGCCGCGCCGGGCAAGGCGCCGGAGCACCCTTAGAGATAGGTGCGCGCCCCGACGAAGGTGCGGCGGTAGAAATCGTCCCCGAGGGAGTCGACGCGGATGCGGCTTCCCGGCCGGGGCGCGTGGAGGAAATCCTCCCCGCCGAGATAGATCCCCACGTGGGAGACCCGGGAGCCGCCTTTGGTGGCGAAAAAGACGAGGTCGCCGTGCGCGAGCGCACGGCGCTCGCGGGGGCGCCCGGCCCGCCACTGCTCTCCGGAGGTCCGCGGCAGCTCGAGGCCGTTTAAGCCGTAGACCACGCGGGTCAGGCCGCTGCAGTCGAACCCCGTCACGGTGGAGTCCCCGCCCCAGCGGTAGGGGACGCCGATAAAGCGCTTCGCCGTGCGCACGATCTCGGCCCGGAATTGCTCTTCGGTCGCCCCTCCTTCGCGGCCCAGAGGGTAGTCCTCGGGGGCGATGATGAAATAGTCTTCGATCAGCCGCCGCCGTTGCAACCGGCCGGCTTCGGAGACGGCCGCCTCCCGCGAGGGAAAGTTTCCGATACGCACCTTGTAGAAGCCGGATTCGTCGATGAAGTGGTAGGCGGAGAGCCGTTCGGCGAGGAGCCGCTCCGTCAGGCGCACGGCGTTGTCGATCTGCAGGAAAGCCCCCACCTGGATGGTGAAACGCAGGGAAGGCAGGGCCGGCCGGGGGCGGACAGCGGAAGGCTCGGACCGGAAGGGCGTCGGCGGGGCCGCGCAGCCCGCGGCGAAAACGATGATCCCCGCGGCGAGGGCGGAAAGCCGGAGGGTTCGGTCCTTCACCGCCATCCGCCGAATCGCGTCAGCAGCCCCATCAGCAGGGGGAAGGCGATCATCACCCCTAAGGCCGCGCCGAGGTTGGTGAAGAGCACCACGAGGAGGATGCGCGTCAGCGGGTTGCGCCAGAAGCCGCGCACGGAAAGAATGTCCTCGGGGAGAGCTTCGAGATCCCGCACGCGCGGGCGGCGCGAGAAGGCCTCCACGAAGCCCGACACCCAGCCGGCGGCGACCAGCGGGTGGAGGGTCGTCACCGGGGCGGCGAGCACCGCGGAGAGAATCGTCACCGGGTGGGCAAGCGCGATCGCCGCCCCGAACCCGGAGAGAAGCCCCGTGCTGAGGACCCAGAGCGTGATCATGTCCGCTCCCGCCCGGCCGCCGCCGAAGGCGAATCCCGCCGCGAGGAGGGCAAGCAGCAGGGCCGGTACGGACCAGGAGAACAGGCGGCCGAAGCGCCCCGGCGGCGGGACCGCCTCGAGCGCCTCGAGATCCTGCGGCTCGCCCCAGCGGGCGAGGATCCCCGGCAGGTGGCCCGCGCCCACCACGGCGAGAACCCTCGTTCCCGGCGCCTGCCGGATCTTGGCCGCGAGAAAGCCATCGCGCTCGTCGAGCAGCACCCGTTTCAGCGTCGGCACGGTGCGGCCGATTTCGGCCAGCATCGCCTCGAGCACATCCCGGCGCTTGAGGCGCTCGATCTCCTCCGGGTCGACCGCGGGGGGGACGAACAGGGCGTGAGCGAGCTCGTAGAGCAGGCGGAAACGCTCGCGGAAACGGAGCCGACGCCACAGCCGGGTGAGGCTCACGCGGATGTCGCGGTCGACGAGGCGGATCTGCGCCCCGAGCTCCTCGGCGGCCTCGGCCGCGCGCCGCATTTCCGCGCCGGGCTCCACCTCGAGTCCCTGGGCGATGCGCTTTTGAAAAGAGGCGAGCAGCAGGTTGACGAGCAGGACCGAGGCCTTTCTTTGGCGCAGCACCCGCACGATGTCGGTGTCCCGCCAGCGCTCCCGCTGGCGCAGGGCCTGGTAGCGGGAGGCACAGAGCTCGAGGCACACCGTGTCGGGCCGCCAGTCGCGGATCGTCTCCTCGACCAGCCGCACGGAGGCGGCCGAGACATGCGCCGTCCCCAGGAGGAGGAATTCGCGGTCGTCTTCGCGCAGGCGGTGTATGGGAGGAGGCTCGGGGTCGGTCATCCCGGATCGTCCGTTCCGCCGGGCGGGCTTGCAAGCGGCGGAGGTTCGGATACAATCTCATTCTACGTCGATTCCCCGGCGTTGACAAGCCGCATCCCGAGGACGGTCGCCATGAGCCCGATCGATGCCTATCGGATTCCCCGCCCCCCGTTTTATTTGCGCCGCGGCGCCGAGGTCGAGATCTTCGAGGCCGCCTGGAAGGCCCGTCTGCCGGTTCTCCTCAAAGGCCCGACGGGCTGCGGCAAGACCCGTTTCGTCGAGTACATGGCCCATCGCCTCGGCCGCCCGCTCGTCACCGTCGCCTGCCACGAGGATCTCTTCGCCTCGGACCTGGTCGGCCGCTACCTGCTCCAGCGCAACGAAACCGTCTGGGTGGACGGGCCGCTCACCCTCGCCGTGCGCCACGGCGCCATCTGCTACTTGGACGAGGTGGTGGAGGCGCGCAAGGACACCACCGTCGTCATCCACCCGCTGACGGACAACCGCCGCCGCATGGTGATCGACAAGACGGGCGAGCTGCTGACCGCGCATCCCGACTTTCTGATGGTCATCTCCTACAACCCCGGCTACCAGTCGGTCCTGAAGGATCTGAAGCCGAGCACCCGGCAACGGTTCGTCGCCCTCGAATTCGACTACCCGCCGCCGGAGCAGGAGGCGAGGATCGTGGCCGAGGAGTCCGGCGTCGCCCCGGAGGTCGCCTCCCGGCTTGTGGCCTTGGGCGGCAGGATCCGCCACCTGCGCGAACAGGGGCTCGCCGAGGGCGCCGGGACGCGGCTGCTCATCCAGGCCGGCCGCCTGCTGCGCGCCGGGATCGACTTCCGCGAGGCGGTGCGTACGGCGGTTTGCTTGCCGCTGACCGACGACGGGCATCTCTTGGAGACGCTCGAAGACCTGATCGCCGATGTCGCTTGAGACGAAGTCCTCGCCGCCGACCCCGCCGCTCGGGGACCCGGCCGCTGCCGATGCTGCCTGGGCCTCGGCGCTGGAGCCCGCCTTCGGGGAAGCGGTCCGGGCGGCCTACGATCTCCTTGAGGGCCCCGGACGGGCAGCGCTGCGGCGGCTGTTCCACCGTGCCGTGCGGCAGGCCGGTGCGGCCGGAGCCGCCCAGGGCCGGCTGCTCGCCGAAATTCTCCCCGGCGTGCTTCTCCACCCGGAGCCTGAGGTCGCCCGGCGGTTCTTCCGCGTCTGGGACGGCCTCGCCGCGATCGGTCTGCAGGCGCTCCAGGGGTTGCTCTCCGGCCTGCCGCGGTGGCTTGCGCTTTCCCCGCCCCCGTCGGACGCCGCGCGGCTCGTCCTCGAGACGCTCGAGGCCGTCGCCCGCGGCCGCCCCTCCCACGAGGACATCCGGCGCTTCAGCCGTACGTTTCCGCCCGCCTTCGAGCGGCTCGCGCGCCGGCCCCACACCGGGGCGCTGCGAGCGCTTCGGGATCTCGCCCGCCTCGACCGCCTGTTGCTCGAGCCCTTTCTCGCCGGCCTCGAGCGCGGCCTGCCGGCACCCGACGGGGAGGATCTCTGCGGTTTCGTCGCCCAAGCCGAGGAGGTCTTCCGCCGCCGCGGCCGGTCAGCCGCCCAGGCCTTTCTCGCCCTCGAAACGGAGGGGGCGCAGCGGGAAGCCACTCGCTGCGGGCGAGGCGCCCGGCTCGCGGATTTGCGGCCGCGGCTGATCCGCTACCTGGGGGCCCGCCTCGGCAAACCGCTTGCCGTGCGGCCGTTGTCGGAGTCGGCCGTCGCGGTCGAGCCGGGAAGGATGGTTCTTTCCGACGGGCGGAACCTGTTTCTGCCCGAAGAAATCGACCGCGAGAGCGACCGCCGCGGAAACGAGGACCTCTACCGGCTGCTTGCGGGACTCGAGACCTCGCTCTACGAGTTCGGGACTTTCCTGCCCGTTTTCTCCGGGCCGCAGGCCGATTCCGGCCTCGAAGGCGTTCTCAGCGCGTTCGCGGACCCGGAGTTTGCGGGCGAGCTCTTCGCGCTGTTTGAAATCGTCCGCCTCGTCCGCTGTCTGCAGGCGCAATACCCCGGCCTGGCGCGGCGCTACGGCGAGGCGCTGCACCGCGAGCCGGGGCCGGCGATGGCGGAGGGGGTCTCGCTCGGCGCTCTGCTCCGCCTGCTCCTGCTCGGCGAGGGGGAAGGGGACGACGAAGCCCGCGTCGCCGGCGCACTCGCCCGACGCCTGGCCGCGGGGCTCTCGCCGGCCGGTTCGACGGCCGACACCCTGCGCTGTGTCGCGGACGCCTATCGGCCGCTCGCCCGCTTTCTTTCGGGAAACGGGGCCGGCCGGCGGCTTAAGGTGCCTTTCGGCTGGCGGCCCTGGCCGCATCCCGCCCACCGGCGGCAGTCCGCCGCCGTGGCCGACCGGCTTTTCCGCCGCGGTCTGCCGGGCGGCGCCGGCCAGTGGCGCCGGCCCCCGGAACCGATTCCGCAGACGGCTCCGGTCTGCCGGATCCGAAAGCTCGGCCGCGCCGGCGACGGCCGGCCCGCAGAGGACGGGCCCAGGTCCTCCGCGGCGGAGGCCGTCCCCGCCCCCCCGGCGGGCCCGGAAGGCGAGGCGGCGCCGGGGTGGCGTTACCCGGAATGGGACGTGGAGCTGAGGGATTATCTCCCCGATCATGTCACCGTGCACGAGAGTGCGGCGCCGGCCGGCCCGTCCGATTTCTATGCTGAGGTGCGCGCGCGGCGGGCCTCGCTCCTGCGGGCGACGCGGCGGGCGTTCGAGCGGCTGCGCCCCGCGGGGCTCCGGCGGCTCCGGGGCTGGTGCGAAGGGGACGCCTTCGATCACGGCCGGCTCCTCGATTATGCCGTCGACCTCCGACGGGGGGAGGCCCCCGAGGAGCGGATCTTCGTCAAACATCTCCCCGACCGGCGGGATATGGCCGTTCTCTTCCTCGTGGATGTCTCGCGTTCGACCGCGCAACCGGTCCCCGGCGCCGGGGCGAGCGTGCTCGCGGTCGAGCGGGAGGCCCTGGTGCTGCTCTGCGAGGCGCTGGGGCGGCTGGGGGACCCTTTCGCCATCGCCGCCTTTTCCGGCGCGGGGCGCCACCACGTGGAATATCAAGTCGTCAAGTCCTTTGCCGAGCCGCTTTCGGAAGAGGTCCGCGGCCGCATCGGGGGGCTTACCCCGCGGCGCAACACGCGCCTGGGGGCCGCCCTGCGTCATGCCGCCCGGCGTCTGGACGAGCAGCCCGCGCGCCTGCGCCTGCTCGTGCTCCTGAGCGACGGCTTTCCCAACGACACGGGCTATCGGGCGGAGCGGGCGATCGGCGATACCCGTCGGGCGCTCTCCGAGCTTGCCTCCCGAGGGATCCGCTTCCATGCGGTTACGGTCAACCATCCCGCCGATGCGCGGTTGGACCGGCTCTACGGCAGGGCGCGGCACCACGTGATCACGGACGTGTGCGGGCTGCCCGCGCGGTTGCTCCGCGTTTACGGCGGCCTGGTCCGTTGAGCCGGGCAGGGGGATCGCCGGCCATGCTCCTCCACGACGGGATCTATCGTTGGGAAGGCTTCGGGGGAAAGCTCCGGCTGCCGCGCGGCTGCTGCCGGCTGCGGATTTGGGATCTGCGTCGCCGGCGGTTGCCCGGCGAGGCGGTTCCGTTGCGGCCGATCCTCGTTCTCGTCGCCGATGTTCCCGAGAGTCCCCTCTCCGTACGCAGCTGTGCCGGCCATGTGGCCACCGGCATCGCCCGGGATTTCGGTATCGACCCGCAGCGGATGCTTTTTGTCGAGCACGTTCCCGCCCGACGCTACGGTCGGGACCCGGAGCGCCTCATTCCCGAGGAGTTTCTGGCGGTTGATTTCACCTGGACCGAAGGCGGGGCGATCGGGCCCCGCTGGCGGACGCTGCCGCCGCCGCTCGAAGGGGCGATCCGCCGCCTTGCGGCGACGGCCGAGGATGCCGAAGACGCGGGGCTCTGAGGGCTTCAGCGTAAAGGAAGGACGCTGAAAACGACACTGCTCCAGAGGGCGTGGGAGACGATCAGCGCGGGAAGCCTGCCGCCCCAGGCGTACCAGCCGCCCCAGAAGGCCCCGGCCACGGCTGCGGCGCCGATGAGCATGAAGTTGAACGAAGCGACGTGGACGGCGGCGTAGAGGACCGTCGCCGTCGCCCAACCCCGCCGTCGGCCGAGTCGCTCCATCAGCGCCTGCTGCAGGGTTCCGCGCCAGAAGATCTCCTCGGCGGGACCCGTGACCAGGAAAAGAAGCCCGGCGATGACCCAGGCCGGGGTGCCTTCCCCCCGATGATAGATGTTTTCGATCTGGCGGCCGGCGAAGTCGAAGCAGGCGAGCGAGATTTCGCGACCCGCCCAGAAGACGAGGTAGAGCACCGCCGCTCCGACCGTCCCCCGCCAGCAGTCGCCTGCGCTCGGGAGCAGACCGGAAAGGGGTCGCGGGCGCCATCGCAGCGAGACCGCGGCGAGAAGCGCCGCCGAAAGGGAGATCTTGAGCCAGAAGGAGCCGTGCGGCCAGGCGAAGGTCGCCGCCCACAGGAGGAAGGCGAGGGCGACGAGCATCCCGAGGCTCCGGGGAAGCGGCGCCTTCGACACCGGCTTCATCCCACGAGCATCGAGGCGACCAGGAGCAGCCCGAACACGGTGTCCAACCGCGCGGTTTGGGCGTCGGCGTCGAGGGGCACGTCGTGCACCATGCGCCGCAGGAGGCGGAAGCCGAACGGGGCCGAGAGCAGAACGGCGAGCGACAGGCGGGGCAGCGGGCCGAGGAGGGCCATGGCGGCGACGGCGGCGTAGGCCCCCACGATCAGCGCCAGAAACAAGGCGATCCCCCGGCGCGCGCCGATCAGGATCGGCAGCGTGCGGATGCCCTTGCGGCGGTCGTAATCCAAGTCGCGCAGGTTGTTGGCGAGCAGCACCAGGGCGACGAGCAGCCCGAAGGGCAGCGAGACGAGGAGCGCCTCGAGGCTGAATCTCTGGCCTTGGACGTAGTAGGCCCCGCTCACCATGAGCGGGCCCCACATCAGAAAGACCGAGAACTCCCCGAGGGCCCGGTATTTGTAGTGGAAGGGCGGTGCGGTGTAGGCGATGCCGGCCGCCGTGCCGGCCAGACCGAGCCAGAGAACGGGCAGGCCCCTCGCGGCGGCGAGGGCGATGCCGATCAGAGCGGCGAGCCCGTACAGGATCCAGGCGGCGTTGCGGACCGCGGTGAGCTCCAGGCGACGGATGAGCAGCGGATGCGGGCGGTAGTTCGCCGTGGGCACGGCGGGGTCGTCCACGCCGGAGCGGACGTCGTCGTAGTCGTTGATCAGGTTGCTTGCGGCGTGCATCAGAACGGCGGCCAGCAGGGTCCCGGCGTACAGCGGCCAGGAGAAGGCGCCGTCGCGCGCGGCAAGCGCCGCTCCCACGGAGACCGAGATGGCGGTCATGGCGAAAGACCAGGGGCGGGCGGCGAGCAGCCAGTCGAGCAGGGCAGGGGACATCAGGGCGCTCCCGAAGGGACGGGTCGTTCGGCGGCGCGTCGGGCGCGCTCGACCGCCTCCTGCGCTTCGCGGCGCGCGGCGGCGGCGTTTTCTTCCTCGGCCCGAATGCGGTACTTGAACTGTTCGCGGCGCGAGGGGGTGTTGCCGAAGCGCTGTCGGGTTTCCAGCGCGCGCCGCTCCTCCGCCTCGGCACGCCGGATCGCCTCCTGCGCGGCCGCTTCGGCCTCCCGGGCGCGGCGCTCGCGTTCCTCTTCCAGCTCGCGGCGCTCGGCTTCGCGCCGCTTTTCCAGGCGGCGCCGGCGCAGTTCCTCGGCGCGGGCCTCCTCGAGGGGTGCGGCCTCGGCCTCCACGACTTCCTGCAGCCGCGCGTCGGCCGGCGGCGGCTCGTCGGTGAGATGCAGCCGGCCGCGGGCATCGGTCCAGGTGTAAACCTTGACCTGGGCGGCGGCCGGGACGGCGGCCGCTGCGGCGATCAGGCATACCCACCCGAAGATCGGTCCGGTTCCTGCCATCGGGGCCTCCTGCTTTCCTCGCCCGGGAAACCGGTTCCGCCTGTAGCCAAAAGCGGTGCAAAAGTCAATTTCCCGTTTCGGCCGGCGCCGCGGCGGCCGCCCAGAACCGGGACAGCCCGCGGGCGAGCTCCTCTTCGTCGCGCACGGGACGGGGTCTCCAGGCTTCAGGCAACAGCCGGCGCGTCTCGGCCTCCGCGTAGCGCCGGTCGAGGAGCAGCAGCACCCCGCGATCGCTCTCCGAGCGGATGACCCGCCCCGCGGCCTGGAGCACCCGGTGGATGCCGGGGATGCGGTAGGCGAATTCATAGCCGCGGCCGAGGCGAGAGGTGAAATGCCGGCGGATGAGCTCGCGCTCCAGGCAAACCGCCGGCAGCCCCACCCCGACGACGGCCGCTCCCGCCAGCCGCGGCCCCGCGAGGTCGATGCCTTCGCCGAAGACGCCGCCCATCACCGCAAAACCGGCGAGCGTGCGGCCCCCGCCCGCTTCGAAGCGGGCGAGGAACGCCTCGCGCTGGGCATCGGCCATTCCCGGTTCCTGGACGAGAACCTCGATCCCGTGGGCCCCGCGGCGGAAAACCTCCAGAACCTGCACGAGGTATTCGTAGGAAGGGAAGAAGAGGAGGTAGTGGCCGGGACGTCCTTCCACGAAAACGCGCAGCATGCGGGCGACCGCCTCGCGAGTCGCCGCGCGGTGCCGATAGACGGTGGAGATCCGGTCGGCGACGAACACGCCCAGATGTTCCCGAGGGAAAGGCGAGGGCAGGGCGAGGCTTGCGGCGTTTTCACCCGCCAGCAGAGTGCGGAAGTAGTCGCCGGGGGAGAGGGTCGCCGAAAAGAAGACGGCCGCGCGGCAACGCGCGAGCGCCTCGGCGATCGGGCGGGAGGGGTCGATGCAAAAAAGCTTGAGGACCAAATCGTGCGGCAGAAGCTCGGAACAGGCGGCGTAGGTCTCCGCGAACCGTTCGGCGGTCTTGAGAAATCCGGCGGCCTCGAAGTAGCGCTCGAGCAGGGCCCGACGGTAAGGGGCGGGGCGGTTTTTCTCGAGCCAGCGCTCCGCGGCGGCGGTGAACTCCCGCAGCGGGGCGAGCAACTCGAGGGGCGGGGCCGCCTCGGCCTTCGCCCCGCCGGCTTCCCGGGTGCGTCGGCTCTCCTCGCCCATCCAGGCCTCGATCGCGGAAAGGGCCCGGCGGAGGCCCGGCAGTTCGCGGCCGAGCTGCCGGCCGAGCTCCCGGTAAGGTCGGCGGCGGATCTCGGCCGAGAACATCTCGCGCGAGCGCTCGGCGAGGTTGTGGGCTTCGTCCACGAGAAACGTCCAGTCCCCGCCCTCTTCGAGGAAGAAACGTCTCAGGGCGGCCTGGGGGTCGAAGGCATAATTGTAATCGCCGGCGACGAGATCGGCCCAGCGCACGAGATCCAGGGAGAGTTCGAAGGGACAGAGGCGGTGCTCGAAGGCCGCAGCCTCCAAAACCGGCCGGGTCCAGGCATCCCGGCCGAAGAGGGTCTCGCGGGCTGCGGGCAAGCGGTCGTAGTGGCCCTCGGCGAACGGGCACTCCTCGGGGGTGCAGGCGGCGCCGGGGCGGGGGCAGATCTTTTCCCGCGCGGTCAGGCTCAGGTGTTTGAGCCGCAGCCCCCGCTCGCGCAGGGCGGCGAGGGCCGCCTCGGCGGCGCGCCGACCCGTGGTGCGCGCCGTGAGATAGAAGATCCGGCGGCGGAACTTTCCGGCGAGCGTGTGCAGGGCCGGGTAGAGCACGGCCAGGGTTTTGCCGATGCCCGTCGGCGCCTGGATGAAGATCCGCTCGCCGTGCTCGAGAGCCCGGGTGACGGCGGCGATCATTTCCCGCTGCCCCGGCCGGAAGGCCGGGAAGGGAAACGGCAGATCCCGAATGGAGCGATCCCGCAGGCTCGCCCAGCTTCGCAGGATCGAAGCCCAGGCGAGATAGCGGCCCGTGACCTCCTCGAAAAAAGCGGCCAGCTCCCCCATGCCGCAGCGGCGTCGGACTTCCCGCATGCGGCCCGTGTCCGTGCGTGCGTAGGTGAGCTGGATTTCGACCTCCGGCAGACCGTGGGTCGAGGCGTAGAGAAAGGCGTAGATTTTGGCCTGGCCCCAGTGGAGGGGGTTTTCCTCCCGCACGCACTCCCGCAGGGGGCGCCGGGTGGTCTTGATCTCTTCGATCCGCGGGACGGCCTCGGCGGTGAAGACCCCGTCCAAACGGCCCGCGATGCGCAGCCGGAAGCCGGGGGTCTCCACGACGCGGGAAAGGACGACTTCCGGCAGGTACCCGGCAGGGCGGGAAGCCTGGATCCGTTGGTGGAGGCGTACGGCTTCGACCGCGCGCGCGGATCCCGTGAATTCGGAGCGCAAATCGCCGCGGCGGAGCACGAACTCGACGAGATCGCGGACTCCGACCGCGAACTCCGGCGGGGGATCCGTCGCCGGGGCCGGATCGGGGGCGGGGCCGTCGGCGGCAGGGGGGCGGAGGGAATTCACGGGATTCCGGGGGGCAGCGGTTTGCGATGCATCGCAAAACCTGTTATCAGATTCGCGCCGCCTCCGCCAGACGGACGAACCCGGCCCGAGCGTGAAAGGCCGCTTCGGCATGACCGGTTCCAACAGCTCGAATCTCCAGATCCTTCCGCTTGCCCCCGAGGCGTCGGCCCCTCCGGGCCTGGTCGCTCGGAGTCCCTCGATGAAACGCATCCTGGGCGTCGTGGAGAAGGCCGCCGCCAGCGACACCACGATTTTGCTGAACGGCGAGACCGGAACGGGCAAAGGGTTGCTCGCCCGGCTGATCCACGAGTTCTCGCCGCGCCGCGGCAAACCCTTTGTGCCGATCAACTGCGGGGCGACCCCGGAGGGTCTTCTGGAGAGCGAGTTTTTCGGCTACCGCCGCGGCGCCTTCACGGGGGCGGTGGCCGACAAGCCCGGCAAGTTCGAACTCGCCGACGGCGGCACGGTCTTCCTGGACGAAATCGGCGACATGAGCCCGGAGCTCCAAGTCAAGGTGCTGCGGGTGCTCGAGGAGGGCGAGTTCGAGCGCGTGGGCGGTCGGGAGACCATTCGCATCGACGTGCGCATCATCGCCGCCACCCATCGCGATCTCGAGGAAGAGGTCCAGAAGGGGACCTTCCGCGAGGACCTTTTTTACCGGTTGCACGTCATTCCCATCCTGCTCCCCCCTCTGCGGGAGCGCAAGAGCGACATCCCTTTCCTCGTCGATCATTTTCTCGAAGAGTCCGCCCGCCGCAACCGCCGGCCGCCGATGCGCTTTTCCCCCGAGGCCTTGCAGAGCCTGATGCACTACCCCTGGCCCGGCAATGTCCGCGAGTTGCGCAACCTGATCGAGCGGCTGGTGGTCCTGAAGGAGGGCGATCTCTTGGAGGTCGCGGATTTGCCGGAGAAGGTCCGCTCCGCCCACGCCGGCCGGGAGAGCCGGCGGGCTGCGACCGCCCTTCCGGGCGAGGGGATTTCGCTGGCGGCGGCGGTCATGGAGTTCGAAAAGGCCCTGATCCGCAGGGCCTTGGAACAGGCGGGCGGAGTGAAGTACCGGGCGGCCGAGCTCTTGCAGATCAAGCGGACGACGCTGCTCGAGAAGATCAAGCGCTACCGGCTCGAGGGCGAGGCCGACGAATCCTGAGGAGGCCGGAAAAGGAGCGGGCAGCGCCAGCGGGGAACGATGGACGAGAAGGAAATTCTTTTCGTGGACGACGACCGGGCCATCCTTGAGCTCGTGCGCGAGTATCTCGAGGATGGGGGCTACCGGGTCGAGTGTGTGGACAACGGCCTGGCCGCTCTCGAGCGCATCCGCGAGCGGCCGTTCGCCGTGGTCTTCACCGACATCAAGATGCCCGATATCGACGGCCTCGAGCTTTTGAGCGCCATCAAGGCCCTTCGGCCGGAAACCGAAGTGGTCATGGTGACCGGACACGGGACCATGGAGTCGGCGATCCGGGCCATGAAGGCGGGAAGCTGCGATTACCTGCAAAAACCCTTCAAGCTCCCCGTGCTTCGGGAAATCATCGAGCGGATTTTCGGCGACCGTCGGCGCCGCGGGGAGGCGGAAGGGGGAGAGCTCCGGGCGGAGAAACGGCACCGCTGCGGGCGGCTGGTCGGCGTCAGCCCGCGCATGCAGGAGGTCTACGCGGGGATCGAGCGCGCCTGCCGCGTTTCCGGGCCGGTGCTGATCGAAGGGGAAAGCGGAACCGGAAAAGAACTCGCCGCGCGCGTGATCCACGAGAAGTCCGGGCCGGCGGACCGCCCCTTCGTGGTCGTCGCCTGCCGCAGCGGTCTGCGAGGTCTGGAGGCCGAAGCCGCCCAGGAGCGCCTGACCGAGCTCTGGGCCGCGGCGGGCGAAGGCACGCTCTACCTGGACGAGCTCTGCGACCTATCCCCCATCGCCCAGGAGACGCTCGCGCGGATGATCCGCACCCGCTTGGCCGCCGCTTCGGAGCCGGCGCTGCGGCCCTCGGCCCGTCTGATCGGAGCCACCCAAAAAACCGTACGCGAGGCGCTCGCCCGCGGGGAACTCGACGCTGCGCTCTTTCCCCTGTTCGCCGGTGCCGTAATCCGCATGCCGCCGCTGCGGGAACGTCGGGAAGATCTCTGCCTCCTGGTTCATCATTTCCTGGAGCGGTTCAACGCGCGCGGGGCGAAACCGGTCTACACCGTGGATCCCGAAGTCATGGACATTCTTCACGGCTACCGCTGGCCGGGAAACCTGATCCAGCTCGAAAACGTGATCGAGCGCGCCTTCGCCCTGGGCGTCGAGGCCGTGATCCGCCCCGAGGATCTGCCCCCCGAAATCCAAACCGCAGGCGCCGTCTCCCGGTTCTCCTGAAGCGCACCGGCCGGCTTGCGTCCTTCAATCCGGCACCCGCGGGTCGGTGCGCAAGAGGATCGCAAGCCGCTGGCCCGGAAAGCCCCACGGGGCTAGAGAGAACGCAAGGCGGTCGGCCGCCGCGCCGGGGGGGACGACCAAATCCACCTCCAGAACCGTTTCCCGCCATCCGGTTCCCGCGCACACCGCGCAGAAGGCGATGAAGAACGGGATGCCCCCGCAGAACGGACAAGGGCGGGCCACGGGCAAACGCAGCGGAAAAACCCCTCCCCGCCGCGCCTCCCGCGGGCTGAGCAGGACTTCCACGACGAGCTCGGAGCCGCGCGGGTCGGCGCGCAGCGCAGAGGGAGGTTCGGTGCGCCTCCGGGATTGGCGGCCGGCGAGAAGCGCATCGTAGGCCCGGCGACGTTCGGGTTGGGCGAGCGTTTCGTAGGCCTCGTTCACCTCGCAGAAGGCGACGGTGTCGTCGGCGCTGCCGCCGGCGTCGGGGTGGAGTTGCTTCACCCGACGGCGGTAGGCCTGCCGGATCTCCCGGGGGGTCGCTCCGCGGGGGACGCCCAGAATGAGATAGTAATCCTTCATTCCTGCGTCGTCCGCCGGGGGGCGGTGGCAAGAGAACGGGTTTCCGGTTTTCCCCGGCAGGCGCCGGGGAAAACCGGGAAGAAGAAATCAGGCGGTCTGAATGGCGATCTTGCGCGGGGTGGCTTTTTCGACCTTGGGCAGCGTCAGCCGCAGCACCCCGTCCTGCAGCTTGGCCTCGATGCGGTTCTGGTCGATCACCTCCGAGAGGGTGAACTGGCGATAGAACCTGCCGGTTTCGTATTCGATCAGGATGTCCTCTTCGTCGGCGTTTTCGCAAGGATCGACATCGCCGATGATGGTGAGGGTGTTGTCGCGAAGATCGATGTTCAGCGATTTCGCCTTCACCCCCGGAACGTCGGCGAGCAGCGTGATCGCCTTCTCGGTTTCGAAGATGTCGACATCCGGGGTGAATGTGGGCCCCGGGGTCGTCTGCTCGGCTTTGACGGCAAGCTCCTGCTTCTCCTTCACCTTCAGCTCTTTGCTTTCGGCCATGGATTCCACCCCCTTTCTCATTTCACCGTGATTTGTCGGGGCTTGCTCGCCTCGGCCTTAGGAACGACGACCGTGAGGATGCCGTTCTCGAGTCGGGCTTCCACCTTGTCGGGGTTGATCTCCCCCGGAAGTCCGACGACGCGCGAGAATTTGCCCGCCTCGCGCTCGCGGCGATGGTAGCGAGCGTTGTGGTTCTCGGCCGGGATCTTGCGTTCCCCGGAGATGGATACGCTGTTCGCCGTCGCCTGGATGTCCAGGTCGGAGGCGGTCATCCCGGGAAGTTCCGCGCGGAGGTAATAGTTCTCCTGGGTCTCGGTCAGGTTGATCAGCGGGAAGACGCCCGAGACCGGGCGGGGCGTCATCCAGTCTTCGAAGAGGCGGTCCATCTGCCGCCGCATGCGCTCGAGTTCCGCAAACGGCGATCTTGCAAACCACCCTGGAAAACCCGGCAGCCGACGATAGATCATGGCCCATCCTCCTTTCGCGTTTTGGAGTCTTGGTTTGCCTCAGCGGCCGGAAAGGTAGTAACGCCGATGCTAATGTCAAGACGGTGATGAGCATCGTCCATTCAGATGAGGAATAAGACAAATCGGCTTTCAGTAATGAATGCGGCCGAAAAGACGCCGGCGCCGTTCGCGTTCCGCGGTGGGGGCGGCGGGGGAAAGGCGCTTGGCTTCAGGAGCCGTTTGCCGGCGGCAAGGTGAGGGAGCGGCCGACCGGGAGCGGAGCCTTGGGATCGAGGCGGTTGAGCTTGACCAGCTGATCGAGGGGAACCTTGTAGCGGCGGCTGATGCTGAGAAGCGTCTCCCCTTTCTGGACGACGTGGACCCGCGGCCGGGAGACTTGCTGCGCGGCGGCGGGCCCCGGCTTGGCGACGGCCGTCTCCGGCGTCTTGGGCGGGGCGGCGGCTTCCGCGGGCCGAGCCGCGGGGCGGGAGGCCTCGCGCGCCAGTTGCTCGAACTTGCGGTTCCAGGCGGCTTCCTGTTGGGTCAGGCGCTCCGCGAGGGCCTGGATTTCCTTCTCCCGCCGCTCGGTGCGGGCGAGCGCGGCTTCGAGTGCCTCAAGACGGGAGAGTTTCTCCTCCGCGGCGCGCAGGCGGGTCTCGAGGTTTTTCCACCCCTCGCGTTCGGCGCTCCGGGGCGAGGCGGTAAGGAACATGAGGGCGAGTACGATCAGCACCAGCAGCCCCGCTCCGCCGATGACGAGGGGTTTAAGCGTTTTTTTCCCCTCCCCGCCGCCGGACGGAGGGCGACCGTAACCGTAGCTTTCTTCCGCGTCTTCCCTCTCGGGGGGGTTGGCGCTCATGACGAAGCCTTCCTGGGATTCGCGATCGGATGGGTGCATGGATGACGCCTATTCCTGGGCCTGGGGTTTGATGTTGCCCTCGAAGGGCTCGGGGACGGAGAAATACCGATCCGGATCGGCCAGCAGCGTCTCCAGGCGGTAGCGGTAATAGCCGATGCGGGTGCGCTTGTTTTTCTGCGAGCCGAAGAACTCGAGCGGCTGCTCTTCCAGCTCCGCGATGATCTTTTCGAGTTTTTCCCGCTCCCGTGCGATCAGCTCTTCCCGGGTCGGCGGGGCGGCCTGTCGCACGGCCGCGGCTCGTCGGCGGGCCTCCTCCTCGCGGGCCTTTTCGGCCTCCAGCTCCTCGAGCACGCTTTCGATGCTCGATTCGCCGGCGGCGGGCGCGGCGGGGTCTTCCCGGAACATGAGCCGCACCTCGCGCGCGTCCGTCGGCGGGCGGTTGCCGAAAACGACCGTGCCGTCACGGTCGATCCAGCGGAAGACATCGGCGTTGAGGTAGGACAGCCCCGGCACCAGAAAACAGCCCAGGGCGATCAGCAGCCGCAGTCTCATCGGGGTTGCTCCACGTAACGGCGGATCGCGCTTCCCTGGGAAGGGGGAAGGTGGTCGAACTTGACGCCGAAACCCTCCGGCCCGCTCCAGGCGATGCGGCCGCGGAGGGAAAAAGGTTGTGGGTGGTCGGGGAGATTGAAATTGAGGATCACCTCTTCTCCGACGGCGTAACGGTCCCGGGTTTCGATAAAGACGCCTCCGATGCTGATGTCCAGGATGTAGCTGCGGCATTCCCGGCCGCGGACGCGGTAATCGGCGTTGATCAGGCAGGATTTGCGGGGGTATTCCCGCATCCGCGGCTCGCTGCCCATTAGGTGGAGCGTTCTTTCTTCGGCCTCGCCTTCGGCGAGTTGCCCGAGCCGCTCGAGGAGGAGAAGCTGTTCGCTTTCGGCCATCTCGACGATTTGCTTGAACAGATGCAGCGTGACCCGCTCGCCGGTGAGCTGCTTGAGCAACTGGAACTGTTGATCCCGGTCCAGACGGCTGACCAGCTGAAAGAGCCGGAAAGTGATATCCAAGCGTCCGCTGTCGAGGTCGGCCGGCATCGGAGGTTGATCATCCTGAATGGGGCGGAAAGAACGCCCGGGTTGAACCAGTGGTATCGGTACTGTAACGCGGTTTGCCGGGATAGTCAAATTCTGATTTCAAATTAGCCGGTTAGCTCATTCGTCGGCCCGCCTTCGCCGCCGAGGATTTCATAGCTCCACGACAGCTCCGCCACCCCGCGCACCGTGGCGGCGACCGAGCAGTATTTTTCCTGCGAGAGCTGGATCGCCTGCTCGACCGCCTTGCCGGTGAGTCCCCGGCCGGAGAGCCGGTAGACGAGATGGATCCGGCGCCACGGCCAAGGGGGCTCCGGGTCGCGTTCGGCCCGGGTGAGCACCTCGAAGAAGGTCAGGTCGAGCCGCTTCTTGCGCAGGATTTCGACCACGTCCACCGCGGAGCAGGAGGCGAGCGCGATCAGGAGCAGCTCGGAGGGCTTGGCCCCGACGGCGTCGGCCTGCCCCGAGAGGACGACGGCGTGCCGGCCGGAGTCGATGCCGAGAAAGTGATTTTCGGAAATCCAGCGCACGGTGGTTTCGACGGTCATGGTTCGGCTTCCTTGTCTTCGGTTCTTCGGGCGTTCGCGGGGCCCTCGGGCGGGTCCCCGGCGGAGCCGGGTTTCGGCTTACCCCATTTCCCCGCGGAAGTCGAGCGCCGAGGGCGCCCCGGTTTGACAGCGGGGGGCATCCGCGGTTTAATCCGCCGCGCCTTTCTTCGACCCGGTCCGAGGCGCCGGGAGAGCATGGAGGGTTTCGATGAGCCGCAGGACTTGCCTCTACGAGCGCCACCGGGCGCTCGGGGCCGTCTTCACCGACTTTGCGGGCTGGCAGATGCCCCTCCAGTACGCCGGCGGAATCGTTCAGGAGCATCTGGAAACCCGGCGCCGCGCGGGGATCTTCGACGTCTCGCACATGGGCCGCTTCCGCATCACCGGCGAGGACGCGCTCCATTTCCTGCAACAGGTCCTCAGCAACAACGCGGCCGCCCTCAACGTGGGCGAGGCCCAGTACACCCTGCTTCCCGACGCCGAGGGCGGGGCTCTGGACGACGCGTATCTCTACCGCTTCGCGGCCGCCGAATACCTGCTCGTCGTGAACGCTTCCAACCGGGAAAAGGACTGGGATCATCTCCGCCTCCGGGCGCGCGCCTTCCCCGGGGTCGGGCTTGCGGATCTGACTGCCGAGCTGGCCATGCTGAGCCTGCAGGGTCCGGAGTCGCGCGGTTTGCTGGCCCCCCGGCTCGAGGGCGGATCCCTCCCCGAACCCTTCCGCAACCGCTTGAGCCAAGCCTCCTGGAAGGGGGCGCCGCTGTGGATCAGCCGCACGGGCTACACGGGCGAGCCGATCGGCTTCGAGCTGTTCTGCGAGCCGCAGGCGGCGCTGTCCCTCTGGGATGCGCTCGTCGCCGCCGGGGCCGTGCCGGTGGGCCTGGGGGCGCGCGACACCCTGCGCCTGGAAGCCGGGCTTCCGCTTTACGGCCACGAGCTCGGCCGGGATCCGCAAGGAGAGCCGATCCCCGTCTTCGCCTGTCCGACCGCCCGCGCCGCCGTGAGTTTTTCCCCGCTCAAGGGCGATTTCGTGGGGCGGGAGCCGCTGGCGCGGCAGTTCGAAGCCTGGCGCCGTTTCGTGGCACGGGATTTCAGCCTGCTCGAGGTTCTGCCGCGTCTGCTCCGCCCGGTCGCCCTGATCGACCGCGGCGTCGCTCGGGCGGGGGCGCCGGTGCTGCGGGCATCGCAGCCGGCCGGATGGGTGACGAGCGGCACCATGGTGCCCTATTGGGTGACGGCGGGGCAGGGCCTCGAGTCGGTCCAGTCCGAAGAAAAGGGCATGCGTGCGATCGGGCTCGCCCTGATCGACAGCGATCTCGAGGAGGGCGACGAGATCGAGATCGACATCCGCGGCCGGCCGGCGCGCGCCGTGATCGTGCCCGCCCACCTGCGCAACGAGGCCCCGCCCCGCGCCTGGCCCGTGCTGTGGCACGAGGCGGGCGCCGAGGAACCCGAGGCCGCCTCCGGGGGCGACGCCGCCGCCAAGGCGGCCGCCCTGGTCGGCCGCGCGATCGACAACCACCGCTGGCGTCAGCAGCGGTGCATCAACCTGATTCCCTCCGAACAGACGCCCTCGCGCCTCGTGCGGCTGCTTTCCATCACCGATCCCGTCGGCCGTTACGCGGAGCACAAGGCTCTCAAGGCTTTCCGCGAGGCCGACGTTTTCTTCTACCAGGGGACCGGATTCATCGCCGAGGTCGAGCGGGCGCTCGTGCGCGCGCTGCGCGGCATGCTCGGCTGCCGCAACCTCGAGGTGCGGCCGATTTCCGGACAGATGGCCAACATGGCCGTCTACGGCGCCCTCGTCGATTTTCTCAACCGCGCCGACCGCCGGCGCGAACCCCGGCGGCTGCGGGCGGTGATGAACCATCCGATCATCCGCGGCGGGCACCTGAGCGCGCAGCCTTCGGGGGCGCTCAAGGATTTCGTGATGCGCGAGTCGCGGCGCGAGCGGCCGGCGGTGGTTCCTTTCCCGGTCCGGCCCGAGGATCCCTTCCGCATCGATCTGGCGGCGACCCGCCGGCTCATCGCCGAGATCCGACCCGAGCTCGTCATTCTGGGTCGCAGCCTGACGATCTACCGCGAGCCGGTCGCCGAGATCCGCTCCGCATTGCAGGAAGCCGGCGTCCCGGCGGTGCTGATGTACGACGCCGCCCACGGGTTCGGCCTGCTCGGGCCGCGCTTCCAGCAGCCGTTCGCCGAGGGGGCGGACATCCTCACCGCCTCGACCCACAAGACCTTCTTCGGCACCCAGCGGGGAGTCATCGCCTGCGATTTCGCCCCCCGCGACCCGCGCTACCCTCTCTGGGAAGCGGTGCAACGCCGTGTCTTTCCCGGAAGCCTCAGCAACCACCATCTCGGGACGCTGCTTGGCTTGCTCGCCGCGGTCTACGAAACGGAGCGCTTCGGGGACGCCTACCGCGAAGCGGTGATCGCCAATGCCAAGGCCTTCGCGCGTGCGCTCGCCGACGCCGGTCTGCGCGTGGCCGGGGACCCGGCCTGCTCCTTCACCGAGACGCACCAGGTGATCGTGCTTGTGGGCTACGCCCGCGGGCCGCGGATCGCGCGGCGTCTCGAGGAAAACCACATCCTGCTCAACTACCAAGCGGCCCCCGACGAAGAGGGGTTCACGGCTTCGGGGGCGCTGCGCATGGGGGTGCAGGAGATGACCCGTTTCGGGATGGGGCCCGCCGATTTCGCCGCGCTCGCCCAACTCCTCGCCGACTGCATTCTGCGCAAGGCCGACGTGCGCGAGGAGGTGGTGCGGCTGCGACAGCGCTTCGCCGAGATGCGCTTTTGTTTTACGGGTCCCGAAGCCGAGGCTTGGCTGGCGCGGCTGCGGGAGCTCACGTAAGCGAGGGCCGTCGCGCAGGGCGAACGAGAAGCGAAATCCGTTCGGCGGGAAAGGCGTACCGAAACCGACGGTGAGGCCGTAAGGCTTGCGGCCGCGCGTCGGGCGGAGGCGCTTTTCCGGGCCGGGGGCGGGAGATCCTCCTCGAAGGGCCCGCCGAGCGGGTCGGGATCGCCGCGTGGTGAGGAGGGCTCCGGGAGGGGCCCGCTCCCGCGGGAAGAAGCTCCTTGGCGGGAATCTTCCGGTGCGATCCGGATCGCGGGAGGAAGCCGGGTTCCCGTGCGGCGGAAAACGGCCGTCCCCGCGCCGCGGTTGAGCCGACCTCCGCGGTGCCCGACCCCGGGAAGGGTCGGGAATCCCGCCCCTTTATTTTCCCTGGAGGGAGCGAAGCGTCCGGCCCACGGTCGCCGCGAGCGCTTCGAGAGCGCCGGTGTAGAAGTGGTCGGCGCCGGCAATCACCTCGAGCGCGGCTCCGGGGTTCCAGATGCGCAGCAGCGGCTCGATCCGCCGGGCGGGGGCGATCGGGTCGGCTTCGCCGGTGACGACGAGGCGCAGTGCGGGCAGGGGGGAGGGGAAGCCGAAGTCGAGGAGCGCGACCGGCGGGGAGACGAGAATCAGGCCGGAAAAACCCTCGGGGGCGCCGGCGAGCACCCAGGCGCCGAAGGAATAGCCTGCAGCCAGGACGTCCTCCGCCCCTTGGCCGCGGAGCCAGTCGCGGGCGGCACGGAGGTCGAGCCGCTCCGGCTCCCCCCCGCCGTGTTTGCCGCCGCTGGCGCCCACCCCCCGAAAATTGAAGCGCAAGACTTTCCGGCCCGCCCGGTGAAAGGCCTGCGCCACGGTGCGCACGACGGCGTTGTCCAGATCCCCCCCGTAGAGCGGATGAGGATGGGCCACGAGCGCCGCGCGGGGGCCGTCCGCCTCCGCCAGCCGGCCCTCGAGCTCGATGTCGCCGCAGGGGAGGAACACCGCCCGCTCGGTCACGGCCATCCCTCAGCGTTTGCCCCGCAGGAGCGCGAGGATCTCCTCTCCGAAGGCCGCACGCTGCCAGGGGCGCAGCTCGGCGATCGCCTCGAGTTCGTCCTCGGTGCGGGGCCTTCGTTCGGCCAGCGACCGCATCGCCGCCTTGGAGCAGACCAGCGCGGGCTCGAGGCCGAGGTCTCGGGCCTTCCGTTCGCGCCAGCGACGCAGAAGCGGAAGGCGCTCGCCGGCGGCGGCGTTCAACGGCATGCGGGGCCGGCGCGGGTAGCGGGGCAGGCGCTCTTCGGGGAGCTCGAGCGCGGAGGCGATCGCCGCAAGAATCTCCCGGCCGTAGCGCTCGATTTGGAGCGGGCTGAGCGCCCCGGATTCGGCGAGGGCCCGGGCGTCGCGCGGTCGGCCCTCGGCCAGGGTGATCAGGCTTTCGGTGCGGAAGACCTTGAAGGGCGGCCGGTCTTTTTGCCGCGCCAGATCCTCGCGCAGGCGAAGCAGGGCCTCGAGCACCGCCAAGCCCCGCGGGTCCAGGCGGCCCGCCCCCTTGCAGGAGAGAAAACGCGGCGCGGGTTCCTTGTCCGCCGCGGGGATCGCTTCCGCGAGCAGCCGGCACTCCTCGAGCATCCAGTCCAGCCGTCCGCGGGAGGCGAGCTCCGCCTCCAGGTGCTCCGCGAGCGGGACGAGATGGCGCACGTCGGCCGCGGCGTAGGCGACCATTTCCGGCGGCAGCGGGCGAAGCGACCAGTCTTTGCGGCGCTGCCGCTTGTCGAGTTCGACGCCGAAGGTGCGTTTGAGGGCGGCCTCGAGGCCGGTCTCGGCATAGCCGAGGAAGCGGCAGGCGAGCTGGGTGTCGAAGAGCCCGGCGACGCGGATGCCGAAATCGCGTTGCAGCAGCCGCAAGTCGTAGTCGGCGCCGTGGAAGACCTTGCGGATGCGGGCGTCGCGGAACAGCGGCTCGAGACAGCCCAGGTCCCGCAGGGCGAGGGTGTCCACCACCGCATGCCGCGGCGGGGCGGCGATCTGCAGCAGGCAGGCCTTCTCGTGGAAATGATGCAGCGAGTCGGCCTCGAGGTCGACCCCGACGGCGGGGGCGGAGGCGATCTCGCGGCCGAAGGCGGAAAGAGCCGCGGCGGTCTCGATCCAGAGAAAAGGCGCTTCCGTAAAGGCTTCCGCTGACCGTCTTGACCCGGACATAAGTTCCTATCTACAATAAACCTTTTACGAAAAACAAGCCCGGATTCCCCACCGGCGGGAACCGGCGGGCGACGGCCGCGCCGGTCCTGTCGTTTCGGGCCCATCCCGAGGAGGGACAGGCATGGTTCGCATCACGCTTCCCGACGGCAGCGAACGGCGCTTCGAGCGCCCCGTGAGCGGACTCGAGTTGGCTCGGAGCCTCTCCGAGGGCCTCGCCCGCAATACGGTCGCCCTCGAGCTCGATCACCGGCTCGTCGACCTGGAAACCCCGATCGACCGCGACGCCGCGGTGCGCCTGATCACCACCCGGGACCCCGAGGCCCTCGAGATCATGCGCCACAGCGCGGCCCACGTGATGGCCCAGGCCATCCTGCGGCTCTACCCCGAGGCCAAGCTCACCGTCGGCCCCGTCGTCGAGGACGGTTTCTACTACGACATCGACATGCCCCCGGTGTCCGAAGAGGATTTTCCCCGCATCGAGGCCGAGATGCAGAAGATCATCCAAGCGAAGCTCCCCATCCGGCGCCGCGAGGTGAGCCGCGAGGAGGCGCTCGCCCTCTACCGCGACGAACCCTACAAGCTCGAGCTGATCCGCGAGCTTCCCGAGGGGGGGATTTCGGTCTACGAGCAGGGCGAGTTCGCCGACCTCTGCCGCGGTCCCCACGTTCCGCACACCGGCTTCGTCAAGGCGATCAAGCTGCTCAAGGTCTCGGGCGCCTATTGGCGTGCGGATCCCTCGAGGGCCCAGTTGCAGCGGATCTACGGGACGGCCTTTTTCGACAAGAAGGAACTCGACGCCTATCTGCGCTTCCTCGAAGAGGCGCGCCGACGAAACCACCGCCGGATCGGCCAGGCCCTCGACCTCTTCAGCTTCCACGACGAGGCTCCGGGGATGCCGTTTTTCCACCCGCGGGGGATGGTCCTCTGGAACGCGCTGCTCGACTACTGGCGCGAGGAGCACCGGGCGGCGGGCTACGTGGAGACGAAGACCCCGATTCTGCTGAACCGCGCGCTCTGGGAGCGCTCCGGGCACTGGGACAACTACCGCGAAAACATGTACACGACGACGATCGAGGAGACCGAGTACGCCATCAAGCCGATGAACTGCCCGGGGGGGATGCTCCTCTACAACCGCCGGCCGCATTCCTACCGCGAGCTACCCCTCCGGGCGGCCGAGATCGGACTCGTCCACCGCCACGAGCTCTCCGGGGTTCTCTCGGGGCTCTTCCGCGTGCGCGCCTTCCACCAGGACGACGCCCACATCTTCATGGCCCCCGAGCAGATCGAGGAGGAAATCCTCGGCGTGCTGCGGCTGGTCGAGCGCATCTACGCCACCTTCGGGCTGGGCTTCCACCTCGAACTCTCGACCCGGCCGAAAAAATCGATCGGCACCGACGAACAGTGGGCGCTCGCCACCGACGGGCTTCGCTGTGCGCTGGCCGCCTACGGCCGGGACTACAAAGTGAACGAGGGCGACGGCGCCTTCTACGGTCCGAAGATCGACATCCACATCAAGGACGCCTTGGGCCGCACCTGGCAGTGCGGCACGATCCAGCTCGACATGTCGCTTCCCGAGCGCTTCCAGCTCGTCTTTGTCGACCGCGACAACCAGCGCAAGCGGCCGATCATGATCCACCGCGTGATCTACGGCTCGATCGAGCGCTTCCTGGGCATCCTGATCGAGCACTTCGCGGGCCGCTTTCCGCTCTGGATGGCGCCCGTGCAGGCCGTGCTCCTGCCGATGAACGACGAGCTCGTCGCGCACGCGCAGCAGCTCCGCAGCCGCTTTGAAGCCGAGGGGCTGCGCGTCGAGCTCGACGGCCGCACCGAGAGCCTCAACCGCAAGGTGCGCGAGGCCCAGCTCGCGCAAGTGCCGCTCATTCTCACCGTGGGCCCGCGCGAGAGGGAAAGCGGCACGCTCGCCGTGCGCACCCTCGACGGCCGGGTGACCCCGGGGGTCGACTGCGGCCACTTCGTCGCCGCCCTCCGGGAAAACGTCCGCCGCCGCGCGCTTTCCTTCGAAGGCTTCGCCGGTTGAGGAGGACCGCTCCGATGGCACGGCGCCCCCGCCCCCGCGGACCGGCAAAAAACGCCGGGGTTACGACGAGCCGCATCCCTTTCTGCGATCTGCGCTGTCCGGAGGCCGATTTCGCGAAGACCCCCGGCTTGGACGGCTCCTGCCGCACCTTCGTCTGCCTGTGGTGCCGGAAATTGAAACGGCACGTGACCAAAAACGCCCCCTGCGAGGCCCGCTTCGGGCGGCGGCGCCCCACGACGGGATTCTGAAGGCCTCGGGGGATCGCCGATGCGCAAGGCATTCACCCATGGACTGCCGCTGTTTCTTTACGCCGCGGCGATCTTCACCGTTTCCTCTGTGCCCCAAGCGCCGCCCTTGCCCTCCGTCGAAGGGGCGGACAAGGCGCTCCACTTCGCCGCCTACGCCGGACTCGGCGTTCTCTTCGCCCGCGCCTATCGCGCCCGCTGGCCCGGCCTCTCCGGCTGGGGCCTCGGCAACCTGAGCCTCCTTTCGGCCGCGCTTTACGGCCTCCTGGACGAGATCCACCAGGCCTTCGTCCCGGGCCGCTCCGCGGATCCCGCGGACTGGCTCGCCGACAGCCTGGGGGCGGCGGCCGGGGTGCTGGTGTACCTGCTGGCGACGCGCCGCCGCGGCGCGGGCTCCGCGCGGGGGCGCCTTGACAGGTCTCGCGATCCCGTCTAATACCGGCGGCGGATCCCCTCCGAGGCCCGCCGGCGCGGGAAGGCGGGCCTCGGCCGACGGCCTCTCCGCCGATCGCCGCTTGCCGTGCCGGAGACCATGACCCTCGATCCCCTGACCGCCCTCTCTCCTGTGGACGGCCGCTACCGCCGCCAGGCCGAGCCGTTGGCCGCCTTCTTTTCGGAAGGCGCCCTCATCCGCTACCGCCTGCGCGTCGAAGGGGAGTACTTCATCGCCCTGTGCCGGCTGCCGCTTCCGGCGCTGCGGGGGATCGACCCCGGGCGTCTGGCGGCGCTGCGGCAACGCCTGGATCGCCTCACGCGCGCCGACGAGGAACGGGTCAAGGCGATCGAGGCCGAGATCAACCACGACGTCAAGGCGGTCGAGTACCGCCTGAAGGAAATCGTGGTCGAGCTCGGGCTCGAGCCCTGGCGGGAGTTCGTCCACTTCGGCCTCACCTCCCAAGACATCAACAATACGGCCCTGCCGCTCGCCCTGAAGGACGCCTGGCGGGAGGTCCTCGGCCCCGCGCTCGAAGAGGTCGTCGCGCGCCTGGCGGCGCTCGCGCGGCAGTGGCGCGAGGTCCCCATGCTCGCCCGCACCCACGGCCAGCCCGCCTCGCCCACCCGGGTCGGCAAGGAGATCCAGGTGTTCGTGGCGCGTCTCCGAGGGCAGCTCGGACAGCTTCGCGCGATCCCCTTTTCCGCCAAATTCGGCGGGGCGACGGGCAACTTCAACGCCCACCACGCAGCCTACCCGGAGATCGACTGGATCGCCTTCGCCGACCGCTTCGTGAACGAAACCCTCGGTCTTTCCCGCACGCGGCTCACGACCCAGATCGAGCCCTACGACCATCTCGCCGCCTTCTGCGACGCCCTGCGGCGCATCCACACCATTCTGATCGACCTGAACCGCGACTTCTGGACCTATATCGCCCTCGACCTCTTCCGCCAGAGGATCCGCCCCGAGGAGGTGGGCTCCTCGGCCATGCCGCACAAGGTGAACCCGATCGACTTCGAAAACTCGGAGGGCAACCTCGGGGTCGCCAACGCGTTGCTCGGGCACCTGGCCGCGAAACTTCCCGTCTCGCGCCTGCAGCGCGATCTCACCGACTCGACCGTCCTGCGCAATCTGGGGGTCGCGCTCGCCCACGGGCTGATCGCCTACCGCAGCCTGCTCCGCGGCCTGGGCAAGATCGCCCTCGACGAGGAAGCCTTGCGCGCCGAGCTGGAAGAGCACTGGGAGGTGGTGGCCGAGGGGATCCAGACCGTGTTGCGCCGCGAGGGCTTTCCCCGCCCCTACGAGGCGCTCAAGGAGCTCACGCGCACCGGGGAGCGCATCACGCGGGAGACGATCGCGGCCTTCATCGCGGCGCTCGCCGTCCCGCAACGGGTGAAGGAGGAACTGCTTCGCCTCACCCCCCACACCTACACGGGGATCGTCCCCGACTTCGAAGAGGAGGATCCGGCATGAGCGCCCTGCACGTGCTGATCGAAGCCCGACCCTTCAGCGCCTTCGACCCCGCCCCGCTCGAGACTCTGCGCCGCGCGGGCTTCGAGATCTCCGATTTGCGGGGTTCCGGCCTCGCGGAGGGGCGCTTCCTCGAGGCCCTCGGCCGGGCGGACCTTCTGCTCTGCGGCAACGACCTGCGCGTCGACGACGCGGTGCTCGCGCGCGCCGGCCGTCTGCGCGCCGTGGCCAAGCTCGGGGCGGGTCTGGACACGGTGGACATCGCCGCCGCGACGCGCCGCCGCATTCCCGTTTTCCACACGCCGGGGGCGAACAACCAGGCCGTGGCCGACCACACCTTCGCCCTGATCCTCGCCCTCGCGCGCCGCATCCTCGAATGCGACCGCGGCCTGCGCGCCAAGCGCTGGGAGCATACGCGCATTCTCGGGGTCGAGATCTGGAACAAGACCCTCGGCCTGATCGGTTTGGGGGCGATCGGCCGCTGTGTCGCCCTGCGGGCGAAGGGCTTCCAGATGCGCATCCTCGCCTACGACCCCTATTGGCCCGAGGCTTTCGCCGCGGAGCACGGCATCGAACGCGTCGCCCTCGAGGAGCTCCTCGAGCGCGCCGACATCGTGAGCCTGCACGTCCCGCTCACCCCCGAGAGTCGCCATCTGATCGACGCACGGGCGCTCGCGCGCATGAAGAAAAGCGCCTTGCTCATCAACTGCTCGCGCGGCGGAATCGTCCACGAGGCCGACCTGGCCGAAGCCCTGCGGACCGGCGCCATCGCCGGCGCCGGTCTCGATGTCTTCGAGGAGGAGCCCCCGCTTGCTTCGCCGCTGCTCACGCTCGACAACGTGGTTCTCACTCCGCACACGGCGGCCTTCACCTACGAGGGCCTGAACAACATGAGCACCGGGATCGTGGAGCAGATCCTCGCCTTCGCGAGAGGAGAGCGGCCGCAGCACACGGTGAACCCCGAGGTTTTCGCTCCCGCCTGAGCCGGGCCTCGTCCGCGGTCAGGGCCCTCCCTCGAGGAGAGCCCGCACGACGCGCATGACGAGCGCCCAGATCGCATCCGCAGGGAGGACCTCCTCGATCGTCGGCTCGAAGAGCGCGGTCATCCGCGCCGGGAACTCCTCGTCGGCGGTCCACAGAAGCAGCGTGACCGGAACACGCGGCAGGGGCAGGAAGCGGAAGGCGCAGTCGGCCATTTCGACCGGCCGGGCGTCGAGCTTTTCCGCCGCCGCGGCGAAGCCCGCGGGATCGCGGCCGTAGCGGGCGAGAAGCGGGCCGAAATCGAGGGCGTGGGGGCCGCGGAAAAAATGGCCCTCGCGCAGGTCGCGGACGCCGACGAGCGGTTCTCCCGCGGGGAGGGACTCGCGCACGCGGCAGAGGTATTGCCGCAGCACGATCTCGAGCAGCGGATCCTCGGCGGGCTCCCACACCTTCCTCCGCAGACGTTCAAGTCTTGCGGCCTGGAGGTCGACCCGCCGCGCCTCTCCGAGAAAGCGGAAAACGAGTCCGCCCGCGGGATCCGGATCGAAACCCGACGTACGCGCCAGCTCCGCCGGATCCCGCGCCCGAACGGACTCCCAGGTGCCGCAGACCGGCTTTTCGCGGTTCGTCATTGCGCCTCCGGCTGGCAGTGCGGGCAGAAATGGGTGCCGCGGCCGCCCAGGACGACACGGAGGATCGGGGTGCCGCAGCGCGGGCAAGGCGCGCCCGTGCGCCGAAAGACGCGGAGGGCGTCGCCGTTTCGCCCCCGGCGGCCGCCGACGGAGAAGTAGTTCGCCTTTCCGGTGCCGAGCGAGGTGCCCAAGTTGCGGATGCCGCGGCGCAGCACGCGGCGGATCGCCCCGTGGAGGCGGTAGGCCTCCTTGGCGGTCAGGGTGTCGGAGCGGCGCGCGGGGTGGACCTCCGCCTCCCAGAGGGCCTCATCGGTGTAGATGTTGCCCAGGCCGGCGAGAAAGCCCTGGTCGAGCAGCAGCGGCTTGATCCGGCGCCGCCGCCGTTGGAGCGCCCGGTGGAAGGCCCCGGCGCGGAAGTCCTCTCCCAGGGGCTCGGGGCCGAGCTTCCCCAGGATCCGCCCGGCATCCGCGGTGAGGTAGAGGCGGCCGAACTTGCGGGTGTCGTGAAAGCGCAGCTCGCCGCCGTCGCGAAAGGCGAGGACGACGTGCTCGTGGGGCGAGCGCGGCGTGCAGGGATCGCACCAGTCGAGGCGGCCCGACATGCGCAGGTGAAGCAGCAGGTGCCCGCCGCCCTCCAGCGTGATCACGAGGAACTTTCCGCGGCGGCCGACCTCCTCGATCCGGCGGCCGGCGATGCGGCGGCAGAACTCCTCCGCTCCGGGCTCGGCCACCGCGCGGGGCCACGTGACGCGGGCGCAGGCGAGGACGCGGCCGGGAAGGCCCGCCGCGCGCAGGTCGCGGGCGATGGTTTCGACTTCCGGAAGCTCGGGCATGGTGCCGGGACGAACGCGGCGGGTTGACTTGTCCGCGCCCCGCCCCTATAACGCCGGCATGCCGGGTGGGGCTGAACGCCGCGGGCCGCCGCCCGTCTACCTCCCCCCTACCAGATGCGGCGCCGGTTGCCAAGAACGCCGGCGGGGAGCCGAGCCGCCCCCGCCGCGCCCAGGCCCCGGGGGATCCCCCTTCCCCGGAAGCGAGCGGGAGAAAGCCATGGACTTCACCCTCTCCACCGAGCACGAGATCCTCCGCGACACGGTCCGCAGCTTCGCCGAAAACGAGATCCAACCCGTCGCCCGTGAACTCGACGAGCGGGAGGCCTTTTCCTACGAGACGATGGCCAAGATGGCCGAACTCGGCCTCTTCGGCATCTTCGTCTCCGAAGCCTACGGCGGACAGGCCATGGATTACCTCTCCTACATCATCGCCGTCGAGGAACTCGCGCGCGTCGACGGCTCGCACGCGGCGACGGTGGCGGCGGGCAATTCGCTCGGCATCGGGCCGCTCTATTACTTCGGCAGCGAGGAGCAGAAGCGCCGCTACCTGCCGCAGCTCTGCCGAGGAGAGACCCTCTGGGGCTTCGGGCTGACCGAGCCGAACGCGGGCTCGGATGCCGCCAACACCCGTACCACCGCGGTTCTGGACGGAAACGAGTGGGTGATCAACGGCAGCAAGATCTTCATCACCAACGCCGCCACCGACATCACCGCCGGGGTCACCGTGCTCGCGCGGACCGGCACGCGACCGAACGGCAAGCCCGAGCTCTCCTGCCTGCTGGTCGAAACCGGGGCGCGCGGATTCACGGCGCGCCCGATGCACGGCAAGATGATGTGGCGCGCCTCCAACACCGCCGAGCTCTACTTCGAGGATTGCCGCGTGCCGCGGGAGAACCTCCTGGGCGAGCGCGGGCACGGGTTCCACCAGATGATGCAGACCCTGGACGGCGGCCGGCTTTCGATTGCGGCGATGGGGCTCGGCGGGGCGCAGGGCTGCTTCGACCGCGCCCTGCGCTACGCGAACCAGCGCGAGCAGTTCGGCCGTCCCATCGCCACCTTCCAGGCGAACGCCTTCAAACTCGCCGACATGGCCACCGAGATCGAGTGCGCCCGGCTGCTCCTCTACAAGGCCTGCTGGCTGCGCGACCGCGAGTTGCCCTTCGCCAAGGAGGCGGCCATGGCGAAACTGTACTGCTCCGAGGTGATGTACCGTTGCGCGAACCACGCCGTGCAGCTTCACGGCGGCTACGGGCTGATGAAGGAATACGACGTGGAACGATTTTACCGGGACCAGAAACTGCTGGAGATCGGAGAAGGCACCTCCGAGGTGCAGCGCATCGTCATCTCGCGCCACATCGGGGCCCGCTGCCTGTAGTCGGGATTCGACCCGGAGGAGGACCCATGGAGACCGGCGGACGAAAGACCCTGGCCGACATCGATTTTTTCGAGGACCTGACGGGCGAACTCGCCTGTTCCGCCCCGGCGGAGGCCGAATCGATCGGCCGACGCATCCGATCGGTGCGGGAAGAGCAGGGGATCTCCCGCGAAGAACTCGCCCGCCTGACCGGGTTCGAGCTCGATTACCTGGCGGGCGTCGAGGCCGGGGAGATCCAGCCGCCGCTGGGGGAGCTCATGCGGCTCTCCCGGGCTCTGCACAGCGCCTTCGGGGCCATCGTCTCCGGCGCGGGGGAAAAGCCCTACGCGGTCACGCGCGTCCACGAGCGCCGCCTCGTCCAGCGCTCCTCCGCCCCGGGCGGAAAGCGCCACCTCTACAGCTACCGCAGCCTCGCCCCGCAGGTGCGCGGGCGGCACATGGAAGCCTTTCTCGTCCAGCTCGGTCCGGCCGCCGAACAGGGCCTCTCGCTGCACGAGGGTGAAGAGTTCGTCTTCGTGCTCGAGGGTACGGCGCGGCTGGAAATCGGCGGAGAGACCTTCGACCTCGACCCCGGCGACAGCGCCTATTACCTCTCCACGACCCCCCACCGGATTTCCGCTCGGGGCGAGCGGGCGACGATTCTCGCCGTCCTTTACCCCGCGTAAGTCCGGCCGCCGCGGCCGGAAAGCCGCCTCCCCGCCGGACGGGGAACGGCGGGCCGCGGCTTGCGATTTCCGCCGGAGATTCCTAGCTTGGCCGATCATGCGCGCGGCAACGGATCCCGCCGCGCACGGGAGGTTCCGATGATGCGGAAGCTGTGGCGCCGCTTTCTGGGGGTGCTTTTGATTCTCGTCGGCGCGCTCGGCGCCGCCGCGGGGACGGAGGCGCTTCCCGGGCTTGCCGTGCAGGAATTCACGCTGCCGAACGGCATGCTCTTTCTCGTCGTCGAGCGGCACACCACGCCCCAGGTCGCGGTACGGCTGGCGATCCGCGCCGGCTCCGCCCTCGAGGACGCCGGGCGGACGGGGCTGGCGCATTTGGTCGAGCACATGCTCTTCAAGGGTACGCGCAACTTCGGCTCGCGCGACTTCCGTCGCGACGCCGAGATCCAGGAGCGAATCGATGCGCTCTTCGAGGAGCTCCGCGCCGAGGAGGCCCGCCGCCATCCCGATCGCGAGCGCATCCGTCGGCTGGGCGAAGAAATGGAGCGGCTGCGTCTCGAGGCCCAGGGCCTCTACATCCCGCAGGTCTTTTCCACCCAACTCGGCAAAAACGGCGCCGTGGGCGTGAACGCCTTCACGAACACGGATCAGACCCAGTACGTCGCCTCCGTGCCCGCGGACATGCTCGAGCAGTGGTTTTCGATCGTGAGCGAACAGGTCTTCGAGCCGGCCTGGCGCGAGTTCTACGTGGAAAAGGAGGTCGTCAAGCGCGAGTGGGCCTTCCGCTACGCCAACGACCCCGGCGGGGCGGCCTGGCTCGACCTGCACGCCCTCGCTTACCAGGCGCACCCCTACCGCAACCCCGTGATCGGCTGGCTCGCCGACATCGAGCGTCTCGGCACCCGCGACGCCATGGCCTTCCACGAGCGCTACTACCGGCCCGCCAACGCCGTCTGCGTCGTCGTCGGCGATGTCCGGCGGGAAGAGGTCCAGCGGCTCGCGGCCCTCTATTTCGGACGTTACCCCGCCGGGACCCGCGCTCCGGAGATCGTCACCGCCGAGCCGCCCCAGGCCGGACCGCGCCGGAGCGTTCGCTTTCTCGAGGGCGCGCGGACTCCGCTCGTGCGCATCGCCTTCCACGGCCCGCGCATGACGCACCCCGATTTCTACGCCCTGGACGCCCTGTCGCTGCTGCTCAGCCAGGGACGGAGCGCCCGGCTCACCCGCCGCCTGGTCGAGACGGGGCTGGCGGCCGAGGCCTGGGCGATGAACCCGGATCGGCGCTACGCCGGCCTGTTCGTGCTCGGGGCAACCCCCGTCGAGCCCGAGGCGGCTCTGCAGGCTTCCTCCGAGGAGAAACGGCGCGCGGCGTACCTGCGGGCCTGCGAGGAACTCGAGGAGCGGTTGCTCGCCGAGATCGAGCGGATTCGCGACGAGCCGATCTCCGAGGAGGAACTTTCGCGGATGAAAAGGCTCAACCGCCGCGATTTTCTCGACCGGCTGCGCAGCAACGGCGCCATCGCCGGCCTGCTCGCCGCCCTCGAGGTCCAGGCGGGATGGCGCTACGTCCAGGACTACCTCGCCCGCATGGAGGCCGTGACGGCGGAGGACATCCGCCGGGTGGCGGCCGAGGTTCTGCGGCGCGACCGTCGCAGCACGGTTTACGTGATCCCCGGGGGGACGGCCGCGCGCCCGCCCGAGGAGTACCGCGAGGAGCGCTCGATCCCGAGCGCCGCGGCGGGCCGGCGGGCGATCGAGCCGCCGGACTTCGAAAACCACTCGCGCTATCCCACCCCCGAAGGCTGGAAGCATCCGCTTTCCTTCCGGCGCGAACCGCGGCGCATCGACTACCCGCCGCCGCGGCGGCTCACGGTCGGCGGCGTGCCGGTGGTTTTCCTGCCGGATCCCGAACTGCCGGTCGTCGACCTGGTGCTGCTGTCGCGCACCGGCGCGGTGGACGAGCCCGAGGGGCTCATCGGGTTGACCGATCTCCTCGAGGAGACCCTGGTCGAAGGCGGCACCGAGGCCCGGCCGCCGGAGGAGCTCGCGGCCGTCCTCGATGACCATGCGATCCGCCTGGAGGTCTCCTTCGGGCTGGAGGAGTCCTCGCTGCATCTCTCGACGTTAGCCGCCGATTGGGAGAAGGGAATCGAGCTTTTGGCCGAAGTGCTCGCACGGCCGGGCTTCGATGCGCGTATCCTCGAGTCGGCCCGGCGGCGGATCCTGGACGCCCTGCGGCGCCGGGGTGAAGATGCCTCCGCCGTGGCCCTGCGCGAGGCGATGATCTGGCATTTCGCCGGGCACCCTTACGGTCGAGACCCGCTTCGGGCGCTCCAGACCCTGCCCCGGGTTTCGGCCGAGGATCTTCGGGTTTTCCTGCGCGACCGGCTCACCGCCGGCAACCTGGTCATCGCCGCGGCGGGGGATATCTCCGAGGAGGGCCTGGAGCGGGGTCTGAGCCGCCTGGTCCAGGCCTTCCGCCCGGCCGGTTCCGGCCGCAACGCCCTCCCCCCGCCGGGGACGACCCCGCCGGTTCTCGCCCTCGTGCACAAGCCGGGCCAAGTCCAGGCGCAGGCGGCGCTTGTGCTGCGCACGATTCCGCGTTCGGATCCCCGTTTTTGGAAGCTCGGGTTGCTCACGGAAATTTTCGGCGGCAACGACTCCCTGGTTTATACGCGCCTGCGCGACGACCTGGGCTACGTCTACTCCGCAGGCTTTTATCCGGCCTCGCGGCTCCAGGCGGGGATGGCCGTAGGGAGGATCGGCGCCCGCAGCGACCGGATGGCGGCGGCGATCGAGGAGACCCTTCGCCTCATGGAGGAGCTCAAGCGCGGGGTACCCCGGGAGGAGGTCGAGCTCAAGCGGTTGGATGCGCTGAACAGCTTCGTCTTCCACGTGAGCTCCCCGTATGACCTCGCGCGGGCCCACGCGCGCTTCGACTTGCGCGGAGAGCCCGCCGACACCCTGGCCCGCATTCAGGAGAGCTACTTCAACGCTACGGCCGAGGAACTGCAGGAGCTCGCCGCGCTCTTTTTCGACCCGCGGCGGGTCCAGGTGTTCGTCGTGGCCGATAAGGCGACGCCCGGCAGCGGGACCGGCGGCCGCAAGGTCACCCTGGAGGAGGAGCTGCGCTCGCTTGCCGATCGCCTGCAACTTCCCTTTCGGGAGATCGACTGGCGTTGAAGCCCGCGATCAGATCCCAAAAAAGGGTCTCGAGACCCGGCGGCGCGGAGTGAGGCTCGGGGAGGATTCCCGGCCGGAAACCCCGGCGGAGGAACTCCGCGAGCGCGGCGGGGTTGCGCGTCACGAGGTGAACCGGGACGGCGAAGGCCTCCACCGCGGAGGGGATCTCGATGGGGGGAGCGTGGTCCCCCAGGACGATCAGAAGCTCCTCTCCCCGCAGGTGGCGGCGGGCGAAGCCGGCCACGGCCGCAAGCGAATCGAGCAGCAGGGTGCGGTAGGCCTCATGGGCTCCGCGGGCGCCGAAGATCCCCCCTTGCGCCTCCTGCGCCGCTCCTCCGTAGTAGACGGATCCGTCGCCGAGCGCCTCCCAGTCTTCGAGATACGGGGCCCGGCGATCGAAGGGGGTGTGGCTTCCGGTCAGGATCACCTCCACGAAGAACGGTCCTCCGCCCGCCGTGTAACGGCCGATCCACTCCAGCACGAACTGATCCGGCACGGGGGAAAACCCGAAGCCGGGGCCGCGGTAACCGAACCCGGAGGCGATCCGCGTCTGCTCGAAACGATAAAAAGCCGCCTCGGCCGCGGGCCAGCGGGTGCCGGGGGCGGCGCGAAGCGTGCGGTAGCCCGCTTCCCGAAAGTAAGCCGCCAGCGGGACAAGCGGCGAGGCGAGCAGCAGGTCGTGGGCGAGCTGGTTGTCGATGCGCACGCCCGAGGCGAGCGTGGCGTGCGCCAACCAGGAACCGCCGCCCGCGGTCGGCGAACGGCGCAGGGTGCTGGCGAGGCCGAATCCCGCCGCCGCGAGATCGGCTTCGAGGCGCTTGAGCGCGGGGACCCCTTCGCCGGCGATCCGCGGGTCGAACAGAGCGTTCGCCCCGTAGGATTCGACAAAGACCACGAACACGCTTTCCCGCCCGAGTCCCGAGAAATCGGGACGCAGCGCCGCCGCGCGCGCCGCCGCTTCGACAAAGCGCTCGTTCCACTCGGAGCGGATCGCATCCATCCGCAGCCATCGGACGATCTCCGCCGCCAGCCGAGGAGCCGCGGCCGGGGCGATGAGGCCTGGATCCGCGGCGGCGAAGAGCGCGGCGGCGAGGCTTCCCCCGAGAACGATCCTCGCGGCCCCTGAGCCCGGCCGCCGCCCCCGTCCTGCCGATCCGGCCTCGAGCGTCGCGAGCGCCCGGTAGAGAACGAGAGCGATTCCGATCCCCGCTCCGGCCGCCGCGAGGGCGAGACCGGCCGTCTCGGTCGGGGTCCGGGTGAGCGTGAGGAGGCGGAAGAAGTCGGCGAGCCGGGGAAGGTCCATGGCAAGATGGAAGGCGCGGTGGAAAAAAAGCGGGATCGCCGCCTCGGCGCTCTGAAACAGCCGCAGCCCCAGCACCAGGGCCGCCAGCGCCCCGAGGCGCAGGCGGCGGCCGCGCGCCCCGAGACGGTGGGAAACGGCGAGGATCGCCGTCAGAATCAGGGCATCGGGGGACAGGCGCAGCCACGCGGCCGGCGTCCAGGATTCGGCGGGAAACGAAAGCGAAAGCAGCGCGTTCAGAAAGCCGAAGGCGAGGACGGTGCGCAGGAGCGCGAAGGGCCGGCTCCTTTTCCGGGTTCCGGTCATCGGCAATGCCCTCTTGCCCGGGCCGGGCCCGGCTTCCGCCCGGGAGGGCGCGTTGCCCACGTTTCCAGGAAGCGGCAGGCTCCCGCGAGGGAATCGCGCCAACCGGGTCGCCGGAGAAAATCGCGAAAGGCCTGCGACCCCAGGTCGGCGAGCCGGCGGCGGTCCTGCGCCAGGATCGCGACCGCGCGCCGGCAGCCGGCGAGATCCCCCGGGGGGATGAGAAACCCGTTTTCGCCGTGGCGCACGAATTCCCGCACCCCGCCCGCGGCCGAGCCGATCACCGGCAGCCCGAAAGCCATGGCCTCGAGCGCGGCGATGCCGAAGCTCTCGCGCGCGTAGGGCATGGCGAAGACCTGGGCGGTCTCATAGCACCGTGCAAGCTCGGCCCCGTTCAGGGCGCCGCGGAAGCGTACCCGCTCCCCCAGGCCGAAGCGGTCGGCCGTCTGCTGTGCGGCGCGCGCGGCCGCCGGGTCAAAAGAGAGGCTTCCCACCACGGTGAGCCGCCAGAGAGGGGGCGGCAGGCCCGCGAGCGCGGAGAGCAGGGCGGGAAGCCCTTTGACCGGCGAGAGGTTGCCGACGAAGAGCAGCTCAAGCGGCCCGGGCGTTCGGGCGCGGCGAAGGATGAACGCTTCGTTCGGAGCCCGGCCGAGCCGGTCGCCCCCCGGAGAGGCGGGGTGGACGGGAAGTCGCCCGCGCGTCCGGCGCGTGATCTCCGCGGCGAGAATTTCTCCCGGGCAGAGAACACCGCTCATGCCGCCAAGAAAAATCCTCTCGCGGAAACGGCGGCCGGCCTCCCCCTCGGGCGAAGCCGGGGTGAGCTGGTGGAGCAGCGCGATCCGGGCGCCCCCCGACCGGCGGCCGATGCGGAGCGGGAGAAGAAGGCCTTCGTGGATGAGGCCGTCGACGATCACGACCGCCCCCCTCTCCGGCGAACAGCGGCGCCAGGTCGCCGGCCGGACATTTTCGAGCCAAAGCCGGAGGCGGGGGCGGAGGGGAACGGGATAGAGGCGAAGGCGGTGCCCCCGGCGGGCGAGCGCTTCGGCCAGGAAACGGTTGTAGAGCGAGCCGCCGGTCAGGGGCTCGAGGCGGCCGGGGATGAGAAAAGCGATCTCCATCAGCCGTCTTCGGCGAAGGAGGCCCAGGCGGTTGCGCTTTCCCAGACGGTGACCGAAAGCCGGAGCCCCCGGGGAAGCCGCGCGCGAGCGCGCAGGCTTTCCCAGACGATGCGGGCCAGATGCTCGAGGCTCGGGTTCAACCCCCGAAACGCCTCCAACTCGTTCAGCAGGCGGTCCCGCAGGCCGGCGATCACCGCCTCGAGGGCGGCCGAGAGGCGGTCGAGGTCGAGGAGGTAGCCCCGGTCGTCGAGAGCGGAACCCCGGACCCGGCATTCGACCCGGTAGGCGTGGGCGTGCGGCACGCGCTCGGCGGCGGGGGCATCCCCGCCGAGGACGTGCCGGGCGATGAACTCGCGTTGCACCCCGACGGCATACATCATCACGGTCTCCGATAAGCGAAAAGGATCTGCAGCGGGGCTTGGGCCTCGGACTCCAGCATCGCGTAGGCCTCCGCCGCGGCCTCGAAGGGGATCTCCTGGTCGATGAAGCGCGAGGGTCGCAAGGCACGGATGAATTCCCAGCAGGCCTCCCGGCGTCGTTTCCGGTTCCAGCGCAAGGCGGCGTGGGCGGGCAAGGTGCTCACCTGGCTGGCGATCAGCCGGATGCGGCTGCGGTGGAAGCGCCCCCCGAAGTCGAGCGCCGCCCGGCGCGTTCCGTACCAGGAGCCGATGACCACGCGTCCGCCGAAGCCGCAGGCGGCGATCGCCTCCCCCAAAACGGCGGGCGCGCCCGAGAGCTCGAAGACCAGATCGGCCAGTCTCCCGCGGGTTTCGCGCGCGAGATAAGCGGGAAGCTCGTCGGGGGTGAGGCTGGCGTGCGCGCCGACCTCCCGCGAGAGCTCCCTTCGCGGGGCCCGGGGGTCCACCGTGAGCACTCGCTCCAAGGGGTGGCGGGCGAGCAGCGCGGCGGTCAGCAGGCCCACGATCCCCTGGCCGAAAATGAGCGCCGTTTCCCCGGCCAGCGGCCGGCCGTCCCAGACCAGGGTGAGCGCGGTCTCCATCGTGGCCAGAAAACCGGCGTCCCGGGGGTCGATCCCCTCCGGGACGAGGAAGGCCTCGGCAAGGGGGACGTTCAGGTGCGAGGCGTGGGGGTGGAAGCAGAAGACCCACCTTCCCTCCACTCCGGCCGGAACCCCCGATCCCCGGGCCACGATGCGGCCGACCGCAGCGTACCCGTAGCGCAGGGGGTAAACGGCCCCGCCGGCAAGGGCCGGAAGCGTATCGTCGAGGGGCAGACCCGCAGGGAGCTCCCCGCGGTAGACGAGCCGCTCCGTACCCGGGCTTACGGCCGAGAGCATCGTTTCGACCGTGACCTCTCCGGGGGAGGGCTCCGGGAGCGGCTCCTCGACGATGCGGATCTGCCGCGGCGCGGCAAAGAGGAGCACCCGTCGTTTCATCGTCCCGCCCACGAAGGCTCGGCCCAGAAGACGGCGTCGACGCCGAGGCGCTCGAAGCCGGAAACGGAAAACTCGATCGCAAGTCCCCCGGACCCCGGGGACTCTTCGAGGGCCGGAAGTCCGCCGAGAAATCGCGGCGCGATCGTAATCAGCAGGAAGTCGGCGAGCCGGTGCTGCAGGAAGTAGGTGATCACGCGGGCCCCGCCCTCCACCATGACGCTGTTGACCGACTCCCGGGCGAGCCGCTCGAGGAGGACTCCCGCGTCGATCCGCCCGTCCGGACCGAGCGGGCAAGAGACGGGCTCGGCCCCCGCGGCCTTCATCTCGCGCCGCCTCCGTTCCGGAACCTGCGGGCTATGGACCAGAAGCGGGCGGACGTCGCTTCGCCGCAACAGGCGTGCCTCCCGGGGGGTTCGGAGATGCGTGTCGAGCACGATCGGCCGCGGCCCGGAAGTCCCCGGCGGTTTGACGGTGAGGCGGGGATCGTCGGCGAGCACGGTGCCGATCCCCACGACGATCGTCTCGCAGCGCTCGCGCAGGCCGTGGGTCAGACGCATCGCCTGCGGGCCGCTCAGGCGGACCCGCTCGCGGCGGGGCCCGGCGATGCTGCCGTCGAGGCTCTGCGCGTAGGTGAGCAAAACAAACGGACGGCCCCGCGCGGCGCGCCACGCTTGCGCCTGTGCCAGCCGCCGACGGAGCGGCTCGGGAACCGGGGACGCGAGCGCGGGATCCTCCGGAACGGAGGACGGGCCCGAAGGGGAGAAACGCTCGGGGGTCATGGGCGGCCTTTCAGCAACCAGCGGTCTTCGGGCTGAGCGATCCGCCACCGTCCGGCCCCCAGCAGAAGCAAGGCGACGGCGGCCGCCGCAACCGGTGCAAACGCGATGCACCCCACAGCATCGAGCCGGGCGGCAAGAATGCTCAATAGCACCGCCGCGCCGCGCGCCGCAAGGCCGAGTGCGCCCAAAAGGGCGAGCAGGGCCGCAGCGAGCCTCTGCGGCGCTTCCGCTCCGGCGCAGGGGGAGAGGCAGGCGGCGGCCATCGATGCGGCGAGCGCAAGGCGGACGAAGAGCGGAGCCGCCGTGTGCGCGAGGCGTTGCGCCCAGGCGAGCCGCGGACCGCGCGCGCGGCCCTGCGCGTCGGCGCGGCCGATGACGACCAGCCAGTCGGTCGCCAATCCGGCCAGGAACACCGCGGTCACCCCGAGCGAAGCGGGGACGAGTGCCCGGGGGTCGAAGAGCGGCAGCAGCGCGGCCGTGGAAAAGGCCATCGTGCAACCGGCGACGAGGCGCGCCCCGGGCCGGGGAGCCACGGGATGGAGGGCAAGCCCGAGGGCGGCGCGCAGGCGGACCGCCAGACGCAGGGCATAGTACCCGACGCCGGTCGCCGCGTAGAGGGGGTGTACTTTCCCGCTGTGGACGAGCACGAGAGCGGCGAGCAGAATCCCCAGGGCGTCGGCCTCGGTGTCGAGAGCGGCGCCCAGGGCCGAGGTCTCGCCGCGGCGACGGGCGATCGCACCGTCGACGGCATCGAGAAGGGCCGCCAGACCGAAGAGGACTCCCGGGCTCCAGCGGAGGGCCCCCGCCGCGGTCTCCTCGGCCGGGATCCAGAAAAGGAATCCGGCGAGGCCGCAGACGAGAAGCCCCCGGCCGAGGGTCAAGCTCGTCGCCGGCCCCAGGTGCAGCCCTCGCGGCTCCCCGATGGGGCCCCGTCCGGCCGCAAGCAGCCGGCCCCCGCGCAGAAGAAAGACGGCCATCGCCGCGGCGGCGCCGGCCGCCCAGCGCAACGCCGCGCCGGCGCCCGCAAGAAAGGCGATCGTCCCGCCGCCTGCGGCGAGCAGAACGAGGGCCGCAGCCGAAAGGACGGCCGTCATCGGCCGCTCGCCGGGTAAGGGTCCGGCGCGGCGGACGCAAGCTCCTTTCCCCATCGAATCCGGATCTCCCGCCGCAGCTCGTCCAGCAGCCCGCGGCCCTCGGCGTCGGTTTTCGTCTCCCGTTCGAGCCGTTCGATTTCCGCGAGAGCCTCGTTCGGCGTGCGACGGGTACGGCCGGTGTGGTCGCGCGCCGGGAGGCCGCGGGCGATGCTCCGCCGGTGCTCCTCGGCTTCGCGCGCCAGCTCCGGCGGCAGGCCTTCCGGAAAGTTGCGGAAGATCAGACGTCGCGCAAGGAGACGGGCCTGGGGGCTTGAGAATCGCCCGAGCCGGGCGAGTCGCTCCTCCCAAGGGGCTTCGTGGAAGGCGCGGCAGAGCGCCTCGTCGGAGCGCGGCAAAAACCCGTTCTGGTAGAGACCGGCGTCGGGGTCGAGATCCGGCACGGGGGGGTAACGGAACCCCCGATGGCGTTCGATCAGCGCGACGAAGGCTTCCGGATGCGCCGCAAGCCAGGCCAAATGTTCCTCGAGAAGCCCGCGGCGCTCCTTGCCCAGCCGCTCGAGAAAGCGCTCCTCGGGCGGAAGCAGAATCCCCGGCTCGCCGAGGCGCTTGCGGGTGACCCAGGCGCCGGCTTTGAGTCCGCCCTCCTCTTCCTCCGGCCCGCCGGGGGGGCGGTCGAGCCGGAGCCAGAGGCTCTGCCGCGGGTAAGGCTCGGAAAAGCCGATCCCGAGCACGGGGGCGAGAAAGCCGCTTCGCGTGCCCCACTCCCCCGAGAGGAGGAGCGCCAGGCGATGCTCTCCCCGTGCGCTGCGGAAGGCGACGGGCAGACGTTCCATGCGTTGGGCGTCGACCGCGGGGTCGAAGGCCGCGAGCGCCCAACGCCACAGGGCCGGGTTCCGGGCGAGGCGTCGGGCGAGCGCCAGGCAGGCGGCGGCGTCTCCCAGCGCATCGTGGGCGCGGTCCTCGGAAAGGGCGTTTTCGCGGGCCAGATCCTCGAGCCGGAGCGAAAGGCGGCCCTCGGGGTGCGGCCAGGAAAGCAGTTCGCTTCCCTGGAGCCAGTAGAGCAGAGTCACGGGGAAGAGATCGAGGCGGCGACAGCCGCGGGCGGACTGGTGCTCGTAGGGGGCAAGGAGGTTGCGATAAAAGGAAAAGCGCAGGAACTCGTCGTCGAAACCGATCGAGTTGTAGCCCAGGCTCCAGGTCTGCGGCCGGGTGAGCAGCGCGTGGATCGCGCGCATGGCTTCGTACTCGCCCATCCCGGCGCTGAGCCGCGCCGGCCGAAGGCGATGGACCAGCAGCGCCGCGGGGGAGGGGATGACGTCGGGGCGAAGCCGCACGGAGATCCGCACCCGTTCGAGCTCCCGGAGGCCGTCGTCGGTGCGGATGGCGGCGAATTCGAGGATCTGGTCGAGCGAGCGGCTCAGTCCGCTGGTTTCGATGTCGTAGAACAGAAAGGTTTCGGCCATCGCGGCTTTGTGTGCGCCGCCGGGGCCGGGTTGTCAAGGGTGAACCCTCCCGACCGAGAAGCCCTCAGCCGTGGGCCGGCCGGGATTCGGGCCGGGCCGCCCCGGTGGTGAGAATGAGATCGTCCAGGGCGTAGCCGAAGCTTTGCAGCAGATCGATCGCCGTGCGCACGATCTCCTCCGGGGAAAGGCGGGTTTCCACGTAGATGGCGGTCTTGCGGATCTTCTCCGGGATCTTGAGCTGATCGGAGTAGCGGGAAAAACGAAGCGGCCCCCCTTCGTTCATCCAGAGCACCTTCTCGAAGTCCTGGGGATGCGCGGCGGCGAACTCGTGACAGAGGCGCACGAGAAGCTCCTCCCAGGAATTCACGGCCACCGTTTTGCCGTGGAAGGTGAAGGCGCGGACGGTCTGCCCGCTGAAAAACTCCGGCCTGCGCCGTCGGATGCCCGCATCGACCGGGGGGACGGCCTCCGGCGTCCCGCGGTCGCTCCGCGGATCGTCCTCGAAATCGCGTTGGAAGATGCTCTCGGGGCCGCGAAGCGTTTCCGGAGCGGCGTGTCGGCGAAGAAAATCGACCACCCAGGACTCCTCCGGGGTCTGACCGCACAGAGCCTCGACCGCGGCGCTCAAGAGCGCGACGAGCCGGGGGTCCGGCCCCACGAGGAGCTGCACCCAGGCCTGGGGCAGGGCTTCGAGAAGGCGGGCGCGTCGACGTCCGCGGTGGCGCTGCTCGGCCTCGGCGAGAAAGCTCCCGGAGGCGACCTGCTCGCGGGAAAAGAGGGCCACGAGCTCTTCCGCCAGCGGTTCGGCCGGATCCCGCGTCAGGTCGCGGCGGCCGACCAGCGCCTCGGAGGCGGTTTCTCCGGCGCCCGGCAGAAAGGACCACCATCGCCGCCCGTCGGTATGCAGGGCGAGCTCGGCGCCGGTTTTCCGCGCCCCCTCGAGCAAGGCGCGATGGAACGCTTCGAGATCTCCCTCTTCGCGCCGCACCTCGAAGAGAATCCGGGGCAACCCGTCCAAACAGAGCGCAAAGGCGACCGGGACGCCGCCGGTGCGGAAGTCGGGCTGCACCTCCTCGACATTGAAAATGTCCCAGCCGAGAAGCGAGAGCACCCGGAGCCCGACCGCCTGGCGCAGCAGCGCCTCTTCCAGCCGCGGGAGCTTGGGGTCGGCTTTCCAGGTTTCGATCACGGAGGCGATTTTCCGGGCCGGCTTCATGGGGTCCTCCTGAAAGCCGATATCGGCCGGAGGGCCCGCTGCCTTGAGACGTTTCGAAGCCGGCTCTCCGGGGAGCGCGTTCAAGCTCCGCCGCCGCTTCGCCGATAACTCCGATGAGAACCGCGAAGACGAAATCCCGGCAAGGAGATGCATGCGGCGCAAGTTGCTCTTCTGGACGGCGATGCTCTGGGGGACGCTCGGAATGAACGCTCCCGACGGTCACCTTTTCCATGGGTTCTCCGCTCTCTCCGCCGCGCTGTGGGTCGCCTGGTGGCTGCGCGGCCGGGATCGCCTCGGCGCGGCGGGCGCTCCCGGGAACAAGTCTTCGGAGAAAGCCCCGAAAGCGTCGTCAGGCCGGCAATGACGGATTTTTGACGCCAAACGCCCGGACGGCCTTCATTTCGCCCTTTCCGGCTTCGACAGCAAAAAGACAACACGTATTAATTTCAAATAGTTAATGGTTTCTCCGGGTGTGGCACGATAGTTGTATAGTTTTGTAGCATCCATCGGATCAAGATTCTCGTCGAATCCGCCGATGGATAGGATCAGGATGGAACGTGGGGTGTGGGTTTCCGGAAAGGACGGTGGGAAGATGAGAAGCTCCCGAGCGCTGACCCAAAATTTCGACTACGACCGGGGCTACCTCGTGAAGAGTCCCTGTCGCGGCTGCGGCAAGTATTCCTCGTTTCCCGGGTGCATGGAGAGCTGCCAGATCCTGGACCGCATCCAGACGGTGCTGAGCGACACGCTCTCGAGTGGGCATAATTTTTCGGCCGCCGAATCCTACTGCCTGCCGCTTGAGGTGCTGGAGCGGATCTGAATCCGCGGCTTCGGCCCTCCCTCGATCCGTCTGAAAGGCTTCCGCTCGGCGGCGCAAGGAAGGCCCCTTGCCCGGCGGGTTGTCTTGCCGGGGCGTACACGCTAAAGGGAACCCGTTGCTTTCGCTGCGCCGGTTCGTGCACGCGCGATTCCCTTCATGGATCCTGGTTCGGGAGAAATGCCGATGGACCCCCGCGATCGAGCGGTGGAGACGCCGGCGCTCTTGGTGATCGACCTGGAGCGCGACACCCTGGACGAGCGCCGGGGGTTTCCGATCACCCCGTCGGCGCGGGCGATCGTGCCGGTGTTGAACCGCCTGATCGGCCGTTTCCGGGGGGCGGGCTGGCCGGTCGTCTTCACGACGGACGCCTTCGAGGCGGGGGATTTCCTGTTCGGCGGGGCCCTCGCGCCCTATTCCCTTCGCGGCTCCGAGGGGTCGCGGGTCGCCGCCGAGCTCGATTTCCGGGAAGGCGACCTGTGGCTTCCGAAGCGGCGGTTTTCGGCTTTTTTCGGAACGGATCTGGCGGCGTGGCTCCGCGGCAAAGGGGTGACGCTGTGCGCGCTCGGCGGGGTCTCCACCCCCTTTTGTGTGCTCGCTTCCGCGCTTGACGCCCTGAGCCACGATTTCAAGGCGGTGATCCTCGAGGACGCCGCCGTCGCTTTCCCCCTCGAGCGCCACGAGGCGCTGGTCTCCGTCTACCGCCGCAATCCGCTCTTTCCGCTGTTGCGGGTCATGACTTCCGCCGCGCTTCTCGACGAGCTCGAAGCGCAAGCCGCCTGAGGGCCCTCAGGGCCGGTGGCGCAGGCGGCGTTCCCAGTCGAACTCCCGCGAAGTGACCCGGTCCTCCATGTCGCGGATGCGCCGCTCGAGATCCGCAAGCCGCTTTCGAAAATCTTCCCGCGAAGGCCTGGCCGCGGCCGGCTTCTCCGGCCCGGCGCCGGCGACAGGCTCGGGCTTCATCAACAGCGCGGCGAGAACATAGAGGATCAGCCCCGGCCAGAACCCGGTGAAGACGATCAGCACCGCACAGAAGAGGCGTACCCAGAAGACCGGGAATTCGAAATAGGCGGCCAGCCCGCGGCAGACGCCGAAGACCGCGCCCGAGCGCGAACGGTGGAGGCTTTTGCTGGACCTCAGGCTCACGGCCGCCCCTCCGGTTTCCGGGATTCGGAGAGCAGGATCTCGAGCGCGGCGACCCGCTTCTCCAAGCGCTCGATGGCGGCCTCGATCTCCGCGGTGGAGGCGGCTTCCTCCCGCGCGCCCGGCTCGCCTCGGCCGCTTCGCAACCAGCGGGCCGCCGCTACGACCAGCAAGGCGACCAGGCCGCCCAGGACCACGAGTCCCGTCGTGTCGACCATGAATTTCAACCGGCCTCTTCCTCCTTTGCGGGGGGGCTTGCCCCCCTTCCGTTTATAGGTCATGCCGCGGCGCGGAGCAACGGAAAGCCGCGGGATCAGGACCTCCCCCGCTCGCGGCCGTGCGTCGCCCTCAGGGTCTCGAGCTCGTGCTCGATTTCCTCGTCGCGGCAGAGCCGCTCGAAGCTCTCCGCGAGTCCTCCCGTTGCGGCCGGCAAGACGAGCTCGCTTTCGGCCTCCATACGCGCGATTTTCTTTTCGAATTCCTCGAAGCGCACGGCCGCCTGGACGCCGTCGAGCCGTCGGATCTCCTCGCGCGCGCGTCGCGCCCGGTCCGCGTGGCGGTGGCGCTCGGCGAGCAGACGCTGTTTTTCCCGCGCGGCGATAAGCTTCTCCTCGAGGAGCCGAATGTCTTCGAGGTACTGTTCGATCAGCGCCTGCTCCTCGGACGCCTCCCGCTCGAGTCCTTCGGCCTCGCGCCGCCAGCGTCGCTTTTCGACCAGGGCCTCCCGGGCGAGGTCATCGCGGCCCTTTGTGACGGCGAGCTCGGCCCGCTGTCCCCAGGAAACGCTTTTTTCCAGGGCCTCTGCGATCCGCCGCCGGCGTACCCGGGAGGCGGCCATGAGGCCCGCGCAGGAGGATTTCAGCTCGACCAGCGTGTCCTCCATTTCCCGGATCATGAGACGGATCAGCTTTTGCGGATCTTCGGCGCGATCGAGCATGGCGTTGATGTTGGCGCTCACGATGTCGCGGAAACGGGTGAAAATGCCCATATGCCCTCCTCTTGGCGGTACGCGAGAAGACTGCCGAAGAGAGGGCAAACGCCATGCCGAAAAAGAAGATGAATAAAAACAATTTGTTGAAATTTTTCTGGGAAAAATTGGCGAAGAAAAAAACCGAATTATGGTAGAAAGAACCAACATTAGGTAAAATAAACCAATGAAGCGAATGGTTCCTCTTCTCTTGGATGGGGTTCCCGAGGCGTTGGGTGAATCGGAGCCCTTTCTTGCTTTTCAAGACCGCCTGGCGCGCGTGGCGGGGGTGCAGCGGCCGGTTCTGATCGTGGGCGAGCGCGGCACGGGAAAGGAACTGGCGGCGATGCGGTTGCATTTTCTTTCCGGCCGCTGGCAGCGGCCGCTTGTCACCCTGAACTGCGCCGCCCTATCCCCCGGCCTCATCGAAGCCGAGCTTTTCGGCTACGAACGCGGCGCTTTCACCGGCGCTACCGATCGTCGCATCGGCCGTTTCGAGGCGGCGGACGGGGGCACCCTGTTTCTGGACGAGATCGGAAACGTGCCCCTCGAGGTTCAGGAAAAACTGCTTCGTGCCGTGGAATACCGGGTGATCGAGCGGGTCGGCGGTGCGACCCCCGTGCGCGTGGACGTGCGCATCGTGGCCGCCACCCACGCGGATCTTCCCGCCATGGCCGCGGCGGGAGCCTTCCGACGGGACCTTTTGGACCGCCTGAGCTTCGAGGTGCTGCGTCTTCCGCCGCTTCGCGAGCGCAGGGGCGATGTGGCGCTGCTCGCCGGCCGTTTCGCGCAGGCCATGGCGGCGGAGCTGGGCCGGAAGGAGGCGCCGCGCTTTTCCGCGGCGGCTCTCGCCGCGCTCGAGGCCTACTCATGGCCGGGAAACGTGCGCGAGCTGAAAAACGTGGTCGAGCGTGCGGTCTACCGCGCGACGGGGCCCCTCATCCGGGATCTGGTTTTCGACCCCTTTGGATCCGAGGCGGGGCAGCCGGCATCGCTGCGGGCCAGGACGGAGGAGGCGCCGCCGCCTCAGGGGCTCGAGGGACGGGAGAGCGATCTCTTCGCCCGCCCCCTGCCCGAGGCCGTGCGCGAGTTGAAAAAACGCCTGCTTGCCCGCGCGCTCGAGCGCTGCCGTTGGAACCGGCGTTGCGCGGCCGATCTTCTGGGCTTGAGCTACGACCGCTTCCGCAGCCTCTACCGCCGGATGCAGGCCGAGCTGCCGCCTCAGGATCGCTGAACACGGCATTTCCAGCCGGGCCGGTTTCCGCGCGAACCAAAGGGCCGCCCGGGAAGGGCGGCCCTTTGGTTCGCGGCAAGGCGTTTTCCGCCGCGGGCGGGGTTCTTCGGTCTTTAGTCTTTGAGCGGATAGGGAGGAACGATGGAATCGTAGTAGGCTTTCTCCGAGATCATCCCCCAGGTGCCGACCACTTTAGCGAATTTCTTGAACGATTCATTCACTTTTTTGGCGATGGGGGATTTCGCCGCTTCCTCCTCGTTCACCTCCTCGGCGAGTTTCGCCAGCCGCTTCAGCACCTCGGCGGGAAACTTGACGAGCTCGACCTTGTGCTTGGTGATCAGCTCCTGGAGGGCCGCCCCGTTCTGGGCCTCGAACTGCGCGAGCACCCAGTGCTCGTTTTCGACGCAGGCCGCGTTCACGATATGCTGCAGGTCCTTCGGCAGGGACTCGAAGGCCTTCTTGTTGAAGAAGTACTCGAGGTAGGTCCCGGGCTCGTGCCAGCCGGGGTAATAGTAGTACTTGGCCGCCTTGTAGAGGCCGAGCCGCAGGTCGTGCAGCGGGCCCACCCATTCGGTCGCGTCGATCACGCCGCGCTCGAGGTTGGTGAAGATCTCCCCTCCGGGGGTGAGGACCACGGTTCCGCCCGCCTTGGCGACCACTTTGCCGCCCAGGCCGGGAATCCTCATCTTCAAGCCCTTGTAATCGTCGATCGTCTCGATGCGCTTGCGGAACCAACCGCCCATCTGAACCCCGGTCGAGCCGCCCGGCCGCGGAATGAGGTTGAAGGGGGCGTAGACCTCTTCCCAAAGTTGGAGCCCGTCGCCGCCGTGGAACCAGGTCGCCATCCCCTGGCCGTTCATGCCGAAGGGCACGGCCGAAAACCACTGGGTCGCGGGCTCCTTGCCGGCCCAATAGTAGGAGGCGCCGCTTCCGACCTCGACGGTCCCGTCGGAGACGGCCTGAAAGGATTCGAGCGCGGGGACCAGCTCGCCTGCGGCGAAGACCTGGATCTGGAGCCGGCCCTCGGAGAGCTCCCCGATCCGTTTGGCCAGCCGCTCGCAGCCGTCCTGGAGAACGGGCAGCTTGGGCGGCCAGGTCGTGACCATCCGCCACTGGAATTTCTTCTGCGCGATGACCGCGGGGGCGGCGAGGGTGGAGGCGCCCACCGCGGCTGCGGCTCCCAGGCCGACTTTTTTAAGGAAATCCCGTCGTTTCATGCTTCCTCCTCCGATGATAGGGTTCGATGTTGGCCGCCTCTTCCGTTGCGGTGCGGGCCGCCCGCCTCCTTCAGGGTCCGAAAACCACCCGCGGCAGCCAGGTGGCCAGAGGCTGGTAGAGGATGACGAGTACGAGCCCCACGAGCTGGCAGGCGACGAAAGGCACGATCCCGCGATAGATGTGGCCGGTGGTCACCTCGGGCGGAGTGACCGCCTTGAGGTAGAAGAGCGAAAAACCGAAGGGCGGGGTCAGAAACGAGGTCTGCAGATTGACCCCCAAGATCACGCAGAACCAGAGCGGATCGAAGCCGAACTCGATCAGGATCGGGGCGAGCACGGGGACATAGATGAAGACGATCTCGATGAAGTCGAGAAAGAAGCCCAGAAAGAAGATGAGCCCCATCACGATCGCGAGCACCGCGTTCTTCGAGTACTGCTCGGCGATGCCGCCCAGCATGCTGCGGACCAGAGTGTCGCCTCCCAGGCCGCGGAAGACCAGCCCCACGGCGGCGGCCCCGCAGAGGATGATGAAGACCATGCAGGTGAGCCGGAGGGTCGAGATCATCGTCTCTTCGAGCAGCTTGCGATTGAAGCGGCCGTTGAAGGCGGTGAGGGCGATCGCCCCCACGGCGCCCACGGCGGCGGCCTCGGTCGGCGAGGCGACCCCGGCGAAAATCGATCCCAAAACGGCGAGAATCAAAACCACCGGCGGGATGAGAGCGCGGAGCACGCGGCGGAGGAGCTCCCGCGCGCCGATCGCCGCGAGCTCCTCCTTCGGAATGGGCGGCGCCAGCCGCGGCCGGACGATGCTGACGACGGCGATGTAGGCGATGAAGATCCCTACCAGGAGCAGCCCCGGGAAGACGGCGCCGATGAAGACGTCGCCCACGGGGACGCCGATGATGTCGCCGATGAGCACGAGCACGATGCTCGGCGGGATGATCTGGCCGAGAGTTCCCGAGGCGGCGACGGTGCCGGTGGCGAGTTCTTTGCTGTAGCCGCGGCGGATCATCGTCGGAACCGAAAGCAGCCCCATGGTGACGACGGTCGCCCCCACGATGCCGGTCGTGGCCCCGAGAAGCGCTCCCACGACGACGACCGAGATCGCCAGGCCCCCGCGGATCCTTCCCAGGCAGAGCGCCATCGTATCGAGAAGATCCTCGGCGAGTCCCGAGCGCTCGAGCATGACCCCCATGAAAACGAAGAGGGGCACGGCCATCAGGGTGATGTTCGTCATCACCCCCCAGATGCGCAGCGGAAGCAGATTGAAGAAGCCGAAGCCGAAGTGGGTCACCCCGAAGAGAAAGGCCGTTCCGAGCAGGGTGAAGGCGACGGGAAACCCGGCCAAGAGCAGGACACTCATGGCCAGGAACATCCAGGCGGCCGAGTAGTCCATCTCAGGCCTCCTTTCCGGACCCGCGGGAAACGCCTAAAATTTCCAGCAGGCTGCGGATGCCCAAAGAGACCCCTTGAAGCAGAAGGAGGCTGAAGCCGAGCGGAATGAACCCCTTCACGATGAAGCGGTAGGGGATGCCCCCCGGATCCGGGGAGCCTTCGCCCACCTGGAAGGCGCGCAGCATGAAATGCCAGGAGGTGGCGACGACGAGGATGCAGCCGGGGATGAGGAAGAAGACGACCCCGAGCAGGTTGGTCCAGGCGCGCCCTTTCGGACCGTAGCGCTGGTAGAGGATGTCCACCCGCACGTGCCCGTCGGAGAGAAGCGTGTAGCCTGCGCCCACCAAGAAGATGAAGGCGAAGACGTGCCACTCGAGCTCTTGGGTGAGGACGAAGCTCGTCTTGAAGGCGTAGCGCATGACGACATCCACGAAGACCACCAGGACGAGGCCGAGGGTCACCCAGGAGGCCGCCTTGCCGGCCCAACCGTTCAGGCGGTCGACGAGGGCCGCGAGTTTCAAGAGAAACTTCATGGTCGGATTCCCCGAATCCGCGGGCAAGAGGAACGTTGCCTACGGTGTGGGATGCATTACCGAAACGCGGTGGCGTTTTAGTGAAATCCGGCGCTTGAGTCAAGGAAATAAACTTTCGGCCGCTTGCTAAACGCCGTTGATTCCTTTATGACAAATTCAGCGCCGCACGGCGATCTCGCTATCTTGGGAAGGCTTCCATGGCCGATTTTTCCTATTGGGCGGACCGCTACGCCGCCAACCGGAGCACCGCCGCCGAGGCGATCGCCCGCATCCGGCCCGGGACTCGTGTTTTCATCGGCTCCTCCTGCGGCGAGCCGCAGCATCTGCTGCGCGCGCTCGCGGAGGCCGCCGAGTCCCTCAAAGACATCGAAATCGTTCGGCTCTTCAACCTGGAGACCACACCGCTCACCCTGATCGCCAACAAGACCGGCGATCAAGCGCTGAACATCCGCTCCTTTTACGCGGGCTCGGCCGGGAGTTCCTCGATCGCGCGCAACCAGCGCTTCCTCACCCCGGTCAACCTCTCGGCCGTGCCCCGGCTCTTCCGCAGCCGGCTGCTTCCCGTGCACACGGCCCTGATCCAGGTCTCTCCGCCGGACGATTTCGGCTGGATGAGCCTCGGCATTTCGGTCGACATCACGCTCGCCGCCGCCGAGTCGGCCGACCTGGTCATCGCCCAGGTGAACCCCCGCATGCCCCGGGTGCTCGGCCGGAGCTTCATCCACGTGAACCAAGTCGACGTCTTCGTCGAGCACGAAGAGCCGTTGCTCACCGTCAAAGAGGCGCCGCCGCTCGAGGCCGCGCGGGGAATCGCCCGGCTCATCTCCTCCCGGCTCGTCGAGGACGGCTCCACGATCGCCATCGGTCTCGGGGCGACGAGCGAGGCGGTGCTCTTGGCCCTCTCCGACAAGAACGACCTCGGGGTGCATACCCAATATCTCACGGCGGACATGATGCACCTCTTTGCGCGCGGCGTGATCACCAACCGCAAAAAAGGATACAACGAGGGCAAGATGGTCGCCTCGAGCGCGATCGGCAACGAAGCCTTCTACGAGTTTTTGGACGACAATCCCGCGATCGAGTTTTATCCCTCCGATTACGTGAACGACCCGGCCGTGATCGCCCGTCACGAGCGCATGGTGGCGATGAGTGTCGCCATGGCGATCGATTTGACCGGACAGGTCGCCGCCGATGCGCTGCCGCACAACCAGTTCTCGGGGGTCACCGGGGTCCTCGATTTCATCCGCGGGGCGAGCCTCTCGCCGGGAGGCAAATCGATCCTGATGATGCCCTCGACCGCCCAGCAGGGGAAGAAAAGCCGCATCGTCCCCCTGCTGCGGGAGACGGCGGTCGTGGTGCCCCGAAGCGACGTCCAGCTCGTGGTCACCGAATACGGCGCGGTGAACCTCTTCGGCAAGAGCTTCCAGGAGCGGGCCCTCGGCCTGATCAGCATCGCGCACCCCGATTTCCGCGACGAGCTCTTTTTCCAGGCGAAAAAAATGGGGCTGCTCGCCGGGGAAAAAAGCCTTCACGAGAGTCTCCACGGCGTCTACCCCGTCCACCTCGAGGAGACGGTCGAGATCCACGGCGAGAAGATCACCATCCGACCGGCCAAGCCGGTCGACGCCCGTCGCATTCAAGAGCACTTCTACGCCCTTGACCCCGAGGACGTGATCGCGCGCTTTTTCCATGAGCGGCGCAGCTTCGAGCGCGAGGAGGCCGAAGAAGCCGCCCAGGTCGACTACGTGAAGGACCTGACGATGCTCGCCCTGGTGGGGGAGTTCGGCTTCGGCCGTGTGGTCGGGGTCGGCGAGTACCTGCTCGACCCCGCCAGCAACCTGGCCGAGATCGCCTTTTCCATCAGCCGCCCTTACCAACGCATGGGCTTGGGCCGCCTGCTGCTCAAGAAGCTCGAAGCCGCCGCGCGCGAGCACGGCATCGCGGGCTTTTACGCCTACACCTCGGCCGCCAATACGGGCATGATCCGGCTCTTCAACAGCCTCTCCTGCCGGGTCACGACCGCGATCGAGGGCGACATGGTCACGCTGCGCGCCCACTTCAAAGAGCCCGTCGCCCCCTGAAAGAGGCGAAAGGAGGAATTTCCGCCGCATGCCCTGTCGCGTCACCTTTCTGCCGCACGAGATCGAAATCGAAGTCGCTCCCGGAACCTCGATCATCCAGGCCGCGCTCGACGCCCGCGTCCACATCAACGCCTCCTGCGGGGGCGAGGGGGTCTGCGGCAAGTGCCGGGTCCGGATCGAGGAGGGAGCCGTCGAGGGCGGGGTCTCGGAGAAGCTGAGCGCCGAGGATGTCGCCCAGGGCTACCGGCTCGCCTGCCAGGCGTTCGTCACGGGCGACTGCCGCGTGCGCATCCCCGTCGAATCGGCGCTCGATACCGGGGTCCTCGCCCGCCGGCCGCCGCCCCGACGCACGGCGCGCATGCAGCGCTTCGATTTCGAGCAACTGAAAGAACAGGGCTTGTTCCTGGCGCCCGTGGAAAAGACTTATCTTGAGATTCCGCCGCCCTCGGCTCAGGACAACCAGCCCGACGTAAGCCGGCTGATCGGCTACCTCACCCGCGAGCGCGGCGAGCACCGCTTGGAGGTGGATCTTCCCGTGATCCGCAAGCTGCCCGCCGTGCTGCGCGAGGCCGGCTTCCGGGTGACGGCGACGCTCGTGCGGCCGGTACGCGAGGACGGCCGCACGCGGCTGATCAACGTTCAGCCCGGCGATACGACGCGAAGCGGGTTCGCGGTGGCGATCGATGTCGGCACCACCACCGTCTGCGGCGAGCTGATCGATCTGGCGACCGGGGCCACGCTCGCCGAGCATGCCGACTTCAATGCCCAGATCAGCTACGGCGAGGACGTGATCAGCCGTATCGTCTACGCCGAGAAGCCCGGCGGCCTCGAGCGCCTGCAGGAGGTCGTCGTCGGCACCCTGAATGCGATCCTGAAAAAACTCATCCGGCGCTCAGGGGTCGATCCCGAGGATATCGCCACGATCGCGCTCGCCGGCAACACGACCATGACCCAGCTTTTGCTGCGCATCGACCCCCGGCCGCTGCGGCGCGCCCCCTACGTCCCGGCGGCGTCGATCTATCCCCCCTTCAAGGCGCGGGATGTGGGGCTCAAGGTGGGCGACCACGTGACGGCTCTCGTCTACCCCTGCGTTTCGAGCTACGTGGGCGGCGACATCGTGGCCGGGGTCATGGGCTCGGGGCTTTACCGCTCCGAGGCGCTCACCCTGTTTCTCGATGTCGGCACGAACGCCGAGATCGTGATCGGCAATCGCGACTGGCTCGTCTGCGCCGCCTGTTCGGCCGGCCCGGCCTTCGAAGGAGGCGGCATCCGTTTCGGCATGCGGGCCGCGCGCGGGGCGATCGAGGAGGTCTTGGTCGATCCGGTCACGCTCGAGCCGATGATCGTCACCATCGGCCGGGTGCGGCCGAAGGGGATCTGCGGCTCGGGGCTGATCTCGGCGGTCGCCGTGCTCTTCGAAACCGGCGTGATCGACAGCCGCGGCAAGTTCGACCCCGCGCTCCGCACCCCCCGCATCCGCGAGGCCGACGGCTGCCGGGAATACGTGATCGCCTGGCGGGAGGAGACCCAGATCGAGCGCGACATCACGCTCTCCGAGATCGACATCGAAAACCTGATCCGCGCCAAGGGCGCGATCTACAGCGGCTGCATGACGCTGCTCGGCGAGGTGGGCCTGGGCGTCGGGGACATCGAGCGCATCATCCTCGCCGGCGGTTTCGGCAGCTACATCGACCTCGAAAAGGCGATGGCGATCGGCCTGTTGCCCGAGATCGACCCCGCGCGGGTCACCTACCTCGGAAACGGCTCTCTTCTGGGGGCCAAGATGGCCTCGCTCACCAACCGCGTGCGCCGCGACGTGGTGGCGGTCGTGCGTCGCATGACGAACTTCGAGCTCTCCGAGACCCCCTCCTACATGGACAACTACATCGCCGCCCTGTTTCTGCCCCACACCGATATCGACCGCTTTCCACGCGTGAAGGCGAGACTCGCCGCACGCCGCGGCGAAACCCGAGAAGAACCCGGAAACGGCCCCCCCCTCCGCACTTGACAAAGGGACCCTCCATCTTCTAAAGGGTGATCCTTACACGCCGATTTTGCGGTCGTTTTTCATTCCGGGGATCCTGAAGAAGAAAAGTTGAATTCACCGAGGGCGGTTCCCATCGACCGGTGAACCCACGAAGGGGCGAGGTCCGTCAAGCGAACCGGTTCACATGCCAAAGGAGGGAACGTTGGGCTGGCAATTCTTCAAGGAATCCTACAGCGGCAGGATCAGGGAGATCACGCTGGGAGACGGCCCGAAGGCCGTTACCGTCGGCGGCGAGAGCTGTTACCCCTTTTACCAGTTCGAGGGGAAAATGCCCCACCCTCCGCGCGTGGCGATGGAGGTCTGGGACATGGAACCGGAGGACTGGCCCGAGGCGGCGATCGCCCCCTTTCGGGGCGTCCTTGCCGACCCGGCGGCCTGGGCGAAAAAGTGCGTCGCGGAATACGGAGCGGAGCTGATCGCGTTGCAGCTGAAAAGCATCGATCCGAACGGCCGCAACGCCTCCGCGGAGGAGGCGGTGGCAACCGTCCGGAAGGTGCGTGCGGCGGTCGAGGTGCCGCTGATCGTCTGGGGCTGCGCCAACGTGGAAAAGGATGAGGCCGTCCTCAAAAAGATCGCCGAGGCCTGCCAGGGGATGAATCTCATCCTCGGGCCGGTCGAGGACAAGAACCACAAGGCGATCGGGGCGGCGGCCATGGGCTTCGGGCACTTCGTCATCGCCTCCTCGCCGATCGACGTCAATCTCGCCAAGCAGATCAACATCCTCCTCGAAAACCTGGGGGTCCCGCCGCAGCGGATGCTGATCGACCCCACGACCGGCGGGTTGGGCTACGGCCTGGAGTACACGTACTCCGTCATGGAACGCCTCCGCATGGCCGCCCTCGCCCAGGGCGACGACAAGCTCCAGCTGCCGATCGTGAACAACATCGGCAACGAGGTCTGGAAGAGCAAGGAGGCCAAGCTCGGCGCCGCGGACGCCCCGACTCTGGGCGATCCGGAGCGTCGGGCGGTGCTCATGGAGACGACGGCCGCCGTGGCTTACCTGATGGCGGGCTCCGACATCCTCATCCTGCGCCACCCCGAGTCGGTGCGGCTGGTGAAGAGCTACATCGGCCTGATCTTGAGCGGCGGGGATGCCCGTCAGATCGCCCCGATCGCCAAGCGCCTGCCGGCGGTTGCCGTGGATCTCGCCGCGCTCGCCCCGGCCCCCGATTTGACGATTCCCGAAGAGAAGGAGAAAAAGCCGGCCGCCGAGGCCAAGGCCGCCCCGGCGCCGCCCCCGAAGCCTGCGGCGGCACCCGCCGCGGAGGCCAAGCCCGCTGCCGCCGCCCCGAAGCCCGCGGCCGTCCCCGAGGGGCCGAAGGCCGCGCCGGCGGAGGACGAGGCTGTGCGCCGTGCCCGCGAGGAAGCCGAGGCGAAGGCCAAAGCCGAGGCCGAGGCGAAGGCCAAAGCCGAGGCCGAAGCCCGCGCGAAGGCGGAAGCGGAAGCCAAAGCGAAGGCGGAAGCCGAGGCCCGCGCGAAGGCGGAGGCCGAGGCCAAAGCTCAGGCCGAAGCCGAGGCGAAGGCGAAACTCGAAGGCGAACTCGAGCGCATCCGCCAGCAACGGGCGAAAGAGCGCGAAGCCCGCGCCGCCCAACACGCCGCCGCGCCGTCGGCCGCACCCCAGGAGAAACCGCGGCCCGAATCCCCGGCCCGGGGCCCGAAGGCCCCCGCGGTCGAGCCGCAGACGGTGGTCGAGCGGCTGATCGAGAACCTCTCCTGGATCCACCGCCGCAACCGGTAGGCGGCCGCGACCGGGAGGAACGCGCGGGACGAACCCGGATCTTCCATCATCCTCAACGAAGGAGGAACCCTGCATGTCGAAACTGGTAGCATTTGCCGCGATCCAAGGTGCCTACAACATCGTCTCCCAAGTCGAGGGCGAATACAAAAAAGCCCTCGAAACCTTCCAGGCCGACACTCCCGTAGGATTTCCCAACACCGCCTACTACCTGCCCGTGATCTATTCGCTGCTCGGCATCAAAGTCGAAAAACTCGAGGACATGAAACAGGTGCTGGAGGTCGCCCGCAAACTGCTGCCGCCGCACATCAAGGGCATGAACCACCTGCCCTACCTCGGGCCGCTTCTGGACGCCGGCATGGCGGCGCTCTTCTGCTTCGAGATCCGCGAGGCCCTGCGCTACCTGAACGAGCCCGATTTCTATCTGCACTCCGAGGAGATCGACGAGGAGGCGGGCAAGATCTGGCTGGGCGCGGCCGACGACACGGTTTTCCGCAAGCGCGGCGTCGAGTTCGTCGACGGCTCCGCTCCGGGATTCGCGGCCATCGTCGGCGCCGCCCCGGACCCCGAGACGGCCAAGCTGATCGTCGAGGAATATCAGCGCCGCGGTCTCTACGTCTTTCTCGCCGCCAATCACAACCACACGACCGTCGCCCAGCAGCTCTTGCAGGCCGGGGTCCAGATCGGCTGGAACACGCGGATCGTCCCCTTCGGACCCGACATCTCCTCGGCGATCTTCGCCCTCGGCTTCGCCAACCGGGCGGCCATGGCCTTCGGCGGGGTTCAGCCGGGCGACTACCGCCGCATGCTCCTCTACAACAAGAACCGCATTTTCGCCTTCGTGAACGCGCTGGGCGAAGTGGGCACCGACTGGGCCGCGGCCGCCGCCGGGGCCATCAACTGGGGCTTTCCCACGATCGCCGACACCGACATTCCCCAGGTTCTGCCGACGGGCATCTGCACTTACGAGCACGTCGTCTCGAACGTCCCCCATTCGGAGATCGTCCAGAAATCGATCGAGGTGCGCGGCCTCAAGGTGACCGTGACCCAGATCGACATCCCGCTTTCCTTCGGCCCGGCCTACGAGGGCGAGCGTGTGCGCGGCCAGGACCTCTACTGCCAGATGGGCGGCGGCAAGACCCAGTGCACCGAGCTCGTCAAAATGGCCGAGATGAACGAGATCGAGGACGGCAAGGTGGTCCTCGTCGGGCCGGACATCGACCAGGTGAAGGAGGGCGGCGCGATGCCGCTCGGGATCTTCGTCCAGATCGCCGGCCGGGAGTTCCAGACCGACTTCGAGCCGATCCTCGAGCGCCAGATCCACCACCTGATCAACTACATTCAGGGGGTGATGCACATCGGCCAGCGCGACATCGCCTGGATCCGGGTGAGCAAGGCGGCCGTCCAGAAAGGCTTCTCCCTCAAGCACCTGGGCGTCGTGCTCCACGCCAAGTTCCATCAGGACTTCACCAAGATCGTGGATAAAGTGCAGGTCACGCTCTTCACCAAGAAGGAAGACGTGGACAAGCTGACGCAGCGGGCGCGGGCCGAATACAAGCAGCGCGACGACCGCGTGGAGAAGATGACCGACGAGGACGTCGAGATCTACTACTCCTGCACCCTCTGCCAGTCCTTCGCCCCGAGCCACGTCTGCACCGTGAGCCCGGAGCGCACCGGGTTGTGCGGCGCCTACAACTGGATGGACTGCAAGGCCTCCTACGAGATCAACCCCACCGGCCCCAACCAGCCCATCGTCAAGGGCGAGTGCCTCGACCCCAAGCTCGGGCAGTGGAAGGGGGTGAACGAGTTCGTCCAGAAAGCCTCGCGCGGGGCGGTTTCGCACTACAACTTCTACTCCCTCGTGCACAGCCCGATGACGACCTGCGGCTGCTGCGAATGCATCGCGGCGATGCTCCCTTCCTGCAACGGCATCATGACCGTGAACCGCGAGTACACCGGGGACACCCCCTGCGGCATGAAGTTCACGACCCTGGCCGGGGTCATGGGCGGGGGGCAGTCCTCGCCGGGATTCGTCGGCCATTCCAAGTACAACATCACCCAGCGCAAGTTCATCGCCGGCGACGGCGGGATCAAGCGGCTCGTGTGGATGCCCAAGATGCTCAAGGAGGAGCTGCGCGAGCGGCTGCTCAAGCGGGGGGAGGAAATCGGGATCCCCGACCTGATCGACCGGATCGCCGACGAGACCGTGGGTACGACGGAAGAGGAGATTCTCCCCTTCCTCCAGGAGAAGAAGCACCCCGCGCTTTCGATGGAGCCGCTGATCGGCGGATGAACCCGGGCTTCGGACCCGGGGCCTCGGCGCCGAACGTCCGCCGGGGCCCCGGCCGGGCGCACCGCATGACGGGAAGGAGAACGACATGGCCCTCACCGGAATCCAGATCTTCAAGCTGCTTCCCAAGACCAACTGCAAGGAATGCGGCGTTCCGACTTGCCTCGCGTTCGCGATGAACCTCGCCTCGGGCAAGGCCGAGCTCGACAGCTGCCCCTATGTCTCCGAGGAGGCGCGGGCCGCACTCTCCGAGGCCGCCGCCCCGCCGATCCGGCCGGTCGGGATCGGCAAAGGCGTGCGTCAGGCGACGGCCGGCGGCGAGACCGTGCAGTACCGGCACGAGAAGACCTTCTATAACCCGACCCTGCTTGCGGCCCGGGTGCCGGCCGACCTCGACCCCGGCGAGCTCGGCCGGCGCCTGAAAACCTGGAACGCCTTCCAGTACGAGCGGGTGGGGCTCAACCTGCGCCCCGAGCTCGTGGCCGTGCAGGATACGGGAAAGGGCGCCGAGCCCTTCGCGCGCACGGCGAAGACCGTGGCCGAGACCTCGGAGTTCAACCTGATCCTCCTGACCGAGGATCCCGCCGTGATGAAGGCCGGGGTGGCCGCCGCCGGCTTCAAGCGGCCGCTCCTTTACGCCGCGACCGCCGCGAACCTCGACGCCATGGGCGCGCTCGCCAAGGAAAGCGGCCTTCCGCTCGCCGTCAAGGCTCCCTCCGTGCCCGATCTCGTGGCGCTCACGCAGAAACTCACGGCGATGGGGTTGAAGGACCTGGTTCTCGATCCGGGCAGCCGCGAGCTCAAGCAGGCGCACGAGGACATGGTCGCCATCCGCCGGGCGGCGCTCAAAGACGGCAACCGCGCGCTCGGCTTCCCGACGATCGTCTTTCCCTGCGAGATGGCCTCCAACCTCGACGTCGAGACGATGCTCGCCGCGACCTTCGTGGCGAAATACGGCGGGATCGTGGTGCTCTCCGATTTCGCCGGCGAGAGCCTCTTTCCGCTGCTTCTCGAGCGGCTCAACATCTTCACCGACCCGCAGCGGCCGATGACCGTCACCCAGGGGATCTACGAGATCAACAACCCGAACGAGAATTCGCCGGTGCTCGTGACCACGAACTTCGCCCTCACCTACTTCATCGTCTCCGGCGAAATCGAATCGAGCCGGGTGCCCTCCTACCTTCTGATCAAGGACTCCGAAGGGCTTTCGGTCATGACCGCCTGGGCCGCGGGCAAGTTCTCCGGCGACGACGTCGGCCAGTTCGTGAAGAAAAGCGGCATCGAGGAAAAGACGAAAACCCGCGAGGTCATCATCCCCGGCTACGCCGCGGCCATCGCCGGCGACATGGAGGAGGAGCTGCCCGGCTGGAAGGTCACCGTCGGGCCCCGGGAGGCCGCGCACATCCCGGCCTTTCTGAAGGCGCGTTGAAACGGGGGAGCCGGCCCTTCGAGGCCGTCGCCCGCCGACTTCCTGCGAGAGGGAGGATCGCATGATACTGATCGGTGAGAGCCTGAACGTCATCTCCAAGAAAATCGGCCGGGCCTTCAAGGAACGCGACCCCAAGCCGATCCAGGAGGAGGCCCTGCTCCAGCAGTCGAAGGGCATGGATTACATCGACATCAACCTGGGGCCGGCGAAAAAGGAAGGCCATGAGCTGATGCCCTGGGTGGTGAAGACCGTGCAGGAGGTCGTCCCCGAAATTCCCCTGGCGCTCGATACCTCGAACATCGAGGCGATCGAGGCCGCGCTCAAGGTCTACAAACCGACCCCCCAGCCGCCTCTGATCAACTCGATCATGGCCCGCCCCGAGCGCTACCAGCGGATGATCCCCATCGCCCGGGACACCGGCGCCGATTTCATCGCCCTCATGTGGGGGCCGGACGGGCTGCCCCGCGACGAGAACGAGCGCGCCGCCCTCTGCGTCGATCTGCTCTACCATGCCAACGAGGCGGGCATCCCCAACGAGAAGATCTGGGTCGACGGGATCGTGACCCCGGTGAACATCCAGCAGCCCCAGGCGGTCAGCCTGATGAACTTCCAGGCCATGCTTCCCGACATCGCTCCCGGCGCGAAAAGCACCTGCGGACTCTCCAACATCTCGAACGGCCCGCCCGGTCACCTGCGGCCGATCCTGAATCAGACGTACATGGTCATGCTGCAGAAATACGGGATGTACTCCGTGATCGCCGATCCTCTGGACGACCAGCTGATCGCGATCGCCAAGGGGCGGCGCCCGGACATCGTGGATCTGATTTACCGCGTGATGGACGGCGAAACCCCGGAGCTCGCTTCCCTGCCCCAGGAGATGCAGCACTACGTCAAAACGGTGAACGTCATCCTCGGGAAAACGCTCTACTCCGACTCCTGGTTGGAGGTCTGAAGCCCCCGCGGCGAGCCCCCGATGCCCCCAGCCGGGCCCCTCCCGATTCGCCGGGAGGGGCCCGGTTTCGTTTCCGGCGACTTGCCAGCGCCCCGCGCCGTTGGTAGACTGCAGCCGTCCCCTGATGGCGAGGCCGGAAGAGGCGAGCCGATCGGTTTGCGGCCCGCATTCCGCGCCGGGTCGATCCTCAATGGACTCCGTCCCCCGAATCCGATCTCAGGCCCTCGAGGCCAACCTCGCCGAATCCCGGGTGGAGGTCGTCGTCGATCCCCGCTACGAAGTGCTGTGCGAGGTGATGAGCGCCTACTACGGTCTGGTCGAGTCCGTAAACGGCTTCCTGCGGGAGCTCTCCCACCCCTACCGGAATTGGAAAGTCGTGCTCGCCGAGGCGCGCCGTTACGCCCTCGACTACGTCCGGCTGCTGCGCTCCCACCCGCGGGGGGTGGAGGCGGCCGGGATGTTGGGCGGGGTGTTCCTGCAGGCCATGGCCGAGGCGAAATCGCCCGAAGTCCGGGCGGCCGCCGCCGACGACCTGTTGCGCTATCTGCAGACGCTCGTGCGCGAGGCGGGCCGGAAAAGCCCGCCGTTTCGAAGCCTGCTGCTCTCCTTCTGCGAGCGGATGCTCGCGCTGCCCGAGGCGCCCTTCGATCTTTTGGTGAAAAGCTATTACAGCCTGCCGCGTCTTGCCGCGCTGATGACCGAGCAGGCCGTGGAGGAGGAGCGGGACTGGGAGGCGGTCAATCGGCTTCTCCTCCGCTGCCTGCGGCGGACCTACGAGATCTGGGCGCAGGAGCCCGACCCGGCGGAGGTCTTCCGCCGGGAGGCGGCGGAGTTCGGCGGCAGCGGCCCGGTCGAGGCCTTTTTCGAGGAGATCTCCCACCGCCGGATCGCCGCTTGGCGGGAGACCCTCGAGGAGATCGCCGCCGGCCCCGGGCTGGACACCTCCGCGGCCGCGCGCCGGCTGCTGGCGCTCCCGGCCTTCGCCCATTTCGTCGAAACCTACCGCCGCATCCCCCGGCGTTTGCGCGAAGCCGAAGCCGACCCCTCCCGCGGCCGGCACCTCGAGCTGATCTGCCTCTTTCAGATCATGAACCTCTCGGGGCTGGCGGTGCTCCACGAGGAAATGCTCCGCGAGATCAACCAGGCCGTGACCTGGATCATCGTGAACGATCACTACCGCAACATCCAGCAGCTCCTGCGAAAGACGATCTCCATCCTCAAGGCCCGCGGCGGGGCTTTTCCGGGGACGGCGCTCGACTGCCTGCTCAACATGGGCCTGGGGGTCTACCGCACCGAGGACGCCGATCTGCTCAACTTCTTCATCGACGCCCTGATCGACTTCGGCTTTCAACCGCCCGCGGTGCAGGGCGTGGACGAGGAGTGGCGCATCCAGGCGAACGGCGCCCACCTGCAGAACATCCGCACCTGGCTCGAGCTGATCAAGCGCAACCCGAAGCGCTCCACGCGGCTGCTCTCGGCGCTGGTGATCCATCTGGCGCTCGAAGGCGTTTTCATCCGCGACGTCGATCTCTTTCCGCGGGACGTGACCGCGCTGCTCGACAGCCCGATCGAGCCCGTCTACCACTTGGTCAAGCAGCTCGTGCGGCTGCTGCCGGTGTTCTTCAACGACATCGGCGCCGAGGGCCGCTTGCGCGACGTCTCCACCCAGGTCGACGAGCTCCTCCAGCGTCGCGACCCGCTCGTGCATTTCCTGCGCAAGCAGAGCCATGTCGAGAGTTCCAGCCGCATCATCGCCTTCGTGGAGGCCGTGTTCCGCTTCTGGAAGGATCTCGACCGCGAGGAGCTCGCCGCGTTCGTCCCGCCTTCGATCCACCGGCAGATCGACTCGCAGGGGCCTTACGTCAAGGGCCTGCACCGGCTGGTCCAGCGGCTGGCGAAAAAAGGGGTGCGCATCCCGGACGATCTCCTGACGCGATCTCCCGCGGAGCTGGAGGCGCTGCTCGGCTTCGTCCCCGGGGTCTCCGAGCTCGACCGGCGGCGTTTTGCTCTGGTCGTCGAATTCTACCGCCTGCTGCACCAGAAATACCACCGCGACATCGTCGATCTGGAGGTCTACCTCGCCTCGCTGCGCACCGAGGGGATCCCCGGAATCGATCGCCTCGAAGAGGCCCTCTCCGAGCCCGACCGCTTCCGGAGGCTCGAGGGGCTGCTGGCGGCCGCCGAGCGGTTGAAGGCGGTCGTTCTCTCCGGCGAGCGCTTTCCGGTCCGCGAGGACATCTACCAGAAGCGGCACATCACGATCGACATCCCCTCGATGTACGGCAGCTACCACGAGATGAAATTCGACTGCCTGGGGCTCGCTCTGCGCCTCGAGGCGCGGGTCCAGGTGCTCTTCGAGGACCTGGTCGAGGAGATCGATCTCGGCCTGATCACCAAGGCCACCTTCGGGGAGATCCTCGAGGTGCTGCGCCTCTTCGATCGGGCGTTGCGCCTGGACGGGATCCGCTCCGTGGAGTTCGAGCGTCAGCTCGAGTTCCTTGCCGACTCCCTCGCCGTCCGGGGGTTCACCCTGACCCAGTATCTCGACATCTTCAAAGGCTTCACGCTCGCCGTGCAGAACATCGTCAAGGACTACTTCAACAACCTGCACGGGGCGAACCTGAATCGCATTCTGCCCCAGGTCGTCGACCGGGTGCTGCCGAAATACCTGCCGCGGGAACCGGTGGAGGACCTCGAACGGCTGCGGCACCGCATCACCGAGATCTTCTTCCGCGACCGCATCGCCGAGACCCCCGGCCTCCAACCCCTGGACCGCTTCCTCGCCCGCATCCTGCAGACGCTCTACCGCCAGTCCGAGATGTTGCCGCGCGACCGCGTCCACCAGCTGCTGCTCTACGATCCGCGGCACGGCGTGGTGGCGATCGACGAGCCGCCCTCCTCCGTAGCCGGCGTGATCCATCTCGGCACCAAGGGCTTCAACCTCGTGCGCCTCCGGCGGTTGGGATTCCGGGTCCCGCCGGGCTTCATCATCACCACCGAGGTTTTTCGCTGCCGCGAGGTGATCGAGTCTTACGAGCCGGCGCGACGCAATTTCCACGAGCAGGTGCTGGCGCATTTGCGACGCCTCGAGGAGAAGACGGCGCTGCGCTTCGGGGACCCGCGGCGCCCGCTTTTGCTCTCGGTGCGCAGCGGCGCCTCCATCTCCCAGCCGGGGATGATGGACACGCTGCTCAACGTGGGCAACAACGAGGCGGTCACGCGGGGGCTGGCGGAGCGGACCGGGAACGCCTGGTTCGCCTGGGACTGCTACCGCCGGTTTCTGCAGAGCTACGGCATGGCGCACGACCTCGAGCGCGACGCCTTCGACGCGGTCATCGACGCCTGCAAAAAACGCTGGGGGGTTCCGCTCAAGCGGCTGCTCTCCGGAGACCAGATGCGCGAGGCGGCGCTCGCCTACCGCCGGCTGATCGAGGAGGCCGGGGTCGCGGTGATCGACGATCCCTTCGAGCAGCTGCTGCTCGCCGTCCGGCGCGTTCTCAACTCCTGGGAATCCCCGAAGGCGCGCGCCTACCGCCGCATCATGGGGATTTCCGACGACTGGGGCACGGCGATCGCCGTGCAGGCGATGGTCTTCGGCAACCGTTCCCCGGAATCGGGCACCGGGGTCATCTTCACCCACAACCCGCGCTGGTCGGGGGACGTGCTTCGGCTGTGGGGGGATTTTACGACCGCAAACCAGGGGGAGGACGTCGTTTCGGGATTGGTGCGCACGATGCCCGTTTCGATCTTCCAGCAGGAGATCGAAATGCGCGACACCGACATCACGCTCGAAACCCATTTCCCGGCGATCTTCCGCGAGCTCAAACGCTGGGCCCAGATCCTGATCGAAGAGCAGGGCTGGAGCCCCCAGGAGATCGAGTTCACCTTCGAGGGCCCGGCGGCCGAGGACCTCTACATGCTTCAGACGCGCGACATGGCGATCCGCGAAAGCCCGCGGGTGCTGCGCTTCGCTTTCGAGGCTCCTCCGCAGGAGCTTCTGCTCGGCCACGGGATCGGCGTCAGCGGCGGGGCCTTGAGCGGGCGGCTGGTCTTCAGCCTGGAGGAGATCGAAAGCTGGCGCAGCCGCGAGCCCGCCACCCGCCTCATCCTCGCGCGCACCGACACCGTCCCCGACGATATCCGCGAAATTTACGCCGCCGACGGGCTGCTTACGGCCCGGGGCGGGCTGACCTCGCATGCGGCGATCGTCGCCCATCGGCTCGGCAAGACCTGTGTCGTCGGCTGCGAGGAACTGGTTTGCGACGAGAGAGAAAAATGCTGCCGTTTCCCTTCGGCCGTGATCCGCTCCGGGGACCCGCTGAGCATCGACGGCCAGGAAGGATCGGTCTACCGCGGATTCTTGCCGGTCAAGGAGGCCTGAGATGACGCCATCGGACACCTTTTCGTTTCCGCTCGGGATCAACGGACTGGGGCGTATCGGCAAGTTGACCCTCTGGGACCAGGTCGCGCGCCGGGCGTTCCCCGAAATCGTGGTGAACCTCGGCCGCCCGGCGGGGCGGTCGCTGGCCGACATCGCCCAGTACATCGAGCGCGACTCGACCTACGGTCGGCTGCACGCCTTCCTCCACGGGCACCGGGCGCCGTCGGTCATCTCCGATCTCGACGAAGCCGCGGGCACGCTGCGGGTCGACGGGGTGAGGGTCCGCATCCTGCGCGAGAAGCGCAATCCCGCGGAGATCGGCTGGGGGCGGCTCGGGGTGCGCCTCGTCGTGGACACGACCGGAAAGTTCCTCGACCCCGCGGCCGACGAGGCCGACCCCCGGGGCTCCGTGCGCGGGCACCTCGCCGCCGGAGCCGAGAAGGTGGTCGTCTCCGCGCCCTTCAAGGCCAAAGACAAGAGCGCTCCGTTTCCGTCGGATGCGATCACGACCGTGATGGGGGTCAACGGCAACGATTACGATCCGCGGCGCCACCGGATCGTCTCGGCCGCCTCCTGCACGACGACGTGTCTGGCGCACATGATGAAGCCGCTGATCGACGCCTTCGGCGCCGGCCGCATTCTCTCGGCCTCCATGGCCACGGTGCACGCGGCGACGAGTTCCCAGCCGGTCCTCGACCGCCCGCCCGAGGCGGGCAAAGGGGATCTGCGCAAGAACCGCAGCGTGCTCAACAACATCATCCTGACCACGACCGGGGCGGCGAACGCCCTGCGCTTGGTCATCCCGCAGATGAAGGAGATCCCTTTCATCGCCGAGTCCGTGCGCATTCCGACCAGCACGGGCTCGCTGATCCTTCTCGTCGTCAACTTCCAGGAGGAACCGGGGGGTGCGCGGATCGACCGCGCGGCGGTGAATGCGGTCTACCGCCGGACCGCCGAGGAAAGCGCCGAGGGCTATCTCCTTTACAGCGAAGAGCAAAACGTCTCGACCGACATCATCGGGCTGCCGCGCGCGGCGGCGATCATCGAGGGAAGCGAAACGCACACCCGAACGGCCGAGGCCCGCCTCGATCTCGCCAAGGTGCCCGGGTTTCCGGCGCAGGCGATCGCCGGACTGCCGAGCCCCGTGGTGCGCATCCCCATCACCCAGGCCGTAATCTACGGCTGGTACGACAACGAGAAGGGAAGCTACGTCCACATGCTGGGCGAGCGGACGGTATCGATCGCGCGCCTGTTGCCGTAAGGGCCTTCCGACGGGAAAAAGGCAAGCGTTCAGCCGTTCAGACGCGCGGAGAGCCGCACGAACTCAGCGGGAGAGAGCGTCTCGGCCCGGCGTTGCGGGTCGATTCCGCAGGCCAAGAGCGCCGCGTCGAGACGCCGGGGCTCGAGGCGGGGAAAGGCGGCGCGCAAGGCGTTGCGCAGCGTCTTGCGGCGCTGCCCGAAGGCCGCCGCGACGAGGCGGAAGAGGGGGCCTTCGGCCTCGGGGGGAAACGCGGGCTCGTCGGCGAAGCGGATCTCGAGGACCTCGGAGTCCACCTTCGGCGGCGGCTGGAAAGCCCCCGGTCCCACGCGCAAGAGAGGGCGCACCTTTCCGGTGAGGGCCAAAAGCACCGAGATTCTACCTCCCTGCCTCCCCCCCGGGGCTGCGCGCAGGCGGAGGGCGAGTTCGCGCTGAAACATCAACACGGCGCGTGCGATGTGCGCGCGCCCCTCGATCAGGCGGATCACGACCTGCGAGGAGATGTTGTAGGGGAGGTTCCCGAAGACGCTGAGCCGCCCCCCCGCCTCCTGCGCGAGCGCCTCAAGATCGATCGCGAGAATGTCGCCTTCGATCACCCGGACGTTGTCGATCCCCGCGGCGGAAAGCCGCTCCCGCAGCAGCCGGCCGAGCTCCGGATCCTTTTCGACCGCCGTCACCCGCGCCCCCGCTTCCGCCAGGGGGAAAGTCAGGGCTCCCAGACCGGGACCGATTTCGAGCACGGGCTCTCGCGGGCCGATCCCCGCCCGGGCGAGGATCGCCCGGGGGACGGCGGGATCGGATAGAAAGTGCTGTCCCAGGCGTTTGCGGGGCCGGAGACCGCAGGCGGCGAGAATCGTGCGCGGCGAGCTCATGGCGGATGCTCCCGGAGGAATCCGTTTTCTCTTTTTCGTAGCAGGTCGTGCATCGCCGGGCAATCCCGATTTCTTCCGATAAGCCGACGGATTGCTTGACATTTCTAGTTCCGCTGTTTAGGTTGCCCCATCCGCCGGATGCGACGGTCAACCTCCGGCGCGGGAAGGAGGGCTTATGATCCGCAGAAAAGGAAAATCGGTCAGCTTCGACGCCATGGTCAAGTTCTTCATGCAGACCTATCAGATTCCTACCAAGAGGGATGTGGAAAAGATCTTGAACCGTCTCGACCGGCTGGAAACGCTCGTCGCCCAGGCCGCCTCGGGGGTGGCGATCCGCAGACGCGCGGCGGCCCGGCTGGCCGCGGGGTCCGCGACCGACCTGGTGCTCGAGGCCATCCGCCGTTCCCGCAACGGCATGACCTTCGCCGACATCCAGGCGAAGACGGGTTTCGTCGACAAGAAAATCCGCAACATCCTCTTCCGGCTCTACAAGCTGGGCAAGATCAAGCGGCAGGGACGCGGCCTCTACGTCGCGGCGTAAACGCAATTATCCTTGCACGGTGGCGGAGGCGGCATGGCGTCGATCGAGCGCGGTGCGCAACAGCCCTTTCTTCCCGGGGCCACGATCCAGGGCTGGGAGGTGCGACGGGTCGAGGAACTTGCCTGGATCCGGGCCGTGTTCCACGAGCTGCGCCACGGTCCGACCGGCGCACGCTGGATCCACATCCAGCGGGACGACCGGGAGAACGCTTTCGGCGTCACCTTCCGGACCGTGCCCGCCGACTCGACGGGGGTCGCCCATATCCTCGAGCACGTCGTTCTCTGCGGCTCGGAGCGCTACCCCGTCCGCGACCCCTTCTTCGCCATGCTCAAGCGCAGCCTGAGCACCTTCATGAACGCCTTTACGAGCTCCGACTGGACCTCCTATCCCTTCGCCACCCAGAACCGCAAGGACTTCGCCAACCTGCTTTCGGTCTATCTCGATGCGGCCTTTTTCCCGCGTCTGGAGGAGCTGAGCTTCCGCCAGGAGGGCCACCGTCTGGAGTTCGAACCCGGATCGGGGGGCTCCGAGCGGCTCGTCTTCCGGGGGGTCGTCTACAACGAGATGAAGGGGGCGATGTCCTCGCCCGACCAGGTCATGGTCCGCCGCCTGCAGCAGGCCCTTTGCCCGGACACGACCTACGCCCACAACTCGGGCGGGGACCCGCAGGAGATCCCGCGGCTCACCTGGGAGGGCCTGCGGGAGTTCCACCGCCGCCATTACCACCCGAGCAACGCCTTTTTCTACAGCTACGGGGACCTGCCCTTGGAGGATCATCTCGCCTTCGTCGAACGGCAGGTGCTCACGCGCTTCGCCGCGGCGGCTGCCGCCCCGGAGGTCGCCCCCCAGCCGCGCTGGAATGCACCGCGCAGGGCCGCGGCCGCCTACCCGATCCCCCCGGGGGAGGACCCGACCCAAAAGCACCAGGCCTGCGTCGCCTGGCTCGCCTGCGACGTCCGCGACACGGCCGAGGTGCTGGCGCTCGTCCTGCTCGACCAGATGCTTCTCGGAACCGCCGCCGCCCCGTTGCGCAAGGCGCTGATCGATTCCGGGCTGGGGGCGGCGCTTTCCGACGGCTCCGGCTTCGACCCCGAACCGCGGGACACCCGGTTCGCCGCCGGCCTGAAAGAGGTGCGCGCCGCAGACGAGGAGGCCGTCGAAGGGATCGTCCTCGAAACGCTCGGGCGGCTTGTCGCCGACGGCATCGAGCCCGAGCGCATCGAGGCCGCGATCCACCAGTTGGAATTTCACCGCCGCGAGGTGACCAACACCCCCTACCCCTACGGTTTGAAACTGCTGCTGGAGATCGCCGGCCCCTGGATCCACGGCGGGGACCCTCTGCGGGTGCTTCGTTTCGAGGAGGATTTGGCCGCGATCCGGCGCGGCGTCGAGCACGGCCGCTTCTTCGAGGGCCGGATCGAGCGCTGGTTTCTCGCAAACCCGCACCGCCTGCGCTTCGCGCTGCACCCCGACCCGGAGCTCGCCGCACGCGAGGAGGAGCGCGAGCAACGGCTGCTCGAAGAGATCCGCCGCGGTCTTGACCCGCAGCAGGAGCGGCGCGTGCGCGAGCAGGCCGAGGCCTTGCGCCGCCTGCAGGAGGCGCGCGAGGATCTCTCCTGTCTTCCGACGCTCGCGCGGGAGGACATTCCCTCCGAGGTTCCCGGCGTCTCTCCGAGCCGGGGGGGCGAAACGCTTCCGCTGCTCTGCTTCGAGCAGCCGACCTCCGGGATTTTCTACCTCGCGGCCGCCGCCGGCGGCGGCGGCATTCCCGAAGAGCTGCACCCCCTCGTTTCCTTCTTCTGCCACAGCTTCACGAGGATCGGGACCCGTCGCCGCGATTATGCGGCCATGGCGCGCTGGATCGAGGCCGTGACCGGCGGTCTGGGACTGACGGCGGCGCCGCACAGCGCATTCGACGGGGAAGGGGAAGCCCTGGCGTTTGCGACCCTCTCGGCGAAGGCCCTGGAGAGAAACCTGGAGCCGATGTTCGCGCTCTTGACCGAGCTCCTCGCCGAATACGACTTCGGCGACCGCACCCGGCTGCGAAATCTTCTCCTCGAATACCGCGCGGGGCTCGAAGCCGGGGTCGTGCACCAGGGACACCGGCTGGCGATTTCGCTCGCCGAGCGCAACTTCTCGCGCACCCGGGCCTTGAGCGAAGCCTGGGGGGGGATCCACCAGCTGCTCGCCGTCAAGCGGCTGACCGAGACGCTCGACGCGAAGCGCCTCGATCTTCTCGCGGCGAAGCTGTCGCGCCTGGGCGAGGCCCTGTTCCGGCGTCCGAACCTGGAGCTCGCCCTGATCGGCGAAGAGGCGGCCGTGCGGGCGGCGGAGGAGCAGGCCGCGGCGCTCTTGCCCGCATTGCCCGGGCAAGGGGAGCGCCGTTTCCGCCTCGACGGCCCGGAGTCCCACGGCCCGCGCATCCGCGAAGGCTGGAGCACGGCGACGGCCGTGAACTTCGTCGCCGCCTCCCTTCCGGTCGTGCGCTTCGCCCACGAGGACGCCCCCGCGCTTGCCGTGACCGCGAAACTGCTGCGCGCGCTCTTTCTTCACCGCGAGATCCGCGAGAAGGGCGGAGCTTACGGCGGGTTCGCCGTCTACAACCCGGAGGAGGGCGTCTTCAGCCTCGCCTCCTACCGCGATCCGCACATCGTCGAGACGCTCGCGGTTTTCGAGGCCGCTCCGGCCTTCCTGCGGAGCGGGGAGGTCACGGAGAACGACATCCACGAGGCCTTGCTCCAGGTCTGCGCGGACATCGACAAACCGGACCCCCCGGGGCCCGCCGCCCGCAAGGCCTTCGCCCGCCGCCTGATCGGGCTCTCCGACGAGCTGCGGCGCGAATTCAAGGCGCGGCTGCTCGCTCTCGACCGCCGTGCGGTCGCGGCCGCGGCCGAACGCTGGCTGCCCGAGGGGCTGAAGGGGGCCTCGGTGGCCGTGATCGGAAGCGAAGAGAGCCTCGCGCAGGCGAACCGGCGGCTGGCCGAGCCGCTCGAGCTCCACCGCATCTGAGGCTCTCCGTTTTCCCCCGGTTCGTTCAGCCTTTTGCGACCAGGCGCTTGAGCTCCGCCAGGGTGGCCTCGGGCATCTTGAAGCTGTGCTCGGGGCCGGGAAAGGCGCCGGCCTGCACCTCCTTCCGGTAGGCCTGCAGCGCCTCGAGGATGATCGGCCGGATTTTCGTGTACTGCTTCACGAACTTGGGGACGAAGCGGTCGAAGAGGCCGATCATGTCGTGGGTGACGAGAACCTGGCCGTCGACGTCGGGGCCGGCGCCGATCCCGATCACCGGCACGCGGACGGCCTCGGCGACGAGCTTGCCGAGCGGCGCGGGGACCGCCTCGAGGATGATCGAAAAGACGCCGGCCTCTTCCAGGGCCTTGGCGTCGTCCACGATCTGCTTGGCCGCCGCCGCGTCCTTGCCCTGCATCTTGAAGCCGCCGAGCGCGCTCGCCGTCTGGGGAGTCAGGCCGATGTGCCCCTGAACGGGGATGCCCGCCTTGACGATCGCTTCCACCGTGGGCGCGAAGTGAACCCCCCCTTCGAGTTTCACCACGTCGCAGCCGCCTTCCTTGATCAGCCGCCCCGCATTGGCGATCGCCTCGCGGATCGAGGTGTTGTAGCTCATGAAAGGCATGTCGCCCACGACGAGCGGGCTCTTGCAGCCGCGCATCACGGCCTGGATGTGGTGGATCATGTGCTCCATGGTGACCGGCACCGTTCCGGAAAGCCCCATCACCACCATGCCGAGGGAATCCCCGACCAGCACGATATCGACTTCGGCCTCGTCGGCCATCAACCCGAAGGGGTAGTCGTAGGCCGTGACCATGACGAGCTTGCGTTGCTCCTCTTTCGCTTTCTGGATGTCCTGAATGGTGACCTTGGGACGGCTCATGCGTGAAGTTCTCCTTTCGCGGGGGATGGTGAGGCGGTCGCAGGGGCGGAAAGCCCCCGGCCGTCGTTCAACCAACAGGCGACCTCGCGGCCCGGCGCGGCCTCAACGAGCGGAGGGGTCGCGCGGGGGCAGGGGTCGAAGGCGTAGGGACAGCGCGGGTGGAAAGGGCATCCCGGCGGCGGATCGATGGGGCTGGGGACATCGCCCTCCATGCGGAACGGCGGCCGGGGGCGGCGCACGTCGGGAACCGGCACGGCGGCGACCAGGGCCTCGGTGTAAGGGTGAAGCGGCCGGCGGCTGAAGTCCCAGGCGGGGGCGGTCTCGACGATCGCCCCGAGATACATGACCGCCACGCGACGGCAAAGGTGTTCGACCACGCTCAGGTCGTGGGAGATGAACAGGTAGGCGAGCCCGAAATCGCGCTGCAGGTCCTGCAGCAGGTTGATCACCTGGGCCTGGATCGAGACGTCGAGCGCGCTCACGGGCTCGTCGGCCACGATCAACTCGGGGCGCACGCACAGGGCGCGGGCGATCCCGATCCGCTGCCGCTGGCCGCCGGAAAACTCGTGGGGGTAGCGGTCCAGATCGGAGGCCCGCAGGCCGACGCGCTCGATCAGCCCGGCGGCGATGCGGCGCCGTTCGGCGCGCCGCGGCGGACGGCCGGCGAAGAGGGGCTCGGTCACGATGGCCTCGACGGTCATGCGCGGATCGAGGCTTGCGTAGGGGTCCTGGAAGATCACTTGCATGCGCCGCCGCAGGCGCAAAAACTCGGCGCGGGGGAGCTTGCCGATGTCGATGCCGTCGAAGGCGATCGTGCCGGAGGTGGGCGGGATCAGCCCGAGGAGCATGCGGCCGATCGTCGACTTGCCGCAGCCCGACTCCCCCACGAGCCCCAGGCTTTCGCCGCGGGAGATCGCAAAGGAGACCCCGTTCACCGCCTGCAGCCACGCCCGCGGCCGGCGAAAGAGCCCGCCTCCGATCGGGAAGCGCTTGGTCAGGTCCACGGCGCGGACCAGCGGCCTCTCAGTCATCGCGCCGCCTCCGTTCGGGGTGAACCTGCAGCCAGCAGCGTGCGTGATGCGCCGGACCGATGGCGAAAAGCGGGGGGGCGTTTTCACGGCAGAGGGCGAAGGCATGCGGGCAGCGGCCGGCGAAGCGGCAGCCCGCGAGGCGCTCGGTGATCGCCGGCACGAGCCCCGGAATTTCGGCCAGACGGCCGGCTTCAAGGCCCGTGCGGCCGCCCAGAACGGGGATCGATCGGAGGAGCCCCCGGGTGTAGGGGTGGAAGGGCTCCTCGAAGAGCCGCGCGACCGGCGCTTCCTCGACGATCTGCCCCGCGTACATGACCACCACGCGGGAGGCCGTCTGAGCGACCACACCCAGGTTGTGGGTGATGAGCAGCAGCGCGGTTCCCGTCTCCTCCTTGAGCTCGCGCATCAAGGAGAGGATCTGGGCCTGGATGGTGACATCCAGGGCGGTCGTGGGCTCGTCGGCGATCAAGAGCCGCGGGCGGCAGACCATGGCCATGGCGATCATCACCCGCTGGCGCATGCCGCCCGAGAGCTGGTGCGGAAAGTCTCCGAGGCGACGACGGGCGTCGGGGATCTTGACCTTCTCGAGCCACGTGGCGGCGAGGTCGCGCGCCTCGGCGGCCGACAGCTCCAGATGCACCCGCAGGGGCTCGGCCACCTGTCGCCCGATGGGGAGCAGCGGGTTGAGCGAGGTCATCGGCTCCTGAAAGATCATGGCGATCTCGCGGCCGCGGATGCGGCGGCGCTCCTCGGCGGAAAGCCCGAGCAGGTCCCGTCCGGCGAAGCGGACCGCGTCGGCCTCGATCTCGGCCGGCGGCGCCGCGAGCAGCCCCAAGACGGCGAGCGCAGTGACGCTTTTCCCGCACCCCGACTCCCCCACGACGCCCAGGGTTTCGCCCGCGGCGATCGCCAGATCGACGCCGTCGACCGCCGTCCCCGTTCCCTCGGGGGTGCGAAAGCGGACGCGCAGATTCTCGATGGAAAGCAGCGCCTCGTCGGTCACGGCGGCGGGCTCCCGAGATAGGCGAGTGCGGTCAGGGCGTAGATCCGGGCCGTTTCGACGAGCTGGTCCACGTCGACCCACTCGTCGACCTGGTGGGGGATTTCCCGGAGGCCCGCGCCCAGGGTGACGATCGGGATTCTTTTCCAGGCCGAAAGAAACGTCCCGTCGGTCGCCCCCGGGACCCCGCCGTAGACGGGCTCGCGTCCCGTCACCGCCCGTGTCGCCCAGGCCGCCGCGCGCACGACCGGCTCGCCCCGATCGGTCTGCGTGCAGGGACGGTCGCTCAAGATCTCGAGGTCGACGCCGAGTTCGGGGTCGCGGGAGACGCCGAGCTCGGCGTCGCGGGCGAGGGTCGCCTCGCGCACCCGGCGCCGCGTTTCCGCGGCGAGCCGCTCGAGGCCGGCGACGATCGCGGGATGGGATTGACGCGGAATCGTGCGCACGTCGACCAGGACGACCGCGCGGGAGGGGACGACGTTCAGCTGCGCCGGCCCCTCGGGCGGGGCCTGGATCACGGTCGGGGTGAAGCTCGGCCAGTTCAGGTCGGGGTCGCGCCCGAGGCGGCGGCAGGCTTCTTCCTCGAGCGCCTGGAGCCCCCGGATGATCTCGGCCACGGCGGGGGCCGGGTTCAGGCCCGAAAGGGGCATCGCGCCGTGGCACATGCGGCCGGTGATCGTGAAGCGCGCGCGGACCGCCCCTTTCTGGCTCGTACAGATCAGACCGTCCTGGGGCTCGCAGATCACCGCCGCGCTCACGCGGTCGGCATGGCCGCGGCGGATGAAATCCTGCACCCCGGTCATGGCTCCCTCCTCGTCGCAGAGGACCCCGCCCAGGATGTCGCCGTAGAGGGGGACCCCCGCGCGGCGCAGCGCCGCCATGGCGCAGAGCATGGCGGCCAGGTTCCCCTTGGTGTCGTTTGCCCCCCGGCCGTACATGCGGCGGCCGACGATCGTCGCCGCAAACGGCGGGTGCGTCCAGGCGGCGGGATCGCCGGCGGTCACGACGTCGGTGTGGCCCTCGAACATGAGGGTTCGTTTGCCTCCGGGGGAGCCCTCGTGGGTCACGATCACGTTCGGCCGCCGCGGGGCGGCCTCCTCGACGAGGACGGCGAAGCCCTGCCGTTCGGCCCAGCGGGCGACGAACCCGGCCGCCTCCTGCTCGCTCGTTCCGGCCTCGGGGTCGAAGACCGAGTTGATGCGCACGAGGGCCGCGGCGAGCTCGATCACTTCCGCCGGATCGAGCCGGTCGAGCACCCGGTCGATGAGATCCGCAGAGACCATCGCGCAATTCCTTTCCGTCTTCAGCGCAGCCGCGCCATCTTGGGGTCGAGCACGTCCCGCAGGCCGTCGCCCATCAGGTTGAAGCCGAGGACCGCCCAGGCGATGGCCAGACCCGGGAAGATCGCCATCCAGGGGCTTGTGTCGAGGAAGGTTTGGGCCTCGTTCAGCATGCGACCCCAGGAGGCGTGCGGGGGCTGGGTTCCGAGGCCGAGGTAGCTCAGGCCCGCCTCGGCGAGAATCGCGACCGCGAACTGGATCGTCCCCTGGATGAGAAGCGGCGAGAGAATGTTCGGCAGCACATGGCGCCGCACGATCGCCAGCTCCCCGATTCCGCTCGCCCGCGCCGCGGCGATGAACTCCTTTTCCCAGACGACCCGGGCGACGGCCCGCGTCAGGCGGGCGAAGACCGGGATGTAGAAAATCCCGATCGCAAGCATTGCGTTCACCATGGATGGGCCGAGGATCGAGGTGATGAGGATCGCGGTCAGCACCGCGGGGAACCCGAAGAGGAGGTCGGCCAGGCGCATGATCGCCTCGTCCGCCGCCCTTCCCCCGTAGGCGGCGAGCAGCCCAAGGGCCACTCCGAGGACGAGACCGATCGCCACCGTGACCAGGCCGACGAGAATCGAGTTCACCGCCCCGGCGAGAATGCGGCTCAACGTGTCGCGGCCGTACTGGTCGGTCCCCAGGGGATGCCGCAGCGAGGGCCCCTCCAGCCGCTCGAGAGCGCTCATGCGGTTGGGGTCGTAAGGCGTCCACAGCAGACTCAGGGCCGCGGCGAGCACGACCGCGGCCGAGAGGAGGAAGCCCACGGTGAAGTTCTTGTTGCCGAAAAACCGCCGCATCGTCCTTCTCTTCAGTGCAGCTCGATCCGCGGGTCGACCGCGGCGTAGGCGATGTCGACCAGAAAGTTCACGAAGACGACCGCCGCGGCCATGAGCAGGACCACATCGCGCACGACCGGAAGGTCGCGCATCCCGATCGCGGTGAAGACCAGCCGCCCCAGGCCGGGGAGGAAGAAGACGTTTTCGATGATGATCGCCCCGGCGAGCAGCTGGCCGAGCTGCAACCCCAGGATCGTGAGCACGGGGATGAGGGCGTTGCGCAGCGCGTGGACGTAGATCACCGTGCGCTCGCGCAGCCCCTTGGCCCGCGCCGTACGGATGTAATCCTCGCGCAGGACGTCGAGCATCGAGGAGCGCGTGAGGCGCGCGAGGATCGCCGCGCGGATGATCCCCAGGGCGAAGGCCGGGAGCAAGAGCGCCTTGAGCGACCCCCAGGCGTCGGCCTGCCAGCCCGGGAACCCTCCGGCCGCAAACCAGTTGAGCTCGACCGAGAAGAACAGCACGAGGAGGATCCCCAGCCAGAACTCCGGTGTGGCCAGCCCGAGCTGGGTGAAGGTCATGACGGCGAGGTCCTGGGGCCGGTTCTGGTGGCGCGCGGCGTAGATCCCGAGCGGCAGGGCGAAGACGACGGCGAAAACCATGGCGAGCAGGGCGAGCGGCCCGGTCACGGCGAGCCGGCTGGCGACGAGCTCGAAGACGGGCATCTTGTAGTGGATCGAAAGCGCGCTTCGGCCTTGCACCAGGTTTCCGACCCAGTCCGCGTACTGGGCGAAGAACGGTCGGTCGAGGCCGAGATCGGCGCGCAGCCGCGCCAGCGACTCCGGCGTGGCATGAATCCCGAGGATGATCTGGGCCGGATCCCCGGGCAGGACGAAGAGGACCGTGAAGACGGTCAGGGAGACGAGAAACAGCAGCACAACCAGGGTGGCGAGCTTGGTGAGAAAATAGCGCAGCATGGGAAACGGCCCGGGCGGGCCTTCCGCTTGGAGGCCCGCCCGGCGGGTTCGGCTCCGTTCGGGTTGGCGAGGGGTTGCGGACAGCCGTCCGCCTCTCCTATTTGTTCCACCACACCTCGGTCGCGTCGAGGGCGATCGTCGGGTAGTCCTTCCACCAGTTCATCACCTCGGCCTTCATCGCCGAAAGCGAGGGGCTCACGAAAAGAAAGCCGTTCACCGCGTCCTCGGCCACGATTTCCTGGCAGCGGGCGAACCACTTCGCTTTCTCCGCCTCGCTCGTCGCGCGCAGGGCCTTCTGGTAGGCGTCGCGGAACTCGGCCGAATCGTACTGGAAGTAGTAGTTCGGGTTGGCGTAGATTCCGATGTCCCAAGCCTCGGCGTGGCCGATCATCGAGAGCTCGAAGTCCTTCTGCTTGAAGATGCGGTCGAGCCAGAAGCCCCACTCGACGATCTCGATCTTCAGTTTGATCCCCACCCGGCCCAGCATGTCGGCGATCACCTCGCCCGCCTTCTGGGCGTAAGGGTAGATCGCCGGCAGCTGAATGCGGGCGGAGAAGCCGTTCGGGTAGCCCGCCTGGGCGAGGAGTTCTTTCGCCTTCTTCGGGTCGTAGGGGAACTTCTTCGTCAGATCCACGTAATAGGGCGTGATCGGCGGCCAGTGGGAGCCGATCGGGGTCCCGTAGCCCAGCATCACGAGCTCGTTCACCGTCTTGCGGTCGATCGCGTGGGCCATCGCCTGGCGGACGAGCTTGTTGTCGAAGGGCTTGGCCTTGTTGTTCGTGGACATGATGACCTCGGAGGTCGAGGAGCCCGCGAGGATCTTGAAACGGTTGTCGCGGGCGATGCCGCGGGCGATCTCCGGGGCGAGGATCCAGCCGAGCACGTCCACGTCCCCGGCCTTCAGGGCCGCGACCTGGGCGCTGGGGTCCTTGATGAAGCGGAAGGTCAGCCGGTCGAGGTAGGGAAGCGTCGGGTTCCAGTAGTTGGGGTTGCGCTCGAGGACGACGCTGTCGCCGCGGCGCCACTCGACGAAGCGGAAGGGGCCGGTCCCGATCGGCCGGGCGGCCGTGTCCTCATAGCCTTTCATGGGCAACAGGACCGCGTCGCCCTCGGCCATCTGGAAAAGAAAGAGCGCATTCACGTCCTTGAGGGTGAGCCGCAGGGTGGAGTCGTCGGGGGTTTCGATTTTCTCGATCTGGCGGAAGAACTCGGGGTGCGCGTTTTTGGTATCCGGCGCCGCGCCGCGCTCGAGGTTCCATTTCGCGACCTGGGCGTTGAAAGGCTCCCCGTTGTGGAAGCGGACCCCCTGGCGCAGCCGGAAGGTGTAAGTCTTCGCGTCCGGGGAAATTTCCCAGCCGAGAGCGAGGCCGGGGACGAGTCTTCCGTTGCGGTCGACCTTGACCAGCCCCTCGAAGAGGTTCGAGTAGACCACGCGGTCGATCGCCGCCGAGGCCGAGGCCGTGGGGTCGAGGCCCGGGGGCTCGTCGCCGACGCAGACGATCAGACCACCGCCTTTCTTGGGCGTCTCGGCCGCGGGGGCGGAAAAGGGGATGGCGAAAACGAAAACCCAGGCGATCGCAAGCAGTCGTTTCATACCTCCTCCTTCAAATCCTGCCGTGGCCCGCGGGACCGCATGCCGGGATGCCGCGTCCCCGGGGCGCAAAAACGGGTTTGTTGTTCTTTAAGCGCATTTTCTTCCGCCTGTCCAGAGGGGGGGACGGGTGGGAACGAAAGGGCTCATGTTCGGTCGGGAAGATCGCGAAAGGCCGCGATGCCGGCAAGCGAGCGGGCGGCGAGCACGGCGCGCACGATCGCCCGCGCCGTGCACAGGGCCGCCGCATGGCCGATCGCGCTCAGGGCCCCGGCGGCCGGGACGGGAAAGACGCCCGCCTCCAGAGGCAGGGGCCGGCGGCCGGTGGCGAGGCAGAAGAGGGTGTCGCCGTCGAAGAGGGTGTGGGCCGGACGCACGGCGCGGGCGAGCCCGTCGTGCGCCATTTGCGCGACCTTGAGGGCTTGGGATTTGGAGAGCACGGCGTCGGTGGCGACCACGCCGATCGTGGTGTTCCGTGCCGGCTGCGGAGCCGGGGGCGCAGGCGAAACGATCGACCGCCGGCCTTGTTCGCCGAACTCCCCGCCGATCTCGGAGGCGATCTCCCAGGGCCTGCCCGTCGCCGGGTCGATCACCGAACCTCCGGCGTTCACGGCAACAAGGGCTGCCACCGTGATCCCGGAGTCGAGAACGAGACTCGCCGTGCCGATCCCGCCCTTGATGCCGCCGGCGACCGCCCCGGTGCCGGCGCCGACTGTGCCCTCGGCGACCGACCCGGCCGTCGCCTGCGCGCAGGCGGACTCGCCCCAGAGCGGGCCGACGGGGGGAAGGAAATCGCGGCCGCGGCCGAGATCGAAGAGGACCGCCGCGGGCACGATCGGGGCGACCCGACCCTCGCCGAGGGGAAAGCCCAGGCCCCGGGCGGCAAGCCAGCGCACGGCGCCGTCGGCCGCGGCAAGCCCGTAGACCGAGCCGCCGCAGAGCAGGACCGCCTGCACCGTTTCGACCAGGTTCTCCGGGGCGAGAAGGTCGGTCTCGCGCGTCCCCGGGGCCGCTCCGCGCACGTCCACCGCGGCCGTCGCTCCCTCCGGGCAGAGGATCGCCGTGACCCCGCTTGCGGCCTCGAGATCGGTGTGGTGGCCGACGAGGATGCCTTCCACGTCGGTCAGGGCGTTTTGCGCTCCGGCGGTGTTCATGTCCGCTTCCTCGCTCGGGCGGGATCCTAACGGATGGCGACCGAAGGCGCAACCGGTCGGCCCGGCGCGAGAAGAGTGTTGACGGAAGCGTGTGCCTCGCGCTAAATGGACCGGTTTCCCCGGCCTCCGGCCGGGGGGAGGGGCGCAGGACACCCATGATCCAGCTCATCCGCGGCTTCAAGGACATCCTCCCCGGCGAGGTCGAGCTCTGGCAGAAGATCGAGCGCGAGGCGCGCGAGCTTCTCGAGCGCTTCGGCTTCCGCGAGATCCGTATTCCCGTTCTCGAGAAGACCGAACTCTTCCGGCGCAGCATCGGCGAGGACACCGACATCGTCGAAAAGGAGATGTACACCTTCGCCGACCGCGGCGGCGAGACGGTCACGATGCGCCCCGAGGCGACCGCCTCCATCGTGCGCGCCTACATCCAACACAAGCTCTACGCTCCGGACCCCGCCCGGCGCCTCTACATGGTGGGCCCGATGTTCCGCCGCGAGCGGCCGCAGAAGGGCCGCTACCGGCAGTTCTACCAGATCGACGCCGAGATTCTCGGAGTCGCCTCGCCGCTGGCCGACGCCGAGCTCGTTTTTCTGCTCACGAGCCTCTTCCGGCGGCTTTCCGTCGCCGACGTCGAGGCGCACGTGAACTCCCTCGGCTGCGCCGCCTGCCGCCCCTCGTTCCGGCACGCGCTCCAGGAGATGCTCGCCTCGGTGAGCGACCGCCTCTGCGAGGACTGCAGCCGCCGCCGCAGCCGCAACCCGCTCCGCGTGCTCGACTGCAAGGTGCCCGAGTGCCGCGCGGCGCTCGCCGCGGCCCCCTCGATCCTCGATCATCTCTGCACGGATTGCCGTCGGGACTTCGATCTGCTGCAGAACGCGCTCGCCGCCCTCGGGGTTCCCTACGTCGTCGACCCGCGGCTGGTGCGCGGGCTCGACTACTACACGCGCGCGACCTTCGAGATTCAGACCGGCGCGCTCGGGGCGCAGAGCGCGGTCGCCGGCGGCGGACGCTACGACCGGCTGATCGCCGAGCTGGGCGGCCCGGATCTGCCGGCCACGGGCTTTGCGATCGGCTTCGACCGGCTCGCGGAAATCGCCGGCCTGAACCCGGAGGAGCTCCGCCCCCAACCCGACCTCTTTTTGGCCGCGCTGGGGGCGCGGGCGCGGCAGGCCGCCTTCGCGTGGTACTGCCGGCTCGGGGAGCGGGGGATCCGGGTGGCGATGGAGTTCGGAGAGAAGAGCCTGAAGAGCCAGCTCAAGGCCGCCGACCGCGAAGGGGCGGCCTGGGTGCTCATGGTGGGCGAGGAGGAGCTCGCCCGCGGCACGGCCTCGCTGCGCGACATGCGCTCCAAGCGGCAGCGCGAGGTTCCCCTCGCGGGGCTCGTCGATCGGGTCGCGGCGATGCTCACCGAGTGAGCCCCGAATTCCCCGAATGCACAAGGAAGGAGCCGGAAGGTGACCGATCCACTGCTTTCCCTGCGCCGCACCCACTCCTGCGGGGAGCTGGGCGCGGGCGACGTCGGGCGCGAGGTGGTGCTCGCGGGCTGGGTGCTTCGCCGCCGGGATCACGGGGGGGTGATCTTCGTCGACCTGCGCGACCGCGAGGGGATCACCCAGGTCGTCTTCAACCCCGAGCTCGCTCCGGAGGCGCACGCCAAGGCCGAAGCGGTGCGCAGCGAATACGTGCTCGGCGTCGCCGGCCGCGTGGAGCGCCGGCCCCCGGGAATGGAGAACCCGGCGCTCGCGACCGGGGCGATCGAGGTCCTGGCGAGCGAACTGCGCATCCTGAACACCGCCCAGACTCCGCCTTTTCCGCTCGAGGACGAAACCGAGACGGCCGAGGCCGTGCGCCTGCGGCACCGCCACATCGACCTGCGGCGGCCGCGGCTGCAGAGAAACCTCATCCTGCGGCACCGCGCCGCGGCCGCGGTGCGCTCCTATTTGAACGGCCTGGGCTTTCTCGACCTCGAGACCCCCTTTCTCACCCGCAGCACCCCCGAGGGCGCGCGCGACTATCTCGTCCCGAGCCGGGTCAACCCGGGGCTCTTCTATGCGCTTCCCCAGTCGCCGCAGATCTTCAAGCAGCTCTTCATGATCGCGGGCTTCGACCGCTACTACCAGATCGTGCGCTGCTTCCGCGACGAGGATCTGCGTGCCGACCGCCAGCCCGAGTTCACCCAGATCGACATCGAGATGTCCTTCGTGGGCGAAGAGGACGTGATCGCGGTCGCCGAGGGGATGATGGCCGCGGTCTTCCGCGAGGTGCGGGGGATCGAGCTTGCGCTTCCTTTCCCGCGGCTCACCTACGCCGAGGCCCTCGACCGCTACGGCCTGGACAAGCCCGACCTCCGCTTCGGGTTGGAGCTGCGGGACGTGACCGACATCGTCGCCGGCTCGGGCTTCAAGGTCTTCGCCGCGGCGGCCGCGGCGGGCGGCCGAGTGAAGGCCCTGAACGCCAAGGGCTGTGTCGAGATGTCGCGCAAGGAAATCGACGACCTGACCGCCTTCGCCGCCGTCTACCGCGCCCAGGGGCTCGCCTGGATCAAGATCCGCCCCGAGGGCTGGCAATCGCCGATCGCGAAATTCTTTACCGACGCGGAAAAGGCGGCGCTCGCCGAGCGCCTCGGGCTGGAGACCGGGGATCTCGTCTTCTTCGTCGCCGACCGGCCGGCGGTGGTGCATGAGGCGCTGGGCCACCTGCGGAACCACCTGGGGGAGAAGCTGGGGCTCATCCCGAAGGAGGGCTTCTCTTTCGTCTGGGTGACGCGATTTCCGATGTTCGAGTGGGACGAGACCGAAAAGCGGCTCCAGGCGCTCCACCACCCCTTCACCGCGCCGCTCGAGGAGGATGCCGAAAGACTCGAGTCCGAGCCGCTCTCGGTCTCCTCGCGCGCCTACGATCTTGTCCTGAACGGCTTCGAAATCGGTGGCGGAAGCATCCGCAACCACCGGCGGGCGCTCCAGGAGCGCATCTTCCGTGCGCTCGGGCTTTCGGCCGAGGAGGTCGAGGAGAAGTTCGGCTTTCTCCTCGCGGCGCTCGACTCCGGGGCTCCGCCGCACGGCGGGATCGCCTTCGGCTTCGACCGCCTGGTGATGCTCCTCTGCGGGGAGAGCTCCATCCGCGACGTGATCGCCTTCCCCAAGACCCAGAAGGCGGCCTGTCTTCTCACCAACGCTCCCGCGGCGGTGAGCCGCGCGCAGCTGGACGAACTGGGGATCAAGGTGCGCGCCCCGCGCTGAGGACGCCTGCGGCGCCGAGGCCGCCTGCGGCCTGCGGGGCCGTTCAGGAAAGCCCGAGGAGCCGTCGCGCTTTGCGGATGCCGGCGAGGGCCTCTTCGGGGAATTGCGCCGCGCGGACCGCGTCGCGCTCGGCCGCGGCGAGGATCGCCTCCACGCTCTCCCGGCCGTCGGCGCTGCGCACTGCCTGCCGCGGGGTCTTTCCGCCCAGGGCCGGAAGCTTCGTCGTCGTCCACTCCATCCAGTAATTCTCGAAGAGCTTTCCCATCTCCGCCCGGGCCTCCGGGCTCTTCCGGATCTCCTCGAGCGCATCGGCGTCATCGCGCGGGAATGGGGGAATGGGCTGTTTTCCCAGAACCTCGGTCGCCCGGTGGCGGCCGGTCGCGCCCAGGGCGCGGTCGACCGTTTCGCGGATGTGTGCGGCGCGTGCGGCGGAGTTGACCTCCACCCGGAGCTTTCCCTCCTCGATGGTGATCTTGCCGAGGACCGTGTTCGGCACCCCGGGGGTTTTCGAGTCGCCCCGGCGCCTCCACGCAAAATGGACGCGCTTGAGGGTCCCGTCCGCCGTGCGCTCGGCGCGGCCGAGGATCTCCTCCGGGGCCTCGTCGGCGCAGAGGTGTTTCAAGCGCTCGAAGGCCTCGGCCGCCGAGTCGATCTCCCAGTGCAGACGGTGAAAGAGGATCTCCTCGTTATCGGTGTTGCGAAGCTCAAGCGGCGAGGTCAGGGCGTCGTGAAGGGCGAAGAAGAGATCGCGCAGCTCCGCGTCGTTCCGGCGCAGCTCCTCGTCCGGGATCGCCTTGCGCCGGCCTGCGATCTTCGCGCGCAGCGCGATCACCTTGGGCTTGAAATCCGGCGGGAAGAAGAGCGACCCGCAACCGGCGAGCATGGCGATTTGCTCGATGCGGACGACGCGGGCGAAGAGGATGTCCCCCGGCGCCACGTTCTCGGAGCCCAGCCGTTCGCAGACCTCGACCTCCCGGCCGCGCAGGATGTCCCGGAGGATGAATCCCTCGCCCGGGTGGCAGGCGATGACCTCGTGGAAGCTGAAGGGCTCCGCCCCCGCGGCCTCGAGGATGCGCCGCTCGAGGGGGTCGAGTTGGAGGACGGGGTTTTTGAGCGCCAGGCGTGCCAGCGGTTCCGTAAAGTCCTTTCGCACCGCAGGGTCGACGTCGTCGGGGTCGGGCGTCCAGTCGAAGACGAGCCAGGGGACGAAAAGCGCGGCGTGCGCCTCGTAGGCGCGCCGGAACTCCTCTTCGTCGTCGGGCCAAAGGAGGAAGTCGGCGAGCGCAAGAGAGATCCCCTCCTCGCCCAGGGTTTCGGCCGCCTGCTCGAGCAAGCGGCCGAGCACCTCCTCGTAAGCGTTGCTCAGCCGACGGTAGAGGAGATCGAGGTTCGGGCCGGCCGCCCGGCCCCGTTTCGTTTGATTTTCCATGGTCCGTCCTCCAGAGACGTCAAACCCTTTTGGGCACAGCCGGTGGGCGAAAGCAAGGGAAAATCGAAGATGAAGCGGCCCCTGGGCGTAAAACTCTATTGACAAGGGGGAAAATGTCCAATAGAAATTCAAGGTTACGACAGGAACGCGTAGCCTCCCGCTTCAAGCGGGGGGTTTTCCGCTTCCCGTCCGCCTTCGATCCCCGATAGCTCAATCGGCAGAGCGGGTGGCTGTTAACCACTAGGTTGCAGGTTCGAGTCCTGCTCGGGGAGCCATTTTGAACGATTTTTCAAACCTATATAAGAAGGAACAAAAAGGGTGATGCTGGCTCACCACCAGCAGTCGCCCTCGCAGTTCCACCGCTCTGGCTTTGTGCTGGCAGGTTCGCTCTGAAATTCGGCAGATAAAACAGATTAACTCTTATCTCATCTTTTCCGTAAATTATGTCCTTAATAAGGTATTGAAACAAATAAGGTTTTTCTTCTTGATTTATTTCTTTAAGTCGGTCAACAAAATTCCTTAAATTCTCTAAAACAATTTTTGCTTCAAATTTTTCTTTCCTCTCTTTTTGAATTGATAACCTCACCCCTTCCAAATCAGATTTTAATAAAAATGAATCAATTTTTCCCTTGACCCTTTTTAGTCTTTTGGGAAAATCCGTTTTCCACTTCGTAAGTGGAATAGGGGCTTCAGAATTTTAAAAGGACCGAGCTTGTAAATTGAGTTAGGTTAAAGCAATGAGGAAGACATCAAATTTGATCTTGGC
>CALIUY010000020.1 GCA_938048455.1 uncultured Desulfobacterales bacterium | reverse complement strand
TTACTCCTCAAGCCAAGCCTGAGCTTCCTGGGGATCGAAAAAGAACCGGTAGCGGAAGCCTTCCATTTCGAGGACGGTCTCGAGCATGCGCCAGGTGCGCAGTTGCTCGGGGTCGGAGGCGTTGACGATATGGGCGATGCGCACGATGCGGCTCGGGCGGAAAGGGGCGATTTTCATTGCGATGTCGAGAAGATCGCCCGTGCTGCAGAAGCAAAGGTTGGCCTTGCTGCAGTCGAGCAGGATGCTGCGGGCGCCTTGAAAACACAGGCAGCAGAGGATCTCCCGCAGCGTATGGCTGAAGGCCTCGCCGTCGATAGGGCCTTCAAGCGAGCGTTGGACCAGGGAGCCGGGGAAAGGATCCTTGACGCTCATGTCCGGCGCTCACTCCATGGCGGCAAGATGTGCGCGGAGGTTTTTCCCTCCCCCGGAGAGGTTCAGTTTTTTGCGAATGTTATAACGGTGGGTGTGGACCGTGCGCGGGGAGAGATGGAGCCTATCGGCGATGTCTTTGCTCGAGCGGCCCTCGCGGATGAGGTTTGCGATTTGGATCTCGGTCGGACTCAGGTTACGGTAGGCGAAGCGCCTTTTCACCCGGATACGCTCGCCAAGGTCAAGAAGGGAGCGCTCGAGATCCCGAAGCGGGTTCTCCTTCCCCGCGGCGGCGGTCGCGCCGGAGGCCTCTGTTGCCGGCTGCGGATCGATGAGAACGGAGATCTCCCGCACCACCCGCTGAAGAGAGGCGATCCCTTCGCGCAGGATAAATTCCTCGAGGCCCATCTCGAACAGGCGGGCGGCGACGGCGGCGTTTTTGAACAACGCGGAATCGGGACACTTCTTTTTTCTCTGAAGCTCGAAGCCAAGCACTCCCAGTCTGGTCCCGTTGCTGCGGACAGGGCAAATGATCCAGCCGTTGACTCCACGACGGGAGAAAGGCGGCCGCGGCAGGGCGGGGTCGGCTTCGATGAGGAAGGGGCCCTCCGGAAGTGAGGCAAGCTGCGGGTTGGCGAAAAGAGGCATGGCCGGGTCGATCTTCGTCCAGCCTTTATCGGCGCGGAGGGGATGAAAGCGGCTGCCCAGCGGAGGATTTCCGTCCGATTGCTCGCCGACAAAGAAGGCTCCTTCCAGCCCGAGCACAGCGCAGAGGGATGCAAGGCAGCGGTCGAGAAACTCCTCGCAGGAGGCGGCGAGCCGGCGGGCGGTGATGACGGCCTCGAAGACGGCTTCGAGAGCGGCGAGTTGCGCACCCGTCGCTTCGGCGAGGCGCTTTCCTTCCTCGGCCGCAGCGAGGTTCGCCAGGAACCCGATCAGGGAGAACTCCTCTTGGCCGAAGCGACGCTCGCGACCGTCGAGCGCGAGGAGCGCGCCGCGGGTGCGTCCATCGAGCAGGACGGGGTGAGCGAGAAAGCTTCGAAACCGCGGGTTCGGCGGGCAGAAGCCGCTTTCGGCACAAATGTCGGCGTTATCGAGGAGCGCTCGACAGATCTCGCGCGCCGCCTCGCGGACAGGGGATGGCGAAGGATCGAGGCGGAAGGCGGCCCGGAAGCGTGGACCGGCGGCGGAGTCTTCGACCCAGCCGAGCGCGGCGCATTCGCAGCCGAGCCATTTGGCGGTGTGCTGGACGATCAGACGGAGGTTGCGCTCGGGATCCGGTTGCAGGCCTGCGAAGAGCGCACGCGCGGCTTCCGCCAATCGGGTCATCCCAGCCCTCCCTCCGCTGATGCCGATCGACAACGATCGGCAATCTACGAAGAAGTAGAAAGCAATTCAACCCATATTGATAGGGTATAAAATGGGTACAAAAAATACCGATTAGCAGTTATTTTTGGGTTCCGCTAGGGAGGCGAGGAAACTATTGAGATTCTTTGATCGCTCCTGAAGTTTCAACTTGCGGCGGATATGCTTGCGGTGGGTTTCGACGGTGCGCGGCGAAACAGACAACAACTCTGCAATTTCTTTTGATGTTTTACCTGACCGGATCAAGCGGGCGATCCTGAACTCGGCCGGGGTGAGGCGGCGCTGGACTTCCTCCAAGAGTTGAATTTCGCTAAAGGAAATGCCGCGCAGGGTTTCCTGAAGAAGATCGAGGTGCACCGCCTGCCGGTGGCTTAGACCGCTGTTATGCAAACTTTCGATATGGGGGAGCACCAGCTCGTGCAACGTGTTCACGATACGGCGTATCTGTTGATCGCTTTCCTCGCGGCTCTTGCGCAGCACCACCTGGAGGGCGTTGTTGATCTGGGTTAACTCCTCGGTCAGCGCGCGCAGTTCGGCCTCGGCGGCACGGCGCGCCTCGGTTTCGCGGCGCAAATCCTCGTTGGAGCGCTCGAGCTCGGCCGTGCGCTCGTGCACGAGACGTTCGAGTTCCTCGTTGAAACGCCGCAGGCGTTCCTCGGAGGTTTTGCGGTCGTGAATGTCGACATGCAGGCCGAAGGCCTGAAGCGGCAAGCCTTCGGGGCTTTGCGAGAGAACGCGCCCGATGCCCCGCACCCAGTGGTAGCCGCCGTCGCGACGACGCAGCCGGCATTCCAGGTCAAAGGCCTCCCGGGACCCGGCGAGCATCTCCTCGACGACGGCAATCGACAACTGCCGGTCTTCGGGGTGCAGCAGATCCTTCCAGGCTTCGTAGGTGACGGGAAACTCCTGCGGGGCGTAGCCGAGCATGGTGAAGTAATAGTCGTTGCAGCGGACGATCCCTTCGCCGATCTCCCATTCCCACCAGCCGACCGTCGAGCTTTGCGAGGCAAGAAGGATGCGCGCCTCGTTCAGCTTGTGCGCCCTCTCCATGGTGCGCAGATCGGTTACGTCGACCACGGTCGAGAGCAGGCAGCTTTTGCCCGCAAATTCGATCAAGTTCGCCGAAATGAGGCCCCAGCGCAGCTCGCCCGATTTTTTCCGGAAACGAAACGGGTAGTTCTGCACCGTGCCTCGGGCGATGAGCAAACGGCGCACCTCTTGGGCGTCTTCGGGGTCATCGTAGAAGCCGAGATCAAGCGCGCGCCGGCCGAGCATCTCTTCGCGCGTATAGCCGGTCAGCGGGGTTTCGCTTGCGCTCACCTCGATGTAGCGGCCCTCGTCGAAGGTCGTGATGGCAAGACCGATGGGGCTCGCCTGGAGGAGACCGAGGAGGGCGGATCCGGCCTCGGCCGTGAGGTCGGCGATCGTAACGGCGGGGGAGGCGGAGAGGACGGATCGAGCCGTCCCGGCGTTTTTCGGGGACACGATCGCGCCGGGCAATTCCTTTTCGGCTGAGAATCGACGGCTGCCGGCGCGGGTATCCTGCGGCATGGGCCCATCCCTTTGAGCGACTCGAAAGCGCTAACCCTTCAGCCTGCGCCAGGGCCGGTTCAACAGGGATTTGTCTACTTAACCGAGACCGCCCGCGGCCGTCAAGAACGATTCCCGGTAAATCATCGCGGGCGGGATCCGGCTTTGCCGCCAAAAGCGGAGCGAAAACCTGCAAAGCGGCGGCTTCTGAAACAGGTTGTTTCAAGCGAAACCCCCCGGGAAACGCCGCAAGAGCAATAAACCTCGCGCCCCGCGCGTGATTGCGGTCCCTGTGCTCTCTTGGTATGCTTTTTGATCTTTGCCGGAACAGCCTCGGCCGGTCTTCGGCGCAAACGGGCGAAGGGGCTGTTTTTCATGAGCCGTACCCATGTTTCTCAGGGCGATTCCTGCGACGTCCTCGTAATCGGCGGCGGAAATGCGGCCCTGTGCGCGGCGATGAGCGCAGCCGAGGCCGGTGCGCGGGTGATCCTGCTCGAAAGTTCCCCCAAGGCCTTCCGCGGCGGAAACAGCCGCCACACGCGGAACCTGCGCTTTCTGCACCGCAAGCCCACCCCTTACCTCCAGGGCGCTTACCTCGAAGAGGAGTTTTGGGACGATCTCGTGCTGGTGACCGGCGGGAAGACGACCGAGGCGCTCGCACGGCTCGTCATCCGCGGCTCCGAGGACGTGGGCGCCTGGATGGAGGCCCACGGGGCGAAGTTCCAGCCCCCGCTTCGGGGCACACTGCATCTGGCGCGGACCAACGCCCATTTTCTGGGCGGAGGCAAGGCGCTGGTCAACGCTTATTACGCGACCGCCGCGCGGCTGGGGGTCGAAATCCGCTACGAGGCCGAGGCGGTCGACCTCGAGATCGAAAACGGCCGCTTCCGCGCCGCACTCGTGCGCGAGCAGGGAGGCGAACGGCGCATTGCGGCGGCGGCCTGCGTCTGCGCCGCAGGCGGCTTTCAGGCCGATCTCGCCTGGCTCAAGGAGATCTGGGGGGAGGCGGCCGAGCGTTTTGTCATTCGCGGCAGCCCTTACGATACGGGCCGCGTGCTCCGTACGCTGCTGGCGCGCGGGGCGAAGGCCGTCGGCGATCCGCGCCAGTGCCATGCGGTCGCCGTCGACGGCCGCGCGCCGCGCTACGACGGCGGGATCGTCACCCGGCTCGATTGCATCCCCTTCGGGATCGTGGTCAACCGCGAGGGAAAGCGCTTCTACGACGAGGGCGAAAACTTCTGGCCCAAGCGTTACGCCATCTGGGGCCGGCTCGTCGCCGGTCAGCCCGGCCAAGAGGCCTTCTGCCTGATCGACGCGAAAGCGCTGTCGCTTTTCATGCCCTCGGTCTTCCCGCCGCTCGAGGGGCGCACGATCGGCGAACTCGCCCGCCGTTTCGGCCTTCCGGTGCGTGCGGTCGAAGAGACGGTTGCGGCCTTCAACCGCGCCGTGCGGCCCGGGAATTTCGACCCGGCAAGCCTCGATGACTGCCGCACCGAAAGTCTCGAACCGCCGAAGAGCCACTGGGCGCGACCGCTCGACACCCCGCCTTTCTACGGCTACCCGCTCCGCCCGGGGATCACCTTCACCTACCTCGGGGTCGGAGTCGATGAAACGGCACATGTCCTCGGCGAAGACGGGAGGCCCTTTGAGAACCTCTTCGCCGCAGGCGAGATCATGTCCGGGAACATCCTCGGCCAGGGCTACATGGCCGGTTTCGGGATGACGATCGGGACCGTCTTCGGGCGCATCGCAGGAAGGGAGGCCGCGCGCCATGTCCGGGGGTGAGCCGTTGCGGGAAGCGGAGCGCGTGATGACCATTTGCAACGCCTGCCGCTATTGCGAGGGCTTCTGCGCCGTGTTCCCGGCGATGGAGCTGCGGCGCACCTTCACCGCCGCGGACCTGCGCTACCTCGCCAACCTCTGCCACAACTGTCGCGGCTGCTGGTACGCCTGCCAGTACGCGCCGCCGCACGAGTTCGCCGTGAACGTGCCGCGCGCGCTTGCGGAACTGCGGCGCGCGAGCTGGCGGGGATTCGCACGGCCGAAAGGCTTGGCGGGGTTATTCACGCGAAACGGCCGCACCGTGGGGGCGGCAGGCCTGATCGCCGCCGCCGTTTTCCTTCTGTGGGCGGCCTTCTCCGCCGCGGACGGACTCTGGGTGCGGCAGGAGGGCGCAGGGGCGTTCTACCGCATGATCCCCTACGGGGCGATGGTGGGGGTCTTCTCGGCTCTTGCCCTCGCCGCGCTTGGCGCGCTCGGGGCGGGCCTGATCTCCTTTCTCCGGCAGACGGGCACCCGGACCCGCGAGTTCTTCGCCCTGAAGAACCAGCGCCGCGGTCTGCTCGATGCGCTGCGGCTCACCTATCTCGAGGGCGGGGGCCACGGCTGCAACTACCCCGACGAGCGCTTCCGCCACGGGCGACGGAGGCTCCATCACTTGGTCTTTTACGGTTTCCTGGCGGCGCTGGCCTCGACCACGGTCGCCGCTTTTTACGATCATGGGCTCGGACTTCCCGCCCCTTACCCGTGGGGAAGCCTTCCCGTTCTGCTGGGGCTTGGGGGGGGGCTGGCGATGACCGCGGGCCTTGCGGGGCTTCTCTATCTGAAAGCGCGCATGGACCGCGAGCCCGCAGACGAAGGCGGGCGGGGGATGGAGCTTGGGTTTCTCGGGCTTCTTCTCGCGGTGAACGTGACGGGGCTGCTTTTGCTCTTCCTGCGCGCCACCGCGGCCATGGGGCTTCTCCTCGCGCTGCACCTTGCGGCGGTTGCGGCCTTCTTCGCGCTGCTTCCTTACAGCAAGTTCGTGCACGCGCTCTACCGCTGGGCGGCGCTCGTCAAAAACGCCGCCGAGCAGAGCGCGGCCGAGCGGGATCCGGCGGGTTGAGCCTTCCCGTTCAGGCGGCGCGCAGGGCCTGCCTCACCGCGGCGGCGGCGGCTTGCGCTCCGCCCTCCACGCGCCCCTCCGGCGTGAAGCGGAGCTTTCCTTCCGCGCAGGCGCGGCGCACGGCCAGCTCGAGCGCGGTGGCCGCTTGCTTTTCCCCTAAATAATCGAGCAGGAGTGCCCCCGCGCGGATCTGCGAAAGGGGATTCGCCAGGCCCCGGCCCGCGATCGAGGGGGCCGAGCCGTGGATCGGCTCGAAGTAGGCCGCGGCCTCGCCGATGTTCGCGGCGGCGCAGAATCCCAGACCGCCCACGGTCGCCGCCCCCAGATCGCTCAGGATGTCGCCGAAGAGGTTTTCGGTCACGATCACCTGGAAGTGCTGCGGCCGGGAGACCAGAGCGGCCGCGGCGGCATCGACGTAGAGGCAGTCGGCCTCGATCTCGGGAAACTCGGAGGCGACCTCGAGAAAGATGCGCCGGAAAAAGGCGAAGGAGCGAAGGACGTTGCTCTTTTCGACCAGGGTGACGCGGCGCTTGCCGTCTGCGGGCGCGCCCGCGGGCCGGGAAAGGGCGGTCTTGAAGGCGAAGCGCGAAATCCGCTCGCAGCCGGCGGCGGTGAGCAGAAGCGTGTCGGCGGCCGCCTGGCGGGTCACGAGCCCCAGGCCGCGCGAGAGGTAAAGCCCTTCGGTGTTCTCGCGCACGATCACGTAATCGATCCCTCCGGGTCGGTGGCCGGCAAGCGGGCAGGGGACGCCGGGCAGAAGGGCGATCGGCCGTACATTCGCAAAGAGATCGAAGCCGCCGCGAAGGATGCCGCCGAGCAGCCCCGCCTCGGTCCCGTCGGGGCCTCTGACCTCGGGCAGCCCGACCGGGCCCTTGAGGGCGCAGCCCGCACGGCGGAAGGCCTCGAGCCCGTCGGGCAGGATCGCCGCCCCGGTTTCGCGGTAAAGCGCGGCTCCGGCGCGGTGAAACTCGAGCTCGAGCCGAAATCCCCCCGGGTGCTCCTCGAGCTCCCGCATCACCTCGAGAGCGGCGTCGACGATCTCCGGGCCGATCCCGTCGCCGGGGAACACGACGATGCGATGCGTGCGCCTCACAACCGGTCCCCCTCGGAGATCCGCTCCGGGATGAGGACGAAACCCTCCATCAGGCGCCTGGCCGTCCTTCCCACGATGCCCTCCTCGTAGACGATCCCGCCGTCCTTTTCCGCGATCTCCGCCTCGGCCTCGATCCGGCCGCTCGGATGCCCGATCACGACGCGCGCCGGCTCCTCGACCGCAAGCCTCGCCACCTCGCTCACCACCGTACCCGGGATGCGCGCCGCCCCGGCGGTGGCGATCGCTCCGCTGACCGCGTAGGCGCGGTGGAGCGCCCCCATGGACATCATGCGGGCGACGAGCGTGATCTCCTCCGCGGCGACCTCGCGGCCGTTCACCGCGCGGTAAGCGGCGGGCGCTGCGACGACCGCGATCTTGGGGACGGCCTGATTTCGGCGGGCGGCTTCGGCAACCGAGGGGGCGATCCCCATGGCCACCGCGGCCTGGCGGCGCACGGCTTCCAGCTCCTCGCGCAATTCCGCGCTGCTCTCGAAGGCTTCGATCTCCACCCCCCTCAGACCGAGCGCATCGGCGCGCACGAAAACGAAGGGGTTGGCGGCGTCGAGACAGGTGGCGGCGATCGTTTTCCCGCCGGGAAGCGTGAAACGGTCCTTTCGTGCACCCGTGGGAAAGAGCGCGGCGGTGACCGCCCCCTCGGGCCGCACGAAATGCAGCCGGATCCGGGAGCCGGGGAAGGGGATCCCGTCGATCCGGTAATCGCCCGTTTCGAGGAAGCGGCCGTCGCGCACGGGAACCTCGGATACGATGAGCGTGTTCGTGTTCTCCTGGTGGATGCGCACCCGGGTGACCGGCTCCACGGCGGGGACAAGGCCCTCGTCCACGGCGAAGGGGCCGACGGCCGCGGAGAGATTGCCGCAGTTGCCGCGGAAGTCGACCTCGGGGCGGTCGATCGCCACTTGGCCGAAGCGGTAGACGACATCGAAGCCTTCCTCGTCGGCGGGGCGGATGATCGCCACTTTGCTCGTCAGGCTCGTTCCGCCGCCCACGCCGTCGGTCTGCCGGCCGAAGGGGTCGGGGCTGCCGTAGGCGGCGAGGACCATTTGTTCGACGAGCTTCGCTTCCCGCGGGAGATCCCGATCGTGAAAAAAGAGCCCGCGGCTGGTTCCGCCGCGCATCAGGACGGCGGGAATGCGTCTCACCATAACGTCCTCCTCTCTCCGGGATCCGGGGAAACGTAAAATCAGCGGAGAGCAAAAGCGATGCCAGCGCCGCTTTCCGCCTCAGGCGCAATCGAGGCCGAGCGCCCGCATGCGGCGCCAGAGGGTCGTGCGGCTGATCCCCAGATCGGCCGCCGCGCGGCCGCGGTGAAAGCGGTTGCGCTGCAGCGTCTCGAGGAGATGGGCCGCCTCGTCGCCCGCAGCGGAAGGCGGCTTCGCCGTCGCGGGAGAGGCGGCGGGGCTTCGGCCCGCCGCCGGGGGTTGCGGAGACCGGGGCGCGTCGATGCGCAACAGCTCCGCATAGAGCGTGTCGAGCATTCCGGGGTCGCAGGAGAGGTTGCAGTTCAGAACAAGCCGCTCGGCGAAGTTTTTCAGCTGGCGCACGTTTCCCGGCCAGGGGTAGTCGGCGAGCTTCGCCAAGTAGGCGCGGGGGATCGGGATCGGCCGGATGCCCTCGCGGTTGCAGAAGTCGCGGATGAAATGGGAGAGCAGCAGCCCGATGTCCTCGCGGCGCTCCCGAAGCGGCGGGATGTGCAGCCGCAGAACGTTCAGGCGGAAGAAGAGATCGGGCCGGAAGCGCCCCTCGCGCAGCGGGGCCTCGAGCTCGCGGCTTGCGGCGGCGATGACGCGCACATCGACCGGGATGACGCGGTCGCCGCCGACCCGCATCACTTCGCCTTCCTGCAGCACCCGGAGCAGCCGGAGCTGCATCGCCTCCGAGGTGGAGTCGATCTCGTCCAGAAAGATCGTCCCCTGGTGCGCGAGTTCGAAACGGCCGGGTTTGCCGCCGCGCCGTGAGCCGGTGAAGGCGCCTTCCTCGTGACCGAAGAGCTCGCTTTCGAGCAGCGGCTCGGGAAGCGCCGCGCAGTTGATCGAGACGAAGGGATGGCGGCTTCTGCGGCTCAGCCGGTGGATGCCGTGGGCGAAGATTTCCTTTCCCGTTCCGGTTTCGCCGATCAGGAGCACGGTCGAATCCGTGCGGCCGTACTGCCGGGCGCGCTCCACCGTGCGCTGCATCGAAGGGCTTTTGTGCACGAGCAGCTCAAGGCCGTACTTCGCGGTCAGCCCCAAGGAGAGCGTGCGGCGCACGGCGTGCTCCGTGCGCATCACGCCGCCGATGTCGCGGAAGGTCGAAACCGCGCCGATCGTCTCCCCGTCGAGCAGAATGGGGCGATCGCTGAACACGAAGCGCTCGCCGTGGACCTGGTCGATACGGTCCTGGACGGGGACGGGGTTCTGGAGAATATGCGGCACGGGGCTCTGCGCGAGAAGCTCGGAGACGGTGCGGCCGAGGATCTTTTCCTGAGGAAGCCGCAGCGCCCGGCAGGCCGCGGCGTTCGCAACGATGGCGCACCCGGCGGCATCGAAGGCGAGGATCCCGTCGGATGCGGCATCGATCACCGCCTGGTAGCGGCGGGCGACGGCGCGCTGCTCGCGGCCGGCGAGGGCGACCGAAATGGCGTTGTCGAGCGTTGCCGCAAGATCCTCATCCGAGGTGCGGATCTCGAAGAAGGGAAGCCCGTGGCGGGCGGCGATCCGCTGCGTCACCCCGCCTCCCACCACGGCCGCGCAGCCGCGCCGCGCGCCCGCGGCGATCGCCTTCGCGAGGCTGGCCCGGCCGCTGTAAAGGCCCTGGTGGATCTCGAGACCGAGGATCTCCTCGAGGATGTCGATTCCCGAGAACGGGCGGCGGAAGACGGGAAGCAGGATTTTCCGGCCGCGGGCGGCCGCCTGCTTCAGGCTCACGAGAAGATCGAGCGAGCGGTGCGGGAAGGAAAGGACAGGAATGCGCAGGCTTTCGCGCAGGAGATGGGCCGTCCCCCGGCGGCCGACCACGACCTCGATGCCCTGCTCCTCCATCGCCCGGGCGGCGGGCAGGGCCTCTTCGAGGCCGCAGGTGCTGAGGGAGAGTTCGATGTGGCGCCGCTCGCCCAGCGCGCGGATGCGCTCGACCAGCGAAGGACTCGAGGCGAAAACGCCGATGCGCACCCTACGGCCGGAGGAGATGAAAGATGGTTTCACCACAGAAACATTATGTTTCAGATGCATTGCCCAAAGTCAACCCGGACTTCCCCGGAGCAAGGAGCGGAGCCGGGGATTGTGCAGTCCTTCGTGCCCGCGGCCGATGTTCCGTATCGCTGGCATGAATTCTGTATAGTGAGCGAATCGGAGTTCAATCGGTGAATGATTGACAAAGATCGCCGCATTCCGGATACTCCCGGCGTTCCCGGATACCCTCCAAGCCGACGGTGTCGTTCGACCGGAGGTAATGCCTTGCCATGCGCTCAGCCTACTTTTTGAGGAAGGAGGAAAACGATGAAAAAAAAGATGGTTTGCCTTTCCCTTACGCTTTCCCTTGCGCTTCTCCTGGGTGGCGGCTTTAGGATCAGCACGGCGCAGGCGGCGGATTTTCCCGAGCGGGCGATCGAGATCGTCGTTCCCTTCGGAGCGGGCGGCGGAAGCGACACGGCGGCGCGCGCTGTGGCCGAGGGAATGAAGCCCCTGCTCAAACACGGTCTGGTGGTGACCAACATGCCGGGCGGCGGGGCGACCAAGGGCATGCTGCACGTAAGCCAACAGCCCGCCGACGGCTACACGGTCCTCGCGGTGACGACCTCCCATTTGATCGATGCCGTCAAACCCAAAACCCGGGCGCACATTCTGAACGACTTCGATCCTCTGTGCCGCATCCAATGGGACACCTCCGGGGTCATCGTCTCCGGAGAATCCAAGTTCAAGACGATCGAAGAGCTGATCGACTACGGGAAAAAGAATCCGAAGATGCTGAAATTCGCCGGCACCTCCCCGGGCGGCTGGTCCGAGATCCAGACCGTCGCTTTTTTCAAGACCGTGGGCGTGCAGGTGACCTTCGTGCCCTTCGACTCCGGGGCCGAGATCAAAGCCGCGATCCTGGGCGGCCACATCCACGGGGCGGTCGAGGAACTGGCCGAGACGCTTCCGCTCATCAACGCGGGCAAGCTCCGGGCCCTTTGCGTGATCATGGACAAGCGGCATCCGGCGTTGCCCGATGTGCCCTCCGCTGTGGAGCGCGGCATCAACTACACCCACGGCCTCATGCGCGCCTGGGCGGTGCGAAAAGGCACCCCGCCCGAGCGGCAAAAGTTCCTGCTCGAGGTGATCCGCAAAGCGCTCGAGAACCCGACCTATGTGAAGTACATCAAAGACAACCACCTCGATGTGCGTCCCGGCTACCTCGGCCCGGAGGAGACCCGCAAATACTGGGAAGAGGAGATCGCCTTCTTCGCCGAGGTGCTGAAAGATCTGGGATACGTAAAATAGACCTCGGCCGCGAGGCCGCGTGGGTCGAGAACGAGAAGGCGAAGGAGAGGCGGGTGCCCGCATGAAAACGAAAGGGGAGGTTTTCTTTTTTGCCGTCTGCGTCGCCTTTTTCGGCTTCATGGGCGTGCAGGCGCTCGCCCTGATGGGCGAGGGGCGGGCGGGCGAGATCGGAAGCGCCCTTTGGCCGCTGATTGCGCTTGCGGCCTCCCTGGGGTTCAGCGTGGTGTTGCTGGTCCGGGCCGTGCGATCCCCGCGGCGGGCTGCGGCGGCGCAAGCGGCCGACCGGGACGAGGGGGATGAAAGCCGCAGAAGACGGCAGGCCGTGGCTTTGAGCACGGCCTGCTTCTTCGTCTATCTCTGGGCCGTTTCCTTGATCGGCTTTATCCTGGCGACGCTGCTGTTTATTCCGGCCTTCGCCTTCGCCCTGGGGGAGCGCCGGGTCAAGGTTCTCGTCACGGCGCCCTTGGTGCTCACCACGGTCATGAGCGCCGTATTCCTTAAATTTCTCTCGATCCCCTTTCCCAAAGGGATCGGGATCTTCGCCGCGTTCAGCCGCCTATTTTACTAAGTCCCAGGTGCGGGGAGGGCGTAATGCTCGAAATCTATGCGCAGGCCTTCGCCACGGTGCTCCTGCCGCCGAACCTGCTTGCCATGGTCCTGGGCGCGCTCTGGGGGTTGCTCGCGGGGGCGCTGCCCGGCATCAGCACCTCGATGGGGGTCGTCCTCATCCTCTCCTTCACCTACACGCTTTCGCCCATGACGGCTTTCGTGCTTCTGGTCGGGGCATACCTGGGCGGCATCACGGGAGGCGGGATCACCTCCATCCTTTTCGGTATTCCCGGTGAGCCCTCCTCGGTGCCGACGGTGATCGAAGGCCATGCGCTCGCCAAGCAAGGCAAGGCCGCGGCCGCCATGTGGACCTATCTCTTGTGCTCGATCTTCGGCGGCCTTTTCAGCGTGCTGTTCATGATCGTCGCCACCCCCCTGATCGCCGATTTCGCGCTGCGCTTCGGGCCTGCGGAATACTTCGCGCTCACCATTCTGGGGTTGAGCGTCGTCTCAGGGCTCTCGGGCGGCTCGATGCTTAAAGGGTTTCTCTCCTGCTTCTTCGGGTTGTTTCTCGCGACCATCGGCACCGACGGCATCACCGGCGAGGAGCGGTTTACCTTCGGAACGGTGACGCTTCTCGGAGGGGTGAATTTCGTGGTGGCGATGGTCGGGCTTCTTGCCGTCTCGGAGATCATGATCGAGGCCGAGGAGCCCTTCAAAGAATACAAAGGGATGGTCGAGTACCGCGGGCTGCTGCAAGAGTTGCCGCGGTTTTCGCTTTTCCGGAAGTACTGGCTGACGATGATCCGCTCGCCGATCATCGGCACGATCGTGGGGGCGCTGCCGGGGGCCGGGGCGACGATCGCGGCCTTTCTCGCTTACGGCGAGGCCGCGCGCACGGCGAAGCACGAGCCGCAGAAGTTCGGCAAGGGGGCGATCGAGGGGCTGATGGCGGCCGAGAGCGCCAACAACGCCTCGACCGGCGGCTCGATGACGATCCTGCTCTCCCTCGGGATCCCCGGGAGCAACACCACGGCCATGCTGGTGGCGGCCTTCATGATCCACGGCATGCAGCCCGGGCCGCTGCTTCTTTCCCAGCGGCCCGATGTCATCTACGGCATCTTCGTGGCGATGATCGTGATCAACCTGCTCTTGCTCGTGGTGGCGGGGACGGCGATTCGGCTTTTCCTGCAGCTGAACCGGCTGCCCTACTCGGTGTTTTCGGCCGCGATCCTGATTCTTTGCGTGGTCGGGGCGTTCGGGATCAACAACAGCGTGGACGACATGATGCTCATGTTCGTCTTCTCGCTGATCGGCTACTTCATGCGCAAGTTCGGGGTTCCGGTCGCTCCCTGCATCCTGGCGCTGGTACTCGGGGATCTCGCCGAGCTTTCGCTGCGGCGGGCGCTCCTGCTTGCGGGGGGAAGCCCGCTCGGGCTGGTTTCCGGCCCGATCAGCGCCGTGTTGCTGCTCGGGGCGCTCGTTTCGATCGTCTACCCCCTGATCAAGAAGCCGAAGATGCTCGGGGCTTCCTGAGCAGGGCTCGCCGGAGAGAGGGGAGGAAGGGCCGTATGGCGAAAATCCGGGTCAAGACCCCGCTCGTCGAACTCGACGGCGACGAGATGACACGGATCATCTGGGCGCTGATCAAGGAAAAGCTCATCCTGCCCTACCTCGAGGTCGAGCTCCGATACTATGACTTGGGCATCCGCGCGCGGGATGCGACCGATGACCGGGTCACCGAGGAGGCGGCGCACGCCATCCGCGAATACGGTGTGGGGGTCAAGTGCGCGACGATCACGCCGGATGCCGAGCGGGTCGCCGAGTACGGGTTGAAAAAAGCCTGGCCCTCGCCGAACGGCCGGATCCGCTCCATCCTCGACGGAACGGTTTTCCGCAAGCCGATCCTGGTGTCCAACATCCGGCCCGCGGTGCGGAGCTGGAAGAAGCCGATCGTCGTGGGTCGGCACGCTTACGGTGATCTCTATCGAGGGGTGGAGATGGCGGTCGACCGGCCCGGGCGCGTGGAGATCGTTTTCCGGCCGGAGGGCGGAGGCGAGGAGCGGCGGCTTCCCGTGCACGAGTTCAACGGGCCGGGGATCGTGATGGGGATCCACAACCTGGAGGGCTCGATCCGCTCCTTTGCGCGCGCTTGCATCGCGCTTGCGCTGAGCGAAAAGATCGACCTCTGGTTTTCGACCAAAGATACGATCAGCAAGATCTACCAGGGCCGCTTCAAGGAGATCTTCGCCGAGGAGACCGCGGCGCGCCAGGAGGAGTTCGCCCGGGCGGGGATCGGCTACCGGTATCTGTTGATCGACGATGCGGCGGCCCAGGCGCTCAAGCACGAGGGGGGCTTTCTCTGGGCCTTGAGCAACTACGACGGAGACGTCTTTTCGGATGTGGTGGCGGCGGGGTTCGGCAGTCTCGGGATGATGACTTCGGTTTTGGTCAGCCCCGAGGGGAAGTTCGAGTTCGAGGCCGCCCACGGTACGGTGCGCCGCCACTACTACGAGCACCTGAAGGGCAACCCGACGAGCACGAACTCGGTCGCCTCGATCTTCGCCTGGAGCGGGGCGCTGCGCAAACGCGGCGAGCTGGACGGTACCCCCGAGGTCGTCGCTTTCGCCGATCGGCTGGAGGGGGCGGTGCTGGGGTGCATCGAGGCGGGAATCGTGACCCGGGATCTCGTGCCCCTGATGGAGCCGCGGCCCGCCCACTGGCAGACGACCGAGGGCTTCATCGAGGCCGTCGCCTCCCGCATGGTTTAAGCCCCTTGGTCCTCGCCGGGCGGGCGGCCCGCCTTGGGCCTCCCGCCTTTTTCTTTCAGGAATGTCGCGGCGTGCCGTGGGCGGCGGTCCGCTCGGCTGTGCCGCGGAAGTGCTCCCGAAAGGCGAGCGCCGCATAGGTCGCCGCACGCGTGCCGATCAGCTCGCCGTGGGCCACGACCGCGGCGACGGCGAGCTTCTCTCCGCTTCGGGGATCCACCGCATAGCCCACGAACCAATCGTATCGCGACTCTCCGGAGCCGTCGCCGATCGACCCCGTCTTGCCTCCGATCTCCAGCCCCGCGAGAAACCGATCCCCGCTGTGTTTCTGGAACTCCCGATGCGCTGTGCCCGACTGCACGGTCTCGCGCATGAGCTCACGCAGAGTGAGGGCGGTCGACGGGTCGATGATGGGCTCGCGCGTGACGGCGCGGCCCTGGTAGAGCACGCGGCCCTCGGGGCCGATCACCCAGTCCACGATCGTGGGTTCGACCCAACGGCCGCGGTTCACGATCGCCGCCGCGATCAGGGCGCCGTGAAGGGGGGAGATGCGTGTGGTGCGGTTGAAGCCGCTGGCCACCTCGGCGAGCTCGTAGCGGTCGGCGCGGCTGATCTCGACGATACTCGGCCGCAACGGAAGCTCGAACTCGATGTCGCGGTTGAAGCCGAAGGCCTCGGCATAGCCTTCGATCCGCTCGCGGCCCAGAAGGTTCGCCCCGAGTTTGCCGAAGACCGGATTCACCGACTGGGCAAAGGAGTCCCGCAGGGTGATCTGCTGGTCACGCCGCGAGGGAGTCGGTGCGATCTGGGATTTGTAGAGGGTGTACTTGCCCCCCGAGAAGGGGATCAGGCTGCCGGGCTGGAGTCGGGCGGTTTCCACGGCGGCCGCGGCGGTGATGATCTTGAAGACGCTGGCCGCCGGAAAGCGGCTCTCGAGGCAGGGGTTCACGTCCGGCCGTTGCCGGTCGTAGCCGGCCATGGCGAGCACGCGGCCGTCGGCGGGGTCGACCGCCACAACGGCGATGGAGCGGGCGTGGCGGCGGTCGAGATGACCGACGAGCGCCTCCTGGAGGCGAGGATCGAGCGTGGTCCGCAGGGTGAAGCAACGGCTCCCTTGGCGGACTTCGATTTCTTCCTCGGCACGGTTGAGAAAAGGGGAGCCGGCCGTGAGAGCCTGAAGTTCGACCTTCGAGAAGGGCTTGAGCGGGGGCCGCGGGATGGGGTTCTCGGCGGCGGGGCGGGCAAGCGCCGGGACGGCAGGGGCGGGGCGCGTTCCCGGAAGGCTTCGTGCGGCATGGAGCCGCCAGCCGGTGTGCAGGAGGGCGAAGGCGATCCCGGCGCAGAGGAGAGCGACGGCGGTCCTGCTTTTCCGCGCCGGCCGTCCCGGGGGATCGGGGCGAAGGGGCAGGCTCCGCGAAGCTTGCCGAAGGGGCGGCAGCGTCAGGCAGCGCACCTGGTACATGCGATCATCTCCCGGTGAGGTTTTTTTCGATCCCCATGCCGCGGCGGAGCCTTTCCACGCCGTCCGGCATCGGGTGTGAGGCCGCCCGGGTGATGCACGAGGTGCTCACCCCCAGGAATCTTGCCACTTCGGCGCCTGAGTAACCCAGTTCGCGCACGGCCAGCCACGAGAGGGCCGTGCGGGCTTCGACCACGGGGCGGCGGCGACTTCCGGCGCAAAGCTCGCCCGTGGAGAGGCCCCAAGCCTCGCAGGCGCGGCGGCAGACCGCCGCCATGTCGGGGCGGGCGGCATCGAGCCGAAAACTGCGTTGCTGCCGCCTCTCCATTCGTCCGACCGTTTCGGCCACGAAACGCCGGTCCCCCAAAATGCACCGTTCCACGGTCGAGCGGAACTCCCCCCGGTGCCGCCGGGGAATCACCTCGGACCAGTTGCCCGAGGAGGGAAGCGGAAGCCGCTCGAGGCCGAGATCCTGAGTTGTGCGGTCGACCCCGGCGGCGAGGAAACGGCTGTAGGCGGAGCGCGCCGCTTGCGGCGAGCGTGCGAAAAAAGAGAGCACACGCCCGGTTTCCTGCCAGGGCCGGGGGATGCGGCCGAGAAGCGCGCTGTGGCCGCTCCAGGGCCAGTCCCCGAGTTCTCGGAGATTTCGCAGCACGCCCGCGCGCAACGGGTTGAGATGGATGTAGCGTACGAGTTCCCGCAGATAGGACTCCTTCTGGCACAGAAGCGAACGGAAGCGGTTTTGGAAGAGATGGCCGCGACGGCCGTGACGTTTGTTGAACGTGACCGCATAGCCGGTGAGCAGCCGCTGCATGGCCGTGGAGAGGGAGAGCGCCGCCGTCTCGCACAGCAGGTGAAAGTGGTTCGGAAGGAGCGCCCAAGCGTAGATGGAAAAGGCCCCTTCCGCGGCGAGCCGACCGAGGCGGGACACCAGATCCGCACGGTCTTGGTCGTCGTGAAAGAGGGGGCGCCCCTCGATCCCGCGGGCGATGACATGATGCAGGGCCCCGGGGGCGTCGATCCGGGCTGCGCGCGGCATAAGGACATTGTAGCCCTTTTCCGACGCCGAATAAAGCAATTTCTGCAACAACGTCCCTTTTTTTATGTTGACAGCGGGGGGGCAAATCTCTAAGCAACCCGCATGCGGGAGACGATCGAAAGGTTTCTGGCGCGGGATGCCGGGGAACGCGAATTTCAGCAGGCCGTGCGCGAGGTGTTGGAAAGTGTGGAGCCGTTTCTCGCCCGGCTGCCGCAGGCGGTTGCCGAGGGGTTGCTCGCGCGGATCGTCGAGCCCGAGCGTGTCATTTCCTTCCGCGTCCCCTGGGTGGACGACCGCGGCCGTACCTGCGTGAACCGCGGCTTTCTCGTGGAAATGAACAACGCGCTCGGCCCCTTCAAGGGCGGGCTGCGCTTTCACCCTTCGGTCACGCAGAGCATCCTCAAGTTTCTCGCCTTTCAGCAGGTCTTCAAAAACGCCTTGACCGGCCTTCCCCTCGGCGGCGGAGCGGGCGGGGCGGATTTCGATCCCAAGGGCAAATCCGACGCCGAAGTGATGCGTTTCTGCACGAGCTTCATGCGCGAACTTTACCGTCACGTCGGGTCCCGCGTCGATATCCCCGGCGGGGACATCGGCGTCGGGGCGCGTGAGATCGGCTTTCTCTTCGGTGCCTACCGGCGGATGGCCAACCGCTTCGAGGGGGCGCTCACGGGCAAGGGTCTTGCCTGGGGCGGAAGCCTCTTCCGCGCCGAGGCCGCAGGCTACGGCTGCGTCTATTTCGCCTCCGAGCTGCTCGCCGCGCACGGGCTCGGCTTGGAGGGACAGGTCTGCCTGGTTTCCGGCTCCGGCAACGTCGCCCAGCACACGGCCGAAAAACTGATCCAGGCCGGGGCGCGCGTGGTCACCCTCTCCGACTCTTCGGGCCACATCTACGACCGCGACGGAATCGACGAGGAAAAGCTCGCTTTCGTCAAACATCTGAAAAACGTGCGCCGCGGCCGTATCCACGAGTACGCCGAGAAATACCGCTCCGCCGTCTTCGTCCCGGTCGACCCGGCCGGCGATCACAATCCCCTCTGGGCGCACCGCGCCGATTGCGCCTTCCCTTGCGCGACCGAAAACGAGATCGGCGAGCAGGACGCCTACCGCCTGATCAACCATCCCGTCAAACTCGTCTGCGAGGCGGCGAACATGCCCTGCACGCCCGAGGCCGTCCAGCTCTTCACCGGCAAGAACGTCCTCTTCGCCCCCGGCAAGGCCGCGAACGCGGGCGGAGTCGCCGTGAGCGGGCTCGAGCTCGTGCAGAACAGCATGCGGCTTTCCTGGGCCGGGGAGGAAATCGACGCCCGGCTGCGGCTTCTCATGAAGGGGATCCACCGCACCTGCCTTGAGGCGGCGGAATCCTACGGCTCCCCGGGCGAACTCCTGCGCGGGGCGAACCTCGCCGCCTTCGAAAAAGTCGCCCGCGCCATGCTCGACCAGGGCGTGGTCTGAAAATTCCCCCCTGTACGGCGCTCTTCCACCTTGACAAGCGCATGCTTGTGATTACTATTTTTGCGAATTTTGAACTCCACGGTTAAAATACTGATTTTAATGCAAATTATTCACTCCTTAGACTCGATCCTGTCCCCCTCGCTCACAACCGGCTTGAGCCGGAACCCATTGCCGCGGGATCCGATCCCCGGTCCCGACACTTATCTTTAAGGAGGGAGCTGCTCATGAAGATCAGGCCCATGAACGACAGAATCTTGGTCGTGCGCGTCGAAGAGGAGAAGAAGACCGCCGGCGGCATCATCATCCCGGACACGGCGAAAGAAAAGCCGCAGGAAGGCAAAGTCGTCGCCGTGGGGCCGGGCAAGATGGGCGAGGACGGCAAACGCATCCCCATGGAGGTGAAAAAGGGAGACCGCATTCTCTTCTCCAAGTACGCCGGAAACGAAATCAAAATCGACGGTGTCGAGCACATCTTCATGCGCGAAGACGACGTTCTCGGAATTCTGGAATAACGGGTTGAGGGAGGAATCACCATGGCAGCCAAGATGATTTGTTACGGAGCCCAGGCCCGGGAGAAAATGCTGCGCGGCGTGAACATCCTGGCCGACGCGGTCAAGGTGACGCTCGGCCCGAAGGGCCGGAACGTGGTGCTGGAGAAGTCCTTCGGCTCTCCGACCGTGACCAAGGACGGGGTCACCGTGGCCAAGGAGATCACGCTCGAGGACAAGTTCGAGAACATGGGCGCCCAGATGGTGAAAGAGGTCGCCAGCAAGACGAGCGACGTCGCCGGTGACGGCACCACCACGGCGACCGTGCTCGCTCAGGCGATCTTCACCGAGGGCCAGAAGCTCGTCGCCGCCGGCGCGAACCCGATGGCGCTCAAACGCGGCATCGACAAGGCCGTCAACGCGGTGGTCGAAGAGCTCAAGAAGATGTCCAAGCCGATCAAAGGCAAAAACGAGATCATCCAGGTCGGCACGATCTCGGCCAACAACGACGAGATGGTCGGCAAGCTCATCTCGGAGGCGATGGACAAGGTCGGGAAAGAAGGCGTGATCACGGTCGAAGAGGCGAAAAGCATGGAGACCACCCTCGAGGTGGTGGAGGGCATGCAGTTCGACCGGGGCTACATCTCGCCCTACTTCATCACCGACCCCGAGAAGATGGAGGTCCATCTCGAGGATCCCTACATCCTGATCCACGAAAAAAAGATCAGCTCGATGAAGGACATGGTCCCGATCCTCGAGTCGGTCGCCCAGAGCGGAAAGCCGCTGCTCATCATCGCCGAGGACGTCGAGGGCGAGGCGCTCGCCACCTTGATCGTGAACAAGCTGCGCGGCACCCTCAAGGCGGCGGCGGTGAAGGCCCCCGGCTTCGGCGACCGCCGCAAGGCCATGCTCGAGGACATCGCCATCCTCACCGGCGGGCAGGTCGTCTCCGAGGAGCTGGGCGTCAAACTCGAGAACGTGACCTTAAGCGATCTCGGCCGCTGCAAGCACGTGCGCATCGACAAGGACAACACGACGATCATCGACGGCGCGGGCAAGAAGGCCGACATCGAGGGCCGCATCAACCAGATCCGCGTGCAGATCGAGGAGACCACCTCGGACTATGACCGCGAGAAACTCCAGGAGCGGCTCGCCAAACTGATCGGCGGGGTCGCCGTGATCCACATCGGGGCGGCGACCGAAACCGAAATGAAGGAAAAGAAGGCCCGTGTGGAGGATGCGCTGAACGCGACCCGGGCCGCGGTCGAGGAAGGGATCGTCCCGGGCGGCGGCGTGGCCCTCATCCGCGCCATGGCCGCGCTCGACGGGCTGAAGGCCTCGGGCGACGAGAAGCACGGGGTCCAGATCCTCAAGCGTGCGCTCCAGGAGCCGCTGCGGAACATCGCCCAGAACGCGGGGCTCGAAGGCTCGGTCGTGGTCAACGCCGTGATCGAGGGCAAGGACGCCCACGGCTTCAACGCCGAGACCGGAACCTACGAGGATCTGATGAAGGCCGGGGTCATCGACCCGACCAAGGTGGTGCGCTTCGCGGTGCAGAACGCGGCCTCGGTGGCCGGCCTGATGCTGACGACCGAGGCGATGATCACCGAGAAGCCGGAGAAGAAAAAGAAGGCCCCGGCCACCCCGCCCATGGACGAGGACATGTATTGATCCTCGGCTTCCGGGGCGCGGGGCGGAAACGGCCCGGCCCGTTTCACCCCACAAGAGGGGGCCGGCCCTGCGGGGTCGGCCCCCTCTTTGTTTTGTCGCCCGAAGAGAAGCGGATGGGCGGCGGTGCCCTGTGGGGTCAGAGCGAGCGGATCTCCTGGCGCATGAAAACGGTGTAGGAAATGGCGAAGCAGACCACCGTCACGGCAAGGAGCGTGATGATGTGGGGCATGACCACGAGCAGGCTTTGCCCGAAGGCGAGCGGCCCCGAGAACCGGGTCATGGAAAGCGCTTCGAGGGGGCCGCCGGGGATGAAGGAGCGGGCCGAGCGGCGCATGGGGTCGATCACCGTCGCCGTCGCCTCGGAGTAAAGCTCCATGGGCGAAACGAGGGCCACCTGGCGTACGGCGGCGATCTTGCGCATCGCCTGCTCGGGCCGGAGATCCGTCGCCTGACCGAGCAGGGCGTTGGCGAGGATGCTCGCCCCGATGGTGACGAAGAAGGAGAAGAAGATCCACACCGCAAGCGAGGCGAGCGCCGAGGTCGCCGTACTGCGGAAGAGGATCGAAAAGAGGATCGCCACCCCGAGCCACAAGGCCACGTAGACGATGCTCACGACGAGATAGACCGCAACGCGCAACAGCTCCTCGGGCCCCGGGACGACCCCGACCACGGCGAGTCCGAGTCCCGTGATCACCAGCACGATCGCCGTGAGCAGCACCGCGATCATGATCACCCCGGCCAGGAATTTGCCGTTGATCACGACGTCGCGGAAAATCGGCTGGGCGAGGATCTTGCTCAGCGTTCCCTCGTTGCGCTCGCGGTTGATCGCATCGAAGCCGAGCACCAGGCCGACCAGCGGGCCGAAGAAGGCCACGAACTCGACCAGCGAGAACATCGCCCCCCGCTCGGCGAAAATCATGAGAAAGACAAATTGCGGCTTGAGCTCGCCTTCGGCCCCGCGGATCCGCAGGCCCACCATGTAAGCCGTGATCAGGCTCACCATGGCGATCAGGGCGAAGAGGATCACGAAGCGGTAGCTGCTGAAGTGGTCGGCGAGCTCCTTGCGGACGATCGCAGCGAGTCCGTTCACGTCAGGCCTCCAGGAAATACTTCATGTAGATTTCTTCGAGCGTGTACTCCTCGTGGTCGACCCCGAACTTCGCGCGGGCGAGCTCCTCGAGCGGCCCGTGGGCGACCATGCGCCCGCGGATCATGATTCCCACCCGGTCGCAGACCTTCTGCACCTGGTGCAGCTGGTGGCTGGAGAGCAGAATGGTCATCCCTTTCGTGCGGGCGAGGTTCTGGATGAGCTCCATGATCCTCTGGGTCGCATCGGGGTCGAGCCCGAGGGTGGGTTCGTCGAGAAAGGCGACGCGCGAGTCTTTGATCAACAGCTCGGCGATCCCCAGCCGCTGGCGCATGCCGCGGGAGTAGGCGCCGATCTTTTTCTCGGCGTCGTCGGCGAGCCCCACGGTTTCGAGCGCTTTTTGGATCCGGCCTTCGGCCTCGGCCGGGGCGATCCCGTTCAGGTCGGCCACGAAAGAGAGCATCTGCCGGCCGGTCAGGTCGGAATAAAATCCCATGTTCTCCTGCAGGTAGCCGACCTTCCGCTTCACCTTGATCGGCTCGCGCGTGGGATTCAAGCCGAGCACTTGGAGCTTTCCGCTCGTCGGCTCGGTCAGGCCGAGCAGCATGAGGATGGTGGTCGTCTTGCCGGCGCCGTTCGGCCCGAGGAAGCCGAAGATCTCCCCCTCGCGCACCTCGAAGGTCAGCCGGTCGACGGCCGTTTGGTTCTTGTAGACCTTGGTCAGCTCTTCGGTGGAGAGGACGACGGGTGCGGTTTCCATCTCGACCTCAACGTCTTCCCAGCTTGCGGAACAGGAACAACAGCCCGGCGATGACGGCCACGATGATCGCGATCCCCACCCAGGCCCAGGCGGCCGAGGCCTTGACGCTCACCCGGAACTCGAGGTTGCGGCTGGTTTTCTCGCCGTCGATCTTGACCGCCACCGAGTAGTCGCCGACGAGCGCCTCCTCGTAAGGGGTGACGATCATCTCGACCTGCTTGAGCGCGCCGGGCTCGATCGCGTCGATCTTCTCCGGCTTGAACTCCACTTTCCAGTTCTCGGGCTTGAAGGTCATGAAGCGGATGTTCGTGTTGGGGGCCGAGCCCGTGTTCTTGACGTAGAAGGAGACGTTGGCGGCCTTGCCGGGGCGCGCCTCGAGCGAGAGCAGCCCGGAGGTCGTTCCGGCCTCGATTTCGTAGGTTCCGGTCAGGACCACGGTCAGGTTCGCCTCGGCCTTGGCGTCGCCCGAGGCGACGCGCACGGCGATCGGGTATTCGCCTGCGGGCTGGTTGGGCGCGGGCTTCACCTGCACGGCGATCGACTGGCTCTGATTCGCCTTGAGGCGCAGGCTGGAGATGAATTTCGTCTCGTAGGAGGGCTTGAAGTTCACCTCCCAGCCCTTGGGACCCTGGCCGAAGAGATCGAAGACCGCCTCCTTGTCGAGGCGACTGTCCACCTCGACCGAGAATTCAAAGGTCGCATCCGAGGGGCCGCGGATCACGGGATAGGAGGTCGTGAGCTTGACGCCGGTGTCCTGCTCCTTCGCCTCCTGGTCGCCCTGAAGGGTAATGACGATTTTCTGGGAGAGCCGGAAGCGGCCGTCGCGGGTCACCGCCTCGACCTGGAAGGCATATTCGCCCGGGCCGGTCTCCTTGTCCGGGACGGCCTCGAAGGTGAGGCTGCGCTTGTCGTCGGCGGGGACGTGGACCCCGCTGACCGTGTAGCGGTAGGTTTTGATCTTCGCCTTCCAGCCGGGTGGGGTCTGGGTCACCTTCAGATCGACCAGCTCGTCGGTCCGGCCACGGTTGATGAGGTTCAAATCCATGCTGATCTCTTTTCCCGGGGTGCTGATGATGCCCGGATATTCCGGTGCCAGGACGAGCAGCCGCTCGGGTTTGGGTCCCGCATCCGACTTTTCGGCCGCAAACGCCGGCGCCGCGGCCGAAAGGAGAAAAACGAGCAGGGTGATTGCGATTCCGCCGAAACCGATGCGTCTCTTCATGGTCTCCACATCCTCCTGCGAGGTCACCGGCCGACGGGGTGTTGCGGCCGGGTGTTCGATTGGCACCCTGGAAGTCGATAACCTCTCCGCGCTGCGTTCATCCCGGAAACATCAGGACGGACCCCGGAAGTCGCGCTTCCGCCGGTCCGATTTCCCTGCGACCCTGGCGTTGGGTCCTTGGGCGACCCCGGCGCAGGGTGGAAACTACAGTTGAGGAAGGAGCGTATAGCGGAGAAAACCTAATGCCGTCAAGGCGTTTGTCAAGAAGGGGGACGACGCGGGGGGACGCTTGCGGGATCCGCCGCGTCCTGTTATCGATCGGCGGGAAAAGTTCGCCTCGCTTCCGGCGAAGGCCCATTTCCGGTTTGCTTCCCCATGGACACGGAACGCCTGCCTCCGACCCCGGTTCTCCTTGCCCGCATCCGCGATGCATTGGGGCTTCAGAAAATGAAGGCCCCCGGCTACGTGCCCGAACCCTCGGACCTTGCGGCCACCTCGGCCGTTCTCGTTCTTCTGGGAGGGGCCCCGCCGCAATCGGGAAATGCCGCCGGCACGCCCTGTCTGATTTTCAACAAGCGCTCGCGGGCGGTCCGCCAGCCGGGCGACCTCTGCTTTGCCGGCGGCGGCGTGACCCGGCGCTTCGACAGCCTCTTCGCCCGCTTGTTGAGGCTTCCCTTCGGGCCCCTCGGCCGCTGGCCGCACCGGGTGCGCTGGCAACGGGAAAACGAGGCGCTCTGGCGTTGGGTCGCTCTTTATGCGGCAACCGCGCTGCGCGAGGCCTTCGAGGAGATGCGTCTGAACCCCTGCCGGATCACCTTCCTCGGCCCGCTTCCGCCGCAGCGGCTCGTTCTCTTCCGCCGCCTTCTTTACCCGATGGCCGCCTGGTTGCGGGGAAAGCCGCGCTTTCGACCGAACTGGGAAGTGGAGCGCATCGTGTGGATCCCGCTTGCCGCGCTGCTCGATCCCGCAAACTACGTTCACTATCGGATCGCCGCTCCGCAGGTGACCGCAAACCGGGTACGGGACGTCCCCGCCTTTCGCTTCCGCACCCCGGCGGGGGAGGAGATCCTTTGGGGGGTGACCTTCCGCATCACGCTGGCCTTCCTGCAGACCTGCTTTTCCTTTTCCCCCCCGGCCCTCGAAGATCTGCCGCTCGTCGAAGGAAGACTTCCCGAAGATTACCTCACGGGCGGGCTCGAAAGGCCGGATCCGGAGCCGTGGGCCGCAAGACGCCGTTGAAGCCCAAGGGAGCGGCCATTGGTGCTTCGCTTCGGCTCAGGGTTGCCGCGGGTCCTTGCGGCGCAGGACGGCGGCGATGCGCTCGAGGGCGCTGACGCCGCTTTGGACCTGAGCGAGCAATTCCTCGAAGCGATCGATCGGGATCAGGTAGAAAGCTTGGCCGGTCGGGGCGCGCGGCGGCTTGCGCCGTGGCGGGCTTTTCTCGGAAAACCGCTCTTCCAGGCTCTCCGCGACGGCGGCGGCGAACCCTTCGAGCGGCAGATCGGGGATTCGCCTGCGCGCCTGCTCCTCCAGCGCGGCGGCGCACAGGGTGATGATCTTGCAGAACGGGGCCAGCAGGTTTTTGCCCTGGGCCGCGCTCGCCGCCCAGCAGGGTCGGCGGAGGGTGCGGTTCAGATCGGCGGCGAGCGTCGCGGGGGGAAGCAAAAGCGAACCGGAGGCGAGCAGATCATATTTGTTGAATTGAAAGACCAGCGGGAGTCGCTGCAGATTTCTTCCCGTCGCGGCAAGCATGGACTCGATCCGTCTGAGCGCCAGGATGTTCGTCTTGCGCATCGCCGAGGCGTCGGCGACGAAAAGGATCCCGTCCACCCCGCGCAGGACGAGCTTCGCCGCCTCTTCGAAGCGCTCATCGCCCGGCAGCGTGTAAAGGCGGACGTGCAGCCGCATGCCTGACGGCAAGGGCAGGACCAGGGCGAGAAAGTCGAAGAAGACGGTTCGGCCTTCGCCCGCCCGCACCCGCACCAGGCGGCTTGAAAATGCTGCGGGAAAGCGGCGGTGGATCCATGCCAGCGAAGCGCTTTTCCCGGCACGGGCCGGGCCGGCATAGACGATCTTGAGCTGGATTTCGCGGGTTTTGCGGTTGACGAAGGCCATGGCCAAGAAAAAAGCGCCGCAAAGCGCGTTTTGCGTGGCCGGTGTTTCCTTCTGAAACCCTGATCGGCCGCGACGGCTTTCGGCGTTCTGCCAGCCTTCACTCTCAGCTTTCAAACCATTAGCAAAAAACGTGCATTTCGTCCAGGCCGCATGGGCGGTTCGTCTAAAAGCGCTGATTCCGGGCTTGAAGACCGAATGGGCGTTTTGCGGCCGAAAAGGTTGGAGAAAGAGGAACGGCAAAAACGGGAAGCCGGGGTTACAAAACGGGGAAATTGAGTTCCTCAGAAAATAACCGGCCACCTGGCGTTGGCCACAGCTCGAGTGTTAGCCTGCTGACTATACATATAGCCAAGAAAACGGTTCAGGCGGCTGGGCCGACATCGCCCAACCGCCTGATTTTACTTGGTAGGCGCTGCTGGATTTGAACCAGCGACTTCTACCGTGTGAGGGTAGCGCTCTCCCGCTGAGCTAAGCGCCCGAGGCCTCTTATTCCGAGCTTCTTTTCTATTAACCCGGGGCGGCGAAATCAAGTCTTTTTTTTCGGCCTTCCGCGATGCGTCCTTTTCTTGATTCCCTTCGGGGCCTCTGCTAACCTGCCCCGCGCAATCGCGCCGCCTTAACGCTTAAAAGATCAAGGAAGGATCGTTGCCATGAAGCCGCCCGTCCAATCCTGCCGCCTCTACGAGCGCGCCGTGCGCGTGATCCCCGGCGGGGTGAACAGCCCGGTACGCGCCTGCAAGTCGGTCGGGGCCGAGCCGCTCTTCATCCGCCGTGCCGAGGGTGCCTGGATCGAGGATGCGGACGGAAACCGCTACATCGACTACGTGGGCTCCTGGGGCCCGATGATTCTCGGCCACCGGCACCCCGCGGTCGTCAAGGCGATCTCCGGGGTGCTCGAGCGGGGCACGAGCTTCGGGGCGCCGACCGATCTCGAGATCGAACTGGCCGAGAGGGTGATCGAGGCCGTGCCCACGGTCGAGATGGTGCGCATGGTGAATTCCGGGACCGAGGCGGCGATGAGCGCGATCCGGCTCGCCCGGGGGGTGACCGGCCGCGAGCTGGTCGTCAAGTTCGACGGCTGCTACCACGGCCATGCCGACACGCTGCTCGTCGCCGCGGGATCCGGGGTGGCGACCCTCGGCATCCCCGGCAGCCCCGGCGTTCCCGCCCCGACGGCCCGGCATACCCTTTCGCTTCCGTACAACGACACGGCCGCCTTCGAAGCGCTCATGGGCGAGCGGGGGAGCGAGGTGGCCTGCGTGATCGTCGAGCCCGTGGCCGGCAACATGGGGCTTGTGCCCCCGCGGCCCGGCTTTCTGGAGACCCTGCGCCGGCAGACCGCTCGGCACGGGACGATCCTCATTTTCGACGAGGTCATGACCGGCTTTCGTGTCGCCTACGGGGGCGCGCAGGCCCGCTACGGGATCCGCCCCGACCTCAGCTGTTTCGGCAAGATCATCGGCGGGGGGCTCCCGGTCGGTGCTTACGGCGGCAAGAAGAAGATCATGTCCCACATCGCCCCCGAAGGGCCGGTTTACCAGGCGGGGACCCTGTCGGGGAACCCGCTTGCCATGGCGGCCGGAATCGCGACCTTGAAGCAGCTGCGGAAAAAGGGCTTTTACGAGCGGCTCGAAAAGAAGAGCGCCAAGCTCTGCACCGGGCTGAAGAAAGCCGCGGAGGCGGCGGGCGTCGCCGTCAGCGTCGATCACGTGGGTTCGATGATCGGGCTTTTCTTCCACCCCGGCCCGGTCGGCGACTTCGAGGCGGCGAAGCAAAGCGATCTCGGCCGTTATGCGCGCTTCTACCAGGGCATGCGCCGCGAGGGCGTCTATCTCGCCCCCTCGCAGTTCGAGGCGCTCTTCGTCTCGAGCGCGCACGGCCGCGAGGAGATCGAGCGCACGATCGCGGCTGCGGCCAAAGTCTTCCGGGAGATCGCCGCGTGAAACGAGGGCAGGCGCGCAGGCGTCCCGATCAGTGATGGATCTCCGTCTGAACCGCATCCCGCAGGACGTCCGCCGCGTTCACCTGATCGCCGTCGGCGGGACCGCCATGGGAGCGCTCGCCTGCCTGTTGCACGATCGCGGCTGCGATGTGCGCGGCTCGGATCGCAAGATCTATCCCCCGATGAGCGGTTTTCTCGCCGCGCGCGGCATTCCCGTCCTCGAAGGCTTCCGCCCCGAACACCTCGATCCGGCTCCCGATCTTGTGGTCATCGGCAACGCGGTCACGGCCGAAAACCCCGAGGCCGTCGAGTGCGCCCGCCGCGGCATTCCTTTTTGCTCGCTTCCTCAGGCGGTGAACCACTTCGCCGCCCGCGGCAAGCGGGCGCTCGTCGTGGTCGGCACCCACGGCAAGACCACGACCGCGGCGCTTTGCGCCTGGATCCTCCATACGGCGGGGCGGGACCCTTCCTTTTTGATCGGGGGCATCCTCATCGACTTCGCCGCCAACTACCGCTTGGGCGGGGGAGGGGAGATCGTGCTCGAAGGCGACGAGTACGATACGGCCTTCTTCGACAAGGGTCCGAAGTTCCTGCACTACGAGCCGGCGCGGCTCATCTGGACGAGCCTCGAATTCGACCACGCCGACATCTACCGCGACCTGGCCGCGGTCGAGTGCGCCTTCGGCCGGCTCCTCGAGCGGCTCTCCCCCGACTGCAGGCTTTTCGCCTGGGACGGCGAGCCCGCCATGGAGCGGCTGCTGGGCGCCACCCCCGCCGCGGTATCGCGCTACGGCACGAGGCCCGGTTCCGAGTGGCGGATGGAAATCCTTCCTCCCCAAGACGGCTTCCGCCGTTTCGAGATCCTCAAGGGGAAGTCCCGCTACGGTCGTTTCCGCACGCGGCTGATCGGACGGCACAACCTCTTGAACGCCCTGGCCGCGATCGCGCTCGCCGAGAGCCTGGGGATCGATCCGCCCGCCGTCCGCGGTGCGCTCGAGAGCTTCCGCGGGGTCAAGCGCCGCCAGGAGGTGCGCGGCGAAAAGCGCGGTGTGCTCGTGATCGACGACTTCGCCCACCACCCGACCGCCGTGCGCGAGACGATCGCCGCCGTGGCCGAGGCCTACCCGGGGAGGCGGATCGTCGCCGTCTTCGAGCCGCGCTCGAACACCAGCATGCGCAACGTCTTCCAGGAGATCTACCCCCAGGCCTTCCACAGGGCCGATTGCATCCTTCTGCGCGACGTCGCCCTGCCGGAGAAGGTCCCGGAAGCCGAGCGCTTCAGCGCGGAGAGGCTGGCCCGCGAGCTTCGCGCGCAGGGGAAAGAGGCCGTGCGCTTCGCCGACACCGACGGAATCCTCGAGCACCTCGTGGGCTTCGCGCGGCCGGGGGATGTCGTGCTGATCATGTCCAACGGCGGCTTTGACAACCTCCACGAGCGTCTTCTCGCCGCTCTCTGAGCTTTTCGCGCCGCCGTCCGTCGCCGCCCGCGCCCTTCGCCGGCTATCGCCATTCCCGCGTCAGCGGCTTTGTTGACATCGATGGCCCTTTCCGTTAACCATAATGTCGATTAAGGTTAACCAAAGATGAAGTCCGCGATCCTGAGCATTCTGCGTCAAAACGAGCTTCCGGTGTCCGGCGCTCATCTCTGCGAGCGGCTGGGGGCTTCGCGGGTCGCCGTCTGGAAACACATCCAGCGCCTGATCGCGCTGGGCTACCAAATCGAGGCCGGCCCGCGCGGCTACCGGCTTCTTTCGAGCCCCGATCGCCCCTTTCCCTGGGAGTTTCCCGGCCGCGAAGAGCGGATCGTCTACCGCGATGAGGTCGGATCGACCATGGACGTGGCGCGCGATCTCGCCCGGCAGGGCTGCCCGGCCTTCACCGCCGTGGTCGCCGAGCGGCAGACCGCGGGCCGCGGCCGGCTGCGTCGGCCCTGGGTTTCGCCCGAGGGGGGGCTCTACGTCACGATCGTCCTGCGGCCGCGGATACCGGTCCTCTTCAGTCCGCGGGTCAACTTTCTCGTCTCCCTCACGCTGGTCACGTTGCTGCGGCGCGACTTCGGCATCGCGGCCGGCGTCAAGTGGCCGAACGACATTTTGGTGGCGGGGCGGAAACTCTGCGGGCTGCTCTCCGAGATGGAAGCCGAGGGGGAAGAAACGGCCTTCGTGAACGTGGGCATCGGGCTGAATGTGAACCACGAGCCGCCCCGGATTCGGCCGCCCGCGGTTTCGCTCTCGCAGCTTCTGGGAAGAAGGATTTCCCGCAACGAGATCCTCGCGCGGCTGCTCGACGACCTCGAAAGGGAAGCGGACGCCGCCCCTTGGGAGGGGATCATCGCGCGCTGGAAGAAGCATACGGTCACGCTGAACCAAAACGTGCGTGTAGCGACCGGAAAAGAGGAAATCCGGGGGATCGCGCGGGACATCGACCCCTTCGGGGCGCTGCTCGTGGAAGAGCCGGACGGGAGGATGCGCACGGTTTTGCACGGTGACTGTTTCCTCTGAATCGGAAAGGGAAAGGAGCAAACGATGGAGGAGTCGAAATCGACGACGACGGCGGTCCAGGCGGCCTCCCTGCGCCCCATGGTCTTGGCGGCTCTCTTTGCCGCGCTCACGGCGGTCGGCGCCTACATCGCCGTTCCGATCGGGCCGGTGCCGATCGTGCTGCAGAACTTCTTCGTCCTGCTGGCCGGAATTCTTCTCGGCAGCCGCTGGGGGCTGATCGCGGTCGGGATCTACCTTCTTGCCGGTGCGGTCGGCCTTCCGGTGTTCGCCGGTGGAACGGGCGGGCTCGCCCGCTTCGCCGGACCGACGGGCGGATTCCTCCTGGGCTACCTCCCGGTCGTCTTTCTTGTGGGCAAGATCGTCGAGGGCCGCCCGCCGCGGCTGTGGCGTGACGTCGCCGCGCTCGTTCTGGGATCGCTTCTGCTCTACCTCTGCGGGGTGAGCTGGCTCAAGATGGTGACCGGCATGAGCCTCTCCAAGGCGATCGCCGCGGGGATGCTGCCCTTTCTGCCGGGGGACGGCCTGAAGATCGCGGCGGCGGCGCTCGCCGCGCGCTCGATCCGCCCGTTGCTGCAACGCGAAGCGGCCGTCCCTGCCGGTTCCTGAACGCGGGCCGATGTCCGCCGCGATCGAAATCGATCGCCTGAGCCACCGCTTCGCAGACGGGACCTGGGCCCTGCGCGAGGTTTCGCTCACCGTGGCGGAGGGGGAATTCGTCGTCATCGCGGGCGAAAACGGCTCGGGAAAGACGACGCTGCTCCGCCACCTGAACGGCCTGCTCCGGCCGACTTCGGGGCGGGTGCGCGTTTGCGGCGTCGATGCGGCACGGGAACCGCTGCGGGCGCGGCGGCTGGTGGGCATGCTTTTCCAGGATGCGGAAAGCCAGATTGTGGGCGAAACCGTTTGGGAGGACGTGGCCTTCGGGCCCGAAAACCTGGGGCTTCCGCGGCCGGAGATCGAACGGCGCGTCCACGCCGCGCTCGCGCAGACCGGCCTTGCCCCTCTCGCCGACCGCCGCTCGCATCTGCTCTCCGGCGGCGAAAAACGAAGGCTGACGCTTGCCGGCGTGCTGGCCATGGAGCCTCGAGTCGTGGTCGGCGACGAGCCCTTCGCCAGCCTCGATTACCCCGGCGTGCGCGGGGTGCTCGCGGCCCTCGTCACGCTTCACCGTCAGGGGCGCACGGTGATCGTGACCACGCACGATCTCGACAAGGTGCTCGCCCACGCCGACCGCCTGGTGCTGATGAAGAACGGAAGAATCCTCCGCGAAGGAAATCCGGGGGAGACGCTCGCCTCCGCCGAGGCGTGCGGCGTAAGACGGCCGGCGACCGACGGCCGAGGCATCGGGGGGCTCACATGGCTATCGTGAGCGGTGCCGAGCGGCCTGCGCCCCGTGTGGGGACGAGGCTTCGGCTTCTTGATCCGCGGGTGAAACTTGTCCTGCTGGCCGGCTGGTCGATCGCCGTCATTCCGCTTGGGCTTCGCGCGCTGTTCCTTTTCGGTCTTCCCGGGATCGTGCTTGGCTGGAGGGACGGCGCTTTACGCGGCCTGGAGGGGAGACCGAGCCTTGCCTTCGGCGTCCTGCTTTTGCTCGTCTTCTCCGCCCGGGCGCTGTCGATCGAGGGCGAGACGTATGTTCGGCTTTTCGGGTTTCCCCTCAGCCGCGAGGGGCTGATTTCGGGGGCGGAGGTCGCCCTGCGGCTGCTTTTCGTTTTTCTCTTGGGGGCGATGCTGGTCGCCACGACGCCCGCGGCCGAGGTCAAGGCGGCGGTCGAATGGTTTCTTCGGCCGCTGCCCGGGGTTCCGGCGGCGCGCATCGGGACCTTGCTCGGCCTCATGGTGCGCTTCGTTCCGCTGGTCTTCGCCGAGGTAACGGCGCTGCGCGAAGCCCAGGCGGCGAGGGGCGTGGAGCGACGGCGCAACCCCGTGCGGCGGATTTTCTTTCTTGCCGTTTGCGCCCTGCGGCGCACCGTCCTGCGGGCCGAGAGGCTCGCCCTGGCCATGGAGGCGCGCTGCTACTGCGACGAGCGCACTCCGCGTCCGATGCGGGTTTGTCGGCAGGATCGAAGGGTCCTTGCCGCCGGGCTGGTCTGGGCGGCCGTCGTTCAGGTTTTCTGATCCTTGGTTTCCGGAGTCATTTGCTGTTGACAAAGGCGAGGCCCACCCCTATAAAAAGCCGATTTCTTCGCTACGGGGCCGTTAACTCAGGCGGTAGAGTATCTGCCTTTTAAGCAGAGAGTCGCTGGTTCGAGTCCAGCACGGCCCACCAGGCTACCGGGTCGCAGGTTCCGTCCCCATCGTCTAGCCAGGTCCAGGACACCGGCCTTTCACGCCGGCAACAGGGGTTCAAATCCCCTTGGGGACGCCA
>CALIUY010000019.1 GCA_938048455.1 uncultured Desulfobacterales bacterium | reverse complement strand
TGGTTGCCCCAGCTCGACCCGCTCAGGATGGAAGCGTAGAGCGTGGTGCCCGCGACTGCCGCCATGATCTTCTCGTTGCGCACCGGGTTGCTCTTGTTGACCACCCAGTAGCTGCCCGTGGCGAAGCTCGGGCCGGCGCTCCCGGTGGGGAAGCTGCTGCCGTTCCAATGGCTGGAGTACATCGTGGAGGTGCCGCTCTGGGCCCAGCCGATCATCGTGCCGACGCTCGACCCCTGCGACTCCGGGGCCGGCCCCACGGCCGCCACCGCGTAGGTCTGGAGCTGATAGCTTGTGCCTCTGTTCAGATTGCTTTCAAGCTCGGTTGCCGAGGCCGGGCTCCAGCTGTTGTGATCCCAGCGTTTGGAGTAAAGATAGTGGTAGAAGCCTCCGCTTCCGCTGTCGGCGGTCAGAAAGATTGGGCCGTCGTCCGCCGGCGTCAGTTCCACCCAGCGGCAATATTGGTTGCTCATTACCGGGCTGGCCGCCGACCAGCTGCCGTTGATATCGGCGGTGTGCCGATACTGCAGCCCGTTGTAGACTTCGGCGTAGGCCAGAATCGCATGGCTGGTGTGCCCGGAGAGGTACTCGAAGGCCACATCGAAGGGACGGTTGCCGCCGAAGGTGGCCGTCGATAGATAGCTCGTGGACACCGCCTGGACTGCCCCCCAGCCGGCGCCGTTCCAGGGCAGGGTGTAGAGCTGGTCGTAGTCTACGATTCCCAGCAGCAGCTTGTCGCTGTTCGGGTCGGCCGCCAGACGCAGCCAGGTGATGTTGCTGGTCGTGACGTCGAGTTTCGACTTGGAGGCGGACTCCCAGGCGCCGCCGCTCCAGGTCCAGCTGTAAATGTCGTTGGTCTCCGCCCATGCAAAGACCGCACGGCCGCGGTACTGCCCCGAAAGCATGTATTTGACGGCGATCGGCTCCCGGGTGTTGGTGGGCAACGCAGCGCTGTTGAGCTTCTTCTCATTGCCCCAGGAGGAGCCGTTCCAGATCAGCCCCGCGGTGTGGGAGTTGCTGTCGAGGACCATGAGCGCGATCTGGTTCGAGCCGGGCTGGGAGGCCATCTCGACCCAGTGGATGTTGCCGGAGAGGGTCGAGAAGGTGTAGGTCGCGCCGTTTACGATCATCGTGGCGCCGTCGTGCACCCAGTAGGTGATCGTGTTGGGGGAGGAGGGGTGCGAGGCGGCCACGAGCAGCCGGCCGCTCGATTGCTCGAAGGCGGCGTTGAACGAACGGTAGGAAGCGGTATAGATGCCGCCGGGGTTGAGGCTCGTGAAGGAGGTGGAGCTTACGAGATAGGCATAAAGGGTGTTGCTGCCGCCGGCGGCGAGAAACGCCTGGTATTTCCCGTTGGGGCTCGAGAGCGCCGTGTGCCAACGCAAATCGGAAGCGTCGCCTGTATTCCAGAAGTCCGATTCCGCGCTCCAGCTTCCGCTGTGGGTCCGCTGACGCAGAATGTTCTGGGCGCCGCCAGCCTCCGTGTAAATCGCTCGCGGCGCAAGCGGCCCGCTGTCGAGGCCTGTCACGAAAGCGATGTAGAGGGCGCCCGACTTGTACATCAGGTAGCCGGTGTTCGTCTGGCCGTTCGGGGATTTTTTTTCGACGGAGACGAAGCCGTCACTGGTTTCGTTCGTGTTGGTCTCCGGCTGGCCCCAGGCCGAGCCGTTCCATTGGAAATAATAGACGCCGACATTGCTGGTCCCGGCCCGAGAGGCGACGAGAATGTCGTCGGTAACCCCGGCGCCCCACTTGACGCCGACATCCGGCATCTGCCAGGCGGCGCCGTCGTCCATGTTTTCGGTCTCCGTCCAGGAGCTCCCGTTGTGGGTGGCCGACCAGATGTGGTTGTCGCTCTCCTCGAGGGCGACCATGTGAATGGTGCCCTGGCCGTCGGCCGCCATGCTGTTGTATTTGAGACTGTTGCCGGCAGAATTCATGGCCGGGGTCGGCCCCATTGCACTGGTGTAGGGGCTGTCCAGGTACCAGTGGTAGATGGAATTCGTTCCGTAGCGCACCGCCACGTGCGCCCGGTTGTATCTCCCGATCTCGACCACGGGGAAGCGGTGATCCACGTTGTCCGCGCTGAGATTGATCGCCGTCGCCCAGCCGCCGGAAGTCGTGCCGGTGCGGTAGTAGGGCTTCTGATAGGACCCGCCGCCGTTGGAGCAGTAAGCGATGTGGGGATTTCCCTGTCCGTCGACCGCTAGGGTCGGAGCGTAGAACGCATCCGCAAGGTAGAGGTAGTTGGTTGACGAGAGGATCGCCTCCGCCCCGGTCGCCGTCTCCTGCAGGTTTTTCCAGGAGGCACTCTGGTTCCAGCTGGCGAGGTTCACGCACTTGGCGTAGTAGATGATGTCGTCCTCGCGCTGCCAGACGACGTGAAGCTTCCCGTTGGCGCGGTCGATGTCGATCGAAACGTTGTAGTGCTGGTAGGCTTCGTTTTTGGCGATACCGCCGGAGCCGGCCAACACGACGGGAATGGACCAAACCGTACCGGCGGTGTTCGTTGATTTGTTGATATAAATCTTGTGTGAGGCGGGTGTTCCCGTGTATCCCCCCCACACGGCGTACCAGTAGCCGTCGGCGTCGCGCACCAGCTTGCGCTGGCCGGGATAGCCGAGAACTTTCCAGCCGGGGGTCCCGGTGCCGACATAGCTGTTCGAAGCGACGGGGCTCGCCCCCTGGGCCTCCGAAGCCTGATAAAGCCCTAATCCCCCGACCAGCACCCCAAGGAGGACGAACATTCTAGCGCTTTTCCGCAGAAACGAGTTCCGCGAAGTCCTCCTGCACCGATCCACTGAAAATCCTGCAAAAGGCATCTTGCTGCGTTCCTGAATCTGGATTTCCTGCCCCGCCGGCGGATCGGCAGGGGTCGACGACCTGTGCGGAGAGCCGCTCGGCTTCTCCCGCAGTATCTTTATCGGCCCGACGAAAAGGCTCCTAAAATCCAGCGTCCGGAAAAATGGCGGAAAATCGAAAGAAAGCGTCGGCCCCAGCCGGCTTCCACCGCCACCACTTTGCCCAAAACCTGAGAGGGCTCGAGCGGGGGATCCGGGGCACCCGCCGCATCCCCCCGGCAGATGAGCCGGCAGGATCCATGGGTTCGGCCTGCAGGGGGATCGACACCGGCGAGTTCGACCAGGCGGTGGGCGGTAAGCTTCTCCCCCACGCGGGAGAGGACGATGTCCCCGATCGTGAGCTCCTCCGGCCGCGCCGGAGCGACCGTGATGAGGTCGCCGTCGCGGATGGAGGGCCGCATGCTTTCCCCCGTGGCGCGAAAGCGTACGCGGCGGCCGCTTTTCAGCGCTTCCTCTACGAGTTCGGCGAGCATGCCCAGTTCCGACCGTCGAAGGGCGAAGCGTTGCGCAGCGCCGCGGCGCGGGAAGCGATCTCCTCATGCCGCTCCCCCCCGGGGCAGAAATCGCAGGGGCCGTGGGCCGGAACCGGGATTCCGAACACCAGGGCCCGAAGATGAGCCACCTCGCAGAGGAAGGCGACCGGCCCCGACTCCTCGCCGCCCTCGAGCCGTGCGGCCGGCGGGCAGACTCCGCAGAGATCGAGGAGACCGCAGGCGAGGCAGCGACTGCTCCTGCCGGACAGGCGGTTGCGCTCGCGGACGGCCCAGTCGTCCCAGCCGTCGCGGAAGCTTTGCCGCGTGAGGTCGAAACCCTCTTTCTCGGCGGCGAGCGCGCAAAGCCGCAGTTTGCCGTAAGGGTCCAGAGCGAAGGCATGGACTCCGGCGCCGCAGGCATAGCCGCCGCAGGCCGGGGATACCGGTTGAAGCTGCGCCTGCCGCAACGCTCGGACCCGCGCGGGATCGGCGAGATCGAGCGCCACCACCTCCTCGGGCGACAGCCGCAAAGAAAGCGGCTTCCGCGAACCGTCGAGCCGTCCGTTCAAAAACGCATCGAACCGGAAGGAAACACCCCAGGAGGCGGCAAGCCGCCGCATTTCGGGAAGCTCGTGGTGATTGATTCGCGAAAGGGTGGTCTTGAGGCGTAGGTGAAGGCCACGCCGCCTCAGCCTCTCGATTCCTGCGAGGCTCTGGGCGTAGGATCCGCAAACGCGGGTGACCCGCTCCCAGGTATCGCGGGAGGCGCCGTAGAGGCTGACCTCGACCGCCAGGGGGGGGATCGACGCCAGAAGATCGACCGTCTGCTCGGTGAGCCCCCTTCCGTTGGTGAACAGGGTGACGAGGAAGCCGCGCCTGCGGGCGTGGGCGTAGATCGCCGCGAAATCCGGATGGAGCAAGGGCTCGCCGCCGGTGAAAAGCAGGTAGAGGCAGCCGGCCTCCGCGGCCTCGTCGAGGATGCGCTTCCAGTTTTCCCCGCCCAGCTCGACCGCCTGCAGGGAAGCGTCCTCCGCGGGGAGGTTGTTGTAGCAGTGCGCGCAGCGGTTGTTGCAGCGGCGCGTGAGCTCGATCGTGCCGCCGAGCGGCAACCGGGTCCCAGCGATCTTTCGCCGCAGATTTTGTCCCCAGGAGAGATAATCGAGGGTCGGCACGCGTTTCGTTTTTTCCCACTTAATCGGCACAGGCGACCTCCGGTGCGCGATCCGGCGGCTCCTGCCCATGCCCGGCTCCGGCCGGGGGGCGTTCCAGAGAGATCACCTGATCGCACAGGCGGGCGGTGGAGAGGCGATGGGTGGCGACGATCAGGGTGCGCCTTCCCCTCTGGCGCTTCAGTGCCGCAAGAACCCGCGCTTCGGCTGTTTCATCCAGAAAGGAGGTGGGCTCGTCGAGAACGAGGATGTCCGGATCGGACAGGAGCGCACGGGCGAGCGCCAGCCGCTGCCTTTGCCCCGCGGAGAGACCGCCCCCCCTCTCGCCGAGTCGGGTGTCGTAGCCTGCGGGAAGAGCGAGGATCTCCTCGTGGATCCCGGCCTCGTTCGCCACCCGCACGATTTCATCCCGGGTGGCCTGCGGCCGCTCGAGGCGCAAGTTTTCGAGCACCGAGCCGGCGATGAGGCGCGGCTCCTGAGAAACAAAGCCGATCCGCTCCCGCAGCCGGCTCGGCTCGTAGTCGCCGGACGGACGGCCGTCGAAGAGGATCTCCCCGGCCGTGGGCGCGTAGAGCAGGCGGAGGAGGGTCAGAAGCGTCGTCTTTCCGATCCCGCTCGGCCCCAGCACGGCAAGGGCCCCGCCGGGCGCAACATGGAAGGACACCTCGCGGAGGACCGGCGCGCCCGGCCCGTAACGGAAGGTCACGCGGCGGAACTCGATTTCCCCCCGCAGCCCTCCGGAATGCACGCCTTCAGCGTCTTCGCCGGCGGCGGCTTCGAAGAGGGAGTTTAGGCGCTCGAGGGCCGCGCGGGCACGCTCGATTTCGAGCTGCACGGTCGCCAGATGCTGGGCGGGGCCGAAGCAATGCCCAAGGTAGCCCTGGAAGGCGAGCAACCCTCCCGCCGTCCACTCCCCGCGATGGATCAGGACCGCTCCGGCGGCGAGAGCGAGCGCCCGCGCCAGCGCCGGAACCGTCTGAATGAGAACCGAGGTGAAGGAAGACAGAAGCGCCAAGAGACAGGCGCCGTCGAGCTGCCGCTCGAAGGCTGCGAGAATCGCCCGCCGGCGGCCGGCCGCGGCCGGCCGCGACTGAAGCTGGTCGGAGAGCGCGATCGTCTCTTGAATCAGCCCCACGGCCTGCGCCTGGTCTTCGAGCCGGCGGTGGCTCAGAGCATGCAACCCGCGGCTCGCCCGCCGGAGAACCAAGGCGAGCGCGGGGAAGAAGACGAGCGCAGCCAGCGCGATCCGCCATTCCAGGAGCAAGAGCAAGGCCGCTCCGCCGACGAGGCGCAACCCCTGTCCGGCCGCACGCGCCGGAAGCCCCGCGAGCAGCGGCCGAAGACCCTCGATGTCCTCGCCGAGGCGGCGCGCAAGATACCCCGAAGGCAGGGCATCCAGCAGTCGCCGCGGCAGGCGCTGCATGGCGTGGAGGAGGCCCTCCTCGAGATCGCGGAGCATCCGCCGTTCGAAAAGGGCGAAAAAAAACTCCTCGGCAAGACGCAGGATTTTCTCTGTTCCGTAAAGCAGACCAAGGAGAAGCAGGATGAGGGCGAGCCGATCCACCCTCCCCCCCAGAACCACCTCGTCCACGAAATCGCGGGCCACCAGAGGGGGCACCAGGCCGAAAAGGATCGCCGCGGCCAGGCAAAGGCTTCCGGCCAGAAATAGCAGGCGATGGGTGCGGAAGAGAGGAATCAGCCGCCGCAGCCCGGCAAACCACCCCTTTGGAGCCTGGGTGCTGCACAGCGGGTCGGAGGCTTCTGCGGCGGACGACGGCCCCTCGCGCAGGGTCTCTCGGAGAACGGAGAAAAGACGACGGGTTTCCGTTTTCAAGGCCGGAGGGGGTGAACCCCGGCGGCCGGCGGTGCCGGGATCGCGCCAGGGCGGGGAGCAAGCCCGAGGTAGAGGCGCCGCAGTTTGTCGACCATCACGGCGAGATCGTACCGGCGGCAGTGCGCGAGGCCGCAAGCGGCGAGTCGCTCGGCAAGACCGCGATCGCGGAGCAGCCGGCGGATGCCGCCGGCGAGCGCCTCGACGTCCCCGGGCGGAAAGAGGATTCCGGTCCGGCCGTCTTGCACGAGATCGGGGATCCCGCAGACGGCCGCGGCCACGACCGGCACACCGCAGGCCATCGCCTCGACGAGCACCCGGCCCATGCCTTCGTTCCGCGACGGGAGAACGAAGAGATCGAGGAGCGGCAGGATCCGGTGAACGTCCTCGCGCCAGCCGAGGAACCGGACCCGGCCCTTGCCGTCGATCCGAGCCGACCGGGCGCGGAGATCCTCTTCGAGCTCGCCCCGGCCCAGGAAAACAAGTTCGCATTCGGGAAATTCCCGCCACACGAGGGGCATGGCCTCGAGAAGCTCGCGCACCCCTTTCACCGGGGAGAGCCAGCCGGCGAAACCGACGAGCCGGGCTTCCGGGTCGAGGCCCAACTCGCGTCGGGCGGCCCGGCGGTCGCCCTGGAAGGGCGCATACCGCGTGAGCTCGACACCGCTCGGGATGACCTCGACCGCGCCGCGCCGGGCGACGGAAAGGTCGAGGCAATCCCGCTTTTCCCCTTCGGTCAGGGCGACCAGCCGGTCGGTCAGACCCGCGGCCGCCCGCTCGAGGAGAAGAAAGAGCCGGGAGACGGCTTTGCCGAAATATCCATGGAAGACGTGGCCGTGCGGGGTATGCACGACGCGGGGGACCCTGCAGAGGCGGGATGCGGCTCGGCCGAGAAACCCCGCTTTCGAGGTGTGCGTGTGAACGACCTCGGGCCGTTCACGGCGAAGGATGCGACAGAGGGCGAGGAAGGCGCGGAGATCCTTCACCGGCGCGATCCGTCGGACGAGGGGCGCGACGGCGATCAACCGCACGCCGCGCGCGGCGGCTTCGGCCCGCTCCCTGCACAGCTTCGCCTTCTCGGGGGGGCTGAGTCGCGACTCCAGCGAAAGTCCGTGGACCAGCACCGTTTCGAAATCGCGCACAAGCTCGCGGCAGCTGAGAAGCGTGTTCTGCGCCGATCCGCCGCAGTCAAGCCGCGTGATGATATGCAGGACCTTCATCGCGTTTCTTGTTTTGGGTTCAAGGTTTCCGTGCCCAAGCGAGAAGGGAGGGGGAAAAAAGCATCTTTCCCCCGCTGGCGGCGGATACGACATCGGCGATCGGAGCGGCCGCCGTTTTGAGCATTCGGATCCAAGGAAAGCGCGGCGCAAGGCCGTAGGGATCCCCCACCGTGAGGGGTGAGTTGGCGATGCCGATCGGTTCCAGGCCGGTTCGTTCCAGGAGCCTTTCGAGCGACTCCGGAGTGAAGGCGACCCGGTGCAGGACATGAAACGTTCTCCGGGCGGGACGGCGGCGCAGGGCGAGGAGAAAATCGTCCACCCGCCGCATGAGGAGCTGAACCGCGACGTTTCGGGTCCGGATCCCGACCATGCCGCCGGGGCACAGCAACCGGACGGCGGCGCGCAGGTAGGCTGCGGGATCCTCCAAGTGGTCCATGACGTCCCAGAAAGTGACCGCCTGCAGCCCGCTGGGGATCGAGACCTCCTCGGGCAGGCTGCCGAGGTGGATCTGCGCTCGGGGCAGCAGACAACGGGCCGCCGCGACGGCCTCGGGCAGGACATCGATGCCGGCCGGATCCCAGCCGCGTCGGCTCGCTTGCTGGAGGAATTCGCCGCCGCCGCAGCCGACATCGAGCAACCGGCGCGGGCGGGCGGGAAAAGCCTCCTCGAGAACATCGAGGGCCTTTTCAAAAAACGGCGCCTTCGCCCGAGCCACCTGCTCCCGGGGATCGGCGGTACGGTAATGGCGTACCAGCGCCTCCCGGTTGCGGTGCTCATCCAGGGGCCGACGACGACAAAGCCCGCAGCAGGGGCATCGCAGGAGTTCCGAGCCGGAAAACGGCTGCAGTGCCCCGCCGCAGGCCGGACAAGAGAGCTTGCCGTGATCCGCCGCCGCATTTCCCGCAGGCCGATCCGGAGCCTCCCCCGGGGTTTTCGCCTCAGCCGATTCCATAGCGGTCGATCCAGCTCTGCAGCACGAGAAGATTCCAGACCATCCAGTCGCTGTCGGTTTTCCCGCGGCGGTGAATGGCCAGGATTTCACCGACCGCCGCCGAATCCAAAATGCGCTGCTCGCGAATCCGTTTCCCATCCAGGCTCCGCGCCACGACGGGAGCCAGGCCGTCGCGCAGCAGCCGGCCGATCGGGACCTCGAAGCCGGCTTTGGGCCGCTCGGCGTGCCCGGGAGGCAGGAGATCGCGGCATGCCGTGCGCAGCAGAGCCTTGGGGACGCCGCGCGGCATCTTCAGCCGACCCGGCAGGGCGAAGGCGAATTCCACCACCCGGTGGTCGAGAAGGGGCACCCGCACTTCCAGCGAGTGAGCCATGCTCATGCGGTCGACCTTGAAGAGCATGTCGCCGGGAAGCGAATCGTAGAGGTCGGTCGCCAACATGCGGTTCAGGGGATCGCCCCGATGGCGCTCCCAGAGGCTCTGCACCCAGATCCGGGCGGGGTCCGGCGTTTCCTCGGTGACGGGCGCAAGCCGGCGGCGCAGCGGGCCGGGGATCACCTCCTTCAGGGCGAGCAAACCATCGATTTCATCCGCCTCGGCGGCGCGGACGAATTTTTTGGCGCGCCGCACCATCTCCCCCAGTCGGGTTTCCCGGCCGTCGGGCAGGCACGAAAGCAGCGGCCGAATGAGCCGGCGCCGGATACCGGGCGGAATTCTCCGGTACCGGCTGCGCCAGCAGCCGGCGAGGTAGGAGCGGTAGCCGGCAAAGAGTTCGTCGCCGCCGTCGCCGGAGAGGACGACCTTCACCCGCCGCGCCGCCTCCCGGGAAACGATCCAGGTGGGGATCGCCGAGGAATCGGCGAAAGGCTCGTCGATTTCCCCCAAGACGGCAAGCGCCGCCTCGAGGAGATCGCGGCGGCGGGCCGGGATCTCGTGGTGCTCGCAACCGAAGAACCGCGCCAAACGGCGGGCGGCACCGCTTTCGTCCCAGGCCGGGTCCTCGGGGTAGCCGACCGTGAACGTGGCGACGGGCTGCGGGGAACGCCGCGACATGAGCGCCACGACGATCCCCGAGTCGATGCCGCCGCTCAGGAAGGCCCCGACCGGGACATCGGCGAGAAGACACCCGCCGACCGCTTCCTCCAGCGTCTGCATCAGCCGGCGCTGCAAGCCGGCGCCGTCCTCCTCCGGGAACTCCGCCGGGGCGGGAAGCCGCCACCAGCGTTCGAGCCTCGTCTTTCCCTCTTCCACGATCAGCGAGGAGGCGGGCTCGAGCTTGGAGATCCCTTGCAACGCGGTCGCCGGTGCAGGGACGTAGTTGAACGCGAGGTAAAGGGCGAGAGCACGGCGGTCGAGAACGCGGGGGACAAGGCCGGAAGCGAGGAGCGCCCGGACCTCCGAGGCGAAGCACAATCGCCTTCCGTCTCCGGCCCAGACGAGGGGTTTGACCCCCAACCGGTCGCGGCAGAGCCAAAGCCTGCGGCGGTTGCCGTCCCAGAGAGCGAAAGCGAACATGCCGTTTAAGCGGGCGGCGGCCGCAAATCCCTCCTCCTCGTAGAGATGGAGGATCACCTCGCCGTCTGAGCCGCTGCGGAAGCGATGCCCGCGCGCCTCGAGATCGCGGCGCAATTCGCGGAAATTGTAGATCTCGCCGTTGCAGACAAGTTGGACCGAGCCGTCCTCGTTGGCGAGCGGCTGCCGCGAACGGGGCGCCGGGTCGATCACCGCCAGCCGACGGTGGCCGAGGCCGACCCCGCCCGGTTCTCCTTTGAGCCCGCGGAAAGAGGCCGTCCAGATCCCCTCGTCGTCGGGCCCGCGATGACGCTGGGCGGAACACATCGCCCGCAGGGCGTCGGCCGGGATCGCCGGAGGGTCAAAAGCCACGGCGCCGCAGATGCCGCACATGAAAAGATCAGCTCCTCCGGGTCGGGGACTCGGGAGGATCGGCAAGCGCGGCCAAAAGCGACTCCAGCCGATCGAGATGCCGCTCCCAGGAGTAGCCGCACGCGGCATGACGGCGGCAGGCCGCGGAAAGTCGCCGCCCGGCCTGGGGATCGACCGCCAGCCGGCTAAGAAAGGACCGCATGCCGCGGATGAGCGCTTCCACGGAAGAGTCCTCGAGAAGAAAACGGGGGTCGAGCGAAGAGAGGATTTCCACCGAGCCGCCGACCGGGGTCGCCAGCACCGGCAGGCCGCTGGCGAGCGCCTCGAGGGTCACCAGGCCGAAGCCTTCGAGATCGAGGCTGGGCAAAACGAACAGGTCGGCCGCGGCGTAGATCTCCGGCAAGGTCTCTTCCCGGACGAAACCCAGAAAGCGGACCCGTTTCTCGATCCCGAGTTTCCGCGCTTGCGCTTCGAGCTTTTCCCGGAGCGGTCCCTCGCCGCCCACCCAGAGAACGGCCTCGGGGAAGAACGGCGCGACTCGGGCCATGGCGGCGATCAGGTTCTCGAGCCCCATGCGCGGCTCGAGATTGCGCACCGTGAGAAGCAGGCGGTCGGCCGGCTTTAGACCCAGGCGCCGCCGCAGCCCTTCCCGGTCGAGGGCGGGACGGAAGCGCTCGAGGTCCACCCCACCGGGAAGGATCGCGACCCGCTCCGCCGGGATCCCGTGCACGCTCATCACTTTCTCGGCCGTGTAGCGGCTCAAGGTCACGACCTGCCGGCAGGAGCGCATCACGCGGCGCTCGATGAGCCGGCGGATTTCGGCCTGGAGCCGACGCCGCAGACCCGCACCGGGATGGCGCGAGAGATACTCCTCATGGGCGAGGGAATGGCAGGTGTAGAGGGCCGGAAGACCTTTGCGCGCCCCCTCGGAAATTCCGAAGGCGGCGATCGGCTGGTGGATGTTCAGGCCAATTGTTCTTCCATCACGCCGCAGGCGGGAAAAATGGCGACGCATGGCGGGCCAGGTTGCGGTAAGCATCCGCTGAGGCCGTCCGGGATCGAAAGGGCAGCGGATCTCGCGCAGCCCCTCGGCGAGTTCCTCCTCCGCCGGCGAGCCGGCGGCCCCGGCGCGGCACAGGACCGTGACGCGGTGGCCGCGCCGCGCAAGCCCCCGGACCTCCTCCCCAAGCACCCGCTCCGCCCCGCCGATCACCCGGCCGGCGGAGACGTCGGCGAGAAAAAGGAGGTTCATGCGGGAGTCTTTCGTCGGAGATCCTCCACCGCGGCGAAGACCTCCGCCGGGGAGACGCCGACCAGGCACTCGTGCGTCTTGCGCGGGCAGATCCCCTTCTCACAGCCCAGGCAGGAAAGCCCCCGGCGTTCCAGCACGCGGTGCGGCCCCCCGAGGGGGGACCAGCGGCCGGATCGGGTCGGCCCACGGAAGGAGACCGTGGGCCGACCCAAGGCGGCCGCGAGGTGCAGCGGCCCGGAATTGTTGCCGATGAAGATGCGGCAGCGGGCGATCAGGGCCGCCGCCCGTCGCAGGTCGCGGGAGATGAATACCGGCAGATCCAGTTCGCATCGCCGCCGGATCTCCTGGATCAGGGGCACCTCGGCTTCCCCTCCCAGGAGCAGCACTTGCCCGGGGGATCCCGCCTTCAACAAGCGGATCAGGGCGACATGGTGCTCGAGGGGCCAACGCTGGGAGGGATAGTAACCGCCGGGATGGATTCCGATCACCGCGGACTCGGCAAGTCCTTGTTCCGCAAACCAGCGCCGCGCAAAATCCTTTTCCTCGCTCCCGAGAACCAAGCGAGGAAGACCGGGGTCGTCGACGTTCCCGAAGAGGCGGATCAGGTCACAGGTCAGATCGCGGAAGTGCCGGGTGGGCGGCGGCGGGGGCAGGACGGTGTGGTAGAGTCGGGAACGGAGACTTCCGCCGAATCCCACCCTTCGGTCTGCGCCGCAAAGCAGGCTCAAGAGCAACACGGTCGGATCTTCCGCGGGCAGCGGGTCCAGGACGAGGCTGAAGCGGCGGCGGCGAAGCCGGGTAACCAAGGCCGGCAGATGCAACAGACGGCGCCGGCCGCTGTTCAGCACCAGAACCTCGTCAACGTCAGGGTCGTGGCGCAGGAGGGCTTGATTGGACGGACTTGCCAGAACCGTGAGCTTGGCGCGGGGAAACCGGCTTTTCAATGCCCGCAGGGCGGGAAGCGAAAGCACCATGTCGCCGATGCGGTCGATGCGCAGGAAAAGGATGGTGCGGGGTTCGCCGGCCGGAACCGCGAAGGGAGGAGAAGCATCGGCCGCCGCTTGCTTTGCACCGCCGAGCGACGGCGGAAACCCCGGGAAAAAGGTTCCCTGTTGCGAACCGGCAATCGCGGGCCGGGACATTCAGGCCTGACGGGCGACCATGAGGATCGCGTTGTACCAGGAACGACGGAAGATCCGCGACAAGATCACCGCCGTTTCGTTGATCAGCCGTTTGGAGCGTTCGACGACGCCGCGATCCGGTCCGAATCCGACGACGGCAAAACCGGAAAGAACCAGAAGACGCGTGAGGCTGGAAACCGAAAAATGAAAGAGATGCCATTCCCGGTCCTGGAGGGAAAAAAGGCGCGGCCGGCGGCGCTTGACGAGGCGATAGGCGACCTGCATGACGCGGTCGTTTACATTGGGCACCGCCACGACCAGGCGGCCGCTCGGCTTCAGAATCCTTCGGATCTCCTCCAAAAGCGGAAGGGGCGCCGCCACATGCTCGAGGACATGCCAGAGGGTCACCACATCGAAATGCCGAGGCGGATATCCGGCATGCTGCAGTTCGCCGCAGAAGACGGGCCGCCGCAGGCGTCTTTCCGCATGTTCGGCCGCCCAGGCGGAAATCTCCGTACCGGCCACCTCCCAGCCGTGCCGTTGCGCCTGTACCAGAAACGACCCCTCGCCACAGCCGACGTCCAGCAGACGGCCCGACGGAACAAGGCTTTCGACGATCCGCAGGCGCTCGGCCCACAGCCGTTTTCGACCCGTCTTCTGCCGGGTAACCCATGCGGCGTAATACTCGGAGCCGTAGCGGCGGCGCAGCGCCTCGCCGCGGGGCGGCGGATCGACATACACCAGCCCGCATCCCCGGCAGCGCAGGACCCGGTAAGGCGACGCGTCTTCTTCCAGCACGCGGAGGGATTCCCCGCAGCAGAGCGGGCAGCGGTTGGGGGGGATCATCCTCTCAGGAGCTCTTCGTAGACCCGCTGCGTCAGCGCCGTGTTCCGATCCAGCCCGAAACACCGCTCCACCCGTTGACGCCCGAGCCTTCCCATCCGCCGCCGCAGTTCGACGTTTTGGGTCAGCCGCCGCAATCGGTCCGCCAGGGCGGCCGGCTCCCCGGGGGGGACCAGGAACCCCGTTCGCCCCTCTTCGACCGCCTCGGAGACGCCCCCGACCGCCGTCGCCACGACCGGTTTGCCGCAGGCCATGGCCTCGAGCACGGCGCGCGAAAAGGCTTCCGCGGCGACCGAGGGGAGCACAAAGACATCGAGCGTTCGCAAAAAATTTTCGGCGGGGTGAACGTGCCCCAGAAATTCGACCCGATCGCCGATTCCCGCCTCAAGGCAAAAATCCCGACAACGCCGGGCATAAGCCGGATCGGGGCTTGCCCCCGCCACCCGCAGGCGAAGCTTCGTTCCGGTCGCGTGCAGATGACGAAAGGCCTCGAGCAGCACGAGGGTTCCTTTCTCTTGTTCGACCCGGCCCACGGTGCCGATCAGGAGATTTTCTTTGCCGCTCCGGGACTCCTCCGCCGATCGCTCTTCCGCCGGGCGAAAACGATTCAAGTCGACGCCGTTGGGAATGACGCGGATCTTGCGCCGCGCCGCCGGGGAAGGGAAACGGGATCGCAACGCATCGGCCACGAGCAGCATCCGCGAAGAAAGCCGGCTCAACAGGGGGTCGTACGGATCCGACGTCGAGGCCCGGACATGCCAGACGACGGGCTTGCGGCGGAGTTTTCCGGCCAACGCGGCGTAGAAGGTGTTCCGCGGCCCGTCGGTATGCAGAAGATCGACCGCCCAACGGTCCACCAGCTGGAGCAATCGGCGCAAAGCCGCTGCGATCTCCGGGCCGGACCTCCAAGCGACCCGCGGCAGATCCAGCGCATGGACGGCCACCCCCTGCCGGCGAAGGCTTTGCGCCAGGCTCCCCTCGGCCGGCACCAGCACCCGCGCGTGAAAACGCCGGGAATCCAGGCCGCAGGCGAGGTGAAACAGGCTTTCCTGACCTCCCCGCCCCCGCTCGGCGAAACTGGAACAGAAAAGGACGCGGATGCGATCCGGTTCCCGGGATCGCCTGCCGTCAGAAAGCGGCATACAACGCCTCGATTTCGGCGATCATGCGCTCCGCCCGAAAGCGCCGTTCGTATTCACCCCGGGCGGCTTTTCCCAGGCGCGCCCGAAGGGACGGGTCCGCCGCGAGTCGGAGGATGGCTCCGGCCAGCGCTGCGGGATCTCCCGGCGGAACCAGCAGTCCGGTGCGGTGGTCGCCGACCACCTCGGGAATGCCGCCCAACCGACTGGCGATGGCGGGCACCCCATGCTGGGCGGCCTCGATCAGCGCCAGGCCGAGAGCCTCCCGGTGAAGGCTCGGCTGGATCGCCATGGCCGCCTGGGCGAGCACCGGGTGAACATCGGACAGACAACCCGCAAACCGGATGCGGTCCGACAAACGGAGATCCCGCACTTGGCGCTCCAAGTCCCCGCGCAACGGCCCGTCGCCGGCGATCCACAGCCGCAGATCCGACCTCTGTTCCGCCGCCCGCCGGAATGCCTCGATCAGAACGCGATGTCCTTTGTTTTCGACCAAAGAGCCGATGGAAACGGCAAGCAGGCCTTCGGCCGGGGTCGCCCGTTGCGAGGAACCGCAAGGGCCGCCCGTCGCTTCCGGCACGCCGTTATAGACCACCCGGCATCGATCGGTGGGAAATCCGAGCACACCGGTCACAAAGGCGAGCACCGCCCGCGAAACGCAAACCACGGCCCGGGTGAAGGGAGCGAGCATCCGCTGCAAGCCGAGGTGGAGGAGCGGCAGTCCCAGTTCGGTCGTGTGGACATGGAACAGGACGTTTCGTTTGCCGGCGAAAAGCGAAGAGAGACGTCCGAACGTTCCCGCAAAACTTCCGTGGGCGTGCACGATGTCCGCACCCGCCCGGCGCAAATGCCGGCAGAGGCGCAGCACTTGGACGGGATCGTGATAGTTCGCCAGCCCGAGGATCCGGACGCGAAGGCCGGATCGTTTCAGGGATTCGGCAAGCCGCCCGCCCCGCGCCAGGCACCAGACTTCGACTTCGAATTTCCGGCGATCGAGCCCTTCGGCCAAAATGGCGATGACCCTCTCCTGACCTCCGAGGCCCATGTCCTCGGTCAGGTGAACCACCTTTGCGGGGCGTTTCACGACAAGCTCCGAGCGCGGAGACCGTCGCCGCGGCAGAACGAGGCCGGCTTTGCGCCGCAGCCCTCGCTGTTTCCGCTTTCTGGGAAGTTCAACCGCGCCAGCATTTGTTCGATACGGTGGGCGTAGGTGTGGTGACGCAAAACCTCGCCTCGGCCGGCGGCGGCGATCCGACGCCGTTCCGCGGGATGATCCAGGTAGTGGAGGATTCGCCGTTCCAGATCGTGGCCGTCGGAAAAAGCGGCCAGATGCACGCCCTCCCGGAACAGGGCCAGGACGTCGGGCTGGCGATCGGTCAGCAAGAACGCGCCGCAGGCCAGCGCCTCGAAAACGCGGGGACTCGCCTGGTAGACCGGAATCCGCTCATCCTCGCTGCGGTAATGAATCGAAAGGACCACTTCCGCCGCGGCGTAGATCCGAACCCAGTGCGCAGGGCCGATCCCCGCCCCGCGAACGCAGCAGCGAAGAGGATCGCCGGGGGCGAGGCGGTCCCAGCCGGGTCCCCAGATGGACAACCCGCAGTGGGCCACCCGGCGCAAGAGCTCGGCCCGGCGGGGGTAGAAGGAGCCCACGAAGGCCACCGGCGTGCCGAGGCCCCGTCGGGTTTCTTCGTCCAACACCGCGGGGCGGTGAATCTCCGGATCGCAGGCCATGGGCAGCCAGTGGAGATCGGCGATGCCTTGCGCCCGGAGCAACTGCACGGCTTCGGATCCCTGGCAGAACACGGCGTGATAGAAACGAGCCGTCTGCGGCAACCCGGCGCTCGGCCGGGGCGGGTCGGTGGTCCACAACACGGCGGGGATCCCCCGGCGGGATAGGGCTTCAAGGGTGTGTCGGGTGATCCGATGCCCTCCGGTCACCAGCACCAGATCCGGGCGGCTGCGTTCCACGAGCCGGACCAGCGCCCGGTTGATCGCCGCGACGCTGATCCGCTGGAGAAGGGCCCAGCGCCGCCGCAGTCGGCCGGGAATCAGGTGGCGCCGGTCTTCGAAGACGACCAGGCGATGACCGAGAGACCGGACGGCACGTTCGATGTACTCGGTGATCGTGACGAAGTGGGGATTGTGATGACCGCTGACCAGAAGGCGCACGATGCGGCTCAGGGCACGGGGTTCGCTGTCGGGGGGCTCGATGCTCTCGGCCGACTCGGCAGCAGGGCCTCCGCAAGAGCCTTGAGCAGGAGATAGGTGTTGTTCAACCGCAGGGGACGGGCCCGGGCGGCCCGAAGAAATTCCCAGAAGGCTTCACGAGGCCGACGCCGCTCCAGAAAGAAAATGCCGCGCATGGTGCGGGCATGAAACTCGAAGTTTTCGATTTCGCGCTGCAACTCGGGATGCCGTGCGGCGAGATCCCGCAACCGCCGCAGCCAGTGCAGCCGCGCCTCGTGGAACGCCGCGGACCGCGAAAAGTTTCTTTCGTGAAGGATCCAAGCCTGCACTGTCCCCGGCACGTAGCGCAACCGGGCCCGCGAGAGGAAAAGGCGCACGAAGAACTCGACGTCATCCAGGCCGTTGAGCCCCGGAGCCGGAGTGAACCCCCCCAGCGCCTCGATGCACCGCTTGCGGAGGAGGAGATTCTGCATGGTGACGGGGCTGCGGCCCAGGGAGGTCAAATGCAGCGCCTCCTCGGCCGTCACCTGACGGCTGATGAAACGGTCGATCGGCCGGCCGTCTTGCCGGCGGCGTTCGTAATCGGAGTAAACGCCGTCCAGATCCGGTTCCCTTTCGAGGGCCTCCATCTGCAGCGAAAGCCTCCCGGGCAACATGACGTCGTCCTGGTCCAGAAAGCAGACGGCGGGCGCCGCGGCGTGTCGCAGCCCGCGGTTCAGGGCGGCGCCTTTGCCGGCATGCGGGAAGCGCAGGCAGCGGACGCGGCGATCCTGCAGCGCCCCGATGATCGGCAGGGGGGTTTCCTCTGAGCCGTCATCCACGACCAGGAGCTCCCAGCAAACCCCTTCCTGAGAACGCACGCTTTCGATCGCCCGCGGAAGCCAGGCCGAGCCGTTGTGGAAGGGCAGGATCACGGAAACATCGGGACGGAGGGTCATAAGAGCACGCGCGGCAAACCGTTCACTGCGGCTTCTTCTTGCGGGCCGTGAGGTGAATGGACTCTCCCGCCCCGGCCAGCGCCAAAAGGTGGCCGACGGCGTTGAACGCCCGGCATGCAACGGCATGCGGCAGCCGGCGGCCGGTTGCCCGCGTTCCGCGAGGCTGCTGCAGCATGCCGGCGATGTTCGCGGCCAGGTGCTGTTTCCACGAGCAGGCCTGCCGGACGACCGTGAAACCGGCCTCGTCAAGGATCCGGCGGGCCGTTGTCACCGAAAAATGGGAAAGGTGGCGGGGCAGGTCGTAGCCGATCCAGTGACGTCCGAAAATTTTTGCGGCCAGGCTGCGGCAGTTCGGAACTTCCAGCATCAAAAGCCCCTCGGGCGCAAGCAGGCGCCGGATCCATCCCAGGGTGGCGCGGGGATTTTCGAGGTGTTCGAGGACATGCCACATCGTGATCAGCTCGAAGCTGCCGTGCCGGCGTGAAGCCAACTCCTCGAGCGACCCGGTATGCACCGGGATCCCCGCCGCTTCGACCTCCGGCACGGTGTGGTTCTCCCGGTCGAACCCGGCGACCTCCCATCCCAGCCCCTTTAACAGCAAGAGGTAGACCCCGTTGCCGCAACCCACATCGAGGGCCTTTCCACCGCCGCGGCCGTAGGGAAGACGGGGGTAAAGGTGGCGGATGTAGGGGCGGAAAATCGGAGCAAGCCAGCGGCCGATCGTTTCGGCCCGGGAATCGAAGGCCGTGGAGGAGGCCGGAAGAGAAATCCCGGGGTATCCGTACTCCTGGGTGAGCACGGACCACTTCAGCCGGTTCTTGAAGCGGTCGAAAGCGGAGAGGCCGGGGTTGAAGATCCCGGCACCCGTCAGATCCCCCCGCTGATAGGGCCCGTAGCTGGGGGGGTAAAGCGAAGCGACTTCCTCGGGGGAAGGCCGGGGGTGCGTAAAGCGGAAAGAGCAGCGGAGGCACTCGAGAACCTGCCAGCTCCGCCCCGGCTCGGAAGTGGAGCGGGGGGTTCGGATCCGGACCTTGAGTTTCCTCGAGTTGCAAAGGGGACAGGAGGGAGACGGGTCGTTTGCTTTTCCCGCAGAAGTCACCAGCGCCTCATCAACGTCAGGGCTTTCCTGGCGCGAAGCAGATCGGGCGACGAAAAGCAGCGCAACAGCCAGGCTCCGGGAAGAAAAATGCAGACGAAGCAAACCAGAGACGCGGCAAGCGGCAAGAGGACCTCCATCCGGCCGGGAAAAGAGGTTTCGGGGCCCAGGGAGAGGAAAAGCAGGCGGGAAGCGGCTCCTCCTGCCAGCGCGCAAGCCGCCGGCCCTGCGAGCCTCTTGATGAGGATCCCTCCCCACGGTTCGCCGAGGAGGCGGCCGAATCGTTGCAGGTAGAACAGGTTGCCGGCGACCATGGCCAGCGCGGTCCCGGCCAAGACCCCCGGATAGCCCCAGAGGAGAAGGAAGAGGAGGCTCGAAAAGACGTTGATCAGACTGATCGTCGCCGTGGCCTCCATTTCGGGTCGGAGCCAGCCGGCGCCGCGGCCGATCGCGTTTGCCGCGCCGGTGGCGATGTTGAAGAAATAGGCGACCGCAAGCCACCGCAAAGCAAGAGCCGCCCCCGGATCCGCTTGCGCACCCAGCCAGAGCGCGCACAGGGCGTCGGCATGAAACAGAAGAAACGCGGCGGCCGGTGCGGCGGCGAGAATCAGGTAACGGGTCGCCTCTTGATAGAGTTCGCGAAGTCGGCTTTCGTCTTTCAAGACCGCAAGCTCGCTCGCCGCCGGGATCATCGGCCCGAGCAAAGCGGCGGGCACCAGGCGGACGAGACCGGCCAGCTTGCTTCCCAGCTCGTAAAAAGCCACGAACTCGGTGCGGAGAAAATAGCCGATCAAGAGCTTGTCGTACTGAAAATTCAACAGGCCGGCGACCGCAGTCAGCTGAAGCCGGCCGCCGTAGCCCAGAAGCCTAGCCGCGATGTGCCGGTCGGGACGCCAGGAAGAGCGAAGCAAACCCGGTTTCGAATGCAGAACGAGCAGAGCTTCGGCCGCTCCCAAAAGCACCCGCAGGGCGAGAACGCCGATCGCCAGCTGCACCAACCCGCCGTCGCTTCGCAAAATGAGGACCGTCACCAGAGCGTAGCAGAGAAAATAGAGGATTTCGCACAGGTTGCTGAGGTGGATCTGCTGCAGGCCGAACAGCAGGTTGCGAAAAACGCTTTGCGCTTGGGTCAGGGCGAAGAGAACGAGAATCCAGCGGAAAACCGCTACCGCTTCCGTCGGGCGGGTCGAGGTGAGGCGAAGAAAACCGAGGATTTCCTGGGCGTAGGCAAACACCACCCCAAGCGGGGGTACAAAAACGAAGCTAAGCAGCAGGGCGCTCGCCGCCAGGCGCGCCAAGCGGTCGGACTCGGAATCGGCTCCGAACTCGGCGGCGAGCTTGATCGTCGCCGCACCGACCCCCAAGTCAAACAAAACGAAATAATCCACCAGGGCGAACAGTGCGACCCACAGCCCATAGCGTTCGGGGCCCAGGGAGGCGACCACGAAAGGGATGAGAAGAAGGTGAAGCGGGATGCAGAAAAATTTTCCGGCCGCGTTCCACAGGCTGTTGCGCAAAATCTTTTCGCGCCAAGATGCTGAAGAGAACGCCTCGATACGGCTCCGCCCCGTCGATTCCAGGATTGGCCTTGGATCAACTGCTTGTAACGACATCGAATTTGTTTTAGAAAGAAGCCGGCGACGGTTTTCTGCAATACATATGCCGCACATGTGCCGCCTTGGGGCGGAAAGGCACCCGCAAAGGCCGCCGCGCTGCGGCTCGGAAAGATATCAACCGCCTGATAAAACGACATTTTCACGTAGTTCAGAAAACACGCACCGAAAAGACGGGAAGCGCTCTCAGCCTGGAGTTCGTTCGGCGTCCGGATGCCATTTCCTTGACGGTTCGAGACTGACGCTCGCCGCTGGCCTCATGGCCGACGTCGGCAGTGGCATTCCCCGTACCCCCATTTCCCCATTAAGAATTCAAAATTACGAAAAAATCTTTTTTTCCCTTGACTCCCACCACGAATTCGCGTTTAATGGAGCAAAGTGGTTGAAAGTGGAGCAATTAGTCGCCCATGTTCCGCGGAAGCTCTTACCACACGATCGACGACAAGGGCCGGATCGTCATCCCCAGCCGGTTCCGAGAGCTCATCCGCTCCGAGGACGGCGACGGGTTGATGATCTCCCGCATGGACCGCTGCCTCGTCGCCTTCCCCATGTCTTCCTGGATCCGGCTCGAGGAGCGGATCCTCAAGCTCGCCGAGAAGAGCGAAGTCATGCGCCGTTTCCGCCGCGTCTTCATCGGAGGAGCCCACGAGTGCCTCTGCGACAAGCAGGACCGGCTGCTCATCCCGCCCTCCCTGCGGCAGTACGCCGGTTTGAACAAGGAGATCGTGCTGGTCGGCGTGCTCGACCATTTCGAGATCTGGTCGCGCGAGAATTACGAGAACGAAGAGCTCATGCTGGCGAACGACCTCAAGGATCCGGAGGCCCGAAACGAAATCGCCAAACTGGGCATCTGAGCCGCGGACGGTCCGGCACGTTCCGGTGATGCTCGCGGAGGTGACGGCTCTGCTCGCCTGCCGCCCGGGGGGAATTTACGTGGACGGCACCGTAGGGGGAGGCGGGCATGCGGCGGCGATCCTCGAAGCGAGCGCCCCGGAGGGTCGTCTGATCGGGCTCGACCGCGATCCGGAGGCGATCGGGCGGGCGGGCGAGACCCTCAAGCCCTTCGGAGAACGCTTCGAGCTGCACCAGGAGAATTTCGACCGCATCGCCGAGGTGCTCGCGGAGCGAGGGATTCCGGCCGTGGACGGCATCGTGCTCGATCTCGGAGTTTCGCTCGACCAGCTGGAATCCTCGGGACGCGGCTTCAGTTTCCGCCGCGAGGAGCCGCTCGACATGCGCATGGATCCGCGCAGCCAACAGACCGCAGCCGACCTGCTCGCCCGCCTGAGCGAGGAGGAGCTGGCGCGGCTCTTCCGGGAGTTCGGCGAGGAGCGCCACGCGCGCCGGATCGCGCACGCCGTGGTGCGGGCGCGGGCAAGGCGCCCGCTCGAGACGACCACCGATCTCGTGCAGCTCGTTTACGCCGCGATCCCCGGCGCCGGGCGCAGCCGCCTCCATCCCGCAACCCGGGTCTTCATGGCCCTGCGGATCGCGGTCAACCGCGAGCTCGAACGGCTGGCCTCTTTTCTCGACCGGCTTCCGGGGGTGCTCCGTCCCGGCGGGCGGGTCTGCATCCTCTCCTTTCACTCGCTCGAGGACCGCATCGTGAAGCATCGGCTCCGCGACCTCTCCGGCCGCCGCGAGACGCCGGGTCCGCTGCGCCTGCTCACGCGGCGGGTGCTCCGCCCCCGACCGGAGGAAATCGCCGCCAACCCGCTCGCGCGCAGCGCCCGGCTGCGCGCCGCGGAGCGGATCTGAGGGGGAAGCTGCCATGAGGGTTCCCCGCCGCCGCCTTCGGCTCCGCTGGGTCGCCGTGTGGATCGCGCTCTTCGTCGTCTTTCTGGGCGAGCTTCTCGGTTACGCCTGGGTCCGCATGCAGTGCGTGCAGACGGGCTACGAGATCTCGCATCTCGTGCAGGAACAGCAGCGCCTCCAGGAGCTGCAAGCCAACTTGAAGATCGAGCTGGCGCGGCTGAAGTCCCCTCAGCGGATCGCCCGCATCGCGGCCGAGCAGCTGGGGATGACGATGCCTTCGGCGCGCCAGATCGTGGTGCTGCCATGAGACGGGAGTCGAACCGGAACCTGCGGCTGCGGCTGTGGCTGTTGGGATTGATGTTCACGGCGGCGCTCGCCGTCGTCTGCACCCGGGCGGTAATGCTCCAGATCGTCGACGGCTCGCGCCTTTCGCGCAAGGCGGCCGATCAGGTCGAGGGTTCGATGCGCACGGCCGGCAAACGCGGCACGATCTACGACCGCCGCGGTCAGGAGATGGCGGTCAGCGTGAACGTCGCCTCGATCGCCGCGCGGCCCGCCGAGATCGTCGACCGCGAGGCGGCCGTACGCGAACTGGCGGCCGTGCTGCAGCAGCGGCCCCAGGAGATCCGGGAAAAGCTCTCCTCGCCGCGCCGGTTCGTCTGGATCAAACGCCAGGCCACCCCGCGCGAAACCGAGACCCTGCGCCGCAAGAACCTGCCCGGAATCGAGTTCGTCACCGAAACCAACCGCTTCTACCCCAACCGCACCCTGGCCGCCCATGTCCTCGGCTTCACCGGGGTCGACGGCCGCGGACTCGAAGGGGTCGAATTCTTTTACGACGCCGTGCTGCGGGAATCGGAAGTGAGTGTGCGGGTCCTCAAGGACGCGCGCCGCGCGGGCTTTCTGACCGAGCTTTCGCCGGGCCGCGTCCCCGACGGCCGGAACATCGTCCTCACCCTCGATCACGGCATCCAGTTCCTCGTCGAATCGGCGCTGCAGGAGGCGGTCGTCGCCAGCCGGGCCCGCTCCGGCATGGCGATCGTCATGGAGCCGGCCACGGGGGCGATCCTCGCCCTGGCGATCAGCCCGTCGTTCAACCCCAACGCCTACGAGGAGGCGCCGAAGGCGCTGTGGCGCAACCGCGCGGTGACCGATCCTTTCGAGCCGGGTTCGATCATGAAGATTTTCCTCGCCGCCGCGGCGCTTGAGCACACCCCGCTTTCCCCGCGCTCGACCTTCCACTGCGAAAACGGCCGCTACAAGATCGGCAAACACACGGTGCACGACGTGCACCACTATGGGGTCCTCAGCCTGCAGGACATCATCCGCTATTCGAGCAACATCGGAGCGGCCAAGATCGGCGGCACGGTCGGCCCGGAAAAGCTCTACGAAACCTTGAGCCGCTTCGGTTTCGGGCGCAAGACCGGAATCGACAGCCCGGCGGAGACGAGCGGCATCCTGCCCCCTTACAAAAAATGGGCGGAGATCGACACGGCGGCCATCTCCTTCGGCCACGGCATGTCGGCCTCCGCCCTGCAGCTGGCGACCGCCGTCTCGGCCATCGCCAACGGGGGGGTGCTCATGAAACCGCGCCTGGTGAGCGCGGTCACCGACGCCGAGGGCCGCATGCTGGAGCGCTTCGACCCGGTGGCCGTCGGCCCGGTCATCCGGCCGGAGACCGCCCGCACCTTGCGCGAGATCCTGCAAAGCGTGCTCCAGCCCGGCGGGACCGGCGTGCTCGCCGCGCTCGAGGGCTACTCCGCCGGCGGGAAAACCGGGACGGCGCGCAAGGTCGACGAACGCGGGCAGTACGCGAACGACCGCCACCTTGCTTCCTTCATCGGTTTTGCGCCCGTCGAAGCCCCCCGCATCACCGTGCTCGTGGTTATCGACGAGCCTCGCGGCCAGGTCTACGGCGGAGCGGTCGCCGCGCCGGTCTTCAAAAAAATCGCCCAGGCGACCCTGAGCCGGCTGAACGTGCCCCCGAGCCCGTCTGCCGGCGGCAAACTCCGGGTGGCGATCGAGGGCGGAGGTCGCGGATGAGGCTTTCCTCGCTGATCGCCCGCCTCAGGCCGCTCGCCGTTTCCGGGCTCGCCGGCGAGGGGCCGGAGATCGGCTCGCTGCATTATCGCGCCCAGGAGACGGTTCCCGGAGGCGTTTTCGTCGCCGTGCGCGGATCGGCGGCCGACGGCCACCGCTTCATCCCCGAAGCGCTCGCCCGCGGGGCCGCGGCGGTCGTGGCCGAGGAAGCGCTCCGCCTGTCCGTCCCCTTGGTCCGCGTCGCCGACGCCCGCCGCGCGCTGGCCGAGCTCGCTGCGGCGTTCTACGGGGATCCGGCACGCGAGCTCACGCTCGTGGCCGTTACGGGGACCAACGGCAAGACGACCACAAGCTACCTCCTGGAAAGCATCCTGCGCGAGGCGGGCTGCCGCGTCGGCGTGATCGGGACGATCAACATCCGCTGGGGGGGAAGGATCGAGGAGTCTGCGGTCACGACCCCCGAGTCGCTCGACCTCCAGCGCACCCTGCGGCTCATGCGCGAAGACGGCGTGACCCACGTGGTGCTCGAGGCGTCCTCGCATGCGATCGAGCTCGCCCGCATTCACGCCTGCCCGCTCGACGTCGCCGTGTTCACCAACCTGAGCCAGGACCACCTCGACTTCCACGGCGACATGGCGCGTTACGCGGCGGCCAAGCGCCGGCTCTTCACCGAGTATCTCGCCTCCGGACCCAAGGCGGAGCGGGCGCTCGCCGTGATCAACACCGAGCATTCCTTCGGCCGGCAACTCGCCGACGCGCTTGCCCGGGTCGTGCGGGTGGGCACCGACCCCGATTGCGCCGTGCGCGGGGAGATCCTCGCCTGCGATCTCTCGGGTCTGCGGGGCCGGATCCGCTTCGCCGACCGCGAACTCGCGATCGCCTCCCGGCTCGTCGGACGTCACAACTTCGAAAACATCCTCTGCGCCGCGGGAGCGGCACTGGCGCTGAACCTCCCCGAGTCGGCCGTCGCCGCGGGCATCGCCGCGCTCGCCCAAGTTCCCGGCCGCCTCGAAGAGGTCGCCCCCGGCGACCCGCGGCGGGTTTACATCGACTACGCCCACACCCCGGATGCGCTCGAGCATGCGCTGGCGACGCTGCGCGGCCTGAAAGGGACGGGAAGGCTTCTTTGCGTCTTCGGCTGCGGCGGGGACCGCGACCGGGCCAAGCGGCCGCTCATGGGCGCGATCGCCGGCCGTCTGAGCGATTTCGCCGTTCTCACCTCCGACAACCCGAGAAGCGAACCGCCGGAGGCGATCCTCGAGGAGATCGTCCCGGGGCTCCGGGCGGCCGGGGCCGTCGAGGCGGGCCCGGCCGAGGCCGGCGCCGCGGGCTTCTCCCGCGGCTTCGTCTGCGAGCCCGACCGCAGGCGCGCGATCGCTCTCGCCGTCCGCTTGGCGCGGCCGGGAGACATCGTCCTCATCGCCGGCAAGGGACACGAGACCTACCAGATCGTGGGGGGCGAACGGCGCCGCTTCGACGACCGCGAAGAAGCCGCGGCCGCGCTTTCGGCGCAGGAAGGAGGCCGTCCGTGTCGGCTCCGGGCGTGAACGGGAAAACGCCCTCCGCGGCGTACGGCACGACCTGGCGGCTCGCCGAGGTCCTGAGCGCGACGGGCGGCGAACGCCTTTGCGGCCCGGGGGATTCGACTTTCGGCGGGATTTCGACCGACACCCGGACCCTCCGGCCCGGAGAACTCTTCGTCGCCCTGCGAGGCGAGCGCCACGACGGACACGCCTTCCTCGCCGAGGCGCTCGCCCGAGGGGCGGCAGGGGTGCTCGTCGAGGCCCGGGCGGCGGAGACCCGGCGCGCGATCCGCAACGCCGGCGGGCCGGTCGTCGCCATCGCCGTCGCCGACACGCTCCGCGCCCTGGGCGACCTCGCTTCGTTTCACCGCCGCCGCCGCCGGGCGTTCGTGCTGGCGATCACCGGATCGAACGGCAAGACCACGACCCGCCGCATGGCCGTCTCCGTTCTGGAACGGCGCTATGCGGTGCTCGAGCCGGAGAGGAACTGGAACAACCTCGTCGGCGTCCCCCTGACCCTGTTGCGCCTGGAGGCGGGCCACCAGGCGGCGGTGCTCGAGCTCGGCACGAATCGCCCCGGGGAGATCGCGCGCTTGACGGAGATCTGCGCGCCCGACGCCGGCCTGATTACGAACATCGGTCCCGCGCACCTCGAAGGGCTGGGCTCGCTCGAAGGGGTGCTGGCGGAGAAGGCGGCCCTGGTTTCCGGGCTCGCTCCGGGCCGCTGCGCCGTCTTGAACGCGGACGACCCCCTGCTCCGGCGGCTCGCCCGGGAATGCGACCGGCCGGTGCTGCTCTTCGGGACGCACGCCGAAGCCGCCGTGCGGGCTGCGGAGATCGAGATCGCCCCGGGCAAGACGGCGTTCGACCTCCTCACCGACGCCGGAAGCGCCCGCGTGCAGCTGCCCGTGGCCGGCGCCTGCTTCGTCGGAAACGCCCTGGCCGCCGCCGCCGCCGGAAGGCTCTTGGAGCTCTCCCCGGCGGAGATCGCCGCGGGGCTCGCCGCCTTCCGCCCCGCTCCCGGAAGGCTCGAGGTCCGGAATCTGCCCGGAGGGATCACGGTGATCGACGACAGCTACAACGCCAATCCCGCTTCCGTTCGGGCGGCGATCGACACGCTGGCCGCTCTGCGGGGCGCGGCGCGCGGGATCGTGGTTTTGGGCGAGATGCGCGAGCTGGGAACGGAGGCGGCGGCACGCCATCGGGAGGCGGGGCGACTGGCCGCGGAAAGCGGCGCGGCGAAGCTCTACGCCTGCGGTCCCTGGAACGGCGAGGTCGCGCGGGGCGCCCGCGAGGCGGGGCTTTCCCCCGCCGATGTCGTCATCGGCTCGCGCGAGGAGATCGGCGCCGCCCTGCGGGAAGCGCTGCAGCCGGGGGACTGGGTGCTCGTTAAAGGGTCGCGGGCGGCGGGCATGGAGGCGATCGTCCAGATGCTCTTTCCGCGCCCGTCCCGGGAAGGGTGATCCGCGTCATGCTCTACCTGCTGCTCTACCCCCTGCACACGGTCTTCTCGGTCCTGAACGTCTTCCGCTACATCACGTTCCGGACGATCTACGCCAGCCTGACCGCGTTTTTCATCTGCTTCTTCCTCGGCCCCTGGGTGATCCGCAAGCTCTCCGCGCTCCAGGTGGGGCAGTACATCCGCGAGGACGGCCCGAAGAGCCATCTCGGCAAGGCGGGCACGCCGACCATGGGCGGGGTGCTGATCGTGGGGGCGATCGCGATTTCGACCCTCCTCTGGGGCGACCTCGGCAACCCCTACATCTGGATCGCCCTTTTCGTCCTCATCGGATTCGCGGGAGTCGGCTTCATCGACGACTACCTGATGCAGATCAAGAAACAGAGCCGGGGGCTGGGGGTGAAGAGCAAGCTGCTGCTGCAGACGGTGCTCGCGCTCCTCGCCGGCGGACTCATTTTCGCCCATCCCCAGTTCTCGGCCGAGGTGACGATCCCCTTTCTCAAAACGGTGACCCCCGACCTCGGCTGGGGATACATCCTCTTCGCCGCGCTCGTCATCGTGGGCGCCTCGAACGCGGTCAACCTGACCGACGGGCTGGACGGCCTGGCCATCGGCCCGATGAGCATCGCCACGGCGACCTACATGATCTTCGCCTACGTCGCGGGCCACGTGAAAATCGCCCAGTACCTGCAGATCCCCTATGTCCCGGGGGCGGGCGAGCTCACCGTCTTCTGCGGGGCGATCGCCGGGGCGGGCCTGGGCTTTCTCTGGTTCAACGCTTACCCCGCCGAGGTTTTCATGGGCGACACCGGGTCGCTGTCCCTCGGGGCGGCCCTCGGGGTCATCGCCGTGATCACCAAACAGGAGATCCTGCTGTTGCTCGTCGGCGGGCTGTTCGTGATCGAGGCGCTGTCGGTCATCTTCCAGGTGGGCTTTTTCAAGATGACCCACGGGCGGCGCATCTTCCGCATGGCGCCGCTCCATCACCACTTCGAGCTCAAAGGCTGGCCGGAACCCAAGGTGATCGTGCGCTTCTGGATCATCGCCATCGCGCTCGCGCTGCTGGCGCTGAGCACCTTGAAACTGAGGTAGACCCGGTGCGCGCCCCGTCCGCCTTCGCCGGCGACCGGCCGGCCGCCCTCCTCCGGAAGCGGGCGAAGCGGGCGGGGGCGCCGCATCCCGGGTCTTCCGCGGAGCATCGCGTGGAGCTGGAAAACCGACGGGTTCTCGTCGTGGGACTCGCCCGAAGCGGCTGCGCGGCGGCGCGTTTTCTGCGCCGCCGGGGGGCGCTCGTGCGCGCCACCGACCGGGCGACCCCCGCGGAGCTCGGGCCGGCCGTGGCGGAGCTGAGCAGGCTCGGCGTCGAGCTTGAGCTGGGGGGCCATCGCGAGGTCTCGTTCCTCGAGGCCGATCTCGTCGTCGTGAGCCCGGGGGTGCCGCTTACGATCCCGGAGCTCGCCGCGGCCCGCCGCCGCGGCGTGCCGGTGATCGGCGAGCTCGAGCTCGCCTTCCGCTTCACCGCCGAGCCGATCCTCGCCGTCACCGGGACCAACGGCAAGACCACGGTCACCGAACTCGCCGGGGCCATGCTCGCCGCTTCGGGACGCAAGGTCTTTGTCGGGGGGAACATCGGCACGCCGCTGATCGCCTACGTGGACGCCGCCGATCCGGCCGAGGTGCTGGTCGTGGAGGTGAGCAGCTTTCAGCTCGACTCCTGTGAAACCTTCCGGCCGCGTGTGGGCGTTCTGCTCAACCTGACGGCCGATCATCTGGACCGCTACCCGGATTTCGCGGCCTACGCGGAATCCAAGATGCGCCTCTTTTGCCGCCAGGGGCCGGAAGATGTCGCGGTACTGAACGCCGACGATCCCGAAATCGAGGCGCGGTCCGGGCGGATCGCCGCCCGGAAGTTTCGTTTCAGCCGCCGACTTGCCGCGGGAGGGGTCGAGGCGGCCGTGGGCGCGGAGGAAATCGCGCTTTCGCTCCCGGGGGGTCCCCGGGCCGAGATCCCGCTGCAGGATTTCGCCGCCCGCGGAGCGCACAACCGCGAGAACGCGGCCGCCGCCGCCCTCGCCGCCCTCGCCTGCGGGGCGAGCCTGGAGGGGGTGCGCCGGGGTCTGGCGGCCTATCGGCCGGGGGCGCACCGGCTGGAGCCGATCGCCGTCGTCGAGGGGGTCACCTTCATCAACGATTCCAAGGCGACCAACGTGGACGCCGTACGCCGCGGGATCGAAAGCCTCACCGGCCCCGTCGTTCTGCTCATGGGCGGAATCGACAAGGGCGGCGATTTCGATTCCCTGCGCGGCCTCGCCGCCGAGCGCGTGCGGCTCGTCCTGCTTCTGGGGGAGCAGGAAACGATCCGGCGGGCGCTTTCCGGGGTCGTGCCGGTTCGGGGGGTCGCCACCATGCGCGAGGCGGTGGAGGAGGCCTTCGCCCGGAGCCCGGCGGGCGGGACCGTCCTGCTTGCCCCGGGCTGTGCGAGTTTCGACCGCTACCGCGACTACCGCGAACGGGGGGAGGATTTCCGGCGCGAGGTGCGGCGTCTCGCCGCGCACCGGCGCCCGAGCCCCTCGGAGCCGGAGTCATGAACCGGGATCGGGAAAGGGCCGCCCATGACGACCGTCGCCGCCACCTCCCGCCTGCCCTACCGGGCGGTCCGAGCGCCGGCCTACGATCTCACGCTCCTGTTCTCCACGCTGCTCCTCGTGGGGATCGGCATCGTCATGGTCTACAGCGCCAGCTCGGCGCTTGCGCTGCGGAAATTCGGCTCGGAATTCTATTTTCTCAAGAAGCAGGCCGTGTTCGCCGCGGCCGGGATCTGTCTGCTCGTGCTGTGCCGTCATCTGCCCTACCGGCTCTACCGCCCGCTCGCCTACCCGATGCTCGCGCTCGCCGCGGTTCTCTTGGCGGCGGTTCTCTTTTCCCCCTGGGCCGTCACGGCCGGCGGGGCGAGCCGCTGGCTGCGGATCGGCCCGCTGCAATTTCAGCCCTCGGAGATCGCCCGCTTCGCCCTGATCGTCTATCTCGCCTACTCGATGGAGAAAAAGGCGGCGCGGATGCGGGAGCTCTCGATCGGCTTTTTGCCCCATCTGTTCGTAACCGGCGTGCTCGCCTCCTTCGTCCTCAAGCAACCCGACTTCGGATCGGCCGCCATCCTGACCGCGCTCGCCGGTATGATGCTCTTCCTCGGCGGAGTCCGGATCTCCTTTCTCTGCGGCACGCTCCTGCTCGGGGGTCTGCTCGGCTGGATCCATCTGCACTCCGCGGGCTACCGCCGGCGGCGCTGGGAGAGCTTCTGGGACCCCTGGCAGTACGCCAACGACCAGGGCTACCAGGCGATCCACTCGCTCATGGCCTTCGCCAGCGGGGGGTGGTGGGGCACGGGAATCGGCAAAAGCCACCAGAAGCTCTTCTACCTCCCCGAGCCGCACACGGATTTCATCTTCGCGGTGATCGGCGAGGAACTCGGGGTCGCCGGGGCGTCGCTGATCGTGCTGCTTTTCGCCTTGATCCTCTGGCGCGGGGTCGGCATCGCCCGCCGCGCGCCGGATCTCTTCGGGACCTATCTGGCGGCCGGGATCACGGCGGCGCTCGGCTTGCAGGTCGTGATCAACATGGGGGTCGCCCTCGCCCTGCTGCCGACCAAGGGGCTGACCCTTCCTTTTCTGAGCTACGGAGGGACCTCGCTCGTCCTGAACATGGGTGCGGTGGGGGTGCTCATGAACATCGCCGGCGGGGGCCCGGAAGGTATGAAGAAAACGGCATGAACGACGGAGCATCCCTGCGAATCGCGATCGCCGGCGGCGGCACCGGGGGCCATCTCTTCCCCGGCATCGCCGTCGCCGAAGAATTCCGGCGACGTTTTCCGGACGCACGGGTCCTCTTCGTCAGCCGGGGAAACGATCTGGAACGGCGGGCTCTCGAACGCGCCGGCTTTCCGCTCGCGACGGTCCCGGTCGAGGGCATCGTGGGGCGGGGACGATTTCGGCAGGTTTCGGCCCTGAGCAAACTTCCGCGCGCCTTCTTCCAGGCCCTCCGCCACCTCCTCGCCTTCCGGCCCGACCTCGTTCTCGGCCTGGGCAGCTACTCCGCCGGTCCGGTCGTGCTCGCCGCCCGGCTGCTCGGGGCGCCGATCGCCCTGTGCGAGCAGAACAGCCGCCCGGGGGCGACGAACCGCCTGCTCGCCCGCTTGGCGATGCGCGTGTTCGTCGCCTTTCCGCAGACCGTCGACGCCTTTCCCGCCGGCAAGGCGCTGTGGACGGGAAACCCCCTGCGGCAAGGGGTTCTGGTGGCGCGGGAGCACCTCTCGGCTCCCCCGACAACTTCGGCAGGGGTGTTCACGCTGCTTGTGCTCGGGGGCAGTCAGGGGGCGCACCGCCTGAACACGGCGCTGCTCGAGGCCCTGCCCTTCCTCGAGGGGGTGCGCGGCCGGCTGCGGGTTTTCCACCAGAGCGGCGCGGCCGACGCGGAAGCCGTGCGCGAGGGTTACGCCCGGTGGGGCTTCTCCGCGCGGGTCGAGGCCTTCTTCCACGACATGGGCGACATCTACCGCCAGGCCGACCTCGTGGTCTGCCGCGCGGGAGCGACCACCGTCGCCGAAATCACGGCGTTGGGCCGTCCGGCGATCTTCGTCCCCTTTCCTTACGCGGCGGCCGACCACCAGACGGAAAACGCTTCACGGCTGGTGGAGGCCGGGGCAGCGGAGATGATCGCCGAACGGGAACTGAGCGGGGAGCGTCTGGCCGGGCGGCTGCTTGCGCTGTTGCGGGCGCCGGAGCTGCTCGGCGAACGCGGACGCCGCGCAGCGGAGCTGGGCAAACCCGAGGCCGCCGCCGCCGTGGTCGAGGAATGCCTGCGGCTGATCGCCGCTCGCTCCGCCGGACCGGGGGAAGGGAGGGAGGGCGCCCGTGTACCGTAAGCGCTATCACATCCATTTCGTGGGGATCGGCGGGATCGGCATGAGCGGCATCGCCGAGCTTTTGCTCAACCTGGGGTACCGCGTTTCGGGCTCGGATCTGCGCCGCTCGGATTTGACCGAGCGCCTTGCCGCGCTCGGAGGCGCGGTCTTCATCGGCCACGAAGGGCGTCAGATCGAGGGCGCCGACGTCGTCGTCGTCTCCTCGGCGGTGCGCGAGGACAACCCGGAGGTCCAGGCCGCCCATCGGGCGGGCATCCCGGTCATCCCCCGCGCCGAGATGCTGGCCGAGCTGATGCGGCTCAAGTACAGCATCGCCGTCGCCGGGGCCCACGGCAAGACCACGACGACCTCGATCATCGCCGCCCTGCTCGAAACCGGAGGACTCGACCCCACGGTGGTGATCGGGGGCAAGATCCGGGGAGCGGGCTCCAACGCGGTCTTGGGTCGGGGAGAGTTCATCGTGGCCGAAGCCGACGAGAGCGACGGCTCGTTTCTGCGCTATGCCCCGACCATCGCCGTGGTGACGAACATCGACCGCGAGCATCTCGACTATTACCCGGACCTCGCCGCGGTGCAGGAGACGTTTTTGCGCTTTCTCGACCGCATCCCCTTTTACGGGCTGGCCGTCCTCTGCCTGGACGATCCGCCGACCCAGGAGCTCATCCCGCGCCTGAAGAAGCGCTTTGTCACCTACGGCCGCAGCCGGCAGGCCGACTACCAGATCGAGGCGGTCGCCTTCGAGGGCCGCTCCGGCCGCTTCGAGTTGAGCGAGCGGGGACGCCCGCTCGGCGCCTTTCGGATCAACCTGCCCGGGCTGCACAACGTTTACAACGCCGCGGCCGGGATCGCCGTCGCCCGCGAGCTCGACATCGCCCTGGATCTCATCCGCCAGGCCCTGGGGCGACTGCCGGGAGTGCAGCGGCGCATGGAAGTCTGCGGGGAGATTCGCGGCGCCGTCGTGGTCGACGACTACGGACACCACCCCACGGAGATCCGGATGACGCTCCAGGCGATCCGGGAGTGCTGGCCCGAACGACCTCTGGTCGTGGTCTTCCAGCCGCACCGCTACAGCCGGACGCGGGCGCTCTTCGATGACTTCGCCCGGGCGTTCTACCAGTCCGACCGGTTGATCGTCCTGCCGATCTACGGCGCGGGAGAGGCGCCGATCGAAGGGGTGAGCGCCGAGGCCCTCTGCCGGGCGATCGCCGAGCACGGCCACAAGCAGGCCCGGTATCTTCCGGGGATCGTCGAGGCCGCGGCCCACCTGCGAGAAACGCTCGCCCCGGGCGATCTCCTGCTCACCCTCGGGGCGGGAGACGTCTGGAAAGTCGGCCGCCGACTGCTCGAGGAGGCCTGAGGCGGCATGAGACACACCATTCGCCCGCAAGCCGCACGGGATCTGGAACGCCTCTTCCGGGGCCGCACCACGCGTCGCAACCGCAGCCGACGCGAAGGGCTCGAGGCCCGCGCGCGTCGACGGAACCGCCTGTACGCCGTTCTCGGTGCGGCGGCGGGCGCGGGGTTCGCGCTCGCCGCCGGGCTCTTCTTCCTCCTGGTGCACGATCTCCTCACCCGAGGCGATTTCTTCCCGGCACGGCGAATCGAGGTTTTCGGCGCCGAGAGGCTCTCGGCCGACGAAATCCTCGCCACGGCCGGCGTGCGAAGCGGCATGAACCTTCTCGGCTTGAACCTCTCGGCCGCACGGCGCCGGCTGATCGCGCACCCCTGGATCCGCGAGGCCGAACTCCGACGGGAGATCCCCTCCGGCCTGCAGATCCGCGTGAGCGAGCACCGGGCGATCGCCCGGGTGGCGCTGGGTCCCGGCTTTCTCCTCAATGCCGAAGGGGAGATCTTCAAGGAAGCGGAGCGGGGCGACCCGGCCGGTCTGCCCGAGATCGAAGGACTGTCCGTCGATGAGTTGCGCCTGGCCGACCGCTCCGCGGCGGCCCCCTTCTCCCTGCGCCGCCGGCTGCTTTCCTCGGCGCCGGAAGAACCGCGCGCCCGGGGTCGATCGCTTGCGGCGGTGACGGCGTTTCTCGCCCAGGCGGCCGCGGCCGGGGAGGTGCTTCCTGCCGAGGCGATCCGCCGGATCCGCGTCGACCGTCAGCTTGGGCTGACGGTTCTGCTCCACGAGGGCGGACGCGCGATCGACTTCGGCTGGGACGGCTATGACCGCAAACTCGAGCGGCTGGCGGAGATCCAGCGGTTCTTCCGGGCCCATCCCGAGATGGTCCCCTTTCAGCGGCTCGATTTCACCGACCCGCAGCGCGTGCTGGTGGGGCTGGAGACCCCCGCGCCGTCGGGCCGGCCGCAACCCCCTCCCGGAGGCTGAAGCGCGATGCCGTCCAAAGAAGACCTGCTCGTCGGCCTGGACATCGGAACGACCAAGATCTGCGCCGTGGTGGGCGAAGTCACAGGCGACCGTGTCAACATCGTCGGCGTGGGCACCCACCCCTCGGTCGGCCTGCGCAAGGGGGTCGTGGTCAACATCGAGGCGACCGTCGAGTCGATCAAGAAGGCCGTGGAGGAGGCCGAGCTCATGGCAGGCTGCGAGATCTCCTCGGTCTACACGGGGATCGCCGGCGGACACATTGCGGGCTTCAACAGCCGCGGCGTGGTCGGCATCAAGGGGCCGGAGATCACCCCCCAGGACGTGGAGCGGGTGATCGACGCCGCCCGGGCGGTCGCCATCCCCATGGATCGCGAAGTGATCCATGTGCTCCCGCAGGAGTTCATCGTCGACGGGCAACCCGGCATCCAGAATCCCGTGGGCATGACCGGCGTGCGGCTCGAGGCCAAGATCCACATCGTGACCGGCGCCGTGGCCTCGGCGCACAACCTGGTGAAGTGCGCCAATCGCTCGGGGCTCGACGTCTGCGACATCGTGCTCCAGAGCCTGGCCTCCGCCGAGGCCGTGCTCGGCGAGGAGGAAAAGCAACTCGGCGGCGCGCTGCTCGATCTCGGCGGGGGAACGACGGATCTGGCCGTCTTCTCCGGCAAGCACATCCGCCACACCTTCGTGCTGGCCCTCGGGGGCGACAACCTGACCAACGACATCGCCATCGGCCTGCGCTGCCCGCATCCCGAGGCGGAGAAGATCAAACGCCGCTTCGGCAGCTGCCTCGCCCGCGCCATCCGGCCCGAGGAGGTGATCGAGGTTCCGGGAATGAGCGGCCGGGAGGCGCGCAAGCTGCCGCGCCAGATCCTGGGCGAGATTCTCGAGCCGCGCATGGAGGAGATCTTCCAGCTTCTGCAGCGCGAGATCCAGCGCGCCCAGGTCGAGTCGCTGATCCATGCGGGAATCGTGCTCGCCGGCGGCGGAGCGCTCCTCGAGGGGGCGACCGAAACGGCCGAGGCGGTCTTCGGTCTGCCTACGCGGATCGGGACCCCGCGGGGGATCGAGGGTCTGGTCGACGTCGTCAACAACCCCATCTACGCGACCGGGGTGGGCTTGGTGCTTTACGGCGCCCGCAACCGGCGGCAGGAGAAACGCAAGTTCCGCATCCGCGACAAGAACATCTTTCACCGCGTGTTGAACCGCATGAAACGGTGGTTTCAGGATGTCGTCTGAACCCGGGAATCTGTCCAACGCCAGGCATCGGAAGGAGGGCGAAACCATGTTCACCTACATCGACAATGAAAAATCGGCCAGAATCAAGGTGATCGGCGTGGGCGGCGCCGGAGGCAACGCGATCAACAACATGATCCGCTCCGGGCTGCAGGGGGTCAAGTTCATCGCCGCCAACACCGACGCCCAGGCGCTCGAGGTCTCCCAGGCCGAGGTCCGCATCCAGCTCGGGGAGGGCATCACCGAGGGCCTGGGCGCGGGGGCGAATCCCCAGATCGGCCGCGATGCGGCGCTCGAGAACGCCGAGCAGCTTCGCAACGTCCTGCGCGACAGCCACATGGTCTTCATCACCGCCGGGCTGGGCGGCGGAACGGGCACCGGCGCGACCCCGGTGATCGCCGAAATCTGCCGGGAACTCGGGGCCCTCACCGTGGCGGTGGTGACCAAACCTTTCAGCTTCGAGGGCAAAAAGCGCGCCCAGATCGCCGAGCAGGGGCTTGCCGAGCTGAAGAAGGTGGTGGACACGGCGATCACCATCCCCAACGACCGCCTGCGCGCGCTCGCCTCGAAGAAGGCGACGCTCATGGAGATGTTTCTCAAGGCGGACGAAATCCTGCTCCATGCCGTCAAGGGGATCACCGACCTGATCATGATGCCGGGGCTGGTCAACCTGGATTTCGCCGACGTGCGCACCACGATGTCCAAAGCCGGCATGGCGCTCATGGGCATCGGCATTGCCGCGGGCGAAAACCGCGCCGTCGAAGCCGCCGAGAAAGCCATCTCCCACCCGCTGCTCGAGGACATCTCCATCCGCGGCGCCCGCGGCGTGCTCATGAACATCACCGCCTCGAGCAGCATGGAGTTCGAAGAAGTCGCCGAGGCCTCCGAGCGCATCCACCAGGAGGTCGGCGACGAGGCCGAGATCTTCTGGGGGACTTCGGTGGACGAGAGCCTGGGAGAGGAGATGCGGGTCACGGTGATCGCGACCGGCATCGGCCTGGAGGCCGAGGAGTCCCGCGAAAAGGGCCGCGGGGAGGAAAAGCGGATGCCGCGGGTCGTCGCCTCTGCCCCGCGCGGCAAGGTACGCGACATCACCCCGGCCGATCTGCAACGGCGCGACATCGTGGATCTGGACGAGCCGACCTTCTTGCGCAACCGCCGGGCTGCCTGTGCGGGCGAAGAGGCGTCCTGCAGCGGGTGGAATCGCCCGGCGTTCGACGAAAACGATCTCGACGTCCCGACGTTCCTGCGCCGCAAGGCGGACTGAGCCGGCTTCGTCCCCCGCGCGGGGCTTGCCGAATCGCGGCGGCGGACTTATGAATGCCCCCGGAAGGGCGCAAGGCCGCGACAGGCGGGCTTGCGCCGCTTGAGGCGGGGGACCTTCATGCGGGATTCCAGTCGGGCGCGGTTTCTGGCGGCGGAGACGGGGGCGATCCACAAGCCCCGGCGGGATCGCATCCCCATCGCGCTGCTTTACCCCAACCGCTATGCGGTGGGGATGTCGAACCTGGGATTTCAGACGGTCTACCGACTGCTGAACGCCTTCGAGGACGTGGTTTGTGAACGGGCGTTTCTGCCCGAGGAGGACGACCCCGCCGATACCCCGTTGCGCACCCTCGAATCCGGGTCCCCCGTTTCCGCGGCGAAGGTGCTCGCCTTCTCGCTCTCCTTCGAAAACGACGCCCTGAACCTCCTGGCGCTGCTCGCCCGGTCGGGGCTGCCGCTTCTCGCCGCCGAACGCCTTGCTTCCCATCCGCTCGTCGTCTGCGGCGGGATCGCCTGCAGCCTGAACCCCGAGGCGATCGCCCCCTTCATCGACGCCTTCCTCCTCGGCGAGGCCGAGTGCACCCTCGAGGCGTTCGTGGAGGCCTTGCGCGCGGAGAACGAGCGCCGCGGGCTGCTGCGGCGGATCGCCCGGAGCGTTCCGGGGGCCTACGTGCCTTCCTTTTACCGCGTGGTCTACGACGCCTCGGGGGCGATCGCCCGCCGCGAACCGCTGGAAGAGGGAATTCCGGAACGGATCGGCTACCCGCTCCTGGCCACGCTCACGGCCCACACCACCGCCAGCACCCTGCTCACTCCGCACACCGCCTTCGGCCGCACGCTGCTCCTCGAGACGGGCCGGGGCTGCAGCCGCGGCTGCCGCTTCTGCAGCGCGGGATTCATCTACCGTCCCCCCCGGATGCAGTCCGCGGAGAACCTCGCCCGGGCCGTGGCCGAGGCGGCTCGCATCGTGCCGCAGGTCGGGTTGGTGGGCGCGGCCGTTTCCGACCACCCCGCGCTCGATGATCTCTGCCGCCGGTTCGCTCCCGCCGGCGTGCGGTTTTCCTTCAGCTCGCTTCGGGCCGATTCGCTCAGCCCGGAGCGCCTGGCGGCGCTCCGCGCAAGCGGCGTGAAAACGGCGACCCTCGCCCCCGAGGCGGGAAGCGAGCGTCTGCGCCGGGTCATCCGCAAGGGACTGAGCGAGGAGCAGATTCTCGGTGCGGCAGGCGATCTCCTCGCCGCCGGCATCCCCAACCTCAAGCTCTACTTCATGGTCGGATTGCCGACCGAGACCCGGGAAGACGCCGCGGCCATCGTGGAACTCGTCAAACGCGTCCGCAACGAGTTGCTCCGCACCGGACGCCGCCGCGGCGCGATCGGCACCCTGACCGTGAGCGTGAATTCCTTCGTCCCCAAACCGGTCACCCCGTTTCAGTGGGCGCCGATGGCCGAGACGGCCGAGCTCAAGTTCCGCATGGCGCTCCTCAAGCGCGAACTCAGGCGCCTGCCCAACCTCCGCGTGCACGCCGACATCCCCCGCTGGGCCTACCTGCAGGCGCTGCTCGCCCGCGGCGACCGGCGGGTGGGAGACCTGCTGTTGCGCGTCCACGACGCGGGAGGAAACTGGAACCCGGTGCTCCGGCAATCGCTGCTCAACCCCGACTGGTTCGTCCTGCGCGAACGCCCGCCGCAGGAGGTCCTGCCTTGGGACTTCATCGAGCATCCGGTTTCCCGGGAATTCTTGCGGCAGGAATACGAGCGCGCCCACGAGGGCCTCGCCGGACCGATCTGCCAGCCGCAAGAAGGCGGATGCAACGCCTGCGGTGCCTGCGGCGACCGGCGTCCGCAGGGGGAAACGAGGGGGTTAGAGGATCGGGACCGCCGCTGAGGCGGCCGCCTCGAGCCGGGCGATCAGTCCGGACATGTCGGCGGGAAGCGGGCACTCGAAGGCGAGACGCTCCCCGGTCTCCGGATGATCGAAGCCGATCCGAAAGGCGTGGAGCATCTGCCGCGGGGCGGAAGACAGGATCGCCCCGAAAGGTCCGGATGCGGCCTTCGACCCTCGGCGCCGCCCGTAAACCGGGTCCCCCACGACGGGATGCCCCACGGCCGAGAGATGAACGCGGATCTGGTGGGTTCGTCCCGTCACCAGGCGCACCTCGAGCAGGCTCGTCTCCCCATCCCAGCAGCGCCGGATGCTCCAGGCGGTTTCGGCCGGCCGGGGTTTGCGGCTGCGGACGCTCATTTTTTTCCGGTCGAGGGGATCGCGGCCGATGGGCAACCGGATCACGCCCTGCGTTCCCGGGGGAACGCCGTGGACCAGGACGAGGTAGCGTTTTTCCACGCTGCGGCGCTTGAATTGGGCGGCAAGCCGCTCGAGGCTCCGTGCGTCCTTGGCCGCGACCAAAGCCCCCGAGGTCTCCTTGTCCAGGCGGTGGACGATCCCGGGACGCCGCTCGCCGGCAAGCGCCCCCAACGCGGGGCAGTGGTGGAGCAGGCCATGGACGAGGGTTCCCGAATCGTGCCCCGGAGCCGGATGCACGACCATTCCCGGAGGCTTGCAGAGGACCAGCAGGCTTTCGTCTTCGTAGAGGATGTCGAGGGCGATGGGCTCGGGACGGAATGCGGAGGGCCGGGGGGCCGGAAGGGAGCCGACCACGCACTCCCCGACCTTGAGGCGGTAGCTCGGCTTGCGCGGCCGGCCGTCCACTTCGACCCGCCCGGCGGCGATCAACTCCGCGGCGTAGGAGCGGGAGCACTCCGGCAGGCGATCGCCGAGAAAGGAATCGAGGCGCCGCCCCGCCGCCTCGGGCTCGACCGTGAAGCGGAAGGCGGCTTCGGCCTCCATGGTCCGCGCTGCGGCGGGGGGCTCAGGCCGCCTCGGGGGAGAAGAGCGATTCGATCTCGGTGATGATCGTCTTCTCGTCGGTCTTCTTCGCCCGGGAGAGCTCCTTCACGAGCAGCACCTGGGCGGTATCGTAGAGTTTGCGCTCGCCGAAAGAGAGGTCCTTGGTCATCTTCAGCCGGAAGAGATCGCGGAAGACCTCGGCCACATCATAAAGGGAACCGGTTTTGATCTTGTCCATGTATTCGCGGTAGCGCCGATTCCAGGTCTGGTTGTCGTTGGCGAGATCCCGTTTGGTTTTCATCACCGCGTAAACCTTGGGAATCTCCTTGGCGTCGATCAGGTTCCGAAGCCCCACCGTCTCCGCGTTGTGCGTGGGGATCATGATCGTCATGCCGTTTTCGAGCACCCGCAGGATGTAGAAGTCGTGTTTTTCCCCGTTGACGACGCGGCTTTCCACCGCCTGGATCTGCCCCACGCCGTGGGCGGGATAGACGGCGAGATCCCCCACCCGGAAACGGGATTTCTTGGGTTTGGGCGCCGTGCGATCCGATCCGGTTTTGCTTGCTTTTCCTGCCGGTTTGCCTGCCATGACTGCCACCTGCTCTTCGGAGGGGGAATGAAGACCGGCTGTTGCCGGGCGAAAATGACGTAAATTTTGCTTATCACAATCGTCTTGCGGAAGCAACAAAAAAGGGATTGGCGCCTTGCGGCGCCAATCCCGAGGCGACCGAACCTGACGTTCGCGGGTCCCGGCTACATGATGAAGGGGACGAGCAGCAGGGCCACGACGTTCAGGATTTTGATCATGGGGTTGACGGCCGGGCCGGCGGTGTCCTTGTAGGGGTCGCCGACGGTGTCCCCGGTCACGGCGGCCTTGTGGGCGTCGCTGCCCTTGCCGCCGAGGTGGCCGTCTTCAATGTATTTCTTGGCGTTGTCCCAGGCCGCGCCGCCCGTCGTCATCGAGATGGCGACGAAGAGACCGGTCACGATGCTGCCGATCAGCAGCCCGCCGAGGGCGATCTTGCCGAGAATCAGGCCCACCAGGATCGGCGCCACCACGGGCAGCAGCGCCGGGATCATCATCTCTTTCAGAGCGAACTTGGTCACGATGTCGACGCAGGCCGCGTAATCCGGCTTGCCGGTCCCCTCCATGATGCCGGGGATCTCGCGGAACTGCCGGCGCACCTCCTCGACCACCGCCCCGCCCGCCTTGCCGACGGCCATCATGGCGATGGAGGCGAAGAGGTAGGGCAGGAGGCCGCCGATGAAAAGGCCGATGATCACGTGCACGTCGCTCAGGTCGAACTTGAGCTCCGCGGTGCCGCCGTGCAGCACGAACTCCTGCGTGTAGGCGGCGAAGAGGACCAGGGCCGCCAGGCCGGCCGAGCCGATCGCGTAGCCCTTGGTCACGGCCTTGGTGGTGTTGCCGACCGCGTCGAGCGGATCGGTGACCGCACGCACGCTGTCCTCGAGCTCGGCCATTTCGGCGATCCCGCCGGCGTTGTCGGTGATGGGCCCATAGGCGTCGACGGCGATGACCATGCCGGTCATGGACAACATGGCCATGGCGGCCATCGCGATGCCGTAGAGGCCGGCGAAATAGTAGGCGAGACCGATCGCCAAGCAGATCACGAGCACCGGCGCCGCGGTGGCCTGCATGCTGAGGGCCAGCCCGGCGATGATGTTCGTCGCATGACCGGTGGTCGAAGCGTTGGCGACCCCCTTCACGGGGCCGTACTTGCCCGTGTAGTATTCGGTGATCACGACGATGACGACCGTGAGGATGAGGCCGACGAGGCTGGCGAGATAGATGTTCATGCCGCTGATCGGCCTGCCGTCGAGGGCCAGCCCGGCGATCATGTTTTGGGAGGCGAAGAAGAAGCCGATGGCGGCGAGAATGGCGCTCCCGAACATGCCCTTGTAGAGGGCGCCCATGATGTACTCGTTTTTGCCCAGCCGCACGAAGAAGACGGCGATGATCGAGGCCACGATGGAAATGGCCCCCAGGACAAGCGGAAACTCGGTCGCGATGGCGACCTTCGGGAAAAGGAGGTTGCCGAGCAGCATCGCCGCCACGGCCGTCACGGCGTAAGTCTCGAAAAGGTCGGCCGCCATGCCGGCGCAGTCACCCACGTTGTCGCCCACGTTGTCGGCGATGACCGCCGGGTTTCTCGGGTCGTCCTCGGGAATCCCGGCTTCCACCTTGCCCACGAGGTCGGCGCCCACGTCGGCGCCCTTGGTGAAGATCCCGCCGCCCAGCCGGGCGAAGATCGAGATCAGGCTGCCCCCGAAGCCGAGGGCGACCAGCGCGATCACCGCATCGCGGCTCGAATAGCCGAGCTGCAGCATGACATAGTAGTACCCGGCGACGGCCGTCAGGGCGAGACCCGCCACCATCATCCCGGTCACGGAGCCGCCGCGGAAGGCGAGTTGCAGGGCGGCGTTCAGGCCTTTGCGCGCCGCTTCGGCCACGCGGACGTTGGCGATGACGGAGACCCGCATGCCGATGTATCCGGCGAGGTAGGAGGCGACCGCTCCGACCAAGAAGCCGAAAGCGGTCGACAGTTTCATGGTGACGGCGATGATGATGAAGATGATGATGCCGGCGACCCCGACGCTCTTCAGCTGGCGGTTCAGGTAGGCGATGGCGCCTTCGGCGATGGCGCCCGAGATCTGCCGCATGCGATCGTTTCCGGCCGGCGCGCCCTTCACCGTGCCGGCGACGATGATCGCGTAGAGCACCCCCACGATTCCGACGAAGGTACAGACCAACGGTAGGTAATTCATCCTCTCCTCCCTCCATTCCCAGGTTCAGGCTGACCGCAAGACGGTTTGAGGTTGAACTGGTTCATGCCGCTCCGGACTCCCTTGCTCAGAATCGTCGTCACCGCGTCCTTGGCCCGCTCGATCAGCCCGGGGAGGGCTTCCCGCTCCTCGGCGCTGAAGGGCTCCAGCACATAGTCGGCCACCGGCCGGTTTCCCAGCTGCTCGCGGCCCACGCCGACCCGCACCCGGACGAAGTCCCCGTGGCCGAAGGCCTCGATCAGCGAGCGGACGCCGTTGTGCCCGCCATGCCCTCCTTTCGCTTTGATTTGCAACCTGCCGAACTCCAGGTCGATGTCGTCGTGGACCACCACCACCGCCTCCGGCCCCTCGATCCGGTAAAAATCGGCCAGGCGGCGTGCCGGGGATCCGCTGCGGTTCATGAACTCGAGCGGCTTGGCGACCACAACCTCCACCCCCCCGATCCGGCCGCGGCCGCAGGCGGCGCCGAATTTCTCCCGGCCGAGATCGATCCCGAACGCCTCGGCCAGCCGGTCGACGACCCGGAAGCCGATGTTGTGTCGGGTCGCCGCATACCGTGGACCCGGGTTTCCCAGCCCGAGAACCAGTCGCAGGCCGTCTGGCGGCATCGGCGCCCCGGGTTACGCCGCACCGGATGGCTCTTCGGCCTTCTCGGCCGCGCCGGCCTCTTGCGCCGGGGCCTCCGCTTCCGTCGCCGCGGCCGCCGGGGCGGCTTCGGCCTTCGGGCTGACGATGGTGATCACGGTGTAATTCACCCCCGGCGGCAGCTCCACCCCTTCCGGAAGGCGGAGATCGCGCACGTGCAAGGTCTCGCCGATGCCGAGCGGGGTCACGTCCACCTCGAGCCGCTCGGGGATCTGCCGTGGCAAGCAGAGCACCTCGATCTCACGCTCGATGATCTGCAGCATGCCCCCCAGTTCCTCGCCCTTGGCCTTGCCTTGCGGGAGGAGCGGGATGCTCACCCGCAGCTTGCGGTTGAGGTCGATCTCGTAAAAGTCGACGTGCAGGAAACGTCCGGTGACCGGGTGGGTCTGCAGCTCCTTGATGACGGCGAGGTGGGATCCGCCGGTCCCGTTTTGCAGGTGCAGCGCGAAGATGGTCCGGCGGATGTTGCCTTTCTGAAACGCATGCTCCAGGTCCCGGGCGGGGACGGCGATCGGCCGCGGCTCGGAGCCGGGGCCGTAGAGAATCGCCGGGATCTGCCCGCTCTGCCGTAAGCGGCGGGCGGGACCGTTCCCTCGGCCCGTGCGGGGCACGGCGGTCAATTCGATCTGTTCCAACGGTAGTTCCCTCCTTCGTGGAAAACCTTCCGGGCGCCGCGGCACCCGGTTGACGGCAAACGCTATACGAAAAGCGAAGTAACCGAGTCTCCGCGGTGGCTGCGGATGATGGCCTCGCCCACCAGCTCGGCGATCGACAGCACGCTGATCTTGTCGCAGGCCCGGGCGTCCTCCTTCAAGGGGATGGTGTCGGTGACGACCACGCTTTTGAGCGGCGAGCGGCGGATGCGTTCCACCGCCTGTCCCGAAAGCACGGGGTGCGCACAACAAGCGTGGACCTCCCGGGCCCGCGCCTGCATCAGCGCCTCGGCCGCCTCAACGAGGGTGCCTGCCGTGTCGACCATGTCGTCGAGGATCACGGCCACCTTGCCTTCGACATTGCCGATGACGGCCATGGCCTTGGCTTGGTTCGGTGCCGACCGGCGCTTGTCGATGATCGCCAGATCCGCCTCCAAGCGCTTGGCGAAAGCCCGGGCGCGCTCCACCCCGCCGGCATCCGGGGAGACGATGACGAGGTTGCCGTCGAAGATGCGGCGGATGTAGTCGATCAGGACGGGTGCCGCAAACAGGTTGTCCACCGGAATGTTGAAAAAACCCTGGATCTGGCCGGCGTGCAAGTCCATCGTGATCACCCGGTTCGCTCCGGCCACCGTGAGCATGTCGGCCACGAGCTTGGCGCTGATCGGGACCCGGGGGGCGACCTTTTTGTCCTGGCGGGCATAGCCGTAATAGGGCATCACCGCCGTGATCCGCCGCACCGAGGAGCGCTTGAAGGCGTCGATCATGAGCAAAAGCTCCACCAGGTTGTCGTTGACCGGCGCGCAGGTCGACTGCACCACGTAGACGTCCCGCGAACGGACGTTCTCGTGGATCTCGATTTGGATCTCCCCGTCGCTGAAGGTCGTGACCTTGGCCCCGCCGAGAGGCAGTTTCAAGTATGCGCAGATTTTCTGGGCGAGCGGCCGATTCGAGTTGCCGGCGAAAATGAAAATGTCGTTTTGCTTCATCCGGACCTCGCCTGTCGCTCCCCCGCCTCCCCCGGAGACGCCGGAGGCGCCGCTCCGACAACGGAGCGGTGGCTGGGGCGGGAGGATTCGAACCTCCGAATGCAGGAACCAAAATCCTGTGTCTTACCGCTTGACGACGCCCCAGAAATCAAACGCCGCCCCCGGAAGGCGCCGAAGCCGCCCCTTCCCCGCCGGAGAGCTCCCCCGGGCGGCCTCATTTCTCCTCGATCACCGGAGCGGCGCTCGGGAGCAGATCGACACAAAAAAAACGCCATCCCGGCTTGCGGGGCAGGGCGCGCGCCGCGCTCGCCGCCGCCTCCCGTCGGGCGAAGAGCCCGAAAACACTCGGCCCGCTGCCGCTCATCAGCGCCCCTTCGGCGCCCAGATCAAGCAGCAGGCTCTTCAGGCGGCGGAGCTCGGGGTGCCGGTCCAGCGTCACGCTTTCCAGATCGTTCCAGAGATCCCGGACCGGCGAGAACACGGTGTTTTGAAAATGCGCCCTTGTAGGCCGTTTTTCCGCTTTTGTCAATTCCAAATTCAATTTTTGGTAAACCATTCGAGTGGATACGCCGTACGGAGGGGTCACGATAAGCGCCGCGAAAGCAGCCGGCTCCGGGTAAGGCTCGAGCTCGTCGCCGATGCCCGAGGCGAGCGCCGGAGAGCCGAAAAGAAAAAAGGGAACGTCGGCCCCCAGGCGGCGTCCCATTTCCCGTAAGCGCTCCGGGCCGAGAGGGTCGGCGTAGAGCCGATTCAGCCCCAAGAGCACGCCGGCCGCATCGCTGCTTCCCCCGCCCAAGCCGGCCGCGACCGGGATCCGTTTTTCCAGCCGGATCTCGACGGCGGCCGGGCGACCGAGGGCTTCGAAGAAGCGATACGCGGCCGCGGCGGCGAGATTGCCGCCGTCGTTCGGCAGCCCCGGGTCGGAACAGGAGAGCCGCACTCCGGCCGGGAGGGGACGGAGCCAAAGCTCGTCGTAAATCCCCACTCCCCAAAGAAGGCTGAAGATATCGTGGTATCCATCCGGCCGACGGCCGATGACCTGCAGAAAGAGGTTCACCTTGGCCGGGCACAGAATGCGCAGCGCCATCGCCGCCTCCCGGCCGGGGTCAACCTTTCTGCTTCACGTAAAGGATCCGCAGATCGTAGAGGATGCTTTTGAGCATCGTCTCCTCTTCGGCGGTGAGGTTGCCGGCGGTCTTTTCCTGGATCAGACTCAAGAGGTCGATCGTCTGCTTGGCCATCGGCAAATTGGCCTCCGCCTTGCCGCTGGTCGGGTCCTCGATCACCCCCAGGTGCACGAGGGCGGAGGCGTTCAGCGAAGCGATGAAGGTGGGGAAAGTGATCTGCGGCAGAGGCGGAGCCTCCTTCCGAGCCTCATCCCCCCCGGTCGCGGGCCCGCGGGATTCCCCGCCCTCCTCCGGGCGCTTCTCCTCGCGATCCTCGGCCCGAGCCTCCGCCGCCGGCCGGGCTTCCGCCGAGAACGCGCGGCGGTCTTTCACGACAAAGCCTTTTTCCTCTGCGGCCATGGCGCCTCCTCAACGTGGGAGCCGGTCTGACGGGATTATTTTTGTCGGCATCCCGACCGCTGTCAAGCCGGCTCGGAATCAATCGGATTTCTCGGCCGGGTTGACCCGGCCGAAGGCATACTTGCTGATCAGCGCCTCAATGTCGAGCGGAGGCTCGGTTTCGACGATCGTGTCCCCCGCTTTGAGTACCCGCTCGCTCCCCCCGGGGGAGAGCTGGATATACTTGTCGCCGAGCAGCCCCGCGGTCTTCACCGAGGCGATCACGTCTTCGCTCAGCGTGATCCCCTCGCGGATGCGAAGGCGGACGAGCGCCGTGAGGTCCCGCGGGTCGAGAACGATCGCATCCACACGGCCCACCTGCACTCCCGCGATCTCGACCTGCGCCCCGACCTTCAGCCCGGTGACCGCGGTGAAGCGGGCGTTCAGCGGATAGTATTTCTCCCCCAACACCTCGACTTCGCCCAGGCGAAAGGTGAGGTAGCCCACGCAGACGATGCCCAGCAGAACGAAGAGGCCGACCCCCAGTTCAACCGACGACTGACGCATAGACGATTCCTCTCCCCCAAGCGCGGAAAAGCGCTAGGCGTGCGATTCGTAAAGAACGAAAACCCCTTCGAGCGCCGCCGCGACCAGGTCGTCCAAGTCGGCACCCGGGGCGGCCTGAGCGATGCCGGCGCTGACCGCGAAGCGGAAGGCGGCCTGACCTCCCGGACCGTCGAGCAGCGGATGGCCTTCGAGGGAGCGCGAAATTTTTCGACAGAACAGCATCGCCTGCTGCCGGTTCGTGTCCGGCAGCAGGACCATGATCTTGTTGATGTCGAAGCGGAAACAGGTGTCGGTGATGTAGGTGTTCTGGGTCACATGGTTGGCGAAGAGCTTGAACACCTCCTGGCCCGCTTCGTGCCCCCCGATGCGTTCGGTCCCTCCACGGCTTTCGACCGCGAGCAGCACGATCGAGAAGGGGATCTCGTGCCGCTGCAGACGGATCATTTCCTGGAGCAGCCGCTTTTGCCCGATCGGGTGCGAGTCGACCCCGGTCAAATCGTCCCGCGGGCTCTCCAGCCCTTCGATGAAAGCACGCACCTCGGGATCGGCCGCGCGCTGGATCTCCTCGGGGGTTCCCTCGAAACGGATCCTGCCCTCGTCGATCATCGCCACGCGCTGGGCGATGAAGAAGATGTCGGGGATCTCGTGGCTGACGACGACCCCGGTGAACCCGTAGCGCTGCTGGTACTCGAGAATCATGCTGTGCACCGCGTTCTTGCGGATCGGGTCGAGCCCCGTGGTGGGCTCGTCGAAGAGCACGATCTCGGGATCGGTCACGAGCGCGCGGGCGAGCGCGACGCGTTTTTTCATCCCGCCGGAGAGCTGCGAGGGGTATTTCTCCTCGACGTCGTCGAGATCGAGCTGGCGCAGCTTTTCCCGCACCCGTCGCGCGATTTCCGCCGGCCGCTCGTTGCGCCGTTCGGACAGCGGCAGGGCGACGTTTTCGAAAACGGTGAGAAAGTCGAAGAGCGCCGTGTCCTGGAAGACGTAACTGAACTTGCGTTTGAGCGCACGCTTCTCCGGGGCCGAGCGGGCGGCGCGGCTGCGGCCCTCGATGAGGATCTCGCCGGCGTCCGGCTCGAAGAGCCCGATGATGTGCTTGAGCAGCACACTCTTCCCCGAGCCGCTCTTGCCGATGACGGCGGTGATTTCTCCGCGGTAGATCTTGAGGTCGACCCCGTCGAGAACCCGGGTTCGCCCCAAGGTCTTGCGCACGTTTCGCAGCTCGATCAGGGGGGCGGCTTCCATGAGGGCTACATGAGAAACGTGGTCAGCACGTAGTCGGCGACCAGGATGAGGACACAGGAGATGACCACCGCCGAGGTCGTCGAAAGGCTCACCCCCTTGGCGCCGAACTCGGCGCGGGTGTGGGTGTAGTAGCCCTGGAAGCAGCAGATCCCGACCACGATCACGGCGAAGACGAGCGACTTGATGAACCCGCCCAGGATGTCGGCCATCTCGACGCTCGACTGCGCGCGGGAGAAGTAAAACGCCGGGTTCACCCCCAGAAGAACGGACCCCGAGAGATACCCGCCGTAGAGGCCCACGACGTCGAAGAGGGCCGTGAGCAGCGGAAAGCAAACCAGGGCGGCGGCGATGCGCGGGCTGATGAGATAGCGCATCGGATCGATGTCCATGGTTTTCAGGGCGTCGATCTGTTCGGAGATGCGCATGATGCCGATTTCGGCCGCCATGGCCGAGCCGGCCCGGGCGATCACCATGATGGCCGTCAGCACCGGGCCCATCTCGCGCACGAGCGAAAGGGCGACCGCCGAGCCCAACGCCGAAGTGGAGCCGTATTTCACCAGGGCGTAATAGCCCTGCAGGCCCAGCACCATGCCCGTGAAGCCGGCGGTGAGGCAGATGACGAAAACCGACTTCATGCCGATGAAGTAGATCTGCTGCCGGATCTTGTCGAACTGGAACGGAGGCTGGAAGACGAGGAGAAAGCCCCGCAGGAAGAAGAGGAAAATCCGCCCCAGGTAACGCACGGCGGCGATCGCCTCGCGGCCCAATCCCGCGATCGGCTGTTTGAAGATGACAATCTCGGCCATGTCTGTTAAAAGACGAAGTTTCGGTTCGTGGCTGACGGCGGTGCCGCCGCGGAAGACAACTGATTAATTTTGCAAAAAAATTTATTTAGGCGACTTCTCCGTCAAAGTCAAGACGGGTTCTGTTGCCCGACGGGGAGGCCGGGCGTTTGCGATGATCCGCGCCGAAAAAATCTCGAAAAGCTTCGGGGACCGGCTGCTCTTCGACGCCGTCGACTTCAGCTTGAACCCGCGGGAGCGGGTCGGTCTGGTCGGCCGCAACGGAAACGGCAAGACGACCCTTTTGCGCATTCTCGCCGGCGAGGAAAGCCTCGATGCAGGGCAAATCGTCGTGCCCAAAGGATATCGCATCGGCTATCTGCGCCAGGAACTCGAGTTCACCCGGACGACGATCCTCGAGGAGGCGGCGAGCGCTCTTCCCCCGCAGGAGGCGGGAAGTCTCTGGAAGGCCGAAAAGATCCTCGCCGGCCTGGGCTTTGCGCCGGGCGATTTCGAGCGCGCGCCGGAAGAGTTCTCGGGGGGGTTCCTCGTGCGCTTGAACCTCGCCAAAGCGCTGCTTGCCGAACCGAACCTGCTGCTGCTCGACGAGCCCACCAATTTTCTCGACATCACCTCGATCCGCTGGGTGGAACGCTTCCTCGGGCAATGGCCGGGCGAGCTGATCGTGATCAGCCATGACCGCGGCTTCATGGACCGCGTCGTAACCCATGTGATGGGCATCCACCGCTGCCGCCTTCGCAAAATCGCCGGCACCACCGACACCTACTACGGCCGGATCGCCCAGGAAGAGGAAATTTACGAGAAAACCCGCTTGAACGACGAGCGCCGCCGCCGCGAAATCGAGCTCTTCATCAGCCGCTTCCGCGCCAAGGCGCGCCTGGCGGGGTTGGTCCAGTCGCGGATCAAGACGCTGGCGAAAATGGAAAAGCGGCAGAAGCTCGAAAAGCTGAAGACCCTGGAATTTTCTTTCCGCGAGGCTCCGCTGCCCGGCAAGATCGCCCTCCAGGCCCGTGGGCTGCACTTCGCCTGGCGGCCCGGGGAACCGCTCCTCGAGAACTTCTCCATCACTGTCGCGGCCGGCGAGCGCGTGGCGATCGTGGGGCCGAACGGCCGCGGCAAAACGACGCTCTTAAAAATCCTGGCCGGCGTGCTCGCCCCGGACCGGGGGGAAGTCGTCTATCCCCCGGCGATCCGCATGGGCTACTTCGAGCAAACCCACGTCGGCCATCTGATCCCCAACCGCACCGTTGAAGAGGAGATCCTCCATTCCGACACCGGCGTCGACCGCCAGCTTGCGCGCGACATCTGCGGGGCGATGCTCTTCTCCGGAGACGAGGCGCTGAAAAAAGTGCGCGTGCTCTCGGGCGGGGAAAAAAGCCGCGTGCTGCTGGGCAAGATCATCGCCTCGCCGGCGAACCTGCTGCTGCTCGACGAGCCGACGAACCACCTCGATCTCGAGGCCTGCGACGCGCTGCTCGCGGCGCTCGATGCTTTCTCCGGAGCCGTCGTTCTCGTCACCCACAACGAGATGTTCCTGCACGCGCTGGCCGAGCGGCTGATCGTCTTCCGAGGACAGGGCGTGGACGTCTTCGAGGGGACCTATGCCGAGTTTCTGGAAAAAGGAGGCTGGCAGGACGAGAAAGCCTCCGGCGGTCCCACGCCTTCCGTGGAGCGTCCGGGGCCCGAGCCCTCGCGGGCCGCCCGCCGCGATCGCAAGCGCCGCCGCGCCGAGATCGCCTCCCGGCGCGCCCGCGCGTTGCGTCCCCTCGAGCAGGAGATGAAGCGTCTGGAGGCCGAAATCGAGCGCTGCGACGCCGCGCTCGCCGAGTTGACCCGAGAGATGCAGGCGGCAAGCCGGCTGGGCGACGGCCCGCGCATCGCCGCCGCGGCCCAGGCGATGCACGCCTGCCGCCAGGAAAGCGACCGCCTCTTCGACGCCCTCGACCGCGTCACGCGCGAGCATGAGCGGCTCGGCGCCGTCTTCGACCGGGAACTCGCGGAATAATAGGGGACGTCCATTTGGATATCATTAACGGAGGAACGCCGCCTCCCCCATCGCCGCGCCGCGACCGGACCTCATCTCGCCCCACCGGATCGACTTTCTCCCGGAAAGGAAGGATCGAATTTTCGCACCCGCACCCGGCCGTCCCTCCCCACGATCATCTGAAAGACCGCCCCGCTCGGGTCCACGCGGAAGGGGCGAAAGACCTCATGCGGCGCCTCCTGCGCGGGGATGGAAAAACGCCCCCGCTCCCGGAGATCGGCCCCGAGAACGATCACTTCTTCGCGCGCCGTCTTCTGCCCCGCATCAACGGCGGCGATGGCGTAAAGGTTTCCGCCGCGATCCCTCCAGATGCCGCGCACGGCGTGGATCAGGCCGGTGGAAATCCGGACTTGCTGGAATCGGGAAAGGGAGCCTTTTTCGTAAACCGTCACCCCGAGCGCCCGGTCGCCCTCGGAGCAGACATCGAAAATCGCCTCTCCGTCTGCGGCGACCCTGCCGGGTACAGAAACCCGGGGCAGAGAGGAGCCATCGCCGCCCGCCAGCCGCACCGCCCGGTGGGGGCCGGAACGGGCGTTGACCACGACCCAGACCCCGGCCCATGGGCCCGTGGGCCGGAGTTGAACCTCGAGCCCTTCGACCGCACTGGGAAAAAGTCTCCCCTCCAAGGTGGTCGAGAAGCGGGTTTCTCCGGAGGGAGCGAGCAGCCGAAGCTCCCCCGGCGGAGTATTGTCGAGCAGCGCGAGGCTCCCGTCGGCAGCCGCATCCAAATCGACCCAGGTCTCCCGTTCCAGGGGAAACGATTGCTTCCGTTTGCCGGCGGCAAACACCTGAATCCGCCGGTTCCGCTGGTCCAAGACGAAAAGGTTTCCATCGGCCCCCAAGGCGAAGCTCATCGGTCCTTCGGGATTGGCTTCGGAGGGGGTCGCCACCCCCAGCTCATCCGGGCCGGAGCCCCACACGGCGCTAAGAACCACGGCCTCCTGCACCGGAATCCGCAGAGCCGCTCCCTGCGCCGGTCCGGCCGCCGACACGCCCCAGGCTGCCGCCACCAGAGAAATCAGGATGCATCGCTTCCTTTCCATCACGAATTCCTCACCGCACCGGAATCGGTCCTTGATGATATATAAATGGACGTCCCCTGATAGAGCAGGGCGGCGGCGAAGAAGGCGGGCAGGGTTCCGCCCACGGGAAGACGCCACAGGACGATCGTCTCGTAAACGGCGAATCCTACGGCCCAGGCGATGACGGCCGCGGGGTTCCAGCCGCGGCGGTAGGCATAAGGGCCGTCTGCGCGGTAGAGCCCTTCCAGGTCGAGACGTCGGCGACGGACGAGAAAGTAGTCCGTCAGGACGACGCCGAAGAGCGGCGTGAACATGGCGCCGATGAACAAGAGAAAGTTCTCGTACTGCTCCAGGGGGAAGACCAACGCGACGGCGATCGAGAGCAGGCCGGCGAATCCCATCACGGTGCGGCCGCTCAGGCGCTGGGAGATGTTGAGCGCCGAGCAGGTCGCCGAATACACATCGGGAAAATCCGAGGTGATCGTCGAGAGGACGACCAGAAAAAGCGCGGGCCCCGCAAGCCCGATCGTCCCCAGGGTCTCGAGGATCACCCCGCCGGGATCGCTCGCGCCGGTGAGCCGCGTCACCTGCAGCCCGAGGAGATACATCCACGAGGACACCAGAAAGTAGCCCCACCAGGTGTTCCAGAAGGCCGCGCCCGTCCGGCGCGCAAAGCGCGCGTAATCGGCGACCAGCGGCATCCAGGAGACGGGCATGGCGATCACGAGATCGAGCCCGGCCATGAAACCGAGCCCCCCCGGCGGCGGCGCAGCGGCGGGTCGGGCCGCAAGCTTCCCGAAGGCGACCGCGGTCATCAGGACGAGCACGATCCCCATCGCGGCGACCGAGACCCCCTGAAGGATCCTCCAGAGCCGGCTTCCGGTCCCGAGGGCCCAGCCCAGGGTTCCCCCTCCGATGGCGAGGATCCAGAAGGCGTCGCTTGCCAGCCACCCGCCAAAGGACTTTCCGAGCATCGCCCCGGCGCGACCGCCGATGATCAGCATGATCGCCGCCCAACCGATCAGCTGGACGATGTTCAGCGCCGCGGCGAACGCTGAGCCGCGGATCCCGAAAGAAGCTCTGACCGCGACCATGGCCATGATGCCGTGCTCCGAGCCGATCACCCCGGCGAGGGCCATCAGGGTGTTTCCGATCGCATGCCCGAGGAGAATCGCCGTCAGACCCGCCCAGAAACCGAGCGGGGCGAGAAAACCTCCGGCCCAGATTTCGGCGAGCGAAATCGCCACCCCGGCCCAAAGAACGAAATAATCCCGCCCTCCCAGGTTGCGCCCGGAAGGGGGAATCGGTCGGATGTCCATGGGGTGCCTCCCGGAAAACGATCCGGGCGCGGCGAGCGCCCGGGGCGGCGGGAACTCTGCGGCCCCGGCCACCTTCGCCCGGGGCCGCAGAGGGGGAAAAGGCGGGGCAAGGCGCTGCGACCTACACGACCCCCTGGTCCATCATGGCGTCGACGACTTTGAGGAAACCGGCGATGTTCGCCCCGGCCACATAGTTTCCCTTCATCCCGTAACGTTCCGCCGCCTCGATGCAGGAGCGGTGGATGCTCTTCATGATCATCTGCAGCCGCTGGTCCACCTCTTCGCGCGTCCAGGAAAGGCGCATGCTGTTCTGGGTCATCTCGAGGCCGGAGACGGAAACCCCGCCCGCGTTGGCCGCTTTGCCCGGAGCGTAGAGCAGCTTGTGCTCGAGAAAGATGTCCACTCCTTCGGGGGTGGTCGGCATGTTGGCGCCCTCGGCAACGAGGAAAACACCGTTGTGCACCAGGTTCCGGGCGTCCTTGCCGTTGATCTCGTTCTGCGTCGCGCAGGGGAAAGCGCAGTCGGCGCGATGGTTCCAGAGGGGGTTGTAATCGAGCGCCGGGTCGGCGGCCGTATAGACCGCCCGGGGGAATTTTTCGGCGTATTCGCGGATGCGGCCCCGGCGGACGTTTTTCAATTCCATCACCCAGGCGAGCTTATCGGCCGTGATCCCCTCCTCGTCGTAGATATAGCCGTTCGAATCCGAAAGGGTCAGCGGCTTGGCGCCCATCTCGAGGAGCTTCTGCACCGTGTACTGGGCGACGTTGCCCGACCCTGAAACAAGACAGCGCTTGCCCTCGAGGCTTTGGTTGCGCGTGGCAAGCATCTCGGCCGCGAAATAGACGACACCGTATCCCGTCGCCTCCGGCCGGATGAGGCTCCCGCCCCAGTGGAGACCCTTGCCGGTGAGGACTCCGCTGAACTCGTTTTTCAGCTTCTTGTACATGCCGAACAGAAAGCCGATCTCCCGCGCCCCGACCCCGATGTCCCCGGCGGGAACGTCGGTGTCGGGGCCGATGTGGCGGAAGAGCTCGCCCATGAAGCTGTGGCAGAAGCGCATGACCTCGCCGTCGGATTTGCCCTTGGGATCGAAATCCGAGCCGCCCTTGCCGCCGCCCATGGGAAGGGTGGTGAGCGCGTTCTTGAAGACCTGCTCGAAGGCCAAAAATTTGAGGATGCCCAGGTTCACGGAAGGGTGAAAGCGCAGGCCGCCCTTGTAGGGGCCGATCGCGCTGTTCATCTGGACGCGGAAGCCGCGGTTCACCTGGATGATCCCCTGATCGTCGACCCAGGGAACCCGGAAGAGAATGACCCGCTCCGGCTCGACGAGACGCTCGGGGATGCGCGCCCGGCGATAGATCGGGTTTTTCTCGAGCACGGGTTGGATGGAATCCATCACCTCCTGGACCGCCTGGTGGAATTCCTTTTCGTGAGGGTCACGGGCTCTCACATACTCCATGATGTCGGACATCGGCCTCTCCTTTCTGCTGTAGAGTTTTACCACCGCCGACACGGAACGCGGGGGGCGGCTCTCTCCTCCCCGGGCACTTCGGGGATCTTGCCCGCCGGGTTCCGCCTTGCCGATGATCGACTCCCCGGGGGCATCCTATTCCCGATCGGCCGCCGGATGCAAGCCGGAGCCGGGAGGGGTGAGAGAAGAGATTGGACAGGAACGGAACCTCAGGCCTCCCCGAAACGGGCGATGCCCAGCTCCGCGGCGTTCAGGAGGCTCGGCGAGGCCGGCGGGGGATCCTCGCCGAGGAAGGCCTCGATCTCGGGCCGGTTCCACGCAGGATGTCCGAGGAGTCTTGCGGCGACGTTGGCCGCGGCGAGAATCGCCATCCCCTCGCGCGCCTCGGGGCTCGCCGAGCCGATGTGAGGCAGCAGGACCACGTTTTCAAGGTCGGCCAGGCCGGCGGCGAGCTCGGGCTCCCGCTCGTAGACATCCAGGCCCGCCCGGAAGTCGGGATGGCGGCGGCAATGCTCGACCAAGGCCGCCTCGTCGATCACGGGCCCGCGGCTGGTGTTCACGAGCACCGCATCCGGCTTCATCGCCGCCAGCCGCCGGGCGTCGATCAGGTGTCGGGTCTCCGCGGTGAGCGGGGTGTGGAGGCTCACCAGATCGGAGGCTGCCAGAAGCTCCTCGAGCGTCTCGGCCCGGCGGCAGGAAACGGGAGGCTCTCCCTGGGCCGCGAGAAAGCCGGAAAAAGCCCGCACCCGCTCCTCAAGTGCCGGTTGCGGGCGCGGATCCTGGTAGATCAGATGCATGCGGAAGCCCTCGACGAAGATGCGCGCCGCGGCGACGCCGATGCGTCCGGCGCCGACGACGCCCGCGGTCTTGCCGCGAAAGAGGGTCCCGAGAAAGAGGGTCGGCAGCCAGGTGCGGAATTTCCCGGCCCGCAGGAAGCGCTCGCTTTCCCCGAGCCTTCGCGCTGCAGCCAGCGCGAGCGCGGCGGCCAGTTCGGCCGTCGTCTCCGTCAGCACCCCAGGCGTGTTGCCGACGGCGATCCCCAAGCGCGTGGCCGCGGCGAGATCGACGTTGTTGTAGCCGACCGCATAGTTGCTGTAGGCGCAACCGCCGGCCGCCCGCAAGGCCCGGAACTCGTTCTCCCCCCACGTCTCGGTCACCTGGCCGATGACCCCGTCGCAGCGGTCGCCGATCGCGGTGCGAATCTCCTCGGCGCTCAGGGGGGAATCGGCGCGGCAAACATCGACCCGGCAACCGGCGGCACGAAGCATTTCAAGCCAGCGCCTTCCGGGCAGCTCCTGCGTCACCACGACGCGCCGACTTCCTTGCGGGAAATGGGACCGCCATTGCCGTTGCGGCATCGGGCACCTCCGCCGACCTCTTTCCTTGAGGAAGCGCTCGGCCTCCCGTCCGGGCCCGAGAAATTAGGAGATCCTGCGGGGGGAATCAAGACCGCTCCCTTTCGTCCGGCGCGCCGGAAGGCGCTTTACAACGAAGAGAGGCCGAGCTACCTTTCCCGGCACGGCAAAGAATCCACGATCCATGCTCCGAAAGGTTTCGCGATGCTGGATGCTTTCCGCCTCGACGGCCGGACCGCTCTTGTCACCGGGGCAAGCCGCGGCATCGGCCTCGGCATCGCCCAGAGTTTCGCCGCCGCCGGCGCCGCGGTCGTTCTCGTCGCACGCGACCGCGCGCGGCTCGACGAAGCGGCCTCCCGGATCGGCTCCCCCCGGGTATGGACTCTGCCCTGCGACCTTTCGCGAGCGGAGGAAGTCCCGCAGACTTTCCGCCGGGCGGCCGCGGCGGCGGGCGGCATCGACATCCTCGTCAACAACGCCGGGGCCATCCTGCGCGGGCCCGCCCAGACGATCGAGGCGGAAGGACTGCACCGGCTGATCGATCTCCACCTCACGGCGACCTACCGGCTTTCCTGCGAATTCGCCCAGGAGCGCATCGCCTCCGGCAAACCCGGGGCGATCGTGAACATCTCCTCCATCCTCGCGGAGATCGCCCGCCCGGGGGTCGCCGCCTACGCCATGACCAAGGCCGGACTGCGGCAGCTCACCCGCGCGCTCGCCGTGGAATGGGCGCCCCACGGGATCCGCGTGAACGCCGTCGCCCCGGGGTTCACGCGCACCGAGCTCACGCGTTCTCAATGGACCGATCCCACCCTGGAAGCGGCCGTGAAGGCACGCACCCCCCTTGGGCGCTGGGCCGAGCCGCAAGACATCGCGCAGGCCGTTCTCTTTCTGGCATCGCCCGCGGCGGCCTTCATCACCGGTCAGACCCTCATCGTCGACGGCGGATTGACCGCCGCCATGGGGGGGATCCCCTGATCCCGGCTGGAAATTGATCTCCCGGCCGATCTCCTGGGTCGGAAACCGCGCCTGCCGCCTTGAATGGGCAAACGCTTTTGACCTCGTTTTCGAGGTCCAGGCGGGAGGGCTCTCCGCTTCGCCCCGCCGGCGCTGTCGCTCGGGTCTTATTCCTTCTTCGCCCTCGGGTCCGGCCGCCGTCACCGCACGGCGAAGATCAGGCCGCGGGAGGAGCAGGCGGGGATACAAGCGGAGGGTTTTTCGGACCGACTGTTGTATTATGAAATACAATTCGAAGGGCTGCGGGAAAAAGGCCGGGGCCGAGAGCTCGGCTTCGCCGCCGGGGAAGAGACGGCTCGAGGCTTGCCGGAGAGCCGACACATCAGAGCAGCTCCTTCAGCTCGCCGCGGATGGCGTTCAGGTGGTCGCGCATCCATTCGCGGGCTCCCCGGCCGTCTTCGCGCTCGAGGCAAGCCGTCAGCTGCTTCAGGGTGCGGATCGAATGTTCGCGGTAGTCTTCCGAGATCCGGCCGGTCTTGAGCCGCCCATGTTGCTCGGCCACACGGGAAAGAAGCGGGGTCAAAATCTCGACGAAAGCCCGATTGCCCGAGGCCTCGCAGAGCCGCCGATGGTAGTCGAGGTCCGCGGCAAGAAAAGCGGAGTAGTCCTGTCCCGCGCGTTCGATCGCCTGAAGGCAACGCCGCAGCGAGGCAAGCTGGCTGGCTTCGATACGCTCGGCGGCAAGCTCCGCCGCCCGGCACTCCAGGGTCTCGCGCAGCTCGAGAAGATCGAGAAGGCTCTCCGCCTGGAAGGCCGCACGCACGGCGGCCGCCGTGGGATCCGATCCGGGGATTTCCCCGGCGATAAAGGTCCCTTTTCCTTGAAAGACCTCGACAAACCCCATAACCGATAGGGCGTTCAGGGCCTCGCGCACGGAAGACCGGCCGACCCCGAATTGTCGCGCCAGTTCGCGCTGCGGTGGAAGCTGCATCCCGGGAGCGAGCTCGCCGGACTTGATTCGCGAAAGAAGCTGTTCGACCACCTTGTCGGGAGCTGTGCGGCGCGGAATGGCCTCAAACTGCATCCGGCTTTTCCCTCCGCCGAGATCCTCGGCGAATGTGTTTTCTGATATCCGAGAGAAAAAACACTTCTGGTGTTCAGACCATTCGACCAAATTCCTTAAAAAAATTTCCTGGTCCGGTCAAGGGGTAAAGAATCTGAAAAATGGATCCAAATCGTGACTTGACAGCTGTGGCTGCATGGCGTTAGAACTCATCAGCTCTTCAGACCACATCACGAACATCTTGGGCATCAGGATTAGGATGAGACCAAAAAAACATCCGGGATATGGACCACTAAAAAATCGACTCATCCACGATCAAGAGCCGGGCCAAGAGATCAACTGAAACGAAAGATGAATCCAACCCCTAACCCATCCCCCCGCAGAGGAATCTTGGGCAAGCTTTGAATCCGCAGCAAGATCCCGGATCATGGAAACGATGCCCGCCCCCCAAATTCCCGACTCGCCTTATTCTCTCGGGACGATCCGAAGGGCTGAGTCCTCCCCCACGGGGCTTGTCTTCAACATCATGCGCTGTGCGATCCATGACGGTCCGGGGATCCGCACCACGGTTTTCTTTAAAGGATGCCCCCTGACCTGCCTCTGGTGCCACAACCCGGAGCATCGTCTCGATCTTCCGGCGATCCTCTGGGATGCGGGTCGCTGCATCGGCTGCGGCACCTGTGTCGCCTCCTGCCCGACAGGCGCCTGCCGCCGGAAAGAAGGGGAAATCGGGATCGATCCGTCGTGTTGCCGCCGTTGCGGCCGCTGCGCCGAAGTCTGCCCGACCGAGGCCCTCGAGCGGCTGTCCCGGAGGATCGAAATCGAGGAACTGCTCGCGATTCTCGAGCGCGATCGGCCTTTCTTCGAAGAAGGAGGAGGCGGCGTCACCTTTTCCGGAGGTGAACCCTTCGCCCAGCCCGCTTTTCTGCTCGCAGCCCTGGACGCCTGCGGCGCTCGGGGCTTCCACCGCGCCGTCGACACCTCGGGATACACCGAGCCTGCGCTCCTTGCCGCGGCGGCCGGGATGACGGAGCTTTTCCTCTTCGACCTCAAGCTGATCGACCCCGCACGGCACCGCCGCGCCGTCGGTGTCGATAACCGCTTGATTTTGCGAAATCTCGTTTCTCTTGCCGAAAAGCAAGTCGATCTGATCGTCCGCATCCCGCTTATCCCCGGCGTGAACGACGGTGCCGACGACCTTGCGGCCGCCGGAGCCTTCATCGCTCGTCTTCCTCGGCGACCGCCCGTGGACCTGCTTCCCTATCACCGCGCGGCGGACGGCAAGTATCGGAGTCTTAAACTCCCCGTCCCGCTCCCGAACACCGAGGCCCCCTGCCCCGAAGCCGTGGAAGAGGCCGCCCGCCGTCTTTCCGCCTACGGCCTCGAAGTGCGGATCGGAGGTTAGCGATCATGACCCCGCGGATCGAACGCCTGCGCGCCCGAAGTCTCGAGACACCCGTCAGCCTGTCGATCGAGCGTGCGCTTCTCGTCACCGACGCGGCCCGCCGCCACGGGGGCCGTTACTCGACCCCCGTTTTGCGCGCGCTGATCTTCCGGGATCTTCTGGCGGAAAAAACGATCTTTCTGGGCGAAGACGAACTGATCGTCGGGGAACGCGGCCCCGCGCCCAAAGCCGTACCCACGTTCCCCGAATGGACCTGCCACAGCCCGGAGGATCTGCGGGTCCTCGACTCCCGGCCCCGCACCGCTTACCGGGTCGCGCCCGAGGACATCGCCCGTTACGCAACCGAGGTGATTCCCTTCTGGGAGGGACGCACCGTTCGGGAGCGCATCTTCGCGGAGCTCACCCCCGAGTGGCGCGCGGCCTACGATGCCGGGGTCTTCACCGAGTTCCTGGAGCAACGCGCGCCGGGTCACACGGCGCTCGACGGCTTGATCTACCGCCGCGGCCTGCGCGATCTGCAGGCCGAGATCGCGGCGAGTCTGGCGGCCTTGGACGATCTCACCGACCCCGAGGTCCGCGACCGCGCCGAACAACTCCGCGCCATGGACATCGCCTGTGAGGCGGTTATCGCCTTCGCCGGCCGCCACGCCGCGCGGGCCGAAGAGCAGGCGGCCCGCCAGCCCGATCCCGTGCGAAGAGCGGAGCTGCGGCGCATCGCCGCCGTCTGCCGCCGGGTGCCCGCCCATCCCCCCCGGGATTTCTGGGAAGCCCTCCAGGCCTACTGGTTCGTGCACCTCGCCGTGATCACGGAGTTGAACGGCTGGGACGCCATGAGCCCGGGGCATCTCGACCAACACCTGCAGCCGTTCTATGATCAGGGGCTCCGCGAGGGCAGCCTCACGCGCGAGCAGGCGAAGGAGCTGCTCGCCTGCTTCTGGATCAAGGTGAACAACCATCCCGCGCCGCCCAAGGTCGGCGTGACCGCGAAGGAAAGCGGCACCTACAACGACTTCACCCAAGTCAACCTGGGCGGGCTGACCCCCGATGGGGGAAGCGGGGCCTCCGCGTTGACCGAGCTGATCCTCGAGGTGGCCTCCGAGCTCCGGCTGCTTCAGCCCCAGCCGAGTCTGCATCTCAGCCGGATCACCCCGGAGCGCTACCTTCTCGCCGCTTGCCGCGTGATCCGCGAGGGAAACGGCTGGCCCTCCGTCTTCAACGCCGATCTCGTCGTCCAGGAACTGCTCGCCGCGGGCAAAAGCCTCGAGGACGCGCGCGAAGGGGGAACGAGCGGCTGCATCGAAACGGGCGCCTTCGGCAAGGAGGCCTACATTCTGACCGGCTACCTGAACGTGCCGAAGCTCCTCGAGTTCGCCCTGAACGACGGCTGCGACCTCCGGACCGGGAATCCCATCGGTTTGCGCACGGGAAAGGCGGAAACCTTCCCTGGCTTCGATCGGCTCTACGGCGCTTTCGAAGCCCAGCTCCGCTGGGCGGTCGATCTCAAGGTCGGGGGGAGCCATCGCATCGAGCGCATCGTCGCCCGAACCTGCCCGGCGCCGTTTCTCTCCGTGCTGATCCGGGATTGTATCGCCCGCGGCCGCGACTACACCGACGGCGGCCCGCGCTACAACACCTCCTTCATCGCCTGCGTCGGGATCGGGACCACGGTCGACGCCCTCTCCGCCATCCGCACCCACGTTTTCGAAAAAGCCGCCCTGCCCCTTCCCCGCCTCGTTCAAGCGCTCGCCCGCGACTTCGCGGGGGAGGAGCCTTTGCGGCTTACGCTGCGGAACCGGACCCCCCGCTACGGCAACGACGACGAGCGCGCCGACCGGCTGCTCGAGCGCGTCTACGGATCCTTGCTCCGGGCGATCGACGGCCGGCCGAACACACGCGGGGGCCGCTGGCACTTGAATCTGCTTTCGACCACCTGCCATGTCTATTTCGGCCGCATGCTCGCCGCCTCCGCCGACGGCCGGCATGCGGGCGAACCGGTCTCCGACGGGGCCTCCCCCGCCCCGGGGGCCGACCGCGCGGGGCCGACCGCGGTCCTGCGTTCGCTCGCCCGGATCGACCAATCGCGCAGCGGAGGGACCCTGCTCAACCTGCGCTTCCTGCCCGATTTTCTGAAAAGCGAGCGTGATCTCGCCAAGCTCGCCCAGCTCATCCGCACCTACTTCCGCCTGCACGGACACCACGTGCAGTTCAACATCGTCGACGACGCCACCCTCCGCCGGGCTCAGGAGCACCCCCGCGAATACCGCGATCTGCTGGTGCGCGTGGCGGGCTACAGCGACTTCTTCGTGGACCTCGACCCCGGCATCCAGGAGGAAATCATCCGCCGCACGGCGCATCGCGGCGGCTGAAGGCCAAGCGCCGACTTAGGGAAACAGCGACATGGGCCTCCCCCCCAGCATCTTCAACGACGTGATCGGCCCGGTCATGCGCGGGCCGTCGAGCTCGCACTGTGCGGCCGCGGTGCGTATCGGGCGCCTGGCGCACGATCTCCTGGCCGGCCGGATCAAGCGGCTGCGCCTGGAATTCGACGCCGCCGGCTCGCTGGCCCACACGCACGCGGAACAGGGGTCGGACATCGGCCTCTTCGCCGGCTTGCTCGGCTGGGAAGCAGACGACGAACGTCTCGCCGACGCCGCGGAGGAACTCGCGCGCCGGGGAATCGCCACCGAGATCCGGATCGGCTCCTTCGGCGACCCCCACCCGAACACCTACCGGCTGACCCTGGAGGGCGAAGGGGAGCATCACGAGATGATCGCCCTCTCAACCGGCGGAGGCATGGTCGAGGTGACGGCGATCGACGGCATTTCCCTCTCGCTTCGCGGCGACCGCCACGTGACCCTGCTGGCGGCCGACCGGGGCTTCTCCCCCGCGGATTTGCCCGCCGGTCTTCCCGCGAGGGCCGAGGTTCTCCCCCACAGCGGAGAGGCCGGTATCCTGATCGAAATGCGGACGCCCGAACCTGCCCCCGAAACCGCCCTCCGGGAACTCTCCCGCCTTTCCGGCGTGCGCTGGGTGCGTCCCCTCCGGCCCGTTCTCCCCGTGCTTACCCGTCCGGAGATTCGCGTGCCGTTTCTTTCCTGCACGGAGATGCTCGCCTGGAACCGCAACCGGGACCTCGATCTCGCCCGGCTCGCCGCAGTCTACGAAAGCGCCCGCAGCGGCCTCTCCGGGGACGAGATCCTCCGGCGCATGCAACGGCTGGCCGCAATCCTTGCCCGGGCGATCGGCCAAGGTATTGCCGGCACCGAACATCCCGACCGCATCCTTCCCGCCCAGGCCCCCGCGTTTGGCGCGGCCCTCTCACGGGGAGGATTGATCGAGACCGGAGCCCTCAACCGGATGCTCCTTTACGCCGCGGCCCTCATGGAGGTGAAAAGCGCCTTCGGGACGATCGTCGCCGCGCCCACCGCCGGATCCTGCGGCGCGGTCCCCGCCGCCGTGCACGGCCTGGTCGACACGCTCGAGCTCGGCCCGGAGGCGGCCGCGGAAGGGCTGCTCGCCGCCGGCCTGGTCGGCGTCTTCATCGCCGCCCGCGCCACCTTCGCCGCCGAGCTCGGCGGCTGCCTTGCCGAGTGCGGCGCCGCTTCGGCCATGGCGGCGGCCGCCCTCGTCACGTTGAGCCGCGGTGAGGCGACCCGGGCGACGGCGGCGGCCTCGATGGCGCTGCAGAACGTGCTCGGCCTCGTCTGCGACCCGGTCGCCAACCGCGTGGAGGTCCCCTGTCTCGGGCGCAACGTGCTGGCCGTCGCCAACGCCCTCGCCTGCGCCAACCTCGCGCTGGCGGGCTTCGATCCCGTGATTCCCCTCGATGAGGCGATCGCGGCCATGGCCGATGTAGGAAGAAGGCTTCCGCCCGAGCTCCGCTGCACGGGGGCCGGGGGCCTGTCGCTCACCCCGACCGCCCAGGCCATCGCGCGCCGCCTGGCCGCCGCGCGAAAGGCTTGACTTTGCCCTGGCCTGCGGTCAAGCTTGCGACCGAAGATTCAATTCCCCGTGCGGCGACAACCTCCGGAGGTCGATGTCGTGTCCCCTCGCCTGCGCATCTTGAGTGAAAAGCCGCTCAACGCCGAAACGCCTCCCGAACATCTGCTCTCGTGGATCACCGCGAACCGCGTCTTCTTCTCGCGCAACCAAGGCGCCATCCCCCGTCGCAAGGTCGACCTGCGGCGCTGGCGGCTTTCCGTGGAGGGCGAGGTGGAAAGGCCGCTCCGGCTCGGAATCGACGACCTCCTGCGCCTGCCGCGGGCGATCGCGGCCGACACGCTCGAATGCTCCGGAAACGGCCGGGCGCTTTTGACCGAGCGCGCCTCCGGAAACCCCTGGACGCTGGGCGGGGTGGGAAACGCCGTCTGGGGAGGAACGCGGTTGCGCGAGGTGCTCACAGCCGCCGGCTTGAAGCCCACGGCTGCGCATGTCGCCTTCGAGGGCCTGGACCGACCGCTCGGCGCGGCCGGGGTCCCCTTCATCCGCAGCATTCCTCTCGAGAAAGCCCTTTCCTCGACGCTCCTCGCCTGGGAAATGAACGGCGATCCGCTCCCGCTCAAGCATGGGTTTCCCTTGCGCGCCCTCGCGCTCGGCTGGACCGGAGCGAATTGCGTCAAGTGGTTGAAGCGTATCGTCGTTCTCGACCGGCCCTGGAACGGGTTTTATATGGACCGCGTCTATCGCTTCTTCCGGAAAGGCGAGGATCCCTCTTCCGGCGAGCCGGTGACGGCGATGCGCCTCAAAGCGGTCATCCTCCGGCCGCAACCCGGCGATCTTCTTCCGGCGGGCCTTCCCTTTCCCGTGCTCGGGGCGGCCTGGGCCGGCGAAGAGGAGATCGCGGCGGTCGAGGTCTCCTGCGACGGGGGGGCAACCTGGCTTGCGGCCGAACTGCTCGGCCCGAGCGTCCGTTACGCCTGGCGCCACTGGCAGATCCTGTGGACTCCGCCGGCAAAAGGGCCGGCCCGCATTCTCGCCCGCGCCCGCGACAGTGCGGGCCGGCGGCAGCCGGACCGCGCCTCCTGGAACGTTCTCGGATACGGAAACAACGGGGTCGAGGAACACGGAGTGACGGTCACGGTCGGTTGAAGGGCTTGGCTTTTCCGCAAGCTTGTGTTAGCGTATATTCACGTGCCCGGTAAAACCGGGCACGTCGCGTTTCGACCACCGGGGGCGGCTGCTCCCGGGGAGGGCATCCATGGAACTCGTTTCCTTCCTCGTCGATTTCGTCCTGCACATCGACCGCCACCTGCAGGATCTCTGCGCGTTGTACGGTCTGTGGGTCTATGCGATCCTCTTCGTGATCGTCTTCTGCGAAACCGGCCTCGTCGTCACCCCCTTTCTCCCGGGCGACTCGCTTCTCTTCGCGGTGGGCTCGATGGCCGCGATCGGCGCCCTCGACTTGGGGGCGGCGATCGCCGTCCTGCTCGCCGCCGCCATCCTGGGAGACAGCGTGAATTACTCGATCGGCCATTTTGTCGGCCCCCGGGTCTTCCACGAGGATCACGGCCGATTCCTGAACAAGGAATACCTCCACCGCACGCACGCCTTCTACCGCCGGCACGGCGGCAAGACGATCGTGATCGCCCGTTTCCTGCCCATCATCCGCACGTTCGCTCCCTTCGTCGCCGGGATCGGCAGCATGGCCTACCCCCGCTTCCTGTTCTTCAACGTCTTCGGCGCGGCCCTGTGGGTGTTGCTCTTCGTCCCCGCGGGCTACGGATTCGGGACCCTGCCCCTGATCCAGGAGCACTTCAGCCTGGTGATCCTGGCCTTGGTGCTCATCCCCGGCATCCCCGCGGCGGTCGAATTCGTGCGCCTGCAGTGGAGCCGGCGGCGCCGGCTGCAATCGCCGAAACTCGCCGAGTGAATTCCGCACGCCGCCGCCGCGGCCTTGACAGCCCTCTGCCCCGGCGATAGTCTCCCGCTCCGCCGGAGGACCTTGCGCGGCAGGACAGCATGAAAATCGTGATCGTCGGCGCGGGGGAAGTCGGCTTTCATATCGCCCGCCAGCTCTCCCTCGAGGAAAAAGACGTCGTCCTCGTCGATGACAGCCCGGAGGCCCTCCGGCGGGTCGAGGATCATCTCGACGTCCAGACGATTCTCGGCTCGGGCAGCAACCCCAACGTGTTGCGCGAGGCCGGGATCCGCGGCGCCGACATCCTTCTCGCCGTGACCGACCGCGACGAGACGAATCTCGTCGCCTGCATGGCGGCCGATCTCCTCGCCCCCCACACGACCAAGATCGCCCGCATCCGCGACGAGTCCTACGACGAATTCGCCGTCCCCTTGCGGGAAAAACCGCCCCACATCCAGACGATCATCAACCCGGAGACGGAGGTGGTGCACACCATCCTCGAGCTGATGAGCGTCCCCGGGGCCGTGGACGTGGGCAGCTTCGAGGGCGGAAGAATCAAGCTCGTGGGCATCGCCATCGACACCCGTTCCCCGCTCGCCGGGATGCGGCTTGCGGAGCTGCCGGGAATGTCCGGCCCGGTGCGCCCCCTGATCGCCGCCCTCGTCCGCGACAACCGCCTGATCGTTCCCCGCGGCAAGGATCGGCTCCGCCCCGGCGACCTCGCCTACTTCATCAGCGAGGAAGAGCGGCTCTTCGACAACCTCGCTTTTTTCGGCAAACGGGAATCGCCGATCCGGCGGGTGCTGATCGTGGGCGGCGGGCGCATCGGCTTTCGACTTGCCGCCCGGCTTGAGGACCAGGGGATCGCCACCAAGGTGATCGAGAAGAACGCCGACCGCTGTGCGCTGCTCGCCGGAAAGCTTCGCCGCACCGTCGTGCTCTGCGGCGACGGCTCCGACCAGGACCTGCTCCAGGAGGAAAACGTCCGCGACATGGACCTGATCGTCACCGTGACCCAGGACGAGGAGACGAACATCCTGACCGCGCTGCTCGCCTCGCGCCTGGGCGTCGACAAGGCGATCTGCAAGATCGACAAGTTCAGCTATTTCCCGCTGATGAAAGCGATCGGGATCGAGCAGGTCGTCAGCCCCCGCCTTTCGGCGATCAACTCCATCCTGCAGCACATCCGCAAAGGCAAAGTCCTCTCGGCCATGGCGATCCAGGGCGAGCAAGCCGAGGTGCTCGAGGCGGTCGCGCTCGAAACCTCGGACATCGTCGGGCGGCCGCTGCGATCGATCGATTTCCCCAAAGGGGCCATGGTCGCAGCCGTCATCCGCGACGGTCGCATCATCCTGCCCACAGGCGAAAGCGTGGTCGAGCCGGGAGACCGCGTGATTCTCTTCGCCCTGCGCGAGGCCGTACCGCGCATCGAACGGCTGCTCGCGGTCAAACTGGAGTATTTCTGATGCACTGGGGGTATGTGCTCCACGTGACGGGCCTGCTGGCGCTCGTCATCGGTGCAACCCTCTTGCTGCCGCTCGGCCTCGCCCTCCTCTGGGGGGAAACCGCGGTGAGGTCGTTTTCGCTCTCGGCCGCGCTGACCCTCGGCTGCGGGCTCGGCCTGCACCTGCTTTTCCGCCGCCAACAGGCCGAGGTGCTTACGCCCCGCGAAGGCATGGCGATCGTCTCCTGCGCTTGGATGGCGGCCGCGGTCTTCGGGGCTCTCCCCTTCCGCTTCGCGTTGGGCCTCTCCTGGACCGACGCTCTCTTCGAGTCCGTCTCGGGATTCACCACGACGGGGTCGACGATTCTCGCCGACATCGAAGTCCTGCCGCGCAGCCTCGTCGTCTGGCGCAGTTTCATCCAGTGGCTGGGCGGCATGGGGATCATCGTGCTCTCGATCGCCATCCTGCCTTTTCTGAAGGTGGGCGGCATGCAGCTCTACAAGGCCGAAGCCCCGACCCCCGTCCCGGACCGGCTTCGGCCCCACATGCGCGACACGGCGAAGGTTCTCTGGAAGGTTTACGTCCTCTTCACCGCGGCCGAGACGGCCGTGCTCGCCGCGGGCGGCATGGGACTCTTCGACGCCGTCAACCATGCGCTCACCACCCTGCCGACGGGCGGCTTCTCCCCCTGGAACGCCTCGATCGCGCAATACGACAGGCTCGATGTCGATCTCGTGATCTTGGGGTTCATGGTCCTTGCGGGCATCAATTTTTCCTTGCACTACCGCCTGCTGCGGGGTGAAGGGCTCGCCTTCTGGCGCGACGCCGAGTGCCGCTTCTACCTCGTGCTGGTCGCGGCGTTGGTCGTGGCGGTGGCCGCGACGATTCACGGCACGGTTTACGACGGCTGGGGGGAAGCGCTGCGCTACGGCGCCTTCCAGGTCGTCTCGATCCTCACGACCACGGGGTACACGACGGCCGACTATGACCGCTGGCCCGACGCCGCCCGCTTTCTTCTCTTCGGCTGTATGTTCATCGGCGCCTGTGCCGGCTCGACGGGCGGCGGCATGAAGTGCCTGCGGGTGATCGTCGCCCTCAAACACTGCTACCGCGAACTCTACCTCTTGATCCACCCCCATGCGGTAAGCCGCCTGAAGCTCGGCGGACGGCCGGTGACCGAGGAGATCGCCCACAGCATCCTCGGCTTCGCGGCCCTCTACGTGCTTCTCTTCGCCGCGGGAGCCCTCCTGCTATCGCTCTCGGGCCTCGACCTCTTGAGCGCCGCCGGTGCGGCGGCGACCGCGCTGGGAAACACCGGTCCCGGCTTCGGCGCGGTCGGCCCCAGCCGGACATTCGCCCCGCTCGCCGACGCCGCCAAGGGGGTGCTGATCGCTCTGATGCTCTTGGGGCGCCTGGAGATTTATACCCTGCTCATCCTGATCGTGCCGGAATTCTACCGCAAGTAGCCCGCCTTGCGCGATCTCCCCCGCCGCGGCCCCGGCGGGGGGGCCTTCAAGTCAAGCCCCCCGACGGCCGATAAGAGGGATAACCCTTTCGCCCTCCGGCGCGAGCCGGGGAAAAGGGGAAATCCGATCGGCCGCCACAGAGGAGAGCGAACGCCATGAGCCGGTTCAGTTTAGGGAAAAAACTCGTCTTCGGAGGCCTCGTCCTGCTCGCCCTGCCCCTGCTGGGGGTGGGCGCCTTCAGCGTCCTGTGGTCCTCGAAAGCCATGGAACGTCTCGCCCGCGAAGGGCTCGAAGACATGCGCGCGGTGGTGACCGGGCAGATCACCCAGATCGTGCGCGAGCAGACCGATCTGCTCAAAAACGCCGCCCTGCGGGATGCGACCCTCGTCGACATGATCAAGTCGATCGCCGACAGCGGCATCTACGATCTCGCCGACTTCAAGCTGAACATGAACTCGACCGTGTTCCACGATTCCCAGACCTATGCCTTCTTCTACGTGACCGACGACCAAGGGACGGTGGTCGGCGACACGGTGAAGGGCGCCTTCAAGGGCAAGACGGTCGCCTCCGAGGAGGTCTACCGCCGCGCCCGGGGGGGGCGGGAGCCGGTCATCGGCGAGGTTCACGCGGCGGCCGACGGCGGCGGCGTGCTTACGATCGCAACCGCCCTGACCCATCAGGAGCGCACGATGGGGGTCGCGGCTCTCGGATGGCGGCTGAGCGCGTTGAACGAAATGGCCTCCCGCATTCGGGTCGGCGAGAAAGGCTACGTGTGCATCGTGGACGCCAAGGGCCGGTTCATCAGCCACCCGGAGGCGACGCGGGTGATGAAACAGGGCCTGAAGGACGTCCCCGGCCTGGCCCCGCTCGCCGAAGCCCTCGGCGCCGGAGGCGAAGGCATGCTCACCGTCTCTCTCGAAGAGGGCGAATACCTGCTGAGCTTCGGGACCATCGCCTCCGCCGGCTGGTCGCTCGCCGTCCTGCAGCCGATGTCCGAAATCCTCGCCCCGGCCCGGCAATTGCGCAACATCCTCGCCGCGGTCGTGCTGGCGGTCGCCGCGGCCGTGGCCGGGCTGATCGCCTGGATGGTGCGGCGCGAGATCGAGCGGCCCATCCAGGGCATCGTGACCCGGCTCAACCGGGGCGCATCCGAGGTGAGCGCCGCCGCGGCCCAGGTGTCCACGGCGAGCCAGAGCCTCGCTCAGCAATCCGCGGCTCAGGCGGCCTCGCTCGAGGAGACCACCTCTTCGCTCGAAGAGATGTCCTCGATGACCCGGCAGAACGCCGATCACGGCCGCGAGGCCGACCGACTCATGCAAGAGGCGAACCGGGCCGTTGAAACCTCCGGCGCTTCGATGACGCGTCTCAACCGCGCCATGGCCGAGATCACCCGTTCGAGCGAGGAGACCTCGCGCATCATCAAGACGATCGACGAAATCGCCTTCCAGACCAACCTCCTGGCGTTGAACGCCGCGGTGGAGGCGGCCCGCGCGGGTCAGGCGGGGGCGGGCTTCGCCGTGGTCGCCGACGAGGTCCGGGCGCTTGCGCTGCGGGCGGCCGAGGCGGCGCGCAACACGGCCGGTCTGATCGAAAGCACCGTGGCCACCATCCGCGAGGGAGCGGCCGAGGTGAAGCAGACCAACGATGAGTTCGCCGCGGTGGCCGACCGCACGCGGAAGGTGGGGGAGCTGCTGCGCGAAATCGCCGCCGCCTCCGACGAGCAGGCGCAGGGAATCGAGCAGATCAACCGCGCGGTCGCCGAAATGGATCGCAGCGTCCAGCAGAACGCCGCCGGCGCCGAAGAATCGGCCGGCGCAGCAAGCGAGATGAGCCACCAGGCCGAGACCCTGAGCGGCCTCGTCGGGGAACTCGTGGCCTTGGTCGGCGGCGGGACATCGGCCGCTGCGGAAAAAGCGCCTTCGCGCCGCCGGAAGTCCCCGGGGGAGCTCTCCGCCGCGGAGCCGGTCAGCGAAAGCGCCGCGGGCTGAAGGGCTGCGGATCGATGTGCGGTGCGGCCCCCGTCACCAGCTCGGCGATCAGTCGGCCGGTGGCGGGGGCCGTCGTGAGTCCGAGCATCCCGTGGCCGGAGGCGATCCAGAGGTTGCGCCGCCCGGGGACCGGGCCGATCAGCGGCAGATCATCGGGACTCAGGGGACGAAGGCCGGCCCAGGACTCGCCGGGACCTTCCGGAGGTTTTTCGAGTCCCGCCGCCGCGGCCCGCGACAAGGCATCCAGGCGCGCGGGGTTCAGGGAAAGGTCGAAGCCCGCGAACTCCATCGTTCCGCCGAGGCGGATCCCGTCGGCGAAGGGGGTCACGACGACGCGTCGGTCGTAGAGGTAACAGGGGATCGCCGGGGGCCGGCCGCTGCGGGGAAAGGTGCGGCTGTAGCCCTTGCCCGGCTGAATCGGCGGCCGCCATCCCGCCCGCCGCGCGAGAGGCGCCGTCCAGGCCCCGGCGGCGAGAATCACCTGATCGGCCTCGTGATCGCCCCAGGTCGTGCGCACCGCCTCGATCCGCTCCCCTCGACGACGGAACCCCAAAACGGTGCAACCTTCGCGGAGGGCGACCCCGGCCTCCAGGGCCTCTTGCTTCCAAGAGGCCAGGAGCCGTTCGGGCCGCACATGAAGATCGCGGCGCTGCCACCAGCCCCCGGCCAGGTCGGCGCGCAGGGCGGGTTCGACCTCCCGCAGACGTCCGGCGGCCACCGCTTCGGCCGCACATCCCCACGCCGACAGCAAGCGGGCGGTTTCTTCGTAGGCGCGGAAGGCCTCGGGGCTTTCGAACACAAGCAGCACCCCGCGCCGTTCCTCGCCGGCCCGGATCGTCCGGCGGGCGAAGAACTCCTCGTAGAGGGCGATCGAACTCGAAAGAATCGCCGCCCGCGCCTGCATCGCAGGAAAAAGCCGTGCGGGACGGCAACTGCGCCAGAAGCGGAGAAACCAGGTGAGGCGCGCAGGATCGGCGGCGGGCCGCACGGCGAGCGGCGAGCGCCGGCGCAAAAGAAGTTTCAGTTCCCGTCCGATCGCGCCCGGATGGCAGAGAGGCACAAGGTCGCTTCCGAAAAGGAGGCCGCAGTTGCCGCGGGAAGCCCCGGCGCCGACGGTTTCCCGTTCCAGGAGCTCGACCCGGCATCCGGCACGGCGCAGGAAAGAGGCGCAGGCGAGACCGATGACGCCCCCTCCGACGACGAGCACCCGCTCGGCTTTCATCGCCCGATCTTCCCCCTCAACCGCACCGGCCGCCGCGGTTGACTTCGGTTGTCGTTTCTGCAAGAACTCGCGCGGCTCTCTTGACGGACCCGCGGCGTTGCCTCTGCACCCCTCAGGCACCTCATGTTCGACTCCGAGACCCTGCTTACCGGCCTGATCATCTTTTTCGCCCGCATCGGCGATGTCTCCCTCGGCACGGTGCGCACGATCATCACCGTCCAGGGCCGCAGCGCCGCCGCCTTTTTCCTGGCGATCTTCGAAATCCTGATCTGGATCTGGGTGGTGAGCACGGTCGTCCAGCAGGTGCGCACCCAGCCGCTGCTCGCCCTCTTCTACGCCTTCGGCTTCGCCACCGGGAATTTCCTGGGAATCGCTCTCGAGCGCCGGATCGCTCTCGGCCACATCGTGCTTCGGGTCTTCACCCGCCGGGCCGGAGCGGAGATCGCCCGGCGGTTGCGCGCCGAGGGGCAGCCGGTGACCCTCTTCCACGGCGAGGGCCTGCAGGGCCCGATCGACGAACTCTACATCGCCTGCCGCCGGCGCGATCTGCCGCGCTGGCTCGAGACGGTCTCGCGGGAAGACCCCGAAGCGTTCTGGGTCACGGACATGCCGCGCGACATCTGCCGCTTCCCGCGGGCGGATGCGGCGGCGCGCGGCGGCTGGCGCTCGGTCTTCAAACGGAAGTAGACGGGGAGGAGCCGGAGGAGGGGTCCTCACGCCGCGGCAAGCCGGCGCGCATCGAGGCGATCAACCGCTGCTTGCGCTGCCACATCCTCTCCGAGAGCGAAACGTGGTAGATGTGCGGGTTCATGAGCCGCTTGACCCCCGGGTCGAGCCGCTCCACATCCGCCCGGCGCCGGGAGCGCAGCTCCTCGAGCGAAGGCCGGGCCGACGGCCGTCGTCCCTCTTGGAGCACCTCCTCGAGCAGCGGTTCCGCCGCCTGGATCTCGCCGCGGCGCATTCGGCGCTGGAGACTCGCCTCGTTGGGGTGCCGCAGGACGAGCTCCTCCTGCACGGTGGGGTCCTCCTCGCGGGTCGCCACAAGATCGGCCGTCGCCTTGCCCCGCCGGTCGTAAAGGCGCCAGACGCGCTTGTCCCCGGGGATGGGGATTTTCGAGGGGGACTCGGAGAGTTTCATCGCCGGAACCCACTTCCCCTCGCGCCGCAGCGCCACCAGCTTGTAGACGCCGCTCAGTGCCGCGTCTCCCGCGGAAGTCACCAGGCGGGTCCCCACGCCGTAGGCGAGACGGCCGAGGATGCGGTCGGCGTCCACCCCGTTGCGGCTGGCCTCCTCGGCGATCTGGGTGAGGATCTGCCAGATGTTCAGCTCGTCGAGTTCGTTCGAAAGAAAGATCGTCGTGTCGGAGAACCCGGCCGCATCGAGCATCCGGGCCGCCTGCAGGCTCAGGTGCGCCAGATCCCCCGAGTCCAGGCGGATCCCCACCGGCCGGTGCCCCCGGCGTCGGAGCTCTTCGAAGACCCGGATGGCGTTGGGAATTCCCGAGCCCAGGGTGTCGATGGTGTCCACGAGCAGCACGCAATCGTCGGGGTAAGTCTCGGCGAAAGCGCGGAAGGCGTCAAGCTCGCTCATCCCCAAGGCGAGAAAGGCCTGCACCATGCTGTGGGCGTGGGTGCCTTTGGGGGGAAGGCCCAGAACATGGGAGATCCCCACGTTCGAGGTGTAGTCGGCCCCCCCGATCAGGGCGGCCCGCGCCCCGGCGATCACGCCCTTGCCGTGGCCGCGGCGGGCTCCGAACTCGATGACGAGCTGCCCGCGACCGCTTTCGCGGATGCGGGCCGCTTTGGTCGCGATCAGGGTCTGATAGTTCAGCTGGTTCAAGAGCGCCGTTTCCAGCACCTGGGCCGTCGCGAGCGGGCCGGTCACCACGACGAGCGGCACGTTGGGGTGGACCACGCGTCCTTCGGCGACGGCACGCAGAGAAAGGGCATCGAAGGAACCGTTGCGCTCGAGCCAGGCGAGGAAATCGGCGGCGAAGAGCGGTCTTCCCGCCCGTCCGGTCTGGGAGCGGAGGCAATCGATTTCGGCCGGCCCGAAGCGGGCCTCCGCCATCCAATCGAGCAGCCAGTCCAGTCCGGCGAAAACGCAGAACCCGGCCTTGTGGGCTCCGTAGTCCGGGTAGTCGCGGAAAAAGTAGTCGAACTGGGCGGGGGTCTCGTGCAGGCCCTGGCGGAAATACATCTGGGCCATGGTGAGCTGGTACTCGTCGGTGAACAGGATCCCCTCGGCGAGCTGCTGCTGATCGCGGTTCATGGTCGGCGGCCCCCTTCGGAAGACCCTCCGCCCCGCCTTCACTCGGAGATGAGCTTGTTGCGGTTCTGGATGTAGCCGTTGCGGATGGCGATATAGGGGTCGAGCGCGGCGCGCTGGATCGCCGCGTAGTCTCCGATGCGGAAGCTCGTGTCGTTGACCGCCTCGACGGCCCGGAGGCCGAAGGAGAAGCTCAGGTTCCTGACGAAAAAGAGGGGGTCGAGCAGCGCGTCGGGGATCTTGCCCAGCGTGTCGCGCAGGGTCGAAGGGCCGAAGAAGGGAAGCGTCAGGTAAGCGCTCTCCTCCCAACCCCAGACGGCGAAAGTCTGCCCCATGTCCTCGGGGCTGCGCCGCAAGCCGGGGAAGGCCGCGCTCGCCACGTCGGCCATCCCCAGAAAGCCGACGGTGGTGTTGAGAAAGAAAGCCGCAAACTCATCGCCCGCCTTGTCCCATTTCGCCTGAAGCAGGCTGTTCACGAAGCGCACCGGGAAACGAAGGTTCCGGAGCACATGGCGAAACGAGGTGCGCAGCTCGCTGGGAATGAGAATCTTTTCCAGCCGGGCGGCGGGCTCGAGGACGTAGAGCACAAGAAAATCGTTCAGCACGTACATGTCCCGGTTGAACGGGTGCTCCAGGGGGTCGGAAACGGTGACGCGCCCGGTATCGTCTTCCTCGTCTTCCTCCTCGACGGCAGCCTCCGCCGCGAAAAGGGGCGAGCTCGGGCAGCCGAGCGCAAAGATCAACCCGAGGATGATGGCCGGAAGAAACAGCCGCCACGGGCCCGACCGCCGGCTTCGTCCCCTTTCCTTTCCCGGCATCCCGGACTCCGGCTCAGAGGCTGCTTTCGGACGCGGCATGAGGTTCACTTTGCCCGGTCAATGCGGATCGCGATCGGCTCCGTGATCCAGAGCGCAAGCGGTTGTCCCTTGCGCAGGGTCTCCAACTTCCGGTGGATCCCGGAAAAAACGGGAACGACGCGCACCACGCCGTCGGTCCCCCGGACGGTCAGCAGGCGCCCTTTGGGGTCGACCGCTTCCACGAAAGCATCCAAGCGGAAAGTCTCGGCGATGTAAACCCCCGTCCCCCCCTTGGGGGCGACCGAGAGCAGACGCCCCACCGGAGAGGCGTTGGCGCGCGAGGGCTCCGTCACGATGGCGACCGCGACCGATTCGAGGAAGCCGACGGCCACCGTCTCCCCTTTGCGGATCTGCTCGAAGCGCTTGACCGCCGGGGCGACCTTGAGCCGCATGGGTCGTTGGCGGGCCCCCTGCAGGGTGATCCAGCGGCGGGCCGTGTCGAGGGCTTCGACCCGGCCTTTCACCTCAAGCACCTCGGCCACCACGACTCCCGGCCGGACGGCGTCACGCTCGACCCCCTCTCCTCCTCCGGCCCGCAGCGGGAGGGGGGCGGAAAAGGCGAGCAGGATCAGCAGAGCGGCGATTCTCGACAGCCTCACGCCTCGAACTTTCGCCTCCCGGGGAAAGGAAACGGCCTGCCCCGCAGGCCCATAGGTTCCCCCGAAAAAAGCAAGGGCCTTCGATTGCTCTCCGGCCCTTGAATGAAGTGGCGGGGACGACGAGGCTCGAACTCGCGACCTCCGACGTGACAGGCCGGCGCTCTAACCAAACTGAGCTACGCCCCCGCAACGACGTGATTTGGAGATTCGTTAGCTTCCGCCTGCCCCCTCGATCCGGCAGGGTAGGCGGAACAGGGATCGAACCTGTGACCTTCGGCTTGTAAGGCCGACGCTCTCCCGGCTGAGCTATCCGCCCGAACCCCAGCCGTAAAGCTGGAAACTATCCGAATCCATGGATCCTGTCAAGACAGAAGGTGCCCCTTGAACTCCTGCCGGCGCGGTCAGTTGATCGACCGCCCCGGAGCCTTGACCTCCGGGGAAGTGCCGACGGCAAGCGGCACATCGGCTTTCCGGAAGAGAGGCTCCCCGGAGGAGGCGATCAGGGCGTGGCTCAGGACCTCGTCCATGTGGTCGACGAGGCGGATTTCGATCTGGGAGAGGATGCTCTTGGGGACATCCTTCAGGTCTTTTTCGTTTTCGCGCGGAATCAGGACCGTTTTGACACCGCTGCGGTGGGCGGCGATCAGCTTCTCCTTGAGACCTCCGATGGGCAGCACCCGCCCCCGCAGCGTGATTTCCCCGGTCATCGCCAGATCGCGCCGCACCGGCCGACGGGTCAGGGCGGAGACGAGCGAAGTGCACATCGAGATGCCGGCCGAGGGTCCGTCCTTGGGGATCGCCCCCTCGGGAATGTGGATGTGGATGTCGAACTTGCGGTAAAATTTCTCGTCGATCATCAGATGCTCGGCCCGCGAGCGCACATAGCTCAGCGCGGCCCGCGCCGACTCCTGCATCACGTCCCCGAGCTTGCCGGTCACCGTCAGCTGCCCCCGACCCGGCATGAGAAGGGTTTCGATGAACAGCAATTCCCCCCCGACCGGGGTCCAGGCGAGCCCCGTGACCATGCCGATTTGATCCTGCGCCTCCACCTCCTCCAGCCGGTGGCGGAACGGCCCGAGGTGGCGCGGAATCGACTTCTGCGTGACGATGAACTCGCTCTTGGCGGCGTCTTGCACGGCCGCCCGGGCGAGCTTGCGGCAGACCGAGGCGATTTCGCGCTCGAGATTGCGCACCCCGGCCTCGCGGGTGTAGCGCCGGATGATCGTGAGGATCGCGCTCCGCGAGAAGGTCACCTTCCTTTCCTCGAGCCCGTTGGTTTTCACCTGCTTGGGCACCAGGAATTGTCGGGCGATGTGGAATTTTTCGACCTCCGTGTAGCCCGGAAGCCGGATGATCTCCATGCGGTCCTGGAGCGGCAGCGGAATATCGGGCAGCGTGTTCGCCGTGGTGATGAAGAGGATGTCCGAGAGGTCGTAGTCCAGGTCGAGGTAGTGATCGTTGAAGGCCGAGTTCTGTTCCGGGTCGAGGACCTCGAGCAGCGCGGCCGAGGGATCGCCGCGGAAGTCCATGCTCATCTTGTCGACTTCGTCCAGGCAGAAGACGGGGTTGCTCACCCCGACCTTCTTGAGCGACTGGATGATCTTGCCGGGAAGGGCCCCGATGTAGGTGCGGCGGTGGCCGCGGATTTCGGCCTCGTCGCGCACGCCGCCGAGGGACAGGCGCACGTACTTCCTTCCCGTCGCCCGCGCGATCGACTTGGCGAGCGAAGTCTTGCCCACCCCCGGCGGGCCGACAAAGCAAAGAATGGGCCCGCGGATCTTCTTCACGAGCGCCTGCACGGCGAGATACTCGAGGATGCGCTCCTTGGGCTTCTCGAGGCCGTAGTGATCCTCCTCGAGAATCTTCTCCGCCCGGGCGAGATCGGTCTGCAGTTCGGTCTTCTCCTCCCAGGGCAAACTCAGGATCCAGTCGATGTAATTGCGGACGACGGTCGCCTCGGCCGACATGGGGGTCATCATCTTGAGCTTCTTCAGCTCGTGCTCCACGCGCTCGACGGCCTCGGCGGGCATCTTCTTCGTTTTGAGCGTCTCCTCGATTTCGCGGATCTCGTCGCTGAAGTCGTCCTCGGCGCCCATCTCCTTTTTGATCGCCCGCATCTGCTCGTTCAGGTAGTACTGCCGCTGGGTCTTCTCCATCTGCTCCTTGATGCGGTTCTTGATGCGCTGATCCATCCGGAAAACCTCGATTTCCATCTTGATCAGGCTGAGCAGAAGGGCCATGCGCTCGGAGAGGTTCACGGTATCGAGCAGGCGCTGCTTGTCTTCGAGCTTGAAGGAAAAGTGCGAGGCGGTCGTGTCCGCAAGCTGGGAGGGGTCCTGGATGGCCGAGAGGCTGTCGATCAGCTCCTTGGAAATGTTGCGGTTCAGCCCCGCGTACTCCTCGAAGGCCTCGAGGATCGAGCGCATCAGCGCGGTTGCCTCCGCCGCCGGGATCTCGGGCTCCTGCAAGCGTTCGAGTTCGACGCGGAAAAACTTCTCCTCGGGCAGGAAGCGCCGCACCCGGGCGCGCGCCTTGCCCTCGACGAGGGCCTTCACGGTCCCGTCGGGCAGCCGCAGCAACTGCAGAACCTTGCCGATCGTCCCCACCTCGCTGATGTCCTGCGCGGAGGGGTTGTCGATGCCGGCCTTCTTCTGGGTGGCGAGAAAGACGGTCTTGTCGCGGGTCATGGCCTCGGCCAGGGCCTGGACCGATTTCGCCCGGCCGACGAAGAGCGGAGCCACCATATACGGGAAGACGACGATGTCCCGCAGCGGAAGCAGCGGCAGGATGAGCACGGGCGCATCGGCGTCGCCCTCCTTCGACCAACGGGGAACGTTCACCATGGGGTCACTCCGGAAATGTTCCCGCCCGCGGGCGGAAGCCCGCGGGCGGCAACGGGGGGAAACCAGGCTCAAGCCTGTTTCTTGGTTTGCTCGAAGAGCAGAATCGGGTCCTCGCGGTTGAGCACGACGTCCTCGCTGATCACGCACTCCTTCACGTTCTGCAGCGAGGGCAGCTCGTACATGATGTCGAGCATGCAGGACTCCAGAATGGCCCGCAGCCCGCGGGCGCCCGACTTGCGCTTGATCGCCTCGCGGGCGATCGCCGAAAGCGCGCTGTCGGTAAAACGCAGATTCACCCCTTCCATCTCGAAGAGCTTCTGATACTGGCGGACCAGCGCGTTTTTCGGCTCGCGCAGAATGCGGATCAAACTCTCCTCGTTTAGCTCATGCAAGGTCGCGATCACCGGCAGCCGCCCGAGAAACTCGGGAATCATGCCGTACTTGATCAGGTCCTCCGGTTGGACCATTTTCAGGGTCTCGCTGACCGAGCGGTCCTTTTCCTGGAGGATCTTCGCACCGAAGCCCATCACCTTGGGGCCGAGGCGGCGCTGAATGATCTTCTCCAGCCCCGTGAAGGTCCCCCCGCAGATGAAGAGGATGTTCGTCGTGTCCACCTTGATGAAGTCCTGCTGGGGATGCTTGCGGCCGCCCTTGGGCGGGACGCTGGCCAGCGTTCCCTCCAGAATCTTGAGCAGCGCCTGTTGCACGCCCTCGCCGGAGACATCACGGGTGATCGAGGGGTTGTCGGCCTTGCTGGCGATCTTGTCGATCTCGTCGATGTAAACGATCCCCCGCTTGGCGCGCTCGACGTCGTAGTCGGCGTTCTGCAACAGCGACAGGATGATGTTCTCGACGTCCTCGCCCACGTAGCCGGCCTCGGTGAGACTGGTTGCGTCGGCGATCGTGAAGGGGACGTTCAAAAAGCGCGCGAGCGTCTGGGCGAGCAGCGTCTTGCCGCAACCGGTCGGCCCGATGAGCAGGATGTTGCTCTTCTGAACCTCGACGTCGCCGGCATTGAAGGCGCTTTCGAGGCGCTTGTAGTGGTTGTAGACCGCCACCGAGAGGATTTTCTTCGCCGGCTCCTGCTCGATCACGTAGCCGTCCAGCCGCTCCTTGATCTCCTTGGGGGTGAGGATGTGCGCCGAGTCCTTCTGGTCCTTCTCGGTCTCCTCCTCGATGATCTCGCTGCACAGCTGGATGCACTCGTCGCAGATGTAGACCGCCGGGCCCGCGATCAGCTTGCGGACCTCGGACTGGTTCTTCCCGCAGAACGAGCAGAAGAGGTTGTCGTTGTCGTCTTTTTTCTTGGCCATCCTATTTCTTCTCCGTGGAATCCAGCCGCTCGAGATCCTCGCGGTTGGCGATGACATGGTCGATGATGCCGTAATCGCGGGCCTCCTGGGCGCTCATGAAATAGTCGCGGTCGGTGTCCCGCTGGATCTGCTCCAGGTTCTTTCCCGTGTGGCGGACCAGAATCTGGTTCAGCGTGTCCTTCATGCGCAGGATCTCCCGCGCCTGGATCTCGATGTCCGAGGCCTGACCCTGAAAACCGCCCATCGGCTGGTGGATGAGAATACGCGCGTTGGGCAGCGAGTAGCGCTTGCCCTTGGTTCCGGCCGTCAAAAGCAGCGCCCCCATGCTCGCCGCCTGGCCGATGCAGACGGTGGCGATGTCGGGCTTGATGTACTGCATCGTATCGTAGACGGCCAGGCCCGCGGTCACCAGCCCCCCCGGGGAGTTGATGTAGAAGTTGATGTCCTTGTCGGGGTCCTCGGACTCGAGAAACAAGAGCTGGGCGATCAAAAGATTGGCGATCTCGTCGTTCATCGCCGAGCCGAGAAAGATGATCCGGTCCTTGAGCAGCCGGGAATAGATGTCGTAGGCCCGCTCGCCGCGGCTGCTCTGCTCGATCACGATCGGAATCAAGGGCACGGTGCTTGCTCTCCTTTCGGGTAGCGATCCTGCGGCCTCAGGCCGCGGTCCCGGTCGGCGGCGCACCCTCGGCGGGGGGATCCACCTCCTCGATTTCACCCGCCTCCAGGATCAACGCCGCCGCCTTCTTTTCGAGAAGCGCATGGCGCAAGGCTTCGAGCTTCTCGGGCATCTCGCGGTAGTACTTCTGGACGGACGCCAGCGGCTGCTGCAGGCGCCCGGCGATCTCGGCCATCGCCCGATCGAGTTCCTCCGGCGGCAGCTCGAGCTTCTCCTGCTCGACGATCCGCGCCAGCAACAAATGCCGCTTGACCTGGTTTACGGCCGTCTCGCGGTACGTCGCCGCGATCGACTCCCGGCTCAAGCCCGCATCCTCGAGGGAGCGGTTCCGCGCCTCGAAGGCGCGTTCGGCCTCCTCCAGGATCCCCTCGAGCTCGGCCTCCACGAGCGCTTCCGGGACCTCGAAGGAAACCCGATCGAGAAGCTGGCGGAAAGCCTGCTCGTTCATCTCCTGTTCGATCCGCTTGCGGTAACCCTCTTCCAGCTGGGAGACGATCTTGTGGCGCAGCTCTTCGAGGCTCTGGTAGGGGCCGATCCGCCGGGCGAGCTCGTCGTCGATGGGCGGAAGCACCTCAAGGCGGATTTCGTGGAGCGTCACGCGAAAGGTGATCTCCCGCCCCGCCAAGTCCGGATTCTCGTAGTCCGCGGGAAAGCTCACCGGCAGGTCGCGCGTCTCGCCGACCTGCATTCCGATCAGCCCCGCTTCGAAGGCGGGCAACACCCGCCCGCCGCCCAGCTTGAGGGTGAAATTCTCGGTCCGCGGGGTCTCGGCGCAGGGCTTGCCGTCCTGAAAGCCTTCGAAGTCGATGCGCAGCACATCGCCGGCGGCGGCCGGCCGCGGCTCGGCCAAAGGCTCGAGCCGTGCCAGATGTTTCTGCATGCGGCCGAGCTGAACCTCCACCTCCGCCTGGCTCACCCGGTAGCGGGGGCGTTTGATCTTCAAGCCCCGGAAAGGGACTTCGCCGATTCGAGGGGCCACCTCGACGGTCGCTGCATACACCAGGGGCTCTTCGGGCTTGAGGGAGGGGGCGTCGAAGCGCGGCCGGCCGACGACCCGCAGTTCGCGTTCGCGCACGGCATCGAGGAAAGAGCGCTCCAAGAGCCGGGCGGTTACGTCCTCTAAAATCTCCTTTTGAAACATCCTTTCCAGCACCGAACGAGGCGTTTTTCCCGGTCGAAAGCCCTTGACGCGCGCCGTGCGCCGCACCTCGTCGTAGGCGCGGTCGATCTCCCGGGAGACCTCCTCGCGCGGGATCTCCACCCGAAGCGTCTTCTTGACACTGCTGATGTCTTCAACGGTGACCTGCATGTCCTCCATCCGTAAAGGAAATCGACGCCGGGCGTCACCGCACGGCACCGCTACCCCGTTTGGGTCCTCGTTCGGGTGCGAGAGGGGAGATTTGAACTCCCATTCTGTTGCCAGAGCTGGATCCTAAGTCCAGTGCGTCTACCAGTTCCGCCACTCTCGCAACCGGGATTCCCAGCGGGTTCGGTCTCAGACGCAAAGATCGCTGCCGCGCCGGCGAAAAGCCCTAACGCGTCGATAACATTGACAGAACGATGAAAATTTCATTTCTTTTCAGAAGTATAGAGGCAAAGACGATCTCTGTCAACCGCCGGCCCGCACGTACAGCGACCGGTCCCTTGTCCGTCTGCATCGGGCCGTGGTATGGAGAAAAGAAGAGGCGCGGGGCGTAGCGCAGCCTGGTAGCGCACCTGCTTTGGGAGCAGGGAGTCGGGAGTTCAAATCTCCCCGCCCCGACCACCGCGACCCGCTGGGGGGCCACCTCGGCGGGTCGGGGGGATGCCCACCGCCCAAGGAGCCAAGCCTCTGCGCCGGTCCGACACCGCCATCGTCCCCCCGGCGGAAACCCGCCTTGCTTTCCGGCGGGTCGGCCTCGCCCTGCAGCTCCTCGGGCTGAATCACACCCACAGCGGCAATCTCTCCGCCCTCGACCCCGCCGATCCCTCCCGCTTCTGGATCACCGCCTCGGGAGCCCCCCTCGGGAACCTCGGCCCCTCGGAGCTCGTGCGGGTGTGCCTCTCCGACTTCGCCGTGGAGGGCGGAGGCCGCCCGTCTTCGGAAGTCGCCACCCACCGCGCCGTGCTGCGCCTGCCGGGTGCCGCTGCCTGCGCCCATGCGCATGCCCTCTACGGGGGACTGCTCGGTTACGAATCCGCCGGGAAACCCCGGCTGTCGGCACCGCGCCGCAAGGGCACCGAAGTTGCTCCCGGCCGATGGTTCACCCCGCCGGACCTCTGGGGAAGGCTGCTTCTGGGGCCGGTGCCGATCGTTTCCTTCCGGCAGGCCTTCGGCTCCCCCGAGGAGATGGTCCAGGGCATCGCGACCGCCCTTTCCGGAAGCCCGCTCGTCCTCGTCGCCCGGCACGGACCCTTCTGCCGGGGGCGCAGTCTGGCCGAATGCCTCCAGCGGCTTTGCGTCTTCGAGCAAAGCGCGCGGATCGCCGCGCTTCTCGCCCGGACCGGTGCCGGCTCGAAGTCCCTGCCGTCCTTGACGTCGTCCCAGGTGTTCCTCGAGGCCGGCGAGCGCATCCCCCGGCCCGCCGTTCGGCAGGCGGGCGGCCGTCGTGCGGCCTGGTCCGAGGCCCTGTTCACTCTCGGCCTGAGCGCCTGCGGCACCGGCTCGATGAGCGTGCGGCTCTCTTCCCGCGAGATCGCCTGGGTGCCCGCCGCCGCGGCGCCGCGCGGCTGGGAAATCCCGCAAATCCGCCGCCCGTTGGATGAAGAACCCTTCGGTCTCGAAGGCGCCCTGCACCGGCTGGTGCACACGCGGACCCCCTACCGCGCCTGCATCCTTGCCGCGGCACCGTATGCGATCGCGGCCGCCGCCGCCACCCCCGACCCGGAAATCCTCCCCGTTGACGACGAAGCCCGGCATACGGGGATTCGCCTGAAAATCGTCCCGGCCGCCGCGTTTCTTCCCGACCCGGAACCATCCGACTTGCCGCGGCTGCTGGAGGCCGGCGGCGGCTGCCTGATCCTCGAAGGGGTGGGCATTCTCGGCTGCGGCCGCAAAGGCCTTGGGGAGGCGGCCTTGCGCGTCTCGCTCGCCGAGCGGGTCTGCCGCCTGCGCCACGAGATCGCCCTCAACCATCGCCTGTTCGGCTCCCCGCCGCCGGTGCGCTTCGAGAAGCCCTTCTGCGGACGACGACCCTGAACCGCTGCGCTTTTCGGTTGACTTCAAAAACGGCTTCATCCACAAGGGACTCTCACGGCCGTCGCCCGGGAGGGGCCGGCCGTTCATTTCCCGACAGGATGCCACCCACGATGGACGCCGCCCCCTCGGACAAAGAAAACGGCCTTCCGCCCCGCGCGCTTTTGCTCGCGATGTACCGCCACATGTTCGCCACCCGGCGCTTCGAGGAAGTCTGTCTCGACTTCTACCGCCGGGGGCTGATCCGCGGCTACCTCCATTCTTACATCGGCGAGGAGGCCGTGGCGGCGGGGGCCTGTGCCGCGCTGCGGCCCGACGACTACATCGCCAGCACCCACCGCGGTCACGGCCACTGCATCGCCAAGGGGGCCGATCTGCGTTTCATGATGGCCGAGATTCTGGGCCGCGAGACCGGCTACTGCCGCGGCCGAGGAGGCTCCATGCACATCGCCAGCGCGGACTTGCACCACCTGGGGGCCAACGGCATCGTCGGCGGCGGGATTCCGCTGGCGACCGGGGCGGCCCTCGGCATCCGCGTTCGAGGCGGCGACCAGGTCGTGATCTCCTTCTTCAGCGACGGGGCCTCCAACAACGGAGTCTTCGCCGAATCGCTCAATCTCGCGGGCGTTTTCCGGCTGCCGGTGATCTACCTGCTCGAGAACAATTTCTTTGCCGTCTCCACCCCGATCGAGTGCGCGACCGGCTGCTGCGAACTGGCCGGCCGTGGGCCGGCCTACGGCGTTCCGGGAGTCTGCGTGGACGGCAACGACGCGATCGCCGTCTGGCGCGAGACCCGACGCGCCGTCGCGCGCGCGCGCCGCGGCGAGGGTCCCTCCTTGATCGAGGCCCGCACCTTCCGCTGGGGGGGGCATCACGCGAACGATCCGGGACAATACATCGACCCTGAACGACTCGCCGGCTGGAAGAAGCGCGACCCGCTGGCGCTGCTGCGCCGGCAAATCGACGATCCGCAGGCCGTGGCCGACGTCGAGTCGAGGGTCGAAGCCGAGCTCGCCGCGGCGATCGATTTCGCCCTCGACAGCCCCGAGCCCGATCTCCCGTCCTTTCTCGCCGCCATCGAGCCCTGAAACGGCGGAGGTCTCCCATGCCCGAACTGCTTTACCGTGAAGCCCTGCGACGCGCTCTGGACGAGGAAATGGCGCGCGACCCGAACGTTTTCCTGCTGGGCGAGACGATCGCCGAGCGGGGCGGCTCCTTCAAGGTGACCGAAGGGCTGCTCGCCCGCTACGGCCCGCAACGCGTGATCGACACTCCGATCGCCGAGGCTTCCTTCACGGGCATGGCGGTCGGGGCCGCCCTGATCGGTCTGCGGCCGGTGGTCGAGCTGTTGTTCATCGATTTCGCGCTGCTCGCCATGGATCAGATCGTCAACCAGGCGGCCAAGATCGAGTTCATCTCCGGCGGCCGCCGGCGGTTGCCGCTCGTGATCCGCACCCAGGGAGGGGTGGGCGAAGGGCTTGCCGCCCAGCATTCCCAGAGCCTGGAGGCGCTCTTCTACCACATCCCCGGCTTGAAGGTCGTGATGCCCGCGACCCCGGCGGACGCCTACGGCCTGCTCAAGTCGGCCATTCGCGACGATCACCCCGTCGTCTTCATCGAACACAAGCGTCTCTATGGCGTCCCCGGGCCGGTGCCCGCGGAGGAGACGCTGTTGCCCCTCGGAAGCGCCGATTGCAAGCGCCGTGGGGAGGACGTGACCCTGGTGTCCTGGTCCTTCATGGTCCATCGGTGCCTGGCGGCGGCCGAGCAGCTCGCGCGCCGCGGGATCGAAGCCGAGGTTCTCGACCTGCGAAGCCTCGTCCCCCTCGACCGCCAGGCCCTGCTCGGCTCGGCCCGCAAGACGGGCCGGGTGCTCATCGTGCACGAGGCGGTCAGGCGCGGTGGGGTCGGGGGGGATCTCGCGGCGACGATCATGGAGGAGGCCTGGGGGAATCTCGCCGCCCCGGTTCGCCGCTTGGCGGGGCGGAACACGCCCATCCCTTACAGCCGCAATCTCGAGGAAGCTTGCATCCCCGGAGTGGAGGAGATCGCCGCCGCCGCGGCGGAGCTCGCCGCCGCCGGACGCTGATCAACCGCCTTCCGCCGCCCGCCCGACCCGGGAAGCGGCGGTGGACCGCAGCAGCCGCGGCACGAGCGCGAGAACGGCGACATCGCCCAGGGGGCCGCCGCAGACGAGCAGGATGAGCGAAAGCGCGATCGAGAAGGGAAAGATCTCCGAATCGACGAGATAGGCATAAACGCTTCGCGGGACGACCGCCAACAGCGCAAGATCCGCCGCCGCAAGCAGAACCATCCCCCAGGCCGCCCAGCGGCACCTCCGCCACAGCCCCAGCGCACAGGCAAGATACGGCCCCGCGCCGAGAAGATACTTCCAGCCGAGAAGCCGCAGCAATTCCTCGCTCGCCGCAGGTTCCCAGGCGAGCCAGAGGAAGGCGCGGAATACGGCAAGCCAGCCGACCGCCCACAAGGGCCACGGAAACGCGCTCTCCAGGCGTTCGGGAGCGAAACATCGGATTCGGTTCACGCGGCCCTCCGGAGGTTCAGCGCAGCAGGTTGATCACCGACAACACGATCAGGACCCCCGATACCGAGCCGACCGCGAGCCCCGAGGGAACGGGATGGCGGAACACCCACTGGTCGATTCCGGTCCGGGGGCGTTCGAGCTTCCGAAACCAGGAACGCGTCTCGATCGGGGACTTCATCTTCTCGTCGATCGCCTGCACACGCCGCGGCGCCAGCATGAGCCCAACGCCGATCAGGACCCCCGCCACACAGCCGACACGTCCGATCCAGGCGAGCGCGGCGAAGACGATCTCGCCGGAGAGGTCGTGATGGTGGGAGCCGAAGAAGATCCGGGAAAAGACCGCGGCGTCGAAACGAAAAAGAAAGAAAAAGAGGGCGAACACCGAGCCGGCGGCAAGAACCGCTCCGAAGAGACGCGGATGGCCGTAGATCGTACGTTCGGTCTCGATCGCGCGGTCGAGCACCTCGAGCCTGCGGTCGAGATCGACGGAGCGGTTCAAGGTCTCGCTCAGGCTGCGCGCGGCCTGGGGCGCAAACAGGAGCAGCAGCGCCAGCGTCATCCCCAGGATGCCGAAGACGAGCGTCATCACCTCGACGGCCTGAAGGCCGATTTCACAGAGGAGGTTCATGATCGTGATTCGCTATCGTATCACGAGCGGCGGGAGGGTTCAAACCGCAGGGCGGACGCCCCCTGCCGAGCGCGGGCAAGCCTGCGGGCCGCCTCCTGGACCCCGGGGTCGGCGATCGCAGCAAGTTTCTTGCGCACGACCCGCGAAAAGTATTCCCGCTCGGTCTTGGTCAACGGGTCGCCGCGCAGTCGTTTGAGGATCAACGCGAGCTGCTTTTCCGGAAAAAGCAGCCTGAGCCGCCCGGAGAGTTCCTCCAGAGAAGCAAACGCCGGGGGCGGCGGAGCGACGACCGTGGCGGCGGTTTGGGCGGCGGGGGAGGCAGGCGCGGTCTTGCGCACGAGGTCCTCGAGTTCCCGAAGCCCCACCTGGATCCCCCCCGCCAGGTGAAGCTCGGCGCCGGCATCCGAACAACCGGCCCGCTCCGGCAGCGCAGCGACGGTCTGTACCAGGCCCTGCGGCTGCGGCATCCCCAGCCGGCGGAGAAGCGCCGCGCTCACGCGCAGTAGATCCTCCAAGTTGCGGCGACGGGGGCTTTTGGCCCAGTGCCGGGCCAGCAATTTCTGAAAGTCGACCCGAAGGCCGCGTCGCGCACACAGGGCGAGCACCGCAGGAAAACGCGCGACGAGCACCGGGTCCGACGAGCCGGCAAGGGCATCCAGGATGATCCGCACCTGAGCCTCGGAGAGCCGTTTCGGACCGGGGGCCTCGAGCAGGGAGCCCAGCAGACGGCCGCTCCCCTCGCTTCCACCCGGGGGGGGAATTTCCGATCGCGGTTTCTTCTCGTTCATGGCGACGCCCCCCTTCCCGTTTTCAGCCGACCCAACCCCAGGGCTTTTCATTGTATTCGAAACTACAATTCAAAGAAAGCGCGGGATAAGGAAGACATGACGCTCCCGGATGCGGCAGAGCGGGTTTGTAGGCGGCAATGCAAGCTTTGAGATGTTAAGGTTGCGGCCAGAGACGGCGGTACAGCCTTTGCCGCGCGAGAGCGGCCTTCAGAAGCGCCTCAACCCGAACATCGACGTAGTCGAAAACCCGCGCCCTTTCCTTGCCCGGCGCCGGCCGGAGAATCCTTCCCAGGTACTGAATGACCCGGCCGCTGAAGCGCACGGGAGTGGCGAAAAAAAGGGTGGAGAGGGCCGGGCAGTCAAACCCCTCCCCGATCAGCTGGCCGGTGGCGATCACGACCCGCACGCCTCCGGCGTTGATGCGCGCGACGACCGACTCGCGTTCCTCGGGGTTCATTTCGCCGGTCAGCAGTTCGCTTGCGCAGCGATGCCGGTAGCGAAGGAGGGTGCGCAGGGTTTCGCAATGGGCCCGCCGATCGGAGAGGACCAGGCAGACGCCGCCGTGCGGCGCCTGTGCCTCCCCGGCCACGTCGGCCGCGATCAGACGATTTCTCTCCGGGTCCGCGGTGAGCTCGGAGAGCATGCGGCTGTACTCGGTCACCGGATCGTGGAAAGAATGAAAGGTCGTCTCGCGAAGCACCACCTCGACCGGCACTCGGGCGCCGCTCGCCTGCAGGTCCTTTTCCTCGATCTCGTGGTGCCGGTCCCCCAAGTGCCAGAAAATGAGCCGCGACAGACCGTCACGGCGGAAGGGCGTCGCCGAGAGGCCGAGCATGTAGCGGGAATCGAAGGCCGTGACCGCCTCGGTGAAGGTGCGGCTGGGACAGCGATGACATTCGTCGACGATGAGAAAACCGATCTCCCGGGCGACCTCCGCGGCGCGGGGGTAAAGCGATTGAACCAGGGCGACGCTGATCGCCTCCCCCATGCGGACCCGTCCCCCGGCGATCCGTCCGCAGGCCGCCGGCGCGATCCCCAGGAAGGAGGCGATCCGCTCCGTCCACTGCTCGGCGAGCTCCCGCGTGTGGACGACGACGAGTGTGGGCTGGCGCCGCGCGGCGACCATCGCGAGGGCCATCACGGTCTTTCCCGACCCGGCCGGAGCGCTGAGGGTGCCGAAATCGCGCTCGAGCATCCGCGCGACCGCGGTGCGCTGAAAGGGCCGCAGCTCGGCCCCGAAGCGGAAATCGACCGGGGGCAGGCTGCGGCGCCGGTCCTCGAGGCGACAAGGGAGCTCCAGGCGGCGACAGGCAAGAAGGATCTGGCGCAGGAATCCGCGGGGAAGGATCAACCCGTCGGACCCCGCCCGGCGGTAGAACCGCAGCCGGCGCGGGACCCCCCGGTTCCAGCGGCCGAGCCGCTCGTTTTCCAGAAAACGCGGGTTGGGGAATTCGAGCGTCTGCGTGATCCATTCGCGCAAGACCTCGGGAACCCCCTGGAGCAGCAGCCGGTTTTCGAGGCGGATGAGGAGCTCGCCCATCCCCGCTTCATTCACCCTGCTCGAGAAGGGCGCGGGCGATCTCGAGGTCGTAGGCGCGCCGGGGATCGAAGGCCTTGCCGGTGTACAGGTCGGCCGCGCGGAGAATGGCACCGTAGGGGACCCAGTCGTGCAGCCGCCAGAGCTCGGGGTCGTCCGCGTTCCAGAGACGGAACCAGACGACCCCGTCTTCTTCCTTCACGTACATGCGCACGCGCGGGTTGCCCGGCGAAGGGTAGTAGTAGAGCCCCCGTTCGTCTTTCATCTCCGCAAGACGTCTCCCTCAGGGCTTCAGCCGCACCACCGCTCCGATCTCGGCGGCCGGGGCTTCCTCGAGCCGGGCGACCGAGCGGATCTCGCCGACTTCCCGGATCCGGGCCTCGCCGATCTTCTCCCCGGGCAGAAAAAAACGCTGCCCTTCGCGGTTGACCAGGCTGCGGCCGGGGGAGTACACCTCGAGCCGCTGGCCCTCGCGCAGCCCCGTGCCGCGGCCGGCCGAAATCGTCAGCTCGCGGCCTTCCGCGGCGACGACGAAACCGCGCCACGGCCGGACCGCGAGGGCGCGGCAAGCGCTGCGGGCGGCCGCGGCGAAGAGCCGTTCCTGCAGGGTTTCGATCAGCGGCCGCGGGATCCTCTCCCAGGGGACCGGCTCGCCGGGGATTTCCGGCTCGAGATCGACCGCGGCTTCCTCCCCGAAACGCTCGTCCAGGCTTTTGCCGCCGGTTTCGGCGTCGAAGATCTCCAGCCGCAGCCCCAGGCCCACCCGCATGCGAACCCCCTTCCAGAGCCAGAAGCCCGTCTTTTCTTCCTCGACCTGCGGCTCGAGCGGGGTGGCGACCACGACCTCGTTCACTCCGCGGGGCCGTGCGAGAAGGGCGAGCGCATGACCGTCGACGGCGCCGGAGGAAAGACGCGGCGGGGAGCCGAGCAGCCGCGAAAATTCGGGGTCGAGCCACAGCCCGCCGCAGCGGGTTTCCAGGTGGGCTTCCAGATGGCGCTGCAGCCGGCCGGCGGCATCGGCCAAGGCGGCGGGGGCGGGCTCGCCGCCCGCGAAAACCGCCACGGGGAGCCTCAAGCCTCCGGGGCGGTTGCCGGAGAACGTCTCCCTCACGCTGCTCCCGGCTTCCCCCAGCACGCGCCCGGTGCTCCGCGCGGCGTCACGCAGGCTGGAGCAGCCGGATGCCACCATGAGAACCGCAAGGACCGCCGCCGCGATCCCGGCCCCCCGGAAGCCTTCCCCCTGGCCCATCTGTTCTCCCATCGCGGAAATCCTCTCGACTTCGCCCGTCCCGGCAGGCAATGGAAAATACCGGAGGGCCTGGGGGCTGTCAAACCGCGCCGCGCCGCGAAATTGACAGCCAGACTGCTTTCTGGTAGCGCAAGCCGAAACGCGGCGGGAGTTGCCCGCCGGAAAGGCGGCCTTGCCGGATGGCCTCGATCGACGAGCAGATCCTCAAAACCGCCAAGGAAGTCGTGATCAAGTTCATCGAGTGCGGCCGGCTTTCGCCGAGCGGGTTCGCCGAAGCCTTCCAGAACATCTATCGCACGGTCGAGGAGACCGTAAAGTCCGTGCGCCCCGCCGCCCCCCTTCCGCCGTCGGAGCCGCCGAAGGAACCCGCCCCCCGCGGACGCGCGCGCAACGCTTAAGCGTGTCCCTCCGCTCAGTGGGCATCCGCCCAAGTGTCCCCCGCGGCCGTGTTGACGACCAACGGCACCCGCAATTCCCAGATCCCCTCCATCACGGTTTTCACCCGACGCGCGAGTTCCTCGATCTCCTCGGGCGGGGCCTCGAAGACGAGCTCGTCGTGCACTGTGAGGAGCATGGCCGCCTGCATGCCGGCGGCGGACAGCTCGGCGTCGATGCGGATCATGGCGAGCTTGATCAGGTCGGCGGCCGATCCCTGGATGGGGGTGTTGATCGCCACGCGCTCGGCCGCCTGGCGCACGACGGGTTGGGAACTGGCGATGTCGGGCAGCCGGCGGATCCGACCGAGGAGCGTGCTCGTCTGCCGCTTCTGTCGGGCCTCCTCGATGGTCCGCTCGATGAAGCGGCGTACCCCCGGGTGGCGCGCGAAATAGTGGTCGATGTAGGTCTTGGCCGTCTTCGGGCTGATTTCGAGCTGGCGGGCCAGTCCGAAGGGGCTCATGCCGTAGAGGATGCCGAAATTGATCGCCTTGGCCTGCCGCCTGAGCTCCGCGGTCACCTCCCCGGGGGCGACTTCAAAGACCTCGCAAGCGGTGCGGGTGTGGATGTCCTCGCCCCGGCGGAAGGCGCCGAGCAGGGTGTCGTCCTCCGAGCAATGGGCAAGGATGCGCAGCTCGATTTGCGAATAGTCGGCCGAAAACATCCGCCAGCCCGGCTGCGGGACAAACGCGCGGCGGATCTGGCGGCCTTCCTCGGTGCGGATGGGGATGTTCTGCAAGTTCGGATCCGAACTGGACAGCCTCCCGGTCGCGGTGGCGGCCTGGTGATAGGAGGTGTGGATACGCCCGGTCTCCGGATGGATGAGCCCGATCAGCGCGTCGGCGTAGGTGGACTTGAGCTTGGCGAGTGTGCGCTGGCGCAGCACCAGGGCGGGCAGCGGATGCTCCCGGGCGAGCGCCGAGAGCACGTCGACGTCGGTCGAGTAGGCGGTTTTCTTGCGGGTTTTTTTCTGCACGGGCAGCTTGAGCTTCTCGAACAGCACGGCCCCGAGCTGCTGGCTGGAGTGGAGGTTGAAGCGCTCGCCGGCCAGCCGGTAGATCTCTTCCTCGATCTCCTCGAGCTGCCGCGCGAAGGATTGCGACAGCTCCTCGAGCCGCGCGCGGTCCACGGCGACCCCGCGCATTTCCATGCGCACAAGAACGGGGACCAGGGGAAGCTCGACCGTTTCGAGGAGCGGCTTCAAGCCCGCTTCCTCGAGTCGCCGCTCGAGCAGGCGGCCCGCCTGCAGGGTCAGATCGGCGTCCTCGCAGGCATACGGGACGGCCTGCTCGAGGGGCACCTCGGCGAAGGTCTCCACCCCGCGACGGCGGCCGACCAATTCTTCGAAGGCGATCGGCCGGTGGTCCAGAAAATCGAGTGCGATCTGATCCAGGCTGTGCGCGCGCTTGGAGGGGTCGAGGAGATAGGAGGCGAGCATGGTGTCGAAGACCACCCCGGCGAGGCGCAGGCCGTGCCGCGCCAGCACGATCGCGTCGTACTTCACATGCTGTCCCAGCTTGCCGAAGGCCGGGTTTTCGAGCAACGGACGAAGCCGGGTGAGGACGCCCTCCCGGGGAAGCTGCGCCGGCGCCCCGAGGTAGCGGTGACCGCAAGGGATGTAGAAGGCCTCGTCGGGCTGCACGGCGAACGAGAGCCCGACCAACTCGGCCCGCATGGGATCCCGCGAAGTGGTCTCGGTGTCGAGCGCAAAACGGCCGGCGTTCGTAAGCCGCGTGATCAGCGCCGCGAGCTCCTCTTCGGTCAGAACAACGCGGTAGTCCTTGACCGGGCGGGCCTGGACCGCAGGCAGGCGGTGCTGGAGCTGGCGGAATTCGAGATCGCGGAAGAGCGCGGCAAGCGCCGGCACGTCGGGGTCGCGGAGATCGAAGGCCTCCCGCGGCGGGTCGAAGGGCGCATCGGTGCGGATCGTGGCAAGTTTGCGGCTCAAGAAAGCCTGTTCGCGATGGGCGAGCAGGGCCTCCCGCAGCTTGGGCCGCACGACCCGCTCGATCCCGGCGTAGAGCCCCTCGAGCGTCCCGAAGCTCCGCACGAGCTCGAGCGCCGTCTTCGGGCCGACCCCCGGCACACCGGGGATGTTGTCGGTGGCATCGCCGGAGAGGCCCATGACCTCGATCAGCTGCGCGGGCTCGATGCCGAGCTCCCGCCGCACGGTCTCGAGGTCGGTCCCGCGGTCCTTCATGGGGTCCCACAGCCGCAGCCGCTCGTCGACGAGCTGCACGAAATCCTTGTCCCCCGTCACCACCACGACCGGTCGGCCCGCCGCGGAGAGCCGCCGGCCGACCGTGCCGATGAGGTCGTCGGCCTCGAAGCCGGACATCTCGAAGACCGGGATGCGGTAGGCCTCCACGATGCGGCGGATCCAGGGAATCTGAACCGCCATCTCCTCGGCCATGGGCGGCCGGTTCGCCTTGTAGGCGGGATAGATTTCGTGGCGGAACGTCGGTCCGCGGGCGTCGAAGAAGACGGCCGCCTGCCGCGGGCGGTGCTCCTCGATCAGTTTGAGCAGCATCCGGGTGAAGCCGAACACGGCGTTCGTGGGAAGGCCGCGGGAGTTGGAGAGCCCCTGAATGGCATGAAAGGCGCGGTGAATGTAGGCCGTCCCGTCGATGAGATAGATCGCCTCCATGGCCCGCTGACCCGCCGGGGCTCCTTCCGCATGGCGCACGGCGCCGGTTGACACCGTGCGGCCGCTGAATTAGGCTCTGCTCGTCAGCAGCGCTATAACACCCGCACGCCGGCGGCGGCAAGCAGGGGGATGGGCGATGAGCGAGGGACGCATTTTGACCGGCGACGAGGAGATCCGCGAACGGCTCTCTTCGGCCAAGACGATCGCCGTGATCGGGATCAGCCCGAAACCGGACCGCGATTCGTACCGGGTTGCGGCTTACCTGCAGCGCCAGGGCTATCGGATTATCCCCGTGCGGCCCGCGCAGGCCGAAATCCTGGGGGAAAAGGCTTATCCCTCGCTCGACGACGTCCCCGGCACAGTCGATATCGTGGATGTCTTCCGCCGCCCGGATCAGGTGCCGGTGCACGCCGAAGAGGCCCTGCGCCGCAGACCGCGGATCTTCTGGATGCAGGAGGGAATCGAGCACGCGGAGTCCGCCGAGCGCCTGACCCGCGCCGGGATCGACGTGGTGATGAACCGCTGCCTGATGCGGGAACATGCCCGGCTCCTCGGTTGACCGTCCCTACCGCCGCCGGCATCAACGCCCGCGGGACCCCGAATGTCCGCTGTGCCGTCGGCGCGTGCCCTTCTGCTGGGTGTGCCGCTGCGGGTTTCGTCTCTGCCAGGACTGCATGCACGAGAATTTCTGGACCCTTTCCTGCAACGGGATCACCTGGGTCTGCCCCGACTGTGGAAGACCGAACGGGCTGGGAAACCAGTGACCCGCCTGCGGCCATGCACTACGAAGGCACCATCATCCGGCCCCCGAGCGAAGCGGGCAGCATTCTGCTGCAGGTGACCGTCGGCTGCTCCCGCAACCGCTGCACCTTTTGCGGCACCTACGCCGGGGAGCGCTTCCGCATCAAGCCCGAGGAGATCGTCTTCGCCGACATCGATTACGCGGCGGCCCGCTTCCGGCGGCAGCGCCGGGTGTTCCTCTGCGACGGGGACGCGCTCGTGATGCCCCAGGAGCGGCTCTTGCGCATCCTGCGGGCGATCCGCGAGCGGCTCCCCTGGGTGACCCGGGTCGGCGCCTACGCGAACGCCAAGAGCCTGTCCTGGAAAACCCCGGATCAGCTCCGGGAGCTTCGCGAACTGGGACTCGGCATCCTCTACTTCGGCCTGGAAAGCGGAGACGATGTCACCCTTGCGGCCATCCGCAAAGGGGCCGATGCCGCCCGGATGATCGCCGCGGCGACGAAAGCGCGGCAAGCCGGCATCAAGCTCTCGATCACCGTGATCCTGGGGATCGCGGGGCGCGAGCGCTCGCTCCTCCACGCCCGGCAGACCGGCCGGGTCCTCTCGGCCATCGATCCCGAGTACGTGGGGGCGCTCAGCCTGATGCTCATTCCCGGCACCCCGCTCTACGACGACTGGATCCAGGGCAAATTCGTTCTGATCGAGCCCGCGGAGATGTTGCGCGAATTGCGGGAAATGATCGCCGCGACCCACCTCACCCAGGGGCTCTTCCACGCCAACCACGCCTCGAACTATCTTCCGATCCGGGCCCGGCTGCCCCGGGACCGCGAGGCGGTGCTCGCCCTGATCGACCGAGCGCTTGAAGGGGAGGTCCCCCTCAAGCCCGAGTTTCTGCGCGCCCTGTGACGGCGGGGGGGCGACCCGTGACAACCGCGAATCGAGGACCGCGATGGACATCAAGATTCTGCTCACCACCTTCGGCTTCGTCTTTCTCGCCGAGCTCGGCGACAAGACCCAGCTCGCCACCTTCTGCTTTTCGGCCGACTGCGAAAACACCCGGCTCTCGGTCTTTCTCGGCGCGGCGGGCGCGCTGGTCCTGAGCTCGCTCATCGCCGTTTTGCTCGGCGCCGGGGTGAGCCGATTCGTCTCGCCCGCGGTGATCAAGCTCGCCGCCGGCGTCTTTTTCATCGCCGTGGGCGGCTGGACCCTGTTCGCCGCACTGCGCGCCTGAGGATGGCCGGGGCCGTATGAAACACCGTCTCCGCCCTCTGTTCCTGGCCGCCGCGGCCGCGTTGTGGACGGCACTGCCCGCGGCGGCCTCCCCCCAAGCGGCTGACGAGCCCCTGGGGCTCGACTTCGCGGGATTGGTTCGGGCCGCCCGGTTCCGCGGTCCGGTCGACTTCTGCGGCGAGCCCGCACCGCTCCACGACCCCGAGGCGCGCGAACGCCTCGAGCGCGAGCTCCTTTCCATGCTCGCCGAGCCCCACCAGGTGATCCTCTGGATCAAGCGCGGACCCCGCCACCTCGCCCCGATCGAGGAGACGATCGCCGCCTTCGGGCTGCCGGCGGATCTGAAATACATCCCGATCGTGGAAAGCGCGCTGCGCCCTCATGCCAGCTCGCCGAAAGGGGCCATGGGGTTCTGGCAATTCATCGAGCCGACCGGCAAGCGCTACGGGCTGCAGGTCGATCGCCAGCGGGACGAGCGCCGCAACCTCGCCCGTTCGACCGAAGCGGCGCTCGCTTACCTGCAGCAGTTGAAGGAGCTCTTCGGCTCTTGGACGCTCGCGGCCGCCGCCTACAACATGGGCGAAAACGGACTGCAGACCGAGATCACGCGCCAGGAAACCCAGGACTTTTACCGGCTCTACCTGCCGCTCGAGACGCAGCGGTATGTCTTCCGGATCCTCGCGGCGAAACTCATTCTCGAGAACCCCGTGCGTTTCGGCTTCCGTTTGGAAGCCGAAGATCTCTATCCCCCCGAGCGCGCGGCGGCGGTCGAATTCGAACTGCGCCGCCCCGTTCCGCTGCTGGCCGTCGCCCGGGCGGCCCGCACGGACGTGAAAGCCTTAAAAGATTTGAACCCGGAGATCCGCGGCTTCGAGCTGCCGGCAGGCCCGCAGCGGCTGCGGGTTCCGCCGGAAGGGGCCGCCGGTTTCGCGCGGCGCCTCGCCGAGGCGGTGGCGCAGCTGCCCGAACCGCGCGAGGTGTTCTATACGGTCCAGGAAGGGGACACGTTGACGGCGATCGCGGAGCGCCACGGAGTTTCGATCGCCGAGATCGCCTCCTGGAACCGGCTCGACCCCAAAAAGCCCATCCTCCCGGGAATGCGACTCAAGATCCTCGTTTCGCGTCCCGGGGAGGGCGCCGCCCGGCCGTAGGGTCGATGCGGCGGCGCTCGGGGTCGGGGTGGGGGCGGAAGAAGACGGCCGTGAGACCGACCGCACCGGCGAGATGGCTTGCGGTTCTCGCGGCGAGCTCGACGAGCAGCCGCCGGCGCTCCCGACGGTCGGGCAGATCCCGGAGGCGCACCTTGACCAGCTCGTGGGCAAGCAAAGCCTCTTCCATCTCCGCCAGCACGGTCGCGGTCAACCCTCGGCCGCCGATGCGGACGACCGGTCGCAGATGGTGGGCTAAGCCCCGCAGATGTTTCGCCTGCGCGGCAGAGAGCGCAGGCATGGGTTTCTCCGCCGGATCCAGGACCCGATCAGAGACCGTTTCGTTTTTCCCGTTGCGGATCAACTTCATCCCGGTCTTTCGGCGCCGGGGCTTTGGAGGAGCCGACGATGTCCGAGAAACCTTCTTCCGCATCCGCTGATTTCTTTCCTCTTCAGACCTGGCATCGGCCGCGGGACCCTCAGCGCCTCAGACTCGATTGCGTGGCCTTCTCCGGCACGCCGCGCAAGCATCCTTTCGACGCCGAGCGGATCATGGTCTTGGTCGATCCCTACAGCGCAAACACGGTCTACTACGAGTTCGAGAAAAAAGACATCGCCTACGTGGAAGAGCTGCCGAGCCTCGTGGACATGGAAGGGGCGACCCTGCCCATGTTCCGTCTGTGGGTGCGCAAGGGAAGCATCGGCGTGCGCTCGACCCCTTTCATCGTCGGCGACACCCGCTCCCGGCTCTGAGGGGCCACGGGGGACCCGAAAGCGCGGACCCTTGCCGCGGTCGAGCTCGCGGGTGGGGGAAACCGAAGGGATCTTTCCCCGGATAAGGAGCACGCCGGGGAGGCGGCCCGGCTTGGTCCCGGGGCCCGGAAGCGGCAAGCTGCAGCCGGTCGGGCTCAGAACTGCAGCCGGAACTGGAAAGAGAACTGGTCGAGGCTCGTGGAGGCACGGCGCCCGGCGTCGGCGGCCGCGTCCTCCGGCTCGGGCCGGTAGGCGTGCGATCCCCAGAGGGAGAATCGCAGCGCATCCGAGAACTGGTAGTGCAGCCCGAGGGAGACGTCCGCGGTCTGCAGGTCGGGGTTGATGTCGAGCGGCCGCTGCAGCAGATCCTCCTGGTTGCGGGCGTGGGCGGCAAGAAAGACCGCCACGCGCGATTCGGGCAGGATCATCCAGGTCTCGAGCCCCACCCGCTGCTGTCTCTCGCCCCGCTCGCCCCGGTCGCTTTCCGACTGAAAGATGGAGGGGATGAGCTTGATCCACTCGAAGGGAGAGAAGGCGGCCCCCACGCGGAAACCGGCATCCCCCGACTGCAGATCCCCTCCGCTCTCCGGGGCGGAAGCGGCGTCCATTTCGGACAGGATGCCGGCGCCGGGGTCGAGCGCGCGCAGGAAGAATCCGCTCACGAGAAGCTCGAGCATGTCGTTGATCTCGATTCCGGCGTCGAGAAATCTCACATCGAACTCGTCCCGGCCTACACCGGCGAGAAAGGCGTCTTTTCTCAATTCGCGCTCGAAGCCCAGCGCTTCGAAATCTTCCCGCTCTTCCTCGAGCTTCAGTCCGCTCATCCGGCGCGAGAACATGAAACGGGACTTCCAGTACTGGTCGTCCAGGCTGGAGATGGTCACCCCTTCCGAGCGGGCGGCATGCAGGAAACGACCGCCTGCGAGGTAGACGCCGACATGATTCACGCGCTTGCGGTTCGGCCCGAAGAAAACGAGGTCCCCGGGCTTGAGCTCCTCGGTGGCGACCGGCTGCAGCTGATCGAAACGGCTCAGCTCGATTGAGCTTCGCGGGATGCGGATGCCGAAGGCGTCTTCGTAGATCCGCTTGACCAGCCCCGAGCAATCGAACCCCTCGCGCCCCTCGCCGCCCAGCCGGTAGCGCAGCCCGAAGAACTTTCCGATTTCCTGCTCGAGGCTCGTGGGCAATGCGGGGGAAAGCTCTGAAGCGATCGCTTCGGCCTTGGCCTTGGTTTTGGAAGAAACGACGGGTGCGGGTTGCGGCTTTTTCTTTTTCGCCGCCGTCGAATTGCCGGTTTCGTTCTTTCCGGCCGCCGGCGTGCGGGGGGCCGGAACGGCCTTGACCGTCTTCGCTCCGCCGGCGGATTTCGCCTGCTGAACGGTGGTGGAGGATTTTCCCTCTGCAGGGGTTTTCCCCGGAGATACGGGGTGGGAATGGGCGACAGGGCAGAAAGGGCCCAACAGAAAAAGGGCGGCCACCGCCACCAGGATGGCGCGGCCGCCGGTCCGTCGATTTGGGTGGATTGAAGCGTGTTCGTCAGGCGATGCGTTTCGTCGTGAAACCACGGGTCGAACCTCTCGTCTCGAACCGACCGGGCGCTTGCCTCCTGCGCCCCGCCCTCCTTGGTAGAAATGCTTCGTCCGCAGAAAGAGCCGGATCGTCCCTCCGCGGGTTGGTGTTTCTTCTCGCGCTGCGCGCGCCGCACCCCGCCGTGCAAGGTATCGAGATCGCGGCAGGCCGTCGCGCTTCCTACCCTGCAAGAACCGGCCTGTCAAGGACAAAGCGCACGAGGATTATGCAATATACGTACCGCCCGGAACGAGAGTAGGATTGTGATATTAAGATCGCTTACGAGTGGAACGAAAAAGATCGAAAGCGGGTGCTCGATACAGGATTGAAACTGGGGTTTCAGAAAAAAGCTTGACATCTTCCATGAGGGGCCTTTACCTCACCGGTCAATTCCGGCCATGGGACCGCCCACGCAGGTCCACCGAAATCAGAGGGAAAGACAGAACGTTTTATGGAAGCGAAATGCCGCCAGGCACCCTCGGCGAAGGTTCCCGCGGGGGAGCTTTTGGAGAGGATCCGTCGCATTCCCATCGTGGATACCCTCCAAATGGAGATCCTTCATTTCGCCGACGGCTGTTGCGAAGCCCGCGTGCCGCGGAAACGGGCCTGGGATGGGATCTATGAATCCTTTCATGGGGGGCTGCTCATGACCGTGGCCGACAGCATCGCCTGTTTTGCGATTCTCACGCGCACCGGCGCCGACACCCGGCTTACGACGACGGACATGAACATCCGCTTTCTCGCCCCCTGTTTGACCGACGTCACGGCCCGGGCGCATGTGATCAAGTTCGGCCGCACCCTTTGTCCGGTGGCGGTCGAGCTCTTCGACGAGGAGGGAATCCTCGTCGCCGTAGCTCAGGTGACCTACATGCTTCTCGGCAAGAAAAAACGGCAACCGCAAGCGACGGCTTGAAAAGCCCCACGGCCGAATTTCAGAGGAAAAGCCTCGCGCTGGGGTCGACACGAAAACACCGACGGTTCCTCCGGGCTGGGGTTTGCGGCAGGCAAAGGGCCGTTTCCAGAATGGGAATCGAAATCGAGCGCAAGTTCTTGGTGGTGGGGGACGGCTGGCGCGGCGAGGGGGGGATCCGGCTACGCCAAGGTTATCTCAACCGCGACCCGGAGCGCACCGTGCGCGTGCGCATCGCCGGCGGGCGGGCTTTTCTGGCGATCAAGGGGCTCACCCGGGGGGCGGTCCGCTCCGAATTCGAATACGAGATCCCCCCACGGGAAGCCGAGGCGCTCCTTAACCTTTGCGAAGGGGCGGTGTTGGAGAAGACCCGCCACGTGGTCCCCTTCGGAGGCTTCCGCTGGGAGATCGACGAGTTCCATGGCCGCCACGCGGGACTCGTCCTGGCCGAGATCGAGCTTTCCCACCCCGACGAGGCCTTCCCCCGTCCCCCGTGGCTCGGCCGCGAAGTCACCGGCGACCCTCGCTACTTCAACTCCACCCTACAGGGGACGTCCATTCTTATATCACTTTATTCATCTTGATGATATATAAATGGACGTCCCCTATCAGTTATCGGTTATTTTAGCCAAAGGCGTCCATAGGGGGAAAGGGTGAGCGAGAGCGTGTCGTCCGCGGCCGGAACGATCTGCCCGCTCAGAAGATCGCGGAACTCGCCACCCCGTAAGCCTGCCTCTGCGAGCGAAATGCGAAGTCGGGTCTCCACCGGGCTCACCCCCGTCAGCGTCAGCACCGATTCATCTCCTTCCGGCGAGGTCCGCAGCAGGGCGAAAACCTTCGGCGAGATCATGAGTACCCGCTGCGGCCCGCGGGGATGGAAAGCACGTTCCCGGCGACGCACGAGCAGGAGATCACGCCAGCCGCGGAAGAGAAGCGAGAGCTTCGAACCCCGGTCCCGGAGCTCGACTGCGACAAGCTCCTCTTCGATGATGCCGCGGTTCAGGTCGCGGTTCACGCCCGAGGCCTTGGCGGCCCCGTAGTCATTGGCGGTGCCGAGGGCCCCGTGGATGTAGATTCCGGGCACACCGCGCAACACCAAGGCCACTGCACGGGAGGCGAGATAGCGCTCGATCTGCATCCCGACTCCCTCCTCCTCTGTGCCCGGGTTGAGCGCGCTCCACCAGGTGCTGTTGATTTCGTAGGGCTCGCGGCCCCCCTCCTCCGTGGACTTGTACGAAATGAGCGCCCCGCGCTTCCGGGCCTCCTCGGCGATGAAGTCGATCTCCCCCGCCGGGAGGATCCCGCGTACCCCCTGCAACCCGATCCCATCATGGGTGTCGAGGATGTTCAGAAACGCCGCCTCCTCCGAGGGCGGATCCATCGTCATCGCCCAGCGCGACAGGGCGCCGGCATCCCTGGTGAAAAAGGCCTGCAGCACAAGCGGCGGCAGGGCGAAGTTGTAGACGAGGTGGGCCTCGTCGCAGCCGTTGCCGAAGTAGGCGACGTTTTGGGCATGGGGCACGTTGGTTTCAGTCACGAGCGCAACGCCCGAAGCCGCCAGATCGACCACGTCGCGCAACAGTTTCACGATTTCATGGGTCTGCGGCAGGTGTACACTTTCCGTCCCGGGTTCAGCCCAAATGTAAGGGACCGCATCGAGCCGCAGGAGATCGGCGCCTTTGCGGATATAGAAAAGGAGGCTCTCAATGATCCGCAGGAGAACGGCGGGGTTGCGGAAATTGAAGTCCACCTGGTCGGGCGAAAAGGTGGTCCACACCCAGCGGGGACCTTCGATGGTCTCAAACCGCGTGAGGATGTCGTTGGTCCTCGGGCGGAAGATCTTTCGCCGCTGCTCGAGGGTAAGCTCGTCAGGCGAGCGGAAGGCGATGAAAAACTCCTTAACATGCTGATTTCCATTCAGAAACTCCTGAAAGAGCTCGCTTCGCGCGGAGCCGTGATTCAGGACCGCATCGAACATAAGGTCGTAGCCCCGCTTGGCGGCATAAATGTCCTCCCAAGAGCCCAGATGCTCATCCACCCGTCGGTCGTCGATCACGGCAAAGCCGCGGTCCGAGGAGTAGGGGAAAAATGGGAGAAGATGGATCGTTTTGATTGCATCCCCGGCATAGCGCTCGACGAAACGTCGGAGGACCGCAAGCGGTGTGGGCCCCCTTCCCCGCACCATGTCGCCGTAGGTGATGAGCAGGATGTGCTCTTGGTGAAAGCGCCGGCGCGGGTCGTAGGCCAGCTCCTTGGCGAGCATCGCGGGCGGCTTGCAGGCGTGGTGCACCTGGATGACCCGCTCGAGCTCGGGCAGCCAAATCGCCGCCCCTCGCTTCCCGTAGAGGAAGGCGAGCTTCTCCGCCGCCCGGAGTCGGAAGAACTCCGGGATGGCAAGGCGCGGCCGGCTATAGTCGGGCCGCTCGTCATAAAAAGTGCGTTCACGGTCCATTTTATATTTTATAAAGAGTAAAGAGGGGACGTCCATTTATATATCACTTAAGAAAATTTATAATGATATAAAAATGGACGTCCCCTAAAAGCGACTAAAATCGGAAAAGGTTAGAATCGGAGGAGTCCTTGACTTCGGCGGCCTCAAGCCTCAGCAGGCCGCGCGCTTCATCTGCCGGGAGCTCCTCGACCTCCCGCAGCTTACGCCCTATCACCCGGCTTCGTCTTTCGGCCTTTTCGATGGTACTCGAGGCTTCCTGCAGCTTCTTTTGCACCCGTTGCAGGATCTCCCCGTAGCGACCCCACTCGGTCTTCACCGCGGCAAGCAGATTCCAGACCTCGCTGGAGCGCTTCTGGATCGCAAGCGTGCGGAAACCCATCTGCAAACTCGTCAGAATCGACCACAGCGTCGTGGGCCCGGCGATCACGACCCGGCTCTCTCGCTGGACCGCCTCGGCAAGACCGGGGCGGCGCATCACCTCGGCGAACAAGCCCTCGGTCGGCAGAAACAAGATCGCAAAATCGGTCGTCCGCGGCGGGTTCAGGTATTTGCGGGCGATATCCGCCGCACACTGCCGGATACGTATCTCCAGGCCGCGCGATGCCTCCTCCGCAGCGGGGGCATCCGCACGCTCCTGAGCCTCGGTCAAGCGAAGATAATCCTCGAGCGGGAACTTCGCATCGATCGGCAAGAGAACCGTCTCCTCCTCCCCGCGCCCCGGGAGGCGGATCGCAAACTCCACCCGTTCGCCGCCCTCCTTTGTCGTCACGTTTGCGGCGAACTGCTCCGCCGTGAGCACTTCGGAAAGCAGAGCCCCCAGCTGGACCTCGCCCCAGGTCCCGCGCGTCTTCACGTTGGCGAGCATGCGTTTCAAATCGCCCACCCCGGCCGCAAGCATCTGCATCTCGCCCAGCCCGCGGTGCACCTGTTCCAGACGCTCGCTCACCTGTCGAAAGGACTCCCCGAGCCGCTTCTCGAGCGTCCCCTCGAGTTTCTCTTCCACGGTGCGGCGCATCTCTTCCAATCGCATGCGGTTTTCTTCTTGGATCCGGCCGAGCTTTTCTTCGACCGCCTGCCTCAAGGACTCCATGCGTTGGGCATTCGCTTCGGAAAGCCGCCCCAGCTGGGCCGTGAAAGCCGCAAACTCCGTTTTCTGAAGCTCACTCATCGCCGTCACCGCCTGCAGGACCGAATCGTTGAAGGACTTGAGCGCCCGCGCTGTCTCCTCGCGCATCCGGCCGCTTGCGCCCGTAAACGCTCCCTGCAGCCGATCGAGCCCCTCGGCTGCCTCCCTGAGCATTCGCGCAAGCCGCTCTTCGACGGCGCCGCGAAGCAGATCCTGGCGCTCGCCCAGACCGCGGGTCAAACGCTCGAGCTGCTGCTGGAGCCCCTCCCCGAACTTGCGGATCACGAAAGCGATTTCCTGCCTGAGCCGCTGCTGGACGGCCGCGGATTCTTCCCGGTTTCGTCCCAGCTCCTCACGCAGGGTGCGCTCGGTGCGCTCGTGAAACTGCTCGAGATCGCGCAGTCTTTTTTCGAAGGCCTCGGGTTCCAGGGTTTTCCGGCGCGCCGTGATGACGAGCAGCACGACGACGGCAAACAAAACGGATAGGATCCCGACGACCGAAACAACTTCCAGAGAAGAAATCTCCATGGGACTCCTCTCGGCTGTCGCCGCATCTCCTCAAGGTTGGCAACGGGCAGGAAGTAAAATAATAATATATGAATGGACGTCCCCTATGGGGCTGGAGCCAGGCTTCGATCGTCGGCATTTTTGCCGGGTCGATTTCTGGAGACCAGCGCCGGCGAAAGACCTCGCCTTCCCGCAGGAGAAACGTACCGCCGGCGGAGTCGCGTACCGTAAGGGTTCCCCGCAATGCCTCGACCAAGAGATCGCCTTCCTCCGGCCGGTAGCGGCAGAAAACGGCCGCCGGAGCCTGACGCGCCGCAGTTTCGTCGATTTCCGACCGCTCTTCGGATGCTCCCGCCTCGGCCGGGAAAACGGGCATCGAAACCGTTCCCGGCGGGAATCCGGCCGCGGCGAGCAGCGTTCTTTCCCGGCGCAGTCTCCCCCGAACACCGCCGCCGGTCCTGATCCCCAACCTCTCGGGGGCGTCCTCAGCGTCGATTTTTTTTAGGATCAAATACAAAGCGCCGGAGAGATTCCGGATCAGGCGGGGACTTCGATCCCGCTCCGTTTCGATCTCCCGACAGAGGTGGGTGAGATCAATCATCGTCCGGGGTTTGACGCGGATCTGAACATGATCGGCGGTTTCGATCACGACCTGGCTCCTGCCGACCGTCTCGATCGTCGCCCCGCTCAGGTTGAACTCGATCCCCTTACCGAGCGGGCGGCCGTTCAATTGCGCTTCCCCGACCAGGTGAACCACGGTGGCCGTACAGGCGCACGGGACCCGCCGCGCCGACCAGCTGTAGCGTGTCCGGTAGCGATAATCCGGAATCCCCCAATTCAGCGTCGCCGGCTCACCCGTCGCCGGCGAGGTCTCCGTGAGCGTCAAATGCCCGGAAATCTCATCGGCCGTCGTACGGCATTCCCCGAGCATCGGATACGCGCGGGCTTTCTTGCAAAGGGAAACCAGTTTGCCCAGGTTTGGGTGGACGATATCGTGGAACCGCGGGTCGGCGCGCTCTTCCGTTTCCGAAACGGCGGGGATGGCCTCCTGGCGGCAGCCCTTCACGGCCTTCACCGTGGCGTGACTCTCCATGAGCACGGGCCAAAAGGCGGTGTGGATCTGCTCGTTGCGCATCACCCCCTCGGTCAACAGCCCGCTGATTTTCCCCTCGTGGACCCCGCAGGAGGTTTCCCGAAACATCGTCCCCTCCCAGCTGCCCTGAAGGCTCTGGTGGACAATCCCGGTTTTTCCCCCTCCGGCAAGAAAACGAACCTCGCCCTCCCCCTGCACCCGAAAGCTTTCGCGGGAAACCTCGTTTTTCTTTCTCCCCTCGCGCTGCGCGCTCTCCTCGACGGCTACCTGAAGGGTCGCCGTCCAGCACTCCTCGGCCGCCGCTTCGGCCGCAAGCAGCCCCGCGGCGATGAGAACAACAAACGGCAGGGTGTTCCGCATGCTGTCCTCCAACACTCGCACGGATCCGCGGTTCTCTCTCCAAAAACCTCGCAACGCCTTTGCCCGATTCCCACGGAATTCCTTTACTGCATCATCCGGCTCGGAATCGCTGAGACCCGTGGCGGAAAAGCGGCGATCAGGACCAGCGCCACGTCGGGGCTGCGACACAGGGGAAAATGCAGCCGAACGAGTTCTCATCAAGTGCCCTGGCGATTTTGCACGCTGCGACCGAACGTTGGAAATCTCCGGCAAGACCGTTCTACCGGGCCGCCGGGTCGGCCAGCACGATTTCCAGGGTCGGCCGGAAAGACGGGTTCCCCCAATCCGGGAAGTCCTCGGAGCGCACAAACTCCTTGCCGGTATGGTACTCGTCGTCGGAGGAGAACAGGGCAAAAGAAATGGTCCCCTCCCTCCGGGCGAAACGGACGGCACGGGTCACCTCCCAGGACCACTCCGGAAGATTGTCCCAACCGGTTTCCATGACGCCGGTGCGGTTTCCCCAAGCCCCCGACAGGTTTTCCAGCGGCAGCGGGGCACTGTTCCAGGTAAGGTTCCCGGTGGTCCAGAGCGTAGCCCCGCCCCGCAGCAGGGGGGATGTCCAAAAGGCATGAATCAAGGACCGATCCCCCTCGTCGCCACCGCCGGTGGGCTGCTTGTGGTGCAGCACCAGCCGCGCGGAGACCACGGCAGCCTCGGGCGGAAGGTTCAGCGGAAAGCGGACGTAGGCGCGGGCAAAGCAGGGCCAGTCGGCGTAATCGGCCTGGTTCTGGACATGAAAATATTCTCGGCGGGTCTCCCCGCCGAAGGAGTCCGGACCATCGCCGAAGTTGTAGTCATCATCCCCCGAGCACAGGATGCCCGAGGCGCCGACGGATGCATTTTGGACGCTGAGGTCCCCGACGCCCGTACGGAGGGTCAAGGTTCGCTCCGTTCCCGGGATGAAGGGTTCGGGTTCCTGGCCGATCGCATAGGCCGCGCCCGATTTCGATGAGGAAGCGCCGCTGGCGTCCCAATCGGCAAAGCTCAGAGGGATCAGCTCCAAAAGGCCCCAACTCTGGGGGTCGTCTTCCGACAGGGCTTCTGTTGGCCAGCGCGCCTCCTGGACCCGGAGACCCTCCAGATCGTCGCGGTCATGCACGATGAGACCCACGCGCAAGGTGACAGGCGAGGAAGCCGGCGGGGCGATCCCGAGCGCCTCCCATCCCAGAGACATGACCACATGCCAACCGCGACTGTCGTCGCGACCTTCCCCCCGGTAACCTTTCTCCAGACCCACGGAGGCAGCCTGCACGGTGGACAGCGGCGAAAAGGGGATCTCGGCCGGAACCCAGGCCCCGCCTTGCCCTACGTACCATCGATTGCGTTCCGTGCCGTGGCGACGTGCCTGGACCACGAGACGGCGCGAGGTCCTGTCGGGAGCGGTGGAATCCGTCTGAGTGTCCACGAGCAGCGTCACGGCATCCCATCGGGACCAATCGTCGTCCGCACCGGCCTCGTCGTAAATGTGGCGATCCAGGGATACCACCCGCAGCACAAGTCCCACGGAAGTCCAGGCGGCGCGGCATTCCACCGAAACACCGGATGAGCCCAGCGTGCCGAACCAGAAGGGAGTGGTGCGCTGCCAGCGGGGATCGGAGGAAAACTCATGGCGGGGCACGTACAGCCGGGGAATGCTGCCGGCAGGAAGATAGGTATGGGTGTTGGTGTCTTTGTTTTCTGCGGTCTGGTCTTGACTTCCGCCGGCGCAAGAAAAGATCAGCATGATCGAGGCCACCAGAACGAAGCAAAGGGCAACCGGGCGTTCATTTCGCATGATCCGCACCTCCCTCGACACGAAAAGAAGCTCTCGGATCCTGCAAATCCATCACGGGGTCGTTCTGGTACCAAGACAGGGGACCACGCAGATGCACGAGCGTTCCGGGATGCACGTTCAAGGCGGCATCCATCTGCGGGGACAGGACGGCCATGAGGGAACCCCGGTGAGGCGTCCGGAAAGCCCAGTACACACGCTTCCCGTTGCGAATGACTTTGGCCACACGTCCGCTCGTGATCACCATCCGGCCTACATGCGGACGGGCGTCCGCCCAACCGATTTGCCGTTCGGGATCCTCCGGCAGCGAGGAAACGGCCGGCATTTGAGACATACGACCGGTTTTTTTCGTTGTGCCGTCGTCGTGTTGGAGAGCCACGAGCGTGCCGGAACAACTCCGAAAATAGATCGTGTCGTTGGAGACGATCCACGTGGCGTACTCGCTCCAGTGCCGGTCGTAAAAGGCACCGGCTCCGTATCGGATGTAAAAGCCGTTCGGGCCGTAAATGCGGCCCGGGGGATCGGTTTCCAGGGGGCCATCGCAGAAATGAGCATCGTTTCGGCACGTGGTCGTCGACTCGATGATCTGGGGCAGCGGCCGCGTTCGGATCGGATTCGGATAACTGCCCAACGCCGCAGAGCGATCGATGATCTCCAGGCTATGGCCGGCCGCCCAGTGGGCGCCGAAGAGATAATTGCCGGCCATGGTGACGAACGGCTGCTCGTCGGTGAGAAGAAAAGGCTCCGGCCAGGGCGTGTTTCCGCCGGCAGGGTCGAAGTAAATGAAGCGCACATCGCCCGCACGGAGGCCGGGGACGGTCTGATCGTCGAGAACCATTTCCCCGAAACTCGAATCCCATCGCCAATCGTAGATGTCCCGGCCGCGGATGACGCTGTAGGCCACCTCATGCACCCCGTCGCGCTTGACTACGGGAGGGGATCCCATGGGCATGTAATCACCGTTGCCGTACCCGCCGTTGCCCACCAGAGCCAGAAAGGCTTTCGAGCCGTCAGCCAGACGCAATGCGGCCAAAGCCTCGAGTTCGGGGCGCTCCGTGAGCAGGGAGCGCATTTCGGCGAGCGAAACCGGCCATTGCCGGTTGCTCAGCTGCCAGGCATGGCGGATGCGCATGAGCACCAGTCCATGCTGTTCGGCGATGACCGGCCAGGAAAACAGGTAATCCGTATCCGCGGAGGGACGCTCCACCGCGTATGGTTTCACGCGCCAGCGGCGGGTGCCGTTGACGGCATCGATGGCATGCACATGCAGATCGCGGGTGGCCACGACGACCACTCCGGCGGATGGCGATAAGGCGGCGGGGGTCTGGACTTCCGATCCGGCCGCATAGGTCCATTGAACGGAAAAATCCCGGGTGGAAAGAGCGATCACTTCTTCCCGGGCCGAAACGACGATCCGGTTTTCGAAGAGCAGGGGTGCAAACGAGAATCCGGCACGCTCCAAAGCCCCGGTCAAGGCATCGGAGACTCCGTCGATGTGGGCGATCCGTTGATCCGGTGCGGGAAATGCAAAGCTCTGCAGGATTTCCCCGGTGCGGGCGTGCAGTCGATAGAGTCGGCCGGCCGTCGTGGTTACGAAAAGCGACCCGGTAGCGGCATCGAAGGCCGGCGTGCCCGCGGCAGAGCCTTCCAGGGTGCCGTTTTCCCATGCCGTGGAGCCGTCCTCCTCCTTCAGGGCGATCACGCCCCAACGCCCCAGCGCCAAGTATACCCGGCCATCCCCCGTCACAGGCTGGACATTGCGCGGCAGTCCGGGGTCTCCTTCCGGCACGCGCTCATTGAAATAGATCCACTTCAGGCGCCACGGCGGCGGCACCGCATGGGGGGTGTAGCCGGTGCGCTGGGCGTCATGAGCGTGCTGAATCCATTCCCCCGCCACGGGTTCCATCGGCTCGCCGGCATTCGAGGAGTCCGTGGAACCGGAATTTGATGAACAGGAAAGAAAAATCCACAACCCGAAAAACAACGGCAGAAACGAAATACGCATCATCGGCCCTCACTCAAGATTCTGTTCCACACCGAAGTGCGCGCCATACAATCCGCCCTTTTCCATGGAGGACAAGTCCGTAACCGGTTCTCCGCAACCCCAAACCGGCAGAAACGGAAATGACCCATCGAAAACAAGCATACGGCAATCGAGAGGCTCTGGGAAGAGATCCCCGCCGACGGAAGTTAAAGCCTCATGACGGCGGTATCCCTTCCGATCGACAAGGCCATAAAAGCCGAGTGCAGTCGCACACTGGAGTTCGAGCCGTAGCCGAAATCGGCCCTCGCGGCGTCCCCTACTGCGCCATTTCGCGCAAAAGACGGATTTCCTCGGCCCAGCGGGCCGGGTCCGGGGTCTCGAGAATCAGGGGGATGCCGTCCAGACGCGGGTCTTTCATGAGGCGCCGGAAAGCCTCGAGCCCGAGCGCCCCCTCGCCGATTCCGGCGTGGCGGTCGATGCGGCTCCCCAGGGGTTTCTTGCTGTCGTTCAGGTGCAGCCCCGCAAGATACGCAAAGCCCACCACGGAAGCGAAGCGTGAAAAAAACGCCGCGTAGCCCTCCTCGCTCGCGAGATCGTAGCCCGCGGCAAACCCGTGGCAGGTATCGAGGCAAACGCCGACCCGCGAGCGGTCGGAGACGCGCTCGAGGATCTCGGCCAGGTGTTCCAAACGATGGCCGAGATGGCCGCCCTCGCCCGCCGTGTTCTCGATCACGACCCTCACTTCGGGGACTTCTTCCAAGGCGCGATTGATCGAGGCGGCGATCCGGGCGAGGCACTTGGCTTCCGCGATCCGGCCGAGGTGGCTTCCGGGGTGGATGTTCAGGGCGCAAATCCCCAGTTGCCGGCAGCGGCGCATCTCGTCGAGGAGGGCCGCGCGCGATTTCTCGAGCCCCTCCCGCTCGGGATGCCCGAGGTTGATGAGGTAGCCGGCATGAGCGAGGATCTGCCGCGGAGCAAAGCCCGCCTGCCGGCAGTTTTCTCTGAACTTCTGGATCTCCGCTTCGCCAAGCGCCCTTGCTTGCCACCGCCGCTGGTTCTTGGTGAAAAGGGCGAAAGCGGTCGCCCCGATCCGGCTCGCGTTCAAGGGCGCCTGGTTCACCCCGCCGGCCGCGCTGACATGGGCGCCGATGGATTTCCCTTCCCGCCCTTTCCTCACACGCCTGCCTCCAAGGGTTCGAGGTTCCGTGCGGCACGGAGGAAGGGGGCGATCCTCTTTCTTTCCGCCCCCTCGGGTGCGCTTTCGCCGCGGCTCAGGGCATTCCCCGGCGCCGGGGCGCAACGTTTTCCGAGCCGGCGGCGGTGATGAAGCATCCCCCGCCTCCGCCGCCGCCGCTTGATCCCTGGCCTCCCGGATCGCTGGCGCCATCCCCGTTACCCCCCTCTTGACAGGGCGGACCGACAAGCGCCGTCTGAATGACCGAAAGTTCGACGTCTGCCTCGAGCCTTCTGGTTTGGAAGGCGACCAAGACATTGGCCTGTCGGGGGTGGTAAGCGGCGCAGGGGGCGATTTGATCGTCTCCGGCGCTGGAGACAACGAAATCGGAGCCGTCCGGCGTGCCGTCGGCGTTGAGGTGGCGGGCGTAGAGGTCGCTTTCGCCGCTGCGGCTGTCCTCCCAGACCACCAGGAACCGCCGGTTGGCGGCATCAAAGACGACCGCGGGGTTTGCCTGGTTGCCGCCGGCTTCGGCGACCGGGAAATTCAATCCGCGAATCGTTCCGTCGGCGGCGATCCGCTGGCCGTAGAGGTCCACGTCGTTTGCACTGCGGTCATCCTGCCAGACGACGAGATACGCTTCGTTTGCGGTGTCAAAAGCGACCTTCGGCTTTCGCTGGGACCGATCCGCGCTGGAGACAACGATCTCGTCGCCCAGCGTCCCCGAGGAATCGAGCAGCCGGGCGTAAACATCGAACGAGAGACCGCTGTGGTTGTCCTCCCAGACGATCAGGAACCTCCGGTTGACGCTGTCGAAGACCACGAAGGGTGCGCGCTTCTCCATCGAATCCGCATCCGAGATGAGAAACGCGGCCCCCTGAGCCGAGCCGTCGCATCCGAGCCACTTCCCATAAACGCGTGGGGAAAGCCCGATATCCTGTTGCACGTAGACGAGGAGGTGGCGGTTGTTCTGGGAGTCCCAGGCCAGGGCGGGGGCCTGATCCGCCGCGCCGACCGGAAAGTGAAAAAGAGCGAAAAGAAGAAGAACCACACAGAACCCTTGTGCCGGAATTGGCGCCTTCCATCGAGCGGCTCATGAGCATTCCTCCTTGGTCCAGAGGTCTTCCCACGGTTACCCGACGTCCGACTGCCGAGTCCCATCATCACAACCCCAAAACCTTCTGCAGTCAAGCTCCCTATGGGTTTCCAACCTTGACATGGGAAGCGATCCCCGGGGTCTTCCGACAGGCGACGCAAGATGCCGGAATCGACGCCGGCGGAGGGGATTCGCGATTAGAGGATCCATTTGCGCTTGATGTGCCAAAGACTGGCCGCGAACAAGCCGGCACCGAAGGCGCTGAGGAGGAACAGGTCGAGGGAATAAGGCAGGGCATGTTCGCCGTGTACGGCTCCGTGAAGCAGATCCGCCCCGTAGGTCAGCGGCAGCACGTAGGCGAGCGGCTGGAGAACCCCCGGCAGCTTCTCGACGGGGAAGAAAAGCCCGCACAAAAAGAGCATCGGAAAACGGAAGAAATTGGAAAACGTCTGGGCCTCGAACACCTCGCTGACCGCCACGGCGATGAACAAGCCGAGAAACGTCGAGGCCGCGGCGATCAGAATCACGGCCGGAACGAACACATGCCACAGCACCGCCGACAGGTCGACGAGAAAGGATGCCATCAGAACCGGCAGAAAGGCGTTTGCCGCCCCGAAGAGAATGGCTCCGGCGGTCTTGGCGAGCATGAGCAGTTCCAAAGGAAGGGGCGCCGTCAGGAGCCGTTCGAAGGAGCGGTTCTTTTTTTCGAAGGTCACCGTCACCGCCAGCATCGAGGTGGTGCCGAACAAAACGGCGACGGCCGTCACCCCGGGAAGCAGCGTCCGGATGCTTTCGAGGCTCTCTCCGGACTTGATGAAAAACATCCCCGCCCAGGCCAGCGGGAAAATGAGGCCCCAGCTGATGTTCGGCGGCTTGAGGTAATAGGTGCGCATATCCTTGACCAAGATGTTCCAGAAGGCGATCCCGCGTTTCATCGTCCGCCTCCACCTTTTTCCTTCTCTTTGCTCAAGGCGTTGGCTTCGATGCCGGTGATTTGTACGAAGATGTCCTCCAGAGAAGGCCGCATCCTGCGCGCCTCGGCGACCTCGGCGCCCTGCTCTTCCAAAAAACGAACCAACGGTCCGACGCGAATCGGTTCGCCGGCTTCCACCCGGATGACGCCGTGCCCCCGTATCGTGAATTCCATTCCGGAGAAAGACTCGAGCAGTCTGCTTCCGATGTTGTTCGGCATGGTGGAGCAGCTGATTTGCACTACATGCTTGTCGTGAACCGGATGAATCAGATGCGCGACCGTGTCGGTCCGGACGATGCGGCCGGACACGAGAAAAGCGATGCGGCCGCAGAGGCGTTCCGCCTCCTCGATGTAGTGGGTGGTCAAAAAGATCGTCGTCCCGGCCCGATGGAGGTCGGCGATCCGCTGACGCAGTTGCCGCGCGCTCGCCACATCGATCCCGCTCGTGGGCTCATCGAGGAACAGGATCTCCGGCCGGTGAATGATGCCCGCGGCGATGGTCAGCTTCCGCTTCATCCCCTTGGAGTATCCGCCGAACTTGCGGTCCGCGGCCGGGGCGAGGCCGAATTGATCCAAAAGCTCACGGGCCCGAGCCCGACGTTCGGCTTTGCCCAGCCCGTAGAGCGCCGCGCAGAAACAGAGATTTTCAAAGCCCGTGAGTTCCGGATACAGATTGCTCTCGTCCGGGACGACCCCGATCCGATGCAGAGCCGCCCGCGGTCGGTTCGTGCAGTCGATGCCCCCCAGACGGATGGCCCCCGCATCCGGCCGCGCCAGTCCCGTCAGCATGTTGATGGTCGTGGTTTTGCCGGCGCCGTTGGGCCCGAGAAAACCGAACAGCTCCCCCTGCCGAACGGAAAACGTCAGCTCGGAGACCGCTTGGACTTTTCCAAAACGCTTGCTCAAGCCCTCGACGACAATGGCATCGTTCATCGGGTCTTCTTCCGCGGCTTAGACGGTCGGCTGCCCGAGCGGATTGGGGGTTTGCCCCCTCCATCTCCGCAACCCAACCGGAAGGTTCTCGCTCCTCCCGAATGCCCCGATGGGGGTAGAAGAGAATGGTTTGGTTAGGGTCTCATCCAATGATCAACCTTACTACCCGAATCTTCATGTAAACCGCAAATCCCGCGAGGGCGTCAGAGACTTGAGGCCAATGGCCCCGCGGCCGATGGCGAGGAAAGAGGCCGGCTGCGGGCGTGGGTTCGGGCGGGATCCCCCCGGTCCCGCCGCAGCGCCTCGGTTCGACGCCCATGACGATGCAGACTCCACTCCGCAGGAATGCCGCCTTCGACCCGGATGTGCGGCTGATGCTCGCCTTCAAGCGCGGCGAGAAGGCCGCCTTCGAAGAACTCCTGCGACGTCATTTCCGCCGGGTTCTGAACTTCGTCTACCGCTTCGTAGGCCGACGCGACATCGCCGAGGAGCTCACCCACGAGATCTTCCTCAAGGTCTACCGCAGCGCGGCCGGCTACGAGCCGCGCGCGGCCTTCCGCACCTGGCTCTTGACGATCGCCAAGCACCTCGCCCTGAACGAATTGCGGCGCCGAGCACACGACGGGTCTTCCTTGGAGGCGATGGAGTCGACGCCGGCCGGGCGCGCCCCGGCGGCTCCATCCGACCCCTCCCCGCCGGCCGAGGAGCAGCTGATCCGGCGCGAGCGGATCGCGGCCGTGCGCGCGGCCATCGACGCGTTGCCCGAAAACCAGCGACTGGCCGTGATCCTGCGGCGCTACGAAGAGCTCTCCTATGGGGAAATCGCCGCCATCTTGGGAACCTCCGAGAAAGCGGTCAAGTCACTTCTTCATCGGGCCAAGGAGCACCTGCGCAGGGAACTTACGCCCTGGGTGGAAAAATGAAAAGATCTCCGGGTCCGGAACTTTTCCGGGCCTGGCGTGTTGAAACCGGCAGAGGGGAGCCATGAAGTGCAAGGACATCCGCACACTGTTGAGCCTGTATATCGACGATGCCCTGGACGAGATCGGACGGGAGCGGGTCGCCGCGCACCTCGGCGACTGCGCCGATTGCCGGCGCGAAGCCGAGATCCTCTCGAAAACATGGGCGATGCTGGGGGAGCTCGACGAAATCGAGCCAAGCCCCTCTTACCTCAGCCGCTTCTACGCCCGCCTGGCGGAGCGCAGGCCCGGGGACGCACCCTGGGTTGAGGCCTTCCGAGGCTTTTCCTTCCGCCGGTACCTTCTGCCCGCCCTGGCCGCCGCGTGTCTTGTCGTCGTCATCGGAATCGGCGTGGTGCAGGTGCAGCTGAAAATCGCCGATCAGGGGCGCCACACCGCGGTCTCCTGGAACGGGTTGGACCTGGAGCTGATCGAATCGCTCGAGCTGGCGGAGAATCTGGAGCTGATCCACGTGCTGGAATTCCTGCCCGACCTGGAGGTCATCCAGGCGCTCGACGGAATGGAGACCTCGTAACGGAGCAGGCGGCATGTTCCCGGCGCTTTGGAGAGCCGGGCTTCTGCTGGCGTGGCTTTCCGCCGGCATCGGAGCCCAGACGACGGAGGTTCCGCCCGAGGAGATGGAGATTGTCGAGCTGGGGGAGATGCTTGAGGCGCTGGAGCTCCTGGAAGAGGGTCTCGATAGGATCCCCCTCTGGGTTCCCGAGGAGAAGAAGCATGACGACTGATCCACGCTCCCGCAACCACCGCGCAGGCCGCCCCGCAGCGTTGATCCGATGGGCGGCCGCGGCGGCGTTCGTGCTGGCCGCCGCTCCGTTGCCGGCGGCCGATCTTCGGCCACCGGAGCCTGACTTTCTTCTCCTGGCGCAGGGATCGCCCGCCCCGAGCGCCGCCGAGCGCCGGCAGCAACTCTCCCCCGAGGAGAAAACCCGGTTCCAGGAGCGCCTGGAGCGCTGGCAGCAGCTCGACCCCGAAACGCAGAAGGAACTGCGGCAGCGCTACGAGCGCTTCAAGCGGCTCCCGCCCGATGAGCGCGAGCGGATCCTCTCCAACTGGCAGCGCTACCAGTCGCTCAGTGCCGAGGAGAAGAGTGCCTTACGCGAGCGGTTCCGCCGCTGGCAGAATCTCAGCGACGAAGAGAAGGAGCGCCTCCGCGAGCGCTTCCAGCGCTACCGGCAGATGAGCCCCGAGCAGAAACAGCAGCTTCGTGAGCGCCTCCAGCGCTGGCAGAGCCTGCCCCCCGAGCGTCGCGAAGAGCTGCGGGAGAGGTTTTTCGAGGACCGCGATCGCCGGGCCCGGTAAACGAGGATCGCCCTCCCTCGAAACTCTCTTGGGCCGCTGCAGGCCTAAGGGGATTTTGGTCGAACCTCCGGACGCTGAGGCAGCCGATCCCCCCCGCTTCAACCCCGCTGAAAAAATAGGCGCGAAACTTTTTTGACCCCGGCGGGTTTAACCCGTCGAGACCCGCGAAACCAAAGCGCGGGCGGAAACCCAGCGAGAGGCTCGCACGCCCAAGGAGGTTTTGTATGTTCAGCCGTCGCATCATCGCCTTCACGACCGCCGCATTCCTGATTTCGTTTCTTGTCAGCCTCGATGCGCTCGCCGGCCAGAAGTCCCGCTCCGGCGGCTACCAGGGGCACAGGACGAGCGGCACTTGGCAGCAGCAGATAAATCGCAGCCCGGGACAGGCCGAGCGAACGACCCACTGGCAAAACGAGCGCGGCCAGGGCAGCCGCCTCGCCGAGAAAAACTGGGACCGGCAGAGCGGTACCGGCAGCTATTCCGCGACCACGACCCGGGCCGACGGAAAGACCGGCTCGCGCCAGGGCACCGTCACCCGAACCGGACCGGGCACCTACACGGTCGAGGGCACCCGCACCGGCACAAACGGAAAAACGAGCGAGGTCGAAAAGACGATCACCCGCAATCCGGACGGTTCCCGCGCGGTACAATCCATCACCACCGGCCCCGAAGGGGGAACCCGGACCGTCGACAGCACCGTTCGCAAGACCGAACAGGGCCGCGGCGTGACCGGCGTTTATTCCACAAGCGGCGGCAAAAGCGGTGCCTTCGAATCCAACGTGACCCGCACGGACAACGGGGTGATCAAGGAGCAGTCGGCCACGAACCCGGACGGGCAATCCCGGCAGCGCAGCATCCAGCGCCTCCGCGAGGGCGGAACCGTCACCCGTGAGGTCACGCTCACCGACCCGCAAGGCGGCACCCGCACCTGGAACGAAAGCGTGACGGTCAACCCGCGCGCCCCCGCCGGCGACTGAAACCGCCGCCGAAGCGAAGTGCAACCCTTACCGGTGTTCCGCCACCGACTTCGCCATGAGGCTGCACCGAGTCGGAGAAGTCGACCACGGTGCAGCCTCTTCATCCGATGGAACGGCGAATCGCGACGGGCCTTCTCCCGGCCGAGATCCCTCGGCGTTCGATTCACCCGCTCGGCCTTGCCGTGGGTGCGCGGCACGTGCGTTTGCGGTCCTCATTCTGGGATTTCTCCTACACAATAGGAAATCGGAAGTGATGAAAAGACATCTTGTAATTTGTCTCATCGCTCTGGGGCTGACGGCTTGCGCGCGCGATGCCGTGAGCAACCCGGTGCCGTCTGCTCCGCCTGCGGGAAATTCCATCCGAAAATTGCATCACAAGGGCTTCGAGCGCAGTTACATCCTCCATAAACCTCCCGGCCACGATCCGACTCGGCCCACCGCGGTCGTGCTGGTCTTTCACGGCGGCGGTGGAAACGCGGAACAGGTCGCCCGCCAAACCGGCTTCAACATCCAGGCCGACCAGGCCGGATTTTTGGTCGCCTATCCCAACGGAACGGGGCGATGGCGCGACAAGCTTCTCACCTGGAACGGGGGAAGGTGCTGTGGCTACGCCCAGAAAGAAAACGTGGACGATGTCGGCTTCGTGCGCGCCGTCATCGCCGATTTGCAAAGGATCGCCGCCGTCGACACCCAGCGTATCTACGCCACGGGCATATCCAACGGCGGGATCCTCTCTTACCGGCTCGCCTGTGAGGCCTCCGATCTGATTGCCGCCATCGGCCCGGTGGCGGGCACACAGAATCTTTCCCGCTGCGAACCGAAACAGCCCGTCTCGGTCATCCATTTTCACGGCACGGCGGACCATCATCTGCCCTATGACGGTGGGGTGGGGAGTCAATCCAAAACCGGTGTCAATTATTCCTCGGTGAAGGACTCCGTCCAATTCTGGCTGGATGTTAACCGCTGCCCATCCACCTCCACAATTCGGGAATTCGCAGACATCCGCCATCTCGCGTATCGAGGATGTGCTCAGGGAAGCGCCGTGGAACTTTATACTGTCGTCGGGGGTGGACATGCCTGGCCTGGAGGCAGTGGTCCCGCCTGGCGCGGCGGAGATCAACCGACGAGGACCATCTCGGCGACACGGATCCTCTGGGACTTCTTCGCCGCACACCCGAAACCTTGAGCATGCTGAAAACGACAAGAAGGATCATCTGGC
>CALIUY010000018.1 GCA_938048455.1 uncultured Desulfobacterales bacterium | reverse complement strand
ATCTCGCGGGGAGGCTCGATCCTCCCTTCCCCAAGGTCTTCGATTATTCCTCCTCGATCGCCTTTTACGACGGTTTTCTTTTCTATGCCGGTGAGGACGGCAAGATTTACGGCTACGACATCGCCCGCGGCGCAAGCAAGCTCGTCTGCGACACGAGCGGGCTTGCCACCGCCTACTCCGCGGTGCAGGGTTTTCTCGTCTCCTCGGACGGTCACCTCTATTTCCACGACAACGCGAATTCCTCCAAGATCTACCGCGTGAAGCTCACCGACCCCTGGCCGGCCGACTACCGCGAGCTCGATACGGGCCTTTCAGCGTCGATCTACTCCTTCGCCGAAAACCCCTGGACGGGGACGATCTGGTTTGCCTCGGCCGATTTCTTCGGCGCCGGAAACAAGTTCTATCTCCACCAGGTAAAAGCCGACTTCAGCGGCGTGACCCCAAAGGCCGAATTCACCCAGCCGCACGGCGGCGGAAACGGGCCGCTTGTTTTTCTCGATTCCACCACCCTCCTCTACGGCGAGTCCGTCTGGGGCGGAAACGGCTATTTCCACAAGGTGAACACGCAGACCGGGCAACTCACCCAGCGCGACAGCTTCACCTTCGCGGGCGGGCTGGCGGGGGCCGTAAGAGGCTATGATGGAAAAATTTTCGCGGCGACCGGGGGCGGCCAACAGATCTTCGTCCTCGAGGGATCGAGCCTGACCGGAATCGCCTTCACCCGCGATGACGCCCAGGGGCTCGCCTTCGACGGTGCTTCCCTTTACATCAGCAAAATGGCCTCCGGGGGCGAGGTCGAATTTCTTTCCCTCTGGAAAAAGCGGGCCTCGGGGGTTCCCGCGGATCAGCAGGTCGACTCCACGCTCGATTTGAACGGCGACGGGACCCCCGATGTGCGGCAGCCGGAGACGATTCTCGCCGTGAAAGCGGCCGGGGCCGCGGGACGGTGGATCGGCGCCGCCGCCATCTCCCAAGAGACGGTGCTCGACGCCCTGGAGGCAATCAACCCGGAGGAAATCGCGGACATGAGCGGAAGGCCCGCAAGCCTGCCTTTCGGGCTGATCCGTCTGCGGGCCTCGGTGCCGAGCGGCGGGGAGGCGCAAGTGCAGATCTATCTCTCGGAGGCTGCACCTGCCGGGTCGCGGTGGTACAAATACGACCCCATCTCCGGCTGGCGGGATTTTTCGGCGAACGCCGTCTTCAGCGCCGACCGCAAGTCGATCGTCCTCACCCTGAAAGACGGCGGCACAGGAGACGCCGACCGCGTGGTGAACGGGGAGATCCTCGATCCGGGCGGGATCGGCGTGCCCGCCGCCGCGGAAGGCGGCGGTGGCGGTGGCGGCGGCGGCTGTTTCCTTGCCACGGTGGAAACCGGGGTGCCGGCACAACCGGTGGCGATTTTCGTTCTCCTCGCCGCGTTCGGTCTGCCCCTCGCCCAGGGGCTCCGCCGCCGCCTCGGCCGCCAGAGAGCCGTTATGCCCGAAGCGCGATGAGGCGTTTCTTCTTCCCCACCGGATCCCGCCGCGTGAGGCTCCCCGGCCTCGGGCGGGGTCTTCTCCTCCCCGGGCTGCTCTGGGCCGCGGCGGTTTCCGCCGCGGCCCAGGCGCCCCCTCCCGAGCGTTTCACCATGGAGGAGGTCGTGGTCACGGCCTCGCGCTTCGAGGAGGAAATCCGCGAAACCCCCCGCCACGTGACCGTCATCACCGCCGCCGACATCGCCCGGGCGACGAGCAACTTCGTACCCGAACTGCTCGCCCGCGAAGCCGGGGTGGTGCTGAAGAGTTTGTTCGGCAGCGACAAGAACGCCGGGGTGGACATCCGCGGCATGGGCGAGACCTCGGTCAGCAACGTGCTGGTGCTGGTGGACGGCTTCCGGCTCAACCCGGCCGATCTGGCCGGGCCGGACTTTTCCACCATCCCCCTCGAGGAGATCGAGCGCATCGAGATCGTGCGCGGGGCGAATTCGGTCCTCTACGGCTCGGGGGCGGTGGGCGGGGTGGTGAACATCATCACCAAGCGCGGCGCGGCGAAGCCCTCGGCGAGCCTCTACGGTTCCTACGGCAGCTACCGGACCGCAGACGGCCGGGCCTCGGGCGGGGGCAGTTACGGCAATCTGAATCTCAGCCTCAATGCCGGCTATTTCGACACCGAAGGCTATCGCGAAAACGGCGGGTTGAACAAGAAGGATGCCGGATTGCGCCTGCGATACCATGCCACCGACCGTCTCGACCGGGGCGTTCTCCAGGGACTGCTCTTTTCCTTGGGGGGGGGCTACCACGCCGACCGTCAAGGGTTTCCCGGCGGGGTGCCGATCGAGGACATCGACTCGGCCAGTCGCCGCAAAAAAACCCGCAGCCCGCGGGACGGCGCCGAGAGCGAGGACGCCCGCCTGCGCGGGGGCGTCGAGGCCGACTTCGGCCCAGGCGGCCTCCTGCGGCTGCACGGCGGGTTGCGGAATCGCTCGAGCGATTACATCTTCGGCTACACCCCGCTCAAACCGAAAAGCGAGCAGACCAGCACCCTGGACGAGGAAACCCGGCACCTCGACGCCGGGCATGTGCTGGACTATCGCTGGGGGAGGCTCGCCCATACGCTCCAGCTCGGGGCCGAACTCTACTCCACCGAATACATCACCGAGCGCCTCGACCAGCGCGAGCGCAAGAACAGCGCCTTGGCGAGCTACGGCCTGTTCGCCACCCACCGCAGCCGCCTGGGGGAGCGCTGGATCTTCGATCTGGGCGGCCGCGCGAACTTCTTCCGCGGGACCTACCGCAACGATGCGCTCGTCGATTTCGGCGGACGGAACCGCTGGGTGAACGGTGGGAAGTTCCGCCGCAACTTCAACGACCAAGCCTACCAGGCGGGGATCGTTTTCGCCCCGACCTCCGCGAGCTCTCTTTTCGCCAACGCCGCCACCAGCTTCCGCGTGCCCAACGTGGACGAGTACGCCCTGGCCGGCGACGATCTGCAACCCCAGCACGGGCGGCACCTGGATTTCGGCTGGCGGCAGCGCTACCGCAAATGGGCCGAAAGCTCGGTGACGCTCTTCGCCTTCGAGATCGAGGACGAAATTTACTACGATCCCAACCTGCGCGTGAACCGCAACTTCGACGACACCACCCGGCGCATGGGTTGCGAATTGTCGGCGCGGGTCTTCCCCGTCGAGCCCCTCACGATCTGGGGCAATTACACGTTCATGCGGGCGCGTTTCCTGGGCGGCGGGGATCCGGTTCCGCTCGTGGCCGAGCATGCCGCCAACGCCGGGCTGGAGTGGCGGATCACGGAGGATCTCTCCGCGGCGGTCCTGGGGACCTTCGTGGGGAAAAAAGAGGACGGCAGCAGCCTCGCAAGCCGGGACTTCGCCCGAATCGACGCCTATCAGGTGTTCGACCTCAAGATCACCTACACCTGGCACGGCCTCAGGCTCTTCGGCGGGGTCAACAACCTCTTCGACGAACGCTACGCCACGATCGCCTTCAGCGAGAGCTATTACCCCATGCCGACGCGCAACTTCTACCTCGGCGCGCAGTTCAATTTCTGAGGAAAGCCTACGCATGCGCATGCCCACCGCTGGAATGATTCTCTTGCTTTCGGTGTTCGCCGCGGCCCCGGTCGGGGCCGGCCCCTACGCGCCGGCGGCCGGGCAGCCCGGCAGCACCGCGGTCCCCAAGGACAGCCCCGAGTTCGTCGCCTGGGCGACGGGCTGGCAGGATTATATCGTCGGCGGAGACGTCGACGCCACCTGGCGCACCCCCGAGAAGGCTCTCGGGCCGGCCGTGGGGGACTCCTACGACATCGTCTGCCTGGGAAACGGGGGCTCGATCACGCTCACCTTCGACCGGCCGATCACCAACGGCGCGGGATGGGACTTCGCGGTCTTCGAGAACGGCTTCAACGACACCTTTCTCGAGCTCGCCTACGTCGAGGTCTCCTCCGACGGGATCACCTTCGTCCGTTTCGACAGCCACTCGCTCACCGCCTCGCCGGTGAGCAGGTACGGCGCGGTCGATCCGACCAACATCGACGGGCTGGCCGGGAAATATCGTCAGGGATGGGGTACCCCCTTCGACCTCTCCGATCTTGCGGCCAAACCCGAGGTGATGGCGGGCCTCGTCAACCTCGGCGCCGTCACCCACGTGCGGCTGGTGGACATCGTCGGGGACGGCACGTACCGCGATTCGCGGGGCAACGCCATCTACGATCCCCACCCCTCCTTCGGCAGCGCGGGCTTCGACCTGGATGCAATCGGCGTGCGCTACGTGCGCACCGGAAACTCCCCGCCCGCGGCCCCCGTGCCGCTCTTTCCGGCCGACGGGGCGACGGAGGTGCCCCTCGAGGTGGTGCTCCGTTCCAGCCTCTTTTCCGATCCCGATGCCGCCGCCGGGGATTTTCACTTCCAGAGTCGCTGGCAGGTGGCCGAGGATGAGGCTTTCGCCGCCTTGCGGGTCGATCTTGTAAGCCGGCATGCACTGACCGAGCTACCCCTCACGGCCCTGTGGCTTCCCGCCGGAAAGACCTTGTATTGGCGCATACAACATATCGACGGCCGCGGAGCCTCCTCTCCCTGGTCGGAGGTTTTTTCCTTCACCACCACGGCGACGACCGGCGACGGAAACGGAAACGGCATTCCCGACGAGCTGGAGCTCGCTGCGGGAAGCCCGCTCGACCTGAACGGAGACGGCATCCCCGACGCAAGCCAGGTGAACGAGCGCTTCAAGGTTTTCGCCGCGGCCGCGGGTGAAGGTCAAATCGCGCTTTCTCTCGCGTCGGGGGAGGGGGAGATCGAGGCCGTCGCAGCCTTCGCCCTCGAGGAGCTTCCCGCGGGGGCGAACGCCCCGGAAGACGCCCTGCTGGGATTGGTGGGCTTGCGGATCCGGCTGCCCGCGCCGGGGCGAACGGCGACGCTTACCGTCTACCTCTCGCAGGCGGCGCCGGAGGGGTATTTCTGGTTCAAGTACGATGCGCTTCGCGGCTGGCGCCAGGTCGCCGAGGCGCGATTCCGCGCCGACCGCCGCGCGGTCACCCTCACCCTCGAGGACGGCGGCGGGCTGGACGGCGACGGCAGGATCGACGGCGTGATCGTGGACCCGGGCGGCGTCGGCCTGGCCGAAAAACCGCCGGCCGCCCCGCCTCCCGAGGGCAAGGCCGGCGTGGGCGGCGGGGGCTGTTTCCTCGGCCGGGCCGCTTCCGCCCCCCCCCATTCGACGGCGGAAGCCGCCCTTTTCGCCCTCCTGCTTGCGGCGGCCGCTTGGGGCGTGCGGAGACGGCGATGAGCCTCCGGCGACACGGCGGCCTTGCGGCTTGGATCCTTATCGTTATCGTTCTGGGAGGGATCCTCGGCCGGGAGGCCGCGGCGGCGGAAAAACGGCTGCTCTTCGATCAGCTTGGCCGCAGGCTCGAGGTGCCCGCCGAGCCGCGGCGCGTGGTCGCGCTCGCCGAGTCGGTGACGGAGATCGTCTTCGCCGTAGGCCGCGGGGATCGGCTCGTGGGGACGACCCGCTTCGCCGACCACCCGCCCGAGGCGCTGCGCATCCCCCGGGTCGGCACCTACATCCAGCTCGATATCGAGCGCATCGCCGCCCTGCGGCCCGATCTCTGCATCGGGACCCGCGACGGAAACCCCCGCGCCGCGGTCGAACGGCTGGAAGCGCTCGGCATTCCGGTGTATGTTACCCATCCCATGGGGCTTGCTTCCATGATCGCGAGCGTCCGCGAAATCGGAGGGCTCCTGGGCGCCGTCGCGAAAGCCGAAGAGGTCGCCGGCGATCTCGAGCGGCGGATCGCGCGTGTCGCCGCCCACGCGCGGGCCCAAGGCCGGCGGCCGCGGGTCTTCTTTCAGATCGGAGTCGACCCGGTCGTCTCCGCGGGCCGCGGCACCTTTCTCCACGAACTGATCGAGGCCGCAGGCGGCGAAAACGCGGCCGGGGAGGCCGAGGGCTACCCGCAATACGGCCCCGAGCACCTCCTCCGCCTGGCCCCCGAGGTGGTCGTGATCACGACGATGACCCAGGGTGCGGATTTCGAGGCCGTGCGCCGGTCCTGGCAGCGCTTTCCGCGGATCCCCGCCGTGCGCGACGGCCGGGTTCACGTCGTGGACGCGGCCGTCTTCAACCGCCCGGCCCCGCGGCTCGTGGACGGCCTCGAGCAGCTCGCGCGCCTGGTTCACCCGGAGATCGCCGCACCGTGAAAGCGCCGCTTCCAGTCGTGCGGATCCTGCGTGTAAAGGCGATTCTTCTTCCCCTGCTCGCCGCGGCGATCCTGGCCGGTCTTTCCTGGGGCTCGGGCGGCGGGGGCCCGGAAGCGCTCTTTCGCGCCCTCGTCGGCCTGCCCGTGGACGACCCGGTGCTGGCGGACATCTTCTGGAAGATCCGCCTGCCGCGCGTCCTGCTCGCCGCCTTGACGGGGGCGGTGCTTGCGCTGGGGGGGCTCGTCTTTCAGGCGCTGCTGCGCAACCCGCTCGCCGAGCCCTACATCCTCGGGATCTCGGGCGGGGCGGCGATCGGGGCGATTCTGGGGATCCTCGCCGGCCTGCCGCGCTACCCCTGGGGGAGCCTCGCTTCCTTCGCCGGGGCCCTGGGGACGGTGGGCTTGCTCGTGCTCTTCGCTTCCTGGAAGACCGCCCTCGGAAAAGACGCCCTCCTCCTTTCGGGGGTGATGATCAACGCCTTCTGCGGCGCGGTCATCCTCTTTCTCATCTCGGTCACCTCCGACGTGCGGCTCTTCAACATCCTCTCCTGGCTGATGGGGGATCTCTCGCTCGCCGCCATGGAGCAGGTGGCGCTGCTCGCCGCGGTGACGGCCGCCTGTGCGACGGGACTCTTTTTTCTCTCCCACGGGATGAACCTGCTGCTCTTGGGTCCGGATGCCGCCCGGAGTCTCGGGGTTCCGCTCGAAGCCCTCCGCTGGGCGCTCTTGATCCTCACCTCGCTCATGGTGGGCGTGAGCGTGAGCCTCTGCGGGCTGCTCGGCTTCGTGGGCCTGGTCATGCCGCATCTCCTGCGCCTGCTCTTCGGGCCCGACCATCGGGTGCTCGTTCCGGCCTGCGTGCTCGCCGGCGCCTCCTACATGATCCTGTGCGATCTGCTCGCGCGCGTGCTGCCGCGGCAGGGCGAGATGCCGGTCGGCGTGGTGACCGCCCTCATCGGGGCCCCCGCCTTCATCGTTCTTTTGCGTCGGGCGGCCCGATGAACCCGGCGATCGAGGTCTCCGGTGTTTCCTTCTCCTACGAGGAGATCCCCGTCCTTAGGAACATCACCTTTCGCGTCGAAGAGGGCGATTACTTCGTCATCATCGGTCCGAACGGCTCGGGCAAGACGACGCTCCTGAAACTGCTCTGCGGCCTGCTCAAGCCCCAAAGGGGCATACTCACCCTGTTCGGCCTGCCCCTTTCCCGCTACCGCCGCCGAGCGCTGGCGCGTCTGGCCGCCCTCGTACCCCAGGCGGCCGCCATCGATGCGCCCTTTCGGGTGGCGGAATTCGTCCTCCTCGGGCGCGCCCCCCACCAGGGGCCGCTTGGATGGGAAACCCCCGAAGATGTCGCGATCGCCAGGGAAGCCATGAAATTCACCGGGACGGGGCATCTCGCCGGCCGCCGCATGGACCGCCTGAGCGGGGGCGAGCGCCAGCGGGTCCTGATCGCCCGCGCCCTCTGTCAGCGGCCGCGGATTCTCTTGCTCGACGAGCCGACGGCCTACCTGGATCTCGCCCACCAGGCCCAGATCATGGACCTGATGGAAGCGCTGCGTACCGAGCGGGGGGTCACGGTGGTGCTCGTTTCCCACGACGTGAACCTGGCCGCGATGTACGCCAGCCGCATGGTTCTGCTCGCGGCGGGGGAGATCCTGGCCGCGGGTCCCCCGCCGGCGGTGATCGCCGAGGCGCCGCTCGAGCAGGCCTACGGCTGCCGCCTGGCGGTCGAGACGAACGCCGGCGGTTTTCCCCGCGTGAGCCTCGTTCCGAACGGAAAGGGCGGCCCGCGGCCCTTGCGCCCTGCGGCCGCCGCAACGGAGGTGGAGCGATGATCCTCGTCAAACAGGGATGGCGTTGGATCCGGCGGCCGGATGAGGCGCTGGAGGTGATCGAGCGCGCCGGACGCGTCTGCTACCGCTCCGAGGAGCGGATCGGCGAGGGGACCGCCGCGCCGTTCGTGCGCCGCCTCCTTCGGCTCGGGCACCACTCGGTCATCGAGCATGCGACGGCGACGGTCGAGTTCACGACGAACCGCGGCGTCACCCACGAGCTCGTCCGCCACCGGCTGGCGAGCTTCTCCCAGGAGTCGACGCGCTATGTGAACTACGGCGGCCGCGAGATGGAGTTCATCGAGCCGGTCTGGTGGGAGGCCGCCTCCGAGGCCGCGCGGCAACGTTTCCGGGCGGCGCTCGCCGCCTGCGAGGCGGCCTACGGCGATCTGCTGGCCGCGGGCTGGCGTCCGGAGCAGGCGCGCGAGGTCCTCCCCAACGCCCTCAAGACCGTGATCGTCGTCAGCGCGAACCTGCGCGAGTGGCGCCACATCTTCGCGTTGCGCACCGGCCCCCGCGCCCACCCGCAGATCCGCGAGCTTTTGCTCTCCTGCCTGCGGGGATTTCAGGAGGTCGTGCCGGCCGTCTTCGAGGATCTGCCCGGGGGCGAGGAAGCGCCGGCCGGCCCCTGAACGCGCCTGAAGAACACGACGATTCGGAAGCCCATGAAACGACCTCTGCGCACGTGGGTCAGCTGGAGCAGCGGCAAGGACAGCGCCTGGGCGCTTTTCCGGCTGCAAAACGATCCCGCCGTCGCCGTCCAGGGGCTGTTCACCACGATCCACGAACGAAACCGGCGAACGAGCCTCCACGGCACCCCGCTGGCGCTGCTCGAGCGCCAGGCGGCGGCCGCCCGCCTTCCCCTGCGGCTGATCCCGCTTCCGGATCCTTGCCCCAGGGAGACCTACGCCGAGATCCTGGGCCGGTTCGTCCGCGGATGCGTTCTCGAGGGAATCGAAGCCATGGCCTTCGGGGATCTGCACCTGGCGGATGTGCGTCGCTTCCGCGAGCAAGGGCTTGCCGGCACCGGCATCACGCCCCTCTTTCCGCTCTGGGGTACGCCGACGCCGGATCTCGCCCGCGAGATGCTCGCCGCCGGGCTGGAAGCCTGGGTCGTCTGTGTGGACACGCGGCGTCTTCCCGCCTCCTTCGCCGGCCGCCGCTGGGACCGCCGATTCCTGTCCCGGCTTCCGGCCGGCTGCGATCCCTGCGGCGAAAACGGCGAGTTTCACACCGTCGTCACCGCGGGACCGATGTACACCCGGCGCATCGCGACCCGTCCCGGCCGCACCTATTGCCGGGGCGGGTTTGCCTGGGTGGAACGGACGGTGCATTCCAGGCGGCGATGAGACGGATCGTCCCGACCTCCGAAAACCGCCCGCGGATCGTCCGCGGGGAGGATCGGTCGCCTCGAAGAGGCGCTCGCACGGGCTTCGGCCGCCGCGATGTCGACCGCCCGCCCGAGGCGGCGGCGGAAAGGATGGCCCCGTGGCGGAAATCGTTCTGATCACCGGCGGGGCGGCCAGCGGCAAGAGCGCCGCCGCCCTGCGACTGGCCGAGGGCTTCGAGCCCCGGGTGCTGATCGCCACCGCCGAGCCGATCGACGAAGAGATGCGTGAGCGCATCGCGCGTCATCGAGCCGAGCGCGGATCCGGCTGGCGGACGATCGAGGAGCCGCTTGACGCCGCCGGGGCGATCGCCTCCGTGGCCGGAGCGCACGCGGCCGTGGTCTTCGACTGTCTTACGGTCTGGCTGGGAAACCTGTTTCATCGCGATCCGGAAATCGGCGAGGAGGCCGCCGCCTTTCGCGATCTCCTTGCCGCCGCGGAGCGTTCGGCCGCGGCACGGCTCGTCTTCGTGACCCACGAGCTCGGCCTGGGGGTCGTCCCCGCGGATCCGACGACCCGCCGCTTCCGCGATGTACTGGGGAGGCTCAACCGGCGCATCGCGGCGCGGGCCGAGCGCGTGATTTGGATGGTCTGCGGGCAGGCGCTCACGATCAAGCCCTTGCCCGCCTCGGGGCTTTTCGCGGCGGGATTTCCCTCCGGAGAGGGGAGAGCCTGATGAGCCACCAGCCTCCCTGGCCGCAGATTCCGCCGGTGGATCCGCGCTGGCGGAAGCGGGCCCGGTTGCGGATCCAAGCGCTCGCCATGCCCGCCGGGGCACTGGGACGGCTGCTCGATCTCGCCGTGGATTTGGCGGGCATGGCCGCTTCTCTGGAGCCTGCCCTTTCGCGACGCTCGGCGGTCGTCATGGCCGCCGACCACGGGGTCGCCGCGGAGGGGGTGAGCGCCTTTCCTTCGGAGGTCACCACGCTCATGGTGCGCGCCTTCAGCCGCGGGCGGGCGGCCGTCAACGTGCTCGCCGCGCAGGCCGGCGCGCGCGTGATCGTCGTCGATGTCGGCGTGAAGGGGAACCTCACCGACCTCTACGCTTCCGGACATGTGCTCGACCGCCGGATCGCCGCGGGCACCGGGAACATGCTCCGGGGTCCGGCGATGAATCGCGGGCAGGCGCTGCGGGCGCTGGAAATCGGGTTGGCTGTCGCCACGGATCTGGCCGGCGAAACCGACGTCTTCGTTACCGGCGAGATGGGCATCGGCAACACCACGGCGAGCAGCGCCGTGGCCGCGGTGCTCTGCGGCGTCGACGCGGAGCGCGTCACCGGTTGCGGCACCGGCATCGATGAGCGCTGCCGGCGGCGCAAGGTGCAAGCGATCGCCGGGGCGATCGCCCGCAACCGGCCGAACCCCGCCGATCCGATCGACGTGCTCGCCAAGGTGGGGGGCTTCGAGATCGGGGCCCTGGCGGGGCTGATCCTGGGAGCGGCTGCCCGCCGCAAACCGGTGGTGCTCGACGGCTTCATCTCCGGCGCGGCCGCCCTGATCGCCTGCCGTCTCTCCCGGGCGGCAGGGGATTTCCTGATCGCCTCCCACCGCAGCGCCGAACCCGGCCACGCCGTGATCCTCGAGCAACTGGGCAAGGAGCCCCTTTTGGACCTCGGATTGCGCCTGGGGGAAGGAACGGGGGGGCTGATCGCCTTGCACCTTCTCGAGGCCGCGGCGAGGATCCTCTCCCGCATGGCGACCCTCGAAGAGGTCGGCGTGGCCCCGGCGGCGGCGCCATGAGGGGGTTTCTCGCCGCCTTGCGGTTTTTGACGCTGTTTCCCGGCGGCGGGCGGATTGCCCCGGAAGATCTCGAGCGGGCGCCCGCCTGGTTTCCCGGGATCGGACTTCTCCTCGGGGCCGCCGCCGCCGCGGCCGACGCCCTCGGGGCCGCCGCCGGGCTTCCCGGTTTCTTGCGCGCCCTGGCGGCGGTCGCGCTGCTGGCCGCCGCCAGCGGAGGCCTCCATCTGGACGGTCTTGCCGACACGGCGGACGGTTTCTGCGGAGTGCGTGACCGACGGCAGGTGCTGGCCGTCATGCAGGACAGCCGCATCGGCACCATGGGCGTGCTGGCGCTCTTTTTCGTCCTCGCCTTCAAAGTCGCCTCCCTGCAGGCCATGGAGCCGACCCTGCGCTGGCGTGCCCTTCTCTTCGCCCCGTTGGCCGGACGCTGCCTGATGGTGCTGACGCTGCACCGGCTGCCGTATGCACGGGAGGAGGGTGGAATGGCGACGGTGTTTCATGGACGACCGCAGCGCCAAGCGGCCGCGGTGGCGGCGACTCTCTTCGCGCTCTCTTCCCTCGCCCTCTTCGGTCCGGGAAGCGGCATGTTCCTGGTCGCCCTTCCGGCCGGAGGGGCCTGGCTTTTGAGCCGCTGGTCGCGCCGCCGGATCGGCGGCGCAACCGGCGACACGCTGGGGGCGACCAGCGAGGTCGCCGAGACCCTGGCGCTGCTGGCGGTCGGCTGCCTCGGCGCGACCTCCGGGGGGTGAGGCGAGCCGGAGTTTGCGGACGTTTTGAGGGCGGGGATCCTCTTGACTTTCTCCCTTGGACTCGACTAAAGATGATCCGCCCTCACGGCTGAAACCGTATCGGAAAAAACAAGGGCCACCGGAAAAATCCAAATTCGCCGCACGAAGGCGGCGCACAAAAATAAGGCCACGAAGGCCGACTTCCCCGGAAAGGGGCGTCGCGTCTTTGAGGCCTTTTTCTTTTGAAAAGGAAAGGGGTAAGCGAACAGCCACGGAAACGAGGACGCGGGAAGGCGGCCGGCGGCGGTCGAGGCGGCAAGCCGCCTTCCCCGGAAGGCGCACCCCGGAGGGATGGCTTCCGTGGGCAGGGTAGCACCGCCCCGGCCATCCGTCAATCGCATCGCGCCGAACCATGGCCGCTCCGGCTCCGGGGGTGGAGCGGGCAAGATCCGGAGGAGACGATGCGGAGCGGAAAAAGTTGGTGGGCGCTGGCGTGGGTGCTGATTCTGTCCGCGGGGGCCGCGGCATCGGCCGAGGAAAAGGTGCCGACGGCCCGCATGGAGGAAGTCGTCGTCACGGCGACCAAGACACGGGTCGACCCGGCGTCGAATCCCTTCACCATGTACAGCGTCGAGCGGGAAGACATCGAAAGGCAGCCGGCGCCTTACATCACGAACATCGGCCAGCTGGTTCAGGATCTGCCGGGCGTGAGCCTGGGACAGGTCTACCCCCTGGGACCGCCGTGGATCCACCTTCGGGGGACGGGCTACTTCATCGGCCGCACGATCTACGTCGTGGACGGGCTTCCGCTGCTCGAGCCGATCCTGTCGACCACGATCAACCCTTATGACGTCGAGAGGATCGACGTGCTGTTGGGCCCCTCTTCGGCCCTCTATGGTGCGAACGCCTCGGGCGGCGTGGTGAACGTGGTCACGCGGAGCGGCCAGGAGGGTATGGGCGCGGCCGGCTACGTCGCCGCCGGCGGCAACAACACCCTGCGGGGGATCGCCTCCGTGGGCGACCGGAGCGGTCCTTGGAATTACTACTTTTCGGCGATTCTGGAACACTCCGGCGGCTACGAGCATCAGCCGGTGGAAGCGGGCGTCAAACTCTGGCGCCTGGGCAAGCGGCAGTATCTGCCTTCCTCCACGCTCGAGGATGCGCGCTGGGAAAAGCACCACCTGAGCGGCAGAATCGGCTGGCGCGGGGAACAGGGGGCCATGGCTTCCATCGCCGCCCATTACCTGGAGGCGAATCAAGCGGGGGGGCAGCCCAACCTCGTGACGACGGACAACGGCGACCAGTGGATCACGAGCCTCCAGACCGAAGTCCCGCTCCAGGACTGGGCGCTCCTGCGCTTCAAGGGCGGCTACCAGTATTTCCTGCGCCCCTCCCAATCCACGCGCGGTCTTTCGCTGGATGCCGGCGGAAACCTGGTGTTGGACTCCACTCCGACGCAAGAGAGCAAATGGGGGCCGCGACGTTTCATTCCCCTCGAGCTCCAGGGCGACATTTTCCTCGGGCGCGACAACACCCTGACCGTCGGCACCTTTTACAGCTACTTCCGCGATGAGCGCCGGGCTTACAACGCGCTGACGGGGGCGCTGCAATCGGAGTCGCACTGGAAGATCGACAACACCGCGCTCTACCTCCAGGACCAGCAGTTCCTCTTCGACCGGCGGCTTTCGCTCATCGCCGGAATCCGCCACGACATGTGGCGCTACTACGACATCTTCGATTCCGGCTCCACGGACCAGCGGCCTTCCTCGGTGGACAAGGACTACACCACTTACCGCGGCGGAGCCCGCTTCAAGGTGAACGACTGGCTTGCGCTCCGCAGTTCGGCCGGAACCGCCTTTTGGCCGGGAGCGGCAGTCTGGTTTTTTCAGAACGTGAGAACCGGACGCACCTGGCGCGAGGCGAATCCCGATCTCCAGCCGGAGAAAACCTGGATGGTCGATTTCGGAGCCGATCTCAGCTCCGCCAAGACCGGGACCGCGCTGAGCATCACCCCCTACTACGGCAAGATCAAGGACATGGTCTCCTATCGCTACGACGAAAACCCGCTTGTTCCCGGCGGGTCGATCGTTCGCACCCAGAACCTGGGCGGGGCCAAAATTTACGGCGTAGAGACCCTCCTTTGGCAGCGGATCGTCGAGAATCTCTATTTTCGGGGCTCGCTTACGCTCAACCGCTCACGCATCGAAGACACCGACGTGAACGACGGCAACCAGTTGCGCAACGCGCCCGACTACCACGGCAGCGTCGGAATCCAATACCTGAACCCGCAGCTCTTCAACGCCGATCTGCGCGTGCGGTTCTCGGATTCGCGCTACTACGACGACGAAAACACGGACCTTCCTTATTTCAAGATGAAATCCTACGAAACGGTGGATGCGAAGATCTGGCGCGATTGGCCGGTGGCCCCCAACTGGATCCTGACCACCTCGCTTTCGGCGATCAACATCTTGGACAAAGACTACGAGCTCGAGTTGCATTACGTCGCACCGGGCTTTTCCCTCGAAACCCTCATCGGATTGCGCTACGTTTTTTGATCGACGAAATCGTTTTGCAGAAAGCCGGCGGGGACCCGCCCGTTGCTCCGCGAGGGCGTCGGGTTCCCGCCGCAGGCCGGGCGGCCGCCGCGGGGATGCTTTTGCTTTGGGCCGTCGCCGCGTATGCCGGGGGGCAAACGCTCACCCTCGGCGTCGGCCGTGACTTCTACAACGGCCCCGAAGGTCAGGTCTACCTCCATGGATCGACCAACACCTGGGAAGGCTTGACTCGTCTCGATGAGACGTTCACGTTGCGGCCGTGGCTCGCCGAGTCGTGGGAAAGCCCGGATGGCGGGTGGACCTGGCGCTTCCGCCTGCGCGAGGGGGTCCGCTTCCACGACGGAACGCCGCTTACCGCCGAGGCGGCCGTGCGCTCGCTTCGCCGCCTGATCCGCCACCCACGCTACGATGCGAGCCACTTCTTTAAAGACCTCGAATCCCTCGACGCTCCGGAGCCCGGGATCCTGCAATACCGTCTGAAGCGCCGTATCCCGTTTTTCCCGAACCTGGTGAGCTATTACGGAAGCCCGATCGTCCATCCCGGGACGGTGACCGAGGACGGACGCATGGAGAGCCTCGTCGGCACAGGCCCCTTTCGGCTGCTTCGGGTCCGACCCGGCGACCGCATCGAGCTGGAAGCCTTCGAACGCTACTGGCAAGGTCGACCGGCCTTCGCCTCCGTCGTGTTCCGGACGATTCTCGATGCCGACAGCCGGCTGATGGCCCTTCAGGCCGGGCAGATCGACGCCGTCGTGGACTTCGGCGGGATTCTGCCTTCCCAGCTGGCGGTGCTCGCCCGCAAGCCGCAGATCGCCGTGAAGCGCCGCGAGCTCGGGAACACCCATCAGCTGATGTTCAACGCGCGCCGCCTGCCTTTCCAGGATCGGGAGATGCGGCGCTGGCTCGCCTCGCGTATCGACCGCAACGCCCTGGTCGCCGCCGTGACCGAAAACACCGGTGTTGTGGCCGCGGACCCGCACACGCGGCTTGCGCCCCTCTGGGCCTTCGGCTGCATCCGGCCCGACCCCCCGTCGCCGCTGCCGCCTTCGGCGGCAGGGGTAAAACGCGAACTGGTGATCTTGCTGCATCAGGGATTCGCCGGGAGACTGCCCTACCTGGAGATCGCCCAGGTCGTCCAGCAGATCCTGCGGGAAGCGGGGCTGGCGGCTCGGATCCAGGTTCAGGAACCCGGCGCCTACCGGCGCGCCCGCTTGCAGGGCGAATTCGACCTGGTCATCGGACCGACCGGGTTTCTGACCGGCGATCCCGACCACCACTATCGGAATTTCATCTCCTCGCGGGCCCCGTTTTCCTCCGGCTGGCATGACGAGGAGGTCGAAGGCTGGATCGAGGAGGCGGCCTCGGAGGCCGATCCCCAGCGGCGCCGGAACCTCTACCGGCGGCTCTGCGAGCGGGTGAACGACGAGCGGCCCCTGTTTCCCCTCTACCATGAGGTCGCCTTCTACGCCCACGGCCCCCGCGTGCGCGATCTCGAAATGGATGCGGTTTTCCGCCCCGACCTCTTCCGCTGCCGACCCGCCGCGGAGCCGCGACCATGAGACGCCCGGCACCGCAACGGCCACCGGATTCGTCTGCCGATTGGGCACGCCGATGGGCCGAGGTCCGGCGGGCGAACCCCGCCTTCGAAAGCCAGAGGCGCCGTCCCTCACGCTGGCGGCGGTTCTATGACGAGTGCGGATCGCTCCTCGAGGCCGTGCGCGGATTTTCTCCTGCCGCGGGGCGAACCGCGGCCGCCGCGCTTGTTCGGGCCGCGGGGCTTGGCCCCGGAGACCGTGTCGTCGATCTCGGCAGTGGGCGGGGTTGGCTCGCCGCCGCCCTGGCCGCCCGCGGTCTGCGCGTGCTCGCCGTCGATGAGAGCCGGCCGGCCGTGGCCGCGGTCCTGGACCGCGCCCGGCATGCGGGGCTCTCCCGCCTCCTGGCCCGCCGGAGCTCCTGGCTTGCGCTTTCGCCCGGGCGCCCGGCGGATCTCGCCCTTGCCGCCTTCTTCCCCAACGTCTGGACGCCACAGGGTTTCCGGCGGCTCGAGCGCCTTGGCCGGCGCTGCGCCGTGTTGTGGGGCGAGGGCGTCCGCGCCTTGCCCTGGACCTCCGGGCTTTGGCGGCGGCTCTTCGGCAAGGCGCCCTCTGCAGCGGGCGACCTGGGTCACGCCGCCGTGGGCTGGTTGCTGGCGAGCGGCCGCTCTTTCGCCGTGGAGCGCATGCAGCTGCCGCTGCGGGTGGACCGCCGCGCCGAAGACTTCTTCGAGTTCTACCGCCGCTATTTTGCGCTGTTCGACTGTCCCGCCGAGCGGATCGAGGAGGCGCTCGCCGCCGAGCTTCGTCCCCGGCTGCGGCGGGGCCGCCTGCAGTTCGCCGGCGTCTGCAAAGCGGTTCTCCTTCTGTGGCGCCGGCCTGTCCCGCCGGGTCGTGATGCGCGCTAAACCCTGGCTTGCCCTGCGGCTTCTCTGGCGTGCCGCCCTTGCGCTCGGGGCCGCCTCGGTCGTCGCTTTTCTCCTGCTTCACCTTGCCCCCGGAGACCCCGCTTCGATGCTGCTCGGATCGCTGAGCGAGAGCCCTTCGGAGGAGAAAATCGAAGCCCAGCGGCGCATCTGGGGCCTGGACCGCTCCCTGCCGGAGCAATACCGGGCCTGGCTCTCCCGGGTGCTGCGCCTGGACCTCGGCCGCTCGTACCGTACGGGAGAACCCGTCGCTCGGATGATCTTCGACCGCCTGCCGGCCACGCTCGAACTCGCCGGCACGGCCTTCCTTTTCCTGGTCAGCCTCAGCCTCGCTCTCGGCATGGCGGCCGCTTTGGCGGGCAGCCCTTGGTGGGATCGGGCGGGACGCATCCTCGCCGTGCTGGCCTGTGCCGTTCCCCATTACGCCCTCGGGCTCCTGCTGATTTACGGGTTGGCGCTCTCCGGGGGCTGGTTTCCCGTCGTCGGCCGCGGCGACCCCGGTGCCCTCGTTTTGCCGACGATCACCCTGGGACTTTCGGCCGCGGCGGTGCAGGCGCGGATCCTGCGGGCCCTTCTGCTCGAGGTGCTGGCGCAGGATTTCGTGCGCTTTGCCTTCGCCAAAGGGTTGCGGCGACGGACGGTCTACCTGCGTCACGTCCTTAGCGGGGCCCTGCCGCGGATGCTCGCCTTGTGGGGGCTCTCCGGCGGGCGACTGCTCGGCGGGGCGGTGATCGTGGAGAGCGTCTTCGCCTGGCCCGGCCTGGGGAAACTCGGCGTCGAAGCGGTGATCGCCCGCGACATCCCCGTCGTCCAGGGAGTGCTCCTGTTCATGACGTCGGCCTTCGTCGGGGTCAACACGGCCGTCGACTGGCTGGAGGGCCGTCTCAGCCCGAGGGTCGCCGACGCCGAGGTCCCGGGAGGGGGGGGCGATGCCTTCTGAGCGCATCTTTCGGGGGATGGGGATCTGCGGCGCGATCTTGCTCGCCGTCATGATGCTGATCGGGGTGCTCGCGCCGTGGATTTCGCCCCACGACCCCTACCGGGGGGATCTCGCCCGCCGTCTCGAACCCCCCTCGAGATCCTACCCCCTGGGAACCGACGCGCTGGGCCGCTGCGTCGCCAGCCGCCTGCTGCACGCGACCGGGACGTCGCTCGGCGCGGCGTTCGCCGCCTCGACGGCCGCGTTGCTTCTGGGCGCGGCCGTAGGCATCCCCGCCGGGCTGGCTCCTCCCGGTGTCGCGGCGCTTCTGGCGACGACGATCGATCTGGCGCTCGCCATGCCCGCGTTGTTGCTCGCCGTGGTCCTTGCCGGACTGATGAATCCTTCGCTTTTTTCCGCCGCCGTCGCTCTGGCCCTGGTCGGCTGGCCGTGGTGGGCGCGTTGGCTGCGGGCGATGACGCGGCAAGCCCGCCATCGCGAATTCGTGACCGCCGCCGTGGCCCTGGGGTTGGGCGGGGGAAGAATCCTGTCCCACTACCTCCTGCCCCAGATCGCCCCCGCTGCCGCCGTCGCCTTCGCGGTGCGTACCGGGGCGATGCTGGTCGCCGTTTCCGGCCTGAGCTACCTGGGTCTGGGCGCCCAGCCGCCGCAGCCCGAGTGGGGCCGCATGCTCGAGGAGTCCCGCCTCCATCTCGGACGTGCCCCCTGGCTCCTGATCGCCCCGGCCGCGGCCGTCAGCCTCTGCGCCGGGGCCTGCCAGATGATCGCCGAAAGCCTGCGGCGGCGGGTGCCTCCCGGGGGGAGGCAAACATGACGCTGCTTCAGGTCCGGGGGATCGAAGTCGTCGATCCCTCCTGCGACCCTCCGAGAAGGGTGCTCGGGGAGGTGAGCCTTGGCGTGGAGGCCGAGCAGCGGCTGGGGATCACCGGGCCCTCCGGAGCGGGCAAGAGCACGCTCGCTTTCACCCTCTGCGGCCTGCTGCCGGCGCCGCTGTTGTGGCGCCGTGGAGAGATCGTCATCCTCGGTCGGCCTCTGACTCCGGGAGAAAACCGCCGCTGGGCCGCGGTGCGCGGCCGCGAGATCTTTCTTCTCTTTCAGTCCGCCGCCACGGCGCTTCATCCTCTGCTGACCGTGGGCCGTCAGCTGACCGAGGCGCTCGAGGAGGTCCGCGGCATGTCGCGCACGGAGAGCCGGCGGGAGGCTCACCGGCGGCTGGAAGAGGTGGGGCTGCCTTCTTTCGCCTTTTCCGCCTACCCGTATCAGCTGAGCGGGGGCATGAGGCAACGGGTGCAGATCGCTCTGGCCCTCGGTCTGGGATGCCGCCTGCTGATCGCCGACGAGCCCACCGCCGGACTGGATCCCGTGCTTCGTGCGGAGATCCTCTCCCTGCTTCTCCGGGCCGTGGGCGATCTGCGGGCGGGCCTTCTGCTGATCAGCCATGATCTGCGGCTGCTGCGCGGAACGGTGGATACGCTGGCGGTTCTGGAGGAGGGGCATCCGGTCGAGGTCGGTCCCCCGGACCGGCTGTTTTCCGCGCCGCGGCACCCCCGGACCCGGCGGCTGGTCGAGGCGCTCCAGGTTCTCGAAAGGATGGCCGATGTCGGAATTCCTCTTTGAGGTTCGCCATCTGACCAAGAGCTACCGCGATCCCGGCGGAAGCGGACGGCGTCCGGTGCTGCGGGGAATCCACCTTGCGCTGACCCCGGGGATGAGCCTGGGGGTGATGGGGCCGAGCGGCTCCGGGAAAAGCACCCTCGCGCGCCTGCTCGTGGGACTGGAACGGCTCGATTCGGGGGAAATCCTGCTCCACGGACGCCGCATCGATCCCTCCCGACGGAGCGACAGGCGGAGGCTGCGCCGGGCGGTTCAGATCGTCTGGCAGGATCCGCGGTTGCACCTCAATCCCTTTCTCACCGTCCGCCAGGCGCTCGCCGAGGCGTTGCGCGTCGCCGGGTTCCGGGAAAAGGGCGGGGTGGAGACGCTTTGCGATGCCGTGCATCTGCCGCGGGCGCTTCTTGGGCGCCGCCCGGACCGCTTAAGCGGCGGGGAGGCACAGCGCGTCGTCCTGGCCCGGGCGCTGGCGGTCGACCCCGAGGTTTTGATTTGCGATGAGGCCCTTTGCGGTTTGGACCTTCCCGTGCAAGTGCACCTGATCGATCTGCTTCGACAGCTGCGGCGGAAGCGGCGGATGGCGCTGCTCTTCATCAGTCATGATTTTCTGACCTTGGCCGCGCTTTGCGAAGAGCTCGTCGTGCTCTCGGGGGGTCTCTTCGTCGAGAGCGGCCCGCCGAGGCGGCTCGGGGAATCGCCGCGGCACGAAGTGACCCGCAGCCTGATCTCCCCAGCGGTGTCGACGGCTTTCGCCGTTGCGGAACATCGTCTGCCGAAGGCTTGATTTCCCGAGGGGCCCGGCGGCGCATGCCGCCGGTTGCCGTGCCGCCGGCCCGGAGCGCTTCTCTTTTCCGTCGCGGGGGGGGGCGGCGGCTTCCGCTTTCCTTGCGGTGCGAAACGGAGGCGTCTGAAGAGGGGGAAGGCGGGGTTACGGCGATTCGGTGACCACGCTGAAAGAAGAGCATCCGGCCGTGCGCACGCGGTCGATCACCCGGACCAGCAGGCCTACGGCCGCCTCGCGGTCGGCGCGGATGCGGACCGTGCGCTCCGGAACGAAGCTCAACCCCGCCTGCAACACGGAAGTGAGCTCCTCGAGGGCGACCGGCTGTTCGCCGAGAAAGACGCTTCCTTCCCGGGTGAGACTGATCGTGAGAGGCTCGTCGGCCCGGGATTCGGCCGTGGTGGATTCGGGCAGCCGCACACGGATCGCCGGGTCAAAGGAAATGCTGTAGGTGACGAGGAAAAAGAGCAGCAGGTTGAAGACGATATCGACCAACGGGGCGAGGTCGATCCGGCCGTTTCGCCGGCGCCGGCGCTCAAACTCCATGGCGGTTTCTTTCGAGGACGGCGAGGGTGAAGGACTTCATGCGCAGGGCGATGCCGTCGAGCCGGCCCTCGAGGAAGTGCAACGCCACGTGGGTCGGCACGGCGACGAAGAGGCCGGCCGCGGTCGTGATCAGGGCCTCGTAGATCCCGCCGGCCACCATCGAGGGTTCGATCCGGGTTCCGCTGTGGGCGGCGATGCTCATGAAGGCCTGGATCATTCCGGTCACCGTGCCGGTGAGGCCGAGCAGGGGGGTGATCCCGGCGATGAGCGAAAGCACCCCCAACCCTTTTTCGAGTTCGCGCACCGCGCGGGTACCGATCAGGGCAAGCCGTTCGCGGTCGGTGCCGCGTCGCGCCTCCGCCATGAGGGAGGCGAGCTCGCGCGGCGGCCGGGCCAGCAGCTCGTCCACTTCCGCTGCAAGCCTCCGGCGGACGCCGTGGAACTGGATCCCTTTGGCGAGGATCAGGGCGAGCGCGGTCACCGAGCAAAAGAGAATGGGCCACATGAGCGGCCCGCCTTTCCAGAAGAAATCAATCATGCGCCGAGCCTTTCAGGACGAATTTGACGGGCAGGATCGCCCGGCAGGCGACGGGCCGGCCGTCGCGCTGGGCCGGCCGGAAGCTCGAGGCCCGCACCGCCCGCAGGGCCTCCTCGTCGAAGTCGGAGCCCGCGCTTTCGAGAACCTCGACCTCCGCGAGCCGTCCCTCGGCGTCGATCGCGAGCGCCAGGACCACGGTCCCCTCACGGCCCATTTCGCGGGCAAGGCGCGGGTAGCGGGGCAGCACCCGCTTCAGGAAAGTCGGAGCCCCGCTGGTTCCGAACAGAGAAGGCGGCGGATCCTTCTCCGCCGGGGGGACGGCGGCGAACAGGGCGGCAGAGGAAGCGGCGGGCGCCGCAACCGGCGCGGGCTCGGGTCTCTCCTCCGCCGGAGCCGGGGTTTCGAGAACGATCTCCGCCGGGGGGGCGGGATCGGGAGGCGGCGGCGCAGGCTCGGCCGCCGGCCGGGGCCGGGGCTTCGGTTTCGGCGGGGCCGGGGGAGGCTTGGCCTCGACGAGGGGCGGGGGGAGCGAAGCGGGCGTCGGGGAAGCGGTGATCTCCGGCGGGGGGGCGGGCGAGGACGGAGGAGGCGGCGTTTCGATCACGAAAGCCACCTCGATCGTTTCCGACAGGCGCGGTGCGCTCATGGCCGCCGGCAGCAGGGCCAGCGCCGCATGGGCGGCAAGCGAGATGGTTATCGCCGGGATCAAACGCATGAACCGTCGCTCCGCTTCCGGAGCCTCGAAGAGGCTACGAAAAGTTCATCTTTAACGGCTTCGATCGGCCGGCGTCAAGGAAAGGGCATCGATCGGGCCGAGGGCGGCGAGCGCCTCTTCGAGCAGCCGCGACTGCTCGGCGGTCAGCCGACTCAGGGCCTGCAGCCTGTGGGCCGCCTCCGTTTCCCCGAGCCGCTCGGCTTCGCGGGCCAAAGCCTCGTAGCCCGCGCCGTGTTCCGCGCTGTGGCGCAACGCGTGCTCGAGGCGGATCCTGAGCTTTGCGCGCTCCGGGGGTCTAGAGCCGGAAGAGGGGCTCGCGCTGGGGGTATGGCGTTCGTCCTGGTGCATGGGCTTCTCCTGGCGAAAAGGATCTCCCCGGCCGAGGGGCTCCGGCCGACAGCAACAGAAAAGGCCACGAAGGAAAACGCGCCTTCGTGGCCTCGATCCGATTTCCCGCCCGCGGATGCTTCGGCATCCGCGAAACTTTTACCATGCCCCTTTCGGCCTGTCAAACCGCGCTCCGAGGAAAACCGTGGCGAGCGGCCCTTGCTCCGGCGAAAGGGAGTGTCTATCAAGGAAAAGATCGGTTTCGGGAAAAGCAGGGAGGGGTTGTCCGATGAAGCGCCTGCAGAACGCCTTTGAGCTCTTCCAGCGGCTTGAAAAATCGAATTGCGGCAACTGCGGGGAGAAGACCTGCCTGGCCTTCGCGGGGGCCGTCTTCCGCGGGATGCGCCGGCTCGAGGAATGCCCGCGGCTCGACCCGCAGGTCCTCCGCGAGTATGCTGCGGGCCCGGATCCCTCCAAGGTTCCCGAGGCCGAGGGGACGGCCCATTTCGCGAAACTGCGCGCGGAGCTCGCCCGGCTCGACGTCGCGGCGGCGGCGGCCCGCATCGGGGCCGAGGCGAAAGACGGCAAGATCGCGCTCAAGATCCTGGGCAAGGATTTCGCCGTCGACGCACACGGCGACTTCCACACGGACATTCACGTGAATCCCTGGGTCGCAATCCCCTTTCTCACCTACGTGCTCTACGGCGAGGGGCTCGAGCCGACCGGCCGCTGGGTCTCCTTCCGGGAGTTGAAGGGCGGACGCGAGCGCTGGGCGCTTTTCCGAAAACGATGCGAGGAGTCTCTGCGCCGGGTCGCCGACACCTACACCGGCCTTTTCGACGACATGGTGCACCTCTTCGGCGGCCGGGAGGTGGCGCCGCAATTCGCCTCCGACATTTCCGTCGTGCTCGATCCGCTGCCGCGGGTGCCGTTCATGATCTGCTACTGGCGACCCGCGGAGGGGATGGACTCGGAGCTGAACGTCTTCTTCGACGAGACGGCCGACCGCAACCTCGACATCGGGGCCTGTTTCGCCCTCGGGGTGGGGCTGGCCCAGATGTTTACGCGCCTTGCCCACCGCCACGGGGGCGAGGAGGCCCCGGCGACGGAGCCATCCCTCCTTCAGTAGAGGACGCCCTCGGTTTCCATGCGGGCGAGCGCCTCGCGCGCGAGCCCCCGCAGGAACGCGACCCAGTCCGAGGGGACGCGCGCCTGGCTTGCCGCCGCCCAGAGGAGCCGTTCGCCTTCCATCGCATAGAGGCGGATCTCGACCGTGACGGCCGTTTCGGGATCAGCGTAAGCCGGGTCGTAAAAAACCCCCCAGCCCCAGCCGATTCCTCTTCCGCCCCAGCCGCCCAGCCCGCCCCCGAACCACGGGTGGACCCGGAGCGTGTCGCGCTCGCGCGAGGCGGCGCGAATGACCAGGGCGAGTTCGGCCCCCCGTGCGCGCAGCAGCGAAAAGCCGCGCGCGCGATCGGCCGTGGCCTCGGCGTCGAGCACCGTGTAGCCGGCCAGGCCGGAGCCGCCGCGGGCGCCGATTTCTTCCACGATCGCCTGCTCGGCGTTGCGGCGCAGGGCCTCGACATCGCTCAAACAGATCGCCGCCATCGTGCGGCCCCGCAGCGACAGCGGCTTTTCGTCTGCGGCCTTCCAGGTGGTCTTGAAAGGCGAGGTCGCGCAGGCCGCCGCACCGAGTGCGGCGACGAAGAAAATCCATCCTCGGTAACGCATGACGGCCTCCACATCGGATGCCCAAGGCCGGCCGGGTCCGCTGACCATCAGTTTAGCATCCCTCCGGCGCCGTGCAAGCGTCCTCGATTGACTTCGGGCCCGGCAATCGCTACAGAAAACCAGCTTCATGCCCGAAGGCATGGCCCTGAAAACGGCGATTCTCGGGGCGGGGTCACGAAGGCCCGCGGGGCGTTGCGCAATGCCTCTGGCGGGCTTTTTTGCCCCCGGCCCTTTCTTCGAGAAAGAACGGCGATGGGGCTGGGGGAGCGCCTGCGCTTCGAGTGGCGCTACTGGCGCGGCAACACTCCCTGGGACACGAACGTGACGCCGCCCGAGGTGATGGCCTTTCTGGCCGCCGCCACGCCGGGGAGGGCTCTCGATCTCGGCTGCGGCACCGGGACGAATGCGATCACGCTCGCCCGCCACGGCTGGAGGGTTACGGCGGTCGATTTTTCCCCCAAGGCCATTTACACCGCGCGACGCAAAGCGCGGCAGGCCGGGGTCGCCGTCGAGTTTCTCCTCGCCGATGTGACCCGGCTGGAGAGCCTCCGTGGGCCTTACGATTATGCCCTCGACATCGGCTGCCTGCTCGGCTTGAAACCGCAGGAACGCGGGCGCTACGTCCAAGAACTCGTCCGTCTGCTCCGGCCGGGGGCGGATTACATGCTCTACGCCTGGTTTCCGCGCCGGGTGGGCGGACGGATCCGCGGGATCGCCCCGGAAGAAGTGGAAGCGCTTCTCGCCGGGCCTTTCACCCGCCGCTGGATTCAGGTGGGCGAGGAACGGGGGCGCCCCTCGGCCTGGTACGGCTATCGCAGACGGGAAGAGCCGACGCCGTCGGAGGAGCGGAAATGAAAAGCCGCACCGTGGAGTTGCTCGCCGCCGCCCGGCCGCATCGAGCGGAGCCGATCCGCGCCGCCGCCCCCAGCCCCTGATCCCCAGGGCCTTCTTTTTCCAAGTCTTGCCGCCGGCATCGGATCGGCGCTCAAATCCATTGCCAAATTGCGGGGATTCGTGATAGGCGGAAGCCTTCCCGCCTGAAGTGCCGACTCCGTTACAAAAAGAGGGAGGATCCTGTCATGGCGCAAGCCCAAGGGAAAGGGATCGACACGAAACGGGTGATCTTTCTCCTCCTCGGAGCCGTCCTCTTCGCCATCGTCTACTATGCGCCGGCCTGGCCGGACGCCGTCGATCCCCTGGGCAAGCATTTTCCGCTGAGCCCGCAGGGCAAAGGGGCGATTGCGCTCTTTCTGCTCGCCGGCACCTACTGGGTCTTCGAGGTGCTGCCGATCGGAGTCACGGGGCTGCTGATCGGCGTGGTGCAGGCCCTTTTTTTCATCCGCCCGGCGAGCGAGGCCTTCAAGGATTTCATGGACCCTTCGGTCCTCTTCATCTTCGGCTCGCTCACCATCGGCGCCGTTTTCACCAAGGTGGGCTTGACCAAGCGGCTCGCCTACAAGATGCTGCTCATCGTGGGCGAGAGCACGACGCGGATCTACCTCGGCTGCTTCGTCGTGACGGCCTTGCTCACTCACATCATGGCCCACACGGCGGTCGCGGCGACGATGTATCCGCTGCTGCTGTCCATCTACTCGCTCTACACGACCGACAAGACCCCCACGCGCTTCGGCAAGGGGCTCTTCATCGGCATGGCCTTCGTCGCCGGGGCGGGAAGCATCATCACCCTGCTCGGGGCGGCGCGCGGCATCGTGGCGATCGGCTTCTTCAAAGAGATCGCCGGCAAGGAGATCTCCTTCTTCGAGCTCACCTATTACATGGCTCCCATCGGCTGGGGGATGGTGATTCTGCTGTGGTTGCTCATCCGGCTGTTTTTCAAGCCCGAGCACGCCCGCATCCCCGGATTGCGGGACAAGGCGCGCCATCTGAGCGCGGAGATGGGCAGGCTCTCCGGCCGCGAAATCGGGGCCGGGATCATCGTTTTCGGGACGATCCTCTTTCTCTCCCTCCAATCGTTCCTCCCCGCGCTCCAGCCCTTCAACAAGTCGGCCGTGCTGCTGGTGGCGACCATTCTGTTCTTCGTCTTTCGGATTCTCGATCTGAGCGACCTCGAGCTCATCCCCTGGAACATCGTGCTGCTCTTCTCCGGGGCGATGAGCATCGGCTTCTGCCTCTGGCAGACGGGAGCGGCGCAGTGGCTCGCCATCCAGTGGCTCGGCTTCTTCAAGGACGCCCATTGGTTCATCTTCGTCATGGCCATGGCCTTCTTTGTCTTGGTCATGACGAACTTCATCATGAACGTGGCCGCGATCGCGATCTCGCTTCCGGTCGCCCTCGTCGTCGCTCCCTACCTCGGTGTGGGCAGCGAGGTGATCCTCTTTGCCGCGCTGGCGACGGCCGGCATGCCCTTTCTGCTCCTCGTGGGGGCCGCGCCCAACGCCATCGCTTACAGCTCGAACCAGTTCTCCTCCGGGGAGTTCTTCACCGCGGGGATCCCGGCGAGTCTGCTCTTGATGGCCGTTCTGGGGCTGATGATTTTGCTCATCTGGCCGGTCATGGGGATGACGGTCCTGGCTCCCTGACACCGGACCGAAGGAAAAACCGGGGGCGGATCATGGAACGATTGCGGCAGCTGCTCGAGCGCATCATCCTGCGCGTCAACGTGAACCTGCGCGAGCCGCTCTTCGATGTCGGCCCCTGGGTTCGGGGGCTCCTCCCGATCGAGAGGCTTACGCAATTTTACGCCTTTTACGGCATCACGCCCCATCACCCGCTCGATTTCCGTTTCCGGCGTTCGAGTCTCGCCGGCAGTTCCTTTTTGGGCAAATGCGTCGTCTCCGATTCCATCCTGTACAAAAGCGACGTCCGCGGTGACGAACTCAAACGCCGCGGCGAGATCTTCCGCTGCGGCGGCTTCGAGATCCCCCTCGAGGAGGACGAACGCATCCGCATCCGCGACAGTCTGCTGATCAAAACCCTCGTGCACAACCATTCCCACGACCCCGAGCAGCCGGAAGAATTGCGGATCCAGAACACGGTCGCCGCTCACTTCGCGAACATCCACGGGTCGATCACCGAGGGCTGCTTCCTCGGGCCCTTTGCCACGGTGGATCTGACCACCCTGCGGCATTGCGTGGTCGGGGCGTTCAGCTACCTCCAGACCGGGGAGATCGCCCACCGCGAAATCCTGCCGGGGACGCTCTGGATCCGGGCCTCGGAGCGCTTCGATTTCTTCTACCGTCATCCCGAGCGCGAGCTCGCCGCTTATGTGGACTTCGCGCCCGGGGGGCCGCCCCGCGGCCGGCTCATCGATTTCATCGACCGCTACGAGGGCGAATTCCAGCCCGTCTTCGATGTGGTCCACCTGGCGGTCCCGATTGCGGTGCCGGAGGGGTCTTCCCTCAGCCGTTACGCGGCCGTCCGGCCGAAAACCCGGATCGGCCGCAACGTGCTCGTGGCCCAGCGGGCCTACATCGAAAACAGCGTTTTGGGTGACGGTTCGAACGCCCAGGAAAACTGCATCATCCTGGACTCCCGATTTTCCGGCCGCAACGTCACCGCGCACGGGGCGAAGGTCATCCGCGCCGATCTGGGAGAGCGGGTCTTCGTGGGTTTCAACGCCTTTCTGCAGGCTTCGGCGGGGGGGCGGCTTGCGATCGGGCGGGGCTGCATCGTAATGCCGCACACGATCATCGACGTGGAAGAGCCGCTCGCCGTCCCCGAGGATCATCTCGTCTGGGGAATGATCCGGAGGGGGCAGGATCTGGCCGAGCACTGCCTGCCGCTTGCCGAGCTTGCCCGCTGCGAGGGGAAACTCGAGCGCGGCGGCATGCGCTTCCGGGGCAGCGGGAGCGCCTTCGTCGAGGGTTTCCGGCACCGCATCGAGCACATTCTCGAGGCCAACGGCGCTTATTTCGACGGGAATTCCCGCCGGGGCCACGCCCAGCAGACGCAGAAGATTTCGTACCAGCTGATCCAGCCCTATCCCGAAGGGGAGGCGGCGGGCTTGTTTCCGACGATCGCGATCCGGCCCTGACGGCCGCTTCCGGTCGGGAGAATCCGGCGACAGCCGACAGCCCGCAGGCGGCGCATGGACACGGAAAAGACGCTCACACCCGATATCCGCCATCCCGAGTACGCCCGGCTGCGGTTCCGGATCGCCCTGACCGTCATCCTCGTCGCCATTCTGCCCATGGTGCTCGTGAGCGGGATCATCCTCTTTCAGTTCGACCGCTTCGCCAACCGCATGGTCTACGCGCATTTAGGGGAACTGGTCCTCAAGCACCGCCAGAACATCGATTTTTTCCTGAAACAGCGGCTGAGCGACATCAGCCATCTCTTTCGCAGCTTCGGCGTCGAGCCGCTGCGCCACCGGGAGTTTCTCGAACAGCGCCTGCGGGTCCTCCAGGAAGAATACAGCTACGTCTTCGTCGATCTGGGACTGGTCGATGAGCAGGGTCGCCAGGTGGCCTATGCCGGCCCCTACGAGCTGCAGCGCGCCGATTACAGCGGCGCCGAATGGTTCAAACGGGCGATCCGGCGCCAGGCCTTCATCAGCGACGTCTTCCTCGGCCTCCGCGGCCATCCCCATTTCATCGTCGCCGTCAAACGCACCTGGGAAGGCCGGGACTGGTTGCTGCGGGCGACGATCGATTTCGTGGCCTTCAACAGCCTGGTCGAGAACCTGGCGATCGGCAAGACCGGGACGGCGTTCATCCTGAACCGCGAGGGCGAGTTTCAAACCCGCGCGCCGGGCGGCGCCCCCAAGCTGACCAAGCAGCAGTACCTGAACCTCTTCAAAAAGGGGGAAGACGCCCTCCGAAGTGCGGCTTCCACCCTGAACACCTCGGATCTCCTGCTCGAAGGCCACGGCTACGCCGACGAATACCTCGACCGCTACTTGCCCACCGGCTCCATGTTCACGGTGGAAAAGATCAGCGAGGGCGGAACCCGGTTCATCATCGTCGCCGCCTTCCTGAAGGACAACCAGTGGCTGCTGATCTTCCAGCAGGAAATGGCCGACGCCTTCGCTCAGCTCAAGCAGACGCAGCTCATGACCGCCCTGGTCGCCCTCTTCGCCGTTCCGGCCGTGGTGGCGCTCGCCTTTCTCGTGGCCGGCCGCGTCGTGCGGCGCATCGCCCGGCTCGATTTCGAAAAGGAGCTGATGAACCGGCAGGTGATCGAAACGGGGAAGCTCGCCACCATCGGGGAGCTGGCCGCGGGGATCGCCCACGAGATCAACAATCCCGTGGCGATCATGGTGGAGGAGGCCGGCTGGATGCAGGATCTGATGAGCGAGGGGGTTGAGTCGGAGGAAAACCGCCGCGAATTCGAGCGCTCCCTGCGGCAGATCCAGACCCAGGGCCGCCGCTGCAAGGAAATCACCCACAAACTGCTCAGCTTCGCCCGCAAGACCGACTCCCGCGTGCAGCAGGTGCAGATCAACGCCCTCGTGCAGGAAGTCCTCGAGCTGCTCTCCCAGCGGACCCGCTTTGCGAACATCGAGGTGAAGACGGCGCTCGAGGAAAACCTGCCGCTCTTGGAAGCCTCGCTCACGGAGATGCAACAGGTGTTCATGAACATCCTGCAAAACGCCGTCGATGCGATGGAGAAAAGCGGGGGGACGATCACCGTGACGACCCGGCGGGAAGGGGAGCGGCTGCGGGTCTCCGTCGCCGACACCGGGCCCGGAATCCCCGCGACCAACATGGCCCGCCTCTTCGACCCCTTTTTCACCACCAAGCCGGTCGGCAAGGGGACGGGGCTCGGGCTTTCCATCTGCTACGGGATCGTGCACAAGATGGGCGGAACGATCGAAGTGGAAAGCCAGGTCGGCAAGGGAACCACCTTTCATGTTCTGCTGCCGCTCAGCACGGCAAAGGGGTAACGCGGAAGGAGAAGAAAGATGGCGTTGGCGACGATTTTGCTGGTGGACGACGAGGTCCCCTTCGTGGAGACCATGACCAAGCGCCTCGTGAAACGGGAACTCGAGGTGATCCCCGCCTACGACGGTCCGGCGGCGCTCGCCCGGCTCGAGGAGAATCCGCGGATCGAGGTCGTGATCCTGGATGTCAAAATGCCGGGGATGGACGGGATCGAAACGCTTTCCGAAATCAAGAAACGCCATCCCCTCGTCGAGGTCGTGATGCTGACCGGCCATGCGACGGTCGAGTCGGCCATCGAGGGAATGAAGAAGGGGGCCTTCGATTACCTGATGAAACCCTGCGACATCGAGGTCCTGGTCGCCAAGGTGACCGAGGCGGCGGCGCGCAAACGCAAGCAGGAAGAAAAGATCATCGAGGCCCAGATGCGCGAGATCACCTCCCGTCGCACCTGACGCCCCGGTCCGGCGGTCCGGCTTGCGCTTTCAACGGCGGGCGTCCGTCGGCTCCGCGCGCGGCTCCGCCGCCTGCCGGATCTTTTCCACGAGTTCCTCGAGCTCGCAGGGCTTGGTGAGATAGTCGTACGCCCCGAGGGCCATCCCTTCACGGCAGGCCGCCGCCGATCCGTGGCCCGTCAGCATGATGACCTGCATCCCCGGGTCCATCATCTTCAGGACACGCAAAAGCTCGATGCCGTCCATGTCGGGCATTTTCAAGTCCAGGACGGCGACCTCGAAGCTGCGTTGCCGCATCTGCTGCAGCGCCTCGGCCCCGCTGTAGGCCTTGCCGACCTCGAAGCCCCGCTTTTGCAGGCGGTTGGCCAGAACGTCCGTGTAGCCGGCCTCGTCGTCGACGAGCAGAACCCGCAGACCCGGCTTCGCTACGTGCGGCGAGGGGGGCATGCCCGTTTTCCTTTCTCCGCCGTGCGCTCAGGCGGTGGGGGGAGGTTTCCGCGGCAGGGTAAGGGTGAAGGTCGCGCCCCGGCCCTCGCGGCTTTCCACGGTGATCCCGCCCTGCAGGCGGTTCATGATGGCCCAGGAAACGTAAAGCCCCATCCCGGTCCCCCGTCCGACCTCCTTGGTCGTGAAAAAAGGCTCAAAGATGCGGTTCAGGTGCTCGGGGGGGATGCCCCGGCCCGTGTCCTCCACGGCGAGCACGGCGTGCTCTCCCTTCACGCCCAGCCGCAGCGTGACGCGCCCGCCGGAGTCCGTCGCCTGCAAGGCGTTGTTCAGCAGGTTGAGAATCACTTGGAGCAGCAGGGCGGGGTCGGTCCAGGCGAGGGGCGGCGGGTCGGAAGCCTCCAGGGCGAGCGCCAGGCCCCGGTCGGCGGCCTCGCGCCGGACGAGGGCGAGAGCCTCCTCGGCGATCGCGGGGAGGGAAACCTCCCGCAGGTGCACGGTCTCGAGGGAATCGCCCGCCGGATTGTGCACCGCCTGGAGCAGCTGCCGGGTGATCGTGCGGGCGCGCCCGACGGCGCGCTGAATGCGCGCGAGCGCCTGCGCGAAGTCTTCCCGCCGCGGCATGTCCGCGGTCTCGGGCTTTTCGAGGATCTGTTGCAACCAGCCCGCACTGTCCTGGATGACGGCGAGCGGGTTGTTGATCTCGTGGGCGACCCCGCTGGCGAGGGTTCCCAGCGCCGCCAGCCGCTCGGCGACCGCCATCTGCCGGCGGATTTGCTCCCGGAACTCCGCCTCGCGCCGTTCGGCGCGCAAGCGCTCGATTTTGTTCCGGGCCTGCGTGATCTTGCGCAGCAGGTGTTCGAACTCGACGGGCTTGGAGAGGTAATCGAAAGCGCCGGCCTTGATGCCTTCCACGCCGTCTTGGGGGCTGGCGTGCCCGGTGAGCAGGATCACCTCGCATTCGGGATGCGCCGTTTTGAGCCTACGCAAGGTCTCGATTCCATCGAGGCCCGGCATCTTGACGTCCAGAACGACGACCTCTTTCGCCTCCCGCCGCATGGATTCGAGGGCTTCTTCCCCGCCCGGGGCCTCCTCCACCGAAACCCCGCGGTGGCGCAGGCGCTTGGCGAGGATCTCGCGGAACCGGGGTTCGTCGTCGACGAGCAGTACGGTAAGCGGGCGGGTCGGCTGTTCCATGGCTCCCGGGGAATTCCCCCGCGCCTCCGGCTGTCGCCGGCAAGGCGTCGCGGGGTCTGCCCTTCCCCCGCCCGGCCGGTCAGGAGGGGTCGGGGATGGCCCCGGTGTCGCCGGGGCGATCGATTCTCTCCTGCCTGCGCCGCCGCGCCTGGTTCAGCTTCTCGCGGAGCTCCTGGAAATCCGCCGGCTTGATCAGCAGATCGTAAGCGCCGAGTTTCACGCCGCGGACGGCGGTTTCGATCGTCCCGTGGCCGGTCAACAGGATCACCTCGACCCAGGGGTGGGCTTGTTTGATCGCCTGGAGGGTATCGATCCCGTCCATGTCGGGCATGCGCACGTCCAGGATCACGACCTCGACCTCCTGGCGTTGGAGCAGATCGAGGCAGTCGCGGCCGCTGCGGGCGTAAAGGGCGTTTTCCCCCGCCTCGCGCAGGCGCAGCGTGAGCACCTCACCGAAGTCGACCTCGTCGTCGACGACGAGCACGGCAGGGGAAGCGGCCGTCACGATGACCTCCTCGGGCGGGGGGGCGGCCTCAGCGCCGGCAGGCGCGGATCATTTCGCAGATTTTGTTGAAGACGTCGGAGAGGCGCAGGATGCCCACGATCTCCTCGCCGCGGGTGACGAGAAGCGACTGGTGGTTGCCGAGAATCAACTGGTGAATGGCCTCGGCGAGCGAGGCCTCCGCGGCGACGCATTCCCCCTGTCCCGGCGTGTGCATCACGTCCTTCACGCGGTAATCCGCCGCGGTCTTGCAGACGTCTTCGAGCGGGCTTTTCCAGAGCCCGTATTCCTGGATCATGCGCCGCATGTAGTCGGGGCCGAAACCGAAACGGGCGAGCTGCTCCGTCTTTTCGATCGCCTCGTATTTCGGCTCCAGACAGCGGACGATGTCGATCTGGCTGAGTTTGCCGACGATGCGGCGCTCGGCGTTGTAGACGAGAACCGCCCGGTGCCGGTAGGGATGTTGCCGATATCGTTCCCGCGCCTCTTCCAGGGCCTGGATGGCGGCGTACAGATCGGCGTCTTCCGAAACGGTCGCGTAGTCCTCGAGGGGGATCATCAGGTCCCGTACACGGATGGGCTCCATGAAACCTCCTTCGCGCATCGGCGGCCGCCCCGGGGAGCTGTTGCCGCGGAGAAAAAGAAAGTGGCCCCGTCGATCGATGATTCTGCAAATAAACCGTATTCTCCGTCCGCCCGTCAAGGGTGATTTCTCTCTCCGTGGGCGCAGACGCGGGAACGGAGGGAAAGGTTCGGGGAAATGCCTCCGCGCATCGAGACGCCCATCTTGGAGTCCGGCTCGAAGAGCCGGTCCTCGCCTCTCGCGAGGACATGGCCCTGCGGGGGGGCAGACTCACGGTTTTCCGCGGGGAACGGCTCGGGATCCCGAGAACGAACGGACGGTCGATTTCGGCTGCTCCCGAGGATGAACGGGCGGGAAGGGAGCCGGGCGGCCTTTGGGCAGCCGCACCCGCGGTCGATTTCCGCTCCGGTGGACCTTCGTTTCAAAACCCGGATCGGCCGCCTTCCTCCTCCTCGATGCTCCACAGAGGGGAGGTCTCTTCCACGGTGATCGCGGCGACCGTCTCTCGGAAGAGGATCTGCTCGACCCTCCAGAGCCGGCCGGCGTGCTCGAGGGTGATGCGCCGGGGGCCTTCGACGCCCACGACGCGGCAGTCGGAGAGCCCGGCGAGGCCCCGGCCGGTCGCCTTGAGGACGGCCTCCTTGGCCGTCCAAAAGCGCGCAAAGGCGAGCCGCGGTTCCTCCGCCGCGGCCAGCCGCCATTCCTCGGGGCGTGCGATCTTGGCGAAGAGGGTCGGAGCGTGCTCGGTGACCCCTTCGAGGTCGATGCCCACGGGATGCGGGGCGACGACGCCGGCCACCCAGTCCGGCTTGTGGGTGAGCGACCAGTAGAGGCCGTTTGCGGGCCGGGGAACCCCTCGCGGGTCCTGGACGAGCTCTCCGAGAAGCAATCCTCCCCGCGCGGCCGAGCGGCGCACGGCCTTGCGCGCATGGGAGCGGAGACAAATCACCCGTTGCCGGGGGGGAAGACGCCGCACCGCCTCGGGCACGGCGAGCAGCACGGGGTAGAGGCCCGGGCCCAGGGTCGGCAACGATCCGCCCTCTTCCTAAGCGGCGGCGTTTTGCGATTTGAGGATCATGCGGCAGTCGGCCGCCGTCGCCCCGCGCCCCTCGGGGTGGACGAGCAACGGGTTGATGTCCAGCTCGGCGATCTCGGGGTGATCGATCGCAAGATGCGAAAGCGAGACGAGCAGTTTCTCGACCGCCTCGATGTCGCCCCGCGGGCGGCCGCGGAAGCCCTCGAGCAGCTTGTAGCCCCGGATCTGCCGCACCATGCGCCGCGCCTCGTTGCGCCCGATCGGCGCGAGGCGGAAGGTCACGTCCTGGAAGACCTCGACGAAGATTCCCCCCAGCCCGAACATGAGCAGCGGTCCGAACACCGGATAGCGGCTCAAGCCCAGGATCACCTCGGTCCCGGCAGAGGCCATTTTCTGGACGAGCACCCCTTCGATCACGGCGTCCTCGCGATAGGCCCGACCGCGGGCGAGGATCGTCTCGAAGGCCTGACGCGCCTCTTGCGCCGTCTGTACCCCGACGATCACGCCGCCGGCGTCGGATTTGTGCAGGATCTGCTCGGAGACGATCTTCATCACCACCGGAAATCCGATTTCGGCGGCGACCGCCGCAGCCTCCTCCGCGCTGCGGGAGAGTTTCGTCGGCAGCACCGGGAAGCCGTAGGCCTCGAGAATGCCCAGGCCGTCCAGCTCGCCCAGGCGGGTCTTGCCGCGGGCCAGGCAGTCGGCGATGATTTTCGCGGCGCGCTCGCGGTCGAAGGAGAGCTTGTACTCGGCGAGGAACTGACGGTTCAGCCAGCGCGAGTAGCGGTAGAGGGCCCCGAAAGCCTTGGCCGCGTTTTCCGGGAACTTGTAGACAGGGATGCCCCGGTCCTGGAGATACTTGACCCCGGCCGAGACGTCGATGACGCCCATGAAACAGCACAGGATCGGCTTGAAGGAGCGCCGGGCGATGCGCGCGATCGCCTCCGCGGTGCCGAGGACGTTGGTCATGGACTGCGGCGTCAGGATGACGAGCGCGCCGTCGACGTTTTCGTCGCGGATGACCGCGCCGAGCGCGTTTTCGTAGCGGTCGATCGTGGCATCACCGATCACGTCCACGGGGTTCTTGAGGTTCGCCGTGCTGGGCAGGTGGCTGGCCAGCGTCTCAACGGTTTCCTCCTTGAACTGCGCCAGCTCCAGGCCGGAGAACATCGTCATGTCGGTGGCGACGATCCCGGGGCCGCCGGCGTTGGTCACGATGGCGACCCGGTTCCCCGTGGGCACCTTGCGACGCAGTTTGCCGAGCTCGCTTTCGTTCTTGTAGGCGAAGGCGGTGGCGAAATCGAAGAGCTCATCGATCGACTCCACGCGGATGATCCCCGACTGCTGGAAGATCGCGTTGTAGACGCCCTCGGTTCCGGAGAGCGAACCCGTGTGCGAGGCCGCGGCGCGCGCCCCGGCCGCGGTGCGTCCGGACTTGATCGCCAGCACGGGCTTGGGCCGGAAGTCGCCGCTGGTGATCTCGCGCACGGCCCGGATGAACTCGGGCCCGCGGCGCAGCTCCTCGAGGTAGAGCAGGATCACCTCGGTGTCGGGGTCCTGATGGAGATAAAGCAGGAGATCGAGCTCGTCCACGTCGGCCTTGTTTCCGGTCGAGATGAACTTGGAAAAGCCGAAATTCCGGTCGGCGGCGAAGTCGAGCACCGCGGTGCAAAGCGCCCCGCTTTGGGAGATGAAGGAGATGTTTCCGGCCTTGGGCATCCGCGCCGAGAAGCTCGCGTTCAGGCGCACCGCGGGGGTGGGGTTGATGACCCCGAGGCAGTTCGGCCCGATCACGCGCACGCCGGCTTCGCGGCAGAGGGCGACGATGCGGTCCTCGATCGCGCGGCCCTCCGGACCGACCTCGCGGAAGCCCGCCGAGACGATGACCACACCTTTCACGCCGCGGGCGACCGCATCCTGTACCGCCTGGAGCGCGGGCTGGGGCGGCAGGATCACGATGGCGAGATCGACGGGGTCGGGAACCTCCTGGATGCGCGGGTAGGCGCGCACGCTCAAGACGGCCCGGGCGCCGGGGTTGACGGGGTAGAGGATCCCGGTGAATCCGCCTTTCAGGATGTTGGCGAAGATGTCGTGGCCCACCTTCCCCGGGGTGGTGGAGGCGCCGATGACCGCGACCGACTTCGGGGAGAGAATGGCGTTCAGCGCTTCGATGTCCGCTCGGATGTCCATAGGCCTCCTTCGGGTTCGGCTTCCGATCGATTTCGGGGCTTGCGCCCCGGGTTGGACTCGGCTTCTTCCTTGAGCCGCAGGGCCGCGCGATAGAGGGCGTTTCGCGGCAACCCGTGCCGCGCGGAGACCTCGCGGATCACCTCGCGGGGGCCGCGGCCCGCCGCGAGCCCCCGCCGGATCTCCTCCCGCGCTTCCGCCCACGCCCCCGGCGGCGGCCCCTCCGCCGCGGGGGCGATCAGGAGCGTACACTCGCCCTTGATCTCCCCGCGGCGCTCGAGCTCGGCCGCCAGGTCGCTCAGGCGTCCGCGCAGGAACTCCTCGTGGACCTTGGTCAGCTCACGGGCGAGCACCGCGCGCCGGTCGCCGAGCGCCGCAAGCAACTCGGCCAGGCGCACGGCGAGGCGGTGCGGCGATTCATAGAGTATGACGGTTCGCCGCTCCGCGGCAAGGGCTTCGAGCCGCCGGCGCCGGGGTCCTTCCCGTTTCGGCAGAAACCCCTCGAAGACGAAGGCGTCGGTGGGAAGCCCCGAGGCCGAGAGGGCGGCGATCGCGGCCGAGGCGCCGGGAATGGGAACGACGCGCACGCCGGCTTCGGCCGCGGTCGAGACCAGCCGGTAGCCGGGATCGGAGACGGCGGGCGTGCCGGCGTTGGTGACGAGGGCGATGTCCTCGCCGGCGCGCAGCCGCGAAAGCAATTGCGGCGCCCGTTCGGCCTCGTTGTGCTCGTGGTAGGAGAGCAGCCGGGTGTGGATGCCGAAGTGGCGCAGGAGTTCCCCGGTTTTGCGGGTGTCCTCGGCGGCGACGAGGTGCACCGCCTTCAGCACGGCGAGCGCCCGCAGGGTGATGTCCTCGCGGTGGCCGATCGGAGTGGCCACCACGTAGAGCACGCCCGCCGGGGGGCGGTTATCCGGCGCAGAGGTCGAAGGCATTGCGGACGATCTCGATCTCCGGGCCGTCCTTGCCCCAGCTGACCGCGACCACGTCGAAGCGGGCGGGCCGATCGAGACGGCCGTGCGCTTTCAGGTAGGCGAGCGCCAAAAGCGAAAGGCGGCGCTGCTTGCGCGGCGTGACGGCTTCCTTCGGGGATCCCGAGCGGCCGCGGCGCGTTTTCACCTCGACGAAGACCAGGGTATCGCCGTCGCGGGCGATGAGGTCGATTTCCCCGAACGGGCTGCGGTGGTTGGCGGCCAGGATGCGGTAGCCTTCCTGCTGGAGGCGCAGCGCGGCCGCCGCCTCGCCGCGCTTAGCGAGCTCGGGGCGGGCATCCGCCATGGCCGTCCTGCTCCCGCTCCGCAAGCGCCTCGCGCACGCCGCGGAAGGATCGTCGGTGGATGGGCGAGCAGCCCTGGCGGCGGATCGCCGCGCGGTGCTCCGCCGTGGGGTAACCCTTGTGCCGGGCGAAGTCCCAGCCGGGAAACTGGGTGTCGTAAACCGCCATCAGCCGGTCGCGCGTCACCTTGGCGATGATCGAGGCGGCGGCGATCGAAAGGCATAAGCCGTCCCCGCCGGGGATCGGCCGCTGGGGGATCGAAAGGGGAAGCGGAAAAGGGCCGTCGACCAGCAGACGGTCGGCAGGGGGATCGAGGTTTTCCACGGCCATCGCCATGGCCGCGAGCGCGGCCTGCAAGATGTTCACGCGGTCGATTTCGCGGGCATCGACGATCCCGATGCCGATCGCCTCGGCCGCCTCGTAGATCCGCCCGTAGAGGGATTCCCGCCGTGACGGGCGGAGACGCTTGGAATCGTCGATTCCGGGATGCACAAAACCGGGCGGCAAGATCACGGCGGCGGCCACCACCGGGCCGGCGAGCGGCCCGCGGCCCGCCTCGTCGACCCCCGCCACACGGCGGAAACCGGACGCGTGCGCCTCCTCCTCGAAGGCCCGCAGATCGATGGGCATGGCCCGGCACCTCCGCGGAAAGGAACGGATGTCCCCCTCGGAGACGCCCGCTTCAGGCCGTGCGTTTTTCGCGGATGCGCGCCGCTTTGCCCTTGAGGTTTCTCAGGTAGTAGAGTTTCGCCCGCCGTACGCGTCCGCGGCTGACGATTTCCACACGGTCGATCGCCGGCGAGTGCAAGGGAAAGATCCTCTCGACGCCCACCCCGTAGGAAACCTTGCGCACGGTGAAGGTCGCGCTCATGGCGCCGCCGCGGCGGCTGATCACGACCCCCTGGAAGGCCTGGAGGCGCTCCTTCTCGCCCTCCTTGATCTTCACGTGAACCTTGACGGTATCCCCGGGCAGGAAATCGGGGATGTCCATCCGCATCTGTTCGCGCTCGAGCAGCTCGATCGGGTTCATCGCCGGACTCCTTGCATCAGAAAAGTAACTTGTCCAGAATTTGTCAATTTACTCCGCCGCTTCACCATCCGTCAATGAAAATTTGCGTTGGGCTGGCTTTCGCCTACGGTCTATCGCTCCCTTCCGCCGGGGGAGCGGCTCGCGGGGAATCTCCGGAGGAAGAATCTCCTCGAGGGTCGTCTGCATGCTGCGCAGGATCGCCCGTTCTTCTTCGTCCAGCGGCCGTCCCCGCAACAGCTCGGGCCGGTGGGCGAGGGTGCGCCACAGGGAAGCCTCCTTGCGCCAACGCGCGATCCGGCGATGGTCCCCGCTCTTCAGAACCTCGGGCACGGCGCGCCCCTCAAACACGGCCGGCCGCGTGTAGTGGGGATACTCGAGAAGGCCGTCGACGAAGGAGTCGCCGGCGGCCGACGTCGGGCTGCCCAGAACCCCCGGAAGCAGCCGGACGACGGCGTCGATCACCACCATCGCCGCCACCTCGCCCCCGCTCAGGACGTAATCCCCGATCGAGATCTCCTCGGCGATCTCCTCCCCGCAGAGGCGGTCGTCCACTCCCTCGTAGCGTCCGCAGACGAGAATCAAGGCCTCGCGCCGGGACAGCGCGGCGGCCCGCTCCTGGGTCAGGGGCAGCCCCTGGGCGCTCAAGAGAATGGCCGCGGCGCCCGGGGCCAGCCCGCGGGCGCGGCGAAGCGCCGCGGCGAGCGGCTCGGGCTTCATCACCATCCCGCTTCCCCCCCCGTAGGGGCGGTCGTCGGTCGTGCGGTGGGGACCGGGGGCGAACGCGCGCGGATCGATCACCTCGGGATCGAGAAGCCCCCGCTCGCAGGCGAGCCGGACCATGCCGTGAGCGAAAAAGGAGGGGAACATCTGGGGGAATATGGACAGCACCACGATGCGCATGCGTGAGGACCTTCCGCTAGGCGAGCCCCTCGGGCAGCGCGACCACCATGCGCCCGGAGGCGAGGTCCACTTCCCGGATCACCGCGGCGAGCGCCGGAACGAGGATTTCCCGCTGCGCGTCGCGGACGATGTAGACGTCGTTGCTCCCCGTGGGGAGGATGGAAGTGAGGCGGCCGAGAAAGCGCCCGTCGGCCTCGAAGACCGAAAGCCCGATCAGATCCTCCCAGTAGTAGGTGCCCTCGGGCAGGGGCGGAAGTTCGTCGCGCTCGACGAAAAGATCCCGGCCCCAAAGGCCCTCGGCCGTTGCGCGGTCTTGGACCTCTTCGAGGTAAAGGACGAGACCGCCCTTGCGCGGGCGCACCTCGCGAAGGGTGAACCGGGCCTCTGCGCCTTGCGCATCCCGCAGCCGCACGCGCCGCCCGGGCGTGAAGACCGCCGGGGACTCGGCGTAGGAGAGCAATTTCAGGCCGCCCCGGATCCCGTGGACGCCGACGATACGGCCCAGGCAAAGCTGGGAGGGTTCGCCCACCGGCTGCTCGCTGATCGGATCGGGCCCCCATCCCCGCGGTGAAGGGGGGGATGAAGATGGCGCCTGCGCCCGTCCGGCTCAGGCCGGCCGGGCGAGCAGGCCTTGTTTTTTCAGCAGACTGCGGACGGTATCGGTGGGGATCGCTCCACGCTCGAGCCAGTAGCGCACGCGTTCGCTCTTGAAGGTGACGCGGGCCGGGTCCGCCTTGGGGTCGTAGGTGCCGACGTTTTCGAGGAAGCGGCCGTCGCGTTTGGTTTCGCTGTCGGCGACCACGATGCGATAGTAGGGCCGCTTGGTTGCGCCGTGGCGCGCGAGTCGGATCTTGACTGCCATGGGAACTCTCCTTGGGTTAAAAGGGCGGCATTCCGCGGCGGAGGCCGCCGGATTGAACTTTCTTGATCATCTTGAGCATCTGGTCGTAGTTCTTGAGCAGACCGTTCACGTCCTGAACGCGGGTTCCGCTGCCGGCCGCGATCCGTCGCCGCCGGCTGCCGTTGATGATGCGGTGGTTGCGGCGCTCCTCCGGGGTCATGGAGTTGATGATCGCCTCGATGCGCACGAATTCGCGGTCGTCGACCTCGAGATCCTTGAGATGTTTGATCTTTCCCATTCCGGGGATCATTTTGAGCAAATCCGCGATCGATCCCATACGGCGTACCTGCCGGAGCTGGTCGCGGAAGTCCTCGAGCGTGAACTCGTTCTTGCGCAGCTTCTTTTGCAGCTCGAGGGCTTTCTTCTGATCCACCGCCTCCCGGGCCTTCTCGATGAAGCCCAGGACATCCCCCATTCCGAGGATGCTCGAGGCGATGCGCTCGGGGTGAAAAGGCTCCAGGGCCGTCGGCTTCTCGCCGACCCCGAGGAAGAGGATCGGCTTGCCCGTGATCGCGCGGATCGAGAGCGCCGCTCCGCCCCGGGCGTCGCCGTCCATCTTGGTGAGGATTACGCCGGTGAGATCGAGCCGCTCGTTGAACGCCCGGGCGCTGTTGACCGCGTCCTGGCCGGTCATGGCATCGGCCACGAAAAGGATGTCCCCCGGTCGCAAGGCCTCGTGGATGCGGCCGAGCTCGGCCATGAGCTCCTCGTCGATGTGCAGGCGGCCGGCGGTGTCGAGCAGCAGCGTGTCCGCGCGGCGCTGGAAAGCCTGGGCCTTCGCTTCGAGGCAGATCGCGACGGGATCCTGTTCGGGCCGCGAGGGGAACACCGGGATGCCGAGCTGGTCGCCCAGGAGGCGAAGCTGCTCGATCGCCGCCGGCCGGTAAACGTCGGCGGGAACGAGGAGCGGGTGGCGGCCCTCCTTGCGCAGCCGCAGGGCGAGCTTGGCCGCGGTCGTGGTTTTGCCGGAGCCCTGGAGCCCGACCAGCATGACGGCGGCGGGCGGGGACCCGGAAAGACGAAGGGCCGCGTTCTGAGAGCCCATCAGCTCGGTGAGGGTCTCGTGCACGATCTTCACGACCTGCTGGCCGGGGGTGAGGCTCGCCAGCACCTCTTGGCCGAGAGCCCGCGTCCGCACCTGGTCGATGAACTGCTTGACGACGCGGTAATGGACGTCGGCTTCGAGCAGGGCGAGGCGCACCTCGCGCAAGCCCTCCTCGATGTTCGCCTCGGTCAGCCGGCCGTGGCCGCGGAGCTTTTTGAAGACCGTTTCGAGTTTTTCGCTGAGTTGCTCGAACATCGCTCTATACTCTCTGTAAAATCTTGAAATTACAATGCCATCGATGTTAAGTCAAGGAAAAAGCCCGTTTTTCCTTTCTGCGCCCGCCTCTTGCGGGCAAAAGGCGGCGTGAGGAGGTTTGAAGCCGTGCCCTGCGATCTTTTGGATCTTTCCCGCGAAGAGCTGGCGGTCTGGCTCGCCGCGCGCGGTCTTCCCGCCTGGCGGGCCGCGCAGGTTTTGCGCTGGGTCTATGCGCGGGGAGTCACCGATTTCGAGGCGATGACCGACCTTTCGCGGGAGCTGCGGGTGTTGCTCGCGGAACACTTCCGCATCGCGCCGCCGATGATCCGGGAGCGGCTCGTCGCGATGGACGGCACGGAGAAATTCCTCTTCGGCTTGGAGGACGGCGAGACGATCGAAGGCGTGCTTTTGCCCGAGCGCGGTCACTTCACGCTCTGCGTCTCCAGCCAGGCGGGCTGCGCCCAAGGCTGCCGTTTTTGTCTGACCGGCCGCGGCGGCTTGCGGAGAAACCTGCGCCCGGCGGAGATCGTGGGGCAGGTGCTCGCCGTACGCCGGGCGATGGCGGAGCCCGAGCGCTTGACGAACCTTGTCTTCATGGGCATGGGCGAGCCGCTGGCGAACCTCGAACCCCTGCTGCAGGCGCTTTCGCTTCTCACCGACGCCGAGATCGGGATGGGCTTTGCGGCGCGGCGGATCACGGTGTCCACCGCGGGGCTGGTGCCGCAGATGATCGCCTTCGGCCGCGCCAGCCGGGTGAGCCTCGCCGTCTCCCTCAACGCCGCGGACGACGCGACCCGCAGCCGTCTCATGCCCATCAACCGCCTCTGGCCGCTCGGCGAACTGCTCGCGGCCTGCCGCCGCTACCCCCTTCCTCCCGGCCGGCGCCTGACCTTCGAGTACATCCTCCTTCGGGACGTGAACGATTCGCCCGCGGACGCCCGCAGGCTCTGCCGCCTGCTTGCGCCGCTGCGCTGCAAGGTGAACCTCATTCCTTTCAACCCGCACCCGGGATGTGCCTTCGCCCGGCCGGCGGAGGAAAAGATCCTCGCTTTCCAGAAGGTGCTGCTCGAGGCCCGCTACACGGCGATCATCCGCCGCAGCAAGGGGGAAGATATCCTGGCCGCCTGCGGGCAGCTGCGCGGCCGGCGGGCCCCCGCGGCAAATTAAAGCAGCCAGCGTTTCGATTCCTCGGGCGCAAGCGGCGGCACGGAAATTTCTTCCCGGCCCGCGGGCCGGGTCACGACCACCACGGAAGCCTGCGATCGCGGCGCGCGGGTGTAGCCCAGGCAGATCGCGGCCGCCCGCCGCAGGATTTCTTCGTCCGCCTGGCCCTGCACCAGGCCGATGGGGCTGGGGTGATCGCGCACGTCCAGCACGATATCGCGTGCGGGATCCCGCCAGCGCAGCAGGAACTCGTTTTCCTTTTCGCTCCGGCCGACGATCAGCTTGGCCTGAGGGTGCAGCCGGAAGTGCCGCCCGGACTTCAGAAGCTGCAATTCGGCTTCGGTGCCGACCGCGCCGTGCCCGAAGAGATCCTGCAGGCGCCGGCTGAACCCCTTGTCCGTGAGCAGACAGCCCCCCGCCGGGGCGGGGTATTCGGAGATGCCGAAGGTGCGGGCGAGCGCGATCTGCTCCTTGCGGCCGCGGCCGCGGATGGCGAGCAGCCGCTCCCGGTCGACCCAGCCGCGCCGCTCGGGGAGGGTCTCCGGCAGGAGTTTTGCGCTGAGCGGCCGCAGGATCAGGCCCCCCATGCCGGAGTGTTTTTCCACGTAACGCAGCGAAGGCAGGGTCTGCGACATCGGCCGCTGGCCGAGGACCTCGCCGCTGAACAGGAAGTCGAAGCCGCGCTCGCGAAGCAATTCGCCCGCGATGCGGAACATCAGGCTGTGGCAGTCCATGCAGGGGTTCATGCGCTTGCCGTAGCCGGCCGGCGGGTTGCGGAGCATGGGGAGGTAGCGGTCGGTGATGGCAAGCACCGTCAGGGGGATCCCGGTCAGACGGGAGGCGCGGCGCGCCTTGCGCGCATCGAAAAACGGCGTCTCGAAGCTCACCCATTCGACCGCGATCCCCTGGGCGCGCAGCACGAGTCCCGCGAGCATGCTGTCCAGGCCGCCGGAGCAGAGCCCCAGCGCGCGGATCCTCTTTTCGGAATCGGTCATGAAAACCTCTTGACGGGGATCCCCGCCGAAGTCCACCATAACGCCCCGGCCGGAAGCCCCCCGCCGGCTAACGTAATCTTTCGGAGGTCCGATGCAAGCCGTCGTCCCGCTCCGGAGCCGCTCGTCGCCCGCTTTCGTGCGTCGCCGAGCCGACCGCGTGCGCGCCGTGCTCCGGGCGCGCTATCCCGAGGTGCGGCCGCAGCTTTTGCACCGCAGTCCTTTCGAGCTGCTGATCGCGACCATCCTCTCGGCGCAGTGCACCGACCGCCAGGTCAACCGGGTCACCCCCGCGCTCTTCCGGGAGCTGCCCGGTCCGCGGGACTTCGCCAGCGCCCCCCTTTCGCGGATCGAGGCGCTCGTGCGGTCCACGGGCTTTTACCGGAACAAGGCCCGGAACCTCAAGGCCTGCTGTCGGGCGCTCCTCGCCGGGCACGGCGGCGAGGTGCCGCGCACGCTCGAGGAACTGGTGCGGCTCCCCGGCGTGGGCCGCAAGACGGCGAACGTCGTCCTCGGGGCCGCCTTCGGCGTCCCCGGCATCGTGGTCGACACCCACGTGGCGCGGATTTCCCGGCGGCTCGGGCTGACCGTGCACCGCGACCCGCGTCGGATCGAGCAGGACCTGATGGCGATCGTCCCGCGACGCGAATGGAGCGCCTTTTCGCTCCGGCTGGTCTTCTTCGGCCGCGAGACGTGCACGGCCCGCAGGCCGCGCTGCCCGGAATGCCCCTTGGGTTCGATCTGCCCCTACGTCGGAAAAACGCCTGCGGATTCGGCGCTCCCGGCGCCCCAAGCCCTTCGGGGGCGCCGGAAAGCTCCCGCGACGACATTGCCCCGAGGAGGAGGCTCCGTGAGGGGCGCTACCCGAAGAACTGGGTGATGTAGCGCAGGGCGAGGAACACGATCAGGACGCCGAGGAGCCCCTTGATCGCCAGCTGGGGGACGTATTTCTGCAGCCGGGCCCCGAGATACATGCCCGCGAAGCCCCCGGCCCCGAACAGGGCGCCGAGCAGCCAGTCGGGCCGGGTCGCGAGACCGGCCTGGGCGGGGATGACGCTGTAAAAAAAGACGCCGGCGATCGAGGTGAGAAAGGTGCCCATGAGCGCCGCGCCGGCGACGGTGTAGACCGGCAGGCGAAAGACGGCGACGCAGAAGGGCGCGATGATCGCCCCGCCGCCGATTCCGTAGGTGCCGCCGATCACGCCCACGAACAGGGCGAGCGCGAACATCCCCGGCGTAGAGTAGGAAAAGCGCTCCCCCCAAAACTCATACACCACCCGGCGGGCGGTGAAGGAGATCGTGCGCACGACCGCCTCCGCGGGCAGCCCGGCGGCGATTTTCGTCGCCCGCTCCGTTTTCAAGCGCTTCACCTGCTCCTGAAAGCGCTGCTCGAGGGCCTTCATGTCCTGTTTCCCCTTTTGCGAGCGAGGGGTGAGGTCCCAGAGCAGGCGGCCCCCGATGTAGAGCAGGACCAGGCCGACGAAGAGCTTGAAGGCCTGCGGATCCGGCAGATAGAGGACGCGCAGGTAATAGCCGATCAGCACCCCCGGGAGCGTGCCGACGATCACGATCCAGGTGAGCGGCCAGGCCATGCGCCCTTCGCGGATGTAGCGGTAGACGCCGCTCGGGATGGCGACGATGTTGTAGACGAAGTTCGTGGCGCTGACCGAGGGCGAGCTGTAGTGGAGCACGCTCACCTGGAAGGGGAGCAGCAGAAACGCCCCCGAAACGCCGCCCATGGAGGTGAGGGTGGAGACGGCGAGGGCGACGAGGGGCGGGAGAAACCAGAAGGTTTCGACGCCGGAAACGGGAAACCGCAGCACCATCGTCTCCATCCGCACCTCCTGTGCTCCGCCGGAGCTCGCGACGCGGCCGGCGCTTGTATAGACACGAAATTTACCTTATTCGTGACAGTATAAGTCTATGCCCACCCGCGCGGGCAAGTCAAGGAAAACCCCGAACCCGAAGGAATGCGCATGTCTTCCCCCGATACTTCCCGGAGCCCTCTTTCCCGCCCTCCGGCGGCGAGCCGGCCCTGCCTGACGCCCCGGCAGCTCGGCCGGCTGGGGGAGGCGTTCGACGCCTGGGTACGGGCCGCGCGGCGAGCCGACGTCGCGGGGTCACGCCGCCGCGTGCGGCTGATTTTCCTTTTGATCCGCCACACCGGGGCGCGGTTGCGGGAGGTGCTCGACCTCGATCTGCGCCGCGACCTGGATCCCGGCCGCGGTCTGGTCCGCTTCCGCAAGGGCGGGGGCAGACAGGGTCTGGCCCGTGAGGTGCGGATTCCGCGGGAACTTGCCGTCGAAGCCGAAGCGCTTGCCGCCGAAGCCGGGCGCGACGCCGGCGGGGGACTTGCCCTCGACCCCGCCCATGTGCGCCGCAAATTCTACGAGCGTGCCCGCGAAATCGGCCTGCCGCGGGCGACGGCCGCACCGGAGGCCGTTCGGCGTTCGCGAGCGCTCGAGCTGTTGCGGCAGAACGTGCCGCTGCCGATCGTCCAGCGGATGCTGGGGCAGGCCAGCCCGGGCCGTGCCGCCGCCTACGTCCGCTTTTCGGAAGCGGACCTGCGCCGGGCCGAGGCCTTCTACCTCGAACGCGCCCGCCGGCGCACGACCTCGGCCCGCAACGCCTTCTTCGGCAAGCTCGCCGTCCTCCGCCGGGGCGATGTCCAAGCCGAGGTGGGAATCGCGCTTCCCTCCGGGGAACTTCTGCGGGCCGTGATCACCCGCGAGAGCGTGGAGCGGCTGGGGTTGCAGGTGGGGGGCTGGGTTGCGGCCGAGGTCAAAGCCCCGTGGCTGTCGCTGGACGCGGGGGAAGGCGCCCCGAGATCGAGCGCCGACAACGTGTTCTCCGGAAGGATCGTGCGGCTGCGGCGGGGGGCCCTCACCGCGGAAGTCGTCACGCGAAGCGACGGCGGGATCGAGCTTTGCGCGGTGATCACCCGCGAAAGCGCGGATCGCCTCGGCCTGCGGCGCGGTCGGGCGGTGCGGGTCGCCTTCAGCGCCTTCGCCGTGATCCTGCACGAAGCCTAAGAGCATGCTTCCGGGCTCTTCTCGCACTGCCGGCCGGGGCGGGCTTGAGCGGAGGGATTGATTCTGCCGCGGCGATATACTACAGCCACCGGACCGAAGGATGCAGCCTGCGTCCCGGGAAGGAAGCCATTTTCACCGTCCGCATGAATTTGAAGCCGGCCAAAACCGGGCGCAACGACCCCTGCCCCTGCGGCAGCGGTCTGAAGTTCAAGAAATGCTGCGCCCGCAGGTCCTCGGCCGAATCCCCCGCCGCCATCGCCGAGCGTTATGCCCGCGATCACGGCATCCGGCTGAAGGCTCCGGCCGATATCGCGGCGATTCGCCGCGCCGGTCGCCTCGTCGTGGACACCCTCGCGTTGGTTGCGCGCCGGCTGCGGCCGGGGATCGCCACCGAGGAGATCGACCGCTGGGTCCACGAGTACACCCTGCGGCACGGCGGGCGTCCCGCCCCCCTTCATTACCGGGGATTCCCCAAGAGTGTGTGCGTTTCGGTGAACGAGGAAATCTGCCACGGAATCCCGGGGGGCCGGATCCTGCGCGAAGGCGACATCGTCAACGTGGATGTGACCACGGTGCTCGAGGGCTACTACGCCGACGCGAACCGCACCTTTTTCGTCGGCACCCCGGGGCCGGAGGCCTCCAAGATCGTCGCCGTCGCCCGCGAGTGCCTGCGGCGGGGGATGGCGGTGGTGAAACCGGGAAATACGCTGGGGGACATCGGCTGGGCGATCCAGTCTTACGCCGAGGCGCAGGGCTGTTCGGTCGTGCGCGAGTTCGTCGGCCACGGGGTGGGGTTCGACTTCCACGAGCCGCCCCAGGTGCCGCATTTCGGCCGCCCGGGCGGCGGCCTCGTCCTCATCCCGGGCATGGTCTTCACCATCGAGCCCATGATCAACCTCGGCCGCCGCGAGCTCAAAATCCTCCCCGACGAATGGACGGCGGTCACGCGCGACGGCTCGCTCTCCGCGCAGTTCGAACAGACCGTGCTCGTCACCGCCGAGGGTTGCGAAAGCCTGACCCCTTGGGAGGATTGAGCCGTCCTCCCCCGGGGCTATTCCTTCGGCAGGAGGCTCCGGATTCGCTCGCTCTGCGCGCGCTGCGCCGCACCGCCCCGGCGCTCGAGCGCCTGGGCCATCTTCTCGAGGAGGTTTTCGAGAAGGATGGGCTTGAGAAGGTAGTCGTAGGCGCCGGACTGCATGCCTTCCATCCCCGTCTCCAGAGAGGCATGCCCGGTCAGGAGGATCACCTCCGTTTCGGGGCGGATCTTTTTGATTTCCTTGAGGGTCTGGATCCCGTCCATCCCCCCCGGCATCTTGATGTCCAGCACCACGACATCGAAAGGGTTCCGGCGGATGAGCTGCAGGGCCGCCTCCCCGCTGGCACACCCCTGCGCCTGAATATTTCGTTTCTTCAACCGCTTCATCAGCGTGTCGAGGAAGTCGCCCTCGTCGTCGACGATCAGGATGTTCGGCTGATCCATGGTTCCTCCTTGGCGGCCGGCTTCCCGAAGGGCACGCCGCCCGCCGGGTGCGGCCGTTCACCCTACGGCGACCCCGGGGGAATGACCGGAAGCACGATGGTGAAAGTCGCTCCCGCGCCCGCTTTGCTCTGCAGGGTCATCTTGCCGCCCATTTTCTCGATGATGTTGTAGCTGATCCAGAGGCCGAGCCCCGTGCCCTTGCCGGCGCTCTTCGTGGTGAAAAAGGGGTCGAAGACCTTGCGCTGCATGTGCTCGGGGATCCCCGGGCCGTTGTCCGCGACCGTGATTCGGATTTCGGAGTCGGCGCGTTCGCTGCGGATCGTGATTTCGCCGTTCTGGCCGATCGCGTCGATGGCGTTGTTGACCAGGTTGAGGATCACCTGCTGGAGCTGGGCGCCGTCGCCCGTGGTCGGGGGGAGTTCCGGCTCGAGATCGGTCTGGATGTCGATGTTGTTGTTGCGGGCGTAATTTTCCAGGATGTCCACGGTCTGATGGATGATGCGGTTCACGTCGATCGCCTCGGTGCGCGGCTCCATGCGGCGTGCGTAGCCGAGCATGTCGTGGACCACCTTGCGGGCCCGTTCGACGTGCTCCTCGATTTTCAGGACGGCGTCGCGGAATTCGCTGAAATTGGGGCTGCGGCGAAGGTCTTCCTCGGCGAGCAGGTCCCGCATCCAGCCCGTTTTCTGAAGGATCACGGCGAGCGGGTTGTTGATTTCGTGGGCGACCCCGGCGGCCATCTTGCCGAGCGCGGCGAGCTTGTCGGCTTGGATGAGCTGAGCGTCCATCTCGCGCAGCCGGGTCTCCGCCTGGATCATCTGCCGCACCAGCGTCCGGGTGGTGAGTACCGTGGTGAGCACGATCGCGAGCATGCCCGAAACGATAATGGCCGTCTGGATCGTGCGGGCGGCGAAGAGCTGGGCCATGTCTTCCTCGACGTCGCCGCTGACCACGAGCAGCCAGTCCGTCGATTTGAGCCAAGTGCCGGCGAAGAGCACCCCCGGCCGGCCGAGCAGCGTGCCGTCGACGGTCATGGTCTGCTTGCCGAAATAGGCGGGTTTGACCGGTGCGGGCTCGAGGATGTTCCCCGAGAGCCGCGGCTGGGTCTGGAGGATCCCCTCGCGGTTGACCAGAAAAGCATCCCCCGTCTTGCCGACCTGGCCCACCTGGACGATGCGGTTGAAGATTTCCGGGTCGATCGTCGCCCGCAGCACCCAGTTGCGCTGCTTTTCCTGGCGGCGGACGGCGATGATGAAATGGGGCAGGCGCCGGAAGCCGAGGTAGACGTCGCTGATGTGGACCCCGCGGCTCATGACCTGCCCGAACCACGGCTGTTCGAAGTAGTTTTTGCCTTTGAGGTCATAGGGTCCGACGTAGGCGATCTGGTTGCCGTTTTGATCGATCACCCCGAGATCGACGAAGGCCCCGGCCCGGGCATTGATGATCGCAAAGGACTGCGCCAGCGTCTCTTCGCGGGCCATTTCGGCGAAACCGTGGGTGTCGGCGATGGTGCCGAGGATCGCGGTCCTCTCGGAGAGAAAAAGGTCGACGGCGTCGGCCCGGGACTCCGCTCGGAAATGGATCTGCTCCCGGATCTTCTCGGTGTACATCGCGGCGAACTGCCGGTAGAGGATCACGCCGAGCAGGAGCAGGGGGGTGAAGGAGACGAACAGCGTGAGCAGGATGATCCGGGTCTGCAGGCGGCTGTAGAGGTTCCTGTCCATCGGGAGCGGATCCGAAGCGCGGGAAGAGGGGCCGTGGTTCCGTTTATGACAGAAAAGTCCGCCCCCGGCAAGCGCGCGCCGTCAGGCTTCCGGGCCGGCGATCAGGCGCGCGATGTCCTGCCGGTACTTTCGCCGGTAGGATTCGACCCGGGCCGGGTTCGCCATGACCATGTCCATCTGACGGGTGTGCAGGGCGAGGTAGCCCAGGGCTTCGATCCGTTTGAGGAGATGTTCCCGGGGCTGTCCCTCGAGGCGGGCGACCAGGTGGTCTTCGCGGATCTCGACCTGGAAGCCCAGCTCCTCCAGGATTTCGCCGACGAGGTGCACGCGCGCCAGGCGCCGCTCGAAATCGGCCGCCCCCCCCTTGAACTGGAAACTCAGATAATTCTCCGCGGTGCGCTCGCTCACCATGGCCTCCAGGGTCGCGAAATGAAAGCCCAGGCGCTGGTTGAGGCAGCAGAAGGAGCGCGAAATCATGAAGTAGTTCCGTTCGGCGTACCTGGAGCGGACCCCGAGGTTGAGCGAGCGGTCGGTCGTCGCCTGAAAGAGCACCGAGAGCATGCCCCGGCCGTCGACGGCGGGAGGGCCTTCCCAAGGGACGGCGGTGAAGCCCCTCCAGAAGGCGAGCATCGGGGCGCAGGCGATCTGCTCGAGCCGGACGTAGGGGCCGGTCACCTCCTCCGTGAACCCGTCGTCCAGGTTGAGGATCCACCACTGCATGGGCACGCGGTGGAAAAGTTGTTTGCTCGAGCGTTCCGGAAAATGGTGGTCCTGTCCGAAGCGGAACATTTCGAGCACCGACTTCTCGTGGATGAAGCGGGTGATGTCGTGCAGCGTGCGGCAGTGCTCGGGGGCGAACTCGAGGGCTTCCGGGTCGAGGAGATGGAGCGGAACGATGCGGCGGCCGGCTTCCTCGAGGATGCGCAAGACGGGGCTTCCCTGCATGAGCGGAGGGCGGGGGAGGGGGGCTTCGAGCAGCGCTTGCCTGCGGCCCGCGTAGACCGCGCGTCCCGTGGCGTCGACCGTCACTTCCCCGGCTCCCCGCAGGTGTTCGACCGCGCCGGGGAGGCCGAAGAGGGCGGGCACTCCGAACTCGCGGGCGACGCTCGCGAGGTGTCCGGCGAAACCGCCCTCCGCGGCCACCACCGCGGCCGCCCGCCCCAGCAGCGAAGCCCAGCGCGGCAGCGCCTGCTCGACCACGAGCACCGCCCCCTGCGGAAAGGAAAGCATGTCGGCGGTGCGCTCGGCGACGAAAACCGGGCCCGCGGCCGCTCCGGGACTGGCGGTGATCCCTCCCCGGCACAACACGCTTTGCTCTTCGTGCGCCGGGGAGGGATCGGCCCCGGCGGCGGCCGCGCGGGCGGAGAGCGGGCGGCACTGGAGGATCACGATGTCGCCCCCCTCGTCGAGGGCCCACTCGATGTCCTGAGCGCAGCCGTAGTGGCGCTCGAGGGCAAGGGCGATCCGACCGATTTCGACGGCCTGTTCGCGCGTCAGGGAAGGTTGGAGACGTTCCGGCCCCGAGAGTTCCATCCGGCAGACGCCTTCCTCGGGGTAACAGAGGTAACGGCGATCTTTTTCGCGCACCTCCGCGGCGAGGAGCTCGGGGGGGTCGTCCCGGGAGAGAACGAAAAGGTCGCTCGCCGTGCTGCCGTCCACCACGGCCTTCGGCAATCCCCAGGCGGCATGGATGAAGAGGCGCCGGTCGCGCGGGTCGACCGGGCTGCAGGAATAGACCACCCCGCCCGCAACCGCCGACACCATGGCGAGACACCCCACCCCCATGGCGATGTCCTCGTCGCGGAATCCGCGCTGCAGACGGTAGGTGATCGCCGGCAGCCCGTATTTGCTCGCGAGCACCTCGCGGTAGGCGGTGAGTAGGGTTTCGCGCCCCACGTTCAACTCCGAGCGGTATTGGCCGGCAAACGAGCTTCCGTCCGCGTCTTCGCCGAGCGCGCTGCTGCGCAGGGCGACCTTGACGCCGGGGCCGCACTCGGCTTCGAGCTCCGCGTAGGCCTCCCGAATCGCGGTTTCCAAATCCGGCGGGATCGGGGCACGGATGATCAGCTGCTGGATTTCGGCGCTCAGGGCATAGAGGGCGTCGAAGCGCGGGATTTCGGCCGCCTGCAGGCGGCGGTCGATTTCGGTCTGCAGCTCGCGGTAGGCGAAGAAGCGCGCGGCGGCTGCGGTGGTGATGGCGAAGCCCGGGGGGACGCGAAAGCCCAGGCGGTTGCGGATCTCTCCGAGGTTCGCCATCTTGGGCCCGGCGGCATCGGCGAGCTCCCGACCCAGAGCCCCGATCGGGATCGTGAGGCGCGGGTCGCGCGGGGGGGCGGGGCGCGCGAGAATCTCCTCGATGTCCTTCTGGATGGCGTCGTAGCGGGAAAAGAGGGCCGTGTATTTTCCCGGGGCCAGCCGCTCCATACCCCGGATCATGGAAAAAACGTTCACGCAGACCGAGGTGCAGGCGGCGCGCACGAAGGTCATGCCGAAGGGACGATGGCCGTGGAGCGCCTCCTCGATTTCGCTCATGATCTCGAGCGCCTTGCGGTTGGCGCCGAGCAGGAGCTTGAAGTGATGGTAGCGTTCCTTGAATTCGAGGCGCAGGGCCTCCGCGTCGTCCGGTGCGGAGGCCCTGCGGCGCAGCAGTCGCTTCAGAATCCCGCCGATCGGCATCCCGGGGGCTCGGCCTCCCTAATGTTCGAGCTGCATGCCCCAGCCCTCGAAGAGAAAGAGGATCGCAAAGCCGTACCAGAGGGTGTAGACGACGTAGAAGAGAAGGGCGAACACCACGATCCCCGCGCGGTCGAGGATCCGCTGGGCCTCGACCCCGTAGAAGTTGTAAGCGGGCTCGATCGCCTTCTGGTTGAGCTGGGCGACGACCCGCGCTTCCTTGAATTTCTTTTGCCCCTGGAGGGCTTTTTCGACCGCCTTGAACGCTCGGTACCAGACGTAGAGCACCTCCCGCTCCGAAAACCCGGCGCGGCCGAAGACCGCCGCGCCCTCATTGCGATACATGGCGTCGGCGTCCTCCAAGGCCGCGGCGATCATGGCCCCCAGGTCGCCGCTCAGCTTGAGTTTTTCCCCCTGGGCATTGACGAGGGCGCCGCCGCGCATGAAGAGGCGGGAGGCCTTTTCGGCCTGCGCGGCCGAATCCAGACTGAGGGCGAGCTCCACCCGGCTTTCCCCCATCTGGCGGATGTCCTCGCGCACCTTGGGAACGTAGTAGGCCGAGCCCTTGGCGATCGAGTTGAAAAGGTTGTCGAGGTATTCCAGGCCGTTTTTGCCCTCGAAAAGAGGCAGGAAGATGCACACGAGCACTACGAAGAACCCGGCGAGCATGACCAGCCCGAGGGAGAATTCCTTCTTCTTGCGGATCATGGACTCACCTCCTTCCCAACAGGACGGGGATGTTCTTGAAGAAGGTCCCGATCACCCAGACCGCAAACAGACCGATCACGATGAAAAAGGCCCAGATGCCGATGGTGTCGAGTACCGCTCCCGCCTCTCGGGAAAGGGGAAGTAGCCCGATGCTGCTCAGCTTCGCGGGCAGCGCGAAAATCCGGTTGATGAAACCGGCGAGCACCGAGAGCGCGAAGAAACCGCGAATCGTGATCCCGGCCACGACCTTGGTCGCCATGGCGCCGACCTGGATGCCGAGAAGCGAGCCGAGCAGCATTCCCATGGCCAGCGTGTAGAAGATGAACCCGTAGATCGCATACTGGCTGATCGAGGCGTAGCCCGCGGTGAAAATGATCTGGAAGATGTCGGTGCCGACGGTGGTCATGGAGGAAACCCCGAGCACGTAGACGAAGATCGGAAACGTGAGAAAGCCGCCGCCGACTCCCATGATCCCGCCGGCCAGTCCGACGAGGAAGCCGCTCGCCACGAGAAACACCCAGGAGATCCCGCGGCCGCCGGGGACGAGATCGGAATCGAAGCGCACCATCGGGGGGATCCGGAGCGCCTGAAGTTTTCGCGGCAGGTTGCCCATCTCGGCGCCCTCGGTCTTCTTGCCGTGGGCCTCGCTCCCCTCGTGCGCGGGGGTGCCGCGCGGTGCGGTCTGCCGTTGAACCACCTTGCGGGCGCCGAGATAATCGAAGAGGGAGTAGAAGCCGAGGAAGCCCAGAATGAGAGAATAGATCGTGGTGATGAAGGCATCGGAGATCACGGGGTTCAGCTCGTAGAAGAGCCGGTTGATCGTCCCGCCCGCGGTCGCCCCCCCGATCGCGCCGATCAGGAAGACCACCGCGAGCGCCACCGACACGTTGCCGAGTTTGCGGTGGATGACGCTGCCCATGATCGCTTTGGCGAAGATGTGGAAGAGGTCCGTTCCCACCGCGAGGATGCCCTTGACGCCGGCGCTCATGAGGGCGGGGGCGATGATGAAACCGCCTCCGGCGCCGATGCACCCCGAGATGAGACCCGCCACCACCCCCACGAGGATGCTGACGAGAAAGATGGTCGTCGTGTAGTAAGCCGGGCTGTAGGATTCCTTGCCGCCGAGCAGCTTGGGCAGCTCGGCGCCCGCCGCGTCCGCGAAAGCGATGCCGAAGACCAAGGCGGGAAGCGTGAGCAAAAGCAGGATGACCAGTCGCCTGCGGTCGCCCAGGATCCGGTTGGACACCTCGAGTTCCCAACGGGCGTGGTGGCGGGCGCCGGCCAGCATGAACTGTCCGAGAGCTCTCAGAAAATTCATGTCGGTCCTTTCTCCTTCGTTTTTTGAGGTTGCCGGGACGAGGTCTTCTTCGGCCGTTTCCCGTTTCCGGTCAGGTTCGCGTTCCGATCACCTCCTCGAGCGAACGGATTTTTTTCTCCTGCAACGTCTTTTTCTGAAAAGCGTCTTCGATCTTGTAGAGGAGTTCATCCAAGTTGACCGGTTTCATCAGGTAATCGAAGGCCCCCGCCTGCAGGCAGTCCCGGGCGAGTTCAAGGTTGGCATGGCCGGTGAGGAGAATCACTTCGATCAGCGGGTGCGCGGCCTTGATGGCGCGCAGGGCGGAAATCCCGTCCATGCCTTCCATGCGCACATCCAGCACGACGACATCGGCGGGGTGGGCCGCCAGCCAGGCGAGCGCTTCCTCCCCGCTTTTGGCCCCGAAGGCCGCAAGATTGCGTTTCTGCATGCGCTTGAGGAGGGTTTCGAGAAAGTCGGGTTCGTCGTCGACGAACAGAACGCGGACGTCGCCCACAAGCGCCTCCTGGCGGCCTGTCTGCGGCGGCCCTGCCGGCCGCCCCGGGACGGGATCAAGGCAAGGAGGCTTATATACCGCCGGATCGGCGGCCGATTCAACAAAAAAAGGGGGGCTCAGGAAGGTCGGCCGCGGGCTTTCTCCCGCGCCGACTCGATTTTGGCGACGAGCTCGTCGATTTCGCAGGGCTTGGTGAGGTAGTCGTGCGCGCCGAGTTTTACGGCCTCAAGGGCCGTATCGATCGAGCCGTGGCCGGTGAGGATGATCGTCTCGACGAACAGACCGAGTTTGAGCATTTCCCGGAGGGTGGCGATGCCGTCTAAGCCGGGCATCTTGAGGTCGAGCACCAGGACATCGAAGCGCTGCTCCTCCAGGGCGCGCAGAGCCGCATCGCCGGAGTTCACGGCCGTCACGCGGTAGCCGCGGTGGGCGAGCAGCTTGCTGATGTTGCGCGTGAAGACGGTCTCGTCGTCGACGAGGAGAACGTGGGCTTGCGGCATGGAATCCTCCTTTTCCCCCTTCGCTCAGGCCTCCCGGGGGGCGGAGCCCAGGGACTGAAGCAGATCCGCCGGGGGGTCATAGGGCAGGTCGATCGTGAATTCCGTTCCCTGCCCCGGTTCGCTCGCCACCCGAATGGTTCCGCCCAGGCGTTGGACGATCCCGTAGGTGATCGCCAGTCCCAGCCCGGTTCCCCTGCCGACGGACTTCGTCGTGAAGAAGGGATCGAAGATGCGCGGCAGGTGCTCCGGGCGGATGCCGGAGCCGGTGTCGGCGACCTGCAAGGCGAAGCGCCGCGCGGCGGTATCGGCACGGGTGGCGATGCGGATCGCGCCGTAGGGTTTTCCCTCGTGGGCGTCGACGGCGTTGGTGATGAGGTTGAGCAGCACCTGTTGGAGTTGCGAGGGGTCGGAGACCACGGGCGGAAGCGCGGCGTCGAGCTCGGCATGGAAGCGGATCCCGCTCGTTTTCGCCTCGCGCTCCATGAGTTCGATCACCTCGCGGACGAACGCGTTCACATCGAGCGTTTCGAGCTTCGACTCCGTGCGCCGCGCGAAGCGCAGCAGGTTCTGGGTGATCCGCTTGCAGCGCTGGACCTGGATGTCGATCTGGTTCATCGAATCCTCGAACTGCTCGCGAAACTCGCCCTCCGGCAGCGGGTGGCGCGCGGCGCAGTCGAGGAGCAGCTGACGCTCGGTCAAGAGGATCGCCAGCGGGTTGTTGATCTCGTGGGCCACCCCCGCCGAGAGCTCGCCGATCGCGGCGAGTTTTCCCGCCTGCAGCAGCCGCTCGTTCAGCCGGTCGGTCTGCTCGTCGCGGCGGCGGATCAGGCCGATCATGTGACGCGTGACGCCCACGGTCACGAGCAGGATGGTCGCCGCGCTGGCGAGAAGGAAGATGAGCGTCCAGCGGTTGGCGTGGTTCACGTCGGCCAAGGCCTCGTCGTATTCCTGCTGCACCACGAGCAGCCAGCGGGGGTTTTGCAGCCAGGCCTCGCAGGCGATTTGGCGCGGCAGCGGCCGCCCCTCCGGCCCCGGCAGCTCCTCGATCGTCCGCAGCCGGATGTCCGTGTGGGGTTCGCCCACGGGGTAGGGGGATTGGTCCATGATCGCCGCCCGGCCGCGCGGGCTGGTCTGGTAGAGGCCCTCGGCGTTCAGCAGATAGACCATGCCGGTTTGGCCGATGCGCACGTTTTCGACGAGCGCGCGGAAGGCCTCGGTATGGATGGTCGCCCGCAGAATCCAGACCCGCCCGCCTTCCGTCTGGGTGACGGCGATGATGAAGTGGGGCTCGCGGCGGAATCCCATGAACATGTCGCTTACGTAGACCCCGCGCTCCATCACCTGGCCGAACCAGTGCTCGCGCGAGTAGTTTCGGCTCCAGAGGTCGTAGGGGCCGACGTAGGCGCGGTGAAAGCCGTCGTCGCCGATGACGCCCAGGTCGGTGAAGGTTTTCTCCTTCTGATTGAAGAGCTCGAAGACCCGCGCGAGCGCCCCCGGCCGGGTCAGCCCGGCGAGGTCGTGGGTGCGGGCGACGAGCTGAAGCTGGGTGGTCTGTTCGTAGAGAAACCGTTCGATCCAGCGGCGGTGGTCCTCCACCTGGGATTGAAAAAAGTCGAGCAGGCGCTCGCGGGCGAAGCGGCTGTAATGCAGGTTGATCGCCCAGCCGACGGCCAGCAGCGGCACCAGGGACGACAGCAGGGTCAACCAGACGATGCGGCGGAAAAGCCGTGAGAGGGAAGCCCGACGTTCGTCGGAAAATTCCGGCGGGGCCGCCGGGGCGCTATCGGCGTGTGGGGTCTCGGAGGAGTTTGCCGCCATCGGGTCTCCGGTTCGAGCTGGCCGGCAGCGCCGGCCGGAAAGACTGACCTCGTCCTGGGGTTTTGCCTGCAGAACAATCAAGAAATGTGCCACCCGGGGAAGGGTTTCGGCGAGGCTCTCCAAGGCCAAAAAAGGGCCGTTTCACGCTTCGGATCCGAACGGGGGTTCATCCCTGGAGGACTCGGAACGGAAGCGGTGTCCACCAGGAGGAGACGTTGCGGCCCTTGACCTCAGCGCAAGATCCTCCATCGTTCGCGGTGGACTTCGATGGCCTTCCGGAGTGCGGGCAGCGTCGGCGGCCTTGCGGCCGCCCGCTCGAGCGCCTCGAGATTGACCGCGTTGGGCCGGCAGAGCGCCTGGAGCAGCCGCAGGCCGCAGGCGCGGATTCCCTCGACGCTGTAGCCCCCCTCCAGGATGAAGGCGATGCGTCCCCCGCAGAGCTCGGTCGCGAGTTCCGCCAGCAGACCGGTCATCCCACCGTATCCCTCGGCGGAAACGCGCATGCCGGCCAGGCGGTCCCGAGGCCATAGATCAAAGCCCACGGGGACCAGGATCATCTCCGGCCGGTAAGCCCGGGCGATGGGGCGCACCAGATGATGGAGCACGGCGAGATAGTCCTCGTCCCCGCAGCCGGCGGGAAGGGGGACGTTGACCGTGAAGCCTTCGCCGCGGCCGCGGCCCGTTTCGCCGAGCTTTCCCGTTCCCGGAAAGCCCGGGAACTGGTGGAGCGAAACGAACAGCACCTCGTCGGTTTCGTAGAACGTCCGCTGGATGCCGTTTCCGTGGTGCGCGTCGAGGTCCACGATCAACAGCCGTCGGACTCCGTGGCGGCGCTGCAGGTAACAAGCGCCCAGGGCGGCGTTGTTGAAAAGGCAAAAACCCATCGCCCGGTCGGCTTCGGCGTGGTGTCCCGGCGGCCGGACGGCGGCGAAGCCGCGCCGCAGTCGTCCGCGCCAGATCTCCTCGAGCAGGACGAATACGGCGCCGACGGCAAGGCATGCGGTTTCCCACGTGTCCGCTCCGGCCTGCGTGTCGAGGTCGAAAGAGGTGAGGGGGCGGCCGGCCGTGCCGGCGATGCGTGCGATGTACTCCGGCGTGTGCACCCAGCCGAGTTCCTCGAGGGTCGCCTGCCGGGCGGGGACGAAGACGAGGTTTCCGGCGAGCGAGGGATCTTCGATCGCCTCCCGGATGGCATCGAACCGGGCCGCGCTTTCGATGTGGAAGACCCCCTCGAGATGCCGGCGAAAGCGCGGATCCAGGCAGACACCCACGGCGGGTTGATCCTCCGGCAGGAAGCGCCGGCGGACTTCAGGATTCTGCTGGGCGATGGCGAGCAACTCGTCGAGTCCGGAAAGGCTTCGCCCGCGACGCAGCAGCCGGCGCGTGACCGTGACGGCGATTTCCGGGTAGCGCCGCGCACCGAGCGCCCGCCGGATGAGCTCCCGATCCCCCGGGGAGCGTGCGTCGGCCGTTCCGAACAGGATACGGCGCGGGCGGCGAATCTGTCGGCAAACGTGGCCGAGGATTTCGTGGACGAGCCGCGGCGGAGCATCGGGCAGGTTTTCGAGCAGCGGCAAAACGGCGGCGAGGAGTTCCGGGCCGGGGGAGGAGAGCCGGTAACGATGGGGAGGACGGAAAGAAAATCCCAGTCGATCGTAAAAGCCGCGGGCGCTGATCTCGGAATCGAGCACGAGGTAACGGACGCGGGGAAGATCCCGCTTCCAGAAGAGATAGGTCCCGGCCACGAGAAATCGTCCGACGCCGCGGGGGGGAGGCGGGCCCTCCTCGCCGGTTCGGCCGCGCACGGTGGCGATCTGGGTGATCTCGAGGAGGCGCTGGAAAAATTCGTTTCGCAAGGTAAGGCCGAGCAGTCCGAGGATGCGTCCCTCCGAGATCGCGGCGAAAATCCAATCCTCGCGGCCGTGCCGCAAGGCCTCCAGCAGACCGCGGACATCGAAAAACTCGAGGTTGATCTCGGCGACCTGGAGCAGGGCTTCGCGGCAGAACGGAAATCGAGCGAACAAAAGCTCCCGGCCGCTTTCGAGTTCGCCGTGGAAAAGCACTTCCGGCGCTCCGGGATCCCGGGGGATGCCCCCCGCGCTCGGGCCCTCCGCGAGCGCCTGAAGCCGACGCAGCGCCTCCTCGCGGCCCGCCGCGCGGCGGCGGGCGAGCGCGAGCTCGTAGTCGACGAGCGTGGTTAACCCGGCAAGGCGCACCTCCCGGGCCGCCTGCAGGAAATCGAGCCGGCGGCGGGCGAGCGCCAGCTCCTGCTTGCGCCGCATTTCGCCGTAGCGAATCAGCAGCCCGCGTTCGAGCGCGGCGGTTCCCTCTTTGACGAAGAGAACCTTGCGCACGAGCACGGGGCGGCCGTCGAAGCGAAAACAGAGGTCGGGGAAAAGGGCGGCGGCGGTTTCGCCGTCGGCCGTCTCGATGCGGCCGACGGCGAGCAGCTCGTCGAGCGCGCGGCCGATGTCGGGAGCCCGCCGGGCGATGGCCTCGATCGCCTGCTTGATCTGCTCGCGCGCGATCACGGCACCCCTCGCTCAGGGGCGACCCGGACGACGCAGGGGAAGCTCGACCGTAAACGCCGCGCCCCCGGCGGGTGCGTTTTCGGCGCGGAGGCGGCCGCCCATCCGTTCCACGATCGCACGGCTGATGCTCAAGCCCAGGCCGAGGCCCTCGGGCCGCCCCGGGGCGAAGGGCTCGAAGATCGTCTCGAGGCGCTCGGCGGGGATTCCCGGGCCCGTGTCGCGGACCGTCAGGCGCAGGCGGCCCTCCTCCGCGGCGGTCTCGATCGCGACCTCCCCGCCGACGGGGCTGGCGGCGGCGGCGTTTTCGATCAGGTTCTGCAGCACCTGGCGCAGATCGTCCGGGTCGCCCAGGATCCGGGCCTCGGGCTCGTGGGGAGTACGGAACACGCGGATCCGCTTGAAGAACAGTTCGCGTCGCAAAAGCGGCAGCAACTCCGTCAGAAGCTCGTTGACGCTGAATTCCAGGCAGACCGGTCCCCCCGACGGGCGGGCGAGCTCGAGGCCGCGGCGCAGCAGGTTCCCGCTGCGATGCACCTCGGCTTCGATCTGCTCGAGCGTTCCGTCGACCTCCTCGGGGTCGGGCTCCTTCCGCCCGCGGTCGCCCCACAGCGCCCGCAGCCACTGGCAGGCGCTCGAGATGTTGGCCAGACTGTCGGTCATCTCCTCGAGGGCTCCCTCGGCGAGGCGGCCCGCCGAGGCCCGGCGGTGGGCGTGCTGCAGCTGGCGGAACAGGAGACGATTCTCGCGCCGTTTCGCCTCCAGGCGATGAAAGAGGCGGTTGGCGGTCCGGAGCACTACGAAAGCGGAAAACGCCCCGCCCAGGAGCAGAAAGGCAAGCGCGGCCTGCCGGATTTCCTGGAGGCTTGCGGTGGGGTTTTCGAAGTCGGCGGCGCCGAAAATCCAGGCCGCCAGGAGAACCAGGGGAACAAGCGCGGCGGCGAGCAGCCGGGCGACCGTGGTGCGCCATAGGCCCCGGAAATAGGGAAAATCGCCGGAGACGCGGGGCGCGCGATTCATCGGCTTTCTCCTGGCTCTTGCCCGCGGCCGTTTCGGTTTACTGGCCGAGATGGCGCAGAACGTCGCTTAAACGCACGATCCCGATCACCCGCTCGCCCTCCAGAACCGGCATGCAGCGCACACGGTCGGCCAGCATGCGACGGGCGGCGGCCTCGAGATCGGCCTCGGGGTCGATCGCCGTCGGATGCTCCGCACGCAGGACCGCGGCGCACGGCAGAGACGGCAGCCACTCCGGGTGGGCGACGAGGTCCGCCCAGCGGATGCCGGGGTCGGCGCGATGCCGCCGGGCGGCCGCCAGCAGATCACCGCGGGCGATGACCCCCCGGAAACGATCCCCGGCGTCGAGCACATAAAGCTCGTCCCGGGCGCTCATGCCGGGCTGCCCAAGAAACGCTTCAAGCGCCCGCGGGAGCGGATCCTCGGGTTCGAGGCGGATGAAAGCCGGCAGGGTGATCTCCTTGACCAGACGCCGCGGCCAGAGCACCGGTCGGCGACGAATGGCCTCGAGCCGGACGGCGTCCTCGATTTTGGCCGTGAGGTCCTCGATGTCGCAGGGTTTCATCAGGTAATCGAGGGCGCCTTCACGCATGGCCTCGATGCCCTTCTGCACGGTCGCATCCCCGGTCAGCATGAGGACTTCGGTCTCGGGAGCGCGCCGCTTGATCGCCCGCAACACCTCGATTCCGTCCATGCCCGGCATGCGCACGTCGAGAAGAACGACGTCGACCCCCTCCGTTTGCTCGAGCCGCTCGATCGCGGAAGGGCCGTCGAGCGCGGAGGCGACCTCAAAGCCGCGACTGCGCAGCAGGCGCTCGAGGTTGGCGACGAAACGCTCCTCGTCGTCGACGAGGAGGACGCGGATCGGTCGCCCCATGGAGGCTTCCTTGCGAAGGGATTCCCCTTCGCGGCCAGGCCCCGGATCCGTCTTGGGGCCGACTTCGGTGAACTCTTATCACGCCCCATCCATCGGGCGCAAACTCGGCCCGCTCCCGCTTCGGGACCGGCTGCGTGACGGGTCAGCTGAGGTAGAAACTCAGCGCCGCGGCCAGGCCGGCGAGCAGAAGCGAATTGGCGAGCTTCCCCTTGCGCAGGGGGTGAAAGTGCGCCTCGGTGCGCCGGTGCCCCCGCGGGCAGGTGTAGAGCCAGCCCCGGCCGTCGGGACGGCGCCGGCGGACGACCGGCTCGCCGCAGCGACCTTGCTCGGCGCTCTCCTCGCTGCAGGTCAGGCGTCTGCCGGTGAAATGGGCGACCAGATTGACGACCCAGTTCCAACCGAGCAGGACGAGGAAGACGGCGACCAGCAAGGCCTGAAAGGAAGAGACCGTAAATCCCAGCCCGGCCAGCGCCCGGCCGATGTTCGCCGGCGCGAGCGGGCCTTCCACCCGCCCGAAGAAGCCCAGCTCATACAGAGCGAAACAGAGGGCCATGACGACGAGGTTGAGCCCGAAGGCCGTCATGCGGCGTTCGGCGTAGCTTCGTTGCGGCTGCGGAAGCATGCGATCGTCTCCTCTTCTTTTTCCGCCTGCGGGGAAGGAGGGACCCCGTTTCCGGGGTCCCCCGCGATGCAGGGAGGTCGGCAGGCGGCGACGGGGAGCCTCCCTGCAGAATCGATCAGGAGATGCCGAGCGCCTTCTTGATGTCCGGCCAGGCTTTGTAGGTGCTGTAAAAGGCGAGGATCAGGCTGTAGGCCGGAACCACGACCTGCCAGATGCGCTCCGGGAAGACGCGCGTCGCCCACGGGGCGACCACCGCGGAGAGAATGGTCGCGATCATCATCGAGGGCAGCAGCAGGTAGTCGATCACCACCCCGCCGGAGAGCATCGCCAGCCAGACGAGGATCGAAAAGGTGCTGACCGTGCCCTCACTGATCGCGGTCACGGCCATCATGCTCTTCGCCGGCACCCCGGAAAGCAGACCGCCGATCGTGACCACCGGGCCGTAGCCGCCCCCGCCGACGCCTTTGTTGAAACCGGCGAGCGCGGCGAAGAAGATCATGCGCTTGGGACGATAGGGCCGCTCCCTGCGGCTCATCCCCTGGTAGAGGGAGATCAGCCCCATACCGAGCAGAAGCGCACAAACATAGAGGTTGATCCAGACCTTGGCCACCTTGAAGACCGCGTAGACCGAGGTGACCGAGAAGGCGACGGCCGCCATGCCGGGGATGGCGATGTAGAGCCAGAGCTTGATCGTCTCCGACATCGGTTTGAACTTCCATTCCACGTTCTGGTACTCGGCGTGCAGGAAGGTGCCGATCAACCCGGCCACGCCCTGCTGGATCATGACCACCGGGACGATCTGCTTGGGATCGAAACCGATGAGCAGCAGAAGAGGCGTGATCGCCGTGCCGAAGCCCATGCCGGCGGTCGCGTCCATAAACTCGAAAAACATGGCGATCCAGACCACGCTCCAGATGATCGCCCATTCGTTGGTGCCCACCCAGCCCATCTCTTTCACGATTTTCGAGGGGATGCGCTGCGTCGCCTCGAAGGGGTTTCCGGCCAGCCAGCAGCCGATCAGAAAGACGACGAAGAGAATGCCCATGCTGTAAAGGGCGGCCTTGATCTGGCTTTTCTCCGGGATCAGCCGCTCCCAGGCGGTTTTTTCCTTGTCCAATTTCTGCGCGATTTCCCATCCGGCTTTCTTGACCTGTTCTTCCGACATGACGATCCCTCCTTCTCGGGGTGGTCGGTTTTTCAACTTCGGGGCCTCGAAATTCCACCCGCAGGCGTTCTGCGTCCCATCCGACAAAGAGGCCAATCAAGATGTGTGCCATGACGGCCCGCAAAGGGGTTTCCAAGCCAATCTACTGAAAATGCGTTCTTTCCAATCCGCCGATCGACTCCCGGTGCGCCTCCCGGTGCGCCGTGAGGGAGAATGCGAGGATCTGCATGTCTCCCGGGAAAAGACAGGCAGGAGAGGTTCGGCAATCGAAAAGTGACAAGCCCTGAATCCGGTCCGATGTCGGCGGGGGGATCGGCGCCGGTTTTCGGAGCATGGCGACGGGGGATGGGGCCGTGGCACAAGCTTTGCTCAGCGTTCTGGGCGATGGAGAAAGCCCTTTTCCCCCAGGAGGAGACAGGATGAAGCGGCGCACGCTGCATAGCCTCCTTCGTCCCTTGGAGGGCGATCCGCCCCCCGAGCTCCGGGTGGGAATCGAGGAGAAGATCTCGCGGGCGATCGAGCGCATGGCCGCCGCGTCCTGCGATCGCATCGCCGTGGTGAAAAACGGCGAGTTGGTCGGAATGGTGGTGCTGGAGGAAGCCCTGCAGGCAATCGGGCTGACGAGGGGCGGGGAAGAAGTTTCGCCGCGGGACGGATAAGGGGGTCAGCCGCGGCTTTTGAATTCCGCGGGGTCGATCTCCGCCTCCTTGATCAGGCGGTGGAGGTATTGGCGTTGGATCCCGGCCGACTCGGCGGCGCGACTGATGTGGCCGCCGTGTTCTTCGAGCAGCCGGCGGATGTAGCGGCGGTGAAAGTGGCGGATGGCTCTTTCCTTGGCTTCCCGGAAGGGCAGGCAATGGGGATCCTCGACGACTCCGGCCTCGGCCTCTTCCGTTCCCTCGAGCTGCAGGTCGGCGACGGTGAGCCGGGAGCCGCGGCTGAAGATCACTCCGCGCTCGATGAGGTTTTCGAGTTCGCGCACGTTTCCCGGGAAATCGTAGGCCTGAAGCACGCCGAGCGCCTCCGGGGTGATGTCCGTCACGGGTTTGCGGTTTACGGCTGCATATTTGGCGAGAAAATGCCGGCTGAGCAGTTCGATGTCCTCCTTGCGCTCCCGCAGCGGCGGCAGCTCGAAATGGATCACGTTCAGCCGGTAGAAGAGATCCTCCCGAAAGCGCTTTTCGCGGATGGCCGTCTTCAAGTCGTGGTTGGTGGCGGCGATGATGCGCAGGTCCGCCTTGCGGGTCACGGTGCTTCCGACCGGCTTGTATTCGCCTTCCTGCAAAAGACGCAGGAGCTTCATCTGCAGATGCGGCGAGAGGTCCCCGATCTCGTCCAAAAAGAGCGTGCCTTGATCGGCCTCTTCCACCAGCCCCTTTTTTTCTTTCCAGGCGCCGGTGAAGGCCCCTTTGACGTGGCCGAAGAGCTCGCTTTCCAGCACCTCGGAAGGAATGGCGGTGCAGTTGACGGTGATCATGCGCTTGTCGCTTCTCCGGCTGTGCTGGTGGATCGCCCGGGCGACGAGTTCCTTGCCGGTGCCGCTCGGCCCGGTGATCAACACCGTGCCCAGCGTGGGCGCGACCTGGCGGATGCGCTCGAAGATGCGGCGCATGACGGGCGAGGCGCCGACGAGCGAGGCGAACCCCTCCTTCACCTCGAGCGCCTTGCGCAGCTCGAGGTTCTCGCGCACCATCCGCCGCCAGTGCAGGGCCTGGTCCACGGTGAGCAGGATGCGATCGCGCCGAAAGGGCTTGGTGATGTAATCGAAGGCTCCCTTGCGTGTGGCCTCGACGGCGGTCTCGATCGTCCCATAGGCGGTCAGCACCACCACCGCCGTATCCGGCCGCATGGATTTCACCGCTTCCAAAAGCGCGATGCCGTCCATCCCGGGCATTTTGAGGTCGGTGAGAACGAGGTCGGCGGGTTTTTCGCGGAAGCGCGCGAGCGCCCGCCGGGGGTCGCTTTCGACCGTGATCTCGTAATCGCGCTCTTCGGCGATCATGCGCTCCAGGAGGGCGAGCATATCCTTTTCGTCGTCGACGATGAGAACGCTACCGGGCATGGCCATCCTCCGAAATCGATGGCGGCGGCTCCTCCGGATCGGTCTCGGGCAGCCGCAGGGTGAAAGTGCTTCCCGGTCGTTTGCCGAGGGCGCCGGCCGGCGTGCTTGCGGCCTCGAGCGTGCCGCCGTAGCCGGTGACGATGCCGTAGCTCACAAACAGCCCGAGCCCCGTCCCTTGGCCTTCCGGCTTGGTCGTGAAAAACGGCTCGAAGATCCGGTCCAGGTGTTCCGGCGGGATCCCCAGACCCGTGTCCTGGACCTGGGCGGCCACACGGCGGGACTGCCGGTCATGCCACGAGCGCAGGGTGAGCTCTCCGCCCTCGGGCATGGCGGCGAGGGCGTTGTTGATCAGGTTGAGAAAGACCTGCTGAATCTGGCGGGCTTCGGCGCGCACGGGGGGAAGGGCGGGTTCGAGGTCGAGCGTGAGCTCGACCCCTTTTTTGTCGAGCAGGGGGCGGATGATCTTGGCGATGCTCTCGATGCAGGCGTTCAGGTCGGCGCGGTCGACCGGCCCCTTTTCGCCGCGTGCGAAAGAGAGCAGATTTTCGACGGTGTCTTTGCAGATCAGCCCCTGGCGCTCGATGGTTTTCAAATCCTCCTCGAGCTGAGAGCCGGGGGGCGCCTTGCGCAGCAGAAGCTCGCAAAACCCCAGGATCACCCCGAGCGGGTTGTTGATCTCGTGGGCCACGCCGGCGGCGAGGGTTCCCAGGCTGGCGAGCTTTTCGGCGTTCACGAGTTGCCGCTGGAGCTCCTTGGTTTCGGTGATGTCGCGCGCGATGCACAGAATCGCCCCGCCTTCGGCGCCGCCGGAGCGCACCGGCAGAAAATGGGCGCTGATCCAGCAGGAGCGATCTCCGAGGGGAAACTCGAATTCCTCGCGCAGGCTCTTTCCGCTGCGGTGCACCTGCTCCATGCGCGCGGCGAGGTGCGCCGCCAGGGGCTCGGGCAAAACGGCCCCAAGGGGTTTGCCGACGAAGTCGCCGGGGCTGCCGCCGAAGAACTTCGCGGTGAAGGTGTTGAGCGACTGGAAGGTGCCCTGTCGGTCCACGGTGAAGATGAAATCCTCGGCGCTTTCGACGAGCGAACGGTATTTCTCCTCGGACTTGGCGAGCTGATCGGTCTTGGCGATGACGCGCGCCTCGAGAATATCCGACCAGCGGCCTTCCATCCACAGGATCGCCGCGGCGCCGAGGATGACGGCGAAAACGACCAGCCCCTGCAACAGAAGCAGTCGGATCGAGCCGCGGTGCAAAGCGTCTTCCACTTCCGACTGGGGGGCGACGACGGCGATCGACCAGAAACGAGGGGGGGCGGCGGCCACGGCGATCGGGCAGTAGGCGATCAGCTTTTTGGTGGGGCCCACATACCCGTGGTGCCAGGCCGAATAGTACCAACCCGTTCCTTCCTCGCCCCGCAGCATCTTTTCCTTCTGGATGAAATGGATGCGCTCGTGGGAAAGGTCGGGGGATTTCTCGTCGCGGACCGAAAACGCGTCTTGTCCCGAAAAGTCGGGGTTGGGGTGGAAGATAAACCGCCCCGATTCGTCGATCACCCAAGCATAGCCGCTTTTTCCCGAGCGGATGGGTTCCAGGATCGAGGCGAGCAGGGCCCCGACGTCGACGAGAAACTCGATCCGCCTCCGATCGGGCTCGGGCAAGGAAGCGCGGAGGCGCACAAGATGCATCCCGTTTTCGAAGAACACGGGCGAAATCCAGATGGGCGCCCTCGCCGCGGAAAGGGCCTCCCACGGCTCCGGCGGCGAAGCCGATCCGCCGTCGGGTTCGGCGGAGCCCTCGCCGTCCGAAGGGTTGACGAAATGGATGCGTCGCAGCCCGAGCGGCCGCAGCCGCTCGAGGAGTCTCTCCAGAAGGTTTTTCGACTCCGCCGGAGGGGAGACGGGCAGACGGGTCAACATGGCGAGCGCGTCGCTGATTTCGACGATCTCGCGCTCGATCCGGCTGCGCGCCGTCCGGGCGATCATCATTTGCTGGGCGTTGAACTGCTCGGTCACCACGGCGTTCATCTCCTCGGCCGTCCACAGACCCAGGAGGATGCCGGCGGCGAGCAGCACCACGACCGCGACATAGACCACCCCAAGAATCGTTCGTCCGGCGATCGTTTCCTTGGAGATCTCCATCATGCCGGGTTCCGCCGGGGAGATTCGGGGCTGAAGGGCAGGCGGGGTCATCATAGAGGTTTTTTTCAAAAGCGCAAGCAGCCGTTGCGCCGCAGGTCGGCGAGGAGGAAGACGACGCCGGCATGATCCGGTGAATCCCCATCGAGGAAAGGAGAGAAGCGTCTATGAAACGGCGGATTGGGTGGACCCGTTTCGCTTGGATCGCATGGGGGGCTGCCCTCCTGGCGTGGGGGATCCCCGGCGCGGCTCTTGCCGCCGAAAGAGCCCTCGAATACCGGGCGGAACAGGTGGTGATCGGCCCCAAGGGAAAGGTGGAAAAGGAGAACCTCCTCTGGGTTTCCGGCGACCGTCTCCGACTCGAGAACGTCAAGCCCGAAAAAAACCGTTTGATTTACATTTTCCGCCGGGACCTGCATCAGACCGTGACCGCAAACGTCGCCAAGAAAATCGCCTTCGAGGGAGCCTTCGAGGAGGCCGCTTTCCGCATGGCGCTGGGATTGCCGGACGGAAGAATCGTCGCCGAGCGGCCGATGGGCGACGAGGCGGTTGCCGGGGTTTCTTGCCGCAAAAAGGAAATCGACGTGGAGGTCTCCTTCAAGAAAGGAAGCAAAACGCTGACCTATACCGTATGGGAAGCCGAGCGTTACGCTCTCCCGCTTCGGGTGAAGATTCCCGCCGGGCGGGTCTTCGAGCTGCGCAACCTGCACGAGGAAAAGCTCGATCCCGCCCGGTTCGCAACCCCGAAGGACTTCAAGCGGGCGGCGACGTTGTCCGAAGTGCTGCCCGGTGATCCCTTCCTGGACGATGAGGATTGAGTTCCGCAGAAGGGCCGAAAGCGGGCGAGGGCCCGGCCGCCGCGAGGCGGCCGGGACTTCTCATCAGTTGGGCTTTTCCCCGAAGCGGCCGCGGTAGGCGCGCTGGATGAGATCGGCCGCCGTCCGCGGGGACTTGAAGTGATCGAGGTTGATCACGAGGTCGAACTCCGCGGCCGGGGCGTCTTTTTTGCCGAAGGCCTTGCGGAAGAAGGCCCGCTGCTCGCGGTCGATCTTGGCCAGCGTCCGGGCGGCTTCCTCGGGAGAGACGTTGAGCAGGAAGGAGAGCCGTTCGATGCGGTAGCCGTCGCTGCAGACGATGCGCACCGCGAGCACCCGTTCCCGCGGCAGCAGCAGATGGGTCCCGCGGCCGACGAAGACCGTCGGGCCGAGCAGGGCGGTCGCGTAGACGGCGTTGACGAGATTGCGCAGGTAATCGTCCATCTGGAAGGATTTCTTGCCGAAGAGCAACGCCGAAAGTTCGACCGTTTTCCCGGGATAGAGCTCGTCGTAGAACTTGACGGTTTCTTCGTCGAGCCGGGTTTCCCCCTGCATGCGTTCGAGGATCTCGCGGTCGGCAATTCGCAGGTTGAGGCGTTTGGCCACGAGCTCGGCCACTTCGAGGGCGCCGACCCCGATCTTGCGCGAAATCCCGATGCAAGGCGGGATTTCCTCGGCGGGCCTCTTCCGGGTGACGGCGATGCGCCGGGCCTCCCATTCCCGGACATAGCGGGCGGCGACCTCGGAGGGTTCGGGCCGTTTCTTGGCGTACGTGCCGGGAACGTAGGCGATGGTCGGTGTCGCGAGCATGGCGGTCCTCCTTCCTTGCGGTGCGCGGCGTCGGCGCGGAGTTCTGCACAAAAGATTTCAACTTGCGTGCCAGCTTCACCAAGATCGCGGTTTCCTCTCCCGGCCGAGTCTGCGGTGTGCCCGGGGTTGCCGGGCGGGCCTCCTCTGTCACCCTTCAAGTGACAACGCCGGCCAGCGTGAAGAGACACCGGCGCCGCTCATTGCCTCACCGTGAAGGGGTTGACGACCATCACGGGGACCGGCGCGGACTTGACCACCCGCTCGGCGACCGAGCCGAAGATCACCTTGTCCAGCCCTTTGCGGCCGTGGGTGCCCATGATCACGACATCGATCCCCTCATCCTGGACGTAGCGCAGGATCTCCTCCGAAGGGTCTCCGGCGACCACTTTCACGCGCGCCGGAGCAGGCTGCGGGAAATGCTCCTCGGCGAACTCGTAGAGCCGTTTCTGCGCCCCCTCGAGCACCTCCTTCTCGAACTGGCTGACCGAGGGGTGGGGCACGTACATGCTTGTGAAGTAGTCGAAGACGCGGGCGACGAACAGCAGGTGCACCCGTCCCTGGTGGCGCTCGGCCATGTGCTTCACGTAGGGGACGACCTTCGCCGCGGCCGGCGAGAGGTCGACGGGAAAGAGGATTTTCCGGAATTCGGGCATATCACCTTCTCCTTTCGCAAGAGCCCCCCTTCGGGCTCAATCGTAGATCTCGCGGCGGTTTTCCCGGTGATCGACGAGATAGAGCAGCTTCGCCGCACGGCGCAGGGACTCGAGCAGGCCGGGAAGTCGGCTGCGGTCCAGCCCGTAAAAGCGGATGTACACCTTGCGTTTTCCCTCGGGCACCCCTTCGTAGGAGGAAAGGATGCTCACCATGCGTCCGCCGTGCTCGCGGATCGGGTCGGCCAGAGACTTGATCGAACCGGGGCGGTCGTCGACCAGAAAGGCGATCTGGATGCCGCGCTTGCCCACACCGGTGAGCGCGATCAAAACGCGGAAAATGTCCGTCTGGGTGATCGTGCCGACCACCCGGCCGGCGCCGTCGACCACCGGCATTCCCGAGATCTTGTGCCGGAGCAGCACCTCGGCCGCCTCTTCCACCGTCAGCTCGGGCGGCACGTGGATCGGGTTTTTGGACATGATGCTTTTGACCTGGATCTTGGCGATCAGGTAGAGCAGCTCGTGCACGTCGAGGGTGGTCGCATCCGAGGCCTGGGCGCGCTTGAGGTCGCGGTCGGTCACGACCCCGACCAGCGCGCCGTTCTTGAGGACGGGCAGCATGCGGATGTTGTGCTTTTTCATCAGCTGCATGGCATCCTGCATGGAGCCGTCTTCTTCGATGGTGACCACGTTGCGGCTCATCCAGTTGCGGACCAGCATGGCGCACCTCCTTCCACGTTGGGGGGACGGCTCAACCCGGCGGGGCTCCCGAAGCATCCGGTCGGCCCGTGCGGACGATCAAAACCGGAACGGGGCTGCGGCGGAAGACCTTTTCCGCGGTCGACCCGAAGAGCGCCTCGGCGAGGTGCCCGCGACCCCGGGCGCCGAGGATCAACAGATCCGCTTTCTCCTCCTCGGCCGCGAGCAAAATCTCCCGGTGGGGCGCACCGACGCGCACGATTTTGCGGATGCCCGGAAGATCGAACCCCTGTTCCGCAAGCAGGCGCGAAAGGCCCTCCAAACGTTCGGCCCTCGATTTTTCGAGGAAGCGCGCGACATCCACCGCGGGGTACAGCCGTTGCACGGTCTCGACGGCTTCCACATCGCGCTGGTTCACCACGTTCAGCACGACGAGCTCGGCCTGAAGCGCCGAGCGCAGTCGGCCGGCCGTGCGCAGCACGGCGGCGGAAAAGGGGGAAAAGTCGACGGCGGCAAGAAGGACGCGGAAGTCTTCCATCGGCCACCTCCCGGGGAAAGGAGTAGGAGCGCAGCCCCCGGTTCCTTCGGGCCCCCGCGCCCGCCGCGGCGTTTCGAACCCTGCCTCCCGCGGCGCGAACTCCGAAGGGGGGCTGCCTCCGAAAGATCGCAAACCCCGTGCCACGCCGCCGTGGGCCCCTCAGCCGCCGGGGCCGGATCCGGGATTATGACCCGGTTCGCCGAGAAGCTCGGCCTGCAGCCGCTCGAAGACGGCCTCCCCGCGGACGGCCGCCGTGAGGCGCCCCCCGGCGAAGGCCCGGTAGCGTTCGAGCGCGGCCGGATCGCCCTCGCGAAAGGCTTCTTCGACGAGCGCGAGTTCCCAGCGCTCGGGGAAAAAGAAGACCGCCGGGCCGGCGATCGTTTCGCCGGTTTCCCCGGAACGGAGGCGGGCGAAGGCCGTCGCGCCGGGAGCGCGAAAGCTACCGGCCGGGGGCGACCAGCCGAGCAGCTCGGCAAAGAGCTCGAGGGCCTCGATCACGCCGGGGAGATAGCGGCTCGCGAGGGAGGCGATCCCGTCGCGCCGCAGGTCCTCGATGTCCTCGCGGCGGAAGGAAAGATCGAGGCGGGCGAGGCAGCAGGCGCGGATCGCCTCCAGGGTCTTCTGTTTGCGGCTGCGTTTGACGTCCGAATCCCTGAGAATGCGCACGATGTTGCGCGGGCGGACCATTTCGGCCACCTCGGGACTCTTGCGCAGGGCGACGTCCTCGACGGTGGTGCGGTAGAGGGGAAGCTCGTTGTCGAGGACGACGATCGTTTTGACCGGATCGGGGCTCTCCTCGACGAAGAGCTCGAGATCGCGTACGGTGAGCGGACGCAGGGGCGAGAGGGCGAGCAGCTCCCGCAGGGCTTCCCGGTCCAGGCGGGATGCGCTCCCGTCGGGTCCCAGGCTCCGGCGCACGCGCTCGGCCAGTCGCTCGATGCGGATCTTGGTCCGCAGGTTCTCGCGGAACCCCATCGCATCCCCCTTCGCGCGGCGGCGGAAGCAAGCTCGACGCATTCCTTCTACCACGGCGCGGCCGACATTGTAAATTGACCCCCGCCTCCGGGCCGGTGTATAGCGGAAAAACCTCCCGGGGGACGCCCTCGGGGTGGGCAGCGACGGCCGTCAGCGAGGAAGAGGTTTTCATGGACGAATGCGTCACCCTGAACTACCGGGGCCGCGAGGTGCGGCTACCCTTGATCGTGGGCTCCGAGGGCGAGCGTGCGATCGACATCACCCGCCTGCGGCAGCAGACGGGACTGATCACCCACGACCCGGGTTTCGCCAACACCGGCTGCTGCCGCAGCGCCATCACCTTCGTGGACGGCGAGCGCGGGATCCTGCGCTACCGGGGGATCCCCGTCGAGGAGCTCGCCGTGCATTCCACCTTCAAGGAAACCGCTTTCCTCCTCGTGCACGGACGGCTTCCTTCGCCGAAGGAGCTCACACGCTTCTCGGTCCTCCTGAACGATCATTCGCTCGTCCATGAGGACATGAAGATTTTCTACCAGAACTTCCCCCGATCCTCGCACCCCATGGGGATTCTCTCCTCGATGGTGAACGCGCTGCGAAGCTTCTACCCGGAGCTGCAGAACCTGGAGGAAGAGGTCAACATCACCGTGACGCGGCTCCTCTCGAAGGTCCGCACCATGGCCGCGATGTCCTACAAGATCTCCCGCGGCCACACCGTGGTCTACCCGCGGCCGGATCTCACCTACTGCGCGAACTTCCTGAACATGATGTTCTCGACCCCGGTGCGGCCCTACGAGATTGACCCCGATGTCGTCCGCGCGCTCAACGTCTTTCTCATCCTGCACGCCGACCACGAGCAGAACTGCTCGACGGCCGCCGTCCGCCTGGTCGGCAGCGCGCGGGTGAACCTCTATGCCGCGATCTCCTCGGGCATCGCCGCCCTCTGGGGTCCGCTCCACGGAGGGGCGAACCAGGCGGTGATCGAGATGCTGGAGGCGGTCCGCCGCGAGCCGGAGGGGGTGCGGCGGGCGCTCGCCCGTGCCCGCGATCCCGACGACCCCTTCCGCCTCATGGGCTTCGGCCACCGCGTTTACAAGACCTACGATCCGCGGGCGAAGATCCTCAGGGAGGTCGTGCACCGGCTGCTCGACAAGTTGAAGCTCGAGGACCCGCTGCTCGACTGCGCACGCGAACTCGAGGAGGCGGCGCTTCAGGACTCGTGGTTCGTCGAGCGCCGCCTTTACCCCAACGTCGATTTCTATAGCGGGATTCTGCTGCGTGCGATCGGGATTCCGACGAACATGTTTACGGTCCTCTTCGCCATCGGCCGGCTGCCGGGCTGGATCGCCCAGTGGAAGGAGAGCCTCGAGGACCCCGAGAACCGGCTGTGGCGCCCGCGGCAGATCTACGTCGGGCCGGCCACGCGAAGTTACGTGCCCCTCGAAGAGCGTTAGAGACGGCCCGGGCGGCGCCCGGGTTCCATTTCCGGATGCCGGGGGGATGGCCCCGGGGAGGGAGCGGATCATGCGGATCGGAGTGCTGAAGGAGATCAAGACCAAGGAGAACCGGGTGGCGATGACGCCGGCCGGGGTGGAGCAGCTGGCGGCGCGCGGGCACGAGGTTCTCGTCGAGAGCCGCGCCGGGGAGGGATCCGGATTCGCCGACGCGCAGTACGAAAAAGCGGGCGCCCGGGTCTGTCGCACGGCCCGCGAGATCTACGAATCCTGCGGCATGATCATGAAGGTGAAGGAGCCGCTCGCCGCGGAGTACCCGCTGTTGCGCCGCGGCCAGGTCGTCTTCACCTACTTTCATTTCGCCGCCTCCGAGGAGTTGACGCGCGCCGTGATCGCCTCGCGCTGCATCGCGGTCGCCTACGAGACGGTGACCCGGACGAACGGGAGCCTGCCGCTGCTCACCCCGATGAGCGAGGTCGCCGGCAAGATGGCCGTGCACGAGGGGGCGAAGTATCTCGAGAAGACCTACGGCGGAAAGGGGAAACTGCTGGGCGGGGTGCCGGGCGTGGACACGGGCACCGTGCTGATCCTCGGCGGCGGCACGGTCGGCATCAACGCCGCCAAGATCGCCTGCGGGCTCGGGGCCAAGGTCTACCTGCTCGACACGAACCTCGAGCGGCTGCGCTACCTCTCCGACGTGATGCCCGCCAACTGCTTTCCGATCGTCTCCAGCCCCGCGAACATCCGCCGCTATCTGCCGGAGGCGGATCTCGTGATCGGCGCCGTGCTGATCCCCGGGGCGGCCGCGCCACGGCTGGTCACGCGCGAGATGCTCAAGCTGATGAAGAAGGGGACGGTGATCGTGGACGTGGCGATCGACCAGGGCGGCTGTTTCGAGACGGCCCGGCCCACGACCCACGATGATCCGATCTACGAGGTGGACGGCGTCATCCACTACTGTGTCGCCAACATGCCGGGGGCGGTGTCGATGACTTCGACGATCGCGCTCACCAACGCCACACTGCCCTACGCCCTCGAGATCGCCGAGAAGGGGATCCGCCGGGCGGCGCTCGAAAACCCCGAGATTGCCCAGGGGATCAACATCTTCGAGGGCAAGGTGACCCACCCCGGCGTGGCCGAGGCCTTCGGGATGGCCTACACGCCGGTGGCGAAGGCGCTGGCGCCGGCGCGGAAGAAGGCGGGGCGGGGCCGTTAGGCTTTTCGGGCGCCTTTCTTCTCGAGCGCCAGGCGCAGGACCTCGCTCATCCGCTCCACGAAGTGGAAGCGGATCTCCTTTTGCACCTTCTTGGGGATGTCCTCGAGATCCTTCTGGTTCTCCCGGGGCAGGATCACGGTCCGGATCCCGGCGCGGTGGGCGGCGAGCACCTTCTCCTTGATGCCGCCCACGGGCAGGACCAGCCCGCGGAGCGTGATCTCGCCCGTCATGGCGAGGTCCTTCACGACGCGCCGCCCGGTCAGAAACGAGGCGAGCGCCGTGAGCAACGTCACCCCGGCCGAGGGGCCGTCCTTGGGGATGGCCCCGGCCGGGATGTGGATGTGGATGTCGAGATTGTCGAAGACGCCGTCTTTCAGCCCGAGCCGGGAGGCGTTGCTGCGGATGTAGCTCAGCGCCGCCTGCGCCGACTCTTTCATCACCTCGCCGAGCTGGCCGGTCAAAATCAGCCGGTCCTTGCCCTTCATCCCGGTGGCCTCCACGAAGAGCACATCCCCGCCCGCCGGGGTCCAGGCGAGCCCGACGGCGACGCCGGGCATGGCGGTCCGCGTGCGGGTCTCCCCCGTGAAGCGCACCGGGCCCAAGTATTTCGTCACCTGGGGAATCTGGATCACCTCCGAGGCGGCCGTCCCTTCGGCGATCTTCGTCGCCACGCCGCGGCAGATGGCCCCGATTTCGCGCTCGAAGTTGCGCAGGCCCGCCTCGCGCGTGTAGCCGTTGATGATGTGGCGCAGCGCCCCGCGGGTGAAACGGATCTGCTCGGGGGACAACCCGTGGGCCTCGCGTTGTCGAGGAATGAGGTGGCGCTCGGCGATGTGGACCTTTTCGTCCTCGGTGTAGCCGAGGAGCTGGAGCACCTCCATGCGGTCGCGCAGGGCGGGGGGGATCGGGTCGAGGAGGTTGGCGGTGGCGATGAACATCACCTTCGAGAGATCGAAGGGGACGTCCAGGTAGTGATCCTGGAACGAGTGGTTCTGCTCGGGGTCGAGCACCTCGAGCAGGGCGGCCGAGGGGTCGCCGCGGAAGTCCGCCCCCAGCTTGTCGATCTCATCGAGCATGAAAACCGGATTGTTCGAATCCGCGCGGCGGATGCCCTGGATGATCCGTCCGGGCAGCGCCCCGACGTAGGTGCGGCGGTGGCCGCGGATCTCGGCTTCGTCGCGCACCCCGCCGAGCGACATGCGGTAGAAGCGCCGGCCGAGCGCGCGGGCGATCGACTGCCCGAGCGAGGTCTTTCCCGTCCCGGGCGGTCCCACGAAGCAGAGGATCGGCCCCTTCGAATCGGGCTTGAGCTTGCGCACGGCGAGGTACTCGATGATCCGGCGCTTGGGCTTCTCGAGGGCGTAGTGATCATCGTCCAGGACGGCACGCGCTTTGCGGATGTCCAGGTTGTCCTCGGTCGCGCGGTTCCAGGGCAGCGAGGTCAGCCAGTCGAGGAAGGTGGTCGCCACCGTGTACTCGGCCGAGGAAGGGTGCATGCGTCCCAGACGCTCGAGCTCGCGTTCGGCCTCCTTCTGGGCCTCGGGCGGGAGGTTCGCCTCGCGGACCTTGGTGCGGTACTCCTCGACCTCGGCCGTCGCCTCGTCGGTTTCGCCGAGTTCGGCCTTGATCGCCTTGAGCTGCTCGCGCAGGTAGTACTCGCGCTGCTTCTTGTCCAGATCCTCCTTGACCTGATCCTGGATCTTTTTCCCGAGCTCGAGGATCTCGAGCTGCTTGTTCACGATGCGGGTCACTTCCCGCAGGCGCTCGGGGACATCGAGCGTTTCGAGCACCTTCTGCTTCTCCTCGGCCGAAGTGTTGAGCGCGGAGGCGACCATGTCGGCAAGCGTCCCCGGCTCCTTGATCGACTGGGCCATGTAGACGACCTCGGCCGGCAGGGTCGGCGAGGCCTGCACCACGCGCGCGAAGAGGTTGACGAGGTTCGTCATCAGCGCCTCGATCTCGGTTCCCTGGGGGTTTTCCTCGCCCAGGTGCTCGACCTCGGCCTGGTAGAAGGCTTTTCCCTCGGGCTGGACCAGACGGCGGATGCGGAAGCGGCCGAGGCCTTGCACCAGAAGCTGGGTGCGGTTTTCAGGGGCCTTGGCCATCTTTAAAATGAGCGCGCTGGTGCCGATGGCGGCGTAGGCTTCGGGCCGCGGGGGGCCCTCCCGGCCGGAGTCGGTTCGCGCCCACACCATGCCGATCATGCGGTCGCGCGACATCGCCTCGTCGATCAGCTGTACGGAATCGGGCTGCATGACGAGCAGCGGGGTGACCATCTTGGGAAAGAGTACGGAGTCGACGACCGGCAGGATGGGCAGCACCGTGGGCGGCGTCTGGGCGGGAGGGGTCTCGGGCGTCTCTTCGCTCATCGAAAGCCTCGCATCGGCCGGCGGTTCCGAAACGGCCGGTCATTCCTGGGTGATGGGCACCTTGTAGCTCATATCGAGCGGCCGCTTGGTCAGACGGATTTCGAGAAAGCCGTTTTTCGAGGACGCGGTCACCTTTTCGGGATCGATCGGGGTGGGCAGAAACAAAATGCGTTCGAAGCGCCCGTACTGGATCTCGGCCAGACGGTAGGTGCAATCCTGGGCGCAGGCCGGGGAGGGTCGGCTGCCCTGGATGCGCACGGCCTTGCTGCTGATCTCGACCTCGAGATCCTCCTTGGCGACCCCGCCGATCTCGGCGAGGATCACGATTTCCTCGGAGGTCTCGAACATGTCCATCGGCGGCCGCCAGGAGCGCTGGGAGATGACGAAGGAGGGCCCCATGGTGCCGAGCATGTCCTCGATGGTTTTTTCGAACCGCGAGGTCAGATCGTCGAGGCGGTCACCGAAGCGGATCTTGAAGAATTCCATGGCGCAAGTCCTGCGTTGCGAAGGTGGCGGGGGACGGTGCAAAGCCTGGACCGACCGCTACCACAAGTCGAAGCAAGAGTAAACCCGGGGACGGCCGATGTCGAGGGCGGCCGGACGACTAGAGGGCCTCGGGGGGAAAGGCGACCACTTCGTCGATGGTCGCCGCATCACAGAAAAGCATCACCAGCCGGTCGATTCCGAGGGCGCAGCCGGCGCAGTCCGGCAGCCGGGAAAGCGCTTCCAAGAATCGCTCCGGCAGCCCCGGGTCCCGCTGGCCGCGCCGGCGCCGGATCCCGGCTTCCTTCTCGAAGCGGCGGCGCTGCTCCCGAGGGTCGGTGAGTTCGCTGAAACCGTTCAAAAGCTCGAGCCCGCCGAGATAGAGCTCGCAGCGCTCGGCCGTCCGGGGGTCGGCGCCGTGGAGCCGGGCGAGAGCCCCGCAGGCCGCCGGGTAATCGATGAGAAAGACGGGTCGGCTGCGGTCGAGGCGCGGCTCGACTTCGAGGGCGAGGATCTCGTCGAAGCGATCGGCGCAAAGGGCCTCTTCCGGAGAGACCCCGGCGAACCGCCGGAAGGCCTCGGCGACGGAAAGCCTGGGCCAAGGGGGGGTGAGATCGATCTCGACGCCCGCGTAGGTCAGCCGCGAGCCTTTTCCCAGGCGCCGGGCGAGGAAGAGAATGAGCGCCTCGGCGCGGTCCATCACCTCGCGGTAGGTTTCCCCTGTGGCGTACCACTCGAGAAGGGTCAACTCCGGCAGATGCCGGGAGCCGCGTTCCCCGCGACGGAAGGCTTTGCAGATCTGATAAATCCTTCGGAGTCCCGCGGCGACGAGCGGTTTCATGCACACCTCCGGCGAGGGCTGCAGGAACCAGCCTTCGCTTTCGACCGCGTCGATGTGCGCCTCGGGCAGCGGACAGGGGATGCGGATCGGGGTTTCGACCTCGAGAAAGCCCTCGCGGCGGAAGAACTCGCGGATTCCCGCAAGGATTTCCGCGCGGCGGGCGAGGTTGCGTGCGATCACCGTGGGGCCGCCTCCGAATCGGACAAGGGTCGGCGGCGACTGTATCAGAACGATGCCTTCGCCCTCAAGCCGGCGTCTTGCCTTTGCCCGGCTTCGGGGGTAGATCCTCTCGAGGAGCCGGAGGGCGTTCATGACCCGGATGCGGATCGTTTGGGCCGCCGCCGCGGCCGTCGTCTTGGTCGCTGTCGTTCTGGTCGGGGGGTTTTCTCCCCGCCCGCCGGCGGAGCGGATCGTTTCCGGGACGATCGAGGCCACGGTCGCCTACCTGGCCTTCCAGATCGGCGGCCGGGTGGAACGGGTTTCGGCCGAGGAAGGCGCCCGCGTGGAGGCGGGGGCGGTGCTCGCGGAGCTGGACGGAAGGGAAGTCGCCGCCCAGCGCGACCAGGCCGAGGCCGAAGTGCGGCGCGCCGAGGAGCAACGGCGGCAGCTCGAGCTCCTGCTTGCGGTGAATCGCCGGGTGCTCCCCGCCGAGGTCGAGCGCGCCGCGGCCGCGCTTCGCGCGTTGTCGGCCCGGGCGGCCGAGGCCGAATCGGGGTTGCGCGCCCAAGAGGTGGAACGGGCGCGGCTGGCCGCCGAGGCGGCGCGAGCGGTGTGGGAGAACGCACGCCGCGACTTCGAGCGCGCCGAGGCGCTGTTCCGTCGCGGGGTGGTCGCCGCCCAGGCCTACGACGCGGCCCGCACGGCCTTCGAAACCGCTCTTTACGAACACGGGCGCGCCGTCGAGGCCTTGCGCCTCGCGCGGGAAGGCTTTCGGCCCGAGGAGATCGAGACGGCGCGGGCGCGGCTCGCCGAAGGGCGCGCCGTGCTGGCGCTTGCGGAAAGCAACCTCGGCCGCCTTGCGGCCCTGGAGCAGGAAGTGCGTGCGGCCGAAGCCCGGGTGGAAGCCGCACGGGCGGCCTTGCGGCTGGCCGAGGTGCGCTTCGCTCACCGCGTGCTCCAGGCCCCCTTCGCCGGGACCGTCCTGCATCGCAGCCTCGAGCCGGGCGAGGTGGTGGCCCCGGGCCGGGAGGTCTTCGCCTTGGCCGACCTCTCGCGAGTCGAATTGCGCCTCTTTCTCGACGTCGCCGCGATCGGCGCCGTCCGTCCGGGACAGGAGGTCGCGGTCACGATCGACACCTTCCCGGGCAAGATCTACCGCGGCCGGGTCGCCTCCATTTCCCCGCGGGCCGAGTTCACTCCCAAGATCATCCAGACACCGCAAGAGCGGGTGAAGCTTGTCCACCTCGTGAAGGTCGCCGTCGAAAACCCCGATCACGAGCTTAAACCGGGAATGCCCGCCGATGCTCGGTTCCGATAATCCTGCCCCGCCGTCGCGAACCTCCGCCGCCCGAGTCGAAGTCTGCAACCTTCGGCGAACCTTTCCGGGCCGGGCGGCCGTCTGCGGCGTCTCCTTCCGGCTTCCCGCCGCCTGCATTGCGGCCCTGATCGGCCCCGACGGGGCGGGCAAGACGACGCTGCTGCGCCTGATCGCCGGACTCATCGCTCCCGAGGGCGGGGAGATCCGCCTCTTCGGGGAGGGGCCCGTCGCGGGCCGCTTTGGGCTCCGGCGGCGCTTGGGCTATGTTCCCCAGCGTTTCGGACTCTACCCCGACCTGACCGTCGAGGAGCATTTCGAATTTCTCGGCGGCGTCTTCGGAATCGACCCCGGATCCGCGGCGGCCTTGCGTTCGCGCTTGCTCCGCTTTGCGGGACTCGAGGCCTTCGGCAGGCGTCGCGCGCGGGATCTTTCGGGGGGCATGCGCCAGAAGTTGGCGCTCGCCTGTGCGCTGCTCCACGATCCCGAAATCCTGCTGCTCGACGAGCCGACCCACGGGCTCGATCCGCTCGCGCGGCGGGAACTCGGGGACATGTTCGATGCCCTCAGACGGCGGGGTTGCACGATCCTCTTCAGCACCTCGCGCCTGGCGGAGGCGGAATCCGCGGACCGCTTGCTGCTGCTCCACGGCGGCCGGCTTCTGGCCGAGGGAAGTCCCCGGCAGGTGCAAGCCGACGCCCCGAACCTGGAGGAGGCGGTGCTGCGGCGCATCCGCGAGCTTGAGGCGACGCCGGAGGGGTCCGATCGTGGCTGAGGCGGTGGCCGTGAGGGGCCTTTCCAAGCGCTTCGGACGGTTCACGGCCGTGGACGGGATCGACCTCACCGTCCAGGAAGGGGAGATCTTCGGGTTTCTCGGGCCCAACGGCGCCGGCAAATCGACGACGATCCGCATGCTCTGCGGGATCCTGAAGCCGAGCGGGGGCTGCGGGCGCGTCGCCGGTCTCGACCTGTTCCGGGACGCCGAGCGCATCAAGCGGCGGATCGGCTACCTGTCCCAGCAGTTTTCGCTGTATGACGATCTCACGCCCTATGAAAACCTGCGCCTCTTTTTGGGCATCTACCGCGTCGCCCCGTCGCTTTGGGCCGAGCGGATCGAAGAAGCCGTGGCGAGCGTGGGCCTCCGTCCCGATCTGCACCGGATCGTGCGCGGGCTTCCGCCCGGGGCGCGCCAGCGCCTGGCGCTCGCCTGCGCCCTGCTCCACCGGCCGCGGCTGTTGTTTCTCGACGAGCCGACATCGGGCGTCGATCCCCTGGCCCGCAGAGCCTTTTGGGAATTTATCGGCGGTCTCACCCGGCAGGGGATCAGCGCCTTCGTCAGCACCCACCATCTCGAGGAGGCGGACCGGTGCGGCCGGGTGGCCCTGATGCACGAGGGGCGCATCGTCGCCTGCGGTCCGCCGCGGCGGCTCGTGGCGGAGGTGCTGCCGGAGCGGCCTGAAGCCGGTCTCGAGGACGCCTTCGCGATCCTCCTGCGTGGGAGGGCGGCATGAGGGCCCGATGCATCCGCGCCGTCGCCCGCAAAGAGATGATCCATCTCCTGCGGGATCCGCGCAGCCTGGCGCTCGCTTTTCTCATTCCGCTTTTGCTCGTGCTCCTCTTCGGCTACGCGCTCAGCCTGGATGTCGAGGAGCTCGCCGCCGCGGTCGTCGATCGGGACTGCAGCCCGGAGAGCCGCGACCTCATCCGCCGGATCGACGCCTCGCGGGCGTTTGCCGTGCGCGCCGAGCTCGAAACCGACACCGCGCTCTCCCGGGCGATCGACGCCGGGCGGGTGAGTGTGGGCTGGGTGGTTCCCGCCGGGTGGGGTGCCGCGCTCCGGGCCGGCCGGCCGGCGCCCCTTCAGGTGCTCATCGACGGCAGCGACCCCAACACCGGCTCCCAGGCGCGCGCCTTCGCCGCAGCGCTCATCGAGCGGCTGAACGCCGAGCGGAGGGGAGGACGGCACGCCGGAGTCCCGCCCGCCGTGGAAGCCCGGATCCGGATCTGGTTCAACGAGAATCTCGAAAGCCGCACCTTCATCGTGCCCGGTATCCTGGCCGTGATCCTGATGATCGCCGGCGCCCTGCTCGCCTCCACCGCCATCGCCCGCGAGGCGGAGAGCGGAACGCTCGAGACGCTCAGGATGCTGCCGCTCACGGCAGGCGAGCTGACCGCGGGCAAGGCCCTGCCGTACGTGGCGGTCGCCTGGATCGATGTCCTCGCCGCGGCCGTCCTGGCCTGGGGGGTCTTCGGCATCGCCCCCCGCGCCGGGATCGCGGGCTTTTTGCTCGCTTCGTTTCTCTACATCCTGGTGGCCGTCGGTACGGGGCTGCTGCTCTCCGCGCTCGCCGGCTCGCAGCTCGTCGCCACGCAGCTCGCCATCCTGGCAACCTATCTGCCCTCGCTCCTGTTGTCGGACTTCGTCTTTCCGCGCCAGAACATGCCCTCCGCCCTGCAGGCGCTCTCGGCCCTCGTGCCGGCGACCTATTTCATCGATCTGCTGAACGGCTTCTATCTCCGCGGAATCCCGGCCTCCGGGCTGTGGCCGAGCTTTCTGGTCCTCTTCGGAATGGCGGTCGCCCTGGCGGCCGGCTGCGTATGGGCCGTCCGGCGGGAGGGCTTTTGAGATGAACGGGCGCTGTGTACGGGAGCTGGTGCGCAAGGAGTTCCTCCAGCTCTTCCGCGACCGACGGAACCGTCCGCTCTTGATCGTGGCCCCGCTTCTGCAGCTTATTCTCTTCGGCTACGTCGTGACGACCGATGTCCGCGAGACGCGCTTGGCGGTGGTGGATGAATCGCGCACGCCGCTCAGCCGGAGCCTGATCGAAGCCTTTGCGGCCTCCCCCGCTTTCCGGCTGCAGGCTTCCGCCGCCGATGCCCGGAGCCTCGAGGAGGACCTGCTGCAACGGCGGGTGGACCTCGGGATCCACATCGCTTCGGATTTCGCCGTCCGCCTGACGGCCCGCCGGCCGGCCGAAGTCCAGCTCCTCTTCGACGGCTCGCTCAGCCACTTGACCTCCCAGCGGGCGGCCGCCGCCCAGGCCGTGATCGAGGACTGGAATCGCCGGCTCTTGTCCCTCGGGTCCGAACCGCGTTCACCGGCCGGCGGGGGCATCGAGGGCCGCATCCGCACTTGGTACAATCCCAATCTGGAGAGTCGCCCTTACTTCGTCCCCGGCATCGTCGCCTTCCTCGTCATGCTGCTTTCGCTGCTCTTCACCTCGCTGGCGATCGTGCGCGAAAAGGAGGCGGGCACGATGGAGCAGTTGATCGTGACCCCGCTGCGCCCGGTTGAATTTCTGCTCGGCAAGACGATCCCCTTCTTTCTCGTCGCCCAGGGGCAGATGGTGCTCGTGATCGGCTTCGCGCGGGCGTGGTTCGAGGTGCCGCTCGCGGGCAGCGCCGTCTTCCTCTTTGCCGCCTCCGGCCTCTTTCTCGTCTGCACCCTCGGGGTGGGGCTGTGGATCTCCACCGTCTCCCGCACCCAACAGCAGGCGGTGCTGACGACCTTTCTGTTCCTTGTGCCCTTTTTTCTGTTGAGCGGTTTCGTCTTTCCCATCGAGCGCATGCCGCTGCTGGTCCGGGCGGCGGCCCGGCTGAATCCGCTCGCCCATTTCCTGGTCATCGTCCGTGGCGTTTTTCTCAAAGGGGTCGGCCCGACGGTTTTGTGGCCCTCCTGCCTCGCCCTCGCCGGCATCGGCGCGATCGTCTTCGGCGCGGCGTTGCTGAAATTCCGCAAGCGTCCGGGCTGAGACCGCCTTGGAATCGATCCGGGATTCGTGTTAGAACCTTGTCTCCGGGGCCGCGGGTCCCGGTTGTCGTTTCGGAGGAGGGACAGACACCCGTGCCCGAGGACAAGCTTGAGACGCTGCGCCTCCCCTCGCCCGGGGCGGGGGAAGGGCGGCGACGGCCAAGGCGAAGCGGAATCGCCTGGGCGGGGCTTGCGCTTCTCTGTGTTCTGGGAGCGGGGCTCTACCAGATCGGAATCCTCCGTCCCGCGGTTGCGGTCCGCACGAGCCTCGTCCAGGAGGTCTTCCCCTCGCAGACCCTTACCCTGCTCAGCGCCAGCGGCTATGTCGTCGCCGACCGCAAGTCCGCCGTCGCCTCGCGGCTGACCGGAAGGCTCGTCGAACTTGCCGTGGAGGAGGGAAGCCGGCTTCGCCGCGGCGAGGTGATCGCCCGGATCGACCGTCGGGAGGCCGAGGCCGCCTGCGAGCGGGCGCGGCGTCAGCTCGAGGCCGAGGGGCGCCGCCGGGATCAGCTTCTGGCCGAGGTCGCCGAGGCCGAGCGCGACTACAAACGCAAGCGGGAGCTCGCCCTGCGGGGGACGATCGCACCGGCGATGCTCGATCAGGCCGAGGCGCGCTTCCGCTCCCTTTCCGCCGCCGTCGAAGCCTCCTCGGCCATGATCCTCGCCGCCCGGGCCGCCCTGCGGGAAGCGGAGATCGTGCTCGAGGACACCGTCATCCGCGCCCCCTTCGACGCCGTCGTTCTCACCAAGAACGCCGAGGTGGGCGATATCCTCACTCCACTCGCCGCCACCGCCGATGCCAAGGCGGCCGTGGTGACGATCGCCGACCTCGAGGCGCTGCGGGTCGAGGCCGACGTCTCCGAATCCCAGATTGCCCGCGTGCGGGAAGGCCAGGCCTGCGAGATCCGGCTGGATGCCTACCCCGAGACGCGCTTTCCCGGACGCGTGCATCGCATTCTGCCCACGGCCGACCGCAGCAAGGCGGCGGTGACGGTGAAGGTCGACTTTCTCGTGCGCGACGAGCGGGTGCTGCCGGAGATGAGCGCGCGCGTCGCCTTCTTCGCGCGCGAGCCGACCCCGGAGGAGCGGATCGCCGCGGCGGCCGTGCCCGCCGCGGCGGTGGTCGCGCGCGACGGTCGGGAGCTCCTGTTCCTTGTGGAGGAAAACCGCGCGCGCGAGGTTCCCGTGCGGACGGGGAAGCGGTTCGGGGACTGGATCGAGCTCCTCGAAGGCCCTTCCCTCGGAACCCGGGTGGTCCTCTCCCCGGCGACGCGCCTGACCGACGGCGCGCGGGTCACCCTTTCCGCCCCATGAGCCCCCAGCCCGAGGCCTCCTCCCTCGTCGAGCTCGAGGGCGTCTGCAAGAGCTTCCGCCGCGGCGACGAGGTCCTGCCCGTCCTGGAGGGACTCTCGCTTCGCGTGCGCCGCGGCGAGTTTTTCGCCCTGATGGGTCCCTCGGGCTCGGGGAAAAGCACGCTGCTCCATCTCATCGCGGGCCTCGACCGACCCGACGCCGGCGTGATCCGGGTGGGCGGAATCGAAATCACCGCGCTCTCCGAGACCGAGCTCACCGCCTGGCGGGCGCGCAGCGTGGGCTTCGTCTTCCAGTTCTACCACCTGATCCCCGTGCTGACCGCGCTCGAAAACGTGGAGCTGCCGCTCTTGTTGACCGGCCTCGACCGCCGCCGCCGCCGCGCGCACGCCGAGGTCGCCCTCGAGCTTGTGGGCTTATCCGACCGGCGGGACCACACCCCGGCCCGCCTCTCCGGGGGACAGCAGCAGCGCGTGGCGATCGCGCGGGCGCTCGTGACCGATCCCCCCCTCGTCGTCGCCGACGAGCCGACCGGCGATCTCGACCGGGTCGCGGCGGGGGAGATCCTCGACCTTTTGGAGCGGCTCTCTGCCCGCTGGGGCAAGACGATTCTTTTGGTGACCCACGACCCGCGTGCGGCGCGGCGGGCGCACACCGTGCGGGTTCTCGACAAGGGGGCCCTCATTGATGCTCGCGAAACTCTGGATCCGGAATGCCGCTAGGCACCCGCTGCGGACCGCGCTCACGCTGATCGCCGTGGGGGTCGCGATTCTCGCCTTCGGGTTGCTTGGCACGCTCCTCGAAGCTTGGCACGCCGGGGTCTCCGCGGCCTCGGCCCACCGCCTCGTCGTGCGCCACGGCATTTCGCTCACCTTTTCGCTTCCCATCGCTTACCGCGAACGGATTCGCACCGTCGAGGCCGTGCGCGCCATCACCCACATGACGTGGTTCGGCGGTTTTTTCCGCGAGCGGAAGAACTTCTTCGCCAACTTCGCCGTCGAAGCCTCCAGCTTCTTCGGTCTCTACCCCGAGTACCGGCTCTCCGAGGGCGAGCGCGCGGCGTTTCTGCGGGACCGCCGCGGCTGCGTGATCGGCCGGGGGCTGGCCGAGCGTTTCGGCTGGAAACTCGGGGACGCCGTGCCCCTGCAGGGGACGATCTACCCCGGGGTCTGGACCTTCACGGTGCGCGGGATTTACGTCGGCCGCGACCGGGGCGTCGACGAAAACCAGTTTTTCTTCCACTGGGACATCCTCAACGAGCGCCTGAAGGAGAAAATGCCGCTGCGCGCGAACCGGGTGGGGATCTTCGTGATCGAGGTCCGCCAGCCCGAAGAGGCTGCCGAGACTGCCATCGCGGTCGACGCGATCTTCCGCAGCTCGCCCGCCGAGACGCAAACCGAGACCGAGCGCGCCTTCCAGATGGGCTTCGTCTCCATGAGCGCGGCCATCCTCGCCGCCATCCGCGTGGTGTCGCTCGTGATCGTGGTCATCTTGCTCGCGGTGGTCTCGAACACCATGATCATGTCGGTGCGCGAGCGCCTGCGCGAATACGCCATCCTGAAGACGCTCGGCTTCGGGCCGGGGTTCCTGTCGGCCCTGATCCTGGGCGAGTCGCTCACCCTCTGCGCGGCGGGCGGGGCGCTCGGGACCGTCGCCCTCTATCCGGCGCTCGAAATCCTCCGGGGCTTGCTGGGGGCCTACTTTCCGGTGGTCGCGCCCGCCCCGGAGACGCTCCTTCTGGGCGGGCTCGCCTGTCTCGCCGTGGGGACGTTCGCCGCGGCGGTTCCCGTTCGCGCCGTTCTTTCCACGCCGATCGTCGAAGCCCTGGGACGCGTGGGGTGAGGGGGTCGTGGCCCTGATCGTCGCCTACAGCCTGCGGAACCTTCTCGCCCGGCGGTTGACCGCCGCGCTCACCGCCGGGGGGATGGCGCTGGTCGTTTTCGTCTTCGCCGCGATTCTCATGCTCGCCGAAGGAATCCAACGCGCCCTCGTCGATTCCGGCTCCCCCGAGAACGCGATCGTCCTGCGCAAGGGCTCGAACTCCGAGGTCCAGAGCCCGGTCGCCGCCGCCGAGGCCGCGATCGTGGAGAGCCTTCCCGGGATCGCCTCGGGCCCCGACGGAGCCCCGCTTGCGGCGCGGGAGCTCGTCGTCCTCATTCAGCTTCCCAAACGCCACGCCGAGGGCACGGCGAACGTGACCCTGCGGGGGATCTCCGAGCGCTCGCTGCTCCTCCGCCCGCAGGTGCGGCTCGCCTCCGGTCGGATGCCGCAGCCGGGACTGCCCGAGATCGTCGTGGGCGAGGGGGTTTCACGGCGTTTCGCCGGGGCGGGGCTTCACGAGGAACTCGCTTTCGCCAACCGCAGCTGGCGGGTCGTGGGGCTGCTCGAGGCCGGAAACACCGCTTTCGACTCCGAGATTTGGGCCGATCGGGACCTCCTGCTGCAGGCGTTCCGCCGCCGCGCCTACTCGTCGGTGCTGCTGCGGCTTGCGGATCCGGGGCGGCTCGAGGAGCTTCGGGAGCGCCTCGAGGGCGATCCGCGTCTTTCCCTCGAGGTGAAGCGCGAAATCGACTACTACCGCGACCAGTCGGAGGCCACGGCGACGTTTCTGCGCATTCTGGGCCGTGCGCTCGCCGGAATCTTTTCGGTGGGGGCCGTGGTCGGGGCGATGATCACCCTCTATGCCGCGGTCGCGCACCGCACGGCCGAGATCGGCATCCTTCGCGCGCTGGGGTTTTCCCGCGGGGTGATTCTTTCGGCCTTTCTCGTCGAGGCGCTCTTTCTGGGACTGGCGGGGGGACTGGCGGGGCTGCTGCTGGCGGCGGGGCTTGAGGCCGTGACCGTCTCGACGACGAATTTCCAGACCTTCTCCGAGGTGGTCTTCCGCTTCCGCCTGAGCCCGGCGATCGCCCTGCAGGCCGTGGGTTTCGCTCTGCTCATGGGGCTCGCCGGGGGTCTGCTTCCCGCGCTGCGGGCGGCACGGATGGACCTGCTCGCAGCCCTCGGCCGCAGCTGA
>CALIUY010000017.1 GCA_938048455.1 uncultured Desulfobacterales bacterium | reverse complement strand
CGCAGGCAGGCCTCGACCAGAAGGCCTGGCGGGGGAGGGAACAGCGCAGGGGGATGCGCTCCCCAGGCTCCGATCCGCGCGAGTCGTGCGAGCAGCCGGCGGTGGGCGCGGACCGCCTGTTCGATGCGTCGCGCATCGGCTGCAAGCCGCGGATCGTGTTCTTCAGAAAATCGACGTGTCCCGGCACATCGATCAGGGCCGCCCGGCGGCCCGAAGGGAGAACCAGAGGGGCGATGCCCACTTCGATCGAGATCGCGCGCTCTCGTTCTTCAGGCCGGCGGTCGGTCTCCACTCCGGTCAGGACGCGCACCAGCGTCGTCTTCCCGTGGTCTACGTGACCGGCACAACCGACGGTTCCCCTGGCGATCATGCACCGTCCGCTCCGGCGATCCCTTTCTGGAAGGGGCAAGGGGAATCGAACCACCTCCTCGTGGGTGAGACGAGGCCGACGGTTTTGAAGACCGCGGGGTGCCCAGCACCTTTGCCCCTGCGATGGTTGATGATTACGCGAAGCGCAGCGCTCGAACGGATGGGGATTCCGGGAAGAAGGGAAAGAAGCCGGAGCCGCCGGAAGTCCTGCCGCGAGCCTGCGCGCAATTCACCCGGATCGCGTTCAGCGGATCCGCTCAGGTGAAGCCGATGCGACGGATGTCCTTCACGGCGATTCCTTTCCGCGAGGGCGGTCCGGCCGTAGAAATCGGCCGGCGCCGGCGAAAGTTCATAGATTGACGGTTCAGATATAGCAAATAGAAAATAAAAATGGATTTGCCGCCGGAGATTGAAGGTTTCGATTTCCAAAAAGCCGGTTGTCGCGGAAGGACGTAGCCGGAGAAGGCGGAAGGCAAGCGTCGAATGGAAAGCGAAGGGGCCGCGATCTTCGGATCGCGGCCCCTTGCAGATGGTGCCCAAGGCCGGACTTGAACCGGCACGGGTCTCCCCACTACCCCCTCAAGATAGCGTGTCTACCAGGTTCCACCACTTGGGCACGAAACGGATTCACGGCGTCTTCGCTTCCGGAGCCGCGGGCCGGGAATCGCCCGTCGGCGGGGCGGGAGCCTCGGGCGCGCGGGTTTCGACGGCCGCCGGAGCCGTCGTCACCACCGAGGTCACCGGCCGCCGGCTGGCGAGGTAGGCCAGCGAAAACGAGGTCAACATAAAGACCACGGCGGCGATCGTGGTCGCCTTGCTGAGAAACGTCGTCGCGCCGGTCGGGCCGAAGAGGGTCTGGCTGCCCCCGCTGCCGAAGACGGCCCCGATATCGGCGCCCTTGCCGGTCTGCAACAAGACGATCAGGATCAGCGCGAAGCAGACCAGCACGTGGACAAGGATCAAGACGACCGTCATGTTCGGTTGCCGTTCCCTTCCGCTCTCCCGGCTCAGGCCGCGGCGACGATGCGGGCGAAGCTTTCCGCCTCCAAACTCGCCCCGCCGACGAGCGCGCCGTCGACGTCCGGCATGGCCATGAGCTCGGCGATGTTGTCGGGTTTCACGCTTCCGCCGTAGAGGATGCGCACCCCGGCGGCGAATTCCCGGGAGGCGGACTCGGAGAGCCGTCCGCGGATGAAGCCGTGGGCCTCTTCGGCCTGTGCCGCGGTGGCTGTACGACCCGTCCCGATGGCCCAGACCGGCTCGTAGGCGATCACCACCCGCCCGGGATCAACCGTAAATGCGTCTTTTAGGCCATCCCGCAGTTGCTTGTCAAGGACGGAAAAGGTCTCTCCCCGTTCCCGCTCTTCTTCGCGTTCCCCGACGCAGACGATCGGGATGAGCCCGGCGGCCAGGACGGCCTGCACCTTGCGCCGCACGGTCGCGTCGGTTTCGCCGAAGAGCCGCCGGCGCTCGGAGTGCCCGAGGATCACGTAACGGCACCCCGCGGCGGCGAGCATCCGCGGGGAGACTTCGCCCGTGAAAGCTCCTTCCTCCTCCCAGAAGGCATCCTGGGCGGCGAGCGCCGCCGGAGACCCCTTCAGGGCCGAGGCGACCGCCTCCAAGGCGGGAAAGGCCGGTGCGAGCACGATCTCCCGGTCGGGGATCCCGGCGACGAGGGGGAGAAAACGGCGAACGAACTCGACCGCTTCGGAGGCGGTTTTGTACATCTTCCAGTTGGCGGCGATGAGGGGCCTGCGGACGGCCATGGTGCGCTCCTTTCGGGGCCGCCGCCGGGGGGCGGCGCCCGGTTACAACATTTCCCCCATCAGGACGGCCAGATCCACCATGCGCGTGGAGTAGCCGGTCTCGTTGTCGTACCAAGCGAGCACCTTGACGAGGTCCTCGACCGCATAGGTGTTCGGAGCGTCGACAATGGAGGAGAGCGTGCTGCCGTTGAAATCGGAGGAAACGAGCGGCGCTTCGCTGTAGCCGAGGATCCCCTGGAGCGACTCCCGAGCGGCCTGGGCGAGCGCGGCGTTCACCTCGGAGACGGTGACGCCGCCCTTTTCGATCCGCACGACGAGATCGACGAGCGAGACGTTGGGCGTGGGGACGCGCACGGCGAGTCCGTTCAACTTGCCGGCGAGTTCGGGAAGCACCAGGCCCACGGCCTTGGCCGCGCCGGTGGTCGTGGGCACCATGGAGAGAGCGGCCGCCCGGGCGCGCCGCAGATCCTTGTGGGGGAAGTCGAGCAGGCGCTGGTCGCCGGTGTAGGAATGAACGGTGGTCATCAGGCCGCAGCGGATCCGGAAGTGCTCGTGGAGCACCTTGGCCACCGGGGCCAGGCAGTTCGTCGTGCAGGAGGCGTTGGAGACGATGTGGTGCTGCCGCGGGTCGTAGCGGTGCTCGTTGACGCCGATCACGACCGTGAGGTCGGGGTTCGAGGCCGGGGCGGAGATGATGACCTTGCGCGCTCCGGCCGCGAGGTGCCGCGCGGCGTCCTCGCGCTTGGTGAACAGGCCGGTGCACTCGGCCACGATGTCGACCCCCAGCCCCTTCCAGTCGATCTTGTCCGGTTCCCGGACCGAGCGGATGGCGATCGTCTTGCCGGCGACCTCGATTGCGTCGCCGCGGACGGCGACCTCGGCCCGAAGGGTGCCGTGCACCGAATCGTAGCGCAGAAGATGCGCCATGGTTTCGGCGTTGGTGAGGTCGTTGATCGCGACCACCTCGACGTTGGGGTTCTGGAGCGCCTGGCGCAGCATGATCCTGCCGATCCTGCCGAATCCGTTGATGCCGATCCTGACGGTCATCGGGTTCCTCCTTCTTGAAGGTGAAAGCTGAGCACCACCGCGTCTTCCGTGCCGGCGCGATAATAGCCGCGCCGGCGGGAGATTTCCAGAAATCCGAACGCCCGGTAAAACGCCCGCGCCGCCGCGTTGGAGGCCTCCGTTTCGAGGAAGACCCGGCGCCCCCCGCCGCGGGCGATCCGCCGCAGCCCCTCGGCGAGGAGGCTCGTCCCGACGCCGCGGCGGCGCCAGCCGGGATGCACGGCGAGCCGGAGCACTTCGGCTTCGTCGCCGGCCACCCGATAGCGCAGGAAGCCGATCGGCTCCCGGGTTGCGGGGAAGCGCACGACGAGGCTCTCCTCGAGGGCGGCATGGCGGGGGAAGGCCAGGGATTCCCGCCCCCAGGGTTCGGAGAAACAACAGGATTCCAAGGCGACGAGAGGCTCAAGGTCGTCGGCGACCGCGTTCTCCGCCGGCCAGGGATTCATGGCTCGCCCCGCTTGTTGCCCTTGAGGATGCCGCTGGCGAGGGTGATGCTCCGGCGTCCGTAGCTCTCCAGCGAAGCGGCGAGTTCGACCAGCGGAAGCTTTTCCCGCTGGGTGAGCGCCTGGACCAGAACCGGCAGGTTGACGCCCGTGAGCACGTCGAGCCGCCCCTCCTCAAGAAACGAGTAGCTGATGTTCGAAGGGGTTCCGCCGAACATGTCGGTCAGCACCAGGACCCCGTCCCCCTGGTTGACCTTCTTTACGGCGCCGGCCACCTTGTCGCGCAATCGGTCCACGTTTTGGTTGAGGTCGATCGATACGGCGACCGTGGCCGCGGGACGGCCGCCGAGAATGAACTCCGAGGCTTCGAGCAGCGCCTCTCCCAGGCGGCCATGGGTGACGATGACGATTCCGATCATGAAGCGCCTCCGCAACCGCAGGCCCGGCGGGCGGCCTCGGCCGTCTCCTCCGGGCGGTGGATGTCGCGATGCGTGAGCCCGACGGCCGCCTGCCGGGAAGAGAGGTGCTCGTGCAGACGGCGCGCGACGGCAACCGACCGGTGCCGACCGCCCGTGCAGCCCACCGCGAGGGTCAGGCGGCTTTTGCCTTCGCGTTCGTAGCGCGGCAGGAGGAAATCGATCAAGGCGAGCGCCTTGTCCAGGAACTCGGCCGCCTCCGCGTTTTCCAAGACGAAACGGCGGATGCGTTCGTGCTCGCCGTCGAGCGGCTGGAGCTCGGGGACGAAATGGGGGTTGGCGAGAAAACGCACGTCGAAGACGAGATCGGCCTCCAGCGGCAGACCGTACTTGAACCCGAAGGAAAGGACCTGAACGTGCATCGGCGCGATCGCCCGACGGCGGCGCACGATTTCGAGGATGCGCGCCTTCAGCTCGTGCACGTTCAGCGCCGAGGTGTCCACGACGTGGTCGGCGGCATCCCGGATCGGGCGCAGCGCTTCGGCTTCGGCGCGGATGCCCGCGGTCAGCTCGCGATCGCGAGCCAGCGGGTGCCGACGACGGGTTTCGCTGAAGCGTTGCACGAGAACCCCTTCTTCGGCCTCCAGGAAAAGGATCTCGAAATGGATTCCCTGCCCGCGCAGGCGGGAGAGAACGGACTCCTGCCGTGCGGCGAACCCCTTTTCGCGGGTGTCCATGACGAAGGCGAAGCCGGCGATGTCCGCATCCCGCGCGATCGGCAGCTCGAGGAACTTCGGAAGCAGATCGAGGGGCAGGTTGTCGATGCAGAAGAAGCCCGCGTCCTCCAAAGCGGCGGCGGCCACGCTCTTGCCGGCCCCGGAGAGGCCGGTCACGATGAAAAAGGGCAGATGCTTCATGGGCAGGCGGGGGGCGAATGGCCCCCGGGGGCGTTCAGGGTTCCCGGTCCTCCTCGCCGATGATCTCGCAGATCTCGCGGCGGTCGGCCGCCCGGAGCAGACGCTCTTTGAACGGCTCGTGCTTGAGCATGCGCGAGATGCGGGCGAGCATCTGCAGGTGAGATCCGGTCGAATTTTCCGGCGTCAGGAGCAGGAAAAAAAGCCGGGTCGGCTTCCCGTCGAGCGACTCGAAATCGACCCCTTCCCGGCTGCGGCCGAAGCCGATCATCAGTCGCTCCAGGCGACGGTGCTTGCCATGGGGAATGCCCACCCCGCCGCCGATCCCGGTGCTGCCGAGCCGTTCGCGTTCGAGAAGCACGGCAACCAGCTCCGCCGCCGGGATCCCGGCCAGCCGGGCGACGGGTGCGGCCAGCTCATCGAGCACCTCGGCCTTCGTGTGCGCCCGCAGCTCGGGGACTACGGCTTCCTCGGGCAGAAAGTCGAGAATTTTCATTTCGCCGCCGTCTCCACCCGGGGGCCAAGCCAGGGCCGCAACCCCCGGGAGCGCGGCCCCCTCAGCCCGGAGGCTGCAGCAGGCCGTAGTGCCCGTCCTTGCGACGGTAGATCACGTTGATCTGCGAGGAGCGGGCGTTCAGAAAAGCCAGAAAATCGCGGGCGCTCATGTCCATCTGCAGGACCGCCTCCTCGACGTCCATCGGCTTGGTGTCCAAGGTTTCGATGCGCACCTCGCGCCGGATTTCCTCGTCGGCGCCGGCAGTCTGCTCCTCCCGAATGGCGCGCGCTTGCCCCTTGGCGATCGTCCGGCGTTCGCGAATTTTCTGTTTGCCGCGCTTGAGTTGGGTTTCCAGCTTGTCGAGCACCATGTCGATGGCCGAGTAGAGGTCTCCCGTCTCCTCCTTGCCGGTGATCGTCAAGCGGTCGGCGGTGATGTGAATTTCCGCGGTGTGGCGGTGCTTTTCGACGGACAGGACGACCTGCGCCGTCGCCGGGTTGTCGAAGAGTTTGTCGAAACGGTTGAGCTTTTCGCTGACATACGACTTCAGGTGTTCGGAAGAGTCGACGTTCTTGAACGAAATCGATGTCTGCATGCGAGCCCTCCCTACAGAACCTTGCGTTTGCTGGATGGAAGCAGCCGCATCATCTCGCGGTACTTGGCGACCGTGCGGCGTGCGATGCGGATGTTTTCCTGGCGCAAAAGCTGGGCGATCCGGTCGTCGCTGTGGGGATGGCGGGGATCCTCGGCGGCGATGATGCGGCGGATTTTTTCCATGACGCTCGCCGAGGCGATGGCGCCGCCCTCCTCCCGCTGGATCGAGCTGTTGAAGAAGTACTTCAGCTCGAAGATGCCCTGGGGCGTGTGCACGTACTTGTTCGTCGTGACCCGGCTGATGGTGGACTCGTGCATGCCGATGTCCTGGGCGACGTCGCGGAGCACCATCGGCTTGAGGTGGGCGATGCCTTTCTCGAAGAACTCCCGCTGGAAGCGCAGGATGCTCTCCATGACGCGGTAGATCGTCTTCTGCCGCTGGTGGATGCTTTTGATCAGCCAGGCGGCGGAGCGCATTTTCTGATGGATGTAGCTTTCCGCCTCGGAGCCGACCCGCCGCCCGCGGCCGACGGTGCGCTTGTAGAGGGAGTTCACCCGCAGCCGGGGCAGCCCGTCGTCGTTGAGGACGATGACGAAATCGTCGTCCATCTTGTAGACGTAGATGTCCGGCGTGATGTACTGAGGGGCCTCGTCGCTGTAAGGGCGCCCCGGCCGGGGCTCCATCCCCTTGATCACGTTCACGGCGGCGGCGACCTCTTCGGGGTCCGCCCGCAGCGCCTTGCAGATCGCTTTGTAGTTCTTGCGCTCGAGATGGGGCAGGTGATCGCGGATGATGTCCGTGACCAGGGTGTCTTCGAAGCCGAGGTAGCGGGCCTGGATCAGGAGGCACTCGCGCAGGTCGCGGGCGCAGACGCCGACCGGATCGAAGGTCTGCAGCACGCGCAGCACCCGTTCGACCTCCTCGACGGGGACCCCGTTGGCGGCCGCGGCTTCCTCGAGGCTCACCTCCAGGTAGCCGTCGCGGTTCAGGTTGCCGATCAGGAAGCTGGCGATCGCCTCGTCCTCGGGGCTGGGTTTGGTCATGAGGAATTGCCACAGGAGGTGCTCGTTCAACGTCTCCTTGCGGCTGACGAACGCCTCGTACTTGGGGGCCTCCCGCTCTTCGGTCTCGACGGCGGTACGCGAGGGCGGCGTGCTGAAGTCCTCGAGGAAGGCGCTCCAGTCCGGCTCGGAGCGCTCCCCCGCGGCGGGAACGGGCTCCGTCGGGGTGGGAGGCTCCCCGGGCGAGAACTCGAGCGGCGCCTCCTGCCCTCCCAAGGCCCCGTCTTCGGTACCGGCCTCGCCTTCAGCCTCGGTCACCTCCTCGAGGGCGGGGTTCTCCTCGAGTTCCTTGCGGATCGTGGCCATCAATTCCAGGCGCGAGAGCTGCAGCAACTTGATCGCCAGCTGCAGCTGCGGGGTCATGATGAGCTGTTGGTTGAGGCGCAGTTGTTGACGCAGTTCGAGAGCCATGTCAGAGACGAAAATCCTCGCCTAAATAATGGCGGCAGACCGCCTCGTTCTGCACGACGGCCTCCGGCGGTCCGCTTTCGATCAGACGGCCTTCGACCAGGATGGAGGCGCGGTCGCAGACCCGGAGGGTGTCGCGCACGTTGTGGTCCGAGATGAGAATGCCGATCCCCCGGCGTCGCAAATGGTCCATGATGCCCTTGAGATCGGCCACCGCCAACGGATCGATGCCCGCGAAGGGCTCGTCGAGCAGGATGAATTTCGGATTCATGCACAACGCCCGGGCGATCTCCAGGCGTCGTTTTTCCCCCCCCGAGAGCACCTCCGCGGTGCGCTCGGCGAGGTGCAGGATGCCCAGTTCCGCAAGCAACGCCTTCGCCCGCTCTTCCCGCTCTTGACGCTCGAGCGGCAGAAATTCAAGCACCGCCAGCAGGTTTTCCCGCGCCGAAAGGCGCCGAAAAACCGACGTCTCCTGCGGCAGATAGCCGATGCCGCGCCGGGCCCGCCGGTGCATGGGCTCGCGGGTGACGTCGATCCCCCCCAGCCGCACCGAGCCCCCGTCGGGTTCGACCAGGCCGGTCAACATGTAGAAACAGGTGGTCTTCCCCGCCCCGTTCGGGCCGAGCAGACCGTGGATTTCCCCCGCCCGGACCGCGAGATCGACCCCCTCCACCACGGCCCGCCCCCGATAACGCTTGAGGAGGCCGGAGGCTTCCAGCCGGATCGGCGGGAGCGTGCCCTCGGGGCGGCACAACGGCGGATCTCCCCCGACGCCCGCTGCCGCCGTCGTCGCGTTTTTCGTCGGGGCGTTCCGGGTCATCAGTGCCCTAGGTTAGTGGTTCTCCCGCGAAAAATCAACCGATCCGCCGGAGGCGACCCGCAGACGGACCCGGCCCCGGAAGTCGGCCGCGCCCTTCGCCGGCCGGACTTCCAGCGTGTCGGCCTCCAGTCGGATCGCGGGGCCGAGGATGCGGACGGCTTCCGGCGCAAAAAGAGTGCCGGCAGGGCGGTCGTGTTCCAGGCGTTCCGTGTAAAGCCGGTATTCGCCGTTTTGGACCACGACCCCCCGGCGGGCGACCAGCCGTTCGCCGCCCGGATCGATCCCCCCTTCCGGGGCCGTCAGCCGCACTTCGCGGCCTTCCTCGGTGAACCACGTGAGGGCGAGCTCCCGGAGCGTGGTCCGGTTTTCCGCCGGCCGGTGTTCGGCCGTCACCGCCTCGAGCTTCCATTTCGTCTCTCCCCCGCGGCTGGAGGCCTGCCGGAACTGGTGTGCGATCAGCACCTCCGGCGAAGCCGGAGGGACCTCCGTCGGCACGGAGGCCTTCTCCGGCCCGGAGGGGCGAAGAAGCCATCCGGCTCCGACGAAAGCGATCAGGCCGGCGACGGCGTAGAGCACACGGCGCCGAGAGTGGAGGAGCGACGGCATCGGAGGGGTCCTCGCGTAGGCAGAAGTCGAACGACCCTACGGGGGGTGAGGGGAAGTGTCAAGTTGACTCCCTTGCGGCTTCCTTGCTAAATGGGCTGATTTCGCCCAATTTGCGGCGGAAGCTTCCGCTTCGAGAAAGGCGTTCCCCGTTGGCCTCGTTTCCCTTTGCCCCCCGGCGGATGCTCGGGGGCGTGCTCTTGCTCATCGCCGCTTCGGCCGTCGCCGGTTTGCTCTGGCTTGTCTTCGCGCGTCTGGAAGGCACGCCGCCGACCGTTTCGCTTCAGCCGGCCGTTCCCGCTGCCGTGGGACCGGCGACCGAGTTCACGGTTACGGTCGAGGACCCCCAGACGGGCGTAGGAAGGCTCCGGGTCGAGCTTCTGCAGTCGGGGCGTGAGGTCCGGCTGCTCGAGGAAGCTCCGGGAAGCGGGGGGATATTCGGACGGGAAAAGACCTCCCGGCTGATCCGGAAAGTGAGCCTCGATCCGCGCGCCCTCGGTCTGGCCGAAGGCCCTGCGGTGCTGCGCATCATGGCCGAGGATTCCTCCTGGCGCCGCTTCGGGCGGGGAAATGCCGTCGAGCACCGTTTCGATATCCGCATCGACACCCGCCCCCCCGGGATCGTCAACCGCGCTCCTCAGACGACGGTCGCCCCCGGCGGCACGGGGCTTGCGGTTTACCAACTGACAGAACCTTGCCCGACAAACGGGGTTCGGGTGAACGAGGAGTTCTTCCCCGGCTTCGGGGGACTCTTCCCCGAAGACCCCTTGTTGCATCTCGCTTTCTTCGCCCTGCCCCACGACGCCGCCGCGCCCCCCGCGATCCTGATCGAGGCGGTCGACGAGGCGGGAAACCGTGCGCAGATGCGTTTCCCGGCCTTTTTCCGCAAACGAACCCTCCGCCGCGACACGATCCCGGTGAGCGACGCTTTCATTCGCCAGATTCTTCCCGAATTCGAGGGGTTGCCGCTCCCGTCGGATGCGGGCCTGAAGGAAAAATTCCTCTGGATCAACCGCGACCTGCGGGAGGAGAACTACCGGGCGATCACGGCGGTCACGCGCCGCAGCCGGCCGGAGATCCTCTGGGAAGGGCCCTTTCTGCGGATGCCGAACTCGGCCCAGCGCGCCGGGTTCGCCGAGCGGCGGACCTACCTCTACGCAGACCGCCCGATCGACCAGCAGGATCATCTGGGGATCGATCTCGCCTCGACCGCCCAGGCGCCCGTGCCCGCGGCCAACGCCGGGGTGGTGGCTTTCGTCGGTCCCATGGGCATCTACGGCCGGACGATCCTGATCGACCACGGGCTGGGGTTGTTTACGATGTATTCGCACCTGAGCGCCACGGCCGTCTCTCCCGGCGAGCGGGTCGCGCGCGAGCAGATTCTCGGGCGTACCGGGACTACGGGCCTGGCGGCCGGGGATCACCTGCACTTCAGCGTGCTGGTCCACCACCGCTTCGTCGATCCCCTTGAGTGGTGGGACCCGCTCTGGATCCGCGAGCACGTCCTGCAGAAGATCGAGGCCGCCCGGCAAGGGGCAGGGACCCCGCCGGCGGCGCTGCCCGCGGAAGGCGGCGGCCGCAGCGGCGCCAGGCGCCCCGCCCGCGGGCGGTGAGCGCCGGTGGGCCGGGCGGGAGAGGCTATGGGCGAGAGGGTTCGCTGTTTCGTCGCCCTGGAAATTCCCGCCGGGCTCCGGCAGCGCCTGGAGGGGCTCCAGGCGGAGCTCAAACGCCGGAAGGTCCCGGCTCGCTGGGTGCGTCCGGAGGGGATCCATCTCACCTTGAAGTTTTTAGGGGAGATCGAGGCCGCACGGCTCGTTGCGGCCGCGGAGGCGTTGCGGGAGGCCGCAGAGGGCACCGCGGCGTTCCGGCTGCGCGCGGGGGGGCTCGGCGTGTTCCCCGACCTGCGGCGGCCGCGGGTTCTCTGGGTCGGGGTGGAGGACGACTCCGGTAGCCTTCCGCCTCTGGTGCGCCGGGTCGAGGAGACCTACGCGCGGCATGGATTTCCCCCCGAGGGGCGATCCTTCCGGCCGCATCTCACCCTCGGCCGCTTCCGCGAGCCGGGCCCCGGGGAGACGATCGCGCAAGCGCTCGGCCGCTTCGGCGGTTCGGCCTGGGGCGAAATCCTGGCGGAGACCTTGGTGCTCCTCCGCAGCGAGCTTCTTCCGCAAGGGGCACGCTATCACGAAATCGCCCGCGGCGCGTTTGCGGCGGGGCCGAAGACCTTGTTTCCGGCCGGCCCGACGGAACCCGGTCCGGCCGCCTGAAAGAGACGAAGAACCAAGGAGGGCTTCCATGGGCATTTCCGTCGACAAACAGAAGGCGCTCGAGAGCGCCATGAGTCAGGTGGAGCGGCAGTTCGGCAAGGGCTCCATCATGAAACTCGGCAGCCGGCCGATCCTGACCGTACCGGTGATCTCCACCGGGTCGCTGGCGCTCGACAAGGCCCTCGGCATCGGGGGGCTGCCGCGCGGTCGGATCGTCGAGATCTTCGGGCCGGAGTCCTCCGGAAAGACGACGCTGGCGCTTCACGCCGTGGCCGAAGCGCAACGCCAAGAGGGGGTTGCGGCCTTCATCGACGCCGAGCACGCCCTGGACACGGCTTACGCCCGCAAGCTCGGCGTGAACTGCGACGAGCTGCTGGTCTCCCAGCCGGACACGGGCGAGCAGGCGCTCGAGATCGCCGACATGCTGGTCCGCAGCGGTGCGGTCGACATCCTGGTGATCGACTCGGTGGCGGCGCTCGTGCCGCGGGCGGAGATCGAGGGCGAGATGGGCGACGCCCACATGGGGCTGCAGGCGCGACTCATGTCTCAGGCCTTGCGCAAACTCACCGGCACCATCGCCAAGACCCAGACCTGCGTGGTCTTCATCAACCAGATGCGCATGCGGATCGGCGTCATGTTCGGCAACCCGGAAACGACGACCGGCGGCAACGCGCTCAAATTCTACGCCTCGGTGCGGCTCGACATCCGCCGCGTGAACACCCTGAAGGAAGGCCAGGAGATCATCGGCAGCCGCACCCGCGTGCGGGTGGTGAAAAACAAGCTCGCCCCGCCTTTCGCCGAGGCCGAGTTCGACGTGATCTACGGCGAGGGCATCTCCCGTACGGGAGACCTGCTCGATGTCGCCGTGGACCAGGGGATCGTCGAGAAGAGCGGGGCTTGGTACTCCTTCCACGGCGAGCGCATCGGCCAGGGTCGGGAGAACGCCCGACGCTTTCTCGCCGAGCACCCCGATCTCGGCCAGGCGATCACCGCAAAGGCGCGCGAGGCTTTGGGGCTCACGGCCAAGGCTCCGGCGGCCTCCGGGGAGGAGTGATCCGATGACCGGCCACGACATCCGCCGCCGTTTTCTCGACTATTTCCGCGAGCGCGGCCACCGGGTGGTGCGCAGCTCTCCGCTCGTGCCCCACGACGATCCGACGCTGCTCTTCATCAACGCCGGTATGGTCCAGTTCAAGCGGGTCTTTCTGGGAGAGGAAAAACGCGACTACGTGCGCGCGGCGACCTCGCAGAAGTGCGTGCGCGCCGGAGGCAAGCACAACGACCTCGAGAACGTGGGCTACACCGCGCGCCACCACACCTTCTTCGAGATGCTCGGCAATTTCTCCTTCGGCGACTATTTCAAGGAACGCGCCGTGGAGTACGCCTGGGACCTGCTGACCCGGGGGTTCGGGCTCCCGCCCGAACGGCTCTACGCCTCGATCTACCTGGACGACGAGGAGGCCCACGACATCTGGCGCGAGCGGATCGGGCTGCCCGAGGAGCGCATCGTGCGCTTCGGCGAAAAGGACAACTTCTGGTCCATGGGCGACACCGGCCCTTGCGGTCCCTGCTCGGAGATCATCCTCGACCGCGGCCCCGCTCACGGCTGCGGGCGGCCGGAATGCACCGTCGGCTGCGACTGCGACCGCTTTCTCGAGATCTGGAATCTCGTTTTCATGCAGTTCAACCGCGCCGACGACGGCACCCTCACCCGGCTGCCGCGGCCGAGCATCGACACGGGCATGGGACTCGAGCGCATCGCCTCCGTGGTCCAGAACGTCGACACGAACTTCGACACCGATCTGCTGCGGCCGATCATCGCCCGGGCCGAGGAGCTCAGCGGCCTCGCCTTCGGCGCGCGGCCCGAGGTCGACGTGGCGATGAAGGTGATCGCCGATCACTCCCGGGCGGCGGCCTTTCTGATCGGAGACGGGGTGCTGCCCTCCAACGAGGGCCGCGGCTACGTGCTGCGGCGCATCCTGCGTCGTGCGATCCGCTACGGCCGGCAGATCGGCCTCGCCCGTCCTTTTCTCCACGAGACCGTCCACGCCGTCATCGACCTCATGGCCGAACCCTACCCCGATCTCCTTCAGGCCGCGGCCGCCATCACCGCCGTGATCCGCAACGAAGAAGAGCGCTTCCGTCACACCCTCGACACCGGTCTGCACCTGCTGAACGAGACGCTCGCGGATCTCGCCGCCCGCGGGGCGAGCGTCGTGCCCGGCGAGGTGATCTTTCGCCTTTACGACACCTACGGCTTTCCCGTGGACATCGTGCGCGACGTGACGCGCGAAAGGGGGCTGACCCTCGACCTCGACGGCTTCGAGCGCGAGATGGACGCCCAACGGGCGCGGTCGCGTTCGGTGGGGACGTTCCAGCGTCTGGCCGAGGCCTACCGCCGGCTCTCCGCCGCGGGCTTCCAGGCCGAGTTCGTGGGCTACGAGAGCCTGACCGCCGAATCCCGCATCCTGCTTCTCGTCGCCGGCGGCCAGGAGCTTGAACAGGCCGAGGCCGGGGCCGAGGTGGAGCTCGTCGCCGAGCGCACCCCCTTTTACGCCGAATCCGGTGGGCAGGTGGGCGACCGCGGCTGGATCCGCGGCACCGGGGGGGAACTGGAGGTCGTCGAGACCCGCAAGGATCCCACCGGCATCATCATCCACGGCGGACGCGTGACCGCCGGCGTCCTGCGGCGCGGGGAGGACATCCGTCTCGCCGTGGACGCCGCCGCCCGGGCCGCGACCGCCCGCAACCATACGGCGACCCACCTTCTGCACGCCGCTCTGCGCCGCGTGCTGGGCGAGCACGTGAAACAGGCGGGATCCCTCGTCGCCCCCGACCGGCTGCGCTTCGATTTCACCCAGGCAAGCCCGGTGGCGCCGGAGGATCTCGAGCGGATCGAAGGGGAGGTGAACCAGGCCGTCCGCAGCAACTTTCCGACCGAAGTCGTGGAGATGGCCCTCGAGGAGGCCCTGCGCGCCGGGGCGGTCGCGCTTTTCGAGGAAAAGTACGGCGAGCGCGTCCGGGTGGTGAGGCTCGCCGACGTGAGCCGGGAGCTCTGCGGGGGAACGCACGTGACGCGTACCGGCGATATCGGGTTTTTTAAGATTCTCGCCGAGGGCGGGATCGCTGCGGGCGTGCGGCGCATCGAGGCCGTGACCGGCGAGGCGGCCGTCGCCTGGGCGCAGGGGGCCGCGCGCATCCTGCGCGAGGCCGGCAGACTCCTCAAGGAAAAACCCGAGGCCCTTTCCGAGCGGATCGCTCGGCTGCTCGCCGAGCTGCGCGACGCCGAGCACACGATCGGGCAGCTCCAGGCGAAGCTCTCCGCCGCCGCCGCCGCCCAGGCGGCGGCCGCGGCGAAGCGCATCGGCGGGGTGAACGTCTTGGTCCAGCGCGTCGAGGTCGACTCCCCCGCCGCCCTGCGCGAGATGCTCGACCGCTTCAAAGAACGCCTAGGGTCGGGAGTCTGTGTTCTCGGAAGCGTCGCCGACGGCAAGGCCCTGCTCGCCGCGGCGGTGAGTCCGGATCTCGCCGGGCGCTTCCACGCCGGCCGGCTGATCCAGGAGGTCGCCGCCGTGGTCGGCGGACGCGGCGGCGGCCGAGCCGACATGGCTCAGGCCGGCGGCCCCCGGCCGGAGCATCTCGACCGCGCCCTCTCCCGGGCGCTCGACCTGATCCGGGAGGCGTTCTCCTCCTGACAAGTTACAGATCGATCGTGTTCGTGCTGGAGAGGAAATTCGAGGAGCCCAGCCCCGCGGCAGGCGGCGGAGCCCCGCTCAGCCGGGCCTGGATCTCCCGTTTCGCCGGTTCGATCCAGCCGAAGACCCGACGCACCACGGCGGCGGTCCGCGCATCGGGGGCGCTGTCGAGAAACGGCTTTTCCTGGTTGCGGAGCTGGTCGAGGAGCAGCAGATCGGTTTCGCCGCCGACCCGCCCGATCCCCCGGATGAGTACGGAGAGGTGCTGCAACAGGCCGGTGTGGAGCGCAAGCGCCGCGGCCAGGCGATGCACGGCGGCATCGGCCCTGCCGTAGACCGCCAGCGCCGCATGGAGGATGGAGGCGGCCTGGTCGCCCCCCGTGAGGGAGAGAAAGATGTGCTGCTCGCGCTCGAGGGCGAGCAGGAACCGGGCCGGCAGGGAGGCCAGGGGCGCCGTGGCGGGATCCAGAGCCGTGCCCAGCGCCTTGCGGATGGCGAGCGCTTTGGTGAGGAAGCGGCGCGATTCGTTGTTCACCTTCCAGAGCGCGTAGGCGACGACTTTTTCGTCGAGGCCGTCGCGGACGCGCAGGATCTCCTCCGGGGTAAGCTCGATGTCGACGTGGATCTCCTTGTTGTAGCGCCGCAGGAATTGGATCGCGAGCATGAGCGCGTTGCGGTCCGGATACTGGATCCTTTCCGGCTCCCCCACGAAATCGGTCAGCACGGTCTTGAGCGCCTGCAGCGGCTGGCGGATCTCCTTGATCATGAGCTGCAGCGAATTGAGGAAGGAAAGCCGGTCGGAGCGGTGCGGCATGTCCTTCAGGAATTCCCACAGGACGGGGAAGACCTTCCGCGGATGGCGCGCAAACTCGGGGATGCGTTTTTCGAACAGCAGGCGCTGGAAGGAGCCGCGCGCGTCGAAACAGGAGCGGAAGAGCTTTAAGATCGCCTCCATCTCCTTCACCGGAACGTCGAAGAGGGAGGCGAGGGCCTGCGGATCGCGGGCCAGATACAGGGGCCCTTCGCCGGAGACCTCCCGCAGGCGGCGCCGGGATGCGGCGCGGTCCTTGGCGGCGTCCAAGGCGCGGGCGACCGGCTCCGACACCTGCCCGAGCACCTGTTCCCCCCCCTCGCGCCAAAGTTTCAGCTGGGTTCCCGCCACCGTGAGGTCCCCCAGGGTCTCCCCGGGGAGCCGGCCGAGATTCTCCTCGAGCCGTCGCAGGACGGATTCGAGCAGCGGGACGGCGGCAGGACGGGTCTCCAGGGCATGGACGAGGCGGCCGATGTCCTCGAGCCGCCGACCGAGCCTTTCGGAGTCGAGCTGTACGTAATCGTTGCCCAGCAGCCCTTCCGCCGCTTTTTGCGCTGCGCCGCGATGCTCTTCGGGAAGCCGGTGGAAAAAGGCCGCCAGGCCGGCGGCGATGTCGGCGACGGCGGGCGCGGCGGCCGGGGAGCCCGCCCCGGGGACCTCCCGGACCCCGGTTTCACGAAGTTGCTGTGCCGTGCGTTCCGCCGGCCCCGGGGAGGAGGAAAACGCTGCGGGGGGGGCCGATGCGGCGGGGACGGGCTCCGGGCCCTCGGCCGGGGAACGGTCGATCCCGATCTCGATCGGCGGGCGTTTGAGCGATTCGCGCAGCCGGCGCAGGGCGAAGAGCGCCCGGTAAATGTCGGGCGCCTGCCGGCGCAGCGCGGCGCCTTCGGGGCGCTTGAGCAGCCCTCCCACGCGGGCGACGATCGCCTTCATCGCCTCGGGGGACAGCCCGTTTTCGGCGGCGAGCAGCGTGAGGTTGGGGTCCGGGCGTCCCTGGTCGTCGGCGACGGGCAGGACCTGCTGCATCCGGCCGTCGCGCGGATAAGGGATCGGAGTTCCCTTTTCCGCGGCCTGGCGGTGGGAGGAAAGGATGCGCACCGCGGCCCGCAGCCCTTCCAGCGCCTCCGGATCTTCCCCCGGCAGCCGAATCTCGACCGTATCCCAGCCCTCCGCGCTGAGAAGCTCCGCGGCCTTGAAGAAGCGTCCCTCCAGGTGCTTGAGACGGATTCCCGCGCGGCGGATGAGAGCGATCACCTGGGCGCCGTCGATCTGCAGATCGCCTAGCTGGACCGCGAGGTCCGGTCGCGCCCCCCCGGGGCCGGCTGCCGGGCGCAGGCGGCGGATTCGCAGCGTTCCGCCCCCTCCCGGCACCCGGCCGAGCTGCTGCAGCACGGAGGCGAGCTGCAGGAAGCTGTCCTTTTCCGACCGCCGGCCCTCCCAGTAGAGGACCTCGCGGAAACAGGCGTTCAGAAGATAGACCGCCTCGATCAGCAGGACCTGCAGCGCTTCGGCCCCGTCGCCCCCCGTCTCGGAGGCACCGCCGGATTCCGCCGGCGGGGAGAGCCCCTCCAGTTCCTCGAGCAGCCGTGCCGCGAGATCGTCCATCGTGTACGGGTTTCCTCCGCCGAGGACGACGTTCGGCCGCCGGGCGCGGGACGTCCGCCCTCAAAGGGTTTTTTCGGCCGAACTCCCCGCGTTCTTGAGCGATTTTCCCTCGAGGACGTCGATCATGGAAAAACAACGGCCCCGTGCGCCCTCCCGCAGCCGGTCGCGCAGAAAGAGGAGCGCCTCGAGGGTCCCCTGCACGTAGACTTCGCGGCCGTTCACGCGGTGCGTGAACTCGAAAACCACCGTTTCGTCTTCGGAGACGAGCCGGTAAGTGTGCCAGGCGTGACCCGCGAGATGGGCCTCGGGGACGCCGAGCCGGCGCCGCTGCTCCTCGGGGTCGCGCACGCGGCGGATCTCTTCCTCGCGGAAGGGGACGCCCAGACGGTTGAAGACGCCGACCATGGCGCGGGCCGTGCCCGAGGTGTCGGCCTTGCCCTGCTGATGGCTCTCCTCGATCGTCAGACGGAAACCGCGAAAGAGCCCCGGGAAACGCACGGCCGCGGACTCCATCATGGCCTGAAAGCCGACGATCGGACGGGCCATGTTCGGGGCGACCACGGCGGCGACGGCGGAGGCGCCGACCCGGGTTTCGATCGCCCGGCGGTCCCCGCCGGTCGTGCCCATGACGAAGGAGAGGCCGTGGCGGCAGTAGAAGTCGACGTTCGACAGGACCGCCGCAGGGTGGGTGTAATCGACGGCGAGGAATTCCGGGAAGGCGGCGCGGATCTCCGGGATCCGGGATTCCCGATCCTCGGGGCGGACGAGGCGCAGGCGCTCGTTTCCCACGGCGTGCTCGGCGGCGGCGATCTCGGGCCCCGTGAACGAAAAGGGGACCAGCCGAAAGCGTGGATCCCCGCAGAGCCGAAGGGCGAGAAGCGTGGCGACGTTACCGGGGATGCCGTTCACCATGACCGTCAGGGGTTCCATCGTTCACCTCCACCTCCGGGAAAAGGGCCCCCGGCGCCGGGGGCGGGTTCAACAGAGGCCCGGCGCCGCAGGGGCGGTCAGGCGCGCGGCGGCGCGGGCGACGGTTTCTTCCAGGGCCGGGAAGGTCCGGGGAAAATGCCGGGCGAGCAGTTCCGCCAGTCCCCGCAGGGCGGGGGCGATGCAGGAGGCGAAGGCGGGTTTGCCTTTGACCGTCGAGAGAAACCCGAAGGCGCCGAGCATCTGCAGGCTGCGGGCGACGGCACAGGCGTAGAAGCCCTGCCGGAACTCGGCGACGTCGACCGGCCGCGCGGCCCGGAGGCGCTCGAGGGCATAGGCGAGCAGAAGCTCGCGCTCGGCCAGCTCGAGGCCGACGTAGGGATCGATCAGCAGCGAGGCGAGATCGTAAGCGAAAGGGCCGATCCGCGCGCCCTGGAAATCGATGGGGTGGAGCCGGCCGTTTCGGATCAGGAGGTTCCGCGACTGGAAGTCGCGGTGCATCAGCCCGAGGGGCCGGGCTCCGGCCGCGAGATCCGCCAGCTGCTCGAATTCGGGGGCGAGGGCTTGGTGGTCGGCCTCCAGCCCCAGAGTTGCCTCGAGAAAGGCGCGGGCGAAGTAGCGGCATTCGCGTGCGATCACCAGCTCGCGGTCATAGCGCGGCGTCTGGCAGCACCAGGCGGGGTCGAAGCCCTCGAGGCCCCGCAGCGAGAAATCGATCAAGGTGTCGATCGCCGCACGGTAAAGCGCGATGCGCTCGCGCCTGCAGGCGGCTTGACGGGCGGCCGCCTGCAGGCAGAAGTCCCCCAGATCCTCGACCCAGACCAGGCCGCAGAAGGGTTCGCCGAAATGGATGCGCGGCACCGGGATCCCCCGGGCGGCCAGGTGCCGGCCGATGCGCAGGAACGCTTCCGCCTCGCCGGGGGCTTCCCCGGGGGAACCGAGGCCGTGGTCGGCGAGGACGAGCGTCCGCCCCCCCGAGCCCACGCGGTACCAGGCGCGGTCCGAGCCGTCTCCGGGCAGGCGGGTCCAGGAAACGGCCGGGGGCGGATCCTCCCCGAAGGCTTTGCGCCAGGCCTCCGCCAGCGACTCCCGGCGGCAGACCTGGCGGTAGCGCGGCACGGTGCCGGCATCGGTCCAGTCGGACGCCGGTGCGATCCAGGCGGAAAGCCTCCGGCCGGCGGCGATCATCGCCCGGAAGGCATCGATGCTGTGGGCGAAACCCGCCTTCGGCAGGTAGTCCAGGACGACCGGCTCGAGGACCTGGATGCCGCTGAAGGTGAGAGCGCCCGGGGATCCGGACGCCTCGAAGCTGCGGATGAAGCCGTCGCCGTCGACGGCGACGCCGTTCTCCTCGACGCCGTCGATCAACACCAACGTCGCATCCGGACGGCGCCGTTGGTGGTCCTCGCGGATCCGCACGAGCGGCAGGCGGTGCACGACGTCGACGTTGATCACGAAGAAGGGCCGATCGTCCCAGAAATCCCGCAGGTTGGCGATCGCCCCGCCGGTTCCCAGCAGAACCGGCTCCCGCCGCACCTGCACGGGGATCCTCCAGGAACGCGAGCGGACGAAGGCCTCGATCGCCTCCGCCCGATGGTGGGCGTTCACGACCGCCGCCTCGCAGCCGGCTTGCTCGAGCGTCCGCAGGTGCCGCTCGAGCAGGGGCCGGCCGGCGACCGGAAAGAGGGCCTTGGGGAGCGCCTCCGAATAAGGCCTCAGGCGGGTGCCCAAGCCTGCGGCGAGCACCAGGGCCTTCATCCGTCCCCCTTCAAAGAGCGCAGCGCCCGGTCGATCGCCCCGGCCTGGGCGAGCAGCCATGGGCGGCGCTCGGCGCCCTGCGGGGCGCGGCCGGTGAACCCAAAGACCGCGTTTTCCAGGCTGACGCGGGAGAGGGCCTCCGGATGATCGATCCGCCGGTCCCGAAGCAGCGTGCGGCCGAGGGCGGCGATGGCGCGGACCCGTTCCCGCGGATTCCCCTCGGGCGCGTCGGTTTCCTGAAGCATCCCGGTGACGGCGACGCGGTAGGTCTCCAGAAACGTTTTCAGAAACAAGGCGAACAGCCGCAGGGTGCGGTAGCCGGCCGCCGTGAGGTTGTAGGTGTCGGGAAGGCTCGGGTGGGGAACGAGGGCGGCCTGGCGCACGAAGAACGCGAGGCTGCGCCCGACGAGCTCCTCGTCGGGCAGCCCGGGGTCGCCGACGAACTCGAGCTGAAAGAGATCGCGCAGAAAGGCCGTCTCCGGGGGCAGCGCCGGGGTTGTGAACTGGAAGGCGTCCTGCACCAGGACGGCGAGCGCCGTGTAGGCGGCGGGCAGAAAAGCATGGACGCAAGTGTTCTTGTAATACTCCAGCTGCCCCCGGCGCGCCGGACGCAGAAGATACCCCTCGGCCTCGCCCCTTTCGGTCGCGGAGCCGCGGGCCTCGAGGATCCGGCGGTTCACGTAGTCCGTGAGCGCCTCGGAGACCGCCCGGCGGGGGTCGGAGAGCAGCGTCTCGGTCAGCGGGACGCCCTCTTCCTCGAGATAGGCCAGATGGATTTCCACCCGCGCCCCGATCTCCTCGCGCTCGAGGCGCTCCCGGCCGGCATGGAGCAGCGCCGCCGCGACCAGGGCGTGCGCGGTCACGACACTCGCCCGATTGATCCCTTCGGCGATTCGCTGCGCCGTGCGCCGTGCGAACTCCTGAAAGGCCTCCCGGCCCAGGGCGGAAAGCGGCGTACCCTCCTGGTTTTCGAGATCCCGCAGCGAGAAGGGGGTCCCGAACCGCACGTAGACGTTGCCGTGGCGGCGCCGCAGGGCCCGTCGGGCCCGGAGGAGCTGCCCCAGCGATTCCGGACGTTTCTGGCCGCCCTCGACCTCGTGCAGGTAGGAGGATTCCTCGGGCACGCGGTCGTAGCCGATCGCCACCGGGGCGAGGATCAGATCCTCGCAGGCCCCGTCGCGGTAAGCGCCGAGGAGCATGGAGAGCAGCCCGAGCCGCGGCACGAGCAGCTTGCCGGTTCGGCTGCGGCCGCCCTCGATGAACTGCTCGATGCAGTATCCCGCCTCGAGCACCGTGTGAATGTACTCCGTGAACACTCGGGCGTAGAGGACGTCGCCCCGGAAGCGGCGGCGGATAAAAAAGGCGCCGCCGCGGCGGAAAAGGGGCCCGAGCGGCCAGAAGGAGAGATTCTTGCCCGCGGCGACGAGCGGGCAGGTGAGATCGTTGTGGTAGAGGACATAAGAGAGGAGGAGATAGTCGGCGTGGCTGCGGTGCGCCGGCAAATAGATCACCGGCCCGTGCACGGCCAGGCGCTTGACGGCTTCCAGCCCTTCGCGGTTGATGCGGATCCCCGCGAAAAGATGGCGCAGGATCCAGCCGTCGATGCCGGAGTAAAAGCGGATCCATCCGGGCCGCTGGTCGGCCGCGATTTCGTCGACGATCGCCTCGGCCGCGCGGCGCATCTCTTCGTAGGAACTTCCCCGGGCGGCGGCGTGGCCCTGCAGAAACTCCTGCAACCGGCGTCGGTTGAGGATCTTTTCCCGGATTTCCTCGCGTGTCACCGGGACCGGGCCGGTGATGCTGCGACGGTGGCGGCGGACGAGGGCCGAGATCTCGCCGCGCAGGAGCGCGGCCTGGAATTCGGGCGGCTGACCGGCGAGCTCCGGGCGGGCGAGCGCGGCCGCGAGATCGAGGGGCGGGGAGAGCTCGACGAAGGCCCCGCCCGGATTGCGGAACAGACCGTAGAGCAGGCGCAGGAGACGAGGGCGATCCTCGGAGCCGAAGAGGAGGTCGACGAGCCGCAAGCGGGCGGGCGGGGGCGATTTGCTGAAGAAAACCAGCTGCGGCACGAGGACGACGGGCCGCCCGCTCCGGCGGTGGAAATCGATGAGGAGGGCGAGCGGGTCGACGGAGGGCTCGGTGCGGCGCCGGAGAAGACCCGGGCGCGGACGGGCGAGCGCGACGAAGACGGCGCGGACCCGGGAGAGCCGTTCCTCGATCCCTTCTCCGGCGTTGTCGCCTCCGTGCGCCTCGGCTCGCCGGGAATTCAGCTCGCCCGCGCGGCGCAGGCCGAAGCCAAAGGCAACCGCTCCGGCCGCCGGTCCGAGAACCCAGCCCGGAGTCGGCAGCCCGAGTTCGCCGTAGCGGCTGCAGGCGAAGAGCAGCGAAAAGGTGCTCTCCTCGGGGTCGAGAAAGACCACGAGCGCCTGTTCGGGGAGGCGCTGCAGCAGGGCCTGCTGGGACTCCCCGAAGCGCACACCGGAAAAAAAGAGCCGCAGCCCGAGGCCTTTCGCCCGGCCGAAACGTTCGGGGACCCGCCAGAGCGAAAGCCCCTCCGTACGGCGGCACAGCGCCGCCATGCTCTGGCGCAAACGCCGCAACCGCGGCGGCGAGGGAGGCGGAGGATTCGAGTTCATGGGGAGGCCCTCTCCCGGACGAAGCCCCGGGGAAGAGGCGTGGGGGAAAGGTAGCAGAAGCGCCGGCGGTTTTCAAAGGGGTGCTCTTGTAAGCTCGCGACCGGCGTGCTATGGTGATTTCCTTGATGTTCTCTCAACCGGAACGTGCGGCGTCGGCCTGCGCCCGGCAATCAGGTTCCAGGGAAAACCTATGGATCGGAAAAGGAGGAGGAGCAACGTATGAAAACCTTGATCGGCGGAGCGGTCGCGGCGGCCTTGGGACTCATCGGGATCGGCATCTGGTGGCAGGACCTCTTGATTGTGTTGAAAGGGAGCATCCCGGCGATGTTGCTCTTGGGAGGAGGCCTGGCGATCTACCTCGGTTTCGACGAGATGAAGGATACCTGGAAAAAGGATGAAACCTCTTCCCCTTCGGTCCCCGCGGATGAGCTCGAAAAGTACAAGAGCGAAGTCGCCGAGCTGAAAAAGGAATTGGAAACGCTCAAGAGCGAACGCAAGGCCGAGTCCTGAACTACCGCAACCCCGGCGCCGGCGGCCTTGTCGGTCGGCCGTCGGCGCCTGAAGTCCTCTCAGCGCCGGCGGATCGCCTCCACGGCCAGTCGGTCGGCGCGTTCGTTTTCCTCCACCCCGCGGTGCCCCGGGACCTTGACCAGCCGAAGCCGGGAAAACCCCTCCATTTCCTTGCGGATCGCCGCGATCAGCTCGCGATTCTTCGTCGCCTTCCAGCCCAAGGTCAGCACCCCGAAGGCGTAGTGGCTGTCGGTGTGCAAGACGACGGGCCGGGTGCGGTCGCGTACGGCGGTGAGCGCTCGATGGATGGCGGTCAGCTCGGCGATGTTGTTGGTCGCCTCGCCGATGGATTCCGCGATCTCCCGCCTTCGCTCGCCGCAGACGAGCACGACGCCGATTCCGGCGGGCCCCGGGTTTCCCGAGCAGGCGCCGTCGGTGTAGATGTAGATCGTCTGCGGGTCGGCCCCCGCGCCGGGTTCGGTTGCTGCCGCCGGCTCCCGCCCGTTCTCAAGGGGGCGCAGCGCTTCGGCCCGCGCACGGTAATCCCGCGGGTCCTCCAGGCGATAACGGATGCGCACCCGGCCGTTCCGGGAAAGAAGCCGGCCGTCCGGGTGCGCCTCGGCCCAGACCTTGCGGTTTCCCAGGCGCATCCGGATCCAGGTCCCGCCCCAGGCCGAAACGCGATCGGCGGCGGTGCTCGCTTGCATCGTCCTTCCTCACGGGTAGAGGTGAAACGCCCGGCTCGCCGCCCGGAACGCTTCGAGTTCCTCCCGCCACGAATCCTCCAGCCGCGCGATCGGCTCCAGGGCCTCGAGACGGCCGCGCAGCTCCCCGTCGCCGATCAACAGATCGATGGGCAGCCGCTCGAATTCGTATTCATACGGCGGGGGCCGCCAGGCGAAATCCCCGGGGTGTTCCGCCAGGACCGCTTGCAGCAAGCGCAGGGTCGTTCCGTAAGGCCGGAAGGCCGCCGGGTCGGTCACGTGGAGTTGGAAGCCCCGACAGGGCCGGCCTTGCCACTTGTTCGCCGTCGGCTCAAAGACGACCGGCCGCAGGTGGACCCCCGGCAGGCTTCCCTCGGGAAACCGGGAGGAGAGCGCTCGCAGGTCGAGAAAGGGGGCGCCGAAGAGCTCAAAGGGCTGGGTCGTCCCCCGGCCCTCGGAGACTCGGGTGCCCTCCCAGAGAACCTGCCCCGGGTAGACCCGCGCGGCGGCGAAGGTCGGGAGATTCGGCGAAGGGGGGACCCAGGGCAGGCCGGTCTCCGGAAAAGCGAGCCGTCGGCTCCAGCCCCGCATCGGGATCCAGCCCAGCTCGCAGGCGATGCCCCCCGGCCCGACCAACCAGCGCGCGAGCTCGGCGAAGGTCATCCCGTGGCGCATGGGCAGCGGAAAGCGGCCGACGAACGAGGCCCACGCCGGCCGCAGAAGGTTTCCTTCCACCGCCTCCCCGCCGAGGGGGTTCGGCCGGTCGAGGACCCAGACGGGGATTCCCGCCGCGCCGGCCGCTTCCAGGCAATGGGCGAGGGTCGAGGCGAACGTGTAGACCCGGGTTCCGACATCCTGCAGGTCGACGAGCAGAAGGTCGAGCCCGGCCAGCATCTCGCGGGAAGGGATGCGGGTCTTGCCGTAGAGGCTGAAGACGGGGATGCCGAGGTCGGGGTCGACGAGATCGTCGGATTCGACCATGTTGTCCTGCTTTTCGGCCCAGAAGCCATGTTGGGGCGAAAAGAGGGCGCACAAGGCTTTTCCGAACCGCTCCCGGAGAAGAAAGCGGGCGTGCCGCAGCCGGCGGTCGACCGAAGCCGGGTTGCAGAGCAGGCCGAAGCGCCTTCCGCGAAACCTCGGGGGCGGATCGGCGAGCAGCCGCTCCAGACCGGTTTCCACAGCAGCCATGCGGGCTGTTTATCACGGGCCGGCGGCAAGCGGAAGGCCCGCGCGCCCCGGGGCGCAGAGGAGAGCCGGGGCGGGGTTGCGCTTGACAGTTGTGGGAGAAACCCATAGAAAACGCCGCTGGGCCGCGGACCGGTGGCCGGAGGAAAACGGTGGAATTGAAGTTGCGCGGCGTCGTGGTGATCACCGGCCACTACGGCTGCGGCAAATCCGAGATCTCCGTCAACCTGGCCGTTCACCACCGCCGGATGGGGCTCCAGGTCGCGCTGGCCGACCTGGATGTGGTGAATCCCTACTTCCGGTCGCGTGAGGCGGCCGGGAGGCTCGAGCGCTTCGGCATCGAGGTGGTGCTGCCGCCTCCGGGGCTGGCGCAATCGGAGCTGCCGGCTGTGAGCCCGGCGGTCGCCGGATTGATCCGGCGCTCCGTGGATCTTGCCGTTCTCGATGCCGGCGGGGACCCCGTGGGGGCCCGCGTGCTCGCCTCGCTCGGCGAGGCCTTCCGATTCCGCCGGCCGGCGGTGTTGATGGTGGTGAACCCTTTCCGTCCGGAAACTTCCACGGTGCCTCGCTGTCTCGGGCTGCTGCGCGCGATCGAGGCTTCCTGCCGCTTGACGGTCACGGGCCTGGCGGGGAACGCCCACCTGCTTGCGGCGACCGGCCCGCAGGAAATCCTCGAAGGCCGTCGCTTTCTCGCCGCCCTGGCCGAAGCCTCCGCCCTGCCGGTCGCTTTCCACGCCGTCGCCGAGGAACTCCTCGAGCGGCTGGATCCCTCCGCGTGGCCGGAGCCCGTGTTGCCTATCCGGCGCCAGCTCGTCCCCCCCTGGGAAACGGCCCGCCGCTGGGATGACCTCGAAGGAGAACGTTCCTCATGAAAACGAAGTTCCTGCACCGTATCGACCGCGAGCGCTGCAAGGGCTGCGGGCTCTGCGTTTCGGCCTGTCCCAAGAACGTGCTCGAGATCCACGCCGAGCTCAACCTGAAAGGCTATTTCCCCGCCTTCCAGGCGCGAGCCGAAGATTGCATTTTCTGCGCCATCTGCTGTACGGTCTGCCCGGATGTCGCCATCGAGATCGAGGAGATCCCGGAGGCCGCCGGCGCCGCGAAAGGAAAGCGCTGACATGGCCAAGGTCCTGATGAAAGGCAACGAGGCGATCGCCGAGGCCGCCGTACGGGCGGGGTGCCGCAACTACTTCGCCTATCCCATCACGCCCCAGTCGGAGGTGGCCGAGTATCTCTCCCGCCGCCTGCCCGAGGTCGGCGGGGTTTTCCTGCAAGGCGAAAGCGAGGTCGCCGTTTCCTACATGATCTTCGGCGCGGCCGCGACCGGGGAGCGGGTCTTCACGACCTCCTCCAGCCCCGGAATCAGCCTGATGAGCGAGGGGATCAGCTACATCGCCGCCGCCGAACTGCCCTGCGTCTTCGTAAACATCATGCGCGGCGGACCGGGGCTGGGGGGGATTCTGCCCTCGCAGGCGGACTATTTCCAGGCCGTGAAAGGCGGCGGTCACGGCGACTACCGGCTGCTCGTCCTCGCCCCGGCGAGCGTGCAGGAGGCCGTGGAGATGATGATGGAGGCCTTCCCGCTCGCCGAAAAATACCGCAACCCGGTCATGATCCTGGGCGACGGACTGATCGGCCAGATGATGGAACCGGTCGAATTCCGGGACGACCTCAACACCGAGCCCGCCCCGGCCGACGACTGGGCGACGAGCGGCATGGACCGCCGCGGCCGCGACCGGCGGAACTTGATCCGCACCCTCTATCTCGTCCCTTCCGAGCTGAACGCGCACAACCTGAAACTGAAAGCGAAATACGACCGCATGCGCCGGGAGGAAGTGCGCTGGGAGAACTACGCCGTCGACCCCTCGATCCGGTTGCTGTTGGTGAGCTACGGCACGATGAGCCGCGTGTGCCGGACGGCGATCGACCGCCTCCGGGAGGAGGGGCTCGCCGTGGGGATGGTCCGGCCGAAGACGCTGTTTCCCTTTCCCCGGGAGGCCGTTCTCGCCGCCGCCCGCCAGGGCGAGGTCCGGGCGGTGTTGAGCGTCGAGATGAGCATGGGACAGCTCGTCGAGGATGTGGAATGGAGTGTCCGCGGCGTGCGGCCCGTTTTCTGGTTCGGGAAATGCGGAGGCGAGGTCCCCACCCCCGAGGAAGTGATGGCGGAGGCGCGCCGTATCCTGCGCGAGAGCGAATAACCCCGTTGCCGCCGCCCCTCCGGGGGAGGCGAAGGAAAGCGCGAAGAGGTATGGGAAAGACATTCCGCCGCCCGCAGGCCCTGGCCGAAACGCCCACCCACTACTGTCCGGGCTGTACCCACGGCATCGCGCATCGGCTGGTGGCCGAGGTGATCGACGAACTCGGCATCCGCGGCCGGACGGTGGGCATCGCGCCGGTCGGCTGTGCGGTGCTCTGCTACAATTACTTCACCTTCGACTTCATCGAGGCCGCCCACGGACGGGCCCCGGCGATCGCGACGGGGCTCAAGCGGGTGCGTCCCGATCTCGTCGTGTTCACCTACCAGGGGGACGGGGATCTGGCGAGCATCGGCATGAGCGAGATCGTCCATGCCGCCAACCGCGGCGAGAAGTTCGTCACCGTCTTCATCAACAACGCGGTTTACGGGATGACCGGCGGGCAGATGGCGCCCACGACCCTTCCCGACCAGCGGACCACGACCTCGCCTTTCGGCCGCAAGGTCGCCCAGACCGGCATGCCGGTCAAAATGGCCGAGCTGCTCGCCGCCCTCGAAACCCCGGGCTACATCGTGCGTGAGGCGCTCATCCGGCCGAAATACATCCAGCGCGCGAAAAAAGCGATCCGCAACGCCTTCTCCTACCAGCTCGAAAACCGATGCTTCAGTCTGGTCGAGCTGATCAGCACCTGTCCGACCAATTGGGGGATGACTCCGATCGAGGCGCTCTCCTGGGCCGAGGAGAAGATGCTGCCCTACTACCCCCTGGGAGTGTTCAAGAGCCCGGAGGGGGGACGCCCTGCGCCGGGCGCCGCAGAAAGGAGCGCAGATGCAGCGTGAGGTGCAGTTCGCCGGTTTCGGCGGCCAGGGCGTCATGCTCATGGGCCAGATCCTCGCCCAGGCCGCGATGATCGAAGGCTACGAGGTCGTCTGGATCCCCTCCTACGGCCCGGAGATGCGCGGCGGGACCGCCTACTGTACGGTGGTCCTCGGGGACCGCCCGATCGGCTCGCCGATCATCCGCAACCCTCAGCATCTCGTCGCCATGAATCGGCCCTCGCTCGAAAAATTCGCTCCCACGGTCAGGCCGGGCGGCGTGATCTTCGTGAACGCTTCGATCATCCCCGTCGGCAGCGGAAGAACCGACGTCGACGAGCTGCGGGTGCCGATCGTCGAACTCGCCCGCGATCTGGGCAACGTCAAGGCGGCGAACATCATCGCGCTCGCCGCGTTCGTCGCCCGCAGCCGGGTGGTGCGCTTCGAGGCGCTCGAGCAGGCCGTGCGCGACAAGTTCGCCGCAAAGGCGAAGCTGATCCCCCTCAACCTGCAGGCCCTCGAGGTGGGCCGCAACGCCGCGGCGGGAACGTGAGCGGCTCCTGCGGCACCTTGCGGATCCGGGCCAGGCGCAGCCGGCGATGAAGCTTCCGATTCCTCCGCACCTTCTGGCGATTCCCCCCTACGTCCCCGGCAAGCCGATCGAGGAGCTGGAGCGCGAACGCGGCATTGCGGGGTCGATCAAACTCGCCTCGAACGAAAACCCGCTCGGCCCCTCCCCGCGGGCGCTCGCGGCCCTGCGCGAGGCGCTCGGGACGCTCCACCGCTATCCCGACAGCGCCGGCTTCCGGCTGACACGCAAGATCGCCCGCCGGCTGGGGATCGCCCCCGAGCAGATCGTGCTCGGCAACGGCTCCGATGAGATCCTGTCCCTGCTGGCGCGGGCGTTTCTCACCCCCGGCGACGAGGTGCTTTTGCCGCAACCGGCCTTCGCCATGTACGAGATCGAGGCCTGCGCCTCGGGGGCGGTGCCGGTGGCCGTGCCGCTCAAGGAGTATCGCACGGACCTCGAGGCCATGGCCGGGCGCCTGACCGACCGCACGCGGATCGTCTTTCTGAACAGCCCGCACAACCCGACCGGTCATCGGATCCCCGCCGAGGCGGTGGCGGCGTTCCTCGTCGGTCTCCCGGCGGGGGTGATCCTCGTCCTCGACGAGGCCTACATCGAGTTCGTGCGCGACCCCCGGGGCCCCGACTCCCTGAGCCTGCTCGCTTCCGGACGGCCGATGGTGGTCTTGCGGACGTTTTCGAAGGCCTACGGCCTCGCCGGGCTGCGCGTCGGCTACGGGGTCATGCCGCCGGAGATCGCCGCCCTGCTGCACCGGGTGCGCCCGCCCTTCAACGTCAACCTGGCCGCCCAAGTCGCCGCGGAGGCGGCCCTCGACGACGAGGCCTTCCTGGAGGAAAGCCGCCGGGTCGTCCACGAGGGGCTCGATTTCCTGCGGGAGCATCTGGCGCGGCTGGGGCTTTTCTGCCTGCCGAGCGAGGCGAATTTCCTCATGTTCGAGGTCCCCGGGGACGCCCGGGCGGTCTACGAAGGGCTGCTCGAACGCGGGGTGATCGTGCGGCCGCTCGCCTCCTACGGCTATCCGCGGCACCTTCGGGTGAGCGCGGGGCGACCCGAGGAAAACCTTCGTTTCCTCGAGGCCCTGCGCGCGGTCCTTCAGCGGTGAGGCGACGGCCATGCCCTCCGAGACGAAGCTTCTGATCACCATCGACGGGCCGGCCGGGGCGGGCAAAACGACCGTGAGCCGCCTCCTCGCCGCGCGTCTCGGCTACCGCCATATCGACACCGGCGCCCTCTACCGTGCGGTCGCGCTCGCCGCCCGCGAACGGGGCATCGCCGCCGAGGACGACGCGGGGCTCGACCGCATGCTCTCCTGCCTGGCGATCGCCTTTTCCCCGGCCCCGGCCGAGGGCCGCGTCCGGGTCACGCTCGACGGTCGGGACGTGACCGAGGCCATCCGCACTCCGGAAATCTCGCTTCTTTCCTCGGCGATCTCGGCGCGGCCCGTGGTCCGCGCCGGGTTGCTCGCGCTGCAGCGCGAGCTCGGCCGCGGGGGGGGCGCGGTCTTCGAAGGCCGGGACATGGGCACCGTGGTCTTTCCGGAGGCCGACCTCAAGTTTTTCCTCACCGCCGACGAGGACGCGCGCGCGCGCCGGCGCTTCGCGGAGCTTCGAGGAGCGGGGGCGGGGATTGCCTTGGAGGAGGTGCTCGCCGACTTGCAACGCCGCGACCGCCAGGACGCGGAGCGCGCCGTCGCACCGCTGCGGGCCGCCGAGGATGCGATCCGGATCGACTCGACGGGGCTCACGCTCGAAGAGGTGGTCGCCGCCATGCTCGCGGCCGTCCGCAGCCGCCTCGCCGGCCTTCGCAGCGGTTGATCCGCGGATATCCGGCGGAGGCCGGATCGGCCCGCCTTTCGGCCGCGGCGCCGCAGCCCGGGCGGCGCCGCATTTTTCCCTTTCCATTTCGCCCCGCGTTTGTTACAAAAGCCGAGTTTTTCCGCTCACCGGGGGTCTGCGACTTCAGGGCAAGGGGGATCTGGGGGATCATGGGTCACAATTCAACCCACAGCGAAAATGAAGCCGTCCGGCCGCAGCCGGCGAAGGCTGACGCGGCGGAAGGGGGCGGGGCCCGCGAGGCCGCCGAGGCCGCCGAGCCCTCGATGAACCTTTACGAGGACAGCTTCGGGCAGTTCAAGGAAGGAGAGGTCGTCAGCGGCGTCATCACCGCGATCGACAAGGACTGGGTCATGGTCGACATCGGCTACAAGTCCGAGGGCCAGATCCGGATCCAGGAATTCCGCGCCGAGGACGGCGCCATCACCGCCCGCGTCGGCGAACGGGTCGACGTCATGGTCGAGTGGTGGGACGACGAGGACGAGCGCGTGGTGCTTTCCAAGGAGAAGGCGGCCAACATCAAGGTCTGGGAGAAGATCAAGCGCTGCCACGACGAGGACGGGACCATCTCCGGGACGATCACCAACCGCGTGAAGGGCGGTTTCTCGGTCGACATCGGGGTGCCGGCCTTCTTGCCCGGCTCGCAGGCGGACCTGCGCCCGGTGCGCAATCTGGACGAACTGGTCGGCAAGACCTTCGAGTTCAAGATCCTCAAATACAACCGCAAGCGCAGCAACATCGTTCTCTCGCGCCGGGTGCTGCTCGAAAAGGAGCGCGCCGTGAAGCGCGCGGCGACGCTCGCCACCATCCAGGAAGGCAAGGTCATGCCCGGGGTGGTGAAAAACATCACCGAATATGGGGTCTTCGTGGACCTGGGGGGCTTGGACGGGCTGCTGCACATCACCGACATGTCCTGGGGGCGGATCAAGCACCCCTCCGATCTCTTCAAGATCGGGGATGCGGTCCAGGTGAAAGTCCTGCACCTCGATCTCGAGCGCGAGCGGGTCTCCTTGGGCCTCAAACAGCTCACCCCGGATCCCTGGACGCTTGCCGTGCAGAAATACCCCGTGGGCACCCGGGTCTCCGGACGGGTGGTCAGCCTGACCGATTACGGGGCCTTCGTCGAACTCGAGCCGGGGATCGAGGGCCTGATCCACGTCTCGGAGATGTCCTGGACGCGGAAAGTCCGTCACCCCTCGAAGATCGTCTCGATCGGCGACACCGTGGAGGCGGTCGTGCTCGACATCAAGCCCGACGCGCGGCGCATCTCGCTCGGCATGAAGCAGATCGCCCCCAACCCTTGGGACGTCGTCGCCGAGAAGTATCCCGTCGGCACCACCATCGAGGGCAAGATCAAGAACATCACCGATTTCGGCATCTTCATCGGGATCGACGAGGGCATCGACGGTCTCGTGCACATCTCGGACATCTCCTGGACCAAGCGCATCAAGCACCCCTCCGAGATCTACAAGAAAGGGGACGTGGTCCAGGCGATCGTGCTCGACATCGAAAAGGAAAACGAGCGCTTTTCGCTCGGCATCAAACAGCTCACCGAGGATCCCTGGAAGAGCGTCCATACCCGCTACCGGGTGGGAAGCGAGATCACCGGCACCGTGACCAACGTCACCGATTTCGGAGTCTTCGTCGAGCTCGAAGAGGGGATCGAGGGGCTGGTCCATGTCTCCGAGATCAGCAAGGAGAAAATCAAGACTCCCGTCGGGCGCTTCCAAATCGGAGACCCGATCACCGCCAAGGTGATGACCATCAACAGCGAGGAACGGCGGATCGGCCTGTCCATCAAGCGGCTGGAACTGGAGCGCGAGCAGAGCCTGTTGAACGAATACGTGAGCAGCATGGGGCAGTCGAGCTCCCCGACGACGACCTTCGGCGAACTGCTGCGCGAGAACCTGCAGGAGAAGATGAAGGAAGAGTAGGGCTCCCCCGAACTTCGACGGACGGCGGAGCCCCGCCCCGGTCTTCCGGGGCGGGGCTCCGTGTTTGCGGACGCGGGCGGCGGCAGGCCGTGGACGGAACGATCCTCATTTACACCGATCTGGACGGAACGCTCCTCGACGACGCCTACTCCTTCCGGGGGGCCGAGGAGGCGCTCGCCGCGATCCGCCGCCGCGGGATCCCCCTGATTCCGTGCTCGAGCAAGACCCGCGCCGAGGTCGAGCGGCTGCGCCTCCGGCTGGGGCTCGAGGACCCCTTCATCGTCGAAAACGGGGCCGCCTGCTTCCTCCCCGATGGCTGGCGCGGGATCGCGGCCGACGAGGGATTCCGCGACGGCGCCTACCGCGTGATCCGGCTCGGGGCCGATTCTGTGCGGATCCGCCGTTTTCTCGCCGCACGGGGGCGGGATTTCGGAGTGCGGGGCTTCGGTGACGCAACAGCAGCCGAGATCGCCCGCCGCGCGGGTCTTTCCCTCGAGGAAGCCGAGCTCGCCCGCCGGCGCGAATTCAGCGAGGTCTTCTGGTTCGAGGGGGAGGGGCGTCCGGCGGAACTCGCCGCGGCGGCCGCACGCGAGGGTCTGGAAATCACGCGCGGCGGCCGCTTCCACCACCTGATCGGCCGGGGGGCGGACAAAGGGGCGGCGGTCCGGCGGCTGACCGCGTTGCTCGGCCGCCACCTTCCCGGCCCGCTGCTGACGATCGGTCTGGGCGACGGGGCGAACGATCTGCCGCTTCTCGCGGCGGTCGACCGGGCGGTGCTCCTGCCGCGGGCGGACGGCTCCTTCGAGCCGTGCGCGGTCCCCGGCATCCGGCACGCCCGCTCCCGGGGCGGCCGGGGCTGGAACGAGGCCGTGCTCGCGCTCCTGGCGGAGCTCGAACGACCAGGCGGGCCTTCCCCCTGACGGAGCGCGGGTTCAAGCGAAAGGAGGAAACCCCATGGCCGATTTTTGGCAGATCGGACCGGTGACCGTTCTGCAGCGCCTGCGGGAGCGTCCCGTCGAGGACCTCGAGGCCGAAATCCGCCGGATCGCCCGCCGCCGCAAGGTCGTTCTCCTGCTGCCGGCGCTCGCCAGCGAATTCGAAACCCCCTCGATGCCGCTGATCTTGGAGGAACTCCGTCAGGTGCCCTACCTGCACGCCGTGGTCCTCTCGCTCGACCGCGCCGGGCCGACCGAGTTCGCGGCCGCCCGCCGCCGCCTGGAGGGGCTCCCTTGCCCGGTCAAGGTGGTCTGGCACGACGGACCGCGGCTGCAGGCCCTGCTGCGCGAGCTGCGCGAAAACGAGTTCCAGCTCGACCACGCGGGCAAGGGCCGCTCGGTGTGGATGACGCTCGGCTACATTTGCTCCGAGCGCGACGTCTACGCGATCGCCACCCACGACTGCGACATCCTGAACTACCGCCGCGAGATGCTCGCCCGGCTCGTCTACCCGGTCGTCCACCCGGCGACCGAGTTCGAGTTCAGCAAGGGCTACTACGCCCGGGTGACCGACCGGCTCTACGGTCGGGTGACGCGGCTGTTCTACGCCCCGCTCATCGAAACCCTGGGCCGCATTCTTGGCAAGACGGCCTTTCTGCAGTATCTCGGCAACTTCCGCTACGCCCTCTCCGGCGAGTTCGCCCTGCTCGCCAGCCTCGCCATGGGCATCCGCATTTCGCCCACCTGGGGCCTGGAGGTCTCGCTCTTGAGCGAGATCTACCAGCGCGCCTCGGTGAACCGCATCTGCCAGGTGGAGATCGCCGAAACCTACGAGCACAAACACCAAGTGCTCGAAAAGAAGAGGCCCGGCGAGGGGCTGATGCGCATGGCCTGTGACATCGCCATGGCCCTCTTCCGCGTCCTGGCCCAGGACGGCGTGGTCCTGAGCAACGCCTTTTTCCGCACCCTGCTGGCGGCCTACATCCAGGAGGCGCGGATCGCCGTCGAGAAGTACCACGCGGTCTCTCTGATCAACGGGCTCTCCTTCGACCGGCATGCCGAGGTCGAGGCGGTCGAGGCCTTCGTCGAATCGATGCGCTGCGCGATCTCCGAGTTCGTCGAGGATCCGGTCGGGATTCCCATGATGCCGGCTTGGACACGGATCTCGGCCGCGATCCCCGACTTTCAGGAGCGCCTCTTCGAGGCGGTCGAGCGCGACAACCGCGGCGAATGAGAGGGGAGTTACTCGAAGAGGCTGACGTCCCCCGCCCCGCGGCGCAGGATCTGCGGCGTGTCCCCGATGAGCGCGATCACGCTCGAGGGCTCGCCCGGCACGCTTCCGCCGTCGATCACCACCTCGACCTGCCGGCCGAAGAGGTCATGCAGGAGCGAGGCGTCGTGCAGGGGTTCGCCGTCGGGGGGGACGGCGCTGGTGGAGATGATCGGGTTTCCCAGCTCGCGCACCAGGGCGAGGCAGATCTCGTTCGCCGGGACCCGGATGCCGGCCGTCTTGCGCTTGGTGAGGAGAATCTTGGGCACGAGCCGGGACCCCTCGAGGATGAAGGTGTAGGGCCCGGGGAGCAGCCGCCGCATCGTGCGGTAAGCGTAGTTCGTCACCTTGGCGTAGCGGCTGATGTGGGTGAGATCCGAGCAGATGAAGCTGAAGGGCTTGGATTTTTCGCGGCGCTTGAGCTGGTAGACGCGCTCGATCGCCCGCAGGTTCATCAGATCGCAGCCGATGCCGTAGACCGTGTCGGTCGGGTAGATCACGATTCCGCCCGCGCGCAGGATCTCGACCACCTTGCGGATGAGCCGCAGCGGGGGGTTCTGGGGATTGATCGCCATCAGCATGAACTCCATGATAGCATCGCCCGCGCCGAAGTCAAATCCGGAAGCGACAGAATTCATTGAAAAAGCGGCATGTTCGGGCGATATCGGCCCTTGCCGGCGGGCATTCGGCGGGGTTGCCAAAGCCGTGGCCTTCTGCTAATGCAGCACATCGCCCCGATCGCGACGACAAGGAGTTTTCCATGCCGACCCATACCCTGGAAGAGGCCTATTCTTTTGACGACCTTCTCCTGCTGCCCCGCTACTCCGCGGTGCTGCCCAAAGACGTCTCCGTCCAAACTCAGCTCACGCGCCGCATCCGGCTCAACCTGCCGATCGTCAGCGCGGCCATGGACACCGTGACCGAGGCCGAGACGGCGATCAGCATGGCCCGCGAAGGCGGCCTGGGGTTCATCCACCGCAACCTCGACATCCGGGCTCAGGCCATGGAGGTCGACAAGGTGAAGAAATCCGAAAGCGGCATGATCGTCGACCCGGTCACGATTCACCCCGAGCAGCGCGTGGCCGATGTGCTGCGCCTGATGGAGCAGTACCGCATCTCCGGCGTGCCCGTGGTCGAGGGCGAGCGTCTGGTCGGCATCGTCACCAACCGCGACCTGCGCTTCGAGACCGACATGGAGAAGAAGGTCTCCGAGGTCATGACCAAGGACCACCTGGTGACCGTCCACGAGGGCATCAGCCTTGAGGAGTCGAAAAAGCTGCTCCACCGGCACCGGATCGAAAAGCTCCTCGTCGTCGACCGCAAGGGCCGCCTCAAGGGGCTGATCACGATCAAGGACATCGAGAAAATCCGCAAATATCCGAACGCTTCGAAAGACGCCCTCGGCCGCCTGCGCGTCGGGGCGGCCGTCGGGGTGGGGGCGGACATGGAGGAGCGCGCCGAGAGCCTGCTCAAGGCCGGAGCCGACGTGATCCTGATCGACACCTCCCACGGGCACTCCAAGAACGTGATCGAGGCCGTCCGCACCCTCAAACGCAATTTCCAGAACATCGAGGTCGTCGCCGGCAACGTCGCCACCGCCGAAGGGGCGCGCGATCTGATCCGGGCGGGGGCGGACGCGGTGAAGATCGGCATCGGGCCGGGCTCCATCTGCACGACGCGCGTCGTGGCCGGGGTGGGCGTGCCGCAGCTCAGCGCGATCATGAACTGCCGGGCGGTCTCCGAGAAGACCGGGGTGCCCCTGATCGCCGACGGCGGGATCCGCTTCTCCGGCGACATCACCAAAGCGCTCGCCGCCGGAGCCCATTCGGTCATGATCGGCGGTCTCTTCGCCGGCACCGAGGAGAGCCCCGGGGAGCTGATCCTTTACCAGGGACGCAGCTACAAGGTCTACCGGGGCATGGGATCGATCGAGGCGATGAAGAAGGGCAGCCGCGACCGCTACAGTTTGGGCGACGACGGCGAAGAGGCCGACAAGCTCGTCCCGGAGGGCATCGTCGGCCGCGTTCCTTACCGCGGGTCGCTTCAGGCGAACCTTTTCCAGCTCGTGGGGGGCTTGAAGGCGGGGATGGGCTATTGCGGCTGCCGGAGCCTCGAGGAGCTGCGCCGGAAGGGGCGCTTCATCAAGATCACCGCCGCGGGCATCCGCGAGTCCCACGTGCACGACGTGATCATCACCAAGGAGGCGCCGAACTACCGCCTCGAGTAGGCGGATCGCGCCGCCGCCCGTTTGCGAGAGGATTTCCCCGACCCGGCGCCGAAAAGGCCTCCGCGCGGCCGCTCCCGGTCCGCCCCGCAGGCGGCCTCACCCCCCGAGCGAGGTTTCATGAGCGACTTCGTTCATCTTCACGTCCACACGCAATACAGCCTGCTCGACGGCGCCGTGCGCATCGACGACCTGGTCCGTCGCGCGGGCGAGTTCGGCATGCCCGCGGTCGCCATGACCGACCACGGCGTTCTCTTCGGGGCGGTCGAGTTTTACGAGAAAGCGACCCGCGCCGGGATCCAGCCCGTGATCGGCTGCGAGATGTACCTCGCCCCCCGCAGCCGCTTCGACCGCAACCCCGCCGACCAGCGGGAGATGAGCCACATCGTGCTGCTCGCCGAATCCGACGAGGGCTACCGCAACCTGTGCCGGTTGGCGACCGCGGCCCAACTGGAGGGGTTCTACTACAAGCCGCGGATCGACCGCGAGATCCTCCGCGAGTGCGCCTCCGGCCTGATCGCGCTTTCCGCCTGCCTCCACGGGGAGATCCCGCGCCGCATCCTCGAAGGGCGCCTCGACCTCGCCGAGCAGGCCGCGCGCTTTTACCTCGAGATCTTCGGCGAGGATCGCTTCTTCCTCGAGGTGCAGCACAACGGGATCCCCGAGCAGGCGCGGGTGAACGCCGCCCTCGTGGAGCTCGGCCGCAGGCTCTCGATCCCCCTGGTGGCGACCAACGATTGTCACTACCTCTCCCCCGAGGACGTGCGCGCCCACGACGTGCTCCTGTGCATCCAGACGGGAAAGACCGTCCGCGAGGACGACCGCCTGAAATTCCGGACCGACCAGCTCTACTTCAAGTCCCCGGCGGAAATGGAGACCTATTTCCGGGAGATCCCGGATGCCGTAGCGCGCAGCGGGGAGATCGCCCGACGCTGCCGGGTGCACCTCGATTTCGAGCACCACCATTTTCCGCGGTTCGCCTCCGGGGAGGGCGAATCCCCCGAGGCGCTCTTCGAGCGCGAGGCCCGCCGCGGCTTCCGCCGGGTTTGGCATCGCGTCCAGGCGCAAAACCCGCGGGCCGAGGAGGCGGAGTACCGCGCCCGTCTTGACTACGAGATCGACGTCATCCGGCGCACGGGCTTTGCCGGCTACTTCCTCATCGTCGCCGATTTCATCCGCTACGCCAAGGAACGGGGCATCCCCGTCGGCCCGGGGCGGGGATCGGCCGCCGGCAGCCTCGTCGCCTACTGCCTGGGCATCACCGACCTCGACCCCCTCGCCCACGGCCTGCTCTTCGAGCGCTTCCTCAACCCCGAACGCAAGAGCCTGCCGGACATCGACGTCGACTTTTGCATCGTGGGCCGCGAGGACGTCTACCGCTACGTCGTCGAGCGCTACGGCGGGGGGGACTACGTCGCCCAGATCATCACTTTCGGCAAGCTCAAAACGCGCGCCGTCATCCGCGACGTGGGCCGGGCCCTCGACATCCCGCTCGCCGAGGTCGACGCCATCGCGAAGCTCGTTCCCGACGTGATCAACATCCGCCTCGACGAGGCCCTCGAACGGGAGCCCCGCCTGCGCGAGCTCGTGGCCCGCAAGCCCGAATACGAGGAGCTGATCCGCATCAGTCGGGTGCTGGAAGGGCTGCCCCGGCACGCCTCGACCCACGCGGCCGGGGTCGTGATCGCCGACCGGCCGCTCGTCGATTACCTGCCGCTGTTCCGGGGGAAAAACGGCGAGGTGGTCACCCAGTACGACATGAAGGCCGTCGAGCGGATCGGTCTGGTCAAGTTCGACTTTCTCGGGTTGCGCAACCTGACCGTCATCGCCGCCACCCTCGAGCTCATCCGCCGCCAGGGCAAGACCCCCCCCGATTTCGACCGCCTCGATCTCGAAGACGCCGAGACCTACCGGCTGCTCTGCCGGGCGGACACGACCGGCGTCTTCCAGCTCGAGAGCACGGGGATGAAAGATCTTCTGCTTCGGCTCAAGCCGGAGTCCTTTCCCGACGTCATCGCGCTCGTCGCCCTCTACCGGCCCGGGCCGCGGGATTCGGGCATGGTCGACGAGTACGTCGACCGCAAGCACGGCCGCAAGCCGGTCGCCTACCTCGTGCCCGAGCTCGAGCCGATCCTGCGGGAGACCTACGGGGTCATCGTCTACCAGGAGCAGGTCATGAAGATCGCCGCCGCCTTGGCCGATTACACCCCGGCCGAAGCCGACGACCTGCGCAAGGCGATGGGCAAGAAGATCCCCGAGATCATGGCCGCCCACCGCGAGCGGTTCGTGCGCGGGGCGACGGCCCGCGGCATGTCGGCCGACAAGGCCGCAAGCCTCTTCGACCTCATGGAGAAATTCGGGGGCTACGGCTTCAACAAATCGCACAGCGCGGCCTACGCCTTGATCGCCTACCAGACCGCCTACCTCAAAGCGCATTTTCCGGTCGAGTTTCTCGCCGCGCTGCTCTCGAGCGAAATGGGCTCGACCGACCAGATCGTCAAATTCCTCGCCGAGTGCCGCGCCCACGGGATCGAGGTGCTGCCCCCGGACATCAACCGCAGCGACAAGGATTTCACGGTGGACGCGGGGCGGATCCGCTACGGGCTGATGGCCGTCCGCAACGTCGGCGAGGGGGCGATCGACGCCGTTCTCGAGGCGCGCTCCCCGGGGCCGTTCCGCTCGCTGTTCGATTTCTGCGAGCGGGTGGACCTGCGCAAGGTGAACCGGCGGGTGATCGAGAGCCTGATCAAATGCGGCGCCTTCGACGGCATCGACCCCCGGCGTTCCCGGCTGCTGGCCACCCTCGACGCCGCCCTCGACTACGGCCAGCGGGTCCAGCGCGAACGCTGCAATCCGCAGATCCGGCTTTTCGACGAGGCGGCCTGCGCCGAGCCCGCCTCCCCGCCGGAACTCGCCGCGGCGCCGGAATGGAGCGAGCGGGAGATGCTCGAGGGCGAAAAGGAATCGCTCGGCTTTTATCTCAGCGGGCACCCGCTTCGAGGCTTCCAGGAGATCCTCGAACGCTACGCCACGACCGATTCCTTGCGCATCAAGGAGGCCGCCGACGGCACGTCGGTCCGGATCGGAGGCCTCGTGCGGCAGACGAAGACGATCCAGACACGCAAGGGGGACCTCATGGCCTTCGTCAGCCTCGAGGATGTCCACGGGGCGGTCGAAGTGACGGTCTTTTCGCGGCTGTACGCGACCGCCGCCGACCTGCTCGTCGAGGATCGCCCCGTGCTCGTCCAGGGGCAGGTGCAGCGGGAGGAACAGGCGGTCAAAATCGTCGCCGACTCCGTGATCCCCCTCGAGCGCGCCGAGGAACTGCTGCCGGCGCACGTACACCTCCGGCTGGATCTCGAACGGATCGGACGCGAGCGCCTTCTTGCGGTGCGCGCGCTTCTCGAGCGGCACTCCGGGACAAGCCGGGTCTTTCTGCACCTGCGCTCCGCCGCCGGCGCCGAGGCGGTCATCGAGGTCGCCGAGAAGTACCGGCTGCGTCCCGGACCGGAGGTGCGCCGCGAGCTCGGCGCACTGCTCGGGCCGGGAGCCGTCGAGACGCGATGCCCGCCGGGCGTCGGCGAGGGGGGCGGAGCCGCGGTGTCGGATCTGCGCGCCCGGATGGGGAGGAACGCGTGAAGATCGAAGGACTGCCCGTGTTCGCCGTGCTGCTGGCCGGCGGCAGCGGCACCCGCCTGTGGCCGGTTTCCCGGGAACTTTACCCGAAGCAGCTCGCCCGCCTGGTGGGCGGCGACTCGCTGATCCAGAGCACGCTGCGGCGGCTGGTGCCCCCCTTTCCGGCCGACGCCGTGCGCGTCGTCTGCGGGGCGGCCCACGAGCGCGAAGTCGCCCGGCATCTCGAGGCGATCGGCATTCCGGCCGCCGGGCGCATCTTCCCCGAACCCCTCGGGCGCAACACCGGCCCGGCCGTGCTCCGGGCCTGCCTTGAGATCCTGCGCGAGGTCCCCGACGCGGTGCTGGGGATCTTCCCCGCCGATCACGTGATCGCCCGGCGCGAGGCTTTCCACGAGGCGCTTTCCCGGGCGATGGCGCTCGCCGCCTCCGGCCGCATCGTGGCCTTCGGGATCCGTCCCCGCTACCCCGAGACCGGCTACGGCTACATCGAGGCCGAAGCGGAAAAGACCGAGGCGCCCCCCATTCGGCGTTTCGTCGAAAAACCCGACTTGGATACCGCTCGGCGCTACGTCGCGGCCGGCACTTTCTTCTGGAACAGCGGCATGTTCGCCCTGCGCGCTTCGACGGCGGTGGAGGAGTTCCGCCGCCACGCCCCGGAGCTGATCGCTCTTCTCGAGCCTCTCTGCCGGCGCCCGGCGTCGATCGCCGGCCCCGACTACGCGCGGCTCCCGGACGTCTCCTTCGACGTCGCCGTCATGGAAAAGACCACCCGCGGCGTGGTGCTCCCGGTCGATCTGGGCTGGAGCGACATCGGCTCCTGGAAATCGCTTTACGATTTCCTCCCCAAGAACGCCGCAGGCAACGTGCTCGACGGGGATGTCCTCGCCCGTCACGCACACGGCTGCCTCGTGCTCGGCCGCAGCCGGCTGATCGCCGTGAATCGGATCGAGAACCTCGTGGTGGTGGAAACCCCGGACTCGCTCTTCGTCTCCGACCTCGATTCGAGCCGGGACGTCAAAGAGATCGTCGCCGAGCTGAAACGGCGGGGACGACCCGAGGCCGAGCGCCATCTGACCGTCGCCTTCCCCTGGGGCACACAGACGTGGCTCGACGTCCAACCGGCCGGGAGAACCTGCCGGATGTCGATCGATCCCGGGGCGTGCGCCCGGCTCGGGGAAGAAGGCGACCAGGCCCTGCACCTGGTGCTCCTGAACGGTGAGGTCCGCGTCCGCCGCGGCCGAAGCCGTCGCCGGCTCCGTGCCGGCGGGGCGCTTCGCTGGGAGGCCCGGGGCGGGGTGGAGATCGAAAACCCGACCGCCGCCGCCGTCGAGCTCGTGGCCGTCTTCTGGAAAGCGGAGGCCTCCCGCCCCGCGGCGCAAGAAACCCTGGAGGATCCTGCATGAACCCGGTGGTTTCCCCGGAAGGATCCTGCGGTCCCGCGCGCCCTTCTTCCCGCGTTCTCGCCGGGGCGGCGATTCTGCTCTTCGCCCTCGTCGTCGTGAGCGCCGCTTTTCCGCTCGCCGATGAAAACCAGATGAAACTCGCCCTCGGGCTGCTGCTCGCCATGGGTCTCGCCGGGTCCCTGGTTCCGCGCACGGGGGATTTCGGCCGTCTGGCGCTGCTCCTGTTCGGGGGCTTTCTCAGCCTGCGTTACTGGGCCTTCCGTACCTTTGAAACCCTGGCCTACACCGGCCTCTGGGATGTGATCTTTCTCCTGTTGCTCTATCTCGCCGAGACCTACGGGATCGCCACCCACCTGATCGGCCTCTTCGTGAACGTCGCCCCCCTGCAGCGGCGGCCGGTCCCGCTGCCCGAGGATCGCGGCCGATGGCCCACGGTCGATGTCCTGGTGCCCACGCTGAACGAGCCGCTCGAGATCGTACGCATCACGTTGACCGCCTGCACGCAGCTCGATTACCCGCGGGAAAAACTCGCGGTCTTCGTCCTCGACGACGGCGGAACGACTCAGCGCCTGAGCGACCCCGACCCGGCGCGCGCCGCGGCCGCGCGCGAGCGCGCCCGGAAACTGCAGGCGCTCGCCTCCTCGCTGGGGGTGCACTACTTGACGCGCGAGCGCAATATCCACGCCAAGGCCGGGAACTTGAACGCCGCCCTCGGGGTGGCGGTCGAGGACGAGCGGGGAGGACGGAGCGCTCCGAGCCGCAACCCCGGTCTCGGGGAACCCCGGCCTCGGGGGGAGCTGATTCTGGTGCTTGACTGCGACCACGTCCCCACGCGGGATTTCCTGCGCAATACCGTCGGCTTTTTCCTCGCCGACGAGCGCTTGGCGACGGTGCAGACGCCGCATTTTTTCATCAACCCCACTCCGGTCGAAAAGAACCTGGGGACGGCGGGCGAAAGCCCGGGCGAAAACGAAATGTTCTACGGGGTGATCCAGCTCGGTCTCGATTTCTGGAACGCCTCGTTCTTCTGCGGCTCGGCGGCGCTGCTGCGGCGGCGGGCGCTCGTGGAGATCGGGGGGCTGGTCGAGGACACGATCACCGAGGACGCCGGCACCGCCCTCAAGCTGCACGCGGCCGGCTGGAGAAGCCTCTACCTGAACAAGGCGATGACGATGGGGCTGTCGCCGGAATCCTTCGACGGCTTCATCATCCAGCGCAGCCGCTGGGCGAAGGGGATGATCCAGATTCTTTTGCTCCGCAATCCTCTGCGGCTGCCGGGTCTGAGCTCCGCCCAGCGCCTGTGCTACCTGAACGCCTGTCTGTTCTGGCTCTTCGGATTCGCACGCATCGTCTTCTTTCTCTCCCCCCTCATGTTTCTCGTCTTCAACCTGCGGGTCTACAACGCCTCGCTCGGGCAAGTGCTCGCCTACGCCGTACCGCACCTCGTCGCTTCCTACTTCGTCGCCAACCGCCTCTACGGCCGTTTCCGCCATCCGTTCACCTCGGAGCTCTTCGAGATCATTCAGAGCATCTACCTCATTCCGGCCGTGGTGTCGGTTTTCCTGCGCCCGCGTTCCCCGCGCTTCCGCGTGACCCCCAAGACCTTTTCGCTCGAGCACGACGCGCTCACGCATCTGGCGACCCCCTTCTATGTCATGCTGTTGTTCAACCTGCTCGCCTTCAGCGCCGGGGCCATTCTGCTTCTGAACCGTCCCGCCCTGATCGACACGATCGTCATCTGTCTGTGCTGGAACACCTTCAACCTCTTTCTCGTCATCTGCTGCCTGGGGGTCGTCTGGGAGCGCCGTCAGCTGCGCCGCACGCACCGCATCACGCCGCGGGAAGGAGTGCACCTGCTCGACCGCCGACGGGGCACGCGCGTCGACGCCGTGCTGCGGGATCTGTCGGTGACCGGTGCCGGCTTCGAGATCGCCGACCGTTCGCCGCTTCTCTCCGGGCGTCTCGAGCTTGAGGCCTTGGACAGCGGCGGGCGCATGCACCGTTTGCCCCTGCGGCTGGTGCGCATCGAGCCTTTCGCCGGGGGGGTGAGGGTCGGCTGTCGTTTCGAGGACGACGAGGAGACGGTGCGGCGGGCGATCGTGGACTTCGTCTACGGGGACAGCGCGCGCTGGAAATACTTCTCCGAGCTACGGCAGGCTCGGGAGGTCGGCAGTCTCCGGGCGTTGTTCCGTCTGACGGCGACCGGTCTCAAGGCAAGCCTGCGTCACGCGGCGGGTCTGGCGCGCTGGGTGGCGGCCCGGCGGGTTCCCCGGCGCCGGGCGCCGGCCTGAGCCGCCGGCGCAGCTCCTGGAAGCAACGTTGGGCTTCGGCTTCGACCTCGCTCTCGCGGCCCTCGTAGCGCGGGGAGAGGTGCATGACGACCAGGGAGCGCACCCCGGCGAGGGCGGCGATCTCGCCCGCCTGGCGTGCGGTGAGATGGCGTTTGCGGCGGGCCAGCGCGGCCTCGGCATCGAGAAAGGCGGCTTCGATGAAGAGCCGGTCCGCTCCCCGGCAAAGCCGCACGATGGCCTCGCGGTTGGCCGGGTGATCGATCACGTCGGTGATGTAGCCGATCTTGCGGCCGGATTCGATCCGTACCAGCGTGTCGCGCAGATCCCCCAGCGCGAACACGCGCAGCCCTTTTCCGTCTTCGCGCTCCGCCGCAATCTCCGTCTCCGGCGGCGCTCCCGCGTAAAGCGCCTCCTTCAGAGCGTTCAGCCAGCGGCCCGGGGCGAGCCCGTGCGCTTGAAGCGCCGTCTTGAGCACCCGCACGCGGAAGCGTTCGCTCACGGCGAAGCCGAGGCAGGGAATGCTGTGCTCGAGGAGGGCCGCCTCGACCCGCAACGCGGGCTCTTCCCAGAGCACCCCGGAAAACGGCGCTTCCCGGGGTGCCGCTTCGGCGGCGAAGCCGCGCCGGCCGTCGTAGGCGCATGCGATCCGCCGCTCGGCGTGAACTTCGATCGCCCCCAGGCGGAGGCCCTCCGCGAAGCGGTCCATGAGATCCCAGGAATAGGCGGCGAGTTTGCCCTCGAGGTGGCGAAGAAAGCCGGGAGGGCCGGCCAAGGTCAATACGGCGCCACGGCCGAGATGGACCCGCAGCAGGCGGTCGAAGCCGATAAAATGGTCCATGTGCGTGTGACTGACGAAGGCGTGGGAAACCTTCAGGAGATCCCGGGCGGGGAGGGCGGAGAGGTCGCCCAGGTCGAAGAGCATCCCGCGGCGCCGGTGCGCGAAGGGCAGGAAGAGCACCGGATCTTCCAGCGGCCCGTTCAGGAGCCGCGGGGCGGCGAGTGCGGACATCAGACGGGGATGAGTTTTTTCACCTGCTGGTTCACGGTGCCGTAGATTTCCTCGTCCGCGCCGAAGATGTCGACCACGTCCTTGTGGTCGAGGAGCTTCTCGATGATGAAGGCCGTGAGGTAGAGGCTGACGACGTTGCCGTCGGGGACGAGGTTGCGCACCGGAGCGATCTGGTAGTCGATGTCGAAGTCGCTCGCCCGCGTCAACTTTTCCAGGCAGAGGCGGATCTGCTCCTCGAGCGCGTTCTTGTTGGTCGTTTCCACCAGGCCGTTTTCGATGAGCTTCATGGAGATCGCGTTCGCCAGCGGGTCCAGACACTCCCGCAGGCTGCTCAGGGCGAGGCGTCGCTTGTGTTCCTTGCTCGATTCGATCTTGGAGAGGATCGAGGATTCTCGCGTACTGGGTCGGAAGACCTTGGCCATGAAATGCGGTTCCTTGTCGTCGTCGGAAGCGGATGCGGATCGCCCCTGGCGATCCAGATGATCAGCTTACCGAAGGAGCTTTGAAAATTCAAGCAAAAAAACCCGCCACCGACTCATCCGGGATCGGCGTCTTCCACCCGGAGTTCGGGGTGTCCGCTGTTCGCGCGCTCGGGCCGCAGCCGGTAGAGGAGGCGGGCGAAACGGCGGCAATCGGCTGCCGCCGGGTCGGGATGGAACCAGAGGGCGGGAAGCGGCCGGCGGGCGGCCCCGGACCCGGCGCTGCGCAGCAGCAAACGGCGGTGGCCCCCCGACAGGCGGACCGAGGCGACCACCTCGACCTGCCGGGCGAGGAAGAGCGGCTCGGGGTTTCCGGCCCCGAAGGGCATGAGGGCCCGGAGGCTTTCGAGCGCGGCTTCGTCGATGTCGGCGATCTCCAACGGGGCGTCCACGACCCAGGCGGCCTCGCGGGCCGCCCCGGCCGCCGCCGCGGCGACCGCCTCTTCGAAGGCTGCGCGGAAGGAGGGCAAGCGTGCGGCGTCGATTTCCAGCCCCGCCGCCTGGGCGTGGCCGCCTACGGCCTCGAGATGCCGGCCGCAGGCGGTCAGGCAGGCCGCCAGGTCGATCCCGGCCAGCGAGCGCGCCGAGCCCCGGCCGCGGCGACCTTCGAGGGCGACCAGGACGACCGGACGGGAATAGCGCTGCGCCAGGCGGGCGGCGGCGATGCCGATCACCCCCGGGTGCCAGCCGTCGCGGGCCAGCACCAGGCCATGGCCGGCCAGCAGCTCCGGGCGGGAGGCGAGCTCGGCCTCGGCGTCGGCGAGGACGGCGCGCTCGATTTCCCGCCGGGCCCGGTTGAGCGCGGTCAAGCGTCGGGCGAGACGCTCGGCGCTTGAAGCGTCGGCGGCGGTGAGGAGCTCGGCCGCCAGCCGGGGGTGATCGAGGCGGCCTGCGGCGTTGAGCGGCGGAATGAGGCGGAAGGCCGCCTCTTCGCCGCTGGCGAGGTCCTCCGCGGCCAGGCCGGAGGCGGCTTTCAGGGCCTGGAGGCCGGGGCGCTCGGAGCGGGCGATGCGGTCGAGTCCGATCCGGGTGAGGATGCGGTTTTCGGCCGCAAGCGGGGCGGCGTCGGCGATCGTCCCCAGGGCGACGAGATCGCACCAGGAAAGCAGGTTCGGCTCGGGCCGCGCGACGAAGAAGCCCTCTTCGCGCAGGCGGCGGCGCAGGGCCACGGCGAGATAGAAGGCGACCCCCACCCCGGCCAGGTGCTCCAGTCCCGCCGGGCAGTCGGGCCGGCGGGGGTTGATCACCGCCAGCGCGGGCGGCAGATCGCCGTTGACGGTGTGGTGGTCGGTGACGATGACGTCGACGCCGCGGTCGGCCGCCTCGCGGATCGCCGCGTGGCTCGTGGAGCCGGAGTCCACGGTGACGACGAGGCGGATTCCCCGGCGGCAAGCCTCCTCGCGGATGTGTCGGGGTTTGAGCCCGTAGCCCTCCTCGAGGCGATGAGGGAGATAGAGCCGGGCGGGGGCGCCGCAGGCGGCGAGGAACCTCTGCAGCGTCACCCCCGCGGTTACGCCGTCCACGTCGTAGTCGCCGAAGACCAAAATCGGCTCGCCGGTTCGGACCGCGCGCGCGAGCCGCTCCAGAGCGGGTTCGAGGTCCCGCAGTCCGCTCGGGGGGCGCAGGCGGCCGGCGGCCGGGGGGGCCAGGAAGTCCCGCGCCGCCGCGCAACCGGTGAGTCCGCGGTTGACGAGCAGCCGGGCCAAAAGCGGCGAAAGTCCCAGCCCCTCCTCCAGTTCACGCAGGGCCCGCTCCGGCGGCCGGGCGAAGAGAAGAGGTTTTTTCATCGCCGTCTCTATAGCCGAAGAGGCCCCCTTCCACAACGCGCGTCTCTTTTCCCGCCGGGGCGGACCCGGGTTGCAATCCGGCGACGTGTGGCTATACTGGCGCAGGTCTGCGGATGGACGGGAAAAGCTTTTACATCTATACGTTCGGCTGTCAGATGAACGCCTACGACGCGGAGCGGATCGCCCGTTTCCTGCGCGGACGCGGCTGGTCCGCGGCGCCGTCGGCCGAGGCGGCCGACCTCGTGGTGGTGAACACCTGCTCCGTGCGCGCCAAGGCGGAGCAGAAAGCCTGGAGTCTGCTCGGACGGCTCGAACCCCTGAAACGCGGGCGTCCGGAACGTCTGCTCGCCGTGGGCGGCTGTGTCGCCGAACAAGAGGGCGGGCGGATCCTCGAGCGGGCGCCGCACGTCGATCTCGTCTTCGGCCCCCGTGCCGTCGAGCGGTTGCCGGAACTCGTCGAAAAGCGGCTGCGGGAGCGCAAACCGCTTGTCGCTGTCGGCACGGACGAGGAATCGCCGCCGGAGGCGGAAGCCCTTCCTGGCGAGGGCCCGGCGGGGGTTTCGCGTTACGTCACGATCATGCAGGGCTGCGACAACTTCTGCGCCTACTGTGTGGTTCCCCACGTGCGCGGCCGGGAGCGAAGCCGGCCGCCCGATCGGATTCTCGCCGAAATCCAAGCCTACGTCGCCGAGGGCGCCCGGGAGGTCGTGCTCCTCGGGCAGAACGTCAACAGCTACGGCGCCAAGGAGGGCTGGGGACCTTTTCCCCGGCTGCTGGCGGCGGTGAACGAGATCGAGGGCCTGCGGCGCATCCGCTTCACGACCTCACACCCCAAGGATTTGACCGACGAGCTCGCCACGGCGTTCGGCCGTCTCGAAAAGCTCTGCCCCCACATCCACCTGCCGGTGCAGTCGGGATCCGACCGCGTGCTTGCGGCCATGAACCGCCGCTACTCCCGGCGGCACTACCTTGACAAGGTGGCCCGTCTGCGGGATAGTCTTCCCGGGATCGCCGTCACCACCGACCTGATCGTCGGCTTTCCGGGCGAGACGGAAGAGGACTTCGAAGCGACCTTGCGCCTGCTCGCGGAGGTCCGCTTCGACGGGGTGTTCGCCTTCATGTACTCCGACCGCCCCAACGTCGCCGCGGCCGGATTGGCGCCGAAGGTTCCCCCGCCGGAGAAACGCAGGCGACTGCAGGTTTTGCTCCGGATGCAGGAAGAGATCACCGCGGCGATTCACCGCGCCCTTGTGGGCACCCGGCAGGAGGTGCTGGTCGAGGGGCCGGGGCGGCCGCTGCGAAGCCTGGAGGGCAAGGAGGGGGTCTCACGCTGGACAGGAAGGACTCCCGGCAACAAGATCGTCCACTTCGAGACCGGAGGCCCGCGGGGGAAAATCCCGCGTCCGGGGGACGTCGTGGTCGTGCGCATCACCCAGGCGCACGCCCATTCGCTTTCCGGACTGCTCGACGAGAGCTGAACCGTTCCGGGTCGCCGGCGTGGAAAGGAGGGGGCCATGATGCGCAGGGTGCAAATCGCGGGGCTGACGATGGACCCCGCTTCCAACACGCCGATCGTGTTGCTCAAGACCGAGGACGACGAGAAGGTGGTGCCGATCTGGATCGGCCTGCTCGAGGCCACCTCCATCGCCTCGGCGTTGCAGAAAATCTCCTATGAGCGTCCGATGACCCATGATCTCTTCAAGAACTTCATCGAGGAGAACCGCATGGCCATCGAGCGCATCGAGGTCTGCGATCTCCGGGACAACACCTTTTTCGCGCGCATCTACTTTTCTTCCGAAGAGCGGCGCTTCGACATGGACGCCCGTCCCAGCGATGCGATCGCGCTCGCCCTGCGCTTCGACGCCCCCATTTTCATCCACGAGGAAGTCATCGAGCGTTCGCGGGTGAAAGACACCGACGTCGAGGTGGCCGACACCAGTGAAGAGGGCAAGAAATGGGCGGATTACCTTGAAAAGCTCTCGGCGGAGGATTTCGGTAAGTACAAAGTGTGAAATCGTCCGAAAATCGGTGAAAATCGCAGATCTTCTGTCCTTCTTTCCTTGTCGACACGTTCTTCCCGGAATGCAGCCTGCCGAAATCTCATCCAATCCACCTCTCGTTCGCCAACCATCGGCAAATCAAGCCCGGCCTGTCGGAGGCTTAAAAAAAGACGGTGGATTCGAGGGGATAAAACTTGTCGAAAACAAAGCGCCGCTTCGGGTGTAAGGCGGAATTTCCGGTTTGACGCCCGGCGCCGCTGCGCTTAAAACAGCGCCGGTTCCTCCCAAAGGGCTTTCCCGCTAAACAGAGAGGGCGCGGCGCATGGCATCGGTGCTCGTGATTGAGGATGACCCGAACATCCGGCAGTTGATCCAAGCGGCGCTCACGCGCTTCGGGCACAGCGTCGAGACGGCGGGCGACGGCCGGGAGGGTCTGGGCAAGTTCGATGTCGGCACTTTCGATATCGTGATCAGCGATTTTTTGCTTCCCGATGTGGACGGAGCGGCTGTTCTCGCCCAGATCCGCCGCTTGCTCCCCGGGCGGCGCCTGCCCGCGATCGGCATCTCCGGCACTCCCTGGCTGATGCAGGACGCCGGTTTCGATGTCGTGCTGGCGAAGCCCTTTCCTCTGCGCCAGCTTCTGGATGCGGTCAACCGTTTGGTGATCCGACCCGAGGCGGCCGAGGCTGCCGCCTGACCCCGCTTTCCCCCCAGAGCGCGGCACAGAACTCGCCGTTCTCGTAGATCGTCATCCGCGAGCCGTCCCGCAGGATCGCCGTCACGCGCTTGGGTTCCGTGTTGACGAAATCCCAATGCAGCGCCGAGTCGTTGAAACCGAGCCGACGCCGTGCCGCGGCGTTCAGGCGACGGGGGTCGCCGGCGTAAGTATTGGCGTAGGCGGAGCCGAGGGCGATGTGGCAGTTGCCGTATGGGCCGCCGAAGTTTTCATCAAAGAGGGTCTGGGCCATGAAACGGTCGATCGGCGACAGGCGTCGGTCGGTCAGGGAGAATTCCCCCACGCGGGAGGCTCCAGGATCGAGTGCCAGCTGCGCGCGGAGGAAGGCTTGCCCCTCCCGCGCCCGGGCACGGACGAGCCGGCCGTCGCGGAACTCGAGGGATACGCCGTGCACGAGGTTCCCCTGGCGAAAGCAAGGCTGGTCCGCGGTGAAGACCCCCTCGGTGCCCCGCCAGTCGGGGCTCAGGAAGATCTCGAAGCTGGGGAGGTTCCGCCCGCTCACCCCGATCCAACGACGCCTGTCGCCGGTGCGGATTTTCAGCTCGCAGGAAGCCGAGGCGATTACGAACTCGCGGGGCGCGAGCGCATCCAGCCGTGCCCGGATCGCCGCGACGCGGCGGTGCACCTCCCGCCAGGCGGCGACGGGGTCGGGGCGGTCGAGCAGGCAGGCGCGGGCCGCCGCGCGTGCGTAGGCCGCGGGGCTCATTCCCGCCTGACGGGCGAGCGCCGCGGTGGGAAGCACGCAGAGGGTCCAGCCGTAGCGGCCGAGCGCTTCGCGCCGCTCGAGAATCCCGCGGATCCCGCGCGTCGCGGCGAGCATGCGGGTGACGGCGGCGGGATCCGCCTGCTCGAGGTGGGTCAGGGCCCGGGGGGCGAGCAGCGAGACGGTGCCGTTCAGCCGTCGGGCGAACACCGTCTCCCCGGGGGCGATGAAATCGAGCTGTCGCGGCGACCCCTGCTCGCAGAGGGTTCGCTCCATCGCCGGGGTCGGCGCCAGGCGCAGCACGGGATGGAGCCCGCGGCGGAGCAGCTCCGCATAGAGCCGCTCGGCCAGGGGGAGCGCCCCCTCCTGGCAGCGGAGGGCGACGATGTCGCCGCGGCGGAAGGGTTCCCGGCGGGCGGTGCACAGGCCCCACCACAGCACCCGGGATAAACCCTCGAGCTCGTGTTCCTTCAGCATCGCTTCCCGGCCTCCGAGCGAAACGGCGACCGCGCCGCCGGCCCCGAGGTCGCCGCTGCGGGCGATCCGGCCTCAGTCGTCTTTGAGGAAGAGGCGGTGGTATTCGGCTTCATCGAGATGGCGGCGCAGGAGGCGGTTCACCCGCTCGAAGAGCTCCGCCAGTTCCTCGTCGGTGAGCCGCGGCATCAGGACGGCCAGCAGGGCATCGTCGGAGAACTTCTGCAACAGGTAGGCGACGGTGTGCTCGTCGGTTTTGCGGTCCAGCCCGAAGCCGACGAGCCCCTCGTATTCTTCAACGAAGCGATGGCTGTGGCGCCCCATGGCCTCCCTCCGCAAGCCGGCACAGACGGTCGGATCGCCGGATGGTTATCCGGTTTTCCGCTCTCTGGCAAGGCCTCAGGCGGAAGCCCAGGCCGCCGGCCGGCCGGCCGGCGCTTCCAGGAAGGCGGAAAGCGCCCGGCGGATGGCGAGCGCCAGCTCTTCCGAGTCGACCGGCTTGAGCAAAAAGCGCCGGATGCCTAAAGCATGGGCCTTCTCTTCCGACATCATTTCGTTGTAGCCGGTGCAGAGAATCACCGGCAGGTCGGGACGGATCTCCCAGGCGAGCTGGGCGAGGCGGTCCCCGGTCATCTGCGGCATGGTCATGTCGGTGATCAAGAGATCGAAGTCCCGGCAGGCCTGTCGCAGACGCTGCAGGGCCTCGCCGGGATCGGCGCAGGCCGTGACCCGGTAGCCCAGCCGTTCGATCAACTGCCGCTCGATGTCGAGCACCTGGGGCTCGTCGTCCACGAGCAGGATGCGCTCGCTGCCGCTCTGGGGAGAAACCCCGGGCTCGGTTTCCGGGACGATGTCGGCCTCCTCGAGGGCGGGGAGGTAGACGTGGAAGGTGCTCCCGCGGCCGGGGGCGCTTTCCACGGTGATGAAGCCGCCGTGGTGCTTGACGATTCCGTGGATCACCGAGAGCCCTAACCCCGTTCCCTTGCCCGGCTCCTTGGTCGTGTAATACGGCTCGAAGATGCGGGCGAGCACGCTCGGCTCCATGCCCACGCCCGTATCGCGCACGCTCAGATGCAGGTGCGGTCCCATGCGGGTGCCGACGTGGCGCCGGGTCTGTTCGTAGTCGATCTCCGTCTCCTCCAGCCGGACCTGCAGCCGCCCGCCCGTCTCCTGCATCGCTTGGTAGGCGTTCGTGCAGAGATTGACGACGACCTGGTGGATCTGGGTGGGGTCCCCCAGAATGGGACGGCAGGAATCGTCCAGCTCGCAGACGATCTCGATGGTCTTGGGAATCGAGGCGCGCATCAAGGCGAGCGCTTCGCGGACGATTTGCGGCACGCGGGTCGGCTTGCGCTCGCGGCCGTTTCTCCGGCTGAAGGTGAGGATCTGCTGCACGAGGTCCTTGGCGCGGTTGGCGGCCTTGAGAATCTCCTCCAAGCTGCGGCGCGCCGGATGCTCCGGGGGGATGTCGTCCAGGGCGATCTCGGCGAAGCCGAGGATGGGAAAAAGAATGTTGTTGAAATCGTGGGCGATGCCGCCGGCGAGCGTGCCGATGGCCTGGAGCTTGAGGACCTGCTGCATTTGCCGCTCGGACTCGGCGAGGGCCTGGGTGCGCTCCTCGATCTCCTTTTCGAGCGTCGCCTTCTGCTGACGCAGCAGGCGGTAGAATTCGAGGCTCTCGACGGCGTTCGCCGTGTTGAGCAGCAGAATGGAGAGCAACGTAAGGGCGGTGTCCGGGATCTGTTGCCGGCGCGCGTCGAGCAGGCCCACCAGCATGCCGCGCACGCGCGACTGGGTGGCGATCGCATGGAGCAGGATCCGCCGGCTGCGGTCGCGCGAGGCGACGGTGATGCCGCGGCGCTCCCGGATCGCCCAGGCGAAATAGCCCTGTTCGATCAGATCCTCCACCTCGGCCTCGACCGCCGCACGCGCGGCCTGCGGCGTGCAGAGCGCCGGGCGGAAATCCGAAGTCTCCTCCTGGACGAGGTAAAAGGCGTCGGCCTCGAACGGGATGAGGTAGCGGATCCGGCGCTGCGCTTCCTGGAGAATGGTCTCGACCCCGTAGCTGTTGAGAACGTTTTCCTGAAAGTCGACCAGCGAAAGCGCCATCTCGAGGACATTTTGGACGAAGCGCCGATGCTCTTCGAGGTACTCGATGCGGGCGAGCAGGTGCTCGGGATCGGAAAGCGGCGGCCGGTTCATGGCAGCGTCTCCCGCAGCAGGAACTCCATCGTCTCGAGATGACGCGCGGTCTGCAGGGCGACCGTCGCCAGGCATTCCGGCGGCAGGCCGAGCGCTTCCCAAGCCGCGGGGCGCAACGGCGGGACCAGGATCTCGCCGCTCGAGCCGATGCCCAGAGCGTTCACCAAGACGTCGGCCACATGCACGATCGCTGCCGGCAGGGGGTCGGGCGAGGCCTCGGGCTCGTGGTGAAAACAGGAGGCGTGCTCAAGGAGCAGCGGCAGGTGCCACTTCTTGAGCAAGACCTGCCCGATCCAGGCGTGGATGCAGCCGAGCTCCCGCCGCTCGGCCTCGTAAAGGCAGATCCCCTCCCGGCGGGCGGTCCGCAGGGCCGCCAGCATGTCGTCGGGGAAAAAGAGATAGAGAATCAGCCGGCCGAGGTCGTGCAGCAGGCCGGCGGAGAAGAGCTGCTCGGTCTGACGCAGATTCTTCTGTGCGGCCAGAAGGCGGCAGGCGATGCCGCAGGCCAGGCTGTGTTCGAGAAACCGGCGCATGTCGATCACGCGGCGCGGAATGTGGTTGAAGGCGGAAATGACGCTCAGCCCGAGCGCCAGCGCCGAGAGCTCCCGCGTGCCGATCAGGGTGACGGCGAGCGAGACCCGATCCACGGGGGTGGGCAGGCTGTAGAGGGCGGAATTGACGATTTTCAGCAAGAGCGCCGTCAGGCTCGGGCTCTTGTGGATCACTTGGGCCATCTGGTCGGCCGTGGAGAGCGGGTTGGCGATGACCTCGTTTAACTCGAAGACGATCGAGGAGATCTCGGGAAGTGCGATCTCCTTTTCCATGAATCCTTCGAGGAACTCCCGCCGCGGCAGGCGGCCCGCCCCGGAGGCTTCCGCGGGCGAAAGCTCCGGCTCGGGCGGAAAGGGCGGCTCGCCTCCGGCGCGGAAGAGGACCGCGCTGTGAAACATTTCGGCCACGGCGGGGTGGCGGCGGTCGGTGTGGCGGAAGCGGGGCTCGAGCTCCCGTCGAACAGCCTCGATCCGCTGCGGGTCGACGGCCGGCGGCTCGGCGGGGGCGCTCTCGCGGGCGCCCAAAACGGCCACGCGGCTGACCCCCCAGATCTTGAAGACCCGGATGTGCTCGGGGGCGATCGTCTTGCCGCGGGAAAGCAGCAGGCGGCCGTTCACATCGCGTACATCTTCGGCCAGAACCATGCCGGGACGGATCTGCGCCAGTGCGGTGATGCCCATCGGCTCCTCGATCTCCCCGGGGCGGGGGGCTGCCCCGGAAACGTTCACGGCAAAGACTTCCTGAAGCCGTTATCGCCCGAAGCCGGGGTGGACTTGAGAGGGACGGACGCCGGCGAAAGGCCGGGTTCGGCCGTGCACGCCGGGGTTCAGCGGAGGTCGTCGGCGGCGAAGGCCCGCCGGAGGCGTGCGATGCGCCGGCGGTTGACCCCGAGGTCCCAGAAGCCGAAGCGGCAGGCCGAGCGGACGTGAATCACGCCGGCGGTTTCGTCGATCCGGAAGTCGAGCTCGTCGACGAAGCCGAAAACCCGGGAGCGGCACTCCGCCCGCACCCTGTGGGTGTTGACGGCGACGATGCGCGTGCGGGGAAGCGCCCGCAGCGCGGCGAGCAGACGTTGGCGGGCGGCAGCGGCGGGGCCCGAAAACGAAAGCGGCTCGACGAACTGTCGCCGGCGGGAAGAAAGGCTCGACACGCAGCAGGGCGCCGGCGGGCAAGGCGGAAGCTCGGCAGGGGAAGCCCGGCGGCTCGGTTCCCCGCGATCGGAGGAGGCGTTCATGCCTCGGGCTCCTCCGGAGCCCCGGCTTCCCGCAGGCGCGTCACGATGTTCACTTCGCCCGTGAGCGTGCGGTGGACCGGGCAGCGGTCGGCGATGGCGAGCAATCGGGTCCGCTGCTCGGCGTCGAGCGGGCCCTCGAGCTCGATGTCGCGCCGGATGCGGTCGATCCAACCCTCGCGCGTTTCGCACTCCGCGCAGGCCGCGGCGTGGATCTTTTCGTGCCGCAGCCGGACGGTCGCCGCTTCAAGCGGCCACCCCTTGCGATCGGCAAACATGCGCAGGGTCATCGCCGTGCAGGCGCCGAGCGAGGCGATGAGCAGATCGAAAGGGCTCGGCCCCTGGTCGGTCCCGCCCAGGGCGATCGGTTCGTCGGCGACCAGGTGATGGCGCTGGACGTGAATCTCGGTCAGCAGCCCGCCGGCCGCGGTCCGTGCGGTGATGGGGCGGGGTGCGGCTTCGTCGGGTGCCTCCGGAAGCGTCTCGGATCCGAGGTAGCGGCGGGCCCAGGCGGCGATCACCGCCGCGGCGTAGCGCGAGTCCGCGGGGTTGGAGAGCAGGTGGTCGGCCCCCGCCAAGGCGACGAAGCTCTTCGGATGGCGTGCGGTTTCAAAAATGCGCTGGGCGTGGGTGATGTCGACCGTTTCGTCCTCCGGGGCGTGCAGGACCAGCAGCGCGCGGTTCAGCTCGCGGATCGTCCGCTCGGGGTCGAGCCCCTCGAGGTCTTCCAGAAATTTCCGACGCAGCAGGAAGGGGCGGCCGCCGATCGGCACTTCGGCCTCGCCGCGGGCGGAGATCTCCTGTGCGGCGGAGCCGAGAAAGCGAAAGACGTCACGCGGGTCGTAGGGCGCGGCCAGGGTGGCGACGGCACGGCAAGAGGGGACGGCGGGGGCCGCCTGCAGCACCGCCGCCCCGCCCCAGGAATGGCCGATGAGGAGCCGCGGCCCTTCGTAGGCGGTGGCGAGGGCGCGGGCCGCGGCGATCACGTCATCCACGTTCGAACGGAAGCCCGTCTCGGCGAAATTTCCGCCGCTTTCGCCCAGGCCGGTGAAGTCGAAACGCAAAACGGCGATCCCCTCGCGGGTGAGGGCGCGGCACAGATGGTGGGCCGCCTTCACGTTCTTCGAGCAGGTGAAACAGTGGGCGAAAAGCGCGTAGGCCGAAGGCCGACCGTCGAGCGGCAGGTCGAGCAGCGCGGCCAGTCGCTGCCCCCGGGAGCCGGGGAAGTCGAACTTTTCGATGCGCATGGGCGCCTCCTGATTTCTTTGCCGGACGGCGGAGGGCATGTCCGCCTTTCAAGCCGCGGCGGCGAAGCGGCCGCGGAGGCGGCCGGCGATCTCTTCGGGGTATCCGATGCAGATGCTCTCGTCGTAGAGCGTCCGCAGGGCCGTCGCATCGGGAGTCGCCAGTTGCGGGTTGTAGTAAATGCGCGGGGTGAAGACGAGATGGAGCCGGAAGTGCTTTTCCTCCCCCCGGCCGGGAAAGAAGCAGACGTTGAAGCTGGAGATCCCCATTTCCGCGTAGCCGGCGATCGCGGCCTCCAGCCCGCGCGCGATGTCGCTGCGGGAGACCGCGTCGAGGTCGAGCATCGTCCGACGGCCCTCGACCACGCCGACCACGTCCCCGGCGACGCCGGAAGGGGCGAAAGCGGCGAGCCAGGCGACCCCGCCGATGCGGCCGAGAAAACGCTCTCCGCGGTCGGCCTCCTCGGCGACGAGCTCCTCCCAGTAGCTCCGGCCCGTGCTCCGCCACCAGGCCGCGGAGGCGGCGAGCTCCTCGCGCAGGCGGTTGGGCGCGGTGGAGCTGCAAAAGACCTGGAGATGCGGGTGGATGAGCGAGCTGCCCGAGGCGGGGAGATAATTCCAGCTCAGCAGAAAATAGACCGCCTCCGGATGGCGGCGGCGGAGGGCGAGCTCGTAAAACTCCCCCGCGAGGGCGAGCCCTTCGGCGATCCTCGCGGCGGAGATCGCCTGCGGGGGCAGGTGGTGCTCGGGCCCCAGGGTGGCGACCGCGCCCAGGGCGTCGTAGGGGGCGAGGTTCGGAAACAGGATCTTCTCCCCGCGGCGGAGGCGCCCCTGGGGAGCGAAATCCGGGGCAAAGGCGGGGGTGTGGGTGTGTACCCGCTCGGGACAAAACGGACAGGCTTCGCGGGTCCGCGCGGCCAGGGCGGCGGTGTCCGGAGGCTCGAAGGCGAGCGGCCGGAAATGGCAGATGCGCGCGCTGCGGCCGGTCAAGGGGTCGCGGCGGATCTCAATCGGGATCGTCCGCGGGGTCATCCCCGCGAAGGGGTCGAGGAGTTCGGCTTGCTTTTCCTGCACGGCGAAGTCCATCGTCGGCTCCTTGCCCGTTTCAGGAAAACGGCTCGGTGAAGACGCGCGCCTGGGGAAAGCGCGCATCGATCACCTGGAGGGCGTCGCGGATCATTTCGCTGCGCCCGCAAAGGTAGAAATCGTAGGCTCCCGGCGCGAGATCCTCGCGCAGGGCGTCGGTGACCCGCCCGGGGCGGGTTCCGGCGGGCAGGGGAGGCCTTGCGCGCGTGAGGCAGCCCACGTAGCGGGCGGCTCGGGCCTCGAGGAAGCCGCGGTAGAAGAGCTCGGCCGCGGTCCGTGCCCCGTGGAGCAGGACGAAACCCGCCGCGCCGGAAGCCGCCATCGATCGAAAGGGGGCGATGCCGGTCCCGGCGGCGACGAACACCGGAGTTTTCCCCGCCGCATCGAACAAAAAGTAGCCGTGCGGCCCCGAGCCCTCGATCACGGTGCCGGGGGCGGAGGCGGCGAGGTTGGAGGTCATTTTCCCCCCGGGGAAAAGGCGGATCAGAAGCCGCAGTCCGTCTTCCCCCGGGCTCGAGGCGATCGAGTAGTCCCGTTCGCAGCCCTCCCGCCGCAGGCGCAACCGCTGCCCCGGGCGAAAGCCGAGGGCCGCCGGCCGTTCCAGTTCGAGTTCGAACACCGCCGGGGCGAGGAAGCGGCGGGAGAGGATGCGCGTGGATCCCCGCCATCCGGACGGTTCGGTTCCGCGCCTCAAGCTTCCTTGCGCCATGGGATTTCTTCGATGCCCTCGAGACGGTTCAGGGTCCGGGCGAGCAGAAAAAAGTAATCGGAGAGCCGGTTCAGGTACCGGACGGCTTCGTGCAGCGCCGCCGGCGGATCCTCGGGCCGGAGATCGAAAAGGCGGACGACCCGGCGTTCGGTGCGCCGGCAGACCGTGCGGGCCAGGTGCGCCCATCCGGCGGCCGCGCCTCCCCCCGGCAGGAGAAACGAGCGCAGCTCCGGAAGAGCCCCCTCCATCCGGGCGATCGCTTTTTCCAGCCGGCCGGTACGAGCGGGATCGAGGGGCGCAAGGAGTTCGGCGGCCGGAGAGGTTCGGCTCAGCGAGAGCCAGGCGCCGATCGAAAAAAGATCCGCCTGCACCGTGCCGAGCTCCGGCTTGAGCTCCGCCGCGGCGGCGGGGAGGCCGGCGGACAGACAGCCGATCACGGCGTTCAGCTCGTCCAAGTCGCCTGCGGCCTCCAGGCGCATGTCGTCCTTGCGCACACGCTCGCCGCTGAAAAGGCTCGTCCGCCCGCGGTCTCCGCTGCCCGTGGAGATCTTCATGCGTTCCCCCCGTTTCCGGCCTCTGCGTAACGCATCCGGCAAAAGGGGTCAAGCCGGCCGTCGCCGAAAGAGTCAATCCGCCGCGGCCAGGATCTCCCGCAACACCGCGGGATCGATGTTGCCGCCGCTCAAGAGCACGCCGATCCGCCCCCCTCGGGGTACGGCGCCTTCGAGGAGGGCGGCGAGACCCAGAGCCCCCGAGGGCTCGACGACGAGCTTGAGACGCTCGAGGAGCAGACGCACCGCCGCGGCGATCGATTCCTCGCGCACGGTCACCATGTCGTCCACGAAAGCCCGCACCAGGGGAAAGGTGATCCGGCCGAGGCTGGGGGTTCGCGTTCCGTCGGCCATCGTGGGCGGGTGCTGGACCGTGTGCAGCACGCCGGTGCGGAAGGAGCGCGTGGCATCGTCGGCGAGCGCGGGCTCCACACCGATCACGGCGCAGGAGGGGCGGCGGCTTTTGATCGCCAGGGCGCAGCCGCTGAGCAGCCCGCCGCCGCCGCAAGGGACGAGCAGGCGGTCGAGTCCCCCGGTCTGCTCCAGGAATTCGAGCGCCGCCGTCCCCTGGCCGGCGATCACCTCCGGGTGGTCGAAGGGCGGGATCAGGACGGAGCCTTCTTCGGCCTGCAGGGTGCGGGCGATTTCCTCGCGTGAACGCTCGCGGGGGTCGTAGAGGATCACCCGCGCTCCGTAGCCCTCGGTCGCCCGGCGTTTGGGCGGCGGCGCATCCCGCGGCATGACGACGGTGGCGCGCAGGCCGAGAATCCGGCTCACCAGGGCGACGGCCTGGCCGTGGTTGCCCGAGGAGAAGGTGATCACGCCGCGGCCGCGCTCCTCGTCCGACAGGCGAAAGATGGCGTTGAAGGCGCCGCGGAACTTGAAGGCGCCGGCGCGTTGCAGGTTTTCGCACTTGAAGAAAAGCTCGGAGTCGAAGCGACGGTTCAGGCTGCGCGCGGTGAAGACCGGGGTGCGGTGGGCCACCGATGCCAGCACCCGGGCGGCCTCTTCCAGCCGCGGCGTCCATTCGGCGAGCGAAGCTTCCATGGCGCCTCCTTGCGGGGTTGCCCTCACCAGGCCTCCCGCGGCAGCGGTTCCCAGGGATAGCGGTCCTCGCGGACGCGGACCCAGACGAGGCGTCCCGATTCGCGCCAGGGATCGAGCACGAGGCCCTCGGCAAAAGGACGATCGACGGCGGTGACCACGACGCTGTTGTGTTCGCGGAGGTCGCTGCCGCGGTGAGCGACCCCCCAGTGCACCTCGAGGGTCCGCAGCTCGAGGGCTTGAATCTCCTGCAGCAGGTCCTCGGCCCAATGATAGCACAGGCCGCGTTCGCGGGCCCCGAGCCGGACGAGCAGGTTATGCCATCGGGCGGGCGGGGTGACGCGGTAAGCGGCGGCGAGCCGCCGGGAGGTCGCGATCGCCGTCCTCGCCGTCCGCCCTGCCTCTTCCCGGTCGACTTCGGGGCCGAGGGCGAGCAGCGCGGCCTGGAGCTCGGCGATCCGTCCTTCCTCCCATTCCCGCTCGCTCTCGCCTTTCCACGGCGCTCCGGCGCAAGCCCAAAAAAGGGCGAGGCAGAAAAGCAGCCCGATCCGGAAAAAAACGGTCCTCAGCATGGCAGCCCCAGCTGGGCAAGCGCAGCCCGCGCCTGCCCCTCCCAGTCGCGGTTCGCGGCCGGGTTGGCGGGGCTGGGGTGGGGGAGCATTCCGATCACGACTCCGAAGCCGGCGAGCGCGATCCGCGCGCGTTCCGCGGCGAAACGGCCGATGCCGACGACCGCTTGGGGTTGGAGGAAGGCCACGGTATCGGCGAGCGCCCGATCGCAGGCGGAAAACAGCGGCGCGCCCGCCGCCGCGGGCAGCCGGTCGGGGGTCAGATTGACCCCCTGCCGGTCGAAGAAAAGAAGCGGGCAGTAGTTGACGACGAAAAAGCGCCGGAAGAATCCCTCCGGCGGTCCGATCCGGGCGGCGAGGCCCCAGAGGCGCCGACCGCTCGTCTCGCTGCGCCGGCAGGCAAACCCCGAAACGGGACGCCGGGGGTGGAGGAGCGCGGGCCTTCCGACCGGCGCCTCGATGCCCATCCACGAGCGCACGGCGGCGATTTCCCCGAAAGGGATTCCCGTCTGGGCCATGCCCCACGGGCCGGGGTTCATGCCCACCAGAAGTCCCGTTTTGGGCGGTGCCCCGTAGCGGCGGACATAGAGCCGGTAGGGGGCGAAGGCGTAGGCGAGGGGGTTGTAAACGAAGGCCACGGGCGGCGGAAAGGAAAGCTTCGCGACTTCGCGGCAAAGCCGCTGCGCGATCGTCTCCAACCGGTTCGGCGGCGGGGTTCGGCTTACCACCCTCGCACCCCCGCGGCGAAGAGCGCAAGCCCCGCGGCTTGAAGCAGGTGATAGAGCCCGTTGTGATCGAACTGCCAAAAGAGGCGCAGGCGCACCCGCCGGGTCGTCTGCACGACGCCGGCGAGCAGGCTCACCGCGCATCCCGCGGCGAGCCAGGGGTTGGCCCGGGAGGCGACGAGGCCGGACCAGATCGCCCCTCCGGCGGCGAGCAGGGCGGCCTGGAGGAGGATCTGTGCGGCGAGGCCCCACGGCCGGTTTGCGGCGACAAACGACCAGAGGAGCGCCGCGGCGAAAAGGCCCGCAACGCCCGCGGCGGAGAGGACCCCCCCGGTTTCCACCCGGAGGATGGCGGCGAAGGCCGCCGCGCCGAAGGCGAGGCCGAAGCTCACCCCCCGCCAGAGCCGGCGCCGGGTGGGTGGGGAGAGGGCCAGGCCGTGATAGGCCGCGCCCGCGAGCGCGGCCGCTCCTGCGGCGACGAAAAGGACGACCCACAGGGGCCCGCGGGGATCCTCCGAGTCCGGGGAAAGGCCGATCGCCAGGGCGAAGAAGGCGCAAAGCAAGGCGACCCCGAGGTCGGTGGCGGCGCTCACGCGCTCGGTCGGGGAATCGGTCCATCGCGGGGCCATGGGGACGAAGGCGGGGGCCCGCGGGGTCAGACCCGCAAGGCGGAGAGCGACTCCCTGAGGGAGCGCGTGAGGTGGCCGAGATCGGTCCCGAAGCCGATCAAGCGGAAACCCTGGGCGATGTACTCCCGGGCGGCCCGGGGATCCGAGCAGTAGATGCCGAGCACGAGGTTCGCCTCGAGCACGGAATCCCGCACCGCACGGATGGCCCGGACGACTTCGGGATCGTCGATCCGACCGGGTTTTCCCATGCTGGCCGAGAGATCGTAGGGTCCGATGAAGACGGCGTCCAGCCCCGGAACGCGGACGATCTCGTCGATCGCGCGGACCGCCTCGATGTGCTCGGCCTGGAGGATGACCGCCGTGCGCCGGTCGGCGTTGTCCACGTACTCCTGAAAACCGAGGCCGTAGCGGTGGGCGCGGGCTCCCCCCATGCCGCGGGTTCCCTCGGGGGCGTAGCGGCAGGCGCGTGCGACGCGTTCGGCTTCCGCGGCCGTGCGCACGAGCGGCACGAGCACGCCGGATGCGCCGATGTCCAGGGCCTTCTTGATCCAGACCTCCTCGAAGGAAGGCACGCGCACGACGCAGGGGCAGCGGCCGCCGACCGCCTGGAGCATGCGCTGGGCCGTGAGGACGTCGTAAGGGCCGTGTTCGGTGTCGAGAATGAGCCAGTCGAAGCCGGACTCGGCGAAGATCTCGGCCGTTTCGGGGGAGGGCAGGCAGAGAAAAGCCCCGATCAGGGCGTCTGTGCCGCGCAGACGCGCTTTCAGGTCCGGGATCATGGCTGCACTCTCCGGGCGGCGTCTTCCCCTCCCCCGGAGAGCAGGCGGAGAATCTCCTCGGCTTTCTCCGGCGCGAGGGTTCCCTTTTCGCGCCCGATCGGGACCGTGTGGCGGCCGAGCTCGCGGTAGAGAACCGCGATCTCCGGCGCCTGGCTTTCCAGCGCCGCCAGGTGCCGCCGCACGGTGGCGACATCGCCGCGGGCGATCGGGCCGGTGAGGCAGCGGGGGTAGCCCACGGCCTCGATGTTGGCAAGCGTCCCGCGCAAAAGCGGCAGGTAGGCTTTCACGGCGTCGGCCGGAGTCTTGCCGAAACGGGTCCACAGGTCGGCCGCGATTTTCACGATCGTCGTGAAGTAATTGCAGGCGATGGCCGCGGCGGCGTGGTAGAGAACCTTGTCCTCCGAACTCAGCACGACGGTGTCGCCGTGCAACGCCCGGGCCATCTCGAGCAGCAAGCCGCGCACCGGCTCTTCGGCCTCGATCGCAAACGTCGAGCCGGGAAGGTTGGCGATCGCCTGCTCCACGTCGGCGAAGCTCTGGCAGGGATGGATCGAGCCGACGAGGGCGCCCTGGGCGCGCGCCGCCTCGAGCGCCTGGACGGTGCTCGCCCCGCTGCAGTGGAGCGCGATCTGCCCGGGCCGCCAGCGGAGCGCCGCGCAAAGGGAGGCGATGGCGTCGTCGGCGGTCGTGAGGAAGACGACCTCTACGGCGTCGACGAGTTCCTGAGCCCCGCCGAAGCGGCGGGCCCCGGGGACGAGCCGGGTGAAACGCGCGGCGGATTCTTCCTGCAAATCCGCCACCCCGACGACGGGGTAGCCCTGTTCCGCCAGGCGCACCCCGAAGGTCGTCCCTACGGGGCCGGCGCCGACGAATCCGATCCGTTTCATGTTCGTTCTCCTGAACTGCGGGGATGTTTCAGAACCATCGCTGTTCATCGTCGAGCAAAACCTCGAGCGGCCGGAGGCGGATCGTCTCCGGGGCCGCAGGGTCGAGCAGCACGACATAGCGCTCGAAGATCCCGCCGAGCAGGATGTCGATGCGGCGCGTGCGCTCGATGAACATGCCGAGCCGGTCGAAGAGGATCTCCCCGGCCGGGTCGCGCACGAGGGTGAGCGAGAAGATCTGGGTCGGCCGCGGCTGGAGGGAAAAACGGTCGCCCGGCCGGAAAGGGGTGTCCTGCAAAAGCTTCCGGGGGATGAAAATCCCGCGGCGCTCCTCCTCGTAGCAGGCGATCCGGCTGAAGTCGACGGAAGGCTCCATGGCTCCCTGTCAAAACCCCACGGCCTGGCCGTCTTTGCGGGGGTCGGAGGCGGCGGCGTAGCCGTCCTCGAGCCGAAGGATCATCTGCCCGCCGCCGAAGAGGTCCCGCGAGGCGACCTCCTCAACGCGGTGCCCGCGGCGACGGAGCTCCTCCACGACCCCCGCAGGAGTGCCGGCCTCGAGCTGCACGCCGCCGTCGGCGGAAACGTGCCAGCGGGGGGCGTCCAGGGCCGCCTGCGGGTTCTGACCGTAGGCGAAGATCCGCGCCATCATCTGCACGTGCCCCTGGGGCTGCATGTGGGCCCCCATGAGGCCGAAGGCGAGAAGCGGCCGGCCTTCGCGGGTGACGAAGCCGGGAAGAATCGTGTGGAACGGCCGCTTGCCCCCGTCCACGCAGTTGGGGTGGCCCGCTTCCAGGACGAAGCCCCGGGCTCGGTTGTGAAGGGCGATGCCGGTTCCGGGGACGACGATCCCCGCGCCGAAGCCCGTATAGTTGGACTGAATGAAAGACACCATCCGGCCCTCGGCATCGGCCGCGGCGAGCGTCACCGTCCCGCCGGCCGGGGTCGCCGCGGGAGAAGCCGGAGCGGTGCGGTCGGGGCGGATGGCTGCGGCGCGGGCGGCGAGCCGGCCGGGGTCGAGAAGCGTCTCCGGACGCACGCGCATGTGGTCGATGTCGGCCACTTCGCGGAAGAGGTCCTCGAAGGCGGCTTTCATGGCCTCGATCTGCAGGTGCAGGCTGTCGGGCGAATCGACGGGGTGACGCTCGAAGGGGATCCGTTCGAGGATGCCGAGGGCGATCAAGGCGGCGATCCCCTGGCCGTTCGGGGGAATCTCGTGGAGGCGGACCCCGCGGAAGTCCACGGCGAGGGGTTCGACCCACTCGGCGCGATGGGAGGAGAGATCCTCGACGGTCAACGCCCCGCCTTCGGCAGCCGCGCAGGCGGCGATCCGGCGGGCGATCTCTCCGCGGTAGAAGTCTTCGCCGCCGCTTTCGGCGATGGCGGCGAGCGTTGCGGCCTGATCCGGACAGCGGAAGATCTCCCCCGGCCGCGGCGCGCGGTCCCCGGGAAAGAAAACGCGGCGGATCTCGCTTCCGGGCGGGTAGAGGGCCGTCGACTCCCGCCAGCGCCGCGCGGTGATCGGGGCGACGGGGAAGCCGTTGCGGGCGTACTCGATCGCCGGGGCGAACAATTCGGGGAAGGCCAAACGCCCGTGGCGGCGGGAGAGCTCCGCCCAGGCGGCGACCGCCCCGGGGACGGTGACCGTGTCCCATCCGCCGGATGGCATGGCCGAGGACTCGGCGAACCGTTCGCGGTTCCAGGCGCGGGGCGAGCGACCGGAGCTGTTCAACCCGTGCAGGGCGTTTCCGTCCCAGAGCAGGGCGAAGGCGTCGCCGCCGATCCCGTTTCCGGTCGGCTCGACCACAGTCAGCGCGATGGCGGCGGCGAGGGCGGCGTCCACGGCGTTCCCCCCCCGATAGAGCATTTGCAGGCCGGCCTGGGCGGCGAGCGGCTGCGAGGTCGCCACCGCGTTGCGCGCGCAAACGGGCATCCGCTGCGAAGGGTAGGGAAAATTCCAGGAAACCATCGCCGTCCTGCTTAGCCCGTTTCGGCGGGAAGATCAATCGGGCGACGCGACGCTTTCGCGGCTGGGAAGCGAGAGTCGGCAAAGAGGCTCCGGCAGTCCCTTTCGCGCAAGGCGGAGGCGAGCCCGCATTTTCGTCCCGTCCAGCAGCCCTCGCAGCGTGCCGCCGCCAAATGGGGGCAGCTCCGGCAGGGAAGCCGGCGCCAGGCGCGCTCGATGCGCCGCAGGCAGCCGGCGGGGGTCAGTTCCGCAAGCGCCCCGAAGCCGGCCGGCGCCTCGCAGCAGAGCGAAAAGCCCCCGGAGGGGTCGAAGGATGCGGCCGGAAGCCTTCCGGCGCCGCAACCGCGCAGGGCCTCGGCCTGCTCGAGGCGAAGCGCCGCGAACGTGCTGCGGCGAAGCGCCTCGTAGAGGTCGAAGAGTTCCCGGACCGCGGGAACGAGCTCCCCTCGCGGCAGCCTCCGTGTTCCGAGCCGCGGCCGCGGCCCGCCCGTGCGCGCGAGGCGCGCGGGGTCGACCAGGGCATCAAAGCGGAAGCCGAGGGGGCGGCCGTGGGCGGCGATTTCCCGGTCGAGGTCCGCCAGCCAGGGCGGAAGCGCGGCGCGGTTCACGGCGGAGACGACCGAGCGCACGCGCACGCGCAGCCCGTCCTGCAGGGCCTCTTCGAGAAACCGCCGGGCCCGGCGGTAGCTTCCGTCGCGCAAACCGTCGTGGATCGGCTGCGGCCCGTCGAGGCTCACCTCGAGGAGGAAGCGGGGGTTGCGCCTGAGATCCCGGGGAAGGCGCGAGAGCGGAAGGCTGCCGCCAGTGACGACCTTGACCTCCTCGGCCCGCTCGAGGCAGGCATCGAGAATGGCCGCAAGGTCCTCCCGGATCAGCGGCTCGCCGCCCTCAAGGCTGATCCGGACGAGCGGCACCTCCTCGGCCAGCGCCCGCACGAGCTCCGCCCAGGCCGCGGCCGGAAGTTCGGGGACGGCCTTGCGGGAGACGCTGCAGAGGCGGCAGCGCAGCGGGCAGCGGTTCGTGAGCGCCAGATCGAGAAACAGACCGGGCAAGGGTTCCGCCGTCATCTTCCGGAGCCGCCCGACCGCTGGATCTCGCGCAGGGTCGATTGGATGAGCAGGTTCAGCCCGGGGGAGAGGAGCGCCATGCGGTTGCGCGCATCGCGCTGGGCGCGCTCGAAGATCTCGGGCTGCTTGCGGCGGATGGCGCGGCCGGCCTCGGAGGCGTAGAAGTCCAAAATGGCGCGGATTTCGGAGGCGGAAAAGGTGCTCCCGTAGAGATAGATGTAGTATTCGCGGAAGGAGTCGAAACGGCCCGCCTTTTCCAGGAAGGCGAGCACGCGCTCGGTGAGCAGCCGGTCGGAGGCCTCGGACTTGCCGGAATACTCGTAGCCCTTGAGCTGCTCGATCATCTCCCGGCGCTGAGCTTCGAGCGCCGTTTTGACCTGTGCGGCTTCGACCTCGTCGATGTAGCGCTCGATCAGCGCCCGGTGCTCCGGCTCGAGCGGCCGGCACAGAACGCCCGGAACCCCGTCCGCATCCTCGGTCAAAAGCCGCGGCCCCTCGAGGGCAAGGAGGCGGAAGCGGTTTTCTTTCCCGGGGGCGAGAAACTCCGGCCGACTGGACTCGCTCACCACGAGCCGGAGACGGCCGTCTGCAACCGACCAGGAGCCGCGGCTGCGGATTTCGAGGTCACGTTCGGGAAGCGGGATGCGCAGATGCGACTCGAAAGCGCCGTCGGGGTGATAGGTTTTCCGCTCGAGTCCCATGACATAGGCTTCGACCCAGGGGCCGGCGAGCGCCCGACGCCATTCCTCGTCCGAAGAGGGCCCGGCGGAGCAGGGGAGGGGAAGAAGGAAAAGCAGCCAGAGGACGAAAATCCGGGCTGGAGGGGAAAACGGGTTCATGGAAGTCATCCTTTCTGTTTTTCGGGGCGGTCGGGCAAGCAGCGGAAAGCCGATCTCGGCCGGGCGGAATCCGTCGGTCTCCCTATAGGCCAGCGCCGCGCGGATGTCCACCGGCGGGAAGGGAACGGTCCGGTCGGTCCACGGGGGCGGTGAGGCGGGTCGAAGCGGAGTCTGCGTCCGGAGGCAGGTGCGGGGGGCACAGGAGGCTCCCGGCCGGCATGGCCGACCCGGCGGTCCGCCACAGAGACTCGCCGACGGGGATGCGGCAGAAGCGCTCGGGTTCCCCGGGATCGGCGATGCGGACGATCAGCTCGGGGTCGCCGCGGGGGGGGATGCGGGCGATCCAGGTGGCGAGGGTGCGCACGGCCGAGGCATTCCGACCGGTGCGCCAGAGGCTGCGGTCGGGGCCGTTGCTGCGGTCGCGGCTCCAGCGCAGAAAATCCTCCGCGGTGAAGGGGCCGGGTTCCGTCGCCAGCCATCCGGCGATGCGTGCCTCCCGCGCCCGGCTGCTCACGCTGGGCGGGCGCAGAGAGGCCTCGGCCATGAGCCAGCGGTAGTGGTTGGCGTGGTGGAGCGTCCCCGAGGCGAGGCGCTCGACGGCCAAGCCGCCGTCCGGGGCGACCTCGATCGCGGCGACCCCCCGACGGTCCCCCAGGAGATAAAAGACCGGCCGGCGGAAGCGTTCGATCTCCCGCAGCACCTCGTCGATGCCGCCGCAACCGGAGAGCAAGCGGCGGAGGAGTCCGGGCTCCGCGCCGGAGGACCGCCGCAGCTCGGCCGGAACTTCGCCCGCGGTGGCGCTCAGGATCACGAGGCCGCGCTCATTGATGCCGGCCTTGATCCCGGGTGCCGCCCCGCCGACCGCGCGCAGGACGAGCGCCGCCCAGCCCTGCCGGGGGCGCAGCAATGCGATCTCTTGGCGGTGGTCGGGGCGGAAGTCACGGTTCTTGGCGACGAGTGCCCCCCCGCCTTCGACCGCCTCTCCGGCTGCGGCCCAGAGGGTGCAGGCGATCGCCGGAAACGGCAATGCCGGCCCGGCCAGGACGGCCGCCAGGAGCAGACCCCCGACCCGGAATCCTCTTGCCGCCGGGAAAGGCATGATCCGCGCCGATCCTACTTGCAGGGGTCGCCGGAGCCGCGCATCAGCACGCGGGGAAGAAACATCCGGTGGGCTCCGAGCCGCATCCCGTGCAGCCGGTGTTTCACGTCGTCCACGGGGTCGTCCAGGAGATTTTCGAGATTTCGCAGCCGCCAGTCCGCATCGCGGCCGGGTTCGAAGAGAGCGAGGAACTCCTCGAATTTCGAGCGCCGCGGGGAAAGCGTCATTTCGGGCGCCGCCGTGGCCGAAAGCGCGGCCGCCCAGGCCCGGGCGCGGGCGCTCTGGCAGGCCAGCGTGAGGGGGTGGACCGGACCCCGCTGTTCGAGGCTGAGGCGGCTTGCCTCCTCGAGAGCCTCCCCGGCCGCACGGGCGTCGCCGAGGACATGGGCGAGAAGCCCGGAGAGGTAAAATCCCCATGCGGCGTCGGCCGGGGAGCCGTCCGTCGCCAGCCGGCGTGCCGCTTCTTCCACCCCCAGGCGGGCGACCCCCAGACTGGCCGGGGCGACGGCGGAGATCGCCCAGGCGATTTCCAGCCAAACCGGCGCCGCGTCCTCGGGGGAAAGCCGTTCGAGGGCCCGATCGCGTTCTGCGGCCACGAGGCGCGCCGCCTCGGCGGCCCGGTCCTGCCGCAGCAGGGATTCGCCGAGGTGAAGCACGATGCGGGCCCGATCGGCGTTCACGCAGTCGTAAGCGACATAGACCGCAAGCGCCCGCCGAAAGCTTTGCTCGGCGGCCGCGGGATCGCCGCGGGCGAGCCGGGCGCTCCCGATCTCGTCTGGCCAGCGAGCGGCGAGATCGTCGTTTAAGCCGAAATCGGGCTCCCGCAGGGCGAGCGCCGCGGAAAGGCGGCTTTCGGCCTCCGCGGCGCGGCCGTGCGCGAGTTCTTGCTCGCCGCTCCGGTAGAGCTCCCGCGACTGCTGCCAGGTTCTTTCGGGAACGAAGGTGCAGGCGTAGGCGAGGAGCGCGATTGCCGATCCGAGGCGGAAGCAAGCCGGGGAGGCCATCCTGCGGAGCATGGGCGTCGCCCCCTTTCGCCTATCGTTCGCCCGCCATCCGCGGCAAGGTGTTCGCGCCGTTCGGCATCACCGTGTAGGTGGGGTCGTCCTTGCCGCAGCGCTCCCGCGCGAGCGCCAGAGCTTCCTCGATCGTCGCGACGGGGATCAACCCCGCCTGACGGGCGAAGTCCGCGTTCTCGGGGCGGGTGAGCAGGATCGTGGGGCAGCGCCGGCAGTATTCGCGGGTGATCAGCGCGCACCAGCCGGCGATCGTGTAATCCGCGCGCAGCGCGCGGTCGTGTTCCTCGATCGTGGGGTGATCGAACCAGCGGAAGAATTCGAGAGGCTCGCGGATGTCGACGCATTCGGCGAGGATCACGCACACGCCGCCCTCGCGCGCGGCATGGACGGCGTTGTCCATGGTTTTCGTCGTCTGGTACAGGTTGATGTCCTTGGGGTAGCCGCCGGCGGTGGCGATCACGATGTCGGCCTTGTCGCGGATCTCCACCCCGTAGATCTCGTCCACGAGACGGGTGGCCCGGCGCCAGGCCGAGACCCAATTTCCGGCGAACACCCCGCAGATCCGGCCCGCGAGGTTGGGGACGACGTTCACGATGAAGTCGGGGGCCGCCAGGGAAGCACACTCCATCATGTCCTCGTGGGCCGGGTTGCCGTCGGTGATCCCCGATTGCGCCAGCCGGCTGCGCCCCCCGCCGGGGCGGGGTTCCATCGACCAGAGGTGGCTCGCCTGGATGGTGCGGTTGTCGCAGATGCCGGGCATGACGCTCTTGCGTCCTCCCCCGTAGCCGACCATGTAGTGGTAAATCACCCCGCCGGTCAGGATCAGACGGTCGGCCTCGACCGCAATCCGGTTCACGGCGACGGGGGTGCCGCGGCTCGTGGTGCCGAGAACGACCGAGCACTCCGGCCGGCCCGCCTCGTGGTTGACGACGCGCACGCGGTGACAGACCTCGGGTCCGCAGATCTCCAGGAATTCCTCCGGCGTGTTCCGGCGGTGGGCGCCGACGGCGATCAGGATCGTGACCCGCTCGTCGGGCACGCCGGCTTCGTTCAGGACGTCGAGCAGCACCGGAAGCGTCTCCGGCATGCGTTGCCAGCCGCGGGTGATGTCGCTTACCGGGATCGCGACCCGGTCGCCGGGTTTCACGATTTCGCGCAGGGGGGCCGCGTCCACGGGATGCTCGAGGGCTTGCCGCAGGGCGGCGGGCAGATCGGCAAGGGCGGGCCGTTCCCGGCCCTCAAGGACGTGCAACAGGCGGGCCTCGGGCAGCCCGAAGGCGATCTCGCCGCGGCCGTATCGCAGCCGGAAACGCCGCGTCTTCATCGCCGCTTTCCCGCGGCGGCGCCTTTCTTCGACCGCGGCCGCCGCAGGCGCTCGAGCCGCGCGAGCTCGCCCTCGAGCATGCTGTAGGTGTGTTCGGGGGCCGGGAAGGCCCCGGTTTTCACGTCGCGGATGTAGGCCTCGAAGACGCGGAGCATTTCCGCACCGAGATCCGCGTACTTCTTCACGAACTTCGGCGTGAAGGCCTGGAAGATCCCCAGGATGTCCGAGACGATCATCACCTGGCCGTCGCAGTCCGCCCCCGCCCCGATGCCGTAAACGGGGATGGGCAACTCGCGGGCGATCAACCGCGTCACCTCGGGCGGCACGGCCTCGACGAGGAGGGCGAAGGCGCCCGCCTCGCAGACGGCCCGGGCGTCCTCGATCACGGCGAGCGCCGACTCGGCGGTGCGTCCCTGGGCCTTGAACCCTCCCAGCGCCGCCGTGCTCTGCGGGGTGAGACCGACATGGCCCATGACCAGCATGCCGTTGTCGGCGATCGCGCGCAGGATATGCGCCACGCGCACTCCGCCCTCGAGCTTGATGCAATCGACCCCGCAGGTCTTGAAATAGCGCACGGCGTTCTGCACGGCGTCGTTCACACTGCCGTGGTAGGAGCCGAAAGGCAGGTCCCCGATCACGAAGGTATTGGGCGCGCCGCGACGCACGGCCTCGGTATGGTAGAGGCTCTGCTCGACGGTGACCGGAACCGTGCCCGGGTAGCCGTAAACGGCCATGCCGAGGCTGTCGCCGACGAGCAGCATGTCCATGCCGGCCTGTTCGGCGAGCTGGGCGGTCGTGTAGTCGTAGGCGGTCATCCAGACGGCCTTTTCCCCGCGCTCCTTCATCTGTTGCAGATCGAACCGTGTGAGCTTCTTCTTTGTCTTCATCCGGACCTCCCGGGTCGTGGAGAGAATTCGCCCCGGGGTCGGCTCCGAGCCGGGGCGGTCAAGGCGTGGTGCGGCCTTCAGGGCCCGCAGCCGCAGCCGCAGGCCGGTCCGCAGGCTGCGGCCTCGGCCATGGCGCGCAGGATCTCGCGCGGCGCGGCCGGATCCACGGCCCGCAGCTCGAGAGCGATGTCGGCTTCCTCCAGTCCCTCGAGCACGGGGGCGAGCAGAAGCCCGAGGTGGCCGCAGAAACGATCGATTTCTCCGGCGCGGAGGCGGAAGGAAATCCGCTCCCCCGGGCGCCGTCCGAGGAGCAGTCCCTCGAGCGGAAGGAATCCCCCCGAGCCGACGCCGACGATGAAGTCGAGCTCCGCCCGGCGCGGCTCCCCGGCGGCACCGGGCGGGCCGACCTGGAGCTCCGCGCGGATGCGCGTGAGGGGTTCGACGACGGCTTGCGTGTTCATGGCGATCCCTCCGATGCGGGTCAGGGTTGGGCATCCGCCCCCCCGAGCAGCTCGGCAAGCGCCAGGCGGTGCATGGCGATCCGCTCTTCGAGGGGCGCTTCCCGGGGGGTGACGAGCGCGCAGACCGCGGGGCTCACGCGCTGGCGGAGATAGCCCGCCAGCGTCGCCTGCCGGAACCAGCCGAGCACTCTCAGTCCCCACAACGGCGTGTGGGCGACGCCTTCCTTCGGGCCGAGAAAGAAAAGCGTGTCGGAGGCGACGGGAAAACCCGCCTGGCGCATCCGCGCGATCAGGCGGGCGGAGGCGCTCGGATCTTCGGCCCCCGTCCATCCGATCGCAAACCCGCGCGCGCCGGCGTCCTCGCGCAGCTCGACCACGAGATCGTAGCGTTTTTCCCGCAAAAACTTTCGCAGCAGGCGCGCTTCCGCCGAGCGAAACTGAACGAAATCGCGGTCGATGTCAATCCCGTAGGCGTTTCCCGGCTGGTCGTGGACGAACCCCCAGGGATTCAGGAGCGGAAGCAGGTCAAGGTCCCAGCCGGAAAACTCTTGCGGCGCGGCGGCGAGGTCGCGCAGCAGGTCGAGCGCCGCTTGCACGGCGGCTCGATCCTCCCCGCGGGTGCCGGCGAGGATCAGCGCCCGGGGGCGGCCGGAGCGGAAAGGCCGGAAGGCCGCGTACCAGAGCGGGGCCTGGAACTCTCCGGCGGTCACCCGCCCGATCTCCACCGCGAGAAGATGAGGCGAAGCCGCATCGGCCCGCTCGATGGCCCGTCCGACCGCGGAAAGGTCGCGAACGGGCTCGAGCCCGGTGCGGAGCGCCGGGTCGGGAAGAAAGGGCAGGCTGCAGGAGATCGCCGCCCAGGCCGAAAGGGCGAACCCGAGCCGCCGCAGCCCGCCGCGGAGGAGGCGGCGCCGGGGCGGGTGGGAAGCTCGCGGCGAGGCAAATGTCATCCCTGTACTGTAGCCTTCCGGCCGCAGGCTGGCAAGTCGGCTCGGTCCCGGCTCGGTTTGACTTCGATGCCGGGATGGAGTACTAGCGCAGTCCGGCGGACGGCGCCGACAACCTCGGTCGGCGACGCCGCGGGAATCCGTACCCGGAGCGCCGGGAGAGGGCGCGGGACCCATGCAATCGTGCATCCTTCTGAACGCGGACTATTCCTTTCTGAACGTCGTGCACTGGAAGCGCGCCGTCTGCCTCATGGCGAGCGGCAAGGCCGAGGTGGTGCGGGATTCCGCCGCCACGGTCCGCAGCGCCGGCGGGCGCCTGCTGCGCATCCCGGCGGTGCTGCGGCTGATCAAGCTGATCCGGACCCTCTACCGTGCCGGGGTCGCCTTCACGAAGCGCAACATCCTCATCCGCGACGGCTTCCGCTGCGCCTACTGCGGCGAAAAACGCGAGCGGCTGTCGATTGACCACGTCATCCCCCGCTCGCGCGGAGGGCGCACGAGCTTCGAGAATTGCGTTGCCGCGTGCAAGGCCTGCAACCTGAAAAAAGGCGGACGGACGCCGAGCGAGGCCGGGATGTATCTCCGCGTCCGGCCCACGCAGCCGACGATCTCCGAGTTTCTGCGCCTGAAATTCGCCTACCTGGGCCTGGAAGGGCTGCTGGCGGATCTGACTTCCTGAGAGGACAACCAAGACCATGAAGGGCATCATCCTCGCCGGCGGCTCGGGGACCCGGCTCTACCCGCTCACCCTCGGGGTGAGCAAGCAGCTGCTCCCGGTCTACGACAAACCGATGGTGTATTATCCCCTCTCCGTGCTCATGCTCGCGGGGCTGCGGGACATCCTGATCATCACGACGCCGGTCGATCTTCCCTTTTTCCGACGCCTTCTCGGGGACGGCTCCCGGATCGGGCTCAACATCCTCTACGCCGAACAGCCCCGCCCCGAAGGGCTCGCCCAGGCCTTCCTGATCGGCCGCGAATTCATCGGCGGGGATACGGTTTGTCTGATCCTCGGCGACAACATCTTCTACGGGCCGGGGTTGACGAAGATCCTGCGCTCGGCGGTCCAGCTGCGGCGGGGCGGGTTGATCTTCGGCTACCCCGTGCGCGACCCCCACCGCTACGGGGTGGTCGAATTCGACGGCGACCACCGCGTGATCGGCATCGAGGAAAAGCCCGCCCAGCCGAAGTCGATGTACGCCGTTCCGGGCCTCTACTTTTACGACAACGACGTGATCGCGATCGCCTCCGCACTCAAGCCCTCGGCGCGGGGGGAGCTCGAGATCACCGACGTGAACCTCGCCTACCTGCGGCGCGGAGACCTGCGGGTCGAACCGCTGGGGCGCGGCTTCGCCTGGCTGGACACCGGCACCCACGAGGCGCTCCAACAGGCGGCGAGCTACGTCCAGGCGATCCAGGAGCGGCAGGGGCTGAAGATCTCCTGCATCGAGGAGATCGCTTACCGCCTGGGCTACATCGACCGCGAGCAGCTGGTCCGCCTCGCGGACGGCTTCCGCAACAACGAGTACGGCCGCTACCTGCTCGAGGTCGCCTACGAGGACCGCCGGCCGCTCTGACCGCCGCCGGAGCGTTTCGCCCGGCCCCGCGCTTCCGCTTGCCCCCGCCCGAAGCCGGAAGAACACCGTCCCGCGGCGCTTCTCGCCGCGGGCCTGGAGGAGGCTATGGACTACAAAGCGACGCTGAACCTGCCTTCCACCGCCTTTCCGATGCGGGCCGACCTCGCCCGGCGCGAGCCCGAGCAGCTCGCCCGCTGGGAGCAGGCGCGGCTCTACGAGAAGATCCGGGCCTCCTCGCAGGGCCGCCGGCGCTTCATTTTGCACGACGGCCCCCCTTACGCGAACGGACACATCCACATCGGCACGGCGTTGAACAAGATCCTCAAGGACATCATCGTCCGCTCGCGCCAGATGGCCGGATACGATGCGGTCTACGTCCCCGGCTGGGACTGCCACGGGCTGCCGATCGAGCACAACGTGGACAAAGAGTTGGGCGATCGCAAACGTGCCCTCAGCCTTGCCCAGGTGCGCCAGCGCTGCCGGCAATACGCCGAACGCTTCATCGCCATCCAGCGCGAGGAGTTCAAGCGGCTCGGCGTGATGGGCGACTGGGAGCGGCCTTACCTGACGATGGATCCCCGCTACGAGGCGATCATCGCCCGCGAGTGCCTGCATTTCGGTCTTTCGGGCGATCTCGTCCGCAGCCGCAAGCCGATTCACTGGTGCTTCACCTGCCGCACCGCGCTCGCGGAGGCGGAAATCGAGTACGAGGAGGAATCCTCGCCCTCGATCTACGTCAAGTTCCCTCTGGAGGGCCCGCCGGAGGGGATGTCTCCGGAACTCGCGGGGCGGCGGCTCGTGGCCGTGATCTGGACGACGACCCCGTGGACGATTCCGGCGAATCTTGCCGTCGCGCTGCATCCCGACTACGCCTACGTCGCCGTGGAGGGCGATCCCGGGGAGGCGTGGTTGATCGCGCGCGATCGGCTCGCGCCCTGCCTCCAGGCCTTCGGCCGCAGCGGGGCCCGCGTGCTCGGGGCGATCGACCCGCGGCGCCTCGAGGGCTTACGCTGCCGACACCCGCTGAGCGGCGGCGATTCGCTCGTCGTGCTCGCCTCCCATGTCACGCTCGATGCCGGGACCGGCTGCGTCCACACCGCTCCCGGCCACGGGCGCGAGGACTACGACGTCGGCCGCCGCTACGGACTGGAGGCCTATTCGCCGGTCGACGACGACGGCCGTTTCCTGCCCGAGGTTCCGGAATTCGGGGGGCTCGCCGTTTTCGAAGCCAACCCGCGGATCCTCCAGGCGCTGCGGGCGCGCGGCAGCCTGATCCACGCCGAGACCTACACCCACAGCTATCCTCATTGCTGGCGCTGCAAGCGGCCGGTGATCTTCCGGGCGACCCCGCAGTGGTTCATCGCCATGGACAAAAACGGCCTGCGGCGGCGGGCCCTCGAGGCGATCGACCGTGTGCGCTGGATCCCCGCCTGGGGGCGGGAGCGGATCTACGGCATGATCCAGAACCGCCCCGACTGGTGCGTCTCCCGGCAGCGTGCCTGGGGCGTCCCCATCCCGGTCTTCACCTGCGAGGGCTGCGGGGCGCTCGTGTTGAACGAGGCGATCGCCGATCATGTCTTTCGTCTTTTCTGCGCTCACGGCGCCGACGTCTGGTTCGAGCGCGAGGCCGGCGAGCTCGTTCCTGCCGGCACGCGCTGCCCGGCCTGCGGCGAGGAGCGGTTGCGCAAGGAGAGCGACATCCTCGATGTCTGGTTCGACTCGGGAGTGAGCCATGCCGCGGTCCTCGAGGAGCGTGAGGACCTCGGCTGGCCCGCCGACCTCTACCTCGAGGGCAGCGACCAGCACCGCGGCTGGTTTCACAGCTCGCTGTTGACCGCGGTCGGAACGCGCGGGCGCGCCCCGTACGAAGCGGTCCTGACCCACGGCTTCGTGGTCGACGCCGAGGGCCGCAAGATGTCCAAGTCGCTCGGCAATGTGATCGCCCCCAAGGAGGTGATCGACCGCTTCGGGGCCGAGATCCTGCGCCTGTGGGTGGCGGCCTCCGACTACCGCGACGACATCCGCATTTCGGAGACCATCCTCTCCCAGCTGAGCGACGCCTACCGCCGGATTCGCAACACCTGCCGCTTTCTGCTCGGAAACCTCTACGACTTCGAGCCGGCGCGGCATGCCGTGGACCCGCCGGCGATGCGGGAGATCGACCGTCTCTTCCTCCACCGCTGGCAGCGCCTCGTGGAGAAAGCCCGGCGCGCCTACGGCGAATACGAATTCCATTCGATTTTTCACGGCCTGCACAACTTCTGCGCCAACGATCTCTCCGCCCTCTACCTCGATATTCTCAAGGACCGCCTCTACGCCTCGGCGGCCGGCTCTCCGCTGCGGCGGAGCGCCCAGACGGCGCTTTACCTTTTGCTCGAGGGCCTCACGCGGCTGGTCGCCCCGATCCTGCCGTTTACGGCCGAGGAGATCTGGCGTCACCTGCCGTCCCGCCCCGGCCGTGAGGAAAGCGTCCATCTCGCCTCGCTCCCGGAGCCCGATCCCCTCTGGACCGACCCGGAGCTTGCCGCGCGCTGGGAGCCCGTCTTCCGCGTGCGCACCGAGGTGACGCGGGCGCTCGAGCAGGCGCGGGCCGAAAAGCGCATCGGCCAGTCGCTCGAGGCGCAAATCGTTCTCGAAGCAGCCGACGAGCTCTACGTGCAGCTCCGTCCCTTCGCGGCCGAGCTGCCGGCGGTCTTCATCGTCTCCGCGGTCGACCTCCGGCGGGGCGAACCCCCCGGCGCCGTCCCGGGGGAAGAGGGCGCGGCGGCGCCGGTTTCCGTGCGGGTCGAGCCGGCCCCCGGACGCAAATGCGCCCGCTGCTGGGTCTTCGACCCCGAGGTCGGAACCTTTCCCGATCACCCCGACATCTGCCCCCGCTGCCGTCGGGCTCTCGAGGAGTCCGCGTGAGACGGCGGGCTCTCCGCGACCGCTTTCCGGGTCTGGCCGGGCTGCCGCGGCTTTTGTGCACGGCCGGAGGCCTTCTGGTCATCGACCAGGCGACCAAGGCGCTCGTGCTCGCCGGTCTGGCCCCGGGGGAAAGCCTTCCCGTCATTGCGGGGTTTTTCGATCTTACCCACGTGCGCAACCCCGGCGGCGCCTTCGGGTTCCTCCAGCAGCTTGACCCCGCATGGCGGCTGACGCTGTTCGCGGCGGCCTCGATCGCCGCCGTGTTCGTGCTGCTCGCCCTGTATCTGCAGACTCCGTCTTCGCAGCGGCGGCTCTCCTGGGGGCTGACGCTCGTCTTCGGCGGAGCCCTGGGCAATCTCGTCGACCGCTTCCGTTTCGGGGAGGTCGTCGATTTCCTCGATTTCTACGTAGGGCGGTGGCACTGGCCGGCCTTCAACGTGGCCGACAGCGCGATCACCGTGGGGGTGGGGCTTTGCGCCTTGCAGCTCTTCTTTCCCGCGCGCAAGCGGCCGGCTCCGCCGCCCGAAGCTCCCTGACGGCAGACGGAAGGGGAAGACGATGGCCGAGATCACCTTCCGGGAGTTCGCGGGGTGGGCGGACGCGCTCGCGCGGCGGACCTCGGCAACCCCTCCGCCCGGCGTCGTCCTGATCCACGGCGAGCCCTGGTTCGTGCGTGAGGTGTGCGACCGCCTCGTGGCGACGCTCCTTCCCCGAGGAGCGGCCCGTTTCGCCCTCGAGACCTTCGAGGGGACGGCCGTTTCCGCGGCCGAGGTCCTCTCCGCGCTGCGGACCTATTCGCTTCTCGGGTCGGGAAAAGTGGTTCTCTGGCGGCAGGCGCCCCTCTTCGCCGAAGGCGGCCGCGCCGCGACGCTTGTCGAGGAGGCGCGCCGCGCCCTCTCCTCAGGCGACCGCCTCCGGGCGCGGTCGCGGCTGTTCGAGGCCTTCGCTCTCGAGGGCATCTCGGAGCCTCGGGGCTTCGAGCGCCTTCCCGCGGCTTGGCTTCCCGAAGGCGCCGACCCGGCGGCGGAGGCGGCCTGGATGCGCGCGCTTCTGGCGGAAGAGAGCGGGGAGCCGACGCCGGTCCCCGTCGCCGAGACCGCCCGAAGGATCGAGGAAGCGCTCGCCGCGGAGCTTCCCGCCGGGCATCATCTGATCCTCACCTGCGCGGCGGTCGATCGGCGGCGGAGTCTCTTCCGGGCCGTGCAGCGCCTCGGGGTCGTCATCGATTGCTCGGTTCCCCGCGGGGAGCGCCGCGCGGAAAAGACGGCGCGGGAGGCGATCCTTGAGGAGCTGGCGCGCCCCCGACTCGCCGCCGCGGGAAAAACCATGGGGCCCGCCGCTCTGGCGGCGCTTCGCGACCTGACCGGCTTCGACCCCGGGGTCTTCGTCGCGCACCTGCAGACGCTGATCGCCTATGTCGGGGAGCGATCGGAGGTCACGGCGGCGGATGTCGCCGCGGTTCTTTCGCGCTCGCGGACCGATCCTCTCTTCGAGCTCACCCAGGCGCTGGGAGACCGTGACCGCGATCGGGCACGAACGGTGATGAAGTCGCTTCTCGACTTCGGAACCCACCCCCTCGCTGTGCTCGCCGCCGTGACCAACCTGCTGCGCCGCCTGATCGTCGCCGAAGATTTCCTCTCCGGACCGGGCGCGGTTTTGCGGCGCAGACGGCCGGAGTACGGAACCTTTCAGAAGACCTTCTGGCCTGCGGTGCTCGCCTACGACCGGGGGCTGGGGGGCGGGGAAGACTCCGGCGCGGAGAGCGCAGGGGAGAGCCCGGCCGCCGCCGAGCTGCGGCTTGCCCGCAACCCGACGAGCGCTTACCCTGTTTATGTGCTGCTGGGCCAAGCGGCCGGCTTTTCCCGTGCCGAGCTCGCCGGTGCCCTCGAGCAGGCCGTCGCGGTGGAGGCGGCGCTCAAATCCTCCACCCTTGCGCCGCGGCTTGTCCTCGAGCGGCTGGCGGAACGGATCTGCCGGTCGCGCGGCGAAGGGAGCTGACATGGGATTCTTCCGGCGGCGGGAGGAGGAACTCGCCCTGCGGATTCTTCGCTGGCAGCTGGCGCGGCGGCCGGGACCTCCGCTCGAGGAGGCCGAGCTCCGGCGCCATGCCGCGCGCATCGTGGAGGAGGCGCACCGCATCGGCCGGGAGCGGGGAGGAAATCTCGTCGAGATCCTGAAGGAGCTGGCCCGGGAGATGCTGGCCCGAAAGTAAAGGGCCCGGGGTTCACTTTGCCCAAAGGAGGGTTTCGTGAGCCGGAACTGGAAAGAGTCGTTGCGCTGTGCAACCGCCTGCGCGCGCTGCGGCGGGGCGCTCACGCCCCAGGAGCCGCGCATCCTGTCGGTCTGGGACCATGAACCAATCTGCCTGCCCTGCAAGCGAAGGGAGGAAGAGCGGCCCGACTACGAGGAGCGCTCCCGGGAGGCGATCGGCGCCTGCCTGGCCGACGTCGAGGTCGCTTACGGCGATCCCGGCGGCTTCTGCTATCACCACTTCTACCCCTTCCGCTGCTGAGGGGCGGCTCAGAAATCCCAGAGGACGGGGTTGTCGTCGAGCAACTCGATGACCCCCCGGCTGACGCGGTCGAGCTCCGCGAGGTCCGCCGCGCCGAGGCGCACGTCCATCGCGGCCGCGTTTTCGCGCACCTGGGATGCGCTGCGGGCCCCGGCCACGGCACAGGTGCCCGGCTGCGCGATCACCCAGGCGAGCGCCAATTGCGCGAGGCTGATGGAGAGGCGTGCGGCGATCGGCCGCAACTCCTCGAGGGCGCGCTGCACGCGGGGATAGATCTCCGGGCGGAACAGACGGTTTTTCGCCCGGTGGTCGCCGGGAGCGAAGTGCGGCTTGGCCGCGAAGCGGCCGGCGAGGATGCCCTGGGCGAGCGGCGAGTAAGCGAGAATCGTGATTTCGTGCTCGCGGCAGAACGCCGCCGCGTCGCGCTCGACATGCCGCCAGAAGAGGGAGTAGGGCGGCTGCAGGCTGTCGATGCGACCCCAGGCGAGCGCCTCTTCGAGCTGGGCGCGCGAGAAATTGGAAACCCCGATCGCCCGAATTTTGCCCTGCGCCTGGAGGTCCTTCAGGGCGCCCATCGTTTCCTCGATCGGGACCCGGGGAGTCGACCAGCTCGTCGAGGGCCAGTGGATCTGGTAGAGGTCGATGCGGTCCGTCCGGAGGTTCTTGAGCGAGCGCTCGCAGGCGGCGATCACCTGGTCGTAGCGCAGGTGGTTGGCGAAGACCTTGGTGCAGTAGACCACCTGGTCGCGCACCTCCGCGGTGGCGGCGGCCAGCATGCGCTCGGAGTACCCCTTGCCGTAGACCTCGGCCGTATCGAAGGCGTTGATGCCGGCGTCGACGGCGGCCCGGATGCCGCGGCGGATCTCGGCGTCGTCGATCCCGGCCCACATCTCTTTCCCGGCCTGCCAGAGGCCCATGACGATCGGCGAGATCCGGATCCCGCTTCGCCCGAGCGGGCGGTTTTCCCTCGGGAGAACCATGGCATTTTCCTTTCCGTCTGTCGCGAAAGCGCGGTTCATGATCGCGCGAATCAGCATACGCCGCCCCCGGCCGATCCTCAAGGGCGGAATTTGACAACCCTTTCCTCCGGCCCTATAGCCGGGGCGAAGAACCCGAGTCCGGACGGCCGTCCATGTACCTCGCCCGATCGATTCAGGGGGGAAAAACCCGTTACATCCTTCGCCAGTCCGTCCCCGCCGGGGATGGGTTCCGACACCGGGATCTCTGCGATCTCGGGCCGGAGCCCCAGCGCTTTCTCGTCTACCCGGGGGGCAACGCCTTCACCTTCGCCGAGGAGCTGCTCGAAGCGCTCCAGGCCGGCGGGGTCGAGCCCACGACGGAGGAACTGGAGGACCTCTTCTGGCCCTTTCTCGAGGAGGCGATCCGCCGCCGCCTTGAGCCCTTCCGGCGCCGGGAACAGCGGGCCCAGGGCGACCGCCGCCCGCGCCGGGAGGTCCCCGCGGCGGAGGTTCACCCCTTCGACCGCCGCCGCTTGTTCTTTCTGCGGACCGGTCAGACCGATTCGAGGGGCAGCGAGCGCCTGCCGGCCTCGCTGTGGGGGCGCTTCGCCGGGAAATCGCGGGACGAGATCGAACAAGGGTTCATGGATCAGGAGACCGCGCTTCGCCCGCGGGAGCTCAAAGCTTACACCTACGCCATTTTCGACCTGCAGCGATTCTTCCCGCAACGCTACGCCCGGGAGAACCCGCAGTTTCTCGACCTCGAGGCGATGGACGAGCGTTTCCTCGAGAGCCTGTGCGGGCTGCTCGAAGATGCCCGCTTCTGGGGGGGGCTGGAGCCGCGCGAGCGGCTGCGAAGCTATCTTTTCCGTTATGTCGTGATGTACTTCGACTACGATTTCGGTCCTCCGCCGCTGGCGCAGTTCCTGCAGGAGTTTCTCTACCGCCGGCAGGCTTTTCGTCCCGCCGCCCCCCGCACCCCGGAACCGGAGGCCGTCGCCGAGGCCTTCGGTCGCCCGATCGCCGATCTGCGGGCCTTGAACCGCCGTCAGCTCGCGCGGCTTTACCGGAGGCGGGCGCGCGAGCTGCACCCCGACCGGGGCGGAAGTCATGAACGCTTCATCCGGCTCGCCGAAGCCTACCAGGCGCTGCTGCGCGGCCGGCGCTGAATCCCCCCGCCGGGGCGCCTCCACCCGGCGCAAGCAAAAAAAGGTCTTCGCCATGTTCGACTTCGATACCGTGGTCGACCGCCGCGGCACCGCCAGCGAGAAATGGGAGCGTTACGCCGGCCGGGACATCCTGCCGATGTGGGTCGCGGACATGGACTTTCGATCGCCCCCGGCCGTGATCGCGGCCCTGCACCGGCGCGCGGATCACGGGGTGTTCGGCTACACCGCCCCGCCGGCCGGACTGCGGGAGGCGATCCGCGTGCATCTTGCGGCGGCCTACGCTTGGGAGGTCGCCCCCGAATGGATCGTCTTTCTTCCGGGCCTGGGCACCGGGCTGAACGTCGTCTGCCGGGCGATCGGCGAGGACCACGACGACGTTCTCACGCTGGTTCCGATCTACCCGCCCTTTCTTTCCGCGCCGCGCTTCGCCCGGCGCGGTCTGATCGCCGTACGCCTCGCCGAAGCGCAGGGTCGCTGGGAGATCGACTTCGAGCGCCTCCAGGCGGCGCTGACCCCCCGCAGCCGCCTTTTCCTCTTCTGCAACCCCCACAACCCCGTGGGTCGGGTTTACCGGCGCCGGGAACTGGAGGCCGTGGCCGAATTCTGCCTGCGCTTCGGGCTCACGGTCTGCTCCGATGAAATCCACGCCGGCCTCGTTCTCGAGCCCGGCCTCGAGCACCGACCCCTCGCCGCCCTCGACCCGGAGATCGCCCGCCGCACGATCACCCTGCTTTCGCCCAGCAAAACCTTCAACCTGGCCGGTCTGGGATGCGGTTTCGCCGTGATCGCCTCCGAGGAGCTGCGCCGCCGCTTCCGCCGGGCGATGGCCGGGATCGTGCCGATGATCAACCCCTTCGGCTATGCCGCCGCCGAGGCGGCCTACCGCGAAGGAGAGCCCTGGCGGCGCGCCCTGATCGCCTATCTGCGCGAAAACCGCGATCGGCTGACCCGGGCGCTGGCCGGCATGCCGGGCGGGCTCGCCGCGGCCCCGATCGAGGGGACCTATCTCGCCTGGATCGACGTCCGTGCCAGCGGGCTGAAGGATCCGGCCGCCTTTTTCGAAGCCGCAGGGGTCGGGCTGCAGGACGGCCGCGACTTCGCCGGTCCCGGCTTTTTGCGGCTCAATTTCGGCTGCCCGCGCCGTCTCCTTCAGACCGCGCTCGAGCGCATGTCGCGGGCGCTCGAGAACGCCTTCCGCCCCGGAGGTTGACAGCCGTCGGCCGGTGTCCTAAAAGCGCGCACGGTTCGCGCCTTGGGGGGGCGCGCGATGCCCGGTCGCGGAAGGAGAAAGGAAGAGGCCATGGGGCACGGCGGGCGGAGGCGTAAGATGCGGTCGAAAAGATCGCCGCGCGGCGGGGGGTTTCGTCGGCGCGGAGGACGCATCTTGGCGGTTGCGGCGTTCGGGCTCTGGAGCGCCGCCGCCGGCCTGGCGGCCGATCTCTCCCTTCCCCCCGTCAACCTCGGGGACACGAATTTCCAGGACGGGATCGCCTTTCCGGGCTGGCTCGTCCAGGAAACCCTGAGCCTTTATCGCGCCGGCAGCTTCCGAGACGCCGACGGCGGTCGGCGCCCGGGGGAAAACCGTGCGGAGATCTTCTCCGCCGTCACCCACGTCGCCTGGATGAGCCGCACGAAGCTCCTCGGCGCCTGGTACGGGCTGGAGGTCCTGGTTCCCTTGGTCCGGATCGACCTCGATACCGACTTCGGCCCGCGGGACACGGACCGCGGTTTCGGCGATGTCACGGTCTGCCCCGCCTTCCTCCAGTGGCCCGAGGCGAGGCTCGGCGGGACCTCCCTCTTCCAGCGGGTGAACCTGCTCTTCAAACTGCCGACCGGCGACTACGCGAGCCGCTCCGCGGTCAACGTCGGCACCCATCTCGTGAGCTTCAACCCCTATTACGCCGCGACCTGGGTGCCGACGCCCCGGCTCGAGGCGAGCACGCGCCTTCATTACCTCTACAACTTCGAGAACCGCGATCCGTTCGACCGGCTGGGAGCCGAACGGGCGCAGCCGGGCCAGGCCGTCCACGCCAATGTCGCGGTCTCCTTCGAAGCGATCGAGGGGCTGCGGCTCGGGCTGTCGGCCTACGGGTTGAAACAGGTGAGCGACGACCGCCTGGACGGGGAGCCTCTTTCCCGCTCGCGCGAGCGAGTTCTGGGGATCGGCCCCGGCCTCAAGTTCCGCTGGGGGAGCTGGTCGGTGTTCCTCCACGCCTACCGCGAGTTCGAGGCGGAAAACCGTCCTCAGGGAAACAAGGGGGTCTTCCGCCTGGCGAAGACCTTCTAGCCCTTCCCGGGGATTTCCGCCCTTTTCAGCAACCGGAGCGCATTGCGGCGCAGGATCTTTTCCTTCTCTTCGGCCCGAAGCCCCGCCCGGCCCACACTTGCCAGCGCGTCGCGCGTGAAGTGTCGCCCCCCGGAGGCGTCCATCGGGGCATCCGAGCCGAAGAGCACGCGCTCGGCGCCGAAGAAGGAGACCGCCATCTCGATCAGCGGCGGGGCGGTTCCCTGGGTGGCCGTGTCGCAGTAGAAGTTTCGGAAATGCTCGATGTAGGGAGGCCGGATCGGGGTGGGCTGCCGCATCCCCGTGTTCTGCTCGAAATAGTCCCAGCCGTACTGCATGCGTTGGGCGAAGAGGGGAACGAGCGCCCCGTGGTGATGGATCACGAGCTTGAGGCCGGGATGGCGCAGGAAGACGCCGGCGAAGACGATTCGCACCATGGCGGCCGAGCTGTCCTGGAGCCAGGAGAGGGTTTGCCAGATCTGATAGCGCGACTCGGGCTCATCGAGGTAATCGGCGACGCTCGGGGGGCGCGAGGGGTGGATCCAGAGCGGCACATCGCGTCGGGCGGCCTCGGCGTAAAGCGCCTCGAGGTCGGGGTGGTCGGGGCGCTTGACCGTGGGGCCGGTGACGAAAAGCCCGCCCACCATGCCGAGTTCGTCGAGCGCGCGCCGGAACTCTTCGAGCAGCACCTCGCGGTTTGGGGTGGGCAGGACCGCGACCGCCGAGAAACGCTTCGGGTGACTCGCCGCCACGGCGGCGAGATCGTCGTTCAAGAGGCGCGCGGCCTCGAGGCAGCGCCGGGGGTCGGCCCACACGGCGGGGGCGGTCTCGAGCCATGGCAGCGGCACGAGAACGGAGTGGTCGATGCCGCATTCCTCCATCAGGGCGAGGCGCCGGCCGGGATCGATCAGCTCGGCGGTGTTCGCGAACAACCGGCGGAAGGGGTGCGGCCGCAACCCGCCGTGGGACTCGAGGAAATCGATGACCCGCAGGCTCGAGAAATGGCCGTAGAAGTCGATGACCCCGCCGGCCGCGGCGGCATCGGCCGCGGCCGGCGACCGGGAGGGGCGGCCGAAAAGGCCGGCCGCCGCGGCGGCGAAAAGACTCTTCAGGAAACGGCGACGCTCCATGGAGGCTTCTGCTCCCGAAGGTTCTTACAGCTTGTAGCCGATGCGGCGCAGCAGCTCGCGGCGCTTTTGCGCGTCGGCCTCGGTTTCGATGCCCTGGGAGGCGAACCCGTCGATCACGCCGAGGATCCCGCGCCCTTGCGCCGTGCGGCCGACCACGACCTGGACGGGGTTCGCCGTCGCGCAGAAGATGCGGCAGACCTCGGGGACCTGCTTCACCGCGTTCAGGACGTTGATCGGATAGAACCCCTTCAGGAAAATCAGGAAGGCGTGCCCGGTTCCCAGCGCGAGGGCGTTTTTCTGGGCCAGTTCGACCAGCGCCGGGTCGGTTCCCGAGCGCCGCACCAGGCAGACGTCGGAGGCCTCGCAGAAGGCGATGCCGAACTTCGCTCCGGGAACGGCCCCCACCAGCGCCTCGTGGAGGTCTTCGACGGTCTTGATGAAGTGGGACTGGCCGAGGATCAGGTTGTGCGCCTCGGGATTTTCAATGGGAACGACTTCGAGGGTGACGCTCATGGATTCCTCCTTTCGGGGGTTGCCAAGGGATCAGCCGCCGATCGATTGCATCTGACAGCAGACATGGGCCGGCTCGCCGGCGGCGAGCGCGTGATCCGAGGGTTTGTGACGGGCGGCGGCGAGGAAGATCGCCGCCAGCGCCTCGTCGCTCGCTCCGGCGCGCAGCGGCCCCTTGAGGTCCTCCTCGCGGTCCGAGAGCAGGCAGGGGCGGAGACTTCCGGCGGCGGTCAGCCGCAGGCGGTTGCAGCGGCGGCAGAAGTGGTGGCTGATCGCGGGAATGAAGCCGATCTCTCCCGCGGCTCCCGGGATCCGCCAGCGCTGCGCCGGTCCGTCCATCTCGTCCCGCGGAACGGGCGAAAGCTCGCCCAGCGGGGCCAGAAGGCGCCGGATTTCGGGCACGAGCAGCGGGGGGCGCGCGCTCAGGCGGGAGCGGCCGATCGGCATGAACTCGATGAAGCGGACATGAAGCGGCCGCGTCAGCGACAGCCGCGCCAGGTCGAGCAGCTCGTCCTCGTTCACCCCGGGCAGCGCGACCACGTTGATCTTGACGGGATGCAGGCCGGCGGCGAGGGCGGCCTCGATCGCTGCGAGCACACGCTCCAGGGCGTCGACCCCGGTGATCCGGCGGTAGCGCTCCCGTTGGAGCGTGTCGAGGCTCACGTTGACGCGCCGGAGCCCCGCCGCGACCAGCCGTTCGAGGTGCTCCTCGAGCAGAAGCCCGTTGGTCGTCAGCGAAAGGTCGCGGATGCCGGGCAGCCGGTGGATCGCGGCGAGCAGGGTCGGAAGATCGCGACGCAGGAGGGGCTCACCCCCCGTGATGCGGATTTTTTCGATTCCCAGGCGTACGCCGATCCGCACCAGGCGCAGAATCTCCTCGTAGCGCAGGATCTCGGCGTGTTCGAGCCTGCGGTCCTCTTCGAGGGGGGTGCAATAGGCGCAGTGCAGGTTGCAGCGGTCGGTGACCGAGATCCGCAGGTAGTTCAGGCGCCGGTTGCAAGGGTCGATCAGCGTATGGGGCACATTCCGGTGCATGGCGTGGACTTGCGTGTTCGGATGCGGCAGCCGACCGGGAGGAGGGGCCGCTCCGAAACAGGCCTCATTCCATCAGCCGCCAGCCCGCCGCGGCGGTTTCGGCGATCGGCAAGAGCGTCGAAAAACGGCTGACTTCGAAGATTTCGCGCACGTGCGGTGTGGGCCCGCACAAAACGACCTTGCCGCCTGCGGGGATCAGCGTTTTCAGCGCCATCAAAATCACCCGCAGTCCGGCGCTGCTGATGTAGTCGAGGCGGCTTAAGTCAAAGAGCAGCCGCCTTTTGCCCTCCTCCAGAGCCTGACGGACCCGGCGCTCCGCCTCCGGCGCCGACTCCGCGTCCAGCCGCCCGCCCAGCCGGATGCAGAGGGCGTCCTCTTTCTCCTCGCAATCGATCTCCATGCGACGGCCTCCCCTCGGGTCGCAAAAGGATCAGGGGGTGTTCCGGGGCATCCGCGCCCAGGCGAGGATCGCCTCGACCAGCCCCTCGATGGTGTAGACCGAGGCCTCGACCGCGACCTCCAGGCCTGCGCGCCGGGCCGTTTCGGCCGTGATCGGGCCGATGCAGGCGCAGGGGATGCCGGCGATCAGGCCGGCAAGGCGCGCCGGAGGAAGCCGCTTCAGAAAATGGCTGACGGTCGAGGAACTCGTGAAGGTGATCAGGTCAATCGTGCGCTCTTCGAGGCGGGCCAGGAGCTCGGCGGCATCGGATTCGGCCGGAAGGGTCCGGTAGGCTTCCACCTCGCGCACCACGGCCCCCAGGGCGGCGAGCTCCCGGGGCAGAACCGGCCGCGCCTCCGCGGCGCGCGGCAACAGGACGACGCGGCCGGAGAGCGCTTCACGCCGGAAGGCCTCGACGATCGCTTCGGCGCGGTAGGTCTCGGGGAGGAGATCGCTGCGGATGCCGTGGCGCTTGAGCCGCGCGGCGGTCGCCGGACCGATGGCGGCCGTTTTGACCCCCGCCAGCGCCCGCGCGTCGCGGCCGGTCGCTTCGAGGCGTTGGAAGAAGAAGTCGACGCCGTTGACGCTGGTGAAGATCACCCAGTCGGTGGAGGAGAGATCGGCGATCGCTGCGTCGAGCGGCCGCCAGTCGGGCGGCGGGGCGATCCGGATGGCCGGCGTCTCGAGGCATTCCGCACCCAGGTCCGTCAGCCGGCGAACGAGATCGCTCGCCTGTTCGCGGGCGCGGGTGACGACGATCCGGCGACCGAAAAGGGGCCGACGTTCAAACCAGTTGAGCCGCTCCCGCAGGCGCACGACCTCTCCGATCACGATCAGCGCCGGCGGCCGGATGCCCGCCTCGCGGGTTCGCGCGGCGATATCGGCCAGGGTTCCGGTCACGGTCTGCTGCCGGGGGGTCGTTCCCCAGCGCACGACGGCGGCCGGCGTCGCCGGGTCGCGTCCGTGGGCGGCCAGGCTGGAGGTGATGGCGGACAGGGTGTTGACCCCCATGAGGAAAACGAGGGTCCCGGTCCCGCGGGCGAGGCAGGCCCAGTCGATCCCGGAGCCGGCCTTGGCGGGATCCTCGTGGCCGGTGACGAGGGTGATGGTCGAGGTGAGCCGCCGGTGGCTCAGGGGGATTCCGGCGTAGGCCGGGGCGGCGACCGCGGAGGAAACCCCGGGGACGACTTCGAAGGGGATGCCCGCCTGCGCGAGGGCCTCGGCCTCTTCCCCGCCGCGACCGAAGACGAAGGGGTCGCCGCCCTTCAGGCGCACCACGGTTTTTCCGGCGCGCGCCCGCTCGACGAGAAGGGCGTTGATGTCCTGCTGGGAAAGGGCGTGGTCGCCGGCCTGTTTGCCGGCGTAGACCTTCTCCGCCTGGGCCGGCGCATGGCGCAACAGCTCGGGGGCGGCGAGATAATCGTAGACCACGACCTCCGCCCGGCCGAGGCATTCGATCCCCCGCAGCGTGATCAAGCCCGGATCGCCGGGGCCGGCACCGACCAGGTAAACGGGGGCGGGGTCCGGATTCATGCCCGTCCTTTCCCGTCGAGCGCCGCCAGGATGTCGGCTGCGCCCCGCCCGAGGAGCTCTTCGGCCAGGGCGACACCGAGCTCCCGCGGCCGGCCGGCATCGCCGCGGACCGCCCCGCTGACGACGCGCTCCCCCTTCAAGTCGCTGACCAGCCCCCGCAGCTCGACCGTCCCGCCCCGGAGCTGGGCGAAACCGGCGATCGGCACTTGGCAGCCGCCCTCCAGGCGTTGCAAAAAGGCCCGCTCGGCGGCGACGGCGGTTCGGGTGGGCGCGTGGTCGAGGGGGGCGACCCGCTCGGCCGTGCGCGGATCCCCCTCCCGGATCTGAACGCAGAGCGCCCCCTGTCCGACCGCGGGCAGCAGCCGCTCGGGATCGAAGCGCTCGCAGATCCGGGCGGCGAGGCCGAGGCGGTTCAGGCCGGCCGTGGCCAGCACCACCGCCTCGAGCTCACCGGAGTCCAGTTTGCGCAGGCGCGTTTCCACGTTGCCCCGCAGCGAAAGCAGTTCGAGGTCGGGCCGCAGCCGCCGCAGCTGGGCGGCGCGGCGCAGGCTGCTGGTTCCGACACGGCTTCCGGGGGGAAGCTCGGCGAGGCGCTCTCCCCGGCGGGAGATCAGCGCATCGCCGGGGTTCTCGCGGGCGGGGATCGCCCCGAAGGTCAATCCGGCCGCGGTTTCCGCGGGAACGTCCTTGAGGCTGTGGACGGCGAGATCCGCACGGCCCGCGAGCAGACTCTCCTCGATTTCCTTCACGAACAACCCTTTGCCGCCCACGGCCGCAAGGGGCGCCTCGAGAAAGCGGTCCCCGCGCGTGCGGATGATCTCCAGTCGCACCTTGAGATCGGGCCACAGCCGCTCGAGCGCCTCGCCCACCGTCTCGGCTTGCCGGAGGGCGAGCGGGCTGCCGCGGGTGCCGATGACGAGGGTTTCGGCCATCAGCTTCGGCAGCTCGTGCAGCTTCCGGCGCTGCAAGAGCCGCAGGCGGACCCGGCCGCCTTTTTCACGGTCTCCCCGCCCGAGCCTTTGCTCACGAAGCCGCAGGCGGAAATCCGTTTGCGGATGCGGCCGCTGCGGCACTTCCGGCAGAGCACCTTTTCGGAACCCAGGACGAGACACTCGAAGTCCTCGCCGCATTTTTCACAATGGTATTCGTAGATCGGCATGTTCCTCCTTCGATGACCGCCGGACGGAAACCGCTCGGCAACGAAAGCCCTCTCGGATCTCGCGCTTCCCGTTGAAAATAACGGCTTAAAAGCGAAAAACAAGGCGATGTCAAGGCGGACCGGGGCTCTCCTTGGAGGGGAACGGCGGGGGGCCGTGGCGGGATTCCGCGGCGGTCCCGAAGAGCCGTTCCTCCACCAGCCCGCAGATCAGATGCCCGAGAAGCAAATGGGCTTCCTGGATCCGGGCCGTTTCCGCGGCTTCGACCTGCAGCACGATGTCGGCCCCCCCTTGCGCCAGCCTTCCCCCTCGTCCGGTGAAGACGATCGTCCGGAGGCCCGTTTCGCGGGCGGCGGCGATTCCCGCGAGGACATTCGGCGATTCCCCGCTGGTGCTCAACGCCCAGGCGATATCGCCGGCGCGGCCGAGAGCCTGAACCTGGCGGGCGAAGATCCGCTCGAAGCGTGAATCGTTGGCGATGCTCGTCAGCACCGCGGCGTCGGTCGTCAGGGCGAGGGCGGCAAGCGGCGGCCGATCGAAGCGGAAGCGGTTCACGAATTCGGCGGCGAAATGCTGGGCGTCCGCCGCGCTTCCTCCGTTGCCGAAGAGCAGCACCTTTCCCCCGCGCAGGAGGCAGGCGGCGATCGTTTCGGCGGCCTGAAGAATTTTGCGGCGCTGGGAGTCCACGGCCAACCGCACCGCCCGCTGGTGCTCTTGCAGCGCGGCTTCGAGCCATTGTTCCTCCACGTTCATGGCGCAGCCTCCCCCGCGGCGGCCTTCCCGAGCCGCCGGCGCAGCGCGGCGATTTCCTCGACGAGGTTTTCGCCCAGACGACAGGCCGCCTCCAGCTCGGCGAGCGCCTCCTCGAGACGGCCGGCCCGCAGAAGCAGCCGGCCGAGCCGCTCGCGCACGCCCGCGTCGCCGGGGGCCAGTCGGGCGCTTTCGCGGCAGAAGAGCAGCGCGATTTCCTCGTTTTCCCCCCGGGCCGCGTACAGGGTGCCCAAGCGCGAGAGGGCCTGGGCGTCGGCGGGGTTCACTTGAACGGCCTTTTGGTAGGCCGAGGCCGCCCGTTGCGGGTTTCCGGTTCGCTCGTGACACTCGCCGAGAAGCCGGAAGACGGCCGAGCCGCGGCCGCCCAGGCGCGCGGCCTGCTCGAGGTGGCTCCGCGCGGCCTCGGGTTGCCCGAGCGCGAGGTAGGTCTTCCCCAGTTCCAGATGGATCTCGTAGACGTCGGCGCGCAGCTCGGCCGCCCGCAGGAAAAAGCCGAGTGCGGTTTCCAGCCGACCGTTCAGTGCGTGCACGAGACCCAGGTTGTAAACGGCCATGTACTCGCCGCGGTCCAGGCGGATCGCCGCCGAGAAGCGCTCGAGGGCGCCCTCGGAATCGCCGCGCAGCGCCAGACAGACGCCGAGGCTGTTCAGGACATTCCCGTGGGCGGGATCGAGCGCGAGGGCGCGCTCGAATTCGGCCTGGGCGCCCACGAGATCGCCTGCTTCAAAGCGTCGGTCCCCGCTGATGTTGAGGGTGGTGGCGTCGAAGAGAGCGCGGCCGCCGGGGCCGTAGAAGGCGGCGTGATCGAGGGCCAGGCGCGCGTTTTCGAAGATCCGCGGCCGAGCGTCGTCGAGGGTCGGGTAGAGGGCGATCCCGGCGATCGGGGATACGGCCGTGAGCTCCTCGATTTCGTGCTGCAGGCGCGCGGCGAACTCCAGGCACGCCGCGGAACCCGCGCCCGGCAGGATCACGGCCAGCTCGCCTTCGTCCTCGAGGCCCCAGAGGCCCTCCGGACGGCTGCGGAGCGACGCCGGCGGGGAGGGGGCTTCCAAGACGGGGCGGGCGGCAGGAGATTCGCGCTCCCCCCCGAGACGACGCAGGAGGATCACCCCGAAACGATCCGAGCGGTTGAGCGTTTCCGCGGCCGTGCGGCGAAAGCGCTCCCCCCGGGGAAGGCCCGGGAAGATCCCGGCGAAGAAGGGGTCCGGCGGGGCTTCCCGTTGCGGCCGAGCGTCTCGGCCCGCCTCCTCGACGGGGGGGGACTTGAGAAATCCGCCGGCGGGTTCCTCCCGCGCCGGCGACCAGCCGTCGGCGGAGTTCATGCGCAGCTTGCCACCTCCCGCAGGATCCGCGCGACCCCCGCGACAATCCCCTCCTCGTCCTCGGGCGGCACCGTCCGCAGATCGAAGATCACCGCCTCTTCCTCGATGCGTGCGATGATCGGCGGCTCGGAGCGCCGGAGCGCGGACTCGAAACGGTGGGCAGGCAGACCCTGAACCCGCAGCCCAAGACAAGGGCTGGGGAGATCCAGAAGCGGCAGCGAGCCGCCGCCTGCTTTGGAGGAAAGCCGGCGGATCTCCACCGTAAGCCGCGGATCCCCGAGCGCCGCCAGCCGCTCCCGGAGCGCCTCGGCCCGCGGCAGCAGGGTTTCTTCGCGCTCCGTCAGCAACCGCAGCGTCGGGATCCGGCGCACGGCCTCGGCCTCGTCGCGGTAGAGGCGCAAGGTGCCCTCGAGAGCGGCAAGCGTCAACTTGTCGATCCGCAGCGCCCGGTTGAGCGGGTTCCTGCGGATCGCCTCGATCAGCTCCCGGCGGCCGACGATAATCCCGGCTTGAGGGCCGCCGAGCAGCTTGTCGCCGCTGAAGGTCACGATGTCGGCGCCCGCGGCGACCGATTCCTGGACCGTCGGCTCCTTGAGCAGCCCGTAGCGGGAGAAATCGATGAAGGTCCCGCTGCCCAGGTCCTCCATCACCGGCAGCCCGTGCCGTCGCCCCAGGGCCACGAGGTCGGCGAGCGGCACCTGGGCCGTGAAGCCGACGATGCTGTAGTTGCTCCAGTGCACCTTGAGCAAAAGCGCCGTCTCCGCGCCGAGCGCCGATTCGTAGTCCCGCCGGTGGGTGCGGTTGGTGGTGCCCACCTCGCGCAGCCGAGCGCCGCTCTTGGCCATCACCTCCGGGATGCGGAAGGAGCCGCCGATTTCGACGAGGTCGCCGCGGGAGACCACGACCTCTCGGCCGCGGGCGAGCGTCTCGAGGCTGATCAGCACCGCGCCGGCGTTGTTGTTCACGACCAGGGCGTCTTCGGCGCCGGTGATCTCGCAGAGCAGATCCCGGACCGCGGTGTAGCGCGAGCCGCGTTTTCCCCCCTCGAGATCGTATTCGAGGTTCGAGTAGTGAAGCGCCGCTTCCTGCACCCGGGCGAGCGCCGCCTCGGCCAGGAGCGAGCGGCCGAGGTTGGTATGGATCACGACCCCCGTCGCGTTGACGACGCGGCGCAGATTGGGGCGCATCAGCCGCCCGACCGCTTCCCGGAGCCGCTGCGGCCAGAGGGCCGACGCGGGGAGCTCCTCCCCGGAGACCTCCGGGCGGAGCAGGCGGCGGCGCTCGGCGTCGATCACTTCGCGCGCCGCGCGCGTCAGAACCGCAGGCGGCACGTCCGCGAAGTCGGGGTTTCCCCGAGCCGTCTCGAGAAGGCGGTCCACGGCCGGCAGCCGCCGCAGTCGCTCTTGCCGTTCCTCCGGGGAAACATCCGCGTCCATGGTCGCCGTGCCTTTCCTCCCGTGCGCGTGTATCTTCAGGCCGCCGCCGTTCCGATCGTCCCCGAGGCGAAGACGCCGAGCGGCAGCGCATCCAGGATGCGCGGGAGCCGTTCGGCGGGAATGCCGAGCGCCTGGAACCGGGGGGTCAGCGCCGCAAGCTCCGGGCGGTCCTTCTGCAGGCCGGCGTGAAAGCGGTGCAAGATCAGGTTGCCGAGGGCGACGAGCTGACAGAGTTCCTCCCGGCGCGCGGCCGCGGCGGGGTCATGGTGGCGGCGGATCGCCTCGGCGAGGGTTTCCGGCAGGGACCAGCGCGCGGCGAGCTCGTATCCCGCCTCGCAGTGGGTCGTTCCCAGCACCGCCTGCTCGGCGGCGAGAAAGTCGCCCGTCGGCTTTTCCATCAGGTGCCGGTAGAAGAGGGGGGCCGCGTCGGCTACGAACTGGTCGAGGACGGCCTTGCCGATGTCGTGCAGCAGCCCCGCCGTGTATGCCAATCCCGGACGGCCGTTGCGCACCGTTCGCGCCAGCTGTTCGCAGACGGCCGCCGTGCCGACGGCGTGACGGTAGAGGCCGCCCCGGCAGAGCGAGTAGCCGGCCGAAGGCTGGGAGAGGGTACGCTCGATCGCGGCGGCGATCACGAACTGCGCCAACAGGTTGACGCCGAGAAACATCAGGGCGTGATCGATCGATTCGATCGGGGTGCGGTTGGCGAACATGACCGAGTTGGCGACTTTCAGGGTCTGCGCGGTGAGTACCTGATCGGTGCGGAGCTCGGCGGCGAGCAGGCGGATGTCGTATTCCTCTTCGTCGATCAGCCGCAGGATTTTGAGCGCGGCCTGCGGAATCGGCTGGAGGCGCTCGATCGAACGAGCGATCTCTTCCGGCCGGGGAGGCCGTGCGAGTCGGTCCGCCGCGGGCGCCTCGAGACCGGTCGGCTCGATCCCCCAGGACCAGCGTTCCATGTCCAGGCACAGACGGCTCGCGAGATAGCCCCCCGTCTCCGCTCGCTCAACGGGAACCCCGGCCTCCTGCAGCCGCTGCTCGGTGATCTCCGCCGTGCGGCCGCCGATGTTGAGGTTGAGGTCGATCTCCTCGACGGGTCCCACGAGCGCTCCGCCGGCGATCGCCGCCCGCAGGCCCTGGCGGCGCGCGCCGGACTCTTCGAGCCGCCGGAGGAAGAGCGGCACGCCGGTGGAGGCGTATTTTTCGGGGTGGATCAGCCCTTCGGCCGCCACCGGCTCGGGAAGCAGAAAGTGCGCCATTCCCCCCGTGCCGGAGCGGGGATCGAAAACGGCGAGCCCGACGCAGCTGGCCAAATAGGCCTCAAGCAGAAGCGGCTGGGTGTGCCCGATGAAATAGCAGCCGGCGCTGACGTGATGGCGCCTCATCCCAGAGGAACTCCGTATCGCGGATCCGCCGGCGGGATCCGGTGGTTGCGGTGTCTGATGCGTCGGAAATAATTGGTTTTCCATAGCACGGGAATGCCGCCCCCGCAACCGTTTTTTCCGTGCTCCCGGCCGCCCCGCGGGACGGTGCACGCCGCGGCGCTTTGGCTCCGGGAGAAAACTGGGCTATAGTGCCGGAAAGATCGTTCTCCTCGAGGAGCTGGACATGCGAAGTCTTCTGGTCACCGGCGGCTGCGGCTTCATCGGGTCCAATTTCATCCGTTTTCTTTTCCGCGAAGCGGGCTTCGCCGGTCGCGTCGTCAACTTCGACAAGATCACCTATGCCGGCAATCCCGAGAATCTCGCCGACATCGCACGGGACTTTCCCGACCGCTACGTCCTCGTCCGAGCCGACATCTGCAATCGCGATGCGGTCAAGGACGCGCTCGAGCGCTGGGCCGTGGACACGATCTGCCATTTCGCCGCCGAGTCCCACGTCGACCGTTCCATCGTCGCTCCGGAGGCTTTCATCCGCACGAACGTGGAGGGGACCTTCGTGCTGCTCGAGGCGGCGCGGGAGCAGCGCAAGAGCGGGCTGCAACGCTTTCACCACGTGAGCACCGACGAGGTCTACGGCTCGCTCGGGCCCGAGGGCTTCTTCACCGAAGAGAGCCCCTACCGTCCGAACAGTCCGTATTCGGCTTCCAAGGCCGCCTCCGACCACCTCGTGCGCGCCTATCACCACACCTACGGCCTTCCGGTCACCGTCTCCAACTGCTCGAACAATTACGGCCCTTACCAGTTTCCGGAAAAGCTCATCCCCCTGATGATCCTGCACGCGGCGGCCGGAAAACCGCTTCCGGTCTACGGCCGCGGGGTGAACGTGCGCGACTGGCTCCACGTCGAAGACCACTGCCGGGCGATCTGGCTCATTCTCCAGCACGGCCGGGAGGGCGAAGTCTACAACGTGGGCGGCCGTTGCGAGAGGACGAACCTCGAAACCGTGGAACGCATCTGCGATCTTCTGGACGAGATGGTCCCCGACCAACGGCTCCGCCCGCGGCGGCAGTTCATCCGTTTCGTGACCGACCGGCCGGGCCACGACCTGCGCTACGCGATCGATTGCGGCAAGATCGAGCGCGAGCTCGGCTGGCGGCCCAGCGAGACCTTCGACAGCGGGCTGCGCAAGACGATCGCCTGGTACCTCGAACATCGCCCCTGGGTCGAGCGCGTTCAGAGCGGCGAGTACCGCCGTTGGATGCAGCGGCATTACGGAGAAGGAAGGTCATGAACCCGGAGGAAGCGGGCGCACGCATCGTTTTTGCCCTGGATGTCGCCTCGGAAGGCGAGGCGCGTCGCTGGGTCGAGGAGCTCTCCGGCTGCGTCGGGGTGTTCAAGGTGGGGCTGGAGCTCTTCATCCGCTGCGGCCCGGCGATCGTCGCCTGGATCCGGGAGCGCCGTCCCGAAGGGGTCTTCCTCGATCTCAAACTCCACGACATCCCGCAAACGGTGGGCCGGGCCATGGAGGCGATCGCCGCCACCGGCGCGCGTTGGACGACGGTGCACGGGGGGGAAAACCCGACGATGCTGAAGACGGCGGTGGAGGCGGCCGCCGGTCGGGTGGGGGTGCTGGCGGTCACGCTGCTCACGAGCGTCGGCAGGGAGCACCTGCGGGCGGCGGGCTATCGGTCTTTGTGGGCGGAGCACCCGGAGGATCTGGTGGTCGAGCGGGCGCTCCGGGCGCGGGATGCGGGTTGCGCGGGGGTCGTCTGCTCCGGCCGGGAGGCGGCCCGCGTGCGTCGGGCGATCCCCCGGCCTTTTCTGATCGTGACCCCCGGCATCCGCGCGGCCGGACGTGCGCTCTCCTCCGAGGACCAGGTACGGGTGATGACGGCCGCGGAGGCGATCGCCGCCGGGGCCGATTACCTGGTGATCGGGCGACCGATCCGCGAGGCCCCCGACCCGCGGCAGGCCGCGCGACGGCTCGCCCGGGAAATCGCCGCCGTCGGGGACGATCTTCCGAGCCCTCACCAGAGTTGAAGCCGGCGCCAGATCACGAGGACGAGCAGCACCGCCGCGAACAGGGCGGCGAAGAGCATCTGCCCGCGGCTGAAGCGGGGCACGGGGTCGCTTCCCTCAGGCGCCGGGGGCGTCCAGCCCGAAGGCGCTGTGGAGGCTCTGGACGGCCAACTCGGCGTATTTCTGCTCGATCACGCAGGAGATGCGGATTTCCGAGGTGCTGATCATCAGGATGTTGATCCCCTCGCGCGCCAGGGTCGCGAACATGCGCGCGGCGACCCCCGGGTGGCTGCGCATGCCGACCCCGGTGATCGACACCTTGGCGATGTGCTCGTCCCCCAGCACCTCTTCGGCCCCGATCTCGCGGGCCACGCGCTGCTCGATCTCAAGCGCCGTGCGGTAGTCGGCCCGCGGGACGGTGAAAGTGAGGTCGGTCGCCCCGCTCGCCCGCGTGTTCTGGATGATCATGTCGACGCAGATGCCGGCCTCGGCGACGGGCGTGAAGATCCGCGCCGCGATCCCGGGTCGGTCCGGGACGTTTTTCAGGGTGATCCGGGCGTCGGTCTTGCTCATCGTGACCGCCGAGACCACCACGCGTTCCATGCCGTTTTCCTCGGCGACGACCATCGTCCCCTCCTCCTCCGAAAAGCTGGAGCGTACATGCACCGGCACCTGGTATTTCATCGCGAATTCCACGGAGCGGATCTGCAGCACCTTCGCGCCGATGCTCGCCATTTCGAGCATCTCCTCATAGGAGATGCGGGAGAGCTTGCGCGCCCGCGGCACGACGTTCGGGTCGGCCGTGAAAACGCCCGGGACATCGGTGTAGATCTCGCAGCAGTCGGCTTTCAGCGCGGCGGCGATCGCCACCGCCGAGGTGTCCGAGCCGCCGCGCCCGAGGGTGGTGATGTTGCCCTCGGGGTCGCAACCTTGAAAGCCGGCCACGACGACGATCAGGCCTTGGTCGAGCAGGCGGCGCATGCGCTCGACCCCGATGTCTTGAATGCGCGCGTTGCCGTAGCAGAAGTTCGTGCGCACTTCGACCTGAAAGCCGAGCAGCGATTGGGCGGGGTAGCCCTTCGCGCGGAGCGTCATCGCCAGCAGGGCGGCCGTCGTCTGCTCGCCGGTGGCAAGCAGCGCGTCGAGCTCCCGCTTGTCCGGCTGGGGGTCGATGCGGCGGGCGAGCTCGATCAGCCCGTCGGTGACCCCGGCCATTGCGGAAACGATGACGACGAGGGCGTGCCCGTCGCGGGCCGTGCGGACCACGCGGTCGGCGACGTGACGGATGCGATCCAAATCGGCGACCGAAGTCCCGCCGTATTTCTGGACGATCACTCCCATGCATCCTCCCCGGGGGCGGTGGCGCGGGCGTGCACCGGCCCCCCTTCCGCGGGCATGCGGTGAAAACCGGCGCCTTGTAGCAGAGCGGCCGCGGTCTGTCCAGCGGCCTCCGCGGTCAGGATGCGCTCCGCCTCTCCGCCAGCGGCGAAGCGAAGCGTGAGCCCCTCGCGGCGCATCCGCGGCGGAAGCCTCTCGGCCCACTCGACGGCCGCCACCACCGGTTCGGCGAGCGCTTCCCACACCCCCGCCGCCTCCTGCTCGCGCTCGCTTTCGAGCCGATAGAGGTCGAGGTGGCGGAGCGTCATTCGGCCGGGGTAGTCCTGGATCAAAACATAGCTCGGACTGGTGACCGGGATCGACTCCGGCACTCCGAGACCGCGGGCCAGGCCCTGGACGAAGACGGTCTTGCCGCTGCCGAAACCGCCGATGAGAAAAAAAGCGATCGGGGCGTCGAGCCGTCGGCCGAGCCGTGCCCCGATCTGCCGGGTCGCCTCGGGGCTGCGGCTGAGCCAGCGGTGGCGACAAAGACTCACGGCGCCTCGTCCTCCGCCGACTCCGGGGCGAGCTGTCGGCCGATCCGCCGCGGCAGGGCGTCGAGCACCTCGCCGGCGAGATACCCGCGCGGACCGCGGCGGCGCGCGGCTTCGTCGGCGGCGTCGCCATGCAGCCAGACCGCGGCGCGGCAGGCGTCCGGCGGGGAAGCCCCTTGGGCGAGCAGCCCGGCGAGCACCCCGGTCAGCACATCGCCCATGCCCGCGGTGGCCATCCCGGGGTTGCCGGTCGGGTTGATTTCGACGCCGCCGTCGGGGTGGGCGATCACCGTGCGCGCCCCCTTGAGCACGACGTGCACGCCCGCGGCGTGGGCGAGCGCCCGGGCGCTCGCCACCCGGTCCTGCTGCACGGCCGCGACCGAGGTGCCGAGCAGGCGGGCCATTTCCCCCGGGTGCGGCGTCAGCACGACGGGGGCGGCGGCCTGCGAAAGCGCTGCGAGCTCGCCCGCCAGGGCGTTCAGCCCGTCGGCGTCGATCACCAGAGGAACGGGGCAAGCGGCGGGAAGCCGTCGCACCAGGGCCCGCGTCCGCGGATCGGTCCCCAGACCGGGACCCACGGCCAGGCATCCTTTGCCGGCGACCAGCCGCTCCAGCGCCGGCAGGGCGCCGGGGCCGAGAATGCCCGGCTCCTCCTCGGGAAGCGGAGAGGTCATGGGCTCGCGCAGCAGCGTTTCGAGCACGGGGTTCAGGGAGGCGGGGCAGCCGACGGTCACGAGGCCCGCCCCCGCGCGCAGGGCGGCCAGGGCGGCGAGCGCCGCCGCACCGGTTTTCCCGGGGGAGCCGGCGAGCAGAAGCACATGCCCGGTCGTCCCTTTGTGGGCGTCGGGCGGCCGGGCGGGCAGGGCCTTGCGCACCGCCTCGGGGGTGATCAGCCGCTGGCGCGGGCGGAGGCGCTCGACCACGACGGCGGGGATGCCGATGTCGCAAACCTCGAGGCGGCCCGTATAGGAGGCGCCGGGGTAGAGGAGGAGTCCGATTTTCGGAAACCCGAAGGTCGCCGTGACCTCGGCCCGCAGGCAAGCCCCCCGGGGTCGGCCGGTGTCGGCGTCGAGCCCCGAGGGGAGGTCCACGGCGAAAACGGGGCGACCCAAAGCGTCGAGAAACTCCACGACCTCACGCAGAAATCCCCGGAGTTCGGCGCTCAGCCCGGTCCCCAGGAGGGCATCCACCCAGACGGCGGCGCGGCGCATTTCCTCCTTTCGGGCGGCGAGGTGCGCCGGGTCGGGCACTTCGCGGACGGGGAGGGGGAGTTTTTCGAGAAGGCGGAAATTTTCAAGCGCCTCGCCCTGCAGGCGCGAGGCTTCGGCGAAAAGGTAGACGGTCACGGGGAGGTCCGCCTGACGAAGCGTGCGGGCGATGACGAAGCCGTCGCCGCCGTTGTTGCCCCGGCCGCAGGCTACGGCCACGCCGCCCCGGCGGGCGCGGTCGCCGAAATGGGCGAGAAAGACACGGGCGGCTTCCCGGCCGGCGTTTTCCATCAGCAACCGCCCGGGCAAGCCGAAGTCCTCCATCGTCGACCGGTCCAAGGCCTGCATTTCCGCCGCGGTGACCGCGTACATCGTCACCTCCGTCGGGCTTCCCCCCGCGCGCGCGCCCCCGGCCGAGACCGCGCGCCTTCCGCGGCGGCAAGCCGCGCGCGGAGCGTGCGCGCCCGCCGGGCCATCCGCCGCGCCTGCGGGCCGCCCGCCTCGTGATCGTAGCCGTGCAGGTGAAGCAGCCCGTGGAGAAGCAGATCGGTCAGACGCTCGCCGAGGGCGATCGCCGCCTCCTGCGCCTCGCGCCGCGCGGTCTCCACCGAGACGACGACATCGCCGAGGACGCCCCCCGCTCCGGGCTGCGCGCCCCGGGCGGCCGGAAAGGCGATCACGTTGGTCGGCCCCCGGCGGTCGAGAAAGCGGCGGTTGAATTGCGCGATCCGCCGGTCGCTCACGAAGACGACGGCGACGGCGGCCTTCGGTGGTCCGAGCGCCTGCAGGAGCATCCGGGCGCGGCGCGCGAGCAGCCGCAGCGGGAGGCGGATCCGCCGCTGGCGGTTGAGCAGCAGAATCTCCGGGACGGCGGACGCTGCCGGAGGGCGGGGCGGCCGCTTCCGCGCCGCCGCGCGGCGGCAGGGGGGGGCGCTCGCCGGCCGCGGGCGAGCAGCGGCGGTGGACTGGCCCTCTTTCACGAAGGATCCTCCTCGTCTTTCGCGCGGCGCCGGCCGTTGCGCTTGCGGGCGTCGAGCTCCTCGTAGGCGCGGATGATTTCCTGCACCAACCGGTGGCGGACGACATCCTGCTTGGTGAAAAAGACAAAGCGGATGCCCTCGATCCCCTGCAGGATCTCCTTGGTTTCGATCAGCCCCGAGATCCGCTCCGGCGGCAGATCGATCTGCGTGATGTCCCCGGTGATCACGGCTTTCGAGTTGAAGCCGATCCGGGTCAGAAACATCTTCATCTGCTCGGAGGTCGTGTTCTGGGCCTCGTCCAGGATGATGAAGGAGTCGTTCAGCGTGCGGCCGCGCATGAAAGCGATGGGGGCGACCTCGATGACCCCCTTCTCCATCAGCGCCGAGGCCTTCTCGAAGCGCATCATGTCGTGCAGCGCGTCGTAGAGGGGCCGCAGGTAGGGATCGACCTTTTCGGCCAGGTCCCCCGGCAGGAAGCCGAGCGTTTCCCCGGCCTCGACCGCCGGTCGGGTGAGGATGATGCGGCTTACCTCGCCGCGCGAGAAGGCGGCGACCGCCATCGCCATGGCGAGGTAGGTCTTGCCCGTGCCGGCGGGCCCGATGCCGAAGACGATGTCGTGAGTGCGGATGGCGTCGATGTAGGCCTTCTGCGTGGGGCTCTTGGGCGTGATCGCGCTTTTCTTCGCCGTAACGAGGATCGTGTCGAGGAAGATGTCCTTGAGCGAAACGCGCGGGTCCGCGCTCAGCATGCGCACGGCGTACTCGATGTCGTTCGGGTGCAAGGGGTAGCCGGCTTCGATCAGGCCGTAGAGCTGCAAGAGGAGGTTCTGGGCCAGTTCCACGAGCGCCCGCTCGCCCTCGAGGAACACGGCCGTGCCGCGGGCGTTGACCCGCAAATCGAGCATCCGGGCCAGCCGCTGGAGATGGTGGTTTCTCTCCCCGAAGAGCTGGCGGGCGTGCTCGTTGTCGGCGAAAGGCAGGGTGAGAAGATACGGTTCGCTCATCCCGATGCGGCCGGGGGATATCCCCGACCGGAGCGATGCTACACGCAAACGCAAGCGAATGCAATTCCCCGTCCCCGTCTGCCGGGGCTTGACGGCCGGAGGGGAGGACCGGTAGAGTCCTTCCCGGTCGCGGCCCTCCGCGGCCGCCGCCGGATTTCCCGAGCCGAAAGCCGCCGATGAACCCTTTCGACCTCCTGATCGCGTCGGTGAGCGCCTACTGCCTGATCCGGGGAGTCTTCCGGGGCCTGATCCGCGAAGCGGCCTCGATCCTGGGCGTCCTCGGCGGGTTTTGGTGCGCCTACACCTTCTATCCCGCCGGGGGGCGGCTTCTGTCCGGCTGGATCGACGATCCCGCCGTGCGCAACCTGGTCGCCTTTCTCCTGCTCTTCTGCGCCGTTCTCGTAGCGGTGAACGCCGTCGCCCTGGTCCTGAACTACCTCACCCGTCTGGTCCTGCTCGGCTGGCTGAACCGCCTCGGAGGGCTCGCGTTCGGCGCGGCCAAGGCGGTGCTCATCGCCTCGATCCTCTTTCTCGCTTTCACCGCCTTTTTGCCCAAGGGCAGCCCCTGGCTGCGGGAATCGGTATGCGCCCCGGCCCTCGCCGTCGTCTCCGACCGGCTCGCCGCGGTCGTCTCGAGCGAAATCCGCAAGGAATTTTCCTCCCGGCTCGAGATCCTGAAAAAAGCCTGGACGGCTCCCCGATGAGCGCCGCAGAGGCTCTGGAAACGCTTCGGGGGCTCATTCGGCGTCTGCGGGGGCCGGGAGGCTGCCCCTGGGACCGGGAACAAACCCCGGCATCCATGGTTCGCCATCTGCTCGAAGAAGCCCACGAGCTGGCCGACGCCGTGGCCTCAGGCGACGAGGAGGCGGTCCGCGAGGAACTGGGGGATGTGCTCTTCCAAATCCTCTTTCTTGGCGAGTGCTACGAGGAGGAGGGGCGCTTCGATCTCGAGGCCGTCTGCCGCGGGATCACGGCAAAGATGACCCGCCGACACCCCCACGTCTTCGGCACCGCCCGCGCGGCGGACAGCGCCGAGGTGCTGCGGAACTGGCGCCGGATCAAACAGCAGGAAAAAGGGGGCGCGCCGGAGCCGGCCTCCTCCCGGCTCGATCGCCTCCCGGCCGGTCTGCCGGCGCTCCTGCGCGCCCAGGCGGTCGGCGAGCGGGCGGCGGCGGCGGGCTTCGACTGGGAAGACGCCGAGGGGGTGCTCGCCAAGCTCGCCGAGGAATGGAGCGAGTTCCGCGCCGCCCGGGCGTCCGCCGATCCGGCGGCTCTCGAGCGGGAGATCGGCGATCTTCTCTTCACGCTCGTCAACCTCGCTCGGTGCTGCGGCGTTTCCGCCGACGGCGCCCTCCGCGGGGCGGTGTACAAATTCGAGCGCCGGTTCCGCACGTTGGAAACGCGACTCGCCGCCCAAGGCCGCCGCATGGAAGAGGTGCCCCAGGCGGAAAAGGACCGGCTCTGGGAGGAGATCAAGGCGGGCGAATGATCGCGATCGTCGATTACCGGGCGGGAAACCTGACCAGCGTGGGGCGGGCGCTCTCCTTCCTCGGCGTCGCCTGGAAGGTCACGCGGGACCCCGCCCTTCTCGGCGGGGCCGAGCGCATCGTCATCCCCGGCGTCGGAGCGGCGGGGGCGGCGATGGAGAGTCTCCGGGAGGCCGGACTCGACCGGGAACTCGCCCGGCAGTTCGCCGCGGGCAAGCCGATGCTCGGCATCTGTCTCGGATGCCAGATCGTGCTCGGCCACAGCGAGGAAAACGACACCGTTTGTCTGAACCTGATCGCCGGCCGGGTGCGCGCCTTTCCCGAGGCGCTTCGCGACCCCGCGGGCAGGGCGCTCAAGATCCCGCACATGGGCTGGAATACGCTTCGCCGGCGTCGGCCGCACCCGATTTTCGAGGGGCTGGCGGCCGAGGAGGCCTTTTACTTCGTCCACGGCTTCTACCCCCAGCCGGAGGACCCGGCCTGCGTGCTCGCCGAAAGCGACCACGGGATCGTCTTTCCCGCGGTGATCGGCCGCGGCAGCCTGGTCGCCGTGCAGTTTCATCCCGAAAAGAGCGGCCGGCCGGGGTTGCGCCTGCTGGAAAATTTTTGCCGCTGGGTTCCCTGCGGCGGAGGGGAGGCGGCTTCGTGCTGAGCAAGCGCATCATCGTCTGCCTCGACGTGCGCGACGGCCGCACGACCAAGGGGATCCGCTTCCGCGAGAACATCGATGTCGGCGACCCCGTGGCGATGGCCCGCCACTACTACGAGCAGGGGGCCGACGAGATCGTCTTCTACGACATCACCGCCTCGGCCGAGCGCCGCGGCATTCTGATCGAAGTCGTGCGGCGGGTGGCCGAAACGATCTTCATCCCTTTTTCCGTGGGCGGCGGCATCCGCTCGGTCGGGGACATGCGCGAAGTCCTGCTCGCGGGGGCGGAAAAGGTCAGTGTCAACTCGGCGGCGCTGCGGCGGCCGGAGCTGATCGACGAAGGGGCCGCCGCCTTCGGCCGGCAGTGCATCGTTCTGGGCATGGACGTTCTGCGCGTGGGGGTGCGCCCGGGGATCCCCTCGGGCTACGAGGTGGTGATCGACGGCGGGCGCGTTCCCACCGGTCGGGATGCGCTGGCGTGGGCCGAGGAGGCGCAGGCGCGGGGGGCGGGCGAGATCTGCCTCAATTCCATCGACGCCGACGGCACGCAGGAAGGTTACGAGCTGGCGATCACGGCCCGAATGGCCTCCCGGGTGGGGATCCCGGTCATCGCCTCGGGCGGGGCGGGACGGCCCGAGCACCTGCGGGAGGTCCTCACCCGCGGGGGCGCCGATGCCGCGCTGATCGCCTCCCTGGTCCATTTCGGGACCTGGACGATCCCCGACATCAAGTCCGCCCTGCAACGCTGGGGCGTTCCCGTCCGCATGCGCTGGTAAAGGGCGCGTGCCTCAGGCGATTTCGCCGAAGGGAAGGTACCCCGGGGGGGTGCGGCGGATCAGCTTGCCGTCCTCGTCGTACTTCTCGACGATGATCGTGCCGTCTTCCAGGCGGGTGCGGTTGTGCACCCGGCCTTCTTCGCTTGCGGCGCGGGCTTTCTCCCCTTCGCCCGCCGGTTCCACGGGTCGGGTTTCGCGCAGGCGCTCGGCTTTCTGAAGGAGCGGTTCCTGCTCCCGGCCTCCCCCGTACAGGCCGATCCGCGGCAGTTGCTGCGCTGCCGCCTCTCCGATCACGTCCAACATGGCCTCCTCCTTTTCCTGCCCCATGCCGAAGGCCCCGCTTCCGCGGTCGGCAAGCCTTCCGGCGACGACCCCGCTCACTTTCCGCCAGAGCTGGCGCGTGATTTTCGCCCGCGCCGCCTCCCGCGTCTCTTCGCGCGAGAGGGCGGCGTCGGCGGCTGGAACCCCCGCCTGCGCTTCCCCCCTGCGGCGGGCGGCGGCCAGTTTCCGGCCGTAGCATTCGAGCAGGCACTGCACCCGGGGTCCGTCGATTTGCATCCGGCATGCCTCCTGACCGGAGGTATCGGCAGGGGAACCCAAAACTTTAGGAAAAAAAGAAGAGAACTTGCCCGGGGGGAGGAGAGGTCGGCAAGCCGCTGCGGGGAGGGCGCCCCGTGGGGGGGGGCGCCCGGGGGCGGCGGATCAGTCGTCGAAGTCGCCTTTCGGCCCTTTATCGGCCTGCAGCGTGGCGGCCTGCTCGCGGATGCGCTCCGCAGTCCAGGCGGAGGGCTTCTCGATCCGCCGCGCCTTGGCCGGCGGGCGGTAACTGCGGCTTTCGAGGATGAGCTCGAGGGCGATCGGGGCGGTGTCCTCCGAATGGAACACGCGCCGGATCAGGTGGTAGGCGAATTCCTCGACTGCCCGGACCATGCGTTCGCGGATCGCCCGCGGCTGGGCGAGGAGCTTGTTTTCGAAGGGCAGATTGAGCTTCTTGTAATCTCCCGGCTTGAGATTCCGGGCGTCGGCGTAAGCGACCATCTCCTGCCACAGGGCTTCGCTCATGCCGCGATCCGGGTGCTTGATGAAGCGTCCCTGGCCGTCCAGGATGGCATTGCCGTAGTCGTTTACCTCGACGCCCCAGGAGATCATCTGCAACGAGGTGGCGACGTTCGCCTTGGTCGTGCGGGTCGTCTCGGCGATGGCCCGCAGCCGTTCGCTGCTGTTGCCCGAGGTGCCGTGCTGGGCCCCCGAGACGCCGTAGGGGGCGAGGACCTCGTGAATCCGGCGGGTGAGCTCGACCTGGATGCCGGAGTCGCTTTCCTCGATGCCGTGGGTGGTCCCGTTGTTCAAGGCGATCCAATCCGGAAAGATTCCGTGGGCGTTCAGGCCGCGGATCAAGAAGAGGGCCTCTTCGGGGGTGGACAACCCCTGCGAGCCCTTGATCTCGCCCACCTCGGTTTCCAGCCCCGCCCAGCGCGGCACGAGCGGGTTGAGCTCGATGCTGGCGAGCAGGTTTTCGGCGTCGGGCAGGTGGGAGGCGTCGATGGCGATGGAGGTGATCCCCGCCTCGAACATGGAGGGGATTTCGGTTCGGGCGGTCTCCAGATCCTTCGGTCCCTTGATGCCGTAATGGTCGGCGTGAACGGCCACCGGCACCGTGATGCCCATCTCGTTGCAGAAGGTGTCGACCAGCCGGGCGAGATTCCAGAAGTTGACGGCGCAGTAGGCGTTCGTGCCGCCTTCGGACTTGGCGATTTCCACGATGAGCGCGGCGTTGGCCCGCTGGGCGGCGCGCAGAGCCCCGCGGATGACGAAGGCGTTGCGGCCGTTCGCCGCCAGGGCCACGGCACGGCCTTTGGCGAGCATCGCGCGGTCGATGAACTTGCCGCTCACGAGCAGGGCCGAGGAATGGGGGAACAGCGCGCGGATGTTGGGGGGACGTCCGATCTCCAGCGCTTTACGGTATCCGCGGGGAATGCCGGGTTTCCGTGCCGCCATGGGAACCTCCTGTGGGTTTCAGACGAACAGATCGATCGTTGCGCCGGCAGGCAGAACGGGGGACTTTCCCCCGTAGCCCCGCAGGATCAGCGGAGCCGCGGGAGCCGTGCCGAGCTTCAGCGAAGGCGCGGCCGAGGCCCGAGCAGGGCGCAAGGCGCGGCAGGAGGGCGGCCGTCGGCCGAACCCGAGGGGATCCGTCGCCGCTTGCCGGGGACGATAAGGCACGATGCCGCTTTGCGCTTCGATGCCGCTCATGCGCCTGACGCCGGGGGGCACCCGCCAGGGGACCTCGACGGCTCAGGATAGTCCGAATCGAGGGGGAGTGCAACTAGTTTCGGGGCGGGGGGGGGTGGGCGGCGCGGGCGTTTTCCTCGATCAGGCGCCGGTTGAAGGCCTCGACTTCGCGGCGCAGTTTCTCGGTTTCCTCCTCGTAGCGGGCCGCCCGCTGATTGAAGACTTCGACCCTGCGGTTGTAGGCGTGGATCTGCTCCCGCGACTTGCGGGCTTCCTTTTCCCGGGCGAGTGCGGCCCGTTCGTCGGCGAGCTCCCGGTACTCGGCCTCGAGGCGCTTCTTGCGCTCCTCGATCCGCGCCCGAATTTCCTCGAGGGGTCCTGCGGCGTCGGGTTCGGTTTCGGGCGGAGCCGCCGGCTCGGGAGCGGTTCCGGCGGTGGTCGGCGTTGGGCCCGTTGTCGCAGCCGCATCCGCTTCGGGGGCCGTCGCCTCGGCGTACCGGCGCACCCGGGCGCGCTGGTCTTCCGGGACCTGGTTGATGTCGTCGGTGAAGCGAAGGTTGCCTCGTGCATCCGTGTAGCGGTAAAATTGAGCCTCGAGCGATGCGGGAAGCAAAAGGGCGATGACCCCGATCCCGATCAGCCATGGCTTCATGGGTGATCTCTCCTGTGCAGGCGGTTTTCGGCGGTTCATCCGCATTATCCGCCGAAAGCGGCGGAAACTTTAATGCTTCCCGAGCGCCGGGGGGACATCGCGGCGGTCGCCCGGGACGGTTGAAAAACCGGCTCCCTCGTGTATGCTCTCTTCCTCCCGGACCTTCCCGCAGGGGCATTCCCGATGCCGAGGTGACCGGTCATGAACAGCCCGATCCTGAACCGCCGGGGCGGGGGCTTGCTTTTGGCGGCGCTGGCGGCGGTCTTGCTTTCCTTTTCCTGTGCTCCGCGAACCCGCCCCCCGGCCGAGCAGCCCGAGGCCCGCAGCCTCTTTGAGCAGGCCGAGCGCCGCTTCCAGCAAGGCGCGCTCGGGGAGGCCGCCGTTCTGTTTCAGACCTACCTCGAACGCTTTCCCGCCGAACCCTCGGCCCCGGCGGCGCTTCTGCGCCTGGGGAAGATCCGGGGGCTGCGGGGGGAGTTTTCCCTGGCCCGCAGGGCCTACGACCGTCTGCTTGCCGAGTATCCCGCCAGCCCCTTGGCCGCCGAGACGCACCTCGAGCGGCTGGCGCTGCTTTTGGCCGAAGGCAAATCCGAGGAGATCGAGGAGCTTTTTCCCGCCGCGCTCGCCGCCGCGCAGACTCCGGGGGAGCGGCTGCGGGCCTGGACGCTTCGGGCCGAGGGCCGGTCGCGGCGCGGCGATCGTCTCGGCGCCGTGGAGTTTTTGCTGCGGGCCCTGCAGGAGGCGCCCGCCTCCGAGCGGGAGGCCGCGGCCGCCCGCCTGCGCCTTGGGCTCCTGCGGCTGAACCCGGAGGATGCACCCGAGCTCGCCGCCCGCCGCGGCGAGGCGTTGCGGATGGACTACCTTTTGTTTCAGTCCGGAATGCTCTTCGCCCGCGAGGGGCGAAGCGCGGAGGCCCGGGTGCTTTTGGAGGCCTTTCTGCGGCGTTTCCCGGATCACGAGGAGGCGGACCGGGCCCGGCGCGAGCTCGCTCAACTCGAAGCCCGTTCGCCGGCGAAGCCGTTCCGGATCGGCGGGCTGCTGCCGTTGAGCGGATCGCACCAGGCCGTCGGGCAGCGGGCGCTGCGCGGCCTGGAGCTCGCCCTTCACCTGCATCACGCCGCCGGGGGAGCCCCGCCGGTCGAGCTTCTGCTCCGCGACACGGCTTCGGAGGCGGATCGCAACGGACCGGCGCTGCGCGAACTGGCCGAACAGCGGGTCTCCGCCGTGGTGGGGCCCCTCGTGCACGTCGAGTCCGCTCTGGCCGAGGCGGAGGGGTTGGGCATTCCGCTTCTGGTGCTTACCCAGCGGGAAGGGGTGACGCGGCCGGGCGGGGCCGTCTTCCGCAATTTCGTCACCCCCTCGGCCCAGGTGCAGGACCTGGTCGCTTTCGCCGTCGAGCGTTTGGGCGTGACCGAGGCGGTGGCCCTGTATCCCGATGAGCCTTATGGGAGGACGTTTCTGGAGCTTTTCCGTCGCGGAATCGAGGATCGCGGCGGACGGCTGCTCACGGCGGTTGCCTACGATCCCCGCACGACCGATTTCGCTCCCGCCATCGCCCGGCTCATCCCGTTCACCGAGGAGGTGCCCAAGGATCCGTCGGCCGAGCGACGGGAAGCCCCGCGGACGGCTTCCCGTCGGGTTCGCGGGGAGGCGCCTGCGGACACGGTGCGCATCTGCCGCTTCCAGGCCGTCTTTCTTCCGGAAGAGCCCCGCAAGGTGGCGATGATCGCCCCGCAGCTCGCCTTCCACGACATCCGGGACGTTTACCTGCTCGGCACCAACCTGTGGAACTCGGAGACGCTGCTGCGCCTGGCCGCCCCCTACGTGCAAGGGGCGGTGTTCGTCGACGCCTTCTTCGCCGGAAGCCGCGAGCCCCAAGTGCGGCGTTTTGTGGCAGCCTACGAGGAGACCTACGGCGAAGCGCCCGGCCTGATCGAGGCCCTGGCGTTCGATTCGGCCTCGATGTTGATCGAGGTGTTTTCCCGCACGGGGGCGCGGGCGCCCGCGGAGGTCGCCACGGCCTTGCGGGCGCAGGAGGGCTTCTCCGGCGTGACCGGGCGGACGCGCTTTCTGGCCTCGGGCGAGTCCGAAAAAACACTCCGACGCCTCGGCGTCCGCGGCCGGGCGTTCATCGAGCTCGATTGAGCATTCCTTCGTCTCCAGGGTTCTTGAGCGAGCCCTGCCCGGTGGCTTCGAGGACGCTGCGCCAGAGCATGCCGCGGGGGTCGACGTGCTTGCGCTTTCCGGCAAGGAGCTTCATCGGGACGTGGACGAAATGGTTGTTCCAGTTGCCGATCAGCAGATCGGTCTTGCCCGCCATGCCGGCGTGGACGGCGTTGCGGCCGAGGAAGTTGCAGAAGACGCGGTCGTTCGCGTTGGCCGGCAGGCTGCGGATCATATAGCTCGGGTCGATGTAGCGGATGGAGACCTCGATGCCGCGCTGCCGGAAGTGCGCGGTGATCCGTTGCTTGAGAAAAAGACCGATGTCCTTGAGACGGACGTTTCCGGAGGCGTCGCGTTCGACGGGCTCGTCGGCGAAGAACTTCTGGCCCGCCCCTTCGGCCACCACGATCACGGCGTGTCCGCGGTCCGCAAGGCGTCGCTCCAGGCTGGCGAGCAGGCCGTTCGGTCCCTCAAGGTCAAAGTCCACCTCGGGGATGAGGACGAAATTGACGTCTTGCTGGGCCAGGGTCGCCGTGGCGGCAATGAAGCCGGATTCGCGCCCCATGAGCTTGATCAAGCCGATGCCGTTCGGGTAGCCTTCGGCCTCGTTGCTGGCCCCCAGGATGGCGCGGGTGGAGACCTCGACCGCGGTGTCGAACCCGAAGGAGCGGGAGACGAGCAGGATGTCGTTGTCGATCGTCTTGGGGACCCCCACGATGGCGATCTTGAGGCCCCGACGCAGGACGGCGTCGGCGATGGCCGTCGCCGCGCGCATCGTTCCGTCGCCTCCGATCATGAAGAGGATGCCGATGCTCATCCGCTCGAGGGTGTCCACGATCTCTTCGATGTCCTCGGGTCCGCGGCTCGAGCCGATCACCACCCCGCCGCGCTCGTGGATGTTCACCACGGCGGCGGGGGTGAGCGGCATCATGTCGTAGCGATACCGGGCGATGAACCCTTTGAGACCGTAGCGCACGCCGTAGATGGTGGGCACGCCGTAGCCGTAGTGCAGCTCAAAGACGATCGAGCGGATGATGTCGTTCAGCCCCGGACAGAGGCCGCCGCAGGTCACCAGGGCGCATTTGAGCTTGCTCGGGTCGAAAAAGAGCATGCGCCGGGGGCCGGCGAGCTCGTAGGCGGCCGGCATCTCCCCGCGGGCGAGTTGCCCGCCGATGCGGGAGAGATTGACGTCGATCAGGATGCGGTCCTCGTCGGAGACATAGGAGATGTCGTTTCCTCCCCGGGCCCGGCGGGCGACACTGCTCGGAACCCGGCAGGGGCCTAAACTTGCGATGCGCGTGCTTTCGGGATCGAGGCTTTGAATGCGTTCGGTTTCCATAGGAGGGAGCTTAACAACTCGTCAGGTGCTTGACAAGTGAGAATCTAATGCGTTAAAATTTCGGTCTTTGTAAGGATGAGACCGGTAGCCGCCGGTCTTTTTGTTTATCTTCCGCAAGAAAGGGGATGGTTGCCATGCGCTGCACCAGCATCAAGCCCGGCGTCGAGTGCGCCTTCATGACCACCAAGGGATGTGCCTACAAGGGCGGGATTTGTCAGCAGGTCGTCGAAGCCTGCGAAGGCTGCGGCCGGCGGAACCAGTTCGCAGCGGGCTGGTATTGCACGGCCTGCCCCGAGCCCTCGGCCAAGTGGAAGCGGGGAATCTGCAACCTGGCGACGCACGTGTCGGCCGCCCCGGCCGCCTCCGAGACCAAGCAGAAAATCAACCCCCTCAAAGCCTCCAAACGCTCGGCCGGCCGCTGATCCCCGACCCGACCTGCGGGCAGAACCCGTCCGGGGGTCGCCGGACGGGTTTTTTTTGCCTAAAGCACCACCGGATCCGACCGATATTACCCGTGAGCGCCGGTCCTTCTTGCGCTGCCGACCAAACGCCCAAGGGGGAGAAGCCATGGACGAAGCCGAGTTTCTGAAAAGGCTGGACCGCATTCGGGACATCCCGACTCTCCCCAGCATCGTGCTCGAGTTGAACCGCCTGCTGCAGGACCCGGAGACCCCCGTGGCGCGCGTCAGCCAGATCATCGAGCGCGACCAGGCGACGGCGCTGAAAATTCTGAAGCTCGTCAACTCGGCCTTCTACGGCGTGCGATCCAAGGTCGCCGACATCCGCAGCGCGGTGATCATGCTGGGCTTCAACGCCGTGCGCAACGCGATCGTCTCGGTTTCGGTGATCGAAACCCTCTCCCGCCGCATCCGCCTCGAGGGCTTCGACGCCACCGATTTCTGGAAGCATTCCCTCGCCGTGGCCGTGACCAGCAAGGCGCTCTCGGCCCGAACGCGGATCAACTCTCCGGACAACTGCTTTGTGGGCGGACTGCTGCACGACGTCGGCAAGGTGATCCTCGCCCAGTATTTCCCGGAAGTCTTCGCGGCCGTCTGGCAGGCCTTGCGCGAGGAGGGCCGCCCCTTCCATGAGGCCGAACGCGGCAAAAGCCCCGCGGGCCACGCGGCGATCGGAGCCCACCTGGCGGCGCGCTGGCAGCTGCCCCAGGGGCTGGTCGAGGCGATCCGCTTTCACCACGACTACCGCCCGGATCTGGCCAACGCCGAGTTCTGCCTGGTGATCCACGTGGCGAACCTTCTCGTGAACAGCTACGACCGGAACCCGGACTGCGTGATCGACCTCGCCGCGTTGCACCCCGACGCGCGCAAGTTCATCATGGGCACCCTGCAGCGGGCCGGAGATTTCTACGCTGCGCTCGCCGAGGAGATCGAGAGCGCCTATTCCTTTTTCCTGCCTTCCTCCACCTCTGGCTGACCCGCCGTTTCCGGGCGCTCCATCCGCTCGGGGGACCGGGCCACCTCCTGCCCGGCGAGGCGCCGGCGGAGAAATCCGCCCGTCGCCGAGGCCGTACAGGCGGCGATTGCCTCAGGGGGGCCCTCGGCGACCAGCTCGCCGCCCCGCTCTCCCCCCTCCGGTCCGAGGTCGATCACCCAGTCGGCCGAGGCGATCACGTCGAGGTGGTGCTCGATCACGACCACCGTGTGGCCGGAGTCGACCAGGCGATGGAGCACGAGCAGCAGGCGACGGATGTCCTCGGGGTGCAGGCCGACCGTAGGCTCGTCGAGCACATAAAGAACCCGGCCGCCGTTTGTGCCGCGGCCGAGTTCGCGCGCGAGCTTGAGCCGCTGAGCCTCCCCGCCGGAGAGGGTCGGGGCGGCCTGACCCAGGCGAAGGTACCCCAGGCCGACTTCGACCAGAGGCAGGAGCCGCTCGTGCACCGCCGGCACGCGCCCGAAATGGTCCAACGCCTCCGCGGCCGTCATCTCCAGGACCTCGGCGATGGATTTTCCCCGGTAGCGGATTTCCAGGGTCTCGCGGTTGTAGCGCCTGCCGCCGCAGGCATCGCAGGTCACGGCGACATCGGGCAGGAACTGCATGGGGATGCGCTGGATCCCTTCGCCGGCGCAGACCTCGCAGCGTCCGCCCGGCAGGTTGAAACTGAAACGCTGCGGGCCGAAGCCGCGCATGCGGGCCTCCGGGGTACGCGCGAAGAGCCCGCGAATCCCGTCGAAGATTCCGAGCACCGTAGCCGGGTTGGAGCGCACGGTGCGGCCGATCGGGCTCGGGTCGACCAGGACCGCACGCTCGACGGCTTCGAGACCTTCGAGTCGCTCGTGGGCTCCGGGCTCGGGGCCCGTGCGGCCAAGGGCCCGGAGCAGCGCCGGGTAGAGGGTGTCCACGACGAGCGAGGACTTGCCGGATCCCGAAACCCCGCTCACGGCCACCAGACGGCCGAGGGGGAAGGCGACCGTGATGCCCTTCAGGTTGTTGTGTCGGGCGCCGCAGAGAAGAATCCTCGAGCCCGCAGGCCCACGCCGCCTGTCGGGGCGCTCGATCGTGCGCCTGCCGGAAAGGTAGGCTCCGGTCAGGGAGCGCGGCTCCCGCAGCAGGCCCGCGAGAGGCCCGGAATAGATCAGGTGGCCGCCCTCCTCCCCCGCGCCCGGCCCCAGGTCGATCACGTGGTCGGCGGAGCGCAGGATCTCCTCATCGTGTTCGACCACGAGGACCGTGTTGCCCAGATCGCGCAGGGAAAGCAGGATCCGCCGCAGGCGTTCGGTGTCCCGGGGATGAAGCCCGACGCTCGGCTCGTCGAGCACGTAGAGGACTCCGCTCAGCCGCGAGCCGAGCTGGGCGGCCAGCCGGACGCGCTGCCCTTCCCCGCTCGAGAGGGTCGGGGCCGGGCGGTCGAGCGTGAGGTAGGAGAGGCCGAGATCGATCAGGCACTGCAGCCGGGGGAGGATCTCGGAAAGCAGGCGCCGCGCGACGGCCTGGCGCGTGCCGGAAAGACTGAGACGCTCCAAGAACGAGAGGGCCGCCGGCAGCGGCAGGGCGCAGATTTCGGGCAGGGTGCGCCCGGCGATCCGTACCGCGCGCGCCAGCGCGTTCAGGCGGCTTCCGCCGCAGGCGGAACAGGGGGCGGTCCTCATGAAGCGCCGGATTTCCTCGCGGACGGCCGGGGAATCGGTTTCGCGGTAGCGTCGTTCCAGGGAGGGCCGGATGCCCTCGAAAGGCCTGCGGAACTGGATGCGGGTCGTGCCGCGTTCGAAGGCGAAAGGGATCGTCTCCTCTCCCGAGCCGTGCCAGAGCACCCGGCGAAAGGCTTCGGGCAGATCCCGGTAAGGCGTATGGACCGAGGTCCCGTAGTGGGCGGTGAGGGCTTCGAGATAGTCCCAGAACCGGTCTCCGCGGCGCCTCGACCAGGCAAGGACCGCCCCCTGACGCAGGGAAAGCCGCGGATCCGGAATCACGCGCGCCGGGTCGATCTCCTCGAGGACGCCCAGCCCACCGCAAACGCTGCAGGCGCCGTGGGGCGAATGAAACGAAAAGCGGGCGGGCGTGAGCTCGGGGGCGGTGAAGCCGCAGTCGCCGCAGATTGCGGCGGCGGCAAAGGAAAGGGTCTCTCCCCCCTCGATCTGGACGAGGGCGCGGCCGCCGCCGCGGGCAAGGGCGATCTCCAGCGAGTCGGCCAGCCGCTTGCGGACGGCCGGGCCGACGATCAGCCGGTCAACGACGAGTTCCACGCTGAAGGCCGCGGCCGGCGGCAAGCGGAGGCTTGGATCGAGTTCCTCGATCCGGCCGTTGATGCGGATGCGGGCGAAGCCTTCGCGGCGCAGCCGTCCCAGCAAATCCCGCAGATCCTGCCGGCGCTTGAAGGAAAGCGGCGCCAGCACCGAGAGGCGGGACCCCACGGGCAGCGCTTCCACGCGGTCGACCATGCGGTCAAGGGGGATCCCGGCGATCTCCCGGCCGCAGGAGGGGCAGAAGAGGGTGCCGGCGCGGGCGAAGAGCAGGCGCAGGAAATCGTAGATTTCGGTGACCGTCCCCACGGTGGAACGCGGGGGATAGGCGCAGAGGCGCGGCTCGATGGCGATCGCCGGGCAAAGGCCTTCGATCAGGTCCACATCGGGCTTTTCCAGCCGTTCGAGAACTTGCCGCGCGTCGGGGGAAAGGGACTCCACGTAGCGCCGCTGGCCCTCGGCGTAGAGCGTGTCGAAGGCGAGTGAGGATTTGCCCGAGCCGGAAAGACCGGCAATCACCGTCAGGCTGAGACAGGGCAGGCGGACGTCGATATTTTTGAGGTTGTGCTGGCGGGCCCCGCGGACAACGATCTGGTTTGCGGCCATCGGCGGTGATCCTCGGCGCTGCGAAGACGCGCTACGGTACGTCCCGGAAATGATCCTTCTATACAGAAAAAGCCAGAAATTGGAAAATTTTAAGATTCTTTTTCCGGTCTGGAGCCGTCCGAACCGGATTTTGCCTCCGCGGCATCGACTGTCGGGCAGGATCTGCAGCCATCCTGCATATTAATTTAATTGTAATCAAATTGGGGATTTGAAATTCATCATCCTTGCCCCTCGCCTCGTTCGCCCCCTCATCTCGCTTCCGGCGTTGTGGGTGCTACGGCCCGAAAGTCCATCCTGAACGCCCCCGTTTCCGTAGTCGGGAACCTGAAATTGAATGAAAAGAGGCGAAAAAAAATGTTTTTCAGAGATATCGATTTCAAACGGCGGTGGTTCCAAGGAAAGATCCGCTGATATTGTTTGGAAATCTAACAATCGGCCGGAATGACGGCGGAAGCCCGCGGGGGAGGATCCGAGCTAAAATTGTTCATGATAACAGATGGATATAATTTGTTCAAAACGCTCGTCCTTCGCCCGGGAATCTTGGGAATTCCGATTTGACTCCCTCAGGCCGCTGGCCTAAAAGGCAGCCTCGTCCCGCGGGGCCGGCGGGAAGCGGGAGGGGGCACCTCGGGCTTCCCAACCGCTGGCCGCAGAACGCGGAAATCACCGCCTGAGCGAACTCCAAAGGCTCTTTTCACCGGAAACCACTCCATAGGGTATGGAAAAGATCTGGAAAGATCTGCGCGCAGCGTTGAAAAAGCGCGTCGCCGCTCACAGCTACCGCATGTGGATCGAACCCCTCGGCCTGGAGCGATCCGAGACCGGCGAGTGGGTCATCATCTGCCCCAACGCCTTCTCACGCAAACGCGTGCAGGAACACTTCGGGGAGACGATCCGCGGCGAGCTCGCCCGGATCCGCGGTGAGGAGGTCAAGGTCGACTTTCAGGTCGCCGGCCGCCGTTCGCCCCGCGGCGCGGAGATGGAGGGCGGCGGAGCCCAACTTCCGCTGCCGAGCGAGGCCGTCCGCCCCCACAACGGTCGTTTTCTGCGCCGGGATTTCACCTTCGAACATTTCGTCGTCGGCGCCAACAACGATTTTGCCTACTCGGCCTCCCTTTCCCTCGCCAGCCGCAAAAGCGGCACTCAGCCGGCGGTGTTCCTCTATTCGGGGACCGGCTTGGGGAAAAGCCACCTCTCCCAGGCGATCGGCCATCACGTGCTCAACCACAGCCCGCGCGAGCGCGTCTACTACATGACCGCCGAGGATTTCAGCAACGAGATGGTCCAGGCCTTCCGCCGCGACGCCTTGGATCAGTTCAAGGCCAAATACCGCAGCCGCTGCGACGTGCTCCTTCTCGAGGACGTTCACGGTCTGGGCGGAAAGGAGCGTACGCAGGTCGAGCTCGCCGCCACCCTGGACAGCCTCCTCGAATCGGGCAAGCGGATCCTCTTTTCCAGCATCTGCCGGCCTTCCGAGATCCCCCGGCTGCATGAATCCCTGCGTTCGCGTTTTTCCTGCAGCCTGATCACGGCCATCGACCCGCCCAACCACCGCACGCGGCTGCGCATCCTGCAGCACAAGGCCCGGCTGCACGGCTACGAGATTCCCGCGGAGGTCTTCGATTACCTCGCCTCGGAGCTCGTGGGCGATATCCGGCAGCTCGAGAGCGGTTTAAACGGCGTCGCCGCGCGCTCCTCGCTCCTGGGGATACCGATCGACCTCCGGCTTGCCGAAAACGTGGTACGGCAGATGATCAGCGGCCGCCGCCGGATCACCCTCGAGCTGATCAAAAAGCTCGTCTGCGAACACTACCGGGTGTCGGAGGAAGAACTCGTTTCGCCTTCGCGGCGGCAGCAGCTGGTCCGGCCGCGGCAGATGGCCATCTTTCTTGCGCGCCGCTTTACGGATACGCCGCTGCAGGCGATCGGCAGGAGCTTCAATCGCTACCATGCGACCGTGATCCATTCGATCCAGGCGATCGAAAAAGGGATCAAGACCGACCCCGCCTTGCGCCAACAGGTCGAATTTTTCCAGGGCCGCCTCGAATCCCCCCCCCCCGCAACGCTTCACTGAAGGCGGGCCCACCGGGAGCCGCCTTCGACCTCGGCCGTTTGCTCCTGTTCGCGCCGCTCCTCACGGGCGATCAGGCAGCGGATGCGGACGGCGCAGTAACGGCGGCAGACCGCATCGCGGGCCTGGAAATCGCCGAAACATGCGGCCCGGAACCGAAAAGCGCGGCGGCCGCCGCCGGCGGTCCGTTCAGACATTGCCGGATTCCTCCCGGAGCAGTTGCAGCAGCTCCTCATGGATGCGGCCGTTGGTGGCCGCGATTTCGCCTCCGGCGGGGGAAAACGGCCGGCCGTGGAAATCGGTCACCCGGCCCCCCGCCTCGCGCACGATCAGCATTCCGGCCGCCGTGTCCCAGGCGTTGAGCGAACGCTCCCAGTAGCCGGCGAAACAGCCGCTGGCGACGAGGCAGAGATCGATCGCTGCGGAGCCGAGGCGGCGGATGCCGCGCGCCGCGCGCAGGCAGCGCAGAAATCGGGAGGTGAGCGGAATCCAGTCCGCTTCCCGGTCGTAGGGAAACCCCGTCGCCAGCAGTCCGTCGCCGACCTTCGCCTCGCGCGACACCCGGATCGGCTCCCCGTTGCGGAAGGCGCCCGCTCCGGCGCGGGCGCTGAACAGCTCGCCGGTCAGAGGCTGGAGCACGGCTGCGACCAGGGGCTCTTCCCCGCGCAGGCAGGCGATCGAGACGGCGAACAGCGGCACCCCATGGGCGAAGTTGACCGTGCCGTCGAGAGGATCGACCAGCCAACGATATTCATCGCCTTCGGTGTAGATTCCTCCCTCCTCGGCGATGATGGTGTGGCCGGGAAACTCCCGGCGCAGCGTTCGGACGATCACCTCCTCGGCGGCGAGATCGGCCTCGGTGACGAGATCGTTCGGCCCCTTCCGCTGGATTCCCTGCACCCGGCGGAAACGCTCGCGCAAGACATCCGCACCCCGGTAGGCCGCGCGCAGGGCGAGGCGCAAAAGCGGTTCGCTTTCCATCCCGATCCCATTCTATCGTCTCAGGGGGGGGTGTCAACCACAACCGGTTGCGGTCGCGGCAGGCGGCGAAGGATTTCGGCGATCAGCGGCCGCAGGGTCTGCGGGTCGAGCGCGGAGACGGCGATCGCCCCATGGCGCCTGCAGAGGGCGCGGGCTTCCTCGGGATCGACCCGGTCGGCCTTGTTGAACACGCGCACCGCCGGCTTGCCCTCCAGACCGAGGCCCGCGAGGATGTCTTCGACGGCCTCCATCTGCTCTTCGAAGCGCGGGTGGCTCATGTCCACCACATGGAGGAGCAGATCCGCGCTCTCCAGCTCCTCGAGGGTCGCCCGAAAGGCCACGCGCAGCTCCTCGGGCAAGTTGCGGATGAAGCCCACGGTATCCGTGAGGATCACCTCGAGATCCTGGGGAAAACGTACGCGGCGGCTGGTCGGGTCCAGGGTCGCAAAAAGGCGGCTTTCGGCGAGCACCCGGCTGCGGGTGATCGTGTTGAGGAGCGTGCTTTTGCCGGCGTTGGTGTAGCCGATGATCGACACGATCGGCAGCCGACGCCGGGCGCGACGCAGGCGCAGCTGGGAGCGGTGGCGGCGGACCTCTTCGAGCGCCTTCTCCAGGAGCTGAATGCGCCGGCGGACCTTGCGGCGGTCGAGTTCGAGCTGGGTTTCGCCCGGCCCCCGGCCGCCGATGCCTCCCGCCAGCCGGGACATTGCCGTCCCTCGTCCCGTGAGCCGCGGCAGGAGATAGCGCAGCTGGGCGAGCTCCACCTGGAGCTTTCCTTCGCGGCTGCGGGCGCGTTGGGCGAAGAGATCGAGAATGAGCTGCGTGCGGTCGATCACTTTCAACGCCACCCGGTCGGTGATCGAGCGGATCTGCGATGGGCTGAGCTCTTGGTCGAAGATCAACAGCGTCGCTCCCTCCTGCAGGGCCTGGATCGCCAAATCGTGGAGCTTGCCGCTGCCGACGAGCGTCCGGGCGTCGGGCGTCTCGCGCAGTTGCAGCATCGCGCCGACGATTTCGAGGCCGCAGGAGCGGGTGAGGGCCTCGAGCTCGCGCAGGGACTCTTCGCTCTCGCGGCGCGGCGCGCTCGAGACGCCGACGAGCAACGCCCGCTCCGGTGCCGCCGCGGCCGCCCGGCCGCGGACGACGCGTTCCAGCTCCCCCTCGAGGGCGGCGATCATCGCCGCGCAGTCGATGTCCAGCCGGTCGGGAGGAAGCGGATCGAGCAGCCGGTGGGGCAGGCGCTCGGCGTTCGCCGGCAGAAGATGCGCGGCGAACACCTCGGCCGGCTCCCCTTCGGGGCTGACGGCGATCGCGGCCATGAGATCGAGCCGCAGGAGGGCGAGATCCGTCAAGTCCTCGCGGCTGAGCGGCTCGGCATCCAGGTGGGTGTGGACGCAGCGCAGACCCCGCAGGCGTCCCGGAGCCGGGCGCTCGTCCTCACTGGCGGGGATGACGATGCGGCGGCTGTCGCCCACGGTCAAGGCCTGGATGCGGCCCTGGCGGTCGAGGAGCAGCCCGATCTGGCGGCGGATCTCCCGCGAGATCCGCGCCGCCTCGGCGGCGAGCTCCGGGGAGACGAGTTCGCGGGGCGAGGTGCGCCGGCGGCCGAGGGATTCGATGCGTCGCAGCTGGGAGGGCTTGAGGCCGGTCAGGTTGCCGAAAATCCGTTTCATGGACGCATGGCTTCCGCAGCCATGTTTTCAAACCGCGTGCAGGCGGAAAGGAACGTGAGCCGCACATCTCCGGTGGGGCCGTTGCGCTGCTTGGCCAAGAGAATCTCGGCCGTGCCGCGGTTGGGGTTGTTTTCGTCCGTGTTGTAGACCTCGTCGCGGTAAATGAAGGCCACGACATCGGCGTCCTGCTCGAGGGCCCCGGATTCGCGCAGGTCGGACAGGCGCGGCCGCTTGTCGGTCCGCTGCTCGAGCATGCGGTTCAGCTGGGAGAGCGCGAGCACGGGGAGGTCGAGCTCCTTGGCGAGGGATTTGAGCGCGCGGCTGATTTCGGAGATTTCGAGCTCGCGCCGTTCGGCGTTGGGGCGCCCCTGCATCAGCTGCAGGTAGTCGATCACGATCAGCCCGATGTTCTTGTCCATTTTGAGCCGCCGCGCCTTGGCCCGCACCTCGAGGGCCGTCAGGCCGGGGGAGTCGTCGATGAAGATCGGGGCGCTCTGGAGCGTGCTGGCGGCGTCGGTCACGCGCTCCCAGTCCTCCGCGGTCAGAAAGCCGCTGCGCAGCTTGGAGGAATCGATGCGGGCCTCGGCGCAAAGCAGCCGCAGCGTGATTTGCTCCTTGGACATTTCGAGCGAAAAGATCGCCACGGGGACGCCTGCGTCCACCGCCGCGTTGCGGGCGATGTTGAGCGCGAGCGCCGTCTTGCCCATGCTGGGCCGTGCGGCGAGGATGATCAGGTCCGCGTTCTGCAGGCCGCTGGTCAGGCGGTCGAGTTCGAGGAATCCGGTCGGTACCCCGGTGACCAGGCTCTTGTTCTTCTGCTTTTCCTCGAGGAAGTCGATGCTGCGGTCGATCAGCTTGGAGAGGGGGTAAAAGGCTTGGCGGGCCTTTTTCTCCGTCACCTCGAAGATGGCGGCCTCGGCGAAATCGATGATCTCCTCGGCCGGGCCTTGCTCCCCGTAACAACGCTTGGCGATGGCGTTCGCCTGCTCGATCAGCCGCCGCAGCACGGCCTTGTCGTGGACGATCCGGGCGTAGTGCTGGGCGTTCGCCGCGGGGAGCACCTCGTCGAGCAGCCGGGCGACGAAGGAAGCTCCTCCGACGTCCTCGAGCCGGCCCTTCTCCTTGAGGGCGTTGGTCACGGTCACCAGATCGATCGGCTCGCCGCGGTTGAAGAGGTCGATGATGGTGGAGAAGATCACCCCGTGGGCCGTGCGGTAGAAATCCGCCGGCCCCAGGAGATCGACGACATCCAGCAGCGTGGTGTTGTCCCCCAGGATCGCGCTGAGCAGCGCTTCCTCGGCTTCCACGTTCTGGGGAGGCAGCCGCTGCGGGTCGGCCGCCCGCGGGGGGACTGCGGACCGTTCGGCCATCGGCGGGCGCTTTCTTTCAGCCTTCGGCCACGACCTCGACCGTGATGGTCGGCTCGACGCCCTTGTAGACGCGGATCGGAACGTTGTAAGTGCCCAGCTTTTTGATCGGCTCGGAGAGAAGCAGCATGCGCTTTTCGATCGTGATCCCCTGGGCGGCGAGCGCCTCGAGGATATCGCGTCCGGTCACCGAGCCGTAGAGCCGGTCTTCCTCGGCCACTTTGGCGGGGATGCGACAGGCCACACCTTCGAGGCGTTTGGCCATCTCCTCGGCGAGCTTGCGCTCCCGGGCGATCTGCAACTCGAACTTGGCCCGCTCCTGCTCGAGGCGCTTGCGGTTCTCGGGTGTGGCCGGGACGGCTTTTTTCTGCGGCAGGAGGTAATTGCGGGCGTATCCCGGTTTCACCTCGACTTCGCTGCCGATGATGCCGAGGGATTCGATGGTCTGGGTGAGAATCACTTTCATGGGTCATCCTCCACGGGTCGGCCGCTCAGGCGTCGCCTCCCGGAGGAGCGGAGGCCGCCCGATTCCGGCCGAGTTTGCGAAAATCGAACCAGGTGTCGAACAAGCCCAGCACGGCCACGCCGAGCGTCACCAGCTGTTGCAGACCGATCAGGGCATAGAGCAAAGCCCGAAACATCCGGGGCGCCCCCTTGCGCCGGAGAGTGAAGGCGACGACGGCGATCCCCTGGAAAAAGTAAACGACCCCGAGGATGAGCACGCCGTTCAACCCCACGGCCTTGGCCGGAAGCGAGGGCACGAGCAGCAGAACCCCGCCGGCGATCACCGCCCAGACGAGAGTCTCCGGCGCCCGCCAGCGGTCGAGCGGCCCCCAGGCGGGGGCCGGCAGGCGGCGGGCGACGAGGAGGCTCCGGGCGACGAGGAGCGAAACCCAGAGGGCGAAGAGATTCGCGCTCACGACCAAGCCCGGCAGAATCCCGATCATGAGCCGTGCCAAAAGCGGCGCGGACTCCTCGAGGAATTGGATCTGCTCCTCGGCGATTCCCGCGGCGCGATAGGCCTCGAGGGCGAGCTCGAGCTGGCGTTGCACCCCTTCGAGGAGCAGGGCGAGAGGATCCCGCCCCTCGAGCAGGGCCGTCGTCCAGATCCCGGCGAACAGGCCGACCGCGGCGGCGCCGCAGCCGGCGAGCACCGTTTTCTCAATCGAGGCGCCCCGCCCCATGGTCTCGACCGCCGCCAGACCCGCCAGAATCAGGCCGCCGAAGAAGAACAGCTCCGCCCGTCCGCCGAACAAAGCGGTGAAGAGCAGCGCCGTCGCCGCCATGCCGCGGGCCGTGGCCGCTCCGGCCTTCATCCCGAACACCAGCAGCGGGACGGGAAGGAGCGCCGATCCCAACCATCCGGCCACCGGGATCCGGGCACAAAGGAGGATCGCCGCACAGAGGACGGCGCAGCCGGCGACCAGATCGCGGTTCATCCCTGGGACGTTTCCCGCTTTCGCGGCAGGTGCGGAGTTTCCGAACCGTTCCCGCTCAGCTCTGCTCCAGGCTGCCCACGAACGGCAGCAGGGCGATCGTGCGGGCGCGCTTGATGGCCTGGCTGACGGACCGCTGGTGCTTGGCGCAACAGCCGGAGATGCGCTTGGGGATGATCTTGCCGCGCTCGGTGATGAAATACTTAAGCGTGCGCGGGTCCTTATAGTCGATTTTCAGGGTCTTGTCCGCGCAAAAACGGCACACCTTGCGGCGGTGATAAACCCGTCGTTTGCGCTTGGCCGGCCCCCCGGCCGGCTTGGAAGTGCGGGCGGCAGGTGCGCTCATGGGTCATGCCTCCTCAGCCGATGCAGCAGGCCCGGCGTTCTCCACCGCGGAGGGCTCCGCGGCGGTGGGTTCGGCGGCGGAGGTCTCCGCCCCCGGTGCGGCCGTGCCGAGGTCTTCCGACGGTGCGGAAGCCTGCGCCGCGGCGGCCGCCTGGGTTTCGGCCCGGGAGGCCTCCTCCAGGATGCGTTCCACGTCGGGCCGGGGGTCGAGGAGCACGGTCAGGAAACGGAGCACCCGCTCGTCGATGCGGCAGAAGCGCTCGATCTCGTTGACCGCGGCGCGGCCGGAGCAGTAATCGAAGCGTGCGTACCAGCCGCGCTCCTTTTTGCGGATGGCGTAGGCCAGCCGCCGCGTGCCCCACTCTTCGATCCGCACCAGGGTTCCGCCTTCGCGCAAAAGCGTCTCCCGGATGCGCTCGACGACGGGCGTCCGCTGTTCGGCGGACAGCTCGGGGTCGAGGATGAGAATCGTCTCATAGCGTCTCATGCTTTCCTCCTCCCGGATGTTCAGCCCCGGGACCCGAGGCCCGGAGCAAGGATGGAAGCCGACGATAAAGTCGCCCTTATATCAGTCGGCTTGCGCCCCGTCAATGCCTTTGTGTCCGCTCTCCGGCTCCATGTCCGTCGCCCCGGGCGGCGCGGCCAGCGCCTCTTCCAAGGTCCGGCGGAAGACCGGCAGGTGGGGGCCGCCGAGGGCGACGGCCCGCAGGGCGGCCTCGCGCGCCTCGCCGGGCCGCCCCTGCGCAAGCAGAACATGGGCGAGGTTGTTGAAGGCGACGCCCGAGGCGGGCTCGAGCCGCGCCGCGCCGCGAAAGGCCTCCTCGGAAAGGGCGAGATCGCCTGCGGCGTAAGCGCTGTTTCCCAGGCCGAGAAGCGCACGGAAGCTGCGCGGGAAACGCGACAGCACGGCACGGTAGCCTTCCAGCGCTTCCTTCGGCCGTCCGACCCTTTCCAGGGCGGAGAGCGCTTCGATCCAGGCGCCTTCCCCCGCCGTCGCCGGCGGCCGCTCCGGCGGGAGAACGAGCAGCCCCCATTCGCCGGCGCGCCTCCAGCTTCTGCGGAAGAACTCCCCGTCCACGCGGCGGTCGGCTTCCGTGCCGCTGTGCAGGAGATAGTCGTCCCGCTCGAGGTCGTAGCCGGTGACGACGGCATAATGCCACTGCGGGATCCAGGCGAGTCCGAGGTTTTGGAGTACGATCACGGGGTGGCCGGCGGCGATCTCCCGCAGGAGAGCCTCCGGTCCGGAGATCTCGAAGGCCACCCGGCCGGAGCGGCGTGCGGCGGCCGTCAGGGCGGGTTGAAGCGAGCCTCGCAGGCTCTCCGTGTAGACCCACGGCCGGAGCGTCTCGGGATCGACCTTCTGGCCGCTCCAGGCGAGCGCCATGGCGAGAGCGGCCGGGCCGCACTGATCTTGCCGCTGCGGGAAAAATGGGACCCCCTCGATTCGGACGCGGGCAGGCAGCGTGGGATCGCGCGGCGGCGGGGGGGAAGGCGACAGGCCCGCACAGCCGCCGAGCAGCAGCATCAGCGCCGCCGCGGCGGTCAGAGAGCGGACAGGGCTCGGCCTCATGGGTCTTTCCCTCCCACCAGCAGCAGGTAAACGTCCATCACGTTCGTCCGCGTCGGCCCGGTGCGGATCAGCTCGCCCAGCCGGTCAAAAAAGGTATAGGAGTCGTTGCGTTCGAGAAAGTCCCGCGGGTCGAGACCAAGCTTGCCGGCGCGTGCGACCGTCCCTCCGTCGGCGACGGCGCCGGCCGCATCGGTGGGGCCGTCGGTGCCGTCGGTGCCGGCGCAAAGCAACAGCAGGCGGGCGGTGCCTTCCAGAGCGATCGCTCCGGCGAGAGCGAGTTCCTGATTGCGGCCGCCGCGGCCCTCTCCCCGAAGCGTGACCGTGGTCTCGCCTCCGGCAAGGATGCAGGCGGGCGGGGGAAGAGGGTTTCCGGAGTGGAGCGCCTCTTTGCCGACGGCGACAAGCGCGCGCGCGATCTCGCGCGCCTCGCCTTCGATCTTCGAGGAAAGAATCAGGCCGCGATAGCCCCGCGTCTCGGCCGCCCGGAGGGCGGCTTCGAGCGCCTGAAGGCAGGAGCCCACGATCAGGGTCCTCGAGCCGGCAAAGATTTCGTCCCCGGGCTTGGGGGTTTCGGGAATGTTTCCTTGGGCCCCCTCCGTGAGGTGCCGGCGCACGCTTTCGGGAATGCGCTCCCAGAGCCGGTAGCGGCGGAAGACCGCCACGGCCTCCTCGTAGCGGCTCGCGTCGGGGACGGTGGGGCCCGAGCCGATGACGTCGAGATCGTCACCGACGACATCGGAGAGGATCAGCGTGATCAATCGCGCCGGATGGGCCGCGCGGGCGAGTCCGCCTCCTTTGGCGCGGGAGAGGTGCTTGCGTACGGTGTTCATTTCGTGGATCGTCGCGCCGCAGGCGAGCAGCAACCGGGTGGTCGCTTGTTTTTCCTCGAGGCTCACCCCCGCGACCGGCGCGGTGAGCAGCGCCGAGGCCCCGCCGGAGACGAGGACGATGACGAGATCCTCGGGCCCGCAGCCGGAAAGCCGTTCGAGAATTTCCGCGGTTCCCCGCTCGCCTCGTCGGTCGGGCACCGGGTGTGCGGCCTCGCGCACGGCGATCCGCTGGAGGGGAAGCCCGTGGCCGTCCTTGACCACGATCGTGCCGCCCTCGATGCGTTCGCCGAGAAGATCCTCGACGGCCTTGGCCATGGGGGCCGTCGCCTTGCCGGCACCGACCACCGAAATCCTCCGGAAACGGTCCAGCTCCCAAATGTCACCGTCCAGCGCCAGCCGCCCGCCTCTCAGCCGCCGCAGGTGGCGTTTCACGGCCTCCTCGGGGTCGACGGCGGCCAGGGCGGCCTGAAAAATCCGGAGTGCATCCTCGCGGAGCTTTGCAGTGGGTGCCGTCGGGATCATGGAATCCTGGAAGAGTCGAAAAATCCCGCTGTGGGGTTTTTGAATCCACCCCCCACTATACCGAGGTTGCGCGCGCACGGCAATCCGTCAATCTCGGCGGCAGAAAATGCCCGGTTTTTTATTTTGCCCGGAGCATCGGGTTGATGTCGAATTTCTTGGATCTATTGAAAAATCAATGGCCTGTCGAAAAACCGGGCAATCCGCGCCCGGTTTTGAAGAAGCAGGAACGGAACTTGCTATCTTAAGATTTCGACGGAAGGCCGCCCCGGCCCCGTTTTCCGCTTTTGCCGCCAGGAGTCCCTGAACGAAGCTATGAAAACGGAAGCGCCCCCCAAAACCATTCGCGATTACCTCGAGCCGACCCCCCGACGGCGTCTGCCTTCCCGTGAAGCGCCGGAGGCGGCGGGTTCCTTTCGCGACTGGCTGAAAAACGGCCGAACCGCAGCGGATCGTCCGGCAGCCGCCGCCCTGAGCGTGCAGGACTACCTTCGGGTTCCCCTGCGGCGCACGGCCGATCAAACCGCATCTTCGCGGGAGGCGGTCCCGGCGGCCGACGGCGCTCCCCTCGGCCGGCCCGCGCTCCGCCCGCCGGCCCCGGCGCAGGCCGACGCCGCCGTCCGGGAAAGCTTCTCCGGCAGGGCTCCTCTTTCCGCGAAGGGGCAAACGGCCCCCGGCCGGGAGGAGACCCCAGAGCCGATCGAGCGCGCCATCCGCACGGCGGCCGAGCGCCACGGCGTCTGCCCCGATCTGCTGCGGGCCGTCGTCCGGGCCGAGTCGAACTTCGATCCGCGCGCGGTTTCGGCCAAAGGGGCCATGGGGCTGATGCAGCTCATGCCCGAGACGGCTCGCGAACTCGGGGTCAGCCGCCCCTTCGACATCCAGCAGAATCTGGACGGCGGGGCGCGTTACCTGCGGCAGATGCTCGAGCGTTTCGGCGGCGATCTGCGTCTTGCGCTTGCGGCCTACAATGCCGGCCCGGCCGCAATCGAGCGCCACGAGGGAGAGGTCCCCTTCGCCGAGACGCGCGAGTACGTGCGCCGCGTCTTGCGTGCTGCCGGCCGGGGATGAGGCGCGCCGTCGCCGGGGTCTCTTTTTGCCCTTGACATCGCCGCAGCCCTTCGGGATATCACACCGCCAGAGCACAGAGGCGGGCCGTCTCTCGGCTGGCCTCCGGCGATCCTCCCGAAAGGACGCTTCCCGCCCATGACCGTCGCGCGAAAGATCGAGGGGTTCATCCAGGCTTCCTCCTGGATCCGGCGCATGTTCGAAGAAGGCGCCGAGCTCAAAAAGAAATACGGTGCCGCCAACGTCTACGATTTCAGCCTCGGAAACCCCAACCTGCCCCCGCCGCCCTCCTTCCGCCGGGTGCTGCGGGAGATCCTGGAGCAGGCACCCGAAAACGCCCACGCCTACATGCCGAACACGGGCCTGCCCGAAACTTGTGCGGCGGTCGCCGAACGGCTCTCGGCCGAGCAGGGCGTGCGCCTCTCGGCCACCGAGGTCATCATGACCTGCGGTGCGGCCGGGGCGCTGAACATCGCCTTCAAGGCCCTTCTCGACCCCGGCGACGAGGTCCTGGTTCCGGCGCCTTGCTTCGTGGAATACGGCTTCTACGCCGACAACCACGGCGGGGTGCTCAAGACCGTGCCCAGCCGACCCGACTTTCAGCTCGATCTGGCGGCGATCGAGGCGGCCATCGGTCCTCGAACGCGGATCGTGCTCCTCAACTCGCCGAACAACCCCACGGGGGTCGTCTACCCCGAGGCCTCGCTGCGCGAGTTGGGAGGGCTGCTCGAGGAGAAATCCCGCGCGCTCTCCCGCCCCCTCTATCTGGTGGCCGATGAGCCTTACCGTCAGGTGGTCTTCGACGGGGTCCCGGTTCCCCCGCTGTTCTCCTGCTACCGGCAGAGCATCGTCTGCTCTTCCTATTCGAAGGATCTCTCCATTCCCGGCGAGCGGATCGGCTACGCGGCCGTCCACCCCGAGGCCGAGCACAAGAAAGCGCTTCTCGCCGGGATGGCGCTCGCCAACCGCATTCTCGGGTTCGTGAATGCGCCGGCGCTCCTGCAGCGGGCGGTCGCGCGCCTGCAGGGCGAGCGTTGCGATGTTGCGGCGTATCGGCGCAAGCGGGATCTGCTCTGCGACGGCCTGGCGGCCGCCGGCTACGAGTTCCTTCGGCCTCAGGGAACGTTTTACGTCTTTCCTCGTTCCCCCACGGCCGACGATGTCGCGTTTGTCCAGCACCTGAAAGAGGAGCGTGTGCTCGTCGTGCCGGGCAGAGGTTTTTTCGGCCCCGGCCACTTCCGCATCGCCTTTTGCGTGGAGGACGCCGTGATCGAAAACGCGCTGCCCGCGTTCGCCCGCGCTCTCGGGACGTTCCGCAACTAGCGACGACCGGGTATCCCGCCCGGAGATCCGCCGCCCGAAGAAGAAGGAGGGATCGTATGGGGGAGAAAACGATCACCGGGGCCTCCGAGGCCGAGATTGCCGTCCTGTGGGGGGAGGAGCCTTACGTTTACCCGACCACGGAATTTATCGCCCAGGCGAACATGACCGACCCCGGCATTTACCAGCGTTTCAGCTTGGAGAACTTCCCCCATTGTTTTAAGGAATACGCCGACCTTCTTGACTGGTACGAGTACTGGCACACGACCCTCGACACGAGCGACGCCCCCTGCTGGAAATGGTTCGTCGGCGGCCGGATCAACGCTGCGCACAACTGTGTCGACCGGCACCTCGCCCGGCACCGCAACAAGACCGCCATCCACTTCGTCCCCGAGCCGATGGAAGAGAAAACCGAGCACGTGACCTACCAGGAGCTCTGGGTGCGGGTGAACGAGTTCGCCGCGTTGCTGCGGGATTTCGCCGGGCTGAGAAAGGGCGATCGCGTGACCCTCCACATGCCCATGGTGCCGGAATTGCCGATCGCCATGCTCGCCTGCGCCCGGCTGGGGGTCATCCACTCGCAGGTGTTCGGCGGGTTCTCCGGCCGCGCCTGCGCCGACCGCATCGTCGACTCGCAGAGCCGGGTGCTGATCACCATGGACGCCTACTGGCGAAACGGCAGCCTCGGCGACCACAAGAAGAACGCCGACGTCGCCTGCGAGCTCGCCGAGAAGGACGGCCAGAAGGTGGACAAGGTGCTCGTCTGGCAGCGCTATCCGGGCAAGGCCTCCAGCCCGACCCCGATGGTGAAGGGACGCGATTTCTTTGTGAACGAGCTTTTGCGCGATTTCTACGGCGCGCGCGTCGAACCGGAAAAAATGCCCGCCGAGGATCCCCTCTTTCTCATGTACACGAGCGGGACCACGGGAAAACCCAAGGGCTGCCAGCACAGCACGGGCGGCTACCTCGCCTACGTGGCGGGGACTTCGAAGATCGTGCTCGACATCCACCCGGAGGATGTCTACTGGTGCATGGCCGACATCGGCTGGATCACCGGCCACTCCTACATCGTTTACGGGCCGCTGGCGCTGGGGGCCTCGACGGTGATCTACGAGGGGGTTCCCACGTTCCCCGACGCCGGCCGCGCGTGGAGGATCTCCCAGGATCTCGGGGTCAACATTTTCCACACCGCGCCGACGGCCATCCGCGCGCTGCGCAAGCTTGGACCCGAGGAGCCCGCCAAGTACCGCTATCGTTTCAAGCTCATGGTGACCGTGGGCGAGCCGATCGAGCCCGAGGTGTGGCGCTGGTACCATGCCGTGGTCGGAAAAGGCGAGGCGGCGATCGTGGACACCTGGTGGCAGACCGAAACCGGAGGCTTCCTCTGCAGCACGGTGCCTGCGCTCAAGCCCATGAAGCCCGGCTCCGCCGGGCCCGGCGTTCCGGGCATCCACCCCGTGATCCTCGACGAGGAGGGGAAGCTGATTCCCGGCGGTACGGGACGGGCGGGGAACATCTGCATCCGCAATCCTTGGCCCGGCGCCTTCCAGACGATCTGGGGCGACCGCGAGCGTTATGTGCGGCAGTATTATGCCCGCTACTGCCGCGACCCGCAGAGCAAGGACTGGCGCGACTGGCCCTACATGACCGGCGATGCGGCGGTCGAGGCCTCGGACGGCTACTTCCGCATCCTCGGCCGCGTGGACGACGTGATCAACGTTTCCGGACACCGGCTGGGGACCAAGGAGATCGAGTCCGCCGCCCTCACCGTGCCGGAGGTGGCCGAGGCCGCGGTCGTCCCGGTGGCCCACGAGATCAAGGGCAAGGAACCGGATCTCTACGTTTCCCTCAAGCCGGGCTTCCAGCCGAGCGAAGAACTCGAGGCGCGGATCGGCGAGGCGATCGTCCGCGAGATCGGCAAGATCGCCAAACCGCGCAAGGTGTGGATCGTGCGCGACATGCCCAAGACGCGCTCGGGGAAGATCATGCGCCGCGTGCTCGCGGCGATCTCGAACAAGAAGGACGTGGGCGATGTGACCACGCTCGCCAACCCGGAGGTGGTCGAGGAAATCTCCCGCATGGCGGGTTGAGGGCATCCCGCCCCCCCGCAGCGGCGACCCCGAGATCGCGCGGCGCGAAAACCTCGCTCGACCCCGAGGGCCGGCGGTGGGCAAGGGGGGCCAGATGGGCAATCGCTACGAAGAAGACTACCGGCAGTCGCTTCAGCATCCCGAGCGTTTCTGGGCACGGCAGGCGGAAGCCATCGACTGGTTTCGGCCTTGGGACTGCGTGCTCGATGACTCCTCCAAGCCCTTCACCCGCTGGTTCGCCGGCGGGGAGCTCAACACCTGTTACAACGCCCTCGACCGGCACATCGCCCGGGGCCGCGGCGGGCAACCGGCCCTGATCTACGACAGCCCGGTGACGGGAACAATCCGCACCCTGACTTACCGGGAGCTTCGCGACCAGGCGGCCCGTTTCGCGGGTGTGCTCGCCGCGTTGGGGGTGCGGCGCGGCGACCGCGTCGTGATTTACATGCCGATGATCCCCGAGGCCGTGATCGCCATGCTGGGCTGCGCCCGAGGTGGTGCGGTGCACTCGGTCGTCTTCGGAGGTTTCGCCCCGCCGGAGCTCGCCGTGCGCATCAACGACGCCGGCCCGAAGGTCGTCGTCTCCGCCTCCTGCGGGATCGAGGGGACCCGAGTGATTCCCTACCAGCCCCTCCTCGACGCCGCTCTTGCCCAGGCGTCGGCGCAGCCGCGGCACTGCCTTATCGTGCAACGGCCGATGGAGAAGGCCGAGCTGAGCCCCGGCCGCGACCTGGACTGGGAGGAGGCCATGGCCCGGGCCGAGCCGCACGATTGTGTCCCCGTGCGGGCGACCGACCCTCTTTACATCCTCTACACCTCCGGCACGACCGGGGTTCCCAAAGGGGTGGTGCGGGACAACGGCGGCCACGCCGTGGCCCTCCATTACACGATGGGGGCGATTTACGGCATGCAGCCGGGCGAGGTGTTCTGGGCGGCTTCCGATGTCGGCTGGGTGGTGGGGCATTCCTACATCGTCTATGGCCCGCTCCTCAAAGGCTGCACGAGCGTCCTTTACGAAGGGAAACCCGTGGGGACGCCGGATGCCGGCGCTTTTTGGAGAGTGATCGCCCAGCACGGCGTGCGCTGCCTTTTCACCGCGCCGACCGCCTTCCGGGCGATCAAACGCGAAGACCCCCACGGCGAGCTGCTGCGTGGCCGGGATCTTTCCGGTTTCCGGGCGCTTTTTCTCGCCGGCGAACGGCTCGACCCCGACACGTTGCGCTGGGCCCGGCGGCTTCTCGGGATCCCGGTGGTCGATCACTGGTGGCAGACCGAAACCGGCTGGGCGATCGCCGGAAACTGCCTCGGCCTCCACGCCTTTCCGGTCAAGGAGGGCTCGGCGACCAAGCCCGCGCCGGGCTGGGACCTGCGGGTGCTCGGCCCGGACGGGAAGCCCCTGCCTTCCGGCCAGATCGGAGCCTTGGTCGCTAAGCTGCCTCTTCCTCCGGGCACACTGACCACGCTCTGGAACAACGACGCGGGTTTCTTTCGCTCCTACCTGGAGGAGTTCCCCGGCTATTACAAGACGGCCGACGCGGGCTTCATCGATGAGGAAGGCTACGTCTACGTGATGTCGCGGACCGACGACATCATCAATGTCGCCGGCCACCGCCTCTCCACCGGCGCCATGGAGGAGGTGCTCGCCGACCACCCCGATGTGGCCGAATGCGCCGTGCTCGGAGTCGCCGATCCCATCAAGGGGCAGGTGCCGATCGGTTTTCTCGTCCTCAAAGCCGGCGTCGAGCGACCGGCCGAGGAAATTCTCGGCGAGGTGATCCGGATGGTGCGCGAGCGGATCGGTGCAATCGCCTCCTTCAAAACGGCGACGGTGGTGAAGCGGCTGCCCAAGACCCGCTCGGGGAAAATCCTCCGCGGCACGATTCAAAAGATCGCCGACCGCCGGCCGTGGAAGATGCCGGCCACGATCGACGATCCGGCGATTCTGGAGGAAATTCGCGCAGCGCTGCAAAGCCTCGGATACGCGGGACCGCAAAAGCCGCCCTCCGAAACGCAGGAGCGACCCGCCGGAGGCTCTTCGGCCTGATCCTTTTTGTCCCCCCCGTCCGCCGACGGTCCAAGGCTGCAGCGGCCAGCCGTCCTGCTCGCCATGCTGCCGAGCGCCGGAGGAGCCGTCGGCTTCGTTTCAGGCGGATTCGGCGTCGTTGGGGGTCCGGAGCGCCGCGGCGGGTTTTTCCGCTTGCGCACCGGAGTCGCGGTAGATCACGCAGCCGAGAAGCACCGCCAGGGCAAGCCCTCCGATGCCGAAGACCAGGGCGATGACAAAGCCGAGGGTGGTTTCCATGGGGCAGAATCTCCCGGGGGGGTTTCGACTCGTTTTCCGCGACGGGGTGCCGGAAAGGGGGGGAGAAGGCGAAGGTCGCGAAGCGGCCGGTCGAGACCCGCAAGTTAATAGTAAACGATAACTAACCTATGGAGGGCTCCGCTGTCAAGGAACGTTTATCCGCCCTGCGGTAAAGCCGCCGGGGGTCGAATCGGTTTTCGGAAAAGGGGGGCCTTCAGCGCGGAGTCTCGAGCGCCCGACGGCAGAAGTCCCAGAGGGGGCGGTAGCCGGCGGAGAGGTTGAAGCGGTAGTCGTCCAGGGCCCACAAGGTGACCAGACCCTGGATCATGCCGAAGAGCAGCCGCGCGAGGGCCTGCGGGTCCACATCCGCGGGGATCTCGCCGCGGGCGCAGCCCTGGACGACGAGCGCGCTCACGCGCTCCAGATAAACCGCGAGCTTGTCGTGCACCTCGCGGTTCAACCGGCGGTCGCCGAAGCTCAAAATCTCGGCGATCACCAGAAAGGCCATTCCGCGGCGCTGTTCGATCTCGGAGAGGTGTTCCTCCTGCAGGCGGGCGAGGCGTTCGATGACGCCGCCGTTCGTTTCGGAGACCCGTTCGACCTCCGCGATCAGCGTGTCCAGGATGTCGTCCACGAGAAACAGCAGCACCTCGCGCTTGCTGCGGAAGTGTCGGTAAATCGCCGCCTCGGTCAGCCCCACCTCGTGCGCCATGGCGCGGACCGTCAAATGCTCGCTTCCTTTGCGGATGATCAGCTTGCGGGCGGCGGAGAGGATTTCGCGTCTGCGGATCTCGCTGCTGCGGCGCTTCGGGTTCATCGGCCGGACTCCGGGGTGGGGTTCGGAAGCCCCGGGGCGGCGGCAATCCCCCGGGACGGCCCCGCTTCTAATCCCTGTCGCCCGAAAAGTCCACACCCGGCCGGCGAGCCGGACAGGGGCCGCGGCCCGGCTTGACTCCACCGCTCGAGATGGCTTAGAGGTGCGGGGATGTCACGGCGCCGTGCGGCCGCCCGTCGATCGGCGAAGGGCTGCCGGGCGCCGTCCAGAGAGAGGATGGCCATGGAACGACGCAAAGTGTTTCTCGGCGAGGAGGAAATCCCGCGGCAGTGGTACAACCTTTTGGCGGACATCCGCCTCAACCCGCCGCTCGGTCCCGACGGCAATCCGGTCCGCCCCGAGCAGCTCGCCCCGGTGTTTCCGATGAACCTGATCGAGCAGGAAATGAGCCCCGCCCGCTGGATCGACATCCCCGAGGAGGTGCTGCGGGTCTACGCGATCTGGCGGCCCACGCCGCTGGTGCGCGCCCTGGGACTGGAGCGGGCGCTCGGGACCCCCGCGCGGATCTACTACAAGTTCGAGGGCGCCAGCCCCCCGGGAAGCCACAAGCCGAACACGGCCGTGCCGCAGGCCTACTACAACCGGGTCTTCGGCGTGAAGCGGTTGACCACGGAGACGGGCGCAGGGCAGTGGGGCAGCGCTCTTGCGTTCGCCTGCGCGCAGTTCGGTCTGGAATGCAAGGTCTTCATGGTGCGCGTGAGCTACGACCAGAAGCCCTACCGCAAGACCATGATGCAGACCTGGGGCGCCAGCTGCGTCCCCAGCCCGAGCCCGGAGACGCGCGCCGGGCGCGAGATCCTCGCCCGCGACCCCGATTCGCCGGGAAGCCTGGGGATCGCGATCAGCGAGGCCGTGGAAGCGGCCGTGAGCGACACCACGGGCAAGACCCGTTATTCGCTCGGCAGCGTGCTCAACCACGTGATGCTCCATCAGACGGTGATCGGACTTGAGGCCAAGAAGCAACTTGCGCTGCTCGGCGAATTCCCCGATGTCGTCGTCGGCTGCGCCGGCGGGGGGAGCAACTTCGCCGGTCTGGCCTTCCCCTTCGTCTACGAGAAGATCCACGGCCGGCGGATCGACATCCACCCGGTCGAGCCGGCGGCCTGCCCCACGCTCACGCGCGGGCCCTTCGTTTACGATCACGGCGACACGGCGGGCTACACGCCGCTTCTGCCGATGCACAGCCTGGGGCATACCTTCATGCCGCCTCCGATGCACGCGGGCGGCTTGCGCTACCACGGGATGGCGCCCACGGTGAGCCAGCTTGCGGTCGAGGGGCTGATCGAACCCAAGGCTTACGGCCAGGTGGAGACCTTCGAGGCGGGCATGCTGGCCGCCCGGGCCGAGGGGGTCATCCCCGCTCCGGAGACAAACCACGCGCTGGCCTGCGTGGTGGACCTGGCGCGGCGGGCGAAGGAGGAGGGCCGGGAAAAGGTCATTCTCTTCAACTGGAGCGGCCACGGGCTGATCGATCTCGCCTCCTATGAAAAATACCTCACCGGGGATCTGCAGGACATCGCCTATCCGGCCGAGGAGATCGCCGAAGCCGAAAAGATCCTGGCGCAGTACCCCAAGCCGCAGCGGCTGAAGAGCCGGTGAGCGCGGCTGCGGAGTTGGCCATGGCAGCGGCCCAACGGCAGCCGCTCGTCCGCCCCTGCCCGCGGCTGGGGCACCCGATCCGTTTCCGCTACTGCCTGCAGGCGGACCTCGAGCGGCCTTGCCTCAAGATTTTCGATTGCTGGTGGGAGAGCTTCGATATCGAAGCCTACCTCCGCGATCGCCTGCCCCCGGAGGTTTTCGCGGCGCTCCGGGAGGCCGGGCCGCGCTCGCGGATCGCCGCCCTGGTCGAGGCGGCCGAGGCCGCGCAACGGAGGATGGCCGACGAGTCCTCCGGTGAAGGCGGCGGAGGCTCGATTTGCTGAACCGGCAGCGGACGAAGGCCAAGATGAACCCCCGGACGGGCCCTCCCGGCCGGGTACTCTGGAGGGGAGGATCTCACAATGAAGGTGCTGGTCAGCGACAAGCTGGAAGAGGTCGGACTCGAGATTCTGCGCCGCGAGCCCGAAATCGAGGTCGATGTGCGCCCGGGGCTCAAGCCCGATGAGCTCCGGGCGATCATCGGGGACTACGATGCGCTCGTCATCCGCAGCGCCACCCGGGTGACCGAGGAGCTGCTGGAGGCTGCGGCCCGGCTGAAAGTCGTGGGTCGTGCGGGGATCGGGCTGGACAACGTCGACATCGGGGCCGCGACCAAGCGCGGCATCGTGGTCATGAACACGCCGGCGGGGAACGTGACCACGACCGCCGAACACGCGATCGCCATGATGATGGCGCTGGCGCGCAACATCCCGCGCGCCGACGCCTCCCTCAAGGCCGGCCGCTGGGAGAAAAACGCCTTTCAGGGCCGCGAGCTCTTCAACAAGGTGCTGGGCGTGATCGGCTTCGGCAAGATCGGATCGATCGTCGCCGACCGCGGCCGGGGCTTGAAGATGCGGGTCATCGTCCACGACCCCTATGTCACGGACGAGACGATCGAGAAGGCGGGCTTCGAGCCGGTCTCCCTCGAGGAGCTCTATCGCCGCGCCGATTTCATCACCGTGCATGTCCCCAAGCTCAAAGAGACGGTGGGGATGATTCACCGCGGCTCGTTCGCGAAGATGAAAGACGGCGTCATGGTCGTCAACTGCGCCCGGGGCGGCATCCTCCACGAGGCCGATCTGCTCGAGGCGCTGCGCTCGGGCAAAGTGGCCGGGGCGGCCCTCGACGTCTTCGAACAGGAGCCGCCGGGGGACAATCCGCTGCTGGCTCTGCCGCAGGTGGTCTGTACGCCTCATTTGGGGGCCTCGACGGTCGAGGCTCAGACGAACGTCGCCGTTCAGGTCTGCGAGCAGATCGTCGCTTTTCTCAAGACCGGAACGATCATCAACGCCGTGAACGTTCCCGCCGTGAGCGGCGAGCTTCTCGCCCGCATTGGACCTTACCTCCGCCTGGGCGAAAACCTGGGCCGCCTGCTCGCCCAGCTGTGCCGGGGCCCGGCGCGGGAGATCGCCGTCGATTACGCCGGGGAGTTTCCCGATCATGACCTCTCGCCCGTGACGACGGCGATTCTCAAAGGCTTTCTCGCCCCCATGGTCCAGGAGACGGTGAATTTCGTGAACGCCAAGGTCATGGCCGGGGAGCGGGGCATTCGCGTGACCGAGGTGCGTTCCACCTCGGAGGAATACCTCAACCTGATCACGGTGCGGGCCCGGGTCGGCGAGGAGACGCACAACGTCGCCGGAACGATCTTCGGCCGCAAAGTGCCGCGGGTGGTGAAGATCGAAAACTTTCGCCTGGAGCTTCTTCCCGAGGGCCGCTTCGTCATCATCCACAATCACGACAAGCCCGGTGCGATCGGAAGCATCGGAACGCTGTTGGGCAGCCACCGCATCAACATCAGCCAGATGCGCGTGGGGCAGCAGGAGGACGGCGACAAGACGATGATCTACTTCCGCACCGACCAGCCGATTCCCGAGCCGGTGATGGAGGAGCTGAGAAGGCTGCCGCTCATCATCGATGTCCGCTCCTTCGAGCTGTAGCCGCCCCCGGTCGCGGGTTTCCAAGCCCGGCAGGAAAAAGAGCCGCCATGGAGAAGGATCTCGCGCCGTATCTCCGGCCGACGGCGATCCTCGACGCCGATCACCCGGCCGTGCAGGCCTTCGCCCGCGATCAGGCGGCCGGAGCCCCCGATCCCGTCGTCGTCGCCGTGCGTCTTTACTACGCCGTCCGGGACGGGATCTGGTACGATCCCTACCTTCCGTTCCACCGGCCCGAAGACTATCGTGCCAGCCGGGTGCTCGCGCTGGGCCGCGCCTTCTGCATCGGCAAGGCGGGGCTCCTCTGCGCGCTCGCGCGTGCGCTGCGCATCCCCGCGCGGCTCGGCTTCGCCGATGTGCGCAACCACCTCGCCACACGCCAGCTGATCGAATTCATGGGCTCCGACGTCTTCGTCTACCACGGCTTCACCGAGTTCTTTCTCGAGGGCCGCTGGGTGAAGGCGACGCCCGCCTTCAATGCCGCGCTTTGCCGCCGCCACGGGGTCGCCCCCCTCGAGTTCAACGGCCGCGAGGATTCGCTCTTCCAGCCCTTCAACGAGGAGAGGCGGCGTTTTATGGAGTACCTGCGGGAGCACGGAAGCTTCGACGACATCCCCGTGGCGGCCATCGTCGAGGCCATGCGCCGGGAGTACGGAGAGGAGCGCGTTTCCGGCTGGATCCGCGCTTACGAGGCCGCGGGCGACGCTCCGATCCGGCGCTTCGAATCCGAGGAAGTGCTTCGGGGGGAGGAAACGGACTGAGGGTGGACCTCAGACGAGGACTTTGCGCAGGTTGATGAAGTTGCTGCGGTCGAAGCCGAGCGTCTTGAAAAAGGAGAGCAGATCGGTCGAATCCCAGCGTACCGAGGTGTAGACGGTGTCGATCCCCTGGGCGCGGTAGTGTTCGAAGACCGCGGCGGCCAGGGAGGCGCCGATGCCGCGGCCCATCTGATCGGGGCGCACCCCGATCGTCGAGATCCAGGCGCTCTTGGCCAGCCCGAAGCCCGCGGTCAGGATGGTGCTGATCATGAAGCCCACGATCCGGTCGTCCTGCTCGGCCACGAAGCAGGCGCCGTCGCGGCGACGGGCGTGGTCCTCGATCACCTCGCGCAGCTCATCGCCTGCGGGCTTGCGGGTGATGGCGGAGTAGATGCGCACAATTTCCGGGGCGTCTTCGACCGCAAGAGCACGGATCCGCACGTTGTCCATGAGCCTTGAGCGCCTTCTTTCTGCCGATCAGTCGATGCGGATGACTGCCGATCAGTCGATGCGGATGATTTTCACCCGGTGGCCGACCCAGTCGGGCGGAAGATAGACCCGGCCGCTGTTGCCGCTCGCCTTGACCCGCTTTTCGATCATCTCCTCGCCGAAGATTTCGAACTTGACCCGACTCGAGGGGCCGGACGCCTGCGGATCCGGCGTCTGCGGGGGGTCCACGGGCTCTTCCTTTTCCAGCTTCTTCTCCTCGGATCCTTCCATCGGGCTTTCCCCGCAAGTTTGAGTCTCACCGGGCGAAGCCATTGGAAGCTACACTACAGCTATCTCGAAGCTGCCGTCAAGAATGAATCGGCTCAGCCGAATTCTATCCCGGATCTAGTGGTTCCCTAACAAATCCGGCACAAGATGCGGGAGTAGAGCGGAACGGAACGTAACCGAATTCCTTTCCCCATTGCCCCATTGCCCGCGGAGAGCCCGGCATGACCGTCTACATCCATTGCGTTCCCGGTCGGATGCGGTTGAAAAGCCTCGGCTGGAAATCGTTCCCCGATGAGGGAGAGCAGGCAAGGCGCGTGCTGCAATCGTTTCCCGGCGTCCACTCCGCCGTCTTCACCCCGCTCACCGGAAGCCTCGTCGTCCATTTCGACCCCCAAGCCGTTCTTCCCGGCGAGATCACGGAAGCGCTCTCCGCCAAGAGCCTGATCGATCCCTCCCACCTGATTTCGCCGGAGGATCGCTTCGAACAGGCCATGGCCACGGCCGGCCGGCGGATCGGCCGCGCGGCCGTCGGCTGGGCGGTCGGCCGCCTCCTGGATGCAAGCGGCCTCTCCCTTCTCGCCGCGCTGATCTAAGACCAGGCGCAGGATGCCTTTGCGGATGTCGCGTCGGGACCTCCGCGTGACGAGCCGGCCGGCGGGTTCGAGCGGGACGCCGCTTCTCTTCGCGAAACGAGATCCGGGTCCAAAGGGCGGCGGGGAATCCGGAAGCGTTCCGGAATTCCTTTCGACTTGCTTGCCAGCCGCGCTCGCGGATTCCTGCGGATCCGGAGGAAGCGATTTCAAGAGGGCGCCCGGCACAGCACCGGGGGGGGCGGTCCGAATGCGCCGGGCGCGGGGGATCGAAAATGCCCGAAGGCAACCTGGCAGCGGCGAGGGCGGTAGGGATTCTCCCCGGAAGAGCGGATTTGAGCGATGAAGAGGGACCGGGCGGTTCCGGTCCTGAGCGGAAGGATGGATTTTTTAAGGATGGTGGGCTGCGCTGGAATCGAACCAGCAACCTAATGATTAAGAGTCATTTGCTCTGCCTAGTTGAGCTAGCAGCCCATCACGGCCCGGCCTTACACACGGGAACCCTCTCATACCAGAGACGAAAAACCCTGTCAAATTTTTTCCGCCGATTCCTTCCAAGGCGGCTTTTCGCGCTTCCAGCGGCCGTGCGGGGGGCGTTTTCCCGCCCTCTTGCCCCCGCTTCGATTCCGGGGCGCCTCGCCGGCGAAAACCCGGGCCGGGTCCGGAAGGTAGCCTCCGGGCAGGATGCGCGTGGAGGCAGGGGGGTGTCCCTGGCGCCCGGTCGGCGAAGGCGGACTTTCCGGCAGAGCAGGGCCGCTCAGACAGGAGGGGGGCACGGCGGCGGCTTGAAAGAGCCCCTCCCCCAAAGGCAGGAAGCGGACGCCGGCGGCGGCCGCCTGGCGCACATCCACGCTCAGAATCACCGGTTCGGGATCGATCCGGCGGCCGAGACGCAGGGCGAAATCGCGATCAATGCAAAGGATCGCGGGCGCCTGCCGCTCAGGGGCGAGGCCCTTTTGGTGCACAAAGGGCCAGGCCCGGCGGCGGATCGCGGCATAGAGAAGCCGCGGCGGCTCGGCCGGAAGGTGTTCCTCGGCGGGGGAAGAGGCCAGGCTGCGGCAGCGGATTCGGTTTTCTTCGATTTCGATGTCGGCCGAGGGGTGGCAGAGCGGTATTGCCCGGAGATCGGCTTCACGCACGTGGCGGAAGCCCTCTTCCTCGTGGAGCGCTTGCAGAAGCTCACGCAGCCGGACGAAGCCCCGGGCGTCGGGGACGAGCCCAAACTCGGACGGGTTGCGGCCGAGCATGTAGGCGAGCATGCGGGCAAGACGCTCCAGGGATCGCGCGGCACCCACGGGCGGCCTCGGCGGGGATCAGCCCTCGGAAGCCGGGCGGGGAGGGGCTTCCTCCGCCGGCGGTAAGGCTGCAGCGGGTTCCGCAGCCTGTCCCGCCGCCGGCGGCTCGCCGACGGGCGAAGCTTGCTCCGGCGGGAGGGCGCCTTCTTCTTCGGGTTCGATCACGATGTTGCCGCGCTCCTCCAGGGAGGGCCGGCCGAGCTCCTCGATCTCGCGGGGGGTGGGCAGATCGTTCAAGTCTTTCAGGTCGAAGACCTCGAGGAATCGCTTCGTCGTGGCGTAGATCAGGGGGCGGCCGGGGATCTCCCTGCGGCCCAGCACGCGGATGAGCTTCCGTTCGAGCAGCTGCCGCAGCACTCCGCCGCAATCGACGCCGCGCAGGTGCTCGATTTCGGCGCGGATGATCGGCTGCTTGTAGGCGATGATCGCGAGCGTTTCGAGCGCGGCCTTGCTCAACCGCACGGGCCGCGGATCGAGCAGCCGTTTCACCCAGGGGCCGTACTCGGGCCGGGTGCGGAATTGGAAGCCCCCGGCCACTTCGACCAGGGCGAAGCCGCCGCGGCGCTCCTCCATTTCGGCCTGCAGCTGGGACAGGGCGGCATGGATTTCGGCCCCCTCCACGGGCCCGACCGCCTGGCGCAGGCGTTCGACGGAGAGCGGTTCGTCGGCGACGAAGAGCAAAGCCTCGATGATGTTCTTCAGGTCGTCCATCAGAGGTAGAAGATCCGGATGATCCCCGAGGGGACGTGCTGGGCGAGCCGGATCAGGCCGAGTTTCACCATTTCCAGAAGAGCCAGGAAAGTGACGACGATGTCGGCCCGGGTCGGCTGTGCCGGAAAGAGCTCCTCGAAGGTGAGGGAGCCGCGTTCCTCGAGAGCGTCGGCGATTTGCGTCATGCGGTCTTTAACCGAGAGCGTGTCGGCCGTGAATTCCAGCCGCCGGTCCTCGGGCAGTCCCGCGAGGATCCGCTGGAAGGCGTCGATCAGCTCGAAAAGGCCGATCTTGACGATTTCCGGTTCCGCCTCCGCCGCCGCGTCCGCCCCGGATTTGGCGGGGCGCGTGAAGGTGTCTTCCCCGAGAAGCGGGCGCTCGGCAAGCCGCTCGGCCGCGGATTTCAGCCTCAGGTACTCGACGAGCGGCCGCACGATCTCCTGCCGCGGGTCCTCTTCTTCTGCGCCCTCGTCGGCATGGACCGGAAGCAGCATGCGGGACTTGATCTGCAGCAGGGTCGAGGCCAGGACGACGAACTCCCCCGCGTAATCCACGTTCATCGCATCCAGAAATTCCAGATACGCGAGGTACTGCTCGGTGATCAGCGCGATCGGGATGTCGGTGACGGCGATCTCGTTTTTCTTGATCAGGTGGACGAGAAGGTCCATCGGACCTTCGAAGACGTCGGTCAGCCGCACACGGTAGGGGGCATCCGGCCCTCGGCCGGACGGACCGCCGCCGGGGATCTCCGCACTCATCGCAAGCCGACCGCGCGGCGGACCTCCTCCATCGTCGCTCGGGCCACCCGGCGGGCCCGGTCGTTGCCCGCGGCGATGATCTCCTCCAGCCGTTCGGGGGCGCTTTCATAGCCCCGGCGGCGCTGGCGCATCGGCTCGAGAAAAGCGTTCAAATGACCGGCCATGAGCTTCTTGCATTCGACACAGCCGATCCCCGCCGTGCGACACCGGCGGTCGACGTCGGCGACGAGCTCGGGGGGCGAGTAGAGCCGGTGGAAGTCGAAGACATTGCAGACGTCGGGGTTTCCGGGGTCGCTGCGGCGCATGCGCTGCGGGTCGGTGATCATCGTGGCGACCTTGGAGACCACCGTTTCCGGAGGGTCGTTCAGGAAAATGGCGTTGCCGTAGCTTTTGCTCATCTTGCGGCGGTCGGTGCCGAGGAGCTTGGGGGTCCGGGTCAGGATCACCTGGGGCTCGGGGAAGACCGGCCCGTAGAGGAAGTTGAACCGCCGGGCGATTTCACGGGTGATCTCGACATGCGGCGCTTGGTCGACCCCCACGGGGACGCCGTAAGGCTTGTAGAGAATGATGTCCGCGGCCTGGAGCACGGGGTAGCCGAGAAAGCCGTAGGTGGAGAGGTCCCGATTCTGCAACTGCTCGATCTGGTCCTTGTAGGTGGGGTTCCGCTCGAGCCACGGGACCGGCGTGATCATGCCGAGCAGCAGATACAGCTCGGCGTGCTCGGCAAGGTGCGACTGGATGAAGAGGGTCGAGACTTCCGGATCGATCCCGGCGGCGAGCCAGTCCAGCAGAATGTCTTTCGTGAAGCCCCGGATCGAGGCGGGCTGTTCGTAGTCGCTCGTGAGCGCATGCCAGTCGGCCACGAAGAAGAAGCAGTCGTATTCCGCCTGCAGGCGCACCCAGTTGGCCAGCGCGCCGTGGTAGTTTCCGAGGTGAAGCGGCCCGGTGGGCCGCATCCCGCTCAAGATCCGTCGTTTGCTCTCCAAAGGGACTCCTTTTTCCGCCGACCGCCCGGTCGCCTCCCGGAGGAGGGCCCCAAGCTTACGGGCCCGGATCGTGCTCGGGGGCGTGGGGCCGCAGAAGATCGCGGACGAACGCAAGCTCGTCTTCGCGGGTTTCGACCCGGCCGTTCAACCGGGCGTCCAGGACCTGATCGAGGATCCGCCGATAAAGGGGGCCGGGCGGCACCCCCAGCCGTTTCAGATCCTCGCCGTTCACGGAGGTCGCCGTCCGGCGGAGCTGGGTGAAATAGAGCGAGATCGCCTTTTTCACCCGCTCCGGCCCCGCGGCCGCCATCAGGAAAAGGACGAGCTCGGTCTGAAAGCCGCGAAGCAAGCGGTAGACCGCGCTGTTTTCGAGCGGCAGGCGGCGTGCCAGTTCCTGCAGGCAGCGCCGGCTGGCGGTGCGGCCTTCGGTGAAGAGGCTCTCGAGCCGCGGCGGAAGCTCCAAGCGCCGGCAGAGCGCCGCCGCCTGTGCCGGGTCCAGGCGGTCGATCAGGGCCAGAAAGTAAACGGCCCACTTCATATAGAAGTCGCCCAGAAAAAGCAAATCGTACCAGCTCACGACCTGGCGCACGGCGTGCAGCAGCTGCCCGAGCCCCTTGTCGAAGACGATCTGCGGATGGAGCACGGCGAGGAGCTGGAAATCGCTCAGGCGCTGCAGGGCCGCGACGGGGTTCTCCTCTTCGAGGAGGAGCCGGAGCTCCTGGAAAATGCGGCGTCCCGAGAGGTTGCGGAAAAAGTCCATCTTGACCGCGTTCTGAATCAACCCTGCCGTGAGCCGGCCGATCGTGAAGCCGAAGCGCTGCTCGAAACGGATGGCGCGGAAGGCGCGGGTCGGGTCCTCGACCAGGCTCAGGTTGTGCAAGACGCGGATCGTCTTTTCCTTGATGTCCTTCTGGGCGTTGAAGAAGTCGATCAGCGTGCCGAAGCGCCCGGGGTTCAACTGCAAGGCGAGCGTGTTGATCGTGAAATCCCGCCGGTAGAGGTCGAGCTTGATCGAGCTCATCTCCACCGTAGGCAGCGCGGCCGGGAAACGGTAGTACTCGAGCCGGGCGGAGGCGACGTCGATTTTCAGGCCGTCGGGGAAGGCGATCACGGCGGTGCCGAAGCGCTCGTGGGTGTGGAGCCGGGCGCCCGCCTGCCGTGCGAAGCGGCGGGCAAAAGCGATGCCGTCGCCCTCGATCACGATGTCGATGTCCTCGTCCCGCCGCTGCAGCAAGAGATCGCGCACGAAGCCGCCGACGACATAGGCGGAAAGGCCGAGTTCCGCGGCGACCGCCCCGATTTCGCGCAGCACGGAGAGCAGGCGCGGGGGGAGACGCTCGGCGAGCAGCGGGGCGAGGTTGCGGGTGCGCGGCGGCACCCCCTCGCGCAGCGGATCCCGGCTCGTCGTCCCTTCCAGGGGCTCGCGGCCGACCAGCACGTTCAAAAGATCCGTGCGCGTGATGACCCCGAGGATGCTTCCCGCGCCGTCCACCACCGGCAGGATGCGCTGCTTGTGCTCGATGATCTTCTTCTGAATCTCCCGGAGGTCGGCCTCGGGCCCCACGACCGCGACCTCCGAGGTCATGTACTCACCGACCGGCACCCGGCCCAAGCCGTGAAAGAGAGCTTTTTCGACCACCTGGCGGGTGATGTACCCCCGCAACGCAGGCTTGCCGCCCGGCGGAGTCTCGGTCACGAGCAGGGCGTTCACGTTGTAGCGGGTGAGGATGCCGTTGGCCTCCTCGCAGGAGACGGCGGCGTCCACGCTGATCGGCGGCGAGGACATGAGCGAGGCGGCCAGACGCCGGTTCTGCAGGGTCTGGTGCAGCCGCTCCAACAGCAGCGCCTCCGCCTGCTGGAGCGTCAACCCCTTGAGGGTCGCCGCCGCGGCGTAGGGGTGGCCGCCGCCCCCCAAGGTGCCGAGGATCGCCCCGACGTCGACGTCCTCGCGGCGGCTGCGGCCCACGATGTGGATCTTCGATTCCATGAGGGCGAGCGCGAAGAAGACCTCGAGGTTTTCCATGCGCGCCATCTTCTGCACGAGGAAGGCGAAATCCGGGAGGTAGGTCTCGCGCTGGATGCCGGTAACCACGACTTCGATGCCGTTGATGTGCTGGCGGCGGGCGGACTGGATCATGTCGTTCAGGATGGCCACCTGCTCGGGATTCAGCTCGCGGGCGATCAGGTCGGAGACGACGTTCAGCGCGGCCCCGCAGGAGAGCAGCCAGGAGGCGGCGGCGAGGTCGCGGGGGGTCGTCGAGGGGTAGGTGAAGGAACCGGTGTCCTCGTAAAGTCCCAGGCAGAGAATCGTCGCCTCCTCGGCCGTCAGGCGCAGCCCGCGTTCGCGCAGGATCTCGGCGAGAAGAGTCACCGTCGCGCCGACCGGCTCGCAGACCTCCACGGCGCCGCGGAGGTCGCCCTCGGCCTCGGGATGGTGGTCGTAAATGTGGATTTCGATCCCGGGGCGGGAGGCGAGGGCGGCGAGTTTCCCGATCCTTCCCGGCTGCCGGGTGTCCACCAGGATCAGGCGCCGGACGCGGTCGAGATCCACCTCGGAGAGTTCCACGATATGAAACAGGTAAAGCAACGAGCTCACAAAGAAGGTGCGCAGGTTCTTTTCTTGCGATCCGGGAAAGACGACCTTGCCCTCGGGGTAGATCTTGCGGGCGGCGAGCAGCGAGGCGAGGGCGTCGAAATCGGCGTTGATGTGGGTGGCGATCAGGGTCAAGTCCCCCGGCTCGCCCTGCGGCGCGATGGAATCGACCATGACTCCCAACCTACCACAACCCGTAGGCGGAACCAAACCGGCGGATCGGCCTCAAGTTTCCGCACCGGGGGCCGATAGAGAATCCGAAACCGGCATCCCGCCGCCGGTGCGGGCGATTCCCGTCCCGCCCGTGGGGGGCCGAGGAGACGGAATCGCGCGGAGGGAGGGCACATGCCAGTCTACCTGTGGGTCGGCAAGAACCGCTTGAACAAGATCCAGAAGGGCGAGATCGAGGCGCCGAACGAACAGGCCGTCCGGGCGAGTCTGGCGCGCCAGAAGATCCAGCCCACGCGGATCAAGCAGAAACCCAAGGATCTCTTCGAAAATGTCCGCTTCTTGCAGCCCAAGGTGCGGGAAAACGACATCATCCTTTTTGCGCGGCAATTTTCCACCATGATCGACGCCGGGTTGCCGATCATCCAGTGTCTGGACATCCTCCACAACCAGCAGAACAACGCGACATTCAAAAAGATCCTGCGCCAGATCAAGGAGTCGGTGGAAGGCGGCTCCACGCTCGCCGAGGCGCTCAAGAAGTTCCCGCGGCAGTTCGACGACCTCTTCGTCAACATGGTGGCGGCCGGCGAAGCCGGCGGTATCCTGGATGCCATCCTGCGGCGGCTGGCCTCCTACATGGAGAAAGCCGCGCGCCTCAAATCCAAGGTGAAAGGGGCGATGACCTACCCGTTGGTCACCTTGGGGATCGCGGTCATCGTGCTCGCCGTCATTCTCATTTTCGTGATCCCGGTTTTCGAGGAGATGTTCGCCGACTTCGGCAGCGAGCTGCCCGCTCCGACCCAGTTCGTGGTCGCCCTGAGCGATCTCGTGAAAAGCAAGATCCTCTTCATCCTCGGGGCGCTGGTCCTCGGCGCGGTCGCCTTCCGCAAGTACTACCGGACCGAGAAGGGCCGGGATACCGTCGACGCCCTGCTTTTGAGGCTGCCGGTGTTTGGCCTTCTCCTGCGCAAGGTGGCCGTGGCCAAGTTCACCCGGACCATGGGGACGATGCTCTCGAGCGGGGTGGCGATTCTCGAGGCGCTCGACATCGTCGCCAAGACCGCGGGAAACCGCACGGTCGAGAAAGCGATTTACAACGTGCGCTCCGGCATCGCCGAGGGGCGCACGATGGCCGAGCCGCTCTCCGAGTCCGGGGTGTTCCCGCCGATGGTCTGCCAGATGATCGCCGTCGGGGAGTCGACCGGGGCGCTCGACGCGATGCTCGAGAAGATCGCCGACTTCTACGACGAGGAGGTCGACCAGGCGGTTGAGAACCTCACCCAGCTCATCGAGCCGGTCATGCTCGTCTTCCTCGGGGTGACGATCGGCGGATTGGTCGTGGCGATGTACCTTCCCATTTTCAAAATGGCCGGGGCGATCGCCTGAAAGAGGGCCCCTTGCGGGGAGCGGAGATCATCTCCGGCGGCCGCCCGGCGGAGGCGGCCGCCGCCGTCCGGTCCCCCGCGGCGGCGATGCCGCATTCCCCGCCCGGCGGGGCAAGCCCCGGCGGGCGGGGGGACGAGGCGCGGGCGGCGGCCGGCGAGGATTTCCGGCGGCGTTCGGGGATGCCGGATGCGGGGGCGAGGCGCCGGCTGCGCCGTCTGACGGCGGTCCGCGGCCTCTTCGGGGTCGTGCTTCTCGGCTCGACCCTCTTCGTCCTTCGCTCGCGGGGGGTACCCGCCTCCGAGCCGTCGGCCGCAGTCTTGCTTTTCCTCGCCGGCGCCGTCATCCTCCTTTCGGTCGGCTACACCCTGGCGCTCGCCGGAGGCGTTCTTCGGCGCGTTCTCGCCTCCCTGGAGCTGGCGCTCGATACCCCGCTTGTCACCGCCGTCGTCGCCGTGACCGGCGGCCTGGACAGCCCCTTTGTCTTTCTCTACCTGGTCGTGATCCTCACCTCGAGCCTGCTGCTCGGGCGAGGCGGCACCTTTCTGGTGACCGCGCTTTGCTGCCTGCAGTCGGGCCTTCTCGCTGCGGCCGAGGCGGCGGGCTTCGCGCTGGAGACCTGGCTCTCCGGCGGGGACGGCCTGAGGTCCGCTTCCGGCCCATCCGTGCTCCCGAAACTGGCGATCCTCTGGGGCGCTTGCCTGGTGGTGGCCGGGCTGGGCAGTTTCCTCGCCGGCCAAACCGAAAAGACCCGCCGCGAGCTCCGGCGCATGCAGGACCATCTGAAACGGGTGGAACGGCTGGCGGCCGTGGGGGAGCTCGCCGCAGGGCTCGCCCATGAGCTCAAAAATCCGCTCGCCGGCCTGACCGGGGCGATCGAACTTTTGCGCGACGATCTGCGCTACGACCCGGAGCGGGCGCCGCTGCTCTCGATCGTGCTGCGCGAGGCCGATCGGCTGAGCACGCTCGTCAGCCACTTTCTCCTCTACGCCCGGCCTCCGGCCGGCCGGCCCGAGCCGGTGGAAGCGGTCCGCGCCGTGCGCGAAACCCTCGAGCTCTTCACCCGCCAGGAGCGCCTGAAAAATCGGATCCAAACCCGGCTCGCCGCGCCGGAGGAACTGTGGATCGCGATCGATCCCCGTCACCTGCAGCAGGTGCTCTGGAACCTCTTGGCCAACGCCGCCGAGGCGATCGAAGGCGAGGGCCGGATCGAGGTGGTCCTCTTCGCGCGGCGCGACAAGAGCGTCTGTCTCGAGGTCCGCGACACGGGAACCGGCATCGCCCCCGAGCACCTGGCGGCGATTTTCGACCCGTTTTTCTCCACCAAGCCCGCCGGCACGGGGCTCGGGCTCTCCATCGTCCAGCGCATTCTCGAGCCTTACGAATGCCGTCTGGACGTCGAGAGCGCGCCCGGCCGGGGATCGACGTTCCGCCTCGTCTTTCCGCGCATCGACCCGCCCGTCCCCCCCTGACCTTGACAGGTTTCGCCGATCCGGGCTATCGAGGTGCGTCCGCGCGTCGCCGCCGGCCGGGGGCGGCAGGACGCTCACGGCGGCGCGTGCCTACCGGCGCGGCGCATTCGTTCACCACGGCAAGGATGGCGCGGCCGGCCGGAGCCCTTCAAGGCCGCCAAGGGGCTTCGGGCCGGGATCGCGTCATTGCTTTTTCACGCGAGGTCCCAGGCGAGGCCCATGGACACCGAGAGCGATCTGTTGACCAAACGGCGCGAAAAGTGGCTTTCCCTGCGCGAACGGGGGGTGCCGCTTTACCCCAACGACTTCCGTCCCTCCCATGCGGTGGCGGAACTCCACGCCCGGGTCGAGGCCGATCCCGGATCGGTCTCCGAGGAAGGCCCGCGTTTCGCCGTCGCCGGCCGCATGATGGCGGTAAATCACTTCGGCAAGGCCGCCTTCCTCCGTCTGCGGGACCGCACCGGCCAGCTCCAAGTGTACGTGAAACGCGACCGGATCGGCGAGGAAGCCTTCGCGCTTTTCAAACAACTCGACATCGGCGACTTCGTGGGGGCGAGCGGGCCGCTCTTTCGCACGAAAACCGGAGAATGGACGCTGCTCGCCGATTCCTTCCGTCTGCTCGCCAAATCGCTTCGGCCCCTGCCCGAAAAATACCACGGGCTCAAGGATCCGGAGAAACGCTACCGCCGGCGCTATCTCGATCTGCTGGTCAACCCCGGGGTGCGGGAGATCTTCCTGCGGCGAAGCGCCATGATCCAGGAAATCCGGCGCTTTTTCCTCGAGCGCGGTTTCCTCGAGGTCGAAACGCCGATGATGCAGCCCATTGCGGGCGGGGCCGAGGCGACCCCTTTCCGAACCCACCACCAGGCTCTGGGCATGGACCTCTACCTGCGCATCGCCCCCGAGCTCTATCTCAAACGGCTGGTGGTCGGGGGCTTCGAGCGGGTCTTTGAAATCAACCGCAACTTCCGCAACGAGGGCGTCTCCACCCAGCACAACCCCGAGTTCACGATGCTCGAGTTCTATCAGGCCTACGCGACCTACGCCGATCTCATGGACCTGACCGAGAAGCTTCTCGCCGAGGTCGCCGTCCGGGTTACGGGATCGACCGCCATCGCCTATCAGGGCGAGCGGATCGAACTCGCACCGCCCTGGCGCCGGATCGCCCTCTTCGACGCGCTGGTCGATCTCGGCGGGGTCGACCGCGCGCTGCTCGCCGACCGGGAGGGCTTGCTCGCCTTCGCCGCCGCGCGCGGCGTGACCGTGACCAAGCAACAGAAGCTCGGCAAGGTGATCACCAAGCTTTTCGACGTCTTGGTGCAACCGAAGCTCCTGCAGCCCACCTTGGTGATCGGCTACCCGGCCGAGGTGTCGCCCCTTTCGCGCCGCAGCGACGAGACCCCGGATCTGACCGAGCGCTTCGAGCTCTTCATCGGCGGTCGCGAGATCGCCAACGGATTCTCCGAGCTGAACGACCCGCTCGATCAGCGGGAGCGCTTCGAGCTCCAGATGCGCGAACGGGAAGCGGGGGACGCGGAGGCCCATCCCATGGACGAGGACTACCTCGAAGCCCTGGAATACGGGATGCCTCCCACGGCCGGGGAGGGGATCGGCATCGACCGTTTGGCGATGCTGCTGACCGATGCGGCCTCCATCCGGGAGGTCATTCTCTTTCCGCACCTCAAGCCCCGCGACTGATCGCGTGGAGGGAAAAGACGGGATTGCGCATGGCGTTTCCGGGCATGGGATTCGAGGGCTTCATCGGGGTGCGCTACCTGCGGGCGCGCTCGAAGCACGCCTTCATCTCTCTCATCACCTACCTCTCGGTCGCCGGGGTGGCCGTCGGGGTGATGGCCCTGATCGTCGTCATCGCCGTCATGACCGGCTTCGAGGCCGACCTCAAGCAGCGCATTCTCGGCGGTCAGGCGAACGTGGTCCTGATGCGCTACGGTCAGGCGATGGAGAACTGGCGCGAGGTGCTGCGCACGGTGGAAACGGTGCCCGGAGTCGCGGCGGCGACGCCCTTCGTTTATAGCCAGGTGATGCTGCGCACCGCGGCGGCGACCAGCGGGGCCGTGCTGCGCGGGGTCGATCCGCAGACGGCGGGCGGGGTGCTGCGGACGCTTGCCGGGATCGATCTGCCGCCGGCGGGGGGGGAGGATGAGGAAGCCGGGCGCATAGCGGGGATCGTCCTCGGCCGCGAGCTCGCCCGCAACCTGGGCGTCGGTCCCGGCGATCTCGTCCACGTGATCTCCCCGCGGGGGATGCTCGCTCCGACGGGGCACGTCCCGGCCATGCGCGCTTTCCGCGTGACCGGCCAATTCGAGTCCGGGATGTACGACTACGACCAGACCTTCGCCTACATCCACCTGCGCGACGCCCAGCGCCTGATGCGGCTCGGCGAGGCCGTCTCCGGACTCGAGATCCGTGTCCACGACATCTACCGCGCGCGGGAGGCGGCCGATGCGATCCTGGCGCGCCTGGGGTCCGGCTACAGCGCCCGCGACTGGATGCAGATGAACCGCAACCTCTTCAAGGCGCTCAAGCTGGAGCGGCGCGTGATGTTCATCATCCTGACGCTGATCGTTCTGGTCGCCGCCTTCAACATCGCCAGCTCCCTCATCATGCTCGTCATGGGCAAAACCCGGGAGATCGCCATCCTGAAGACCCTGGGGGCGACCGACCGGAGCATCCGGCGCATCTTCGTTTTCAGCGGCATGGTGATCGGGACCGCCGGGACGGCCCTCGGCGTAGGGCTCGGGGTGGGCCTCTGCGAGTTGCTCAAGCGCTACGACATCCACGAGTTGACCGGGGACGTCTACTACTTTACGACCCGGCTTCCGGTCAAAATGGAGATCCCCGACGTCGCCGCCATCGTGCTGGCGGCGCTCGGCATCTGTTACCTGGCCACCCTGTACCCCGCGCACCAGGCGGCGCGACTCAACCCCGTGGAGGCGATCCGCTATGGCTGAAGCGGCGGCGCTCGCTGAGGCTCCCCTGCTTTCGGCGCGCGGTCTGTGCAAGCGGTACGTGAACGGCGGGACCGCGGTCACCGTGCTCGAGGATCTCGACATCGATCTCGCCCCCGGCGAGACCGTCGCCGTCGTCGGCGCCTCGGGGATCGGCAAATCGACGCTGCTCCACGTGTTGGGAACGCTCGAGCGGCCCGACAGCGGCCGCCTGCGGCTCCGGGGGGAAGACGTGTTCGCTTTCCCCGCCGACCGGCTGGCGCGCTTCCGCAACGAGACGATCGGCTTCGTCTTTCAGTTTCATTACCTGCTCCCCGAGTTTACCGCGCTCGAAAACGCCATGATGCCGGCTCTGATCCAGGGCCTAAGCCGGCGCGAAGCTGCCCTCGCCGCCGAGGCCGTTCTCGTGCGCGTCGGGATGAAAGAGCGGCTCTCCTTCCGGGTGAACCGGCTCTCGGGGGGGGAGCAGCAGCGCGTGGCCATCGCCCGCGCGCTCGTCCTGCGGCCCCCGATTCTCCTTGCCGACGAGCCGACCGGCAACCTGGACCGGGCAAACGGCGAGGCCGTTCACCGGCTGCTCTTGGAACTCAATGCCGAGCTCGGCATGACCCTCGTCGTTGTGACCCACAACCTCGAGCTGGCGGCCCGGCTCTCGCGGCGGGTCACGCTGCGGGACGGCCGCCTCGCCGCTGTGGATTGAGGTCGCGCGCCATGATGACCCGATGGGTTGTTGAGCCGATGAAGCGGTTTCTCAAAGCCGGAGATCGACACCGGACGAGGCGGAACCGTATCGCCGCCGGGCTCGCCGTTGTCTGGATTCTGCTCGCCGCCGTCGCCGCGGCCCAGGGGCCGGCGGGCGTGATTCTGCTGCCGGCCGCGGTTCACGGTCCGCAGGACAAGGCCTACCTGCGCACCGAAATCCCCGAGGCCCTCCGGCGGGAGCTCGGCGAAGAGGGGCTGACCGCCCGGGTGCTCGACCCGGAGACGGCCGCCAGCTGGCTTTCCTCGGGGAGCGGGGAGGAGGAGATCGCCCGCCAGGCGCTCCCGACCGGGGCGGACTACGTGGCCGTCGCGAGCCTCACCTGGATCCGGGACGCCTTCAGCCTGGATGTGCGGCTGCTGCCCGTCGCCGCCGCCGATCGTCGTGTGCGCGCCTTCACGGGCGAGGGCCGCGGTGTGGAGCAACTCCCCGGCGTGGTCAAGCAGGTCGCCCGGGAGCTGGGAAACGCCGTTCTGCGCCGGCAGCGGATCGTGGAGGTGCGGATCGAGGGCCAGCAGCGGATCGAGGCCGACGCCGTCCGGCGCGTGCTGAAGAGCCGTCCGGGCGAGGTGTTTCAGCCCCGGCAGGCGGCCGAGGACCTCAAGGCCGTCCACGCCCTGGGCTATTTCGACGACGTCCAGATCTACGCGGAGCCCGAAGGCGAAGGGGTGCGCCTCGTCGTGCGGGTGACCGAAAAGCCGACGGTGCGCTCCATCCGCACCTCCGGCAACGTCGTCTTCGATCAGGAGGAGATCCGCAAGAACCTCACCTTGAAAGCGGGCGCGGTGCTGAACGCCTTCACCCTGCGCAGCGATCTGCGGCGGATCGAGGACCTCTACAAGGGCAAAAACTATCACCATGTCCGCGTCGATTACCGGCTCACCCCCCAGCCGAACAACCAGGTGGACGTGGAGTACCGGATCGAGGAGGGCCAGAAGCTGCTGATCCGCAAGATCGCCTTCAGCGGCAACACCGCTTTTTCGGAACGGCGGTTGAAAAAGGAAATCCAGACCTCCGAGAAAAACATTCTCTCCTGGTTCACCTCGGCGGGCGATCTGAACCAGGAGCAACTCAACCAGGACGCCGCCCGCCTGGCGGCCTTCTATCAGAACAGCGGCTACGTGCGCGCGCGCGTGGGCGAGCCCCAGGTCGACTTCGAGGAGGACGGCATCGTCGTCACCTTCAAGATCGACGAAGGCCCGCGCTTCCGCATGGGGCGGGTCGACTTCACCGGCGATCTGCTCCTGCCGCGGGAGGAGCTGCTCAAAAAACTCAAGATCACGCGCGAGGAATACTACAACCGCGAGGTGCTCCGAGGGGATGTGATCGCCCTGAGCGATCTCTATTCCGATGAGGGCTACGCCTACGTGGAGGTATCCCCGAAGGTCGAGCAAGACGCCGAAAAACTTCTCGCCCATGTGACCTTTCAGATCCTCAAGGGAAAACCCGTCTTTTTCGAGGAGATCACGATCACCGGGAACACCAAGACCCGTGACAAGGTCATCCGCCGCGAGCTCCGCGTCTACGAACAGGAGCTCTACAGCGGAACGCGGCTCAAGCGCGGCATCCGCAACCTGAACCGGCTCGACTATTTCGAAAACGTGAAGGTCGACACCGCGCGCGGCAGCGCCGACGACCGCATGCGGATGAGCGTCGAGGTGAAGGAGAAAAACACCGGCGCCTTCACCTTCGGGGCGGGCTACAGCTCGCTCGAGCAGGCCTTCGTTACGGCCTCGATCTCCGAGCGCAACCTCTTCGGCCGCGGCCAGACCTTAGGGGTGCGCGGCCAGGTGGGCGGCAAGACCCAGAAGTACATCCTGAGCTTTACCGAGCCCTGGCTCTTTGATATACCGCTCTCCGCCGGTGCCGAGCTCTACAAGTGGGAATTCGAGTTCGACGACTACGACAAGGACTCGATCGGCGGAAAGCTCCGCTTCGGATATCCCCTCTACGACTACGTCCGGGGCAGCTTCACCTACACGCTCGAGCAGACCCGGATCAGCAACGTGGACGAGGACGCCGCGCGCTCCATCCAGAAGGACATCGGCCGCTTTTTCAAAAGCAGCGTGACGCCGCTGGTCCGTTACGATTCGCGGGACAGCATCTTCAACGCGAAGGAGGGCTCCCTTCACAGCCTGGAGTATGAGTTCGCCGGACTGGGGGGCGATGTGGGCTTCCACAAGGTGATCGCCGACACGGGCTGGTACCTTCCTCTCTTCTGGAAGCTGACCGGGGTTGTCCACGGCCGGACGGGCTACATCCACGGGCTGCCCGGCTGGAAGCTTCCCGACTACGAGAAATTTTACCTGGGGGGCATGAACACGGTGCGTGGAGCCAAACGCGCCGACCTGGCTCCCCAGGAGGAGGGCTCCCCGGTGGGGGGCGAGAAATTCCTCCAGGGCAACTTCGAAATCAAGTTTCCCTTGGTCGAGGAGGCCGGGGTCTACGGCATCGTCTTTCTCGACACGGGGGCCGTGTTCGGAAAAGACGAATCCTGGGACTTCAACAAGATGCGCGAGACGGCCGGCCCGGAAATCCGCTGGATGTCGCCGATCGGCCCGATTCGGCTGGCCTACGGCTGGTATCTCGATCCGAAGAAAGGCGATCGCTCGAGCGGCGGCTTCGAATTCTCCATGGCCTCGGCATTCTAAAAACGGGAATCCGGCGCGGGCGGCGGATTCCGGGGGACAGGAAAGGAAAGCTCATGAAGCGTCAACGATGGTGGGCGGCGGCCGTGCTGCTGGCGGTCCTGCTCGGCGGGCCGGGGGTCTGCGTCGCCGACGGAGCCAAGATCGCGGTGATCAACCTGCAGACGGTGCTCGAAACCTCGAAGATCGGCAAGGCGGCCCAGGAAAAGCTCAAGGCGGAACGGGACAAACTCGAAGCCGACCTCAAGCAGAAGGGCTCGGAACTGCAGGAGCTCGAAAAGCGTCTGCAGCGCGAATCCATGGTGATGAGCAAGGAGGCGCGCGAGGAAAAGGAGCGCGAGCTGCGCATCAAGGCGAGCGACTTTCAAGCCCTGCAGAAAAAATACCGCAGCGACCTCCAGGACCTCGAGCGGGATCTCATGGGGGAGCTGCAGAAGGAGATCAGCGCGCTGGTGGACGAGATCGGAAAAAAAGAGGGCTACACGCTGATCATCAGCAGCATCGGGGTGCTCTACCACCAGCCCGCGGTCGACATCACCCAACGCCTGGTGGCGGAGCTGAACGCCCGGGGCGGCAAGAAACCCTGAGGAGTTCGGCCCTCGTCTCCCGGGCGCCGCACGCGGAGGTGGCGCATGGAACCGGTCTTCGACATTCAGGCGATCCTGAGGAGGCTTCCCCACCGCTACCCGTTTCTTCTCGTCGATCGGGTGCTGGAGTTCGTCCCGGGGGAGAGGATCCTGGCGTTGAAAAACGTGACCATGAACGAGCCGTTTTTCCAGGGGCATTTCCCCTCCCAGCCGGTCATGCCGGGGGTGCTGATCGTGGAGGCCCTCGCCCAAGCCGGGGGCATTCTCGCCTGCGAAATGCGGGGCGCGGAACACCAGGGCGACATCGTCTACTTCATGGGGATGGACCAGGTTCGCTTCCGGCGACCCGTGGTGCCGGGGGATCAACTGCTGCTCGAGGCGCGGGTGACCAAGATGCGTTCGCGGGCGGCGAAGATGTCCGGCCGGGCCCGGGTGGGCGACCGGCTCGTGGCCGAGGCCGAACTGATGGCTTCTTTCGGCTCGGCGGCGACCGATCCCGATGCCTGAACGGGGCTTTTTCGCGGAAGCCGCCGCGGGGAGGAGCCGATGACGATCGATCCCGAGTTGCTGGAAATTCTCGCTTGCCCGAAATGCAAGGGTGCAATCCATCTCACGGCCGGGGGCGACGGGCTTGTCTGCGAAGCCTGCCGGCTCGTCTACGAAATCCGCGACGGGATCCCCATCCTGCTGATCGAAGAGGCAAAGCCGCTTCCCGGAGCGTGAGGCGGACCGATGAGCCTTCCGCAACCGGCGCCGCCGGCGACCCTGGTGATCGGGATGCTCCTGCAGCAACGCGCCGCATTCGCCGCGATCGCCGCGGAGCTGGCCGGGCGCTACGGGGCGTTCGCCCTGGTGAGTGCGTGGATGGCCTTCGATTACACCTCCTACTATACCGCCGAAATGGGCGCGCCGCTCAGTCGCCGGCTGATCGCCTTTGAGCGACCGGTGGCGCAGGAGACGCTCCCGGAGATCAAGATCGCCGCCTGCGCGCTCGAGGGCCTTCGCTCCCGGCAGGGCCGGCGGACGGTCAACCTCGACCCGGGGCTGATCACGGCGGAACGTTTCGTTCTGGCCACGGGCAAGCCGGCCGCCCACCGCATCTATCTCGGTGCGGGGGTCTATGCCGATCTCGCCCTGATCTACCGGGAGGGCGCCTTCCGCGCGCTTCCCTGGACCTATCCCGATTACGCCGGCGACCCGCTGAAGCGCTTTCTCGAGGCGGTGCGCGCCCGCCATCTCTTCCAGCGCCGGGAGGCCGCATGGTCCGCAGCATGACCGGATTCGCCGCCGCGGCGGCCGAGGTCCCCCCCTTCTTTGTGGGGGTCGAGATCCGCAGCACGAACAGCCGCTTTCTCGACCTGGCCGTGCGTCTGCCGACCGTCTACCAGGATCTCGAGGAACGGGTGCGGCGTGCGGTCGCCGCCCGCATCGCCCGCGGCCGCGTCGAGATCCGCGTCCAGATCGAGGAAAAGAGCGTGCCCGCCTCCTTCGTCGAGGCGGACCTCCCCCGCGCGCGGGCGGTGTTCCAGGCGCTATCGCAACTCGCCGAAACGCTGGGGCTGCGGGAGAGGCCGACGCTGGCGATGCTGCTTTCGACCGGGGGCATCCTCAAAGCGGTCACGCCCGGCGTCGACCCGGAGGCGGTCTGGACGGTGCTCGAGGGCTGCCTCGCCCGCGCCTTGGCGGACCTGGAAGCCATGCGCGCCGCCGAGGGCGGAAGGCTCGCCGCCGACCTGGTCGCCCGCCTGGACGGGATCGAGGCCGCCCTGCAGGAAATCCGGAAAACCGCGGCCGAGCTTGTCCCTCTGTACCGCCAGCGGCTCGAAGCGCGGATCGTCGCGCTGACCCAAGGCCTCGTCGAGCTCGACTCCAGCCGGATCGCCCAGGAAGCGGCTTTTCTCGCCGACCGGGCGGACATCTCCGAGGAACTCGTCCGCGCCGAGAGCCATCTGGTCGAATTCCGAAGGCTCCTGGAAGGGTCCCCGGCCGCGGGGCGTCCCCTGGGATTTCTTCTGCAAGAGCTGAACCGGGAGTTCAACACCATGGGATCCAAGATCGGCAACGCCTCCGCCTCGCAGGCGATCGTCGCCGTGAAATCCGAATTGGAAAAGATCCGCGAACAGGTTCAGAACCTCGAATAACCCCGCCGGTTGCCGCCCCCCGGAGAAAGGGGATCGCCCTCATGCCCAAATCGTCGGATCCGGTCCTGCTCAACATCGGCTTCGGCAGCACGGTCGTGGCCGACCGGGTGATCGCCATCGTGGCCCCCAACTCGGCGCCCATGAAGCGCCTGAAGGACGAGGCGCGCGATCAGCACCGCTTGATCGATGCCACCTACGGGCGGAGAACACGCTCGATCATCGTGCTCGACAGCAACCACATCGTCCTCTCCGCGCTGCAGGCGGAGACGATTTCGCAGCGCTACGCCCAGCTCCGGGAAACCCCGGGGGAGGGTTCCGGGCCGGGGACGGAGGGGGCATGACGCCGGAGGCGAGGCATCGCGGCCGGCTCTTCATCCTCTCGGCGCCTTCGGGGACGGGAAAGACGACGCTGCGCCGCGCGCTGCTCGAACGCCTGCCGGATCTGGCCTATTCCGTCTCCTACACCACCCGCCCCCCGCGCCCCGGGGAGGTCGAGGGACGCGATTACCGTTTCCTATCCCGGCCGGAGTTCGAGGAGGGCATCCGTCGCGGTCGCTGGGCGGAATGGGCTTGCGTCCACGGCCACTACTACGGCACCTCGGCCGAAGACCTTACCCGTGCGCTGGCCGCGGGCAAAGACGTCCTGCTCGACATCGACGTCCAGGGCGCGGCAAGCCTCCGGCGGCGTTTTCCGGACAGCGTGACCGTGTTCATCGCGCCGCCGTCCCTCGAGGAGCTCGAGCGGCGTCTGCGTTCCCGGGGAACCGATCCGCCCGAGGCGATCGCGCTGCGGCTGCGCAACGCCGTCCGGGAAATGGCCGCCCGGGAAGGCTACCAACACGTGATCGTCAACGACCGCCTCGCCGATGCTCTGGAAGAGCTGGTCCGGATCTTCGCCGCCCGCCGAACATGAAGACCGAGTGGCTCTACGGCCCCCACGCGGTGCAAGAGGCGCTGGCCGCCGGCAGGCGCCGTGTTCTCGAGCTGCGGCTTGAGGATCGCCCCGAGGTGCTCCGGCGCTACGAGGTTCTGGCCGCTCGGGCGCTCGAGCGCGGGGTGACGCTGCGACGGGTCCCCGGAGGCGAGCTCGACGCTGCGGCCGCCGGGGGTCGCCACCAAGGCGTGGTCGCCCGGGTGACGGAATACCCCGTGGCGACCTGGGAAGAGCTTTCGCAGGTCTCGGGGAAGGAGGCCCCGCCGGTGCTCGCCCTCGACCGCGTGCTGGACCCGCAGAATTTCGGGGCGATCCTGCGCTCGGCCCTCTGCGCCGGCGTGCAGGCGGTGATCGTCCCCCGCGACCGCTCGGCGCCGCCTACGCCGGCCGTTTCGCGCGCCTCCGCCGGCGCCTTGGAGCACGTGCGCCTCATCCGCGTGACCAACCTCGCCCGGGCGCTCGCGGAGCTCAAGGGCCGCGGCTACTGGGTCGCCGGACTGGAGCGTGCGGCCGATCGGGGGCTCTATGAAACCGATCTGCCGCGGCCGCTCGTTGTCGTCCTCGGCGGGGAAGGCCGGGGGATGCGCAGCGGCGTTCGGCGTCGCTGCGATCTTGTGCTTTCGATCCCCCAGGAGGGGCCGCTCGACTCGCTCAACGTCGCGGCCGCCGCAGCGGTGGCCCTCTTTGAAATCCGCCGTCGGCGGCGGGAGGAAGAGCCCCGGACGGGGGTGGGCCGGAGATGATCGCGGGTCGGCTGCGGGCGGCGGCGCTTGCCGCAGGGCGGTCCTGTCTGCTCGTCCTGTTTCCGCCCCGCTGCTTGGCTTGCCGCGCATTTCTCTCTCCGGAGGGGGAGGCGGAGGAAGCGGCGGCGGGGGAAGACCTCCGGGAACTCCTGCGGCCGCTTCTGTGCCCGTTCTGCCGCAGGCGGGTGACCGCACTCGAGCCTCCCTTCTGCCCGCGCTGCGGAATCATGTTCGCCGGGCGAAGCGGCCCGATCCGCTTGTGCGGCCGCTGCCGGCGGGAACCGCCGCCGTTTGCGGCGGCGCGCGCCGCGTTTGCCTACGAGGGGGCCGTGCGGGAACTCTTGCACGCCTTCAAGTACCGCGGGCGCTTGCGCGCGGGGCGATTCCTCGGCCGCTGCCTTGAGGAGACCTGGCGGCGGTACGGGAAGCCCGAGGAAATCGATCTCGTGGTTCCGGTTCCGCTGCATCCGGGGCGGCTGCGGCAAAGGGGGTTCAACCCCGTCGAGCAGCTGCTGCGCCGTTGGCAGGGTCCGCCCGTCGGGCGGGATGTGCTGGCCCGGGTTCATCCGGGACCTTCCCAGACGGGACTCGACCGCGCCGCACGCCGCGCGCACGTGGCGCGGGCGTTCCGGGTGGTGGAGGAGGCGGCGGTGCGCGGCCGCCGCGTGCTTCTGGTCGACGATGTGCTCACGACCGGAGCCACGGCCGCGGCCTGCGCCCGGGTGCTTCGGGAAGCGGGAGCCTCGGAAGTCCAGGTGCTCGCGGTCGCACGGACGCTCCCCCGGCCGCGAAATCTCCGGGAGCCGGACGACAATCCATGATCGAGGTCGCGCAGGACGGAACGCGCCGCCTGCTTTTCGCCGGCCTGGGGCGGCTGCAAGGCATCCGGCACGGGGTCTTCGAGCGTCGTCCGGGAGCGAGCCCTCCGCCGTGGGACGCCCTCAACGTGAGCTTCGCCGTCGGCGACGAGCCGGAGCGGGTCCTGCGCAACCGCCGCGCCGTGGCCGCCGGCCTCGGGGCGCGCCGTTTGCTCTTCGCGCGCCAGGTCCACGGGGAGGACGTCGCCCTGGTGGACCGCACGACGGACCTGGAGGCCTGGGAGACGGAAGGGGGACCTCCGACCGCCGACGCCTTGGTGACCGATCGACCGGGCGTCTTTCTCGCCGTGGCCGTGGCCGACTGTCAGCCGATTCTGATGGCGGATCCCGTCCGCCGCGTCGTGGCCGCCGTGCATGCCGGCTGGCGCGGCACGGCGCTTGATCTTCCCGGCAAGACCGTGCACACGATGATCCTGCGCTTCGGCTGCGACCCGCGGGATCTCCGCGTCGGCATCGGCCCTTCCCTCGGCCCCTGCTGCGGCGAGCTCCGGAGCTTCCGGCGGGATCTGCCCCCTGCGCTTTGGAAGTACCGCCGGGAGGGGACAGCTTGCTTCGACTTCTGGGCGGCCACCCGCGACCAGCTGATCGCCCGCGGTGTCCCCCCGGAGCAAATCGAGGTGGGCGGCCTGTGCACCCGTTGCCACCCGGAGCGATTCTTTTCCTACCGCGCCGAGAAAACCACCGGCCGGTTTCCGGCGGCCATCGGCGTCGCGCCGTAGAGGAGAAAGCCTCATGGACCCGAACCCTGCGGATGACGCAGCGAAAACGCCGGTCTGTGCGCCGGCGGAGGTATGGCACAACGGGATGCTCTCCCCGCAGTACGGGCGCATCGCGCTCGGCTGCCCGGAGGCCTTTGAGACCGCCGAACCCGGCCAGTTTCTGATGCTGGGATTTCCGGAAACGCTGGATCCTTTGCTGCGCCGGCCCTACTCGATCCACGCCCTGTCGCTCCGAACGGGAACGTCGCTGCGGGTCGAAATCCTGTATAAGGTCGTGGGTCCGGCCACGCACCGTCTCTCCCGCCTGCGGCCGGGCGACGCCGCGAGCGTTCTCGGTCCCCTCGGAAAGGGATTTCGGATCCCCCCGCACGTCCGTCGTCTGTTTCTCGCGGCCGGCGGCGTGGGAATCGCCCCCTTCCGCCTGCTTCTTGACCGGCTCGAAGCGGCGGGGGGCCGCTCCCGGATCGACTGCCGGATCTTTTTCGGGGTGCGGACCGCCGAGGAGCTGGTCTGCATCCGGGACATCGAAACCCGGGGGATCCCGGTCATCTGCACGACCGAGGACGGCAGCGCGGGCGCGCACTGCCGGGTCACCGACCCGCTCTGCGAAGCCCTCGAGCGCGAGCCTCCCGATCTCGTGCTCGCCTGCGGCCCCCGGCCCATGCTCTCCTGTGTCGCCGAAATCACGCGCCGCCGCTCCATCCCCTGCCAGGTCTCGCTCGAGGAGCGGATGGCCTGCGGCATGGGGGCCTGTCTTGGCTGCGCCGTGCCCGCCCGGGGGGTGGAGGGCCCGCGCTTCCGGCACGCCTGCGTGGACGGCCCGGTCTTCGATGTCGCGGAGATCGAGCTGTGAGCGCCGTCTCCCGCGCCGTCCCGGCGGTTCGCCCGCCATTGACTTCGCCCGGGGGCTGTGGTAGGTGCTGCCGACTTCCGCCGCATCCGCCGCAAGAGGCGAGAGGGTTTCGGACGGGAAAAGACGATGAAACGCGAAACCCGCCGGGCGTGGCGGGAGCTCGCCTATTACAGCAGCCTCGGCTTTTCCGTCGCCCTGTCGATTTTCATCGGGCTGGGAGCCGGTCTCCTCGTGGACCGCACCTGGGAGACTTCCCCGTGGGGGATGCTCGGATTCCTGGCCTTGGGGATTGCGGCGGCCTTCCGCAATCTGTGGCTGGCGATCCGCAAAAGCCGTAAACTCTGAACCCGCCGCTTCCCGGAAAGGGAGGAACGTGAACATCCAGCAGCGGATTGTGGAGTTCGTCCGGCGGTCCAACTGGATTCTGCTCGCCGCATCGAGCGCGGCGGGACTGATTTTCGCCTCGCGCGAGCTGGCGTTGGGGATCTTCTGCGGCGGCCTCGTGGTGACGGTCAATTTCCACTTGCTCGCCCGGACGCTGCGTGGGGCGCTCACTCCGCCGCACCTCGCCTCGTTTTCCTCGGTCATCGCCAAGTATTATCTGCGTTTTCTGGCGAGCGGGTGCGTTCTCTTTCTGCTGATCCTCTCCGGGCAGGTCCATCCCCTGGGCCTGGTCCTGGGGGTCTCCACGGTCGTGATGAGCATTTTCCTGGCGACCCTGCGCGAGGTCAAAAAGATTCTATGCAAGGAGGCGGTCTGACATGGAACACCCCTTCCTGATCCTGCCTGCGCTTCTCGATTTCGTCGGACTGGGCCATTTTGCGGCTGCGTATCCGCACGTCGTTTACTCTTGGTTCGTGCTGCTGCTCCTCATCCTGCTCGCCTACGCCTGCACGCGGACGATCCGCCTCATTCCGGGCAAGGCCCAGAATTTCTTCGAGGTCGTCATTTCCGGCATGGAGGAGTTCATGGTCGATGTGGCCGGGGAGGAGGCGCGCTGGTTTTTCCCGCTCGTGGGGACGATCTTCCTCTACATCGCCACCTGCAACCTGATCGGCCTGATTCCCGGCTTCTTCCCGCCCACGGCGAGCATCAACACCACGCTCTCCTGCGCGCTGGTTTCCTTCCTCTTCACCCACTTCCTCGGCGTCAAGTACCACGGCGTCAAGTACATCAAACATTTTCTCGGGCCGATCTGGTGGATGACGCCGATCATTTTTCCGATCGAGGTCATCGGCCACCTCGCGCGCATCATGTCGCTTTCCTTCCGTCTCTTCGGCAACATGATGGGCCACGAGCTCGTGCTCATGATCCTCTTCATGCTGGCGGGGGCCTTCTTCGCGCCGCTGCCCATCATGGCCATGGGGATCTTCGTCTCGTTCGTCCAGGCCTTCGTCTTTTTCCTGTTGTCGATCATGTACTTCAGCGGCGCGATGGAGCACGCGCACTGAGCTCGGAGGCCGGGGATCCGCGTGTAAGGGGAGCTCTCGCGGGAGCCCCTCAATCCAACCTGTCAAAGGAGGAACGGTATGGAAGCAAAAGCGTTGGAGTTCTTCATCGCCTGCGTCACGGCGGCCGGTTTCGGGATCGCGATCGCGGCTTTCGGCTGCGGCATCGCCCAGGGCATCGGCCTGCGCTCGGCCGTCGAGGGCATCGCCCGCAACCCGGAGTCCTCCGGCAAGGTCACGGTGACGATGCTGATCGGGCTCGCCCTGATCGAATCGCTTTGCATCTACGCCCTGGTCGTCTCCCTGATCCTGATCTTCGCCCATCCGCAGGCGACGGCGATCGCCAAGCTTTTCATGAAGTAATCGCCGACCGGTTTCCGGGAAACGAAAGCCCGCGGGGAAAACCCCGCGGGCTTTTTTTGCCTGCGGCTTGGGGGTTCAGGCGGCGGACTCCCGCTCCGCCAGCGCGATGCAGACGGCCACGACTTCCATCGCCGTCCGGATCTCCGCGACCGACGGGAAGGAGGGGGCGATGCGGATGTTGCGGTCGAGGGGATCCCGACGGTAGGGGAAGGTCGATCCCGCCGGGGTGAGCCGCACGCCGGCCCCCGCGGCGAGCTCGACCACCCGCCGCGCGCGCCCGGGCCGCGTGTCGAGGCTTACGAAATAGCCCCCTTGCGGTCGGGTCCAGACGGCGAGGTCGCCTCCGCCGAGCTCGGCGGCGAGCACTTCCTGCACCGCGTCGAACTTGGGCTTGAGAATCGCCGCGTGGCGTTCCATGTGCGCCTCGATTCCGGCCAGGTCACGGAAAAAACGAACGTGCCGCAGCTGGTTCAGCTTGTCGGGCCCGATCGTCTGGAAGCCGAGGTGGCGCCGCGCCCAGTCGAGCGTCCGGGGACTGCCGGCGAGAAAGGCGATGCCCCCGCCGGCGAGAGAGATTTTCGAGGTGGATCCGAAAAGAAGGGCCCGCTCCGGGTTTCCGGCACGGCGGCAGGCGGAGAGAAGTTCGGAGAGCGCCGCCGCCCCCCCGCCCAGATGGTGCACGGCGTAGGCGTTGTCCCAGAAGATTCGGAAATCCGGGGCGCGGGCCGGAAGCCCGGCCAAGCGCTCGACCGTCTCCGGGGCGTAGATCTCCCCCGTGGGGTTGCTGTATTTGGGGACGCACCAGATGCCTTTCACCGTCCCGTCGGAGGCCGCCAGCCGTTCGACGGTGTCCATGTCCGGGCCGTTTCCGCGGAGTTCCACGGGGATCATCTCGATCCCCAGGTGCTCGCAGATGGCGAAATGGCGATCGTAACCCGGAACGGGGCAGAGGAATTTGACGTGGGGCTGCCGGTGCCAAGGGCCGTCGCCGTCGGGGACGCCGAAGAGCCAGGCCCAGGTCATGACGTCGTGCATCAGGTTCAGGCTGGAGTTGCCGCCGATCAGGATCTCCTCCGGCCGAACCCCGGCCAGGGCGGCGAAGAGGGCTTTCGCTTCCGGCAGCCCGTCCAGGCCGCCGTAGTTGCGGCAGTCGGTGCCGTCCTGCGCCCGGTAATCCGACCGCGAGAGAACCTCGAGCAGTCCGCCGGCGAGCTCGAGCTGCTCGGCGCAGGGCTTGCCGCGCGTCATGTCCAGGTTCAGCCCTCGCCGGACGAAACCGTCGTAGCGTTCCCGCAGGATCCGCAGATCGGCTGCCGCCGCGGGGGCGAAAGGGGGGGAAGGATGGGTCATGGCGTTCACCTCGAGAGAGAAGGCAAAGGGGGCGTCTGGTTTGCGCCGCGTGAGGTTCCGCGATCTTTCCTCTCCCTTTTCTATCATCGGTTTTGCCGGACCGCAACCGCGGGGAAGGCGAAAATCAATAGGTCACACGCAGAAGAAACAGACCGTGCGGCGGGGCGCAGGCCCCGGCGCGCCTTCGGTCGCGGGCCTCGAGGATGCGGGGAATGTCCTCGGGGGCGAGCCGGCCGGAGCCCACGGCGACCAGGGTTCCGACCACATTGCGCACCATGCCGCGCAGAAACCCGTCGGCTTCGATTTCGAAGCGGAAACATCCCTGATCGTCCAGGCTCCAGTCGGCCGCGGTGACGCAGCGCACGGTATGCGCCCGCGGGCTGCCGCTCGATTCGAACGACTTGAAGTCGCGGCGGCCAACGAGGTGCGCCGCCGCGCGGCGCATTCGATCCAGGTCGAGCGGCCGGTGGAGAAACCAGCAGCGGTGCCGTTCCAGAGGGCTTCGCACCTCGCCGTTGCGAATGCGGTAGCGGTAGCGCTTGCTCCGGGCGTCGTAGCGCGCATGAAAGCTTTCCGGAACCTGGAGGCATTCGCGGACGGCGATGTCCTCGGGGAGAAGGGCGTTCAAGCCTCTGCGCAGAACCTCGGGGCCGAGACGGGTGGCGCTGTGAAAATGGGCCGTCTGACCGAGGGCGTGGACGCCCGCGTCGGTGCGGCCGGCCCCGATCACCGTCGCCGGTGAACCCGTGAGGGCGGCGATCGCGCGCTCGATTTCCGCCTGGACGGTCGGTCCGTCGGCCTGGCGCTGCCAGCCGCGGTAGGCGGTCCCGTCGTACTCGAGGGTGAGCCTGAAATTCGGCATGCGCCACCGCCGGTATTTCACAGCAACAAGACGGCCGACATCGGCCCGAAAGCGAGCAGCGTCGAAAGCGCGATCGCGGTCGAGGCCAGCTCCGTGTCGCTGTGGAGTTGGGCGGAGAGAATGTAGAGCGCGGTCGACGTCGGCAGGGCGAAGTAGAGCATTCCGACGGAGAAGGAAAGCCCCTGGACGCCGAAGCCGTGCAACCAGAAATAGCCCAGGGTGGGCAGGACGGCCAGTTTGAACCCCGAGGCCAGAAGGGCCAGGCGCCAGTGGCCCCTCACCCCCTGAAGGGTCAGCATGCCACCGATGGAGAGCAAGGCAAGCGGCAGGGTGACCGAGGAGGCCAACCGGAGCGTGTTGTCGATGAACGGCGGAAAGCCGGAGGTCAGCCGGCCATAGAGGATTCCCGCAAGGCAACCCAGGATCAGCGGGTTCAAAAGCAGCGCCCGGAGGGTTTGCGCGATTCGTTTGGCGGCGGACGGCCGCCGGGTGCCGAACCAGATCAGCGTGCCGACCGAGAGCACGTTGAGGATCGGGATGGTGAGTGCGATGAGGACGGCGAAACGGCGTCCCCCCTCTTCGCCGAAGGCGCTGATGGAGACGGCCATGCCGACATAGGTGTTGATCCGAAAGCAGCTCTGGGAGAACGAGCCGGCCTGGAAAGCCCCGATTTTGCCGAAAACGATGCATGCCGTGCTCAGGCCGTAGACGCACAAGACGGCCGCGGTCGCCGCCAGGACGAGGTTCAGCTCGTCGGCGAGGTTCGCCGGCGCACCGCCGAGCTTCCAGAACAAAAGCGCGGGGAAGAAAATGAAATACACCAGACGGTCGGAGACCGCGAGAAAGGCTTCGGTGGTGATGTGCGCGCGCCGCAGGAGGAAACCGAGTGCGAGCAGGGCGAATACGGGGAAAAGATGGTTGAGGATGAGGGTCATGTAAGGCGGTCGCAGGGGATGTCGGCCAGGGACTCCTCGACGGCCTCGTCGATCCGCTCCCGGAAATCGGCGAGGGGATATTCCGCGCCGCAGGCTCCGCAGCGGAGCGTCACGGCGGTACAGGAGCGTCGCAGCTCGAGCGGCGTGCGGCATCGTCTACAGCGCAACTCGCGGCTCCCCATGGCCTTTTTCCTCCCGGAGGCCGAAAGGTTTCGGCCGATGGTCTGCCCGATTAACGCAAGCCCGCCCGGCTGTCAAACCCGAGGCGGGGTTCGGCGGCGATTGACAAACGGCCCGGAATCTGCCAGATCGGCATTTAATTCAAGGAGTTCCGGGAAAACCGGCCCTTGCTCCCGGAGGCACCGGAGGCGGTTTGTTGCGGAGACTTCCGAGGGCCGTGGCGTCTCCGGGGGCTGTTGCCGAGGGGCCGCCCCAGCGTGTGGAAAAACCTGGCAACGGAGGCAACGGAAAGGAAAAGCGCGATGCCGAGCGTTTCCTGCCCCGGGTTTCAGGCGGCGGGTCTTGCCGCGGGGATCAAGAAAAACGGCCGCAAAGACCTGGGCCTGATTTTCTGCGAGCGGCCGGCCTCGGTGGCCGGTCTCTTCACGTGCAACCGCGTCCAGGCCGCACCCGTGCGGCTGGATCGCGAACGGATCCGGCGCGGCCGCTGCCGGGCGGTGATCGTCAATAGCGGAAACGCGAACTGCTGCACCGGCGAGGAGGGCGCCCGCCGCGCGCTGCGCATGGCCCGTGCTGCGGCCGAGGCCTTGCGTGTCCCCGAAGAGGAGGTGCTCGTCGCCTCGACCGGGGTGATCGGCGAGCCGCTTCCGATCGCGGCGATCGAGCAGGCGGCCCCGGCGCTTGTCGCGGCGCTTCGGCCCGAGGGGATCGCCGATTTCGCCGAGGCGATCCTCACGACCGACCGCGTGCCCAAGGCGATCTCCGAGGAGGGGCGCACGCGCGCGGGGCGGTTCCGGCTGACGGGCGTCGTCAAGGGGGCCGGCATGATCCGGCCCGACCTGGCGACCCTGCTGTGCTTCCTCCTGACCGATTTGCGAGCCGAAGCCGGGGCGCTGCAGCCGCTTCTCGCCCGCGGGGCGGAGCGCTCCTTCAACCGCATTACTGTGGATGGAGACACGAGCACGAACGATACGGTGCTCCTTCTGGCCAGCGGCGCCAATTCCCTTTCTTTGGACGATCCCGAGGTGCAGGGCGTGTTCCGGGAGCTGCTCGAGGACGTCATGGAGCGGCTCGCCCGTTGGGTCGTGCGTGACGCCGAAGGGTCGAACAAGGTGGTCGACATCGTCGTGCGCGGGGCGGCAAGCGACGCCGACGCCCGTCGGATCGCCGAGGCCGTGGCCCACTCGCCGCTCGTCAAGACCGCGATTTTCGGCGAGGACGCCAACTGGGGGCGGATTCTCGCCGCCGCCGGCCGCTCCGGGGCGGAATTCGATCCGGCGGCGGTCAACATTCACTTCGGCCCCGTACAGATCGTCTCCGGCGGGGTCGGTCTCGGCGGCGAGGCCGAAGCTCGGGCCGCGGCCGTCCTGCGCTCCGAGGCCTACCCGATCGTGATCGAGGTGGGCCGCGGGCCGGGAGCGGCGAGCCTGGTGACCTGCGACTTTTCGATCGACTACGTGAAGATCAACGCCGATTACCGCAGCTGAAGGCCGCCGGCCCCGGGGCCGGCGTCCGACCCTCCCCGCATGGCCTGGATGAGGCTGCAAAGATATCTGGCCGAGGCCGGCCTGTGTTCCCGCCGCAGGGGGGAGCGCTGGATCCGGGAGGGCCGCGTCCGTGTCAACGGCGAGGTCGTCCGCCTCCAGGGGCGCAAGGTCGACCCGGAGCATGACGTGGTCGAGGTCGACGGCGAGCGCGTCGCGCCCCGCCAGGAACGAATTTACATCGCGCTCCACAAGCCGGCCGGTTACGTGACGAGCTGCCGCCATCCCGGCAAGCGGATCGTTCTGGATCTCGTGCCCTGCCGGCAGCGGATCTATCCGGTGGGCCGCCTGGACAAGGATTCGACCGGGCTTCTGCTGCTCACCAACGACGGCCGGCTGCACCTGCGGCTTTCCCATCCTTCCTTCGACCACGAGAAAGAATACGAGGTCGAAACCGTCCGCCCGGTCTCCGAGAACGCCCTGCGGCGCATGGCCGCGGGGATGCCGATTCTGGGCACGCGGACGCGGCCGGCGGAGGTGACCCGTTTGGGCGAGCGCGCCTTCCGCATCGTGCTGCGCGAGGGGCGTAACCGCCAGATCCGTCGCATGGTGAAGAGCCTGGGAAACGAGGTCGTTTCCTTGAAACGGATCCGCATCGCCTCGATCCGTCTGGGGGATCTCCCCGAGGGCGCCTGGCGCCCGCTTTCCCCGCAGGAGGTGCGATCGCTGCTTGCCCTCGGAGACGAAGGTTAGTTTTCGACGATCAGCCGCTGGCCCGGCTGGAGGGCGGCCTCGGCCGTCAGGCGGTTGAGGGCGAGCAGCCGCTCGAGGCTCATCTTGTGCTTGCGGGCGATCGAGGAGAGGGTGTCCCCCGCCTGGACGGCGTAGACTTTGCGGCCCGCGACGGCCGGAGCGGGAAGTTCCCCCCCCACGGGGATTTTCAGCACCTGGCCCGCGCGTAAGCCGGAAGAAGAAAGACGGTTGGCGCGCTGGATCTCCTCCGGGGAGACGCGGTAGCGCCGCGCGATGCCCGCCAGGGACTCGCCGCGCTGGACGGTGTGCTCGAGCGGCCGGCTCGGGGGAGCCGAGGCGAGGGGAAAGAGACTTTTGCCCCCGGGAAGGGCGAGCATCGTTCCCGGCCGTAGAGGAGAGGAGGCGGACAACGAGGGGTTGGCGGCGACCAGCTCCTTGACGGACAACTTATAGCGGCGGGCGATGCTTTCGAGGCTCTCGCCCCGGACGACCTTGTGGCGCAGCGGCTGCGACCGGAGGGGCGGCCGGTAAAGAGGGATCTCCTCCAGCCGCTCGGCCACCCGGGTTGCGGTTCCCGGAGGAACCCGCAGTTCGTAGCCGCTCTCCGGAAGAATCCCGTGGCGCAGCTCGCTGTTGAGCTCGCGCAGCACGCCCTCTTCGATTCCGGTGGTGAGCGCGACCCCTTTCAGGCTCGCTTGCTGCGGGATGGCGACCGTCTCATAGGTGAGGGGCGGATCGATTTCCAGCTCGGCCAAGCCGTAGCGCTCGAGGTTCTGGACGATGTGCAAGGTGGCGAGGAAACGCGGGACATAACGGGCGGTCTCGCGCGGCAGCTTTTCGTAGAGGTCCCAGAAATGGTCCAGGTAATTGATGTTCTGGCTCTGGATGGTGCGCATGACGCGGTGTTCGCCGCAGTTGTAGGCGGCGAGCACCGTCAGCCAGTCCCCGAACATCCCGTGCAGGTCTTTGAGATAGTCGATCGCGCCCCGCGTCGACTTTTCGGGATCGAGGCGCTCGTCGATATAGGTGTCGCGGTTGAGGTTGTAGCGGTACCCCGTCGAGGGGATGAACTGCCAGAGGCCGAGCGCCCGGGCGGGGGAGAGGGCGGTGGGTTTGAAGCCGCTTTCGATGAGCGGAAGCCAGGAGAGCTCGGTCGGAAGTCCCGCCTCCCGCAGGGCGGCCTCCATCCGCCCTCGATAGCGGCCGGAGCGCCGCAGGGCCTCGGCGAAGAATTCCCGCTCCCGGCCGACGGTAAAGGAGTCGATTTCCGCCTGCACATGAGCGTTCAAATCGATCGGGATCTCGTTTCGCCCGCCGTTGCCCGCGAAACGGCGCGGAGCGTAAACTTCGATGATCCGGCGCGAGATCGTCAGGCGCAGATCCTCCTTTTCCTGGAGCAGCACGGGGTCGCTTCCCGGATCGGTGTCGAGGACGAGGGCGTAGGCCGCGTCGAGGGCCTCGATCGCTTGGTCGAAGCGCCCGTGATTCGCGTGGCTCTGGGCGAGGCGGCAGAGGGCAAGCGCCCGCTGGAGCGACCCCTGCGCGCCGCCGTTGCGGCCGGCGAGGGTTTCGGCTTCCTCGTCTTCGAGAAGCCCCTCCTCCTCCGCGGTCTCGGCGGCGGAAGGCTGAGGTCGGGCGGCGGAGACGGAAGCCGTCGCGGCGGGGAGCTGGGTTCCGGAAGACCCGGGCGGCGGCGATGCCGCCGCTTCGGGCGGGCGGGCGGAGGGGGCCGGTGGTGAGGCCGTCGGCGCTTCGGGGCGCGGCCTCCGGTATTCGCCCGGTGCGGCGCAAGCGCAGAGCACGGCGGCGAGCAGGGCGCCCGCCGCGAACCGTTTCGTTGAGCGCATCATCCCTCTGTCCCTGGGCGGTGGCGGCACTTTTGCCGTCGTGGCTGCCCGACGCCCGGATCCGGGTCGCGGTTGCCGCCTGATACACAACCGCCGCCGGGGTTGTCAAGCCGGCCGCGCGGACCTCTTGGCGGGAAAGGCTTGCATTTCGCCGCCGCGGCGGTATAATCCGCAAAAAAAAGAGCTTGACAACCCCGGTTGAAAAGTTTAAATCGCCTCGTTTTATGAGGATGCGCATGGGGGTTGTCCGCCTTCCGGAAGCGCCCGCGTAACCGGCGAGCCCAATACGGCCAGCGTAGCTCAGCCGGTAGAGCGGCTGATTTGTAATCAGCGGGTCGGGGGTTCGAATCCCTCCGCTGGCTCCAGAGCGGAAATCCCCGCGGCAAGAAAAACGAGCGGGAACAAGGCCGGGGGGTGCCAAACCCGGCTCCGCGGTGGGGTTCCCGAGTGGCTAAAGGGAACAGACTGTAAATCTGTCGGCGAATGCCTACGGAGGTTCGAATCCTCCCCCCACCACCATTCCGAAGCGGGTCTCGGGTAGAAGATTTCGGCGCGACTTTGCGGGATCGAACCTGACTACCGGACCTCCTGCAGCCATCGAGGGGGCAGAGCCATGGGCCCGGTTCGGCATGCGCGTTGCCGGCGTGCCGGGGGGAAGGGGCTCGTGGAGGCCCAGTTTTCCGATCCCGGGCGGGTGTAGCTCAGCTGGTAGAGCTCCAGCCTTCCAAGCTGGATGTCGCGAGTTCGAATCTCGTCGCCCGCTCCAGAATTGTCCGGTGCGGCCTGCGGGCCGGCCGGTGCGGCAGCAACCGCCCATGTAGCTCAGTCGGTAGAGCGCTTCCTTGGTAAGGAAGAGGTCCACCGGTTCGATTCCGGTCATGGGCTCCAATTGAGGAAACCCCCGGGGCGCGGCGGAGCACGGGAGAGCCGCAACGGGAAATGTTTTTTTCCGGCCAAGGCGGAGGAGAGAGCGATGGCGAAGCAGAAGTTTGAGCGCAAGAAGCCGCATGTGAATGTGGGGACGATTGGGCACATTGATCATGGCAAGACGACGTTGACGGCGGCGATTACGAAGCAGTTGAGTTTACGGGGGATGG
>CALIUY010000016.1 GCA_938048455.1 uncultured Desulfobacterales bacterium | reverse complement strand
TCAGCGGGTTGCGCGGGCGGCCTGAAGCAGCGGATAGGGGTTGACCGGTTTCATGTCCTCGAGGCGAAGCAACATGAAGTGCAAATGCGTGGGCGAGCGCTCGGCGTAAGCGTTGGTGCCGCTACGGCCGAGTGTGGCGATCGGGGCTCCGCCGGCGACGCGTTCCCCGGTCTCGACGAGCAGCCGCGCGAGATGCGCGGAGTACGAAAAGAGCCTGAGGTCGGGGTGGTAGATCCAGAGGTAGTTTCCGCCGCGCAGGCCGTTTCCGTTCACGGAAAATCCGGGAACCCACTCGGCGAACGCGGAAACGACGATCCCCTCGGCGAAGGCCAGGACCTCGATCGGCTTGCCGGAGCGGTCGTCCAGCCCGTCCTGGTTTCCGTCATAAACGAAGATGTCCTGGGCGGGATGCCCGATGCGGCGGCGCGGGCCCACGAACTCGTAGCGGCTCGGCCGGTAGCCCTCCCCGCGCTTTCCGCCCACATGGCGCAACCCATAACCCTTAAGCGGGAAAAAGAGGCTCGACCCGGAATCCCGGGCGGGATAGGCCGCCGGCAGAATCCGACTGAACTCCTCGATCCGCCGGAGGGCTTCCGCAAGGGGGATCCGCTCCTCGCGCACGGCGCGCTCGAAGTTCTGCCATCCGCGGGCCGGATCACGCTCTTCGCCGCAAGCGGAGGAAGCGAAAACCCACAGGGCGAACGCGACGAAGAACAACTGCGGTTTACATCGCCTGACCGTCAAGCTATAGCGCTTGGTTATGAGCGACCTGGACCGCAAACAGAAGCTGGTCATGGACTACGAAAGGAAATTCGCCTTCAAGCTGGGCGAACACGTGATCGGAAAGCCGCGAATGAGCGTCTGGATGATCCTGATCCCGATCATCATCGTCTGGCACATGTTCCGCTTCAAGAGATACGTCGAGGCGCGGAACGCCTTCGGCAAAAACTACCTCAAGAGCCGCGAACAGGCCATGCAGGCGGTCCGCGAAAGCCTGGCGACGAAGGGCCCCCTCCGGCTGCAGGAGATCGTCGACCGCATGCAGATGCCTTCTGAGGCGCGGGCCCCCTATCGCGAGCTGCTCGCGGTTTTGGCCGACCACTTCCGCGATCTGCTGGAGGCCGAGGGCGAAGATATCGACCGCTTGCTCCAGCAGGTCTACCGCAGCCGGGTGAACTATTTGCTCTACTTCAATCGCCTGGCGCAAGCCGAAAAACGCCTGCATGCGGCGCTGCGCGGCGAGCTGCGCCGCGGGAAAAAAGACGTCGACGAGGCCATCGCGCGCATCGAGGCGATCTCGGAGGCGATGCGCCGCCACGAGGCCGAGCGCCTGTTCTCCTGAAAGGGCCGGCGGGGCGGCCGCTGCGCATCGCCCCGCCGGTCGGTTATCTTTATCTTCGGATCACCGCCCCGCCGCAAACCGACGGCTGTTTCTCAGGTAATTTTGCGCTTCGTTGGTCTCCTCGAGGTCGCTGTAGAAAAGGGCGGTCGCCCGGATTTCGAGCTCCTGATTTTGCCGGATGATCTCCTCATAGCCCGGAACATGATCCAAGGCCGGGATCAGCAGGAACATAAAAGCCCCGATGGCGGCCAGCCCGAGCAGAAGGCCGAACCAAGGAGCGAGCCGGCCCCGGGCGAAGCCGGGGCCGGGAATGGTTTGCGAAGACGGCGCAGAGGAAGACTGCATCAGATGGCCGCCGTGATCTCGGGGAATACCTTGTAGAACATGATCCAGGCCATCAGCAGCGTGAGGATCAGATTGAAGCTCTGGCCGCAGACATAGAGAATGACCGGTTTCCCACCCTTGAAGTAGTGCGCCAGCTCGCGGAAGTCTGTCGCCAGCCCGATGCTCGAGAACGCAAGACAGAAGAACCACACCCGCAAGGGGGCGGCGAAGCCGCGGATGACGCCGTTTTCCAACATGGCCGCACCGGCGGATTTCCCCATGATTTCATAGAGAAGGGAGAAAACGATCGAGGCGGTAAGGAAACCGAGAACGAATTTGGGGAAGCGGTACCAGATCTCCATCGCGCTCACCTGTTCCCCGGGGATGCAGTCCACCTTGGCGCACCAGTAGACCGCCACCCCGAAGGCCGTGACCCCGATCAGAATGTTCTGGATCATCTTGACGGTCGCCGCGACGTAGAGGGCGCGCTCCCCGAGAAAAGCTCCGGCTGCGGCCACGGCGCCCGTCGAATCGATGGTCCCTCCGATCCAGGCCCCGCCCAGAACGTCGGGCATGCCTACGGCCTTGATGAACATGGGCATCGCCACCATCATGATCGCCGTGAAGACGAGGCTCAGACCGACCGCCAGGGTCAGCTCTTCCTTCTTCGCCCGGCAGGCGGCCGCGGTGGCGATGGCGGCGGAGACGCCGCAGACGCTCATGTCGGCGCTGATCGTGATGTTGAGGGTCTTCGAGGGCATCTTGACCACCGTCTGCCCGAAAATGTAGGTGACCACAAGCACGATCGGGGTCACCACCCAGGCGACGAAGATGCCGGGGATACCGATCTGGACGATCTTGGAAAAGAGAATCTCGGCCCCGAGCAGCACCAGTCCCGTCTTGATGTAATACTCGGTCTGGACGGCCGGCATGATCCACTTCGGAGTCCCGATTGTGTTGCTGATCAGCATGCCGATCAGGATCGCCCACAGCGGATCGCCGAAGCCGTAGTAATGCATGGTCTTTTGCTCCCCGCCCATGAAAGCAAGGACCGCGACCAGAAAGACGAAGGGGAAGGCGACCAGGAACTTGCCGACCGGTTTGCCCATGAACTTGATGCCGATCGAGAACAGCAGCGCCAGGGCGATACACAGACCGATGAGGGTGGGAATGATGTTGTAGGGTTTGGCGCCCACTTTGCCGCGCGCCGAGGATTCCGCGCGCCGTGCCGCCCGCCACTCGGTGATCGCGTTCTTGGCGGCTTCGTTCAACTTCTCGTCTTTGAATCCGGCGGCGGCCGCTGCGGCTTGAGCGGCGGTGGCCGCGGACAAGGCGTCCTCCATCTTTTTCTTGGCCTTTTCGTGGCTTTCCTTGCCCGCCGCGTTCATCGCCTCCGCTTTTTCCTTGCTCAGGACGAGACTGTCGAGGGGATTGCCGTCCCAGCGGCCGGGGCGCTTCAGCCACTCGCCGAGCGTCTTGGCATAGGGTTCATTGACCGCCCGGATGCCTCCCAGGGTGTCGGATGCTTTGTGCCATTCGATCGTGTGAAAGGGGGCCTTCGCCGCCTCGGCCTTCATGGTGGCCTCGGCCTTGGCGATCTTCTCGTGCATGTCCTTGGGCGGCCGCGGCAGGAAGATGAGCATGCCGACGATCAGCAGGACGAAAGCGATCCAGATCGCCCAGTAGTCTTCTTTTGTCCAGAGATCGGACCATTTGGCCTCCCCCCGATCCCGGACGACTTCCTCTCCTGCAGGCTGACTCTTGGTTTCGGCCATCGATCTCCTCCTTTTTCGGGATTCTGAAACGAACGCGAAGGACGGAAAACCCTTGAGGATTTTGGGGCTTCTGTAAACCGGAGCTGCCGCTTTTGTCAATGGAGGCTCACGCCTTTTTGTTCATCCGCCCCCCACCCAGCGCCAGCCACCCCTGCTCTTCTCGAAGATCGGTGACGGCAAGGCCCGCCTGCCGGAAGCCCCTGAAAACAGCTTCGCGGTCGGCGGCGAGAATCCCCGAAGCGATGAAATGACCGCCGGGGGTGAGGAGGCGGGGGAGATCGGCGAGAAGCGCGATCACGGCCTCGGTGAGAAGGTTGGCCGCGATCAAGTCGAATCGTCCACGGAAGCCGCAGGCGAGGTCCGCCTGGACAAGAGCAACGCCGCGGGGGTCGATCCCGTTCCGGACGAGGTTTTCGCGGGCCACAAGAAGCGCGTTTCCGTCGCGGTCGCAGCCGGCGAGCTTTCCCGCGCCGAGCTTCGCCGCGGCAAGCAGCAGGATCCCCGAACCGGTGCCGACATCGAGAAAAGAATCTCCCGGTAGGAGACACCGCTCGATCAGCTCGATCGACAATCGCGTCGTCGGATGGGTCCCGGTGCCGAAGGCCATGCCGGGGTCGAGCTCGATAACGAGGTCGTCCGGCCGGGCTTCGGCCTCGCGCCAGGAGGGTTTGACCACGATCCGCCGGCCGATCCGCAGCGGCTGGAAAAAGCGCTTCCAGGACTCGGCCCAGTCTTCCTCGTCCACCTCGCGAAAAGAAAGCCGATAGATCAAGTCGCTTCGCCGCGCGAGGGCCGATAGTTCTTGCTCCAGCCGCAGGAGGCGCCCCTTGAGATTTCCGTCCGCCGGCAGATAGCCGGCCACGGCGTGGCGCTCGGGCAGCGGCCGGGCGTCTTCAGCCCACTCCTCCGGCACCGGATGGAGGGGATCCTCCACCACGACCCCCTGAAGCCCGAAATCAAAGAAGACGGCGGCCACAAGGTCGGAGGCCGTCTCGGGGTCGGCATGATCGAAGCTCACCCGGATCTCGAGGTATTTCATCAGACGGCTGCGATGCCGCCGCAGGGTCTCAAAGCGAGGCTTTCGACGGCGGTGCGGCGGTTTTCGAGCGCGGGCAGTTTCGCGCGCACGGCGGCGATCCGCCCGCTTGAGGCCGTGGCGAAAAGAAGATCCTCGGTCTCGCCGGCGCCGGCGAGCGGAATACCGAAGGGGTCGAAGACCGCGCTGCGGCCGCAGAAACTTCCGCCGACGAGATTGCAGCCGGCGACATAAAGCGTATTCTCGATCGCCCGTGCCTGGAGCAGGGTCGTCCAGTGCAGCTCTTTCACCGGACCCTGATACCAGGCGGAGGGGACGAGGATCAGCTGGGCGCCGGAGGCGGCGAGGTAGCGAAAGATCTCGGGAAAGCGCAGATCGTAGCAGATGGCAAGCCCGATCTTCATCCCGGCGGCGGTCACGACGGGCGGGGGCTCGTCGCCTGCGGCCATGGTGTCCGACTCGCGCACACTGAGCGCATCGAAGAGGTGGATCTTGCGGTAGGAGGCGACGATCTCGCCGGCGGGGGAAAAAAGACGCGCCGTGTTGTAAGCGAGTTCCGGGGTGGGTCCCTCCTCCCAGCAGCCGACGACGATGTAGAGCCCGGCGAGCTGCGCCATGGAGGCGATCATGCGGGTAAAGAATTCCCCCTCCTCGCGGGCGAGCTGCGCGGGCGAGCGCCCGGGGGAGGGAAGCCCCATGAACATCTCCGGCAAAACGAAAAGCTGGGCGCCCCGCTCCGCCGCCTCGCGCACCAGCACGCGCGCCTTGTGCAGGTTCTGGCGCGGATCGGGATGGCCCTCGACTTGGGCCAGAGCCACGGTCAGTCGCGTTTCCATCGTTCGTTTTTCCTCCCGACGGCCCGCCGGCAGGGTCTTCCGGCGGTTGACTTTTCCGAAAGCTGGGACTTTAAGTTAGCACGCCCGATCACGGAAAGGAAAGACGCCCATGACCCCAGCCGAACTGCGGCGGCTCTCCGCCGAGGGGAAATTCGACCGGCCGACGGCGGGCTTCTGCGACGGCTTCGTCCAGGCGAACCTCGTCGCCCTGCCGGAGAAATGGGCCGGCGATTTCGAGGCCTTCTGCCGCAAGAACCCCAAGCCCTGTCCGCTCCTCGAGATCGTGGGCCCGGGGACGACGCGCACGGCGCGCCTGGCGCCGGGGGCGGATCTGCTGCACGTGATCCCGCGCTACCGCGTGTGGGTCGAAGGATCCCTTCGCGAGGAGGTGGCCGACATCGGCCACGTCTACCGCCCGGATCTCGTCTTCTTCCTGCTCGGCTGCAGCTTCTCCTTCGAGGAGGCGCTGATGCGGGCGGGGATCCGCTTGCGGCACGTGGAGGAGAAGAAAAACGTCTCCATGTACCGCACAACGATCCCCCTCGAGCCCGTCGGCCCCTTCCGCGGCGGCATGGTGGTCAGCATGCGGCCGATTCACCGCGCGCAGGTCGCCCGCGCCTGCGTCATCACCGCGCGCTACCCCGAGGTCCACGGCGAACCCGTACACGTCGGCTACCCGGAGATGATCGGCATCCATGACCTTTCCCGTCCGGACTACGGCGACCCCGTGGCGATCCGCGAGGAGGAGATCCCCGTCTTCTGGGCCTGCGGGGTCACGCCGCAAAACGTGCTGCTCGAGGCGAAGCTTCCCTTCGCCGTCACCCATGCTCCCGGATACATGTTCGTGAGCGATCTCAAAAACGAGGATTTCGCCAAACAGGAGGTGTCGTCATGAGAAGAACGAGGATGATCGTGCTGCTCGCCGCTGCGGGAGTCTTCTGGGCCACGGCCTCGCTCGCCGGCCCGGAGCAGTTGCGCGTCGTCGGCAGCTGGAACAACCTCACGATGTTCAAGAACTTCGAGCAGCCCTTCTGGACCGAGGTCGTCCCCCGGGAGCTGGGGATCAAAACGAGTCTGACCTCGATCGGCCAGGTGAACGTCAAGGGGCCGGCGGTGCTGCGCTCGGTCAAGATGGGCGTCTACGACGTCGTCCACACCGTGGCCGACTACGTCGTGGACGACTCGCCGGCCCTCGCCGGGCTCGATCTCCCCGCCCTCGCCAACGACCTGGGGCTGGCGCGCAAGGTGGTCGAGGTCTACTGGCCCGTCCTGGACGATTACCTCCAGAAGGACTTCGGGGTGAAGTTGCTCAGCGTCGTCCCCTATCCGGCGCAGGTTCTCTTCATCAACACCCCGATCAAAAGCCTGGCCGACCTCAAGGGAAAAAAGATCCGGGCGAGCGGCTGGACGACCTCCGAGTTCGTGACCGCTCTCGGGGCGACGGGGGTGACGCTCGCCTTCAGCGAAGTGCCGCAGGCGCTGCAGCGCGGGGTCGTCGACGGTGCCGTCACCGGAAGCCTCTCGGGCTTCAGCGCCGGCTGGGGCGAAGTGGCGAAGTACCTCTATCCGCTTCCGATCGGCGGCTGGGACTACGTGATCGGAACGATCGGGCTGGAGAGCTGGAAGGCGCTCGGTCCCGAAAAGCAGGCAAAGCTCCAGAAGCTGATCCGCGAGAAACTCCAGGATCCGGCCTGGGAAGTGACCGGTCGGGAAACCCAGGAGGGGGTCGCCTGCCTGAGCGGAACGGGGGCCTGCCCCCACGGCACACCCGCCAAGATGACCGTCATCCCCCTGACCGCGGGCGACGAACAGGCGGCGAAAGAGGTGCTCGTGAAGAATGTGCTCCCGGCCTGGACGAAGAAGGTCGACAAGGCCGCCGTCGAGCGCTGGAACGCCTCGATCGGAAAACTGGTGAACCTCCAGGCCAAATGATGCCGCGGGCGGGGCGGAACCCTCCGCCCCGCTCTCTCATCCCTGCCGCGGTGTGCCACCGCAGCCGTTTTGCCGCGCGGAGTCCTGCATGAGCCGACTGATCCGTCTCACGGAAACCTTGTCCACGTTTGCGGCCTGGATGAGCGGGGCGCTGCTCTTTCTCACGGCGGTTCTGATCGCGGTCGAGGTCGTCCTGCGCAAGATCTTTGCGATCTCGCTCGGCGGGGCCGACGAGATCTCCAATTACGTGCTCGCCGTCACTTCGAGCTGGACCTTCGGCTATGCGCTCCTGCGCAAAGCCCACATCCGCATCGACGCCCTTTACCTGCGGCTCGGCCGCAGGCTGCGCGTCGCCCTCGACGTGTCGGCGCTCGTCCTCTTCGCCCTCTGCGCCGCCTTGATCACGGGCTACGCCTTCCAGGTGCTTTCGACCTCCATCCTGCGCCGGTCGGTGGCGAACACGCCCCTCGCCACCCCGCTGTGGATTCCTCAAGGGCTCTGGTTTGCGGGACTCGCGCTCTTGCTCCTCACCGTCCTCGTCCTCCTCGCCGGTACCCTCGCCCGGCTCGCCGCAGGCGATGTCCCGGGCGCAGAGCGGCTTTCCGGGACAACCGACGTGCGCGAGGAAATCGAAGAGTCCGGCGGTGCCGCCTCCGTCCCGACGGAGGAAGGAGGCGCACGATGATCGTTCCGGTGACACTCGGCATCCTCCTGCTGCTGCTTCTGGCGAGCATTCCGGTTGCGGTCGCCATCCTCGTCCTGGGCCTCGCTCTCGGTTATTTCTACTCCGGCTACCCCCTCCATCGCCTTCTGGGGGAGGTCTTCTGGTCGGCGAGCACCGATTTTCTTTTGCTCTCGATTCCGCTCTTCGTTCTTCTGGGCGAGATCCTGCTCCGGGCGGGAATCGCCCGCCGCACCTACGGCGCGCTCGACAAGTGGCTCTCCTGGCTCCCCGGAGGCCTCATGCACGCCAACATCGGCACCGCCGCCATGTTCGCCGCCACCAGCGGCTCGAGTGTCGCCACGGCGGCGACCATCAGCACCGTCGGGTTGCCCCAGGCCCGGCGCTACGGCTACCATGAGGGGCTCTTCGCCGGAACGATCGCCGCCGGAGGAACGCTCGGGATCCTGATTCCCCCCTCGATCAACCTCATCGTCTACGGTTTTCTCACCAACACTTCGATCCCTCAACTCTTTCTTGCCGGAATCGTCCCCGGAATCCTGCTCGCCCTCGTCTTCATGGCGGTCATCCTCGCGATCTGCCTCATCCGGCCGGGCTTGAGCGGCGGGGTGCGCCGCGTTTCCTGGCCCGAGCGCTTGAGGAGCCTCCAGGACCTGCTTCCGGTCCTCTTCATCTTCGCCGTCGTGATCGGTTCGATCTACACCGGCTGGGCGACCCCCACCGAATCGGCCGCCTTGGGAGTGATCGCCGCCGTGCTGCTCGCCCTGCGCTACCGGGCGGTGGGGCGGCGGTTTCTCAAGGAGGTCGCCGAGGGCACCGTGCGCACCACGGCGATGATCATGCTCATCCTGATCGCCGCCAACTACCTCAACTTCGTTCTGGACTCGGTCGGACTGGCCGAACTGCTCCAGCGCTTCGTCCAGAACCTGGGCCTTTCGCCGCTCAAGACGTTGCTCGCCATCATCGCCCTTTACGTGGTGCTCGGCTTTTTCGTCGAGACCCTCTCGCTCATGGTGATCTCCGTCCCGATCGTCTTTCCCGTGATCGTGGGCGCAGGCTTCCATCCCGTCTGGTTCGGGATCCTCCTCATCCTGTTGATCGAGATGGCCCTCATCACCCCTCCCGTGGGATTGAACCTCTATGTCGTCCAGGGCGTACGCGGCCGGGGGACGATCGGCGAGGTGATCGTGGGCAGCACACCCTTCGTGATCGGGATCTTCGTGATGATCGGCATTCTCGTCGCCTGGCCCGAACTCGCCCTGTTCCTTGCCCGCACCGTCTGAAGGAGACCGCCATGGCCGCCATCCGACTCGAACTCCTCCTGGAATCCCGGCGGGGGAAGATTCCCTTTTCCTTCGCCGCCGAGCGTCTCGTCGTCGCCGGTTGGGTGGGCAAGGACCGCGAGGCGGTCCGCAAACACATCGAGGAGCTCGGCCGTTTAGGCGTCCCCCCTCCCTCGCGGACACCGACTTACATGAGCCTTTCGCCCACGATCCTCACCACGGCGGAGGAGATCGAAGTCACGGGGACCGAGTCCTCGGGCGAGGTCGAGGCCGTGATCCTGCGGCAAAACGAACGCCTCTATCTCGGCGTGGGCTCCGACCACACCGATCGCGGCTTTGAAAAATACGACATTCCGGCCTCCAAGCAGATGTGCGCCAAACCCACTGCCCCCACGGTCTGGGAGCTCGACGAGGTGCGCGGTCACATGGAGCGGATCCTCCTGCGCTCGTGGTCGACGCAAAAGGGAAGGCGTCGGCTCTACCAGGAGGGAAGCCTCGCCGACAACCTCGATGTGCTCGAGCTTCTCCAGGGGATCCCGCAGGAGGCCGACCCGCGGCAGGGGACTCTCGTGCTTTTTTGCGGCACCTTCCCCGCCCGCGGGGGAATCGAGATCGGAGAAATCTTCGAGTTCGAAATGGAAGACCCCGTGGCCCGCCGCCGCATCACCCACCGCTACCGCATCCGCCGCCTGCCCCAGTTCCTCTAGGCCGACCGGCGATCGGAAGGAAAGAGCGTTCAAGGCTTGCGCTCGCGCCGGAAGCGCAAGCGCCCGCCGAGGGCCAGTCCGACGATCACCGCACAGGCGAACACAAGGAAAAGAATGAGAACTTCAAGCATCGCCCTTCTCCGTTGATCCTACCCCTCCGCCTCCTCCGGGGCGGAGGCAATGTCGCGGGCGGCGAGCCGCACGCCGGCTCCCGGAGGAAGCGGGCCGAAAAGGCCGGCGGCGAAAGCGACGGCGTTCCGGCCGTCGGTTTTCTCGATCCGCGCCGCGGCGATCACTCGCCCCTCGCGGTCGAGGATCGCTACCGTCCCGCCGGGGGCGATCCCCGCCTGCCCGAAGAGCTCGAAGAAGACCTCCGTCCCGCCGGGCAGGCTCCGCGAAAGAAAAATTTCGGCGAACCCCTGCGCGGCGAGCAGCCGCTCCCGGCGGCGGCCCAGAAGAAAGCTTAGAAGGAGCACCCAAACCAGGAACGGTACACAGGCGAGCGCCGCCAGTCCCGGCGCGATGCCGAAGTGGCGGTGGAGGAACGACAGGCGGCTGCTCCTTAAAGAGTCGGCATCGGCGTGCACGACAACGCGCCAGGCGCCGACGGGAGGCTCCTCGGGCGGCTTCTCGCGCCGCCGCACCCGCACCTCGCGGGCCCCCGGGGAGGCCGCGGAGTCGACCGTGACCTCCCCCGCCCACATCGTGCCCCCCAGCCAGAAGCCGCGCTGCAGGCGCTCGAGGCGCAGGCGGACGGAGGTGTCGTCGGTTTGCACCTCGAGTTGGGCGATCTCCTTCACTTCAGGGTCGAGCATCCCGTCCACCCGGGCGCTTTCCCCCGGCAAAAGGTTCACCGTAAAGAGCGGTTCCCGGAAACGCGCGACACAGCTGTCCAGGAGGCAGGCGAAAAAGACGAGAAAAAAGAGGAGGCCCAACCGGCCGAGACCTTTTACGGCGCGTTCGGTTCTTTTCAGGTCCAAGCGGAGATTCCCTTCCCGGGCGGCGGAGAGACGGCCGTGGCCCTCAGCTCCCGCAGGCGATGCTGGCATCGCAGCCCAAATCGTGGTACGGAGAAGCTTCGATGAAGTTTCTTTTCTCCGAGCTCGCCGCCCTGGTCAACCGGGCGCAGCAGAAGAACAACGTCCGGCTTCTGCTGCGGTTTCTCCTGATCCTTGCCGGTTTTTTCACGCTCTACAGCCTCCTGTTCCATTTTCTCATGGAATACGAAGGCCGCAAACACTCCTGGCTTACGGGATTCTACTGGACGCTGACCGTGATGTCGACCCTGGGCTTCGGCGACATCACCTTCACGAGCGATCTCGGACGGCTTTTCTCGATCGTGGTCCTGCTCACCGGGATCATCTTCCTGCTCGTCATGCTGCCCTTCACCTTCATCCAGTTTTTCTACGCCCCTTGGCTCGAGGAGCAAAACCGCGCCCGCACGCCGCGCGCGCTGCCGGAGAACACCTCCCGGCATGTGATTCTCACGCGCTTCGATGCCGCGGCCGTCCAGCTCATCGAAAAACTCGACCGCTACGGCATTGCCTATGCCATCCTCGTCGCCGATCCCCAGGAGGCCCTCCGGTTGCACGAGGCGGGCTACCGGGTGGTCTTGGGACTCCTCGACGACCCGGCGACTTACGAACGGCTGCACGTGCGCCAGGCGGCGCTCGTTGTCGTGTTGAACGACGATGTGACCAGCACCAACGTCATCTTCACCATCCGCGAGGTCTGCGAGCAGGTCATCACCGTCACCAACGTCGACCAGGACGAATCCCTCGACATCCTCCAGTTGGCCGGCAGCACCCACACCTTTCAGTTCACGAAGATGCTGGGCCAGGCGTTGGCCCGCCGCGTTCTCGGCTACGGCCACCAGGCGAACGTCATCGGTCGCTTCGACGAACTGCTGATCGCCGAGGCCGCCGCAGGCCGTACGCGGCTGCAGGGCCTGACGTTGGCCGAGAGCCGGCTGCGCGAGCTGACCGGGGTCAACGTCGTGGGGCTGTGGGAAGAGGGCCGCTTCTCGCCGCCCGGTCCGGAAACCCGGATCGGGGAAGCGACGATTCTCGTTCTCGCCGGGTCGGGCGAACAGATCCGGCGCTACGAAATGCACGTCGCCCTGCCCGGAAAGCCGGGGGAGCAGACGGGACCGGTGTTGGTGCTGGGCGGCGGTCGGGTCGGGATGGCCGCGGCCGCCACTCTGCGTCGCATGGGGATCGACTATCGCCTGGTCGAGAAGAAAATTTCCCGCGCGCTGCAGGGCGACGAGCGCGTCGTCCAGGGCAGCGCGGCCGACCTGGAAACCCTGGTCCAGGCCGGGATCAACGAGTCCCCCGCCGTGATCATCACCACCCACGACGACGACCTCAACATCTATCTCACGATCTACTGCCGCCGTCTGCGGCCGGATGTTCAGCTCATCTGCCGCGCAACCCTCGAGCGTAACGTCAAGACCCTCTACCGGGCGGGCGCCAATCTCGTGATCTCCTATGCCTCGCTCGTTTCGACCACGATCCTCAATCTGCTGAACCCGGAAAAACTGCTCGTGGTCTCCGAGGGCTTGAACATCTTCCGGACCCCCGTGCCGGCCGGCATCGTCGCCCGTTCCCTCGCTTCGGCCCGCATCCGGGAAAAAACGGGGCTGAGCGTCGTCGCCCTTCGCCGGCGCGAGGAAACCTTCATCAACCCCGATCCCGCCACCCCCCTGCAAGCCGACGACGAGCTGATTCTCATCGGAACCGCCGAGGGAGAGCAACGCTTCGGTGAACTCTATGCCGGGTCGTCCGGGTGAGCCCCCCGAGCGGCCCGCTTTCCGGCAAACGAAAGAACAGGACCCGATGACCGAATTCACCCATCTCGACGAACAAGGTCGCGTGCGCATGGTGGATGTGAGCAAAAAAGACATCAGCCGCCGCACGGCGACCGCCGAGGCGACCGTCCGGATGCGGCCGGAGACCTTCCGCCGCATCCAAGAAGGGACGGTGAGCAAGGGCAACGTCCTGGAAACCGCCCGCATCGCCGGCATCCTGGCCGCCAAACGCACGGCGGATCTGATCCCCATGTGCCATCCCCTCAGACTCACCCATGTGCAAGTCGATTTCCTGACCGACGAGGCCGCTTCGGCGATCGGCATCCGCGCCTCGGCCCAGGCGCTCGACCGCACGGGGGTCGAGATGGAGGCGCTCACGGGGGCGGCGGTGGCGGCGCTCACGATCTACGACATGTGCAAGGCCCTCGACCGCGACATGGAGATTACCGCGCTGCGGCTGCTGGCCAAATCCGGCGGCAAAAGCGGGGACTACCGGCGACGGACATGAACCGCAGGCCGTCTCGGTTTCAACGCTGGATTCTCCTCGCGGCCCCGGCCTTTTTGTTCCTTTTCGGCTGTCCGTCTCCGCCGCCCGCCCCGCCGGCCCTCCCCCCGGCGGCGACACCGATGGCCCCGGCGCCCTGCCCGCGGTTCGAGGACGACCTAGCCTTCGCCGGCCTTGAAGAGGCGCTCGCCCGGAGCATCGATTGGATAAAACGGCAGCCGCCGGAGCGCCCCTTCGACTTCGGCCCCGAGCGCATCCCGGCAAGCCGCCTCGCCCACGCGCTCGAGCGCTTTCGCGACCTCATCGCCTCCCGGCCTTCCGTCAAGGACCTCCAGGCGCGCGTGGAAAAAGAGTTTCGTTGCTACCGCGCAACCGGACGGGATGGAGGGGGCGAGGTTCTTTTCACGGGGTACTACGAGCCCCTGCTCCAGGGGCGCCGCGAACCCGACGCCCTGTTCCGCCACCCGCTCTGGGGACGTCCCGAAGACCTGATCACCGTCGAGCTGGGGGAATTCCACGAAAAATACCGCGGCGAGCGTCTCGCCGGACGCCTGGAGGGCAAACGGCTCGTTCCTTACCCCGAACGGCGTGAAATCGAAGAAGCGGGGCTCTTCGAACGGGCCCGCCCGCTCGCCTGGGTGCGCGACCCGGTCGAGCTCTTCTTTCTCCACGTCCAGGGCTCGGGCCGCATCGAACTCGAGGGCGGCGAAACGCTGCGGGTGGGCTACGAGGCCTCCAACGGACGCCCCTACCGCAGCATCGGCCGTCTTCTAATCGAGGAGGGAAAGATCCCTCGCGAGGAGATTTCCCTGCCGGCGATCCGACGCTACTTGCGCGACCACCCGGAGGAAATCGGGCGCGTGCTCGCGTTCAACCCGAGCTATGTCTTCTTTCGCATCGTCCCGGAGGGGCCGATCGGCGCGCTCGGCGTTCCTCTCACCGCCGGGCGGTCGCTCGCCCTGGATCGAAGGGTTTTTCCGGAGGGCGCGATCGTTTTCGCCGTCACGCGCCGACCCGCGCCGGGCGATCCCTCGGTTTCGCCCTCCCGGCGCGAGTTGCGGCGATTCCTGCTCGTCCAGGACACGGGTAGCGCCATCACCGGCCCCGGCCGGGCCGACCTTTTCTGGGGGGCGGGTCCCGAGGCCGAGTTCACGGCCGGCCATCTGAACCATCCGGGCGAACTTTACTTTCTCCTGTTGCGGCCCGAGGCCGGGGCGCCTTGACAGCGATGCCTGAACCCGTTAGGGTTCAAAGAATCCGTTTTTGTTAGCGATCCGCGCCAGCGCCAAGTTCCCGTCCTTTGCGGGCGCAGCTGCCTGGGGCGCAGTGTTGGCCTCTTGTGCCGAAGGGGGATGCCATGTTCGGCATCGGCATGCCGGAGTTGATCCTGATCGCCGTCGTCGCCCTGATCGTTTTGGGCCCGAACAAGCTGCCCGATCTCGCCAAATCGCTCGGCCGGGCGGTGCGCGAATTCCGCAAGGCCACGGCGGAGATGAAGGAGACCTTCCGCCTCGACGGGGAGATCGAGGAAGCAAAAAAGGTGATGGAAGAGTTCCACACCGAGGTGAACCAGGTGATCCGCAATGAAGCGCTCAAGCCCGATGACGAGCGCCCGGAGGCGGCGAAAGCCTCCCCGCCGGTGGACGCCGTTTCCCCCTCGCGCGGCCTTGCGGCCGAGGAGCCCTCCGCCGAGCAGAAGCTCGAGGAGCTCAAGAAAGCCTTCCAAGCCTGGAGCGCCGACCGCGCCGATGCACCTGCGCCGGAAGCCGCCGCCCCCTCCGAACCCCGCCGCCCCGAATGAAACCGATCCGCCGCCGCACGAGGAACCTGCGCGGATGTTGACCGAAGACGACAAAATCCCCTTCACGGCTCATCTGGCGGAACTTCGCACGCGGCTGATCAAGTGCTTCCTCGCCCTGGGGGCCGGATTCCTGATCTGCTACGCGTTCAAGGAATCCCTGTTCGAAATCCTGGTCTATCCCCTGATGCGCGTCATGCCCGAGGGGGGAAAGCTCATCTTCACGGGCATCCCCGAAGCCTTCTTCACCTACCTCAAGGTCTCCCTGCTCGCCGGGGCCATTCTGGCCAGCCCCGTTCTTTTCTACCAGTTCTGGATGTTCGTCGCCCCCGGCCTTTACCGTCACGAACGCCGCCTGCTCGGGCCGCTCATCGCCGTCACCACGGCGTTCTTTCTCGGGGGAGCGCTCTTCGGCTACTTCGTCGTCTTTCCTTTCGGATTCCGTTTCCTGTTAAGCTTCGGGGCGGACTACATCCGCACCCTCCCCTCCATGCGCGAATACCTCACCTTCGCCACCAAACTGCTTTTCATCTTCGGCCTGCTCTTCGAGCTTCCCGTGGTGTTGACCTGCCTGTCCTGGGTGGGGATCCTTTCGGTGGAAACCCTGTCCCGTAACCGCCGCTATGCCGTGGTGGGCGCCTTCGTCGTGGCCGCCTTTCTCACCCCGGATGTGGTCTCGATGATCCTGATGGCGTTGCCTTTGATGCTGCTCTACGAACTGAGCATCGCCGCGGCGCGCATGCTGGCGCGCCGCAAGGCCAGGCGGGCCGCCCTGGAGGGGGAAAAAAGCGCCTGAGAAACCGCCGCCCCGGGCCGTTGACATCGGGGGCAATTTGTGAATTACTGTAGCCTGTTGTGCGTGGGGCTCAAGGAACCTCGGCCAGGAACCCAAACGCAAGGGAGGATGAGAGGGGTATGAGGAGGACGACTGCGGTCACCATCTGCGTTGTGTTGGCCTGCCTGTTCTTCGCCGGCGGCATCTACGCCAAGGTGGGCGATGTCATCAAGTTTGCCGGAAACTGCCCCAAGACCAAGGGGGAAATGACCTTCAGCCACAAGAAACACAGCGAGGATTACGCCAAACAGTATCCCGACCTCTATGCGAACGGCTGCGGCGAGTGCCACCACGACGCCAAGGGCCAGCCGCTCAAGGACCTCAAGGCGGACAGCAAGGTCGACACCTGCATCAGCTGCCACAAGCAGTGCGGCGAGGCGCCGAAAGGCAAGGATGCCCCCAAGCTCGACAAGAAGCAGAAGCTCGCCTTCATCGCCGAGGCCTACCACCAGAACTGCCAGAGCTGCCACAAGGACTTCAACAAAAAGTACGCGCCGAAGAAGGCTCCGGTCACCTGCAACGACTGCCATCCCAAGAAGAGCTGAAGCTTTATCCGGCCTAGCCCCTGACGAGCGGGCGGGTATCCCGGCGGGGGTGCCCGCCCGTTGTGTTTACCCGGGAGCGTCGACGACGAGCCCCGACCATCCCCCCTCGGACTCCCGCCGCGTCGGCTGAAAACCGAGCCGGCCGTAAACCGCAAGCAGCGCCCTTTCTTCTTCGGGACGGATTCCCGAAAGGACGATCGCGCCTCCCGGACGGCACCGCCGCGCAAGCAGGCGCGCCGTCTCGATCAGCGTGGGAAGCCTCAGGTTGGCCGCAATCAGGGTGAAGGCGCCCTCGTCGATCCCGGCGAGCGGCTCGTCGCTGACACGGATACGATCTTCCAGCCCGTTGAAGCGCACGTTCGCCTTCGCCTCGGCGAGCGCACAGGGGTCGAGGTCGATCCCCACCCCGGAGCCCACCCCCAGCCGTACGGCGGCGATCACGAGAACCCCGCTTCCGGTGCCGACGTCGAGGACGCGGCTTTGAGGCCCCGAACGCTGTTTCCCACGAGCCGCGAGCGCGAAATCGATCCCCCGCAGCGCAAGCCGCGTCGTGGGATGCCTTCCGCCGCCGAAAGCCGCCCCGGCGGCGATCACGACCCGCGTGGTTCCGGGAACCGGTTGGGCCTCTTTTTCGGGAGGTGCGAGCACGATCCGCGGGCTCACCCGCAGCGGTCGGTCGAAGGAGACCTCCAGCCAGGTGATTCCGGATTCCTGAGTGTAGGACAGGTCCCCCGCGGCGATCCGTTCCTTGAGCGCCCGGCGCACGATTTGCCGCTCCGAGCGTCTTGCAGCGCCCAGAGCCCGCAGGAGATCGGTCGGCGAAAGACGCCGGGAACCCACGGCCTCCAGGATCCGCCCGGGGAGCGATTCAGCGGCTTCGGGCGTCACGGAAGGCGGCCGCCCGGCGCACGAGGGCTTCGGCCCAGGCGGGGGTCCCCAGGGCGTGAACGTGGGTGTAGGTGGCCAGGACATTCCGGTAAGTCAGACCGTCACGATCGCCCACGATGCCCACCCCGCGGCGCATGCGAAAGGCAAGCATCCTCTCCCCGCCCGCCCAACCGATCGCCCGCGAGTAGTGGAATTCGTGGCCGCGAAGTTCCGTTCCCCGCTCGTAAAAGGGGTTTTCGCCGACGACCTCAAGACGCGTGTAGCCATGCCCCTGGGGCCGCCGGCAGATCTCGAAGGAAAGCGGCAGCACCCCGGCCATGGCGTGGCGGCCTTTTCCGGTAACGAGTTCGCGTCCGAGGTACATCAGCCCCCCGCACTCGGCGTAGACCGGAAGCCCCTCCTCCACGAGCCTTTGCAGGCCCAGCCGGGCGCGGACGTTTGCGGAGAGCTCCCCGGCATGGGTCTCGGGGAAACCGCCCCCGAGGTAGAGGGCATGGACGCCCTGCAGGTCGTCCTCCCTGAGGGAGAGGGGGCTTAAGAAAACGAGCTGCGCCCCCGCCGCCTCGAGCGCCTCGAGGTTTTCGGGGTAATAAAACTGGAAGGCGGCGTCGCGGAATACCCCGATCCGCACCTCGGCCGTGAGGATACGGCCGGTTGCGCCGGGAGGGCCGAGGGAGGATTCTTCGAAGGACCCCGCCCGGGCCGCCGTTTCCCGAACCGCCGCGAGATCGACGTGCGCGGCGACGAAATCGCGGACTTGGGCCACCGCCCGGGATGCCCAGCCGTGCTCGGGAGTCGGGACGAGCCCCATGTGCCGCTCCGGGAAGAGCGGCTCTTCGAACCGGGGGAGGGCACCGATAACCGGAAGCCCGGCCAACGCTTCGATGCTCCGCCGGCAAATCGACTCGTGCCGCGCTCCGGCCACGCGGTTCAGGATCACCCCGGCCAGGCGCAGGCGGGGATCGAAGTTGCGGCATCCGGAGACGACGGCGGCAAGGGTGCGGGTCGTCTTCGTCGCATCGAGGCAGAGGAGCACCGGGGCTTCCAGCAGCTTGGCGAGTTCCGCCGTGCTGGTTGCGCCGTCGAGGTCGATGCCGTCGAAGAGGCCGCGGTTTCCTTCGATGAGGGCGAGGGTGGCGGCTTTGCTGTGGAGGCAAAAGGAGCCGCGGACCGCCGCGGCGGACAGCAGGAAGGTGTCGAGATTGTAGCAGGGCCGGCCTGCCGCGAGGGCAAGCCAGCCCGCATCGATGTAATCGGGCCCTTTTTTGAAGACGGCGACTTCCTCCCCCCGGTCGCGCAGGGCGGCGACGAGTCCCACCGTCAGGATCGTCTTTCCCGCGCCGCCGCGGAGGGCGGCGATCACCACGCGGGGGCGGAGACCCGTTGCGGTCTGCTGCATCAGCGCCGCCGGAGGGGGGAGCGGTGGAAGGGGATCAGGCCTCGTGCTCCGCCGCCGCCTGCTTGCCCGTGCCCTTCAGGCCGTACATGGAGGTGCTGCCGCTCGACCAGTATTCGAGGGTGCCGTCGGCCACCATGTCGTTGATCAGCTTTTTCGCCTCGCGCGGCTTGAGCCCCAGAATGTCGGCGAGGTCGTTGAAGTAGAACTTGGATTTGGTCTTGAGCTTCTTGGTGAGCTCTTCGACGATCTTGGCCTTTGCTTCCGCGTAATCCATCGTCCGGGTTCCTTACGATCGCTGGCGCGGGGGGCGCCTGCCGGACGCCCCCCGCGCGGGTTGGATGCCGTTAGAACTTGAATTGCGTCGTCTGCCGCCAGGTGTAGTAGGCGGGATCGCGGAAATCGTCGATCAGATGGTGCGTGAACGGCAGCTCGCATTTCTCGAAGAAACGCTCCCAGCCGATCCGCTCCGCCCACTCGCCCAGCCGCTCGTATTTTCTCGCGTTGGCGGCGTAGACCTCGACGATCTTCTTGATCACCGCCGTGGTCTGCGGCCAGCGCGGCGGCTCGTTGGGGATGAAGGCCACGACGACCTTGGAGAACTTCGGCGGGCTGATGCGGTTGGAGACCTTGCCGCCGGCCATGATGACGATGCCGTCGCCTTCCTTGTCGGCCAACGGCAAGGCCGGGCACATCGTGTAGCAGTTGCCGCAGAACATGCAGCGGTCGTAATTGATGGCGACGCTGTTCACCTTCTGGCCGCCGACTTCGACCTTGGCCGGCTTGATCGCGGCCGTCGGGCAGGCGGCGATGGCGAGCGGAATTTCGCACATCTTGTCCAGGTACTCGTGATCGATCATCGGCGGCTTGCGGTGGTAGCCGAGGATGGCGATGTCCGAGCAGTGCACCGCGCCGCACATGTTGAGACAGCAGGCGAGCGAAACCCGCAGCTTGGCCGGCAGCCGGTTGTTCTTGAAGTCCTCGAAGAGAACGTCCATCGTCGCCTTGACCGGCCCGGAGGCGTCGGTCGCCGGCGTGTGGCAGTGGATCCAGCCCTGGGTGTGGACGATGTTGGTGATCCCCGCCCCGGTTCCCCCGACGGGGAACTTGTAGCTGCCGGCCTTGAATTTGCGGCTCTCGAGATCCTTGATGAGCGGATCGACCTTCTTTTCGTCGTCCACCATGAACTCGATGTTGTTGCGGGTCGTCCAGCGGACATAGCCGCCGCAGTGCTTGTCGGCGATTTCGCAAATTTCGCGGATCATCAGCGTGGACATGATCCGCGCCCCGCCCACGCGCACGGTGTAGACCTTATCGCCCGACTCGGCCACATGATAGAAAACGCCCGGCTTCACATATTCGTGGTAGAGCCACTTGCCCTTGTTCTTGGCGATGACCGGCGGGTAAAACTCGTCGTATTTGCGCGGGCCGATGTCGGTGATGCGGTCCTTCATCGGCTCTTTGGGATCGTATCCGGATGAAATGAACGCCATGGCTCGCCCCCCTTATCGCAGATGGTGTTTGCGGAACTCGTTGATGTCGCGCGTCCAGCCGCCCTCGACTTCCTCTTCCTTCCAGAAGATGTAGGGGTTGGAGCGCGGCTCCTTCACATGGCGCGGATCGGGCTGGATGCCGGTCACCTCGAGCAGCTTCTGGAAACCCTGGCGCTTGATCAGCTCGCCCAGCCGCTCCCGGTTCTTGCCCTCTTCCATCCACCAGTCCCAGATTTTCTCGATGATCTCCTTGATCTCGTCGTAGGGCGGCTCGACCTTGATGAAGGGCACAAGCAGCGAGCCCATCTGCGCGCCGTCCAGGATCGGGGCCTTGGCGCCGACGAGGATGGAGAGCCCGCGGTCGTCGCCGATCCGCAGCGCGCGGGGCATGACGTTCAGGCAGTGCATGCAGCGGTTGCACTCCTTGTTGTCGATCATGAGCTTCTTGCCTTCCATCCACATGCACTGGGTGGGGCAGAGGCGGATCACTTCCTTCTGGATGTCGAACTTGCCCCAGTCGCGGCCGCTGTGCTCGCCGGCGTTGGGTTTGAGCTCGCCTCCGATGTAGGCCTGGACCGCTTCCTGGTTGATCTTGATGTCGTCGCGCCAGGTGCCGATGAAGGAGAAGTCGGCGCGGGCGATGGAGGCTACACAGCAGTTCGGGCAGCCGTCGAACTTGAACTTCATCTTGTAGGGGAAGGCCGGGCGGTGCAGCTCGTCCTGATAGTCCATGGTGAGCTGGTAGCAGAGGTCCTGGGTGTCGTAGCAGGCCCACTCGCAGCGCGCCTGGCCGATGCAGTCCGAAGGCGTGCGCAGGTTGGAGCCCGAGCCGCCGAGATCCTGGTTCAGCTTGTGGGTGAGCTCGTAGAAGATCTCTTCGAGCTGCGGGGTCGTGGTTCCGAGGAAAATGATGTCGCCGGTCGAACCGTGCATGTTGGTGATGCCGCTGCCGCGGAAATCCCAAAGATCGCAGAGCTGGCGGAGATATTCGGTCTTGTAGAACTTGCCGCCGGGCTGGTTCACCCGCATGGTGTGGAAATGGGCGACGCCGGGGAATTTCTCGGGCTGGTCGCAATAGCGGCCGATGACGCCGCCGCCGTAGCCGAAAACCCCCACGATCCCGCCGTGTTTCCAGTGCGTGCAGCCGTCCTTGTAAGTGAGCTCCAGCAGGCCCAGGATGTCGTCGACGACCTCGACCGGGATCTGGTACTCGATCTTGGATGCCGTCTTGGCACGATGCTCCGCCAACTCTTTGAGGTCCGAAACGAAGCTCGGCCACGGACCGCTTTCGAGCTGGTCCAGCAGGGGAGTTGGATGTTTTGCCATTCTCTCTACCTCCGTGTCAGGTTGATGAGTACACCGCCGGAACCCTCGGAAACACCCGGAGACCCTCTAAAAAGCCTTCACCTCCTCTCGATTCGGAATCCATGCCGTCACGGGTTGCGCTTGTTGTCTTGATGGAGAAGAAGACCGGAAAAAAACCAGAGTGCAGCTATAGAATCAAAAGCTGCGGCTTGTCAATAAAAAAGCCGTCCTTAACTCCCTGTGGCGCCTTGCAAATAGGGGGCTGGGCGACCTACCGCGGGTTGGGGTCGTTCGGAGACTGAATCCGCCATCTTGGGGTGCTTTTCACCCCTGCCGGGCGGCGCGACGAAGCGCCGCCGCGTGGGCGGCAAGCCCCGCCTCCAGAAGACGGCGCTCCGGGCTTCCGGGCACGTAACGTCGGGCGACGATGTCGCCGCAGAGATCCCGAAGATCTTCCTCCGTGCAAGAGGCAAGAAACCCGGCGAAGGCTTCGGCCCACGGAAAACCTTCCTCTTTCACGGCGAGCGCTTGCAGCACACCCTCGCGGGTGGCGAAGATCGACTCCGGCGGGGCGAGCGCGAAGTCGCCGGTCCCGTCCAGCCGGTCGAGCCGCGTGTGGAGCGACAGGGCGAGAAAAAAGACGAGCAGCCGCGGCAACATCTCCTCGAGTCCCGCCCGCGCCGCCGCTCCGGCGAAGAGCGGACGGTAGTCGCGCACGGTGATCAGCCGCACCTCGAGCCTCTCGGCGCCGGGGCGGACCACGAAATCGCCCGCCGCATGGTGCCACAGGGCGATCTCCTCGAAGCTCTCCAGGTTGAGATACAGCGTCAGAATGCGCCCCACCTCGCGGTAGATCGCGCCCACCGCCTGCGGCTGGAGTTCGATAAGGTTTCCCCCTTCATCCCAGAGCACGGGCCGGGGCTCTGCGCCGGGGTCCGGCCGGTGCAGGTGAAACTCGCCGAATCCGGAAAACCACTCCCCCACCCAGAGCGAACAGGGCGGCCCGGTCGGCGGCTCGATCGCAAAGCAGCCGCAGACCGCGGGCAAAAAGGAAAGACCGGTTTGCTTGTGCAGCCGCTCCAGGATTTCGGTCTCGTGCGCGAGCATCCGCCGGGCCTCTTCGGAGAAGGCGACGTTCGCCACCCACTCCTTTGCGCTCCCCCCTCCGCAGGTCACCAGGCGCGCCGGGTGGTAAAAGGCGCCGTGTCGGGAAAGAAAAATGCGGATCGCCTCCAGGGGAACCTCGGCGGCCGCGGCACGGCGGTGCAGAAGGCCAAGCAGGGCGGCCCCCTCTTCCCGGCAGAAGGCTTCCAGGGCGCGGAAATAGTCGCCGACGGTCGCGGTCGCCGCTGCGGCCGCACCGTCGGCGGCCGGGACGCGCTTTCGGGGAAGCGGCTTTTGCCAGAGGGGGTGCTCCGGCGTGACCGGGAACGTCTCCGTTTCCAGGAAGAAAAAAATTTCCGGCCGGTTCACTCCGCCTCTTTCCGCGCGGCCTGCAGGCGGGCGCGGTGTTCTTCGATTTCGCGGCGGATCGGCTCGGCCACCTCGTAGCCGTGGGCGATCGCCTGGTCGCAGTGCCGGACGGCAAGAGCGAATTCGCCCTTTTCGAGGTAGGCGATCGCGAGGTTGTTGTGCGCGGGGGCGAATTCGGGGGCGAGGACCAGCGCCTTGCGGCTGGCCTCGATCGCCTCGTCGATCCGGCCCTTCATCAGATAGGCCGCCCCCAAGTTGGCGAAGGCCTGGATGTAGCGGAAATTGAAAAACGTGGCGCGCTCGAGGTTGCGGATGGCCTCATCGACGTTGCCCCGCTGCAGCTCGACGAAGCCGATGTTGCCGTAGCCTTCCGAAAACCCGGGTCTGACCTGGATCGCCCGGCGGTTCCAGGATAGGCAGCCGTCGAGATCGCCCCGACGGAGGCAGATCCCGCCCATCAGCACGTAGGCCTCGGCGAGATTGGGGCTGCACTCGATCGCCTCGAGCAGCTCGCGCTCGGCCTCCTCCAGCCGTCGCTGGCCGAGATAGCCCACGGCGAGGTTGTAATGGGCGTTGCCGCATTCGGGGTTCTTGTCCACGGCCTGTTTCTGCTGGGCGATGTACTCTTCGACGCTCTTCGGCTTTTCCATGGTCGACGGCAATCCTTGAAATCGAAAATGACCGCGAAAATCGGTTCCCAGCTTAGCGGGGATCGACAGCCGTGTCCAGGCCGGGAGCCCGCACGGGTTTGGGCTTGACTTCGGTCCGTCTTTTCCCTACCAGGACGCCGAGGGCTGAAACGCCTTGCACCCATCCCGAAAGGAGGCGGCCATGCAACCCGGCTGTTATACCGCCCTGATCACCCCGTACCGGGGCGATGCGGTCGACGAGGAAGGACTTCGGCGGCTGGTCGAGTTTCAGATCGCCTGCGGCATCACCGGCATCCTCGCCGTGGGAACCACGGGAGAAAGCCCTGTCCTCACCTGGGAGGAGCACAACCGCGTCACCGAGATCATCGCCCGGGCGTGTGCCAACCGCTGCGTGTGCATCGCCGGCACCGGAAGCAACAGCACCCGCGAAACGATCGCGGGCACGCGCCATGCGGCGCAGGCGGGCGCGCGGGCCGTGCTGCTGGTCGACCCCTATTACAACGGCCCGAGCTCGCTCGAGATCCGCCGCGAGTACCTCTACCCCGTGGCCCGCGAGTTCCCCGAAATCGACATCATCCCTTACGTGATCCCCGGCCGCACCGGAACTCAGCTCCTCCCCGAGGATCTCGCGCTCGCTCATCAGGCCTTCCCCAACATCCGCACCGTGAAGGAGGCGACCGGAGATCTGAACAACATGCGCCGCACGCGGGAGCTCTGCGGATCGGATTTTCTCATCCTCTCGGGCGACGATCCCTTGACGGTGGCGATGATGGAAGATCCGCGGATCGGCGCCGGGGGGGTGATCTCGGTCGCCTCGAACGTCGCTCCGAAGGCCGTGGGGGAAATGGTCGGGCACCTGCTCGCCGGCCGCAACGCCGAAGCGCGGGCGCTCGCCGTCAAGCTCGAGCCGCTCTTCCAGCTGGTCACGGTGAAGACGACCGAGCGCACCCCCTTCGGGGAGGTCGTCTGCCGTGCGCGCAATCCGCTCGCCGTCAAGACCCTGATGGCCCTTCTGGGCATGCCCGCGGGCGGCTGTCGCCCGCCGCTCGGCAAGATGACCGCCCAGGGGCTCGAGCGAGTGCTCTCGGCCGCCCGCCACGTGCTCGCGAACGCACCCGAGATCCTTGCGCCCATCGCCGATTTCTTCGGGGTCGACCCCGCCGAGCGGCTGGAAAACCCGGCTTACCGGCAAGGGCTTTGTTACGAGGGCTACTGAGCGGGCGGCCGAAAGAGAACGTCCTTCAGCCAGCGCAGCCCGAAGTGCAGGAGCGCCGCCTCGTCCGTCTTCAGCCGCTCCGTCTCCTCCGCCGCGACGGGATAGCGGCGCAGGAACGAGCTTTCGAAGACGAAACGGCGGAAGCGGTCGAGGTCATAGCTCACTAGAAAAAACAGCTCCTTCGCCTTTTCGGTCCAGTGCAAGGCGCCCGGAAAGGAGCGCTTGCGCAGGATGAGTTCGGTCCAAGGGGCGTTCACCCGGTCGTGCTCGTCGACCCCCTGGTCGTTTCGCCATTCGAGCACCGTCCATTCCCGATCTTCGGCCAGCCCCCGGCAGTGCGCCTCGCGCACGAGAAAATAAAACGCATCCCCGTCGGGATCGCCCTTCCAGGCCAGCGTCGCCGTGCCGACGGGGTAGTAGCGGCAGGAGGCCGGGCGGTCTTCATACACCAGGCAGCCTTCGGGCCGCACGAAGGGGCACGCCGGTTCCCCCGCCCCCTCCTGCTGCAGCCCGCGCAACGTCACCACCGGGATGTCGGTTTTCTCGAGCAGTTGCGGCTCGGTGTAGAGGGCGAGGAACTCGGTCGAGGGGAGGCCCAGACGCCTTTTGAGGCGCAGGATGTCGAACGGCGTCAGGATGATGTGGATCCCGCGGCAGCACTGCGTGAAGCAGGGCAGGTCTTTGCCGCAGCGGAAACGGAAGCGGCTGTCGGGGTTGAGCCGACGGGGCTCGATGATGCTCGCGGTGGGCGGTTTCATGACGGTCCTTCGGAAAAGGGGAGGTACGGTTTTCGCGGTACGGAGCCCCCGGCGGGCTTCCCGGACCCTCCTCTTATCCCCTGAGCCCTTTCTGCGTCAACGGAAGTTTTTCGGCTTGATCCCCGAGCGAATTTCGCGCTAAAGCGGGCTCAGGATCCGCGACTACCACGGCCCGCGGCGCAGTCTCCCTTTCCGCACCTTTCCCGCAGCCGCTGTTCGAGGAGGAGGTCATGGCGCTTACCATCCGCAAAACGGCATCGCCCAAGCCCAAGGTCGACGAATCCCGGCTCGGATTCGGCATCCATTTCACCGACCACATGTTCAACATGGATTACTCGCCCGAGCGCGGCTGGCACCACCCGCGCATCGAACCCTACGGGCCCCTCGTCCTCGATCCGGCGACCATGGTTCTGCATTACGGACAGGCCGTCTTCGAAGGGCTCAAGGCCTATCGCACGGCGGCGGGGGCCATCCAGCTTTTCCGGCCGCAGGAGAACTTCCGGCGGCTCAACCGTTCCAACGACATCCTGTGCATCCCGCGGATCGACGAGGCCCTCGTCCTCGAAGCGCTCAAGGAGCTTCTGCGCCTGGAGCGGGACTGGGTGCCGCACGCGCCGGAGACCTCGCTCTACATCCGGCCGACGATCATCGCCACCGACCCCTTTCTCGGCGTGCGCTCCTCCCACACCTATCGCTTTTTCATCATCCTCTCTCCCGTAGGCGCCTACTACGCCGAGGGGTTCAACCCGGTGAAGATCCTGGTCGAGAAGGAACACGTCCGCGCCGTCCCCGGCGGAACCGGAGAGGCCAAGACGCCGGGAAATTACGCCGCCAGCCTGCTCGCCGGCCACAAGGCCCACCAAGCCGGTTTCACCCAGGTGCTCTGGCTGGACGGGCTGGAGCGGCGCTGGATCGAAGAAGTGGGCTCGATGAACATCTTCTTCGTCCTCGACGACGAGGTGGTCACCCCGGCGCTCCAGGGGAGCATCTTGCCCGGCATCACCCGCGACTCCGTACTGCAGCTCGGCCGCCGCTGGGGGCTCAAGATGGTGGAACGCCGCATCGCGATCGAGGAGATCCTCGCCGCCGCCGACAACGGGAGGTTGCGCGAGGCGTTCGGATCGGGTACCGCGGCGGTGATCTCCCCCGTCGGCAGGATCGCTTACGGCGAGCGGGCGATCACCGTGGGCGACGGCGGCGTGGGGCCGCTCGCCCGGCGTTTCTACCAGGCGATCACCGACATCCAATACGGCCGGGCCGAAGGGCCGCCGGGCTGGGTGGTGCCGATCGACTGACCCCGAGGGAGAGGAGCAGGATGACGCCGGCGGACGAACCGACCCACCTCGCGGAATTCACGGCCAAGATGGCCCGAGAGGGCCTCGCCCTCTTCGTGATCGAAACCTTCGCGCGCCTTTACCGCCGCCTGGTCGGGGGGGAAACCGGGCTCATCCGCGATGCGGACATCCTGCCCGTGGCACCCGGCGAATTCCCCGACGACTCCTCTCTCGCCGAATTCGCCCCCGTCGGCCGCGAGTCGCTCTCTCGCTCGGTGCAGATCGTGCTGAACGGGGGGCTGGGGACCTCGATGGGGCTGAAAGGCCCCAAATCGCTCCTGCCGGTGCGGCCGGGACTCACCTTTCTGGCGATCGTGCTCGAGCGTGCGCGGGCCGACGGAAGCCGGCTCGCACTGATGAACAGCTTCAACACCGCGGCGGAAACGGCCGCCGCTCTATCCCGCCTCGCCCCCGAGCCGAGGCCGCTCTGCTTCCTGCAGCATCGTTTCCCCAAGGTGTTGCAGGCCGACCTGCGGCCCGCGGTCTGGCCGGCCGATCCCGAGCTCGAGTGGAACCCTCCGGGCCACGGCGATGTCTACGCCGCGCTCTTCGCCTCGGGCACGCTCGATCGGCTGCTCGACGAAGGGATCCGCTACGCCCTCATCCGCAATGTGGACAACCTGGGCGCGGGGATGAATCCCGAAATTCTGGGCTACTTCGCTTCCCGCCAACTGCCGTTTCTCATGGAGGTCGCCGAAAAGACGCCGGCCGACGTGAAAGGCGGGCATCTCGCCCGGCGGCGGGAGGACGGCCGGCTGATCCTGCGCGAGGCGGCACAATGCCCGAAAGAGGAGCTTTCCGCTTTCCAGGATATCCGGCGTTACCGCTATTTCAACACCAACAACGTCTGGATCCGACTCGACGCCCTGCGGGAGGCCATCCGTCGGGAAGGCGGAATCGACCTGCCGATGATCGTCAATCCCAAGACCCTCGATCCCCGCGACGAGACGAGCCCGCCCGTCTATCAGATCGAGACCGCGATGGGGGCGGCGATTTCGGTTTTCGAGGGGGCGGCCGCCGTGCGCGTGGCGCGCGCGCGTTTTCTTCCCGTGAAAACCTGCAACGACCTTCTGGCCGCGGCCTCGGATTGTTTCGTGTACTTCCGCGAACGGGGCTTCGTTTTGAACCCCGCGCGCGCGGCATCCGGCCGCGACGAGGTCATCCGCATCCGCCTCGATCCGCGCTACTACGGAAAGTACGAGCGGTTCGCGGAGCGTTTCCGCCAGGGGCCGCCCTCGCTCGTCGAATGCGATGCGCTCACGGTCGAGGGGGACGTGCGTTTCGAAGCCGGGGTGCGCCTCCGGGGAACGGTCATCATCCGGAACCGTTCCGACCGGCAGGCCGTGATTCCCGCCGGAAGCCTCCTCGAGGGCGAACTCGAATTGTAGACCGGCGGCTTGCCGCCGTCACTCGCGGCGGCGCGTCTGGTAGCGGATCACCACCTTTTCCGGCGCGCCCGGCGCAAGCTTGAGCGAGGCGGGCTGGATCGACAGCGGCGCCTCCAGCGCCCCGGCTTCGCGCAACCGCTCGAGGGACACCTTTTCGGTGTAGATCGTCTGCATCGTCTCCAGAATCCGCCGGCTGCCCACCAGCTCGACCCGCGGCGGATCCACGGCCGCCTCGGCGAGAATCATGTTCTCCGGCAGACGGCCCGTCCAGTCGACTTGCACGGGGAATTCCTTCCGCACCGTGAGGTCCATCTCCACGAGAATGCTCTGCGGGGAGACGTCTTTCACCTTCAAGCCCGGTGGCAGGCTCACGTTGCCGGCGGTGATGGGGATCGTGTTTTCTCCGGCGCTGGAGGCACTCAAATCCACCCGCACCCGCACCTGGTCCGGGCGCGTGGATTTGACGAGCGTCCCGGAGCCGGAGAGGGTCACGCGTACGGCGTTGACCGAAGCCTGGACGATCTCCAGCCCCGGGTTGCGGTTCTGGTACTCGACGGGAACATCGAAGGAGACGAGCGTCTCCAGGCCGCGCGAGATGCTGTACCAGAAGCCGGTGATGAAGAGCAGCGAGACCAACGCGGCGGTGGTGACCTCGATGCGCTCGCGGCGAGCCTCCGGGCCGTGAGCCTCGGAGACGCCGAAATGATCCTCGAGCCTGGCGATCAGGGTTTCGGCATCGGGGATGCGCTGCAGCCTCGGCCCTTGGGCGAGGCTGACCTCGCCGCGTTCCTCGGAAACCACGATCACCACGGCGTCGCTCGCCTCCGTCAACCCCAGGGCGGCGCGGTGCCGGGTCCCGAAATGCGAGGGCAAATCTTCGCGGCGGGAGAGCGGCAGAATGGCGCTCACGCGCGAGACGCGCTCGCCTTCGACCAGGGCGGCGCCGTCGTGGACGGGGTTCCCGGGGTAGAAAATGCTGAGGATCATTTCGCGCGAAATCTCGCCGCTCCAGGCGATCCCCCCCTGAAGCAGTTCGCGGATGTCCTCTTCCCCGGGGATGACGATCAGGGCTCCGTGCCGGCGGCGGGCGAGCTCGAAGACGCTTTCGGCCAGGATTTCCACTGGGGCGACCCGGCTCTTCGGGGGAACGCCCCAGAAGATCGACTTGAGGTTGCGGGCCTGGAGGACATTGCGGATCTCGTTGCGGAAAACGACGACGATGATCAGCGCGGCGACCGCCACGATGCCCTGGATCACCCAGCTCGTCACGATCAGCCCGAGATAGGCCGCGATCTGCTGGAAAAACCAGAGCATCGTGAGTCCGATCAGGACCCGGAAGACGTAGGTGCCCCGGAAGAGCACATAGAAGCGGAAAAGGATGTAGCTGTTCAGGCCGATGTCGACCAGGTCCTGCCAGCGGAGTGTTCCGAGCAAGGAAATCGTCTCGACCATCGGACCTTCAATCCGTGACGCTGAAGCGCAGGGTCTTCAGGACGCGGCCGGAGGCGTCCTGGATCTCGACCCGCCATGGACCGCGATCGGCCTCGCGAAGCTGGATGCTGCTGAACGTGCTCCAGCGGGGGGCCTTCACCGAAAGCCGGATGCGGGAACTCGGGCGGTCGCGGAAAAACCACTGGTGGAAGACGAAGGTGTCCTCGGCGACGGCGTCGAAGGTCGTGAAACAATAGATCTTGGCCGTGGACACCGAAAAGGCGACCGCGCTGTTTGCGGGAACGCCGTCGCGGATTTCTTCGCAGACGACCCCCTGGACCAGGTTGAGGCGGGTCGAGCCGGGCGTCGTCGCCGGCCGCGACGTCTGGGCGGAGGCCGAGATTGCGAATTCTCCGGCAGCCCAGAGAATCAACAGCAGCCACCCCAGCACGCGTCGACCCACAGGGCCTCCTTTTCGCCTTGGTTCTTCCGGGCCTTTCGCCTTTCCGGCTCCGCTCCGCTGAGCTTAGCGTCCTTTGGTTTTTTTGCAAGCCTGAAGATCGCCGCCTCCCCCCTGGTTTTGTCCCTCGGGCGATCTGGGGTATACTTCTTTTCATCGATCCTTGAATTCCACCGGTGAGCCGATGCAGCACCGCGCCGATCTGATCCAGGAGCCGCCCCCCGGGGAACACCGGGTGCATTTCTGCGGAGACGTGATCCGTTTCCGTCTGCGCGTCCCGCCCGCACTGAGAGGTTCGGCCTGGCTGCGCACCAACCTCGGCCACGCCGCGCTCGCCCGACGGGAAATCGTGCGCCGTGTGCACCTCCGCCAGACGCCGCTCGGCCGCGACTGGTTCGACATCCCCATGCACCCGTTGGAGGAAAACGGCTTCGGGGTGGACATCGCCCTCTGCGAGCCGGGCCATTTCGAGGCCAAGTGCTTCTTTCTGGAGGAAGGAGCCGCCGGACCCGTCTGGCCGCCGGGGCCGAACGCGGTGCTGAACGTGGACGCCGCCGACTCCTGCGCGGCGAACATCGTCTACAACGCTTTCGTCCGCCAATTCGGGCCCAACAAAAGCGCCCGCCGGGTGCCGCCGCCCGAGGAGGAAGCCTGCATTCAGCGGCTCGACGCCTTGCACTTCACCGTCATTCCGCCCTCGGGCACGTTTCGGGACCTGATCGCCGAGCTCGACTTCATTCTGGGAGTTCTCGGCTGCCGGATCGTTCTCCTGCTGCCGATCCACCCCACGCCGACGACCTACGGCCGCATGGGCCGCTTCGGCAGCCCCTATGCGGCGCTGAGCTTCCGCAGCGTCGACCCGGCGCTCGCGGTCTTCGATCCCCGCGCCACGCCGACCGAGCAGTTCATCGAGCTGGTGGACGCCGTGCATCGCCGCAACGGGCGGCTGTTTCTCGACATCGCCATCAACCACACCGGCTGGGCCGCGAATCTGCACAACGAGCACCCCGAATGGCTCTGCCGCACCGAGGAGGGCCGGATCGAGGTTCCCGGAGCCTGGGGGGTGCAGTGGGAGGACCTGACCAAGCTCGACTACCGTCATCCCGAGCTGTGGCGTTTCATGGCCGGCGTCTTCCTCACCTGGTGCCGCCGCGGCGTGGACGGCTTCCGCTGCGACGCCGGGTACATGATCCCGCACGAGGCCTGGCGCTACATCGTCGCCCGGGTGCGGGAGGAGTTTCCGGACACGATCTTTCTGCTGGAAGGGCTCGGCGGCAAGATCTCCGTCACCCGCAGCCTCCTCGACACCGCCAACCTCAACTGGGCCTACTCGGAGTTGTTTCAGAATTACGATCGCAGCCAAATCGAACCCTACCTCTCCGAAGCGATCGAAATCGCCTCGCAGGAGGGGCTGCTGGTCCATTTCGCCGAGACCCACGACAACCCCCGGCTCGCGGCCACCTCCCACCGTTGGGCGCGTCTGCGCACGGCGCTCTGCGCCCTTTCCTCCTTTGCGGGCTCTTTCGGCTTCGCCAACGGGGTCGAGTGGTACGCCGCGGAAAAAATCGACGTGCACGACGCCGTGCCCCTGAACTGGGGGTCCCCCGTCAACCAGGTCGACTGGATCGCCCGTCTGAGCCGCATCCTGAAAGAACACCCGGCGATGCATGCCGGCGCCGAAGTCCGCTGGGTCGAACGCGGGGGGGGCAACCACCTCGCGCTCCTGCGACGCGATCCGGTCCAGGGCAAGCGGCTGCTCGTGCTGGCCAACCTCGACGCCGCGCGTCCGGGGGCGGCTTACTGGGATCCGCGGGAGCCCGGCCTCGACCTCCGCCGCGGCGTGGATCTGCTGACCGGAGAGACGGTGGAGGCCTTCGCCGCCGGGGATCTGCTCGGCTGCGCCCTGGAGGCGGGCCAGGTGCGCTGCCTGAGCCCGGACCCGGCCGATCTCGAGGCTCTGCAGCGCGAACGGCGGGACCTCTTCGTCCTGCCCGGCCGCATCGAACGCCAGCGCCTGCGGGCCAAGGCCCTCGAAGTCCTCTCCCGGGGAGAACGCGGCATCGACGTGACGGGGATCGACCCGGAGCAGGCGGCCGTGGCGCTGCAGGCCGATCCCGCGGGGTTTCTCGCCCAACAGGGATGGGGGCACCGCCTCACGCGCTGGCTGTGGCCGCGGGATCTTCGCCGCGAAGTCATGCTTCCCCCGGGGCATTTTCTGCTGGTCATCGCGCGGGAGCCCTTCCGGCTGCGGGTCACGGACCGCAGCCGCACCCTGCGCGCCGAGACCTCGATCGCCACGGTGGAGGGAACGCATTTCTGTCTTTTGTCTCCCCTTCCCGCGCCGCGGCGACCGAAAACGATCGGCCTCGATCTGCGCGTTCATGAACCGGGCGCCACGCGCCACGCCGCGGCCGATCTGCTGCTTCTGCCTTCGCCCGAGGCGGCCTTCGTGCGCCGCCGCTTCAGCCGCGCCGAGCTTCTCGAAACGCCGCGCCGCATCCTGGCCACAAACGGCCGGGGAGCCATGGCACGCACCGCGGTCGCCTGGGGCAGACTCGAGAGCCGCTACGACGGGCTGCTCGCGGCCAATCCGGACCCGGTGCGTCCCGTGGATCGCTGGATGCTCTTCGCGCGCTGCCGTGCCTGGATCCTCTACCAGGGCTTTTCGCGGGAGCTGAACCTCGACTGCCTGCAGGCCTTCTCCACCGACTCGGGAAAAAGCGGTTTCTGCTGGCGTTTCCGGGTCCCCTGCGGACAGGGGGAGCATGTGCGGCTCTCGCTCCGGCTGCAGATGCCCCCGGGCCGCAACGGCGTACACCTCGTGTTCCACCGCCACCGCACGGAGCGCGCCGAAGGACGACTTGCGGACGACGTCCCGGTGCGCCTGATCCTGCGTCCCGACATCGAAAGCCGCAGCGTGCACGAGCCGACCAAAGCTTACACCGGCCCCGAGCATCGTTTCCGCGCCGCGGTGTTCCCGCGGACCGACGGCTTTCGTTTCGCACCCGACCCCGCAGCAGGCCTGAACGTCGCCGTCTCCTCGGGCCGCTTCGTTCTCGAGCCGCAGTGGGAATACATGGTCCATCGCGCCGCCGACGCGGAGCGGGGGGAGGACCCGCACTCGGATCTCTTCAGCCCCGGCTACTTCGAGACCCCGCTTGCCGGGGGAGACCGGGTGACCCTCTTCGCCGAGGCCGGAGCCCTTCCCGAAGAACCGGCCCTCCTCGCCGCGGCGGAAGCGGAGCCCTGCCCCGGTTCTCTCTTCCGCGAAGACCCCCCCGTCCATCCGCTCGCCGTGCTGCAGGAGGCTCTGGAACACTACCTCGTCGAACGCGACGGCCTGAAAACGGTGATCGCGGGCTACCCCTGGTTCCTCGACTGGGGGCGCGACGCGCTGATCTTCTGCCGCGGCTTGATCGCCGCCGGACGGCTCTCGGAGGCGCGCTCGGTGCTCCACCTCTTCGGCCGCTTCGAAGACCGAGGAACGCTCCCCAACATGATCCGCGGCGCCGACACGTCCAACCGCGACACTTCGGATGCTCCGCTGTGGTTCGCCGTCTGCTGCGCGGAGCTGGCCGAGGCCGAAGGCGGCCTCGAGGCCCTGGAGGTCGACTGCGGCGGTCGCCGTCTGCGCGAAATCGTCGCCTCCATCGTGCGCGGATTGCAACGGGGGACGCCGAACGGCGTGCGCATGGACCCGGACTCGGCCCTGTTGTTCAGCCCGACCCATTTCACCTGGATGGACACCCAGCACCCGGCGGCCAGCCCGCGGGAGGGTTACCCGATCGAAATCCAGGCCTTGTGGCACGCCGCCCTGCGGCTGATGGCACGGCTCGATTCCCCGGCCGCCGCGGAATGGGAAGATCTCGCCCGTCGGGTCCGCCGCGCGCTGGTGGAACGCTTTTGGCGTCCCGGGGAGGGTTTCTTCGCCGACTGCCTGCACGGCGGATCGGGGACCCCGGCGGCCAACGCCCGCCCCGACGATCACCTGCGCCCCAACCAGCTTCTCGCCTTGACCCTCGGGGCGGTTGAGGATCCCGCGATCGCCCGGGCGGTTCTCGCCGCCTGCGAGGAGCTGCTGGTCCCCGGGGGCATCCGCAGCCTCGCCGACCGTCCGGTCACCCATCCGCTGCCGATCGAGTGGCAGGGGCGTCTTCTGAACGACCCCTGGCGCCCCTATCGGGGCACCTACCGCGGCGACGAGGACACCCAGCGCAAACCGGCCTACCACAACGGGACGGCGTGGACTTGGCTCTTTCCGGCCTATGCCGAAGCCTGGGCCGGTGTATACGGCGAGCCGGGCCGCAAAACGGCGCTCGCTTGGTTGACGAGCAGCCTTGCGCTCCTCGAAAGCGGCTGCCTCGGACACCTGCCCGAAATCCTGGACGGCGACCGGCCGCACACTCCGCGCGGCTGCGACGCCCAGGCCTGGGGCGCAAGCGAATGGGTCCGGGTGTGGCTCAAGCTCGGCGGCCGATGAGATCCGGCGGCGGATTGATTTTTCCCGGCCCTCCCGATATCCTGCTTCTCAACCAAACCAACCGCGAATGCCGCCTTCCTCCGCACGCTGCGGCGTGTCGGAGCGTTTCCATTTCCCCGAAGAGAGTGCCCGACGATGGTCCAGTTCAGCTATTTTCAGGTCCGACCGAACATTCCGGAAAACCTGGCCTTTCTCGAGATCCTGGCTCAAAACATGTGGTGGTGCTGGACGCGGGATGCGATCGAGCTTTTCCGCCGCATGGATCCCCGGCTCTGGGCCGAATGCCGGCGCAACCCCATTCCCTTTCTCGCCCGTCTGCCGCAGGGGCGTCTTCAGAAGCTCGCCCGCGAGGCGAGCTTCACCGGCCACCTCGAGCGCGTGCGTCAGATGTTCGAAAAGCGGGTCAACCAGCCCGACATCCGCTTCGAGCTGCCGCTGGGGCGGTCGGAGGCGATCGCCTACTTCTCCATGGAATTCGGCCTTCATGAGAGCCTGCCGCTCTTTGCGGGGGGGCTGGGGATCCTGGCCGGCGACCATCTCAAGGCCGCCTCCAACACGGGGCTTCCCCTCGTGGGGGTCGGCCTCATGTACCAGCACGGCTATTTCCGGCAGTACCTCAATCACGAGGGGATGCAACAGGAGGCCTACCCCGAAACCGACTTTTACAATCTTCCCCTGCAGCGCATGCGCGACGCCCAGGGAAACGAATTGCGCGTCAGCATCCGCGGCGCCGAGGGAGCGATCCAGGCCATGGTCTGGAAGATCTCCATCGGCACCATTCCGCTTTTTCTTCTGGACACCAACATCCTCGAAAACCCGCCGGAATACCGGGAAATCACCGCCCGGCTCTATCCGGCCGAATCCCGCAGCCGGCTCGCCCAGGAGGTGCTGCTGGGGCTGGGCGGCATCCGCGCCCTGCGCTCCCTGGGCATCACCCCCAAGATTCTGCATTTGAACGAGGGCCACTGCGCCTTCGCCGCCGTCGAGCGGCTCGCCCAGACCGTAGAAGCCCTGGGGGTCAATGTGGAGACCGCGCTGCAGATCTGCGCCCGCAGCACCATCTTCACCACCCACACCCCGGTGGCGGCCGGCCACGACGAGTTTCCCGCCGACCAGGTCCGGGCCTATCTGCGGCCTGTGGCCGAAAAACTCGGCCTCTCCGAGCGGGAGATCCTCTCCTGGGGCCAGATCCAGGGATCCCACGAGCATGCGCCCCTGTCCATGTTCATTCTGGGGGTGCGCCTCGCGGGTTTTTGCAACGGGGTCAGCCGCCTGCACGGCGGTGTTGCCCGCCGCATGTGGTCCCACCTCTGGCCGGGACGGCCGGTGGATGAGGTCCCCATCACCCACGTCACCAACGGCGTCCACCTGCCCACCTTCGTGTCCCAGGAGTTCGCCGGCCTCTTCGAGCGTTACCTCGGACCCGACTGGTATCTCGGTTCGCAGAAGCCGGAAAACATCCGCCGGATCGATGAGATCTACGACGAGGAACTCTGGCGCGCCCACGAGTTGAACCGCTCGCGCCTGATCCGCACCTGCCGCGAGCAGCTGGTACGGCAATACAAAAACCGCAACGCCCCGCGCAAGGTCCTGGAGGCCGTGGAGAAGGCGCTCGACCCGAACATCCTGACCGTCGCCTTCGCCCGCCGCTTCGCCACCTACAAAAGGGCCTTTCTGCTGATCATGGACCCCGAGCGGCTGGAGGCGATCATCAACAACCCCAAAGCCCCCGTGCAGTTCATCTTCGCCGGCAAGGCCCATCCCCGCGACAACGAGGGCAAGGACCTCATCCGGCAGCTCTTTCAGTTCGCCAACCGGCCGGCGGTCCGCGAGCGCTTCGTCTTCCTCGAGGACTACGATCTGCATCTGGCGCGGCATCTGCTCCAGGGCGCCGATGTTTGGCTGAACACCCCGCGGCGACCTTTCGAAGCCTGCGGCACCTCGGGCATGAAGGCGGCGATCAACGGCGGCCTCAACCTGAGCATCCTTGACGGCTGGTGGGACGAAGGCTACCGCGCCGATATCGGCTGGTCGATCGGCAACGGCGAAGAATACGAGGACCACGCCTACCAGGACGCGGTGGAAAGCCAGGCGCTTTACAACACGCTCGAAAACGAGGTCATTCCCCTCTTCTACGACCGGCGAAACGGCGATGTGCCGGCGAGATGGATCGAGATGATGAAGGCCTCGATGAAGGTGGCCATGGAGGACTTCTGCAGTCTGCGGATGATCCGTGACTACACGGAGCAGTTTTACACCCCGGCCGCCGGCTGGTACGACCGTCTGACGGCCGACGAGGTGAGCGAGGCCAAGCGCCTGGCGGAGCGGCACGCGCGGTTGCGCCGGCATTGGCAGGAGATCCGCCTTGGAATGCCGCAGCGCAGCGCGCACGGCATCCAGCGCGTGGGGGACCAGATCGAGATCACCGTCGAGGTGCACCTCGGATCGCTCACCCCCGAGGAGGTCGACATCGAGCTCTACTACGGGCATTTCAAGAGCCATACGGAGCTCGTGAACGGCCGCGTCGCCCTGATGGAGGTCTTGGAATCCCGAGGGGAGGGCGACCATCTCTACGGCTGCACCTTGACCTGTGAAACCGCCGGACGGTTCGGATATGCCGTGCGGGCGACCCCGCACGGCGACCCCTGGATCAAGATGAGCCCAGGGCTCATCTCCTGGGCTTCCGGTTGATGCGGTTTCGATCGGAGGAAGCGATGGAAGAGACGCGACGCAACCCTCGGGTGCTGATCGTCACCCCGGAGGTGACCTACCTTCCCGACCGCATGGGGAGCCTCGCTTCCTTTTTTACGGCCAAGGCGGGGGGGCTGGCCGATGTGTCGGCGGCGCTGGTGAGCGCCCTTTTCGACCAGGGGGCCGATGTCCATGTCGCGCTCCCCGATTACCGGGCCATCTTCAGCGACCGGCTGGTCCCCTTTCTGCGGGAGGAGATCTCCAGCATCCAGCGCAAGATGCCCGACGACCGGGTCCATCTCGCCGAGGACCGTGCCTTCTTCTACATCAACCGCGTCTACTCGAGCTCCGGCGACGAGAACGTCAAGCTGGCGCTCGCCTTTCAACGGGAAGTGATCAACAACATCCTCCCGCGGGTGCAGCCCGACCTCATCCACTGCAACGACTGGATGACGGGGTTGATCCCGGCGGTCGCCCGCCGTTTGCGCATTCCCAGCCTGTTCACGATTCACAACATCCATACCGTCAAGACGACGCTCGCCTCGATCGAAGACCGCGGCATCGACGCCGCAAGCTTCTGGCAGCACCTCTACTTCATGCACTGGGCCGATTCCTATGAATCGGCCCGCGAGACGAACCCCGTCGATCTGCTCACCAGCGGCATCTTCGCCGCCCACTTCGTGAACACCGTCAGCCCCACCTTCCTGCGCGAGGTGGTCGAGGGCCGTCACGACTTCGTCGAAGAGCAGATCCGGCGCGAGCTGGCCAACAAGTACCACGCCGGCTGCGGCTTCGGCATCCTCAACGCCCCGGACCCCTCCTTCAATCCCCGCACCGACCCCGATCTCAAAGCGCGTTACGGCCCGGAAGACCATGCGGCCGCCAAGCGCGAAAACAAACGCTTCCTGCAGCGCACGCTGGGCTTGATCGAGGACGTGAGCGCCCCGCTCTTTTTCTGGCCCTCCCGACTCGATCCCGTGCAGAAGGGCTGTGCGCTCTTCTCCGACATCTTCTACCGCGTGATCTCGACCTGGTGGGAGAAGAACCTCCAGGTGATCTTCGTCGCCAACGGCGAATATCAGCGGGTCTTCCAGGACATCGTCAACCACCACCGCTTCCAGCGCCGGGTGGCCATCTGCGACTTCAGCGAGACCATGGAGCACCTCGCCTACGGCGCCTCCGATTTCATTCTCATGCCCTCGCGCTTCGAGCCCTGCGGGCTGCCGCAGATGATCGCCCCGATCTACGGCTCGCTTCCCGTCGCCCACGACACCGGCGGCATCCACGACACGATCCGCCACCTCGACGTGGACCACGATACGGGCAACGGATTCCTGTTCCGCGTCTACGACGCCAACGGTCTCTTCTGGGCGATCGAGCAGGCGATGGCGTTTTTTTCGCTGCCGGAGGCGGTACGCCGGCGACAGATCGGTCGGATCATGACCGAAAGCGCACGGGATTTCACCTATGAGCGCACGGCGCGACAGTACATCGAACTCTACGAAACCATGCTCGAAAGGCCGCTCATCGTCGAGTAAGCGCGCCGCCGCAGGCCGCCGGGACAAGCAGCCTGCCGCCTCGAGGAGCTTCCGGGGCGCGAACGAACGCCTGGCGCGGCTGCTCGCCCTTGATCCCGGACTCCAGCCTTATGCCGAGATTCTGTTGCGTCGCTACGGGAAGTTCGAGGCCGCCGAACGACGCCTGACCGGCGGGCGCCTAAGCCTCGCCGATTTCGCCTCCGGGCACGAGTTTTTCGGGCTGCACCGGCGCGGCCCACGCTGGGTCTTCCGCGAGTGGGCGCCGAACGCCGAGGCCGTCTTTCTCGTCGGGGATTTCAGCGGCTGGAAGGAGCTGCCGGAATTCGAGCTGCGGCGTACCGACCCCCGCGGGGTCTGGGAAATCCGGCTGCCCGGATCGCGCCTGCGGCACGGCGATCTCTACCGGTTGAAAGTGTACTGGCCCGGAGGATCCGGCGACCGCATCCCCGCCTGGTGCCGCCGCGTGGTCCAGGATCCGGCGACGATGATCTTCAACGCCCAGCTCTGGCGTCCCCCGCAGCCCTACCGCTGGCGTCACCCGCGGCGGCGGCGCCCGAAGACCGTTCCCCTGATCTACGAAGTTCACCCCGGAATGGCCCAGGAAGAGGAAAAAGTCGGCACCTGGGCCGAGTTCACCGAAAAGGTCCTGCCGCGGATCCAGAGGGCCGGCTACAACACGATCCAGTTGATGGCCGTCCAGGAACACCCCTACTACGCCTCCTTCGGCTATCAGGTCTCGAGCTTCTTCGCCGCCAGTTCCCGTTTCGGCACGCCCGAGGACCTCAAAGCCTTGATCGATACCGCGCACGGCATGGGCCTCGCCGTGGTGATCGACCTCGTGCACTCCCATGCCGCCTCAAACGAAGTCGAAGGCCTGAGCCGTTTCGACGGGACGCTCTATCAGTACTTCCACGACCTGCCGCGGGGACGCCATCCTTCCTGGGACTCCCGCTGCTTCGATTACGGAAAACCCGAGGTGCTCCATTTCCTGCTGTCCAATTGCCGCTTCTGGCTCGACGAGTACCGGGTGGACGGATTTCGCTTCGACGGTGTCACCAGCATGCTCTATCTGGACCACGGCCTGAACCGCGACTTCCGCACCTACGCGGACTATTTCCAGGAGAACGTCGACGAAGACGCCCTCACATACCTGGCGCTCGCCAACCGGTTGATCCACGAGCTCGATCCCCGCGCCATCACCATTGCCGAGGATGTGAGCGGGATGCCGGGGTTGGCCGCTCCACAGGCCGACGGAGGCATCGGTTTCGATTACCGCTTCGCCATGGGGATCGCCGACACCTGGATCCGGCTGGTCAAGGAGGTCCCCGACGAGTTCTGGCCGATGGGCCACCTCTGGTACGAGTTGAACAACCGCCGGCCGGAGGAAAAAACGATCAGTTACGCCGAATCCCACGATCAGGCCCTCGTGGGCGACCAGTCGCTCCTGTTCCGCCTCGCCGGCGCCGAGCTCTACTGGCATATGCGGCTCGAAGACAATCATTGGCGCATCGACCGCGCCATGGCTCTGCACAAAATGATCCGCCTGATCACGCTGGCGACCGCCGGCAGCGGCTACCTGAACTTCATGGGCAACGAGTTCGGCCACCCCGAGTGGATCGATTTCCCGCGCGAGGGAAACGGCTGGTCCTACCGCCATGCACGCCGCCAGTGGAGTCTGGTCGACGATCCGGCGCTCAAATACGCGCTGCTGGCGCGGTTCGACCGCGACATGATCGCGCTGGCGGAACAAGCGCGCCTCTTCGCGGACCCTGCGGCGCGGCTGCTTTGCGATCACGAAGAGGACAAGATCCTTGCTTTTCTGCGTGCCGGGCTGATTTTCGTCTTCAATTTTCATCCCACCCGCTCCCACGTGGACTACCGCATCCCGGCGCCTCCCGGCCTCTGGCGTCTGACCTTCGACAGCGACGCCCGGCACTACGGCGGACACGGACGGCTGATGCCCGAAGAGGAACACTGGCGGCTCGACGGAGGCGTGATCAGCCTCTACCTTCCCACGCGGACGGCGATCGTTTTGCGGACTTCCGGCTGAAACGGAGGTTCAGGAATTGCGGGTATAGGCTTGGAAGTACTTCTTGACCCGATCGATGTACTCGGTAGTCTCGGGATAGGGGGGGATGCCGGCGAAGCGATCCACGGCTCCGGGACCGGCGTTGTAGGCGGCGAGCGCGAGCTCCAGGTTCCCGCCGTAACGGTCGAGCATCTCCCGCAGGTAGCGCGCACCTCCCTCGATGTTCTGTTGCGGATCGAAGGGGTTTTCCACGTTGAGCAGGCGGAAATTCATCGGCATGATCTGCATCAGGCCGCGGGCCCCTTTCCGGGAGACGGCGTTGGGGTCGAAATCGGACTCCGCCTTGATCACGGCCTTGATCAAGGGAGCCTCGATGCCGTACTTGCGCGAGGCGTCGTTGATGAGGGGATCGAAGTGGTGGGCGTCCAGCCGGGCGATGAACTGCCGGCGTTCGCGCATGAAGAGCTTGAACTTGGGGGAAGTCGGAGCGTTGGTGAAGTGCATGACCCCGTTTTCGTCGATGTAGCGGTAGATGTCGGCTGCGGCCGTTGGCGGCGTAACCCAAAGGCTGAAGATCAACAGCGCCGCGATCCCGATCGCCGTCATCTCTCTTTTTCCCGCTGATGGCTCTCCTCGGTTTCTCCACCATTTTACCAGCAATCCCGCCTGCGGAGCAAGCCGGGAACGAAAAAGCGAGTGTTTTCGGGGGGCGGCGTTATGGGAACAGATCCAACTGGCGCGGTTCCACCGGGAACGGCCTTGCTGCCGCGGCCTCGGGCAGCAGGCCAAGGCGGGAAAGAAAGGGCGACGGCCTTCTTTCCCGCCTGCTTCCGTGGAGGAGCCTGCGGCGCGCCCAAGTGAGGATCAGGTTCTGTTTGGCCCGCGTCAGGCCGACATACAACAGACGCCTTTCCTCCTCGATGCGGCTTGCGTCATCTCCGGCGTCCTCCCAGGGGAGAACGCCTTCCTCGCAGCCGGCGATGAAGACGACGGGAAACTCGAGGCCCTTGGATCCATGGAGGGTCATCAGGGCCACCCGTTGCGCGGCGGCCTGGTAGAAATCACCGTCGGTGGAGGACGTCACCAGCCGCTCGAGGATTTCCCCATCCGCTTCCTCCGGGAAGCAGGAAAGCGTCTCTTCCAGCGTTCTGCAGGCCGCCGTCAGCTCCGGGGCGATGCTTTTCCCGAACGACCGCTCCTGCAGAAGATCGAAGATCGCCTCTTTTTCCTTCTTTTGTTTCGCCATGCGCTGCAGGCGCCGCAGGTTGGCAACGGCGGCGACCAACAAGCGCTGTTCCCGGGGCTTCAGTCCGGGAACGGGGAAGCGTTCGGCCGCCTCGAAGGCTTTTTCGAGGCGCAGGTTTTTTTCGTAGGCCCAATCGATGAAGGCCGCAAGGCGCCCCGGCGGCAACGACGGATCGAGAAATTCGGCCGCCGCGGCCAAATCCTCGAGACTCGCCTTGCCCAAGCCGAGCCGCAGCCAAGAGACCAGCCGCAGGGTCATGGCGCCGAGAAGCGACTCGCGACGGTTGACCCGCTGAAAAGGGATGCCGCGGCGCTCGAGTTCGCGCGCGATCGGCTTCCAGAGCGCCGCCGTGCGCGTCAGGACGGCGAAATCCTGGTAAGAGCGGCCCGCGACGACCGCCGACCGACCGAACAGGGGGTCGGCCGTCTCGTGAAAACCGGTGGCGCCGACGGCGGCGCGGATCTCAAGGGCAATGAAACGCGCCTCCTCGTCTTCATCGACGCATTCCCGGAGCCGGACGACCCCGGGGTCAAGCTCCGTCTGCACCGGCTGATTCCGGAGCTCATCGTCTTCCGCAGCGATGAGACGGCGAGAAGCTCTGACGATCGCCGGCTGGGAGCGGAAGTTGTGTTCCAGCGGCAAGACCACGGCATCGGGATAATCCTCTTGGAATCGACGAAAAAAAGAAGGATCCGAACCGCGAAAACCGTAGATCGCCTGGGCGGGATCGCCGATGGCCACAAGCGTCGGTTCTCCGGCTTCGCTGGGAACCAGGCGGCGCAGGATGCGGTATTGGGCGAAATTGAGATCCTGGTATTCGTCGACGTAGATTTCGCTGAACCTCAAACGGCATTTCCGGCGCCAGTCGGCATCGGATTCCAAGCGACGGGCGACGAAAAAAAGCGGATCCTCGAGATCGAGGAGCCCTTGGGAAGCAAGCAAGCTTTGGTAAACGGCGTAGACGGCGCGGAAGCGAAGCGCTTCGCCTTCTTCCGCGGCGCGGGTGGCGCGAAGTTCCTCCGGAGAGAGAAGCGCCTGTTTGGCGGCGATGATGCGCTCCCGCAGATCGATCGCCCGAAGCCTTTCCTTTCCTTGCGCCGGCTCCACAAGCCGCAGCGCACGGGCGACCAGGGCTTCTTGTTCGATCTCGTGCAGGATCTGGCGTCTTGCCGTCAGGACTCCTTCTTCGCTCAGCAGCCGCAGGCAGAACCCGTGAAAGGTGGTCACCCAGGGAAGCTCCGTCTTCGACTTCAGCCGCGCGCTGAGCCGGCTGCTCATCTCCTCGGCCGCCTTGCGGGTGAAGGTCACCGCCAGAATGCGCGCCGGGGGGGTTCCTTCCTCGATCCGCCGGGCGATGCGCAGCGTCAGCACATGGGTCTTGCCGGTCCCCGGTCCGGCGATGATCAGAAGACGTCCGGCACGCGATTCGACGATCCGGCGCTGCTCTTCGGTGAGCGATCGTCCCTGTGCAAGCGTCTCCTGCGGCTCTGCGGGACGGCGCTGCTCGTCGTTTTCCGCAGAAGATTCCCGGATCTTTCGGTGCAGAGGCTCACGGCCTGCGTTCGCCGCGAAGAGCGCTTTCTGTCCGCAAAGCATCGCGCGTTCCTGCTCGCGAAAAATCCGAATCCTCCCGTATTCGCCGTCGCATCCGGGCAGGATTTCGAGCTCGCCACGGCGCATGCGCGCGATCGCCTCCTCGAGAAGCGGCACCCCACAGGCGCGGATCTCCTCCGGCGTTCGCTCTCGAAGCACGGCGAGCTCAGGGCCAAGAGCGTCAATCACGCGGCGTCGGGCCGCGGAGACTTTGCGGCTCGTTTTGGAACTTTGGAAGATTTCGGCCAGAATGTCGGCAAGCGGAATCAGGCTCTCAAAGGAATGATCCCTCGGCGCGGAACCCGTTGGAACCGGACGGTCGGCCAGGGCCTCCACGCGGTGCAACACCCCGACCGTAAGGCTTTTGCCGCAACGGGGGCAAATTCCGCCGTGCCGTCTCGTCTCTTGAGGGGAGAAACGCACACCGCAATTGCGGTGCCCGTCGTAATGGTATTTTCCCTCTTCCGGATAGAATTCGATGGTTCCCCGGAACCGTCCCGGGCCCGTTCCCTTCAGCGCATCCCGCAGGGCAAAAAACGTCGGCTCGGCGCCGAAGGAAAAGCGATTGGCCTCCCGGCCCAGGTTTTCCGGCGAGTGGGCGTCGGAATTGGAGATCAGGCGGACGCGGTCCAGGAAGGAGACGCGCCGATTCATGGGGGGATCGGAGGAGAGGCCGGTTTCCACGGCGAAAATCTCGCCGACCAAATCGCCGAAGCACTCTTCGAGCGAATCGAAGCCCGACTGGGAGCCGAGAACCGAAAACCAGGGAGTCCAGATGTGGGCTGGCACAAGAAAGGCATCGGGGCAGGTATCCAGCAGCAGCGCCAGCAGATCGCATGCATCCAGCCCGAGGATCGGTCGACCGTCGGAGCGGATGTTGCCGATTTTTTCCAGCCTGCGGTTGAAGGCGCGAAGACTTTCCAGGTCCGGGAAATAAATGAGATGGTGATTTTTTCGCGTTCGGCCGTCTTTTTTGTAGATCAGCGACACTTCCGCGGAAAGGATAAAGCGTACCTCCTGCCGGCACGAGGGGGAAACCCCCTCTTGCTGATTTGCAAGGCAGGGATCGAGGCGCCATAGTCCGGCTTCCGCCGGTCGAAGTTGGGACTCGATCTCGGCGAACCACATGGGATGCGTGGCATCGCCGGTGGCCACAAGCTGAAGGCCTTTGAGCTGGGCCGCCGCATGCAATGCGGGTAAGGACAGACCTTTGGCCGTGGCCCGCGAAAAGCGCGAGTGAAGATGAAGATCCGCAAGAATTTCCCGGCTGTAGATGGGACTTGTCATGGGCGGCTAAATTCGCTATGTAATTGAAAAAAATTAAATCCGCAACCTTGGGTCCGATTCTTTTCCAAAAGGCCGGCAAGATGGGCTTTTTTTCTTCGAGTGTTTCTGTCGTGCGCTATCGCGTCGAAGGAAAGATCACAGGCAACCTCACGGAGGCGGTTCGCGAAGGTCTCAAACGCCATGCCATCCGCGAAATCGAGGATGACCCCGCGGAATCCTGCTCGGGCTGGACATCGTTCGGCAGCCCTTTCCAACCTGATTTTGAAGGCGACTCCTTCCTTCTGGGGAACCATTTCGTCTTCTCCTTGCGAATCGATCGCAAACCGATTCCGGCAAGCCTTTTTCAAAAGGAGTTCACTTTGTCCAGCAGGCGAAGGTTGCGGGAGACGCGCCGCAGTTTTCTTTCCCGGGACGAAAAACAGGCTCTTAAAGAAAAAGTGACCGCCAGCCTTCTCGCCAGGATCCCGCCGGTCCCTCATGTGTATGATCTCGTCTGGAATTATGAACAGGCCGGACTTTTCTTTTTTTCGGTGCAAAAAACCGCCAACGAGGAGCTGGAGCGCCTTTTTCGAAGATCCTTTTCTCTTTCCCTGATCCGCATTATCCCTTACACCGCCGCGGAATTGCAATGCGGCCTCGGCGCCAAGGAAAAAGATTTGCTGGCCGCATTGACCCCCAGTCGAATTTGAGGGTTCAACAAGCGATGCTTGATCTCACCGTCGCCTATCACCGGTATCGATTTCTGGGGGATGAATTTCTGACCTGGCTCTGGCAGGGGATCGAAACCCGTGCGGCGGCGCTGTGCGCGCTTCATCCCGAGATCCTCGCTGTCGAGATCGGCGATCGCCTGGTGATCGAAAACCGGACCGGTCAATCCAAAGAGAAAATCACCATCAAAGGGGATCATGCCGGTCTGGAAGAAGCGAAACTGGCGCTGCGCAAAGGAGCCTGGGTAAGCGAGATTGCACTGCTGCTGCGCACAGCGGAAAAAGAGTACCGTCTGACGGTCAAGGGGGAAAACCTGAATCTCTGCGGAATCAAGATTCCCTCGGCCTCCGCTTTCGCCTCGCCTGAAGAACTGGAGAGCTCCTTTCTCGAGCGTATCGACCATATATCAAAAGTAATTGATTTTTTTGATAATATTTTCTCATTGTATATTTCCGAAAGAATTTCCGCTAAATGGAAAAATGTGCACCTTTCTTCCATGCGCAAATGGATGCTCGATGAGGGGGCCAAGAAAAGAGGCGTTATGAACACTTAAGCGGTGATGGATTAAAAATGGACTTCAGCGCTTTACAATCTCCGGATTTCCGCACGGCCGAAGTATATGTTTTTTATAATTATTTCATAATTTTAAAACAGTTTTCAACTTTTCAACAGTCCTTATCAGTCTTTATCTTAAATTCGGGAGAACAACAATGAAGGTCACGGTTCTCAAAAAACACCTCCTGCCGGTCTTGTCCAAAATTCAGGGAATCACGGGAAGGAAATCCAACCTGGCCATCACCACTCATGTTCTCCTAAGTGCCGAAAAAAATGGAATTTTTATTGCTGCAACCGACCTGGAAACCGGCTTTGAAGGCCAATACCCGGCACAGGTCGCACGGGAAGGGCGCACAGTTCTGAATTCAAGAAAATTATTTGAGATCATTAAAGATTTTCCAAGTGAAGAAATTGTTTTGCAACAGCTGGACAACCAATGGATGGAGATCAAAAAAGATCAGATCGAGTTTCACATCGTGGGGATGAACCCTGAGGATTTTCCGGCGATTCCCAAGCTTGAGGCCGAGCTTCAACTGCGTTTGTCGTCCAGAGAACTTGCTTCCATGATTCAGAAAACGGTCATTATCCCTGCGGCCTCCGATGACCGTCGACCCCACATTCTGGGAGTGTATTTTGAAAAGCTGAAAGAAGGCTCAGAGGTCCTCTTGCGCCTGGTCTCCACCGACGGCAGCAGGCTTTCCAAGGTCGACCTGCCGATTTCTTCCGCGGAGGAGGCGGTCTTGGAGCGCGGTGTTCTTGTTCCCAAAAAGAGCTTGATCGAAGTCGGCAAATTCCTGGAAGGGGATACCGTCGCCGAAATCGCCTTCAAGGAAAACCATATGCTTCTGCGCCGCGACGGCGAGCGGCTGATCGTTCGTTTGCTGGAGGGAGAGTTCCCTAAATATCATGATATCATTAAAATTTCAGACGGAATCAAAGTCAAACTGGAAAGGCTGGTCTTTCTTTCGGTGTTGCGCCGGATGTCCATCCTGAGCTCCGAGGAATACAAAGGGGTCATTTTTAACTTCGAAAACGATACCCTGACCGTATCCTCGACCAATCCGGACCTTGGGGAATCCAAAGAGGTTCTCACAGTTCAATTCCCTGGGAAAAAAATGACCACCATGTTCAATCCACGATTTTTCATCGATTGTCTGAACGTCATGGAGGATGAATCCATTGTGCTGCATCTTACGGGCGAGGACCGACCTTGTATCCTTACGGGAGAGAAAGACCGTCGTTACCTGAGCGTGCTTATGCCGATGAGAATCTGACCGCGATCGGCGGAGATGGAAAATCCATGAAAGAAAACGAAACAGCCACGAACGGCTATACGGCCGATGACATCAAAGTTCTCGAAGGGCTGGAGGCTGTGCGCCGGCGTCCGGCCATGTACATCGGAAACATCGATATCGGCGGGCTGCATCACCTGGTCTATGAGGTGGTGGACAACAGCATCGACGAAGCGATGGCCGGCTATTGCGATCGAATTGACGTGGTGGTTCATGCCGACAACAGCGTCTCCGTCGACGATAACGGCCGGGGCATTCCGGTGGGAATTCACAAGAAGGAAAATATTCCGGCGCTTGAGGTCGTGATGACCAAGCTCCACGCCGGAGGAAAATTCGACAACCACTCCTATAAGGTTTCCGGCGGGCTCCATGGCGTGGGGGTATCCGTCGTCAACGCCCTTTCCGTCAGGCTCGAGGTTGAGGTTTACGCCGAAGGGCTGATCTATCGCCAAACTTACAGCCGCGGACAGAAGACCAGTGAGCTCGCGGTTTCCGGGAAAACCGAGCGACGGGGTACCCGGATCCGTTTCTGGCCCGATCCCGAGATCTTTCCCGTGATCGAATTCAGCAACGAGATCTTGATCCGCCGGCTGCGGGAACTGGCTTTTTTGAACAAAGGGGTGAACATCACCTTTGAGGACGAGCGCTCGGATCTCAAGGAATCCTTTGTCTACCGCGGAGGAATCATCGAGTTCTGCGAATACTTGAACCGCAGAAACAATGCGCTCCATCCTCCGATTTACATCGAAGGCGAGCGAAACGAAATCCAGGTCGAGGTGGCGCTCCAGTACAACGATACCTACATCGACAAAATCCTTTCTTTCGCCAACAACATCAATACCTCCGAAGGAGGCACACACCTGATCGGCTTCAAGTCGGCCCTCACGCGCACGATCAACGCTTATGCCAACAACGGCAACGTGCCCCGCCATCTGCAGCTCAAAATCACCGGCGATGATGTGCGCGAAGGGTTGACCGCCGTCGTGAGTGTCCGCATCCGCAACCCGCAGTTCGAAGGACAAACCAAGACCAAGCTCGGAAACAGCGAGGTCAAAGGCTTGGTCGAGTCCCTGGTCAACGAGAAGCTCTCCCGATATTTCGAGGAAAACCCTTCCATCGCCCGCAGGATCATTACCAAAAGCGCGGAGGCGGCGCGCGCCCGCGACGCCGCGCGCCGGGCGCGCGATCTGGCTCGAAGCAAAGGAGCGCTCCTTGACGCGACCCTTCCCGGAAAACTCGCCGAATGCCAGTCCGACGATCCGCGGGAGCGTGAGCTTTTCATTGTCGAGGGGGACTCCGCCGGCGGATCGGCCAAGCAGGGCCGCGATCGTCGCTTCCAAGCCGTGCTGCCGCTCAAAGGAAAGATCCTGAACGTCGAAAAAGCCCGATTCGACAAGCTGTTGCAAAGCGAAGAGATCAAGAACATCATCACCGCGCTGGGAACCGGAGTCGGCAAGGAAGAATACGATATCGCGAAGATCCGCTATCACAAGGTCATCATCATGACCGACGCCGATGTCGACGGCTCCCACATCCGCACCTTGCTGCTCACCTTTTTTTACCGCCAGATGCCGGAGCTGATCGAGAAGGGCTATCTCTACATCGCGCAGCCGCCGCTGTTGAAAGTCGTCAAGGGCAAAGAAGAGGTCTACCTCAAGGACGAGTCCGAACTGGACGCCTGGGCGCTGCGGAACGTTTGCGAACAAGCCCGGCTGCGCTGCGGCGGCACCTCGCGGGAACTGAGCGGTCCCGAGCTGTATGCTCTGGTGCTCGATCTTTCGGGCTATCTGGAAAACCTGCGTCGCTTGCGAAAGCGCGGACTTCCCGAAGAGCTTTCGCGCCACCTGATCCGGTCCGGGCTGGAGGATGCGCGCTTCATCCACGACGAAGTCCGGATGCGTCAGCTGCGAGAGCAGCTGATCGCTCGGGGATATCGGGTGGAGGGCCCCGCCTACAACCCCGAGCGCGGGGTCTTCGAGCTCATGGTGCGCGAAAAGGAAGCGCCGCAGAGCGTGTTTTTCGCCGGACCCGAGGCGCGCGGCGCCGGCGGAGTCAAGATCGGCCGCGGGCTCGTTTATTCCGTCGAGTTCCAGAAATGCCTCGACTTTGCGCGCCGGCTGGCCCTCCTGGACGCTCCGCCCTACGAAGTGAGCCTCCTTTCCGGATCGGACGCCACGGAAAGCGTCGATACGAAGGAAGCCCTGCTCGAGCTTCTGCTCCGCGAGGGAAAGAAAGGGCTGACCATCCAGAGATACAAAGGCCTCGGTGAAATGAACCCCGAGCAGCTCTGGGAGACGACCATGAACCCCGCTCCCGGGAAGCGAAATCTGCTGCAGGTCAAAGTCGAGGATTTCGTCGATGCCGACGAGATTTTCACCGTCCTTATGGGCGAGGAGGTGGAGCCGCGGCGGGATTTCATTCAGACCCACGCTCTGGAAGTCTCGATGCTCGACATCTGATGCGCCGCGGCTCCGGCTCGGAGGCGGATTGCGGGGTTCAGCCTCGGGCAGGCATCAGTAGGCGAGCGTGATTTCCGGAGCTGGCGGATGAAGGATTTCGAGCTTGCCGCGCGCCGCTTCATGGCGCCGCAGAATGTCCTCGACCAGGGCGGCGACATTCGTAAATTTTTCAGTTCCGAATCGTTCGCGGTAGGAGGCGATTTGTTCCTCGGCGAGCGGCCGCACCTGCGGGTGTTCGCTTAACTTTTGAATTCCCTGGCGAAAGCCTTCCACAACCAACTCGACCAGATCGTAGTCATAGCCCAGATCCTTGAAGTCGGTCTGCTCCGGCTCCAGCCCCGCCGTCGGCACGCGCTGGACGATCCGTTCCGGAAGACCGAGAAACCTTCCCATTTCGCGCACCAGACGCTTGCTCAAACCTCCGATCGGGCTCATGTGGACCGCCCCGTCGCCGAAGAGCGTGTAGTAGCCGATACCGAAATCCTCGTCCCGATTCCCGGTTCCGGCGACGAGTTTGTTTTCGGTCGCCGCTTTGGTCGAGAGCACGTTGGCGCGCACTCGGCTGATCAGGTTTCCGAGATGAAAAGGAACGGCGAAGGCCTCGGGGTTGGTCGAGCGGAATCCCTCCACCGCCATCTCCAGCGGCACGATTTCATGCCGCAGCCCGAGCAGCTCCGCCACCTCGACGGCGTCGCGCGCGTCTTCTTCACGGTTGAGGCGGGTAGGCAGAACATAGCCCACGAGTTCCAACCCCCGCCCCTCCGGGCGCTCGAAGGCACGCCGGATCAGAGCGGCGGTGGTGCTCGAGTCCACGCCCCCGGAAAGGCCGATCACGCATCCTGAGCTTTTCGTGCGCCGGACGCGCTCGAGAACGAAGTCGCCGATCTCCCGGCACACCCGGGCGCAGTCCATCCGCGGCAGGCGAATGGGTTCCATCCTGTGCCTTCCTCCGGGCCGAAGGGCGGCCCGCGTTGCATTTACGCGAACAGCTTATTTCCGAATCGGGCTCCTGGCAAGCCCGGCGGCCGCTCCAAGACAACGCTTTTCAAAGAGAGGGTTCTGCTCTATAGACGGATCAACTTCATGCCCCGCGGGGGGGTGCCGACGTGAAGATGCAAGCGATCCCTTTTCAGACGGTGGATTGGATGAAGATCGAGCCGACCCTTCACCCCGGTCTGAACGGTGAGGCCCTTTGGAGAACGCGACAGTTCGGGGAGATCCGCGTGCGCATGGTTGATTATTCCCCGGGATACGAGGCCGATCACTGGTGCACGAAAGGGCACGTTCTGTTGGTCCTTGAAGGAGAGCTGGAAACCGAGCTTGCCGACGGCCGGCGATTTCGGCTCGGCCCGGGCATGAGCTACCAGGTCGCCGACGGAGAAGAACCGCACCGATCCCGCACGCGCTCGGGCTGCCGGCTCTTCATCGTGGACTGATGCCGCGAAGATCGGCCGTAAGCCTTCGCTCTTCGATGATCGCCTTGTTGCTCCTGGCCGCGGCGGCGCTCCATCCGCCGCAAGCGCTCTGCGGCAGTGACCGACCTTTCGGAGAACCCGGGTCCAGCGAGGAACCGCAGGCGGAGCGAGGGGACGATGCACCCGGGATGCTCCGTGTGCTCTGGGGACGCTCGGCGCGCGATGCGCTGCTCCTCGGCATGTGGAGCCTGCACATGGACGGAAGCGGCGAACTGCTGGGGAAAGGAAAGAACAACGAGGAGAATCACATCCTCGGCCTGCAGCTCGCCGGATGGACCGCGGGGACCTTCATCAACAGCCACCACCGCCGCTCCTTTTTCGGAGGTCTGGCCCGCGAGGTTTACTCCCGCGACCTGGCCCAAGATCTGCGCTTCGACCTCGGCTACAAGGCGGGGCTCATGAGCGGCTACGACCCGGAGCTTCCGAACATCGGGGGGGTGACGGCCTTCATCGCCGCGTTCGCCGGCTTTTCCTGGAAGCGTCTGGGATTCGATCTCGGGATCACCCCGCTGGGGGTTTGGACCTTCAGTTTCCGCCTCGACATCGACGGCTGGACGGGGGGCCCATGAAACGAAACGACTCTCCCCGCTCCAGCGCCGCCGGGGACGATTTCCAGCGGGAGCTCTCCGCCGCCGAGCGCCGCCTGGGGTTTCGGCTCGATTCCCCCGCGGCCGTGCAGCGCTTTCTCGATACGCTCCCCTACAGCACGGACGATTTCTACCGCTCTCCGCGGCGCGTTCTGCGCGACCGAACCGCCCACTGCTTCGACGGTGCGGTCTTCGCCGCCGCCGCGTTGCGACGGATCGGCCATCCGCCCCGGATTCTCGATCTGTTCGCCGATGGGCGCGACGACGAGCACCTGCTGGCGCTGTTCCAAGTCGAAGGATGCTGGGGTGCGGTCGCCAAGTCGAATTTCGTCGGCCTGCGCTATCGCGAGCCCGTCTACCGCAGCCTGCGCGAGCTCGCGATGTCCTACTTCGAGTTCTATTACAACGTGGCGCGCGAAAAGACGCTTCGGGGCTATACCGGGCCGCTGGCGCTCACGGGCTTCGATCGATTGCACTGGACGGAGAACGATGCGGCGATGGAGGAGATCGCCCGTCGGACGGACCAAATCCGCAGGGTGCGGTTGATCGATGCCCGGATGGAACAGCGGCTTTCCCCCGTCGATGAGCGAAGCTTCCGCGCCGGGCTCCTCGGCGCCGATCCCCGCGGGCTTTTTCAGCCCTGACCGAGCCTCGGTCGGGGTTTCAGAGCGGTGGATTTCCGCGCCGGGCCAGGCGCATCTTCGTGCGCAGAAGAAACGCCTCGCGCATGTCTTTCGGTACGGGAGGTACGCTCGCGGCGGGCCGGCGCACCAGGCGCAGCGCCTCCCCGGGGCAGGTGCTCACGCAGAGCCCACAGCCGATGCAACGGTCGGGATCGAAGCGGAGGGCCTCTTCGTGCAGGCCGATCGCTTCCATCGGGCAGCGCCCGCCGCAGGTGCCGCAACCCGTGCAGCGGTTTTCGTCCACCGAGGCGACAAAGGCCGAGGAGGCCACCCGTCCCGGCTGCGGCAGGCGTTTCAGGTGCTTGAGAATCTGACAGCAGTCTCCGCAACACAGGCAGATGTTCACGATTTCGCGGCAGTTGCTCGGTTGGATGACCAGCCCCTGCTCTTCGGCCGTTCGCAGGATGGCGAGGGTCTCCTCCAGGCTGATGAAACGGCCGAGACCGTTGCGCGCATAGAACTCCGCCCCCCAGCCGAAAATCAGGCAGGCCTCCATCAGGCGGTCGCAGCCCTCGCCCTTGATCCGGTGTTCCCGGCGGCAGATACAGGGGGCGACGAGAAAGCGCTTCTGCCCGCGGACGAGCTCCTCGGCCTGTTCGTAAGCCATGACCTCCAGGCCGGGGTGGAGGCTGCGGCCGACGGGAATGGTGCGCAGCTGGGGCAGGGCACCGAAGGCCGACGGCGCAAGCACCGGGATGTATTCGTCCATGTCCCGGATGAGTTCGGGGTCGAGATCGTTCACGTGGTATTCCCAGATCCCGATCACGAACTGGGCGGCCATGAAGACCTCGGGGCGGCCGGGGGTCTCGATGGAAAAGATCAACCCTTTGCGCGCCAGAGCGCGCAGCCGCTCGGCGGCGGCATCCGGGTCGAGCCCCGCCCGCCGGCCGATCTCTTCGGCGGTTTCGAGATTCAGGCTCACATGCAGGGCGAGCTCGGCCTCTTCCGGGCGGAAGAGGCGCCGGAGGATGCGCAGCTCGACCCCGCTCGCCGTGGGGGGGAAACCGCCGGGGAGACGGTCCAGGTGTTCGCGCAGCCGCAGGTACACCTCGTCCATGGGGGACTCCTTTCGGGGAAATCCTCCACTCAAAATCGCACGGCTTGCGGGGGATGTAAAGGGAGGCAATCAGCGCTCGGGGTCGATCAGGAATCGCTCCAGTTCGCTCAGCAGCACCCGCCAGCCCCGGCCCACCTTGCGCGCCCGGATGCGCCCGGCGGCCACGAGCTTGAGAAAGGTGGGCCGCGAGATGCGTAAGTAGCGGCAGGCCTCGCGGGTGTCGAGCACCGTCGGTGTTGCGCTGCGGGTTTTCCGGCGGTCGGCGAGTACCCGACGTTCGGCCGGGGCCGGCGGCTCGAGGGACTTCACCGGCTTTCGGTCCTCCTGCGGGATGGCTTCCTGTCCCGGGTTATCGGTCGGAAGGCGCAAGCCCTTGAGCCGGGGCCGACGTCGGATCCTGCCGCGGCAGCGAAGAGAGGATTTTCGTATAGGAAGGCGGCAGCGGGGATTCGATCTGCAGAGGCTCTCCGGAAGGGCTCTCGAACTCGATTTTCCAGGCATGGAGCATGAGTCGGGGAAAGGCCGCCTGCTCCGCGCGGTCGCCGTACAGGCGGTCCCCGGCCACGGGATGCCCCAGGCGGAAAAGATGGGCGCGGATCTGGTGCTTGCGCCCGGTGTGCGGGTAGACCTCCAGCGCGGTGAAACCGCCGATCCGGCCGCGGACCGCATAGTCGGTGCGGCAGGGTTTGCCGGCGGCTTCGTCCACCCCCATACGTCCGGATCCGAAACGGCGCAGCGGAAGATCGATCGTCCCGCGGGAAGCATCCATCCATCCGTGGACCAACGCGACGTAAGTCTTTCCTACGCGCCGCTTTTCGAAAAGCAGACAGAGATGGCGGTGCGCGGCCGGAGTCTTGGCGAAGAGAATCACCCCGCTCACCTCCTTGTCCAGCCGGTGGACTACATACATGCGGCGGCCGAATCGTTCGTTGAGCAGCTGCAGCAGCGAAGGTTTCCGGGGGTTGCGCTCGGGGATGGAGGCGAGCTTTTCCGGTTTGTCGAGCGCGATCAGATCCTGGTTTTCGAAAAGAATCGCCGCGCGGTGAAACGGTCCCTCCACCGCGGCGGACTGTTGCCGCAGCAATTCCTCTGGTATACTGGAGCTATCCGAACCGTCCGGGAAAGGCCCGCCCATGTCTTCCGTCCGTTTGTTCGTGGATCCTTCAGCCATCAGCCGCAACGCTTCGCGCACCGTCGAACTCGCCCGCCGCGCCGGCTGCACGGTGGCCGCCGTGACCAAAGGGGTGGCCGGTCATCCGGAGGTCGCCCGTGCGCTTCTGGCCGGCGGTGTTGAGACCTTGGCCGACTCGCGTTTGGAGCACCTCGAGCGGCTCCGCGCCTCCGGCATCCGGGCCCCGCTGCTGCTCATCCGTTCCTCGGCCCCGGCGGATGCGGCGCCCACCGTGGAGCTGGCCGATGCGAGCCTTCAGACCGTGGTCGAGGTCGTCGAGGCGCTCGCGATTGAGGCCCGCATGCGCGGCCGCACCCACGGCGTGATCCTCATGGTCGACCTGCACACGGGGCGGGAGGGCCTTCCCCCCGAGCGGGTACCGGCGGCGGCGCGCCGCATCGCCTCGCTCTCCGGCATCCGTTTCCTGGGGCTGGGGGCCTATTTTCCCATGACGAGCAGCCCCGAGCTGCGGCGCGAAGGGCTCGAGACGCTCTGCGGCCTCGCCCGCCGCGTGGCGGCCGAAAGCGATGAGCCGCTCGCCGTGGTCTCGGGCGGCGCCTCCAACGTCTTCCAGCTGCTGGCCGTGGACGGTCATCCCAACCCCGGGGTCAACCACCTGCGCATCGGGACGGCGATCCTGCTCGGCTTCTCCTCTTCCCTCGAGCCGGTCACCCTGCCGGGCTACGAGCGCGACACCTTCCGCCTCGAGGCCGAGGTGATCGAAGTCAAGTCCGGCAGCCCTCCGGAAGCGATCCTGGCTTTGGGAACGATCGAGGTCGAACCGCGCTTCCTGTTTCCCCTGCAAAACGGGGTCGCCGTCCGCGAGGCCTCGAGCGATCATCTGCTGGTCCGCCTGCCCGGGCCGGCGCGGCCCGGTGACCGGCTGTCCTTCCGGTTGGGCTATCCCGCCCTTTCCCGGCTGGCGTCCTCGAGCTACGTCCGCTGGGAATTTCTCCGGCCGGTGTAGAGCGCCGCAACGCCGCAGCCGAAGACTCAGTGCGTCAGGATCTTGCTCAGGAAATGCCGCGTGCGTTCGCTTCGCGGACGGGCGAAGAATTCCTCCGGCGGGGCGATCTCGATCAACTCTCCGTAGTCCATGAACGCGACCCGGTGGGCGACCTCGCGGGCGAAGCCCATCTCGTGGGTGACCACGATCATGGTCATCCCCTCGTGGGCGAGCGCGCGCATGACCTCGAGGACCTCGTTGATCATTTCCGGGTCCAGGGCCGAGGTCGGTTCGTCGAAGAGCATGATCTTGGGTCGCATGCACAGCCCGCGGGCGATGGCCACGCGCTGCTGCTGGCCGCCGGAGAGCTGCGCCGGGTACTGGTAGAGCTTGTCGGCCAGCCCGACCTTGGCCAGAACCTCCTTTCCCTGTTCCTCGGCCTCGCGCCGCGGGATACGCCGCACCTTGATCGGAGCGAGGGTCACGTTTTCCAGGGCGGTCATGTGCGGATAGAGGTTGAATTGCTGGAAGACGAAGCCGATCTCGGCGCGCAGCTTCGTCATCGGCGTCCGGGGGTCGTGGACCTTCATCCCGTCGACGATGAGTTCACCCTTCTGGATCGTCTCCAGGCGGTTGATCGTGCGAATGAGCGTGCTTTTTCCCGAGCCGCTCGGGCCGCAAACCACGAGCACCTCCCCGGGGGCGACATGGAGGTTGATCCCTTTGAGCACGTGGAGGTCGCCGAACCACTTGTGAACGTCCCGGAACTCGATCATGACCGCCTCAACGCCGCGCGGAGCGCCCCAGGCGCTTTTCGAGCGCATTGGAAAGCTGGATCAGCGGGTAGCAGATCGCGAAGTAAAGCAGCCCCACCAGCCCGAAAACCAGAATTCCCTGTGGAATGCGCTGCACCGTCAGCCATCCGACCCGGGTCACGTCCACGACCCCGATGGCCGAGACCACCGAGGAGTCCTTGATCAGCAGCACGTACTGCCCCACCAGGGGAGGAAGCATCACCCGGAGAGCCTGCGGCAGGATGACGTGGCGCAGCTGCTGGTAGCCGTTCAGCCCCGAGGCGACGGCCGCCTCCCGCTGGCCGTGGGGCACGGACTCGATCCCCGCGGAGACGATTTCGCAGATGAAACAGGCTGCCAGGTTGGAGAGGGCGAGCACTGCCGCCGGAAAGGCCTCCAGGTGCACGCCGAACTCGGGCAGGATAAAAAAAAGGACGAAGATCTGGACCAGAAACGGTGTGCCGCGGATCACGTCCACCCAGGCGCCGATCAGAGCCTTGGCTACCCGGCGGCGCGAGCTGCGCAGGATGCCCCAGAGAAAGCCGACCGCGGTTCCCGCCATGAGGCTCAACCCGGAGACGGCGATCGTCATCCACAGCCCTTGGAGAAAAAAGGGCAGACTCTGCAGCAGCTGTTCGAGATAGACTCCCCACATCGGACCCTCGTCCTTCGCGGCGGCAGGCCCGGGCCGCCGGCTATCCCGTGTGCAGGTAGATCAGGCGCTTGCGGGACCAGACGGTGAGGGTTTTGAGTGCGGAATAGATCATCAGATAGAAGACGGCCGAGGTGAGAAAGCCCTCGGCCGGCATGAAACGCTCCGAGGTCAAAATCTGTCCCGCGCGGGTCAGCTCCATGAGCGAGATCAGCGAAAGAAGTGCGGAGTCCTTCACCAGCACGATCGCCTGGCCGAGCATCGGCGGCAGCGTGATCCCGATCGCCTGCGGCAGCACGACCGCCCGCATGCGCTGCAGATAGCTCAGGCCCGAGGAGATCGCGGCCTCGATCTGGCCGGGGGCGATCGACTGAATGCCGCCGCGGATGATCTCCGCCATGTAGGCCCCGCTGTTCAGCGTAAGCGCGAGAATCCCGACCGTGGTCTCGCTCACGGGAACGCCGAGCGAGGGCAGCCCGAAATAGAGAAAGTAGAGCTGGGCGAGCAGGGGGGTCGAACGGATGCTTTCGATGTAGGCCGCCGCCGGAAGCGAAAGCATCCGGAAACGGCTCGTGCGCAGCGCACAGGCCACGCAGCCGACCCCGAGCGAACCGGCGAGCCCCGCCCCTGAAAGCCACAGCGTCGCCAGCAGGCAACTGCCGTAAAGCGGCAGATACTCGAGGATGACGCGGATGTTGAACGTTTCCAGCATGGGCGTGCTGCGGAGACGATCCGGACCCCGCCCGCCGCGGCGGAACGGGCGGGGTTCCTGAAGGGGAGACCCCGCTCGCCGTTCCGGGGGGGGGGCGGGTTCAGTGGTCTTTCTTCCAGTCCAGGCTGTTCACCCAGTAATTCAGGTTCGTTTCCAGCCGGCCGTCCAGCTCGATGTGCAGAAAGAAGAGGTTCAGCCACTCGAGGAGGTCCATCGAGTCGTAGCGCACGGCGAAAGCGAGGGGCAGCTTCGAGACCATTCCGGGAAGAACGCGGAGGCTGTTCGGCGGGAAATTCGCCATCTGGCCGATGACGGCCGAGGAGTCGTTCACGCCGAAATCGGCATGCCCCTGGAGCACGGCATCGATCAAGAGCGGACCTCCGCCCTTGTAAGACTTCAGCTCGGCCTGGGGGAAGTGCTTTTTCGCATCGGTCTCGCCGGTGGAACCCAGCAGCACGGCGGCCTTCAACCCCGCTTTCTTGGCGTCGGCGATTTCGCGGATCGGACTGTCGGCTTTCACGAAGACGACGCTGCCCGTGTACATGAACGGCCGGGTGAAGGCGATCTTGAGGGCCCGCTTCAGAGTGGGCGTCATGTCGGCGGCGAGGATGTCGGCCTTCTTGGAAAGAAGCGCCGGGATCAGGCCGTCCCAGTCGTAGTCCAGGAATTTCGCCTTGACGCCCATTTCCTGGGCCATGAGCTCGGCGAGTTCGACCGAACTGCCGGTCCGCTTGCCGTTCTTGTCGATGAAGCTGAACGGCGGGCCCTGAGTCTGGCAGGCGATCCGCAGCTCGCCGCGCTTGCTGATCTCCTCGAGGGTTCCGGCCGAGGCCGTCGCCGTGAGCGCGACGGCCGCCACGAGAACGGGCAACCATTTCCAAGGCTTCATCGTCGGGTTCCTCCTTTCCGGGTTCGAGGGACGAATCAGCTGAAGGACTCCTTCACGACCAGGCCCCGTGCGGCCAGTTCGGCCATGAACGGGGCGTACGGGACGTCGCGTGCCGGGTTGAGAATCCCGGGGGCGGCGATCTCGCGTGCGGCGAGCATCTGGGCGACGATGCTCGCCGGGATGCCTACCCCTAGGTTCATGGCGAAGAAACCGGAAGCCAGATCGCGCTCGATCCGCAGCGTCGTCGTCAGCGTGCGCTCGCGGCCGTCCTTCCAGCCCGAGAAGCGGTTGAGCATGACCACGAGGTCTTTTTCGCCCTCGGCATACTGCAGTTGCGGGGCGAGCAGCCGCACCATCACCTCATGGGGCGTCAGGCGGCAGTCCGGGCCGAGAATCGGTTCCTCGGCGAGAAATCCCAGGCGTTTGAGCGGACGCCAGAAAGCGCACCAGCCGGGCCAGCGCAGGGCCCAGCGACCCGCGTCGCGCACCCGTCCGCCGAGGCCGAGGAGTTCCACGTAGAAGACGGCATCGCCGTTCGGCACCGCCTCGAGTTCCCCCAGCCCCGGAAAGGCGACCGTATGGATCAGATCGGTTTCATGCTGCCGCTCGGCGGGCACCTCGATCCGCTCGCCGTTTACGAGAAAGACCGAACGGCGCTTCTGCGTGCGGAGCACCATGTCGAAATTCCAGCTGATCTTGTAGCGGAGCGGGGGGGTGCAGGCCGCGGGCTCCGGGATGCCGCCGCAATAGGACTGGATTTCGCGCAAGTCGTCGAAGCGGCGCACCGCTTCGCCGCAGAGCACGAGATCGATTCCCGGGTCGAGGCCGCACTCGGGCATCAGGCTGACGCCGGCTTGCCGGGCGCGGCCGTCGAGGCGGCGGATGGGGGCGCCGTAGTTCGTGCTGACCAGCGGGACTCGGGCCTCGATCGCCGCCTCGAAGGCGTTTTCCATGAGGGAAAGCGGCAGAAGATCGATCGCCGCATCCACCCCCCGGCGGAGCAGCCCGACGAGAGCGTCGCGCGAGGAGGCGTCGATGCGCAGGGGGGTGATGCGGGAGGCGTCGAGCTTCGTCCGCAGCGACTCCCAGCCGGAAAGGTCGGCATCGGCGCAAAGGATTTCGCTCACGCGGGGGCTGGCGGCGAGATCGCGGAGGGCCGCGCGGCCCTGCAGGCCGAGGGCGCCGAGGACGGCGATTTTCATCGGGGCGGCTCCTCTGAGGGAAAGCAACAGGGAAGGACGATTTCCGCTTGGTACAGGGCCGCCGCGGCTTTGTCAACCGGACCTCGCGCGGGAGTCGCAAGCGGATCGCGCCTGCTCCCGGGGCGGACGGAGAGGAAGGGTCAGGGAATAGCCCTGCTCGCCGCGCTGGATGAGCAGCACGATCGTCGCCTTTTCACGGTGCCGCACGAGGGCGCGGCGGAAATCCTCCCGGCCGGCGATCGCGCTGTCGTCCAGCTGGCGGATCACGTCGCCGGCGCGCACCCCCGCGCGGGCGATCGGCGACCCCGGCCGGACCTCGGTGATGAGGGCCCCTTCGCGGGCGGCGATGCGGTGGGCGCGTCGGGAGCGCTCGTCGAGATCGGCGACGCGGACGCCGATCGCCTCCCAGGCGAGATGATCGGCGCGTTCGAGCGGGAATTCGACCGTCCGCAAACGAAGGCTGCGGATCTCCCCCTGGCGCCAGTACTGAATCTCGAGCACCTCGCCCGCGGTCGCCGGCCGGGTGGCGGCATAGTAATCCTCCAGCGAGGCGATGCGCTTTCCGGCGATGGCCGCCACGATATCGCCCGGCCGCAGGCCGGCGGCCGCGGCCGGGCTCTGCTCCTCGACGGCGCTCACCCGGACCGCCCGGCGGGCGGGATATCCCAAGGGTCCGGTGGCGCGCTCGTCGATTTCCTCGACGAGCAGCCCGATCCAGGCCGGCTTGACCTCGCCGTAGCGCAGCAGATCGGCCACGATGCGGCGGGCGCGGTCGATGGGGATGGCGAAGCCGATGCCCTGGGCCTTGGCGTAGATCGCGGTGTTGATGCCGATCAGGGCGCCCTCGATGTTGAGCAAGGGCCCGCCCGAGTTTCCGGGGTTGATCGAGGCGTCGGTCTGGATGAAATTCTGGTAGACGCGCTCGTCGGTGCGCACGCTGCGGTTGAGGGCGCTGATCACGCCGGTCGTCACCGTGTGCGAGAAACCGAAAGGATTGCCGATGGCGATCACCGTCTCGCCGATCAACAGATCGTCGCTGCGGCCCATGGGAATGGAGGGCAGCCTCTCGGAGGAGGAGATCTGCAAAACCGCCAGGTCCGAATCGGGGTCGACCCCCACGATGCGCGCTTCGAATTCCCGTTCGTCCTGGAGCACCGCCCGGATGGTGCCCGAACGCTGGATGACGTGGGCGTTGGTGAGGATCAGCCCCCGATCGCCGTCGATGATCACCCCCGAACCCAAACTGGTGTGCTCCCGGCGCCGCTCGAAGCGGGGATCGAAGAAATCGCGGAAGAACTCCTCGAAAAAGGGGCTCGCGAAGCCGGAAAAGGGGTGGGCCCGGGTGCGCACCTCGTAGACTGTGCTCAGGTTGACGACGGCGGGGCCGGCGCGGCGTACGGCGCGGACGACGGCGCTTTCGCGCAGGTTCTCCGCGGCGAGGGAGGGGGCGGGATCCGGTGCCGCAAGCAGCACCGCACTCAGAAAGAAAAAGAGCAAGGACCTGGTCACTGGCTTTTCCATGATTATCCGGTTAAGAAACCCCGTTCTGCTTTTCCGTCGAGCCGATAGCGGGTTCCGCGGACTTTTGCAACCGCATCCGCTTCCGCCGGCGCTGAAGGGAAACCGCCATGGAGCGCGAGGCCGACTACCTCGAAGAGGTCGAAAAACCGAGCCGTTACCTCGGCTCGGAGGTGAACGCCGTGCGCAAGGACTCCGGCCGCGTGCGACTGCGGGTGGCGCTCGCCTTTCCCGATCTTTACGAAATCGGGACCTCGCATTTCGGCATGCAGATCCTCTACCATGTCCTCAACCGCGAGCCCGACATCGCCGCCGAGCGGGTCTACGCTCCGGCCGAAGATCTGGAGGAACGTCTTCGCGCGCGGAGCGAGAGGCTTTGCTCGCTCGAGAGCCGGACCCCGCTGGCGCACTTCGACTGGGTGGGGTTCAGCCTGCTCTACGAGCTGAACTACACCAACCTGCTCACCATGCTCGAGCTGGGCGGGATTCCGCTTTTGGCCGCCGAGCGCGACGAGGGTCATCCCTTCGTTCTCGGCGGGGGGCCGGCGACCTGCAACCCCGAGCCGATCGCCGAGTTTTTCGACGCCTTGGTCGTGGGCGACGGCGAGGAGGTCGTGCTCGAACTCGCCCGCGCCTGGCTGGACTGGAAGGAGGGGGGGGGGGAAGGACGCGAGGCGCTCCTATCCCGCTGGGCGCGGATCGAGGGGGTTTATGTCCCCTCCTTTTACCGCCCCCGCTGGGACGAGAACGGCTTCGTGCACCTCGAGCCCCTCCGGTCCGACGCGCCCGCCGCCGTCCGGCGCGCGGTCCTCGCCGATCTCGATCGGGCGGCTTTTCCCGATCGTCCCATCGTGCCCTTCGGCAAGCCGGTCCACGACCGGCTGCGGATCGAGGTCGCCCGCGGCTGCACCCGCGGCTGCCGCTTCTGCCAGGCCGGCATGATCTACCGACCGGTCCGGGAGCGTTCGCCCGGGCGCCTGCTCGATCTCGCCGCGCGGTCTCTGGCGGCCACGGGCTACGAGGATCTCTCGCTCTTGTCGCTCAGCACGGGCGACTACGGCTGCCTTGTGCCGCTGCTCGAGCGTCTGATGGCCCGGCACGGAGAGGAACGCATCGCCGTTTCGCTCCCCTCGCTGCGGGCCGGCACCCTCTCGCCGACCCTCATGGAGCTCATCGGCTCCGTGCGCAAGACCGGCTTCACGATCGCCCCCGAGGCCGGAAGTCAACGGCTGCGCGACGTGATCAACAAGAACGTCGACGAAGCCGAGATCTTCGACACCGTCCGCGAGGCCTTCCGCGCCGGCTGGGAGCTGATCAAGCTCTATTTCATGGTCGGCCTGCCCACGGAAACCGAGGCCGACCGGCAGGCCCTGGTCGAGCTCGTGCGGGCACTCTCCGGCCTCCGCGGACCCGGGGGTCGCCGGGGACGGCTTCATGTCTCGCTCGCCCTCTTCATCCCCAAGCCGCACACCCCTTTTCAGTGGGCCGCGCAGCTTTCCCTGGAGGAGGGCCGCCGCGTGCTGCACGAGCTGAGGCAGCGGCTTTCGCGGCGCAACGTCGAGGTCAAGTGGCAGAACCCGGAGATGAGTTTTCTCGAAGGGGTCTTCGCCCGCGGGGACCGCAGACTTTCGCGCGTGCTCCTTGCGGCCTACCGCCGGGGCTGCCGCTTCGACGGCTGGGGGGACCGGCTGCGGCTGGATCGCTGGCGGGAGGCGTTCGCCGAATGCGGCGTGGATCCCGAGTTCTACACCTCGCGACCGCGTCCGCGCTTCGAGCCTTTTCCCTGGGACCGGATCGACGTTCGGGTCAGCCGGGATTACCTGTGGGGGGAATGGGAGAGGGCGCTGCGGGCCGAGAGAACCGCCGATTGCCGATCCGGGGCTTGCAATGCCTGCGGATGCTGCGATTTCGAGCGGATCCACCCCCGGCTTGCCTCCGAACTGCCCGCGGAGCCTTCTTCCCGCGGCCGCCCTGCGTCGCGGCCGACGCAGCCCCCGGTGACGGTGCAGGTGTTCTATTCGAAGACCGGTCCGGCGCGATTCTTCGGCCACCTGGAGCTTGTGCACATCCTCCACCGCGCTCTGCGGCGAGCCGGCCTGCCGCTGGTCTACAGCGAGGGCTTTCATCCCAAGCCCCGGGTCGCCTTCGACGATCCTCTGCCGACGGGAACCGAAAGCGAGGAGGAATCCTTTACCGTGCGCCTCGCCCGGGATCTTCCCCCCGGAGAAATCGAACGGCGGATGAACGCCGAGCTGCCCGAGGGGCTGCGCGTTCACGGCGAAAGCCGCCCGCCGCAGCCGCAGCTTCCCTGCCGTCGCTTTCGGGTCCGCTTTCCCGGCCTGGTCCCGGAGCGTTTGCGGCAGGACTTCGATCCCGGCCGCGAGGTCACCGTCACCGGTCACGGCGGACGGTTGAAAAAATTTATCCTCGGCGATATGCTGCAAAATCTCAGGGTTGTCAGCCACGACACGGTGGAGTTCACGCTCTGCCGGGCCGGAGGCACCAGCCTGCGGCCGGGCGAACTGCTGGCCGTCGCCTTCGGACTTACGCCGGCCGATCTTGCCCGGGTGCGTTTTCGCAAGCTCCGCCCGGAATCCGTCTGAAGCCCGGTTCCTCCTCGGGGTGTGCCGACGTGTACAAACAGCTGATCATCAACGTCACCGAGCGCGAAACGCGGGTTGCGCTCCTCGAGGACGGCACCATCGTCGAGCTGCACGTCGACCGAGGGGACGATGCCCATATCGCGGGCAACATCTACAAGGGACGTGTGGTCCGGGTTCTTCCGGGCATGCAGGCGGCCTTCGTCGACATCGGCCTCAGCCAGGCCGCCTTTCTCTACGTGGATGACGTCGCCGCGGAAGGGCTCGGGGAGATCGAACGCTTCTTTGCTTTGCGGGCCGAAGAGGCGGGCGGCGATGCCGAGGAAGGCGAGCTTCTTGCCCCGCCGGCCCGCAGGCGCGATATCCCCATCGAGGAGCTCCTCGTCGAGGGCCAGGATGTTCTCGTACAAGTGGCCAAATCCCCCATGGGGACGAAGGGGGCCCGCATTTCTTCCCAGATCGCGCTGCCCGGCCGCTTCCTTGTGCTGATGCCCTCCTCAAGCCATGTCGGGGTTTCGCGGCGGATCGAGGACGAAGCCGAGCGCCAGCGGCTGCGGCAGATCGTTCTCGATCACCGCCAGGAGAACTACGGCTACATCGTGCGCACCGCGGCCGAGGGCGAGGGGGAGGAGAAGATCGTCTACGAGATGGGCTTTTTGAACAATCTTTGGGCCGACATCCGGCGCCGTTTCGAAAACGCCCCGAGCCCGTCGCTTCTTTACAAAGATCTCGCCGTGAGCCTGCGGGCGGTGCGCGATCTGCTCATTCACGAAGCCGAAAAGCTGGTCATCGACTCGCGGCCGACCTATGAGGCCGTGCTATCCTTTCTGGACACCTACATGCCGGCCCTCAAGGAGCGGGTTCTCTTCTACGAAGGGCCCGAGCCGATATTCGACGCCTACAACCTCGAGGGCGACATCTCCCGCGCCCTCAAACGGAAGGTCTGGCTCAAGTCCGGCGGCTATATCCTGATCGAGCACACCGAGGCCCTCACGGCGATCGATGTCAACACCGGCCGTTACGTGGGCAAGCACAACCTCGAGGAGACCATCCTCAAGACCAACCTCGAGGCGGTCAAGGAGATCGCCTATCAGATCCGCCTCCGGGACATCGGCGGGATCATCATCATCGACTTCATCGACATGGAGAAAAAGTCGAACCAGGAGCGGGTCTTCACCGCCTTCCGCGAGGCCCTCAAGCGCGACAAGAGCAAAACCCACGTGCTGCCCATGTCCGAGATGGGCCTCATCCAGATGACCCGCAAACGCACGCACGAACCGCTGCCCCGCGTGCTTTGCGAGCCTTGTTTCTATTGCGAGGGCGAGGGCTGGATCGTCTCGCGGCAGTCGGTCTGCTACAACATCCACCGCGAGATCCTGCGCAGCGCGGCGGACCTGATGGGCGACCGGATCGTCATCCGCGCCAATCCCCAGGTGGCCGATCTGCTGCACGGCGAAGAACGGCAGCTCGTCACCGCGCTGGAACGCGCTCTCGGCCGGACGATCGTGATTTACCCCGAGCCCCAGTTCCACATCGAGCAGTTCGAAGTCTTCGCCTCCTGCGAAGCTTGAGGGCCCGGCGCTTGGGTTCGGCGTCCTTTTTTCTTGACAAAGAAGAAAAGCATGTGATTTATCTTAAAAGTTTTGATTATTCCTTATAAGCGAAAGGATCGGACCCATGAAAAGGCCGTTTCAGCCCAGCCGGCTGCGCCGGGTGCGCAATCACGGCTTCCGCAAGCGCATGGCCACTCCCGGCGGGCGCCGCGTGCTCAGCCGGCGCCGCGCCAAAGGGCGCGCCCGTCTGGCCGGATGACCGGGCATCCCGCGACGGCCGACGCATTCCGGCGGCGGATCATCCGGGCTTGGGCTTCAGCTTCCGCAAAAGCGATCGGATCCGCAAGCGGTCCGAATTTTCGGCGCTGGATGTCGAGGGCCGACGCGTGGCGGTACCGTGGTTTCTCGCCGTGGTCGCGCCGTCGCAATCGGGGCGGTCGCGACTGGGGGTCACCGTCAGCCGCCGCATCGGCCGCTCGGTGCAGCGCAACCGGATCAAGCGCGTGGTGCGCGAATTTTTCCGCCTCAACCGGCAGAGACTCGGCGGGCCCTGGGACGTGCATGTGATCGCGCGCCGCGGGGCTGCCGAGCAGACCAACCGCATGCTTTTTGAGGCGCTTCACGAACTCTTTGAAAAAATTGCAGGGGCGGCGTGAACGCGCGGGTTGCGGCGACGGATTTTTTGGTGCTGCTCATCCGCCTTTACCAGCTGGCGATTTCTCCCTTGCTCGGCCCGTCCTGTCGCTTCGTTCCTTCTTGTTCGGAATACGCGTTGCTGGCCGTGCGGCGACATGGCCCGGTCCGCGGGCTGTGGCTTGCAGTCCGGCGGATCCTGCGCTGCCACCCCTTTCATGCAGGCGGCGTCGATCCCGTTCCTTGAGAATCCGTAACCGCCCCCCTCCCCGGGAGATCGTAAACGATGGATCACATGCGGTTGATCTTGGCCTTGGTTCTTTCCTTCCTGGTGTTCATGCTCTGGAATGTCTTTTTCGGGCCGCAGACCGGTCCCAAACCCCCTGTCCAGGATCGCCCGCAGGAGACCGCCGCCCCACCTGCCGAGCCTGCTTCCTCCTCCTCCGCCCCGGAGCGTGAGAGCCTCTCGGTTCCTGCTCCTACGGGCGAAGGGCCTTCGCGGCGACTGCTCGTCGAAACTCCGCTCTACCAGGCGGTTTTCGCCGAAAACGCGGCGGCGATCGATTCCTTCGTACTCAAGCACTACCGGGTTCGCCCCGAAAAGGACGCCCCGCCGATGAATCTCCTGCCGGAGAAGGAGGCGCTGCAGGTTCTGGCCGTGGGGCTCGCGAAAACCCCCGGTTTTACAGAGGGGGTGCGTGGCTTCCAGGCCGAGTTCGCCGGCGAGCGACTCGATCTGCCTGCGGGGACGGCGGAGATCCTTTTCCGCAGCCGCTCCCCGCAAGGAGTGGCGGTCGAGAAACGGTTCCGTTTCCGCGCCGATTCCTATGTCATCGACCTCGAAGTCCGCTTCGTGAACCTGGGGGAACGCGCCTTGAGCGACAGCGCCTGGGTCGCGCTGCGAAACGAATTTCCTCCTCACAAGGGCTCCTCCTCTTTCGAGGGCCCCTCGGCGCTGGTCGATCGCTCGCTCGAACAGATCGCGATCGGCGATATCGCCAAGAAAGGCAACCTCAGCGGTACGGTGAAGTGGCTGGCTTTAGAGACACGCTATTTCATGACCGCCCTCATTCCCCTGGAGCCGGTGGCGGCGGAGGTCGCGCTGCGCAGCCAACCCGGCAACCGGGTGGAGGCGCGTTACGCGGTTCCGGTGCCGGCCTTCGAGCCCGGCGTTCCGGTGAAACTCGCCTTCGAGCTGTTCTTCGGCCCCAAGAGCCTGCCCGTAGTCCGCGCCGTGGGCCGCGATCTTGAGCGCATCATCGACTTCGGCACCTTCGACTGGCTCGCCAAGCCCTGCCTGTGGATCCTGAACTTTTTCTACGGGCTCATCCCCAACTACGGGGTGGCGATCATCATTCTTACGGTCATCACCAAAATTCTTCTCTGGCCCCTGGGCACAAAGAGCTACAAATCCATGAATCAAATGAAGAAACTGCAGCCGCTGCTCCAGGAGATCCGCAACCGTCACAAAAACGACCGCAAGAAGATGAACGAGGAAATCATGCGGCTGCACCGCACTTACAACATCAACCCCCTGGGGGGCTGCCTGCCCATGCTCGTCCAGATCCCCGTTTTCTTCGCCCTCTACCGGATGCTCGACCAGGCGATCGAGCTGCGGCACGCCCCCTTCTTCGGCTGGATCAACGATCTCTCGGCGCCGGACCGGCTCGGGAATTTCGATTTCGCCATTCCGCTTATGGAACCCCCTTATGGTATCCCCGTGCTGACCCTGATCATGGGGGCGACCATGCTTTGGCAACAGAAGATGACTCCTGCCACCGGGGATCCCACCCAGGCGAAACTGATGATGTTGATGCCGGCATTCTTCACTTTCATTTTTATTAATTTCTCCTCCGGGCTGGTCCTCTACTGGCTGGTCAACAACGTACTATCCATTGGACAGCAGTATTACACGCAGAAGAAATTCGGCTGATCCCGGTGCGGCGGATAGAGGGGAGCGGCCTTTCGCCGAGGCCTCGGCGGAGGACCCGCCCCTTGCCACCATCGCCGCTCTGGCCACCCCGCCGGGCACCGGCGGAATCAGTATCGTTCGCGTTTCGGGGCCGCGGTCCCTCGCCGTCGCCGGCGCCCTTTTTCGTCCCCGACACCCGAGGCGTCAGCAGGAATCAAATGCTCAGGACTTCGAAACCCATCGCTTCTACCTGGGAGATATCGTGGATCCAAAGACGGGGAAGCGGATCGACGAGGTTTTGCTCGCGGTGATGCGGGCTCCGAGGTCCTACACGCGCGAAGACGTGATCGAGATCCACTCCCACGGATCCCCGGCGGCGGTGCAGGCCATTTTGGAGCTCACACTCAGCGCCGGGTGCCGCCTGGCCGAGCCCGGCGAATTCACGCGGCGCGCCTTTGTGAACGGCCGTATCGATCTCGCGCAGGCCGAGGCGGTGATCGACATCATCCAGGCGAGGAGCCGGCGCGCTCTCGAAGCCGCAGGCGCCATGCTCCGAGGGGCGCTCTCGGCGGAGGTTCGCGCCCTGCGTGAGGTGTTCCTTGAGGTTCTCTCCAGCCTCGAAGCGGCGATCGAGTTCGGCGATGAGCTCGAGGATCCGCCGCCGAAAAAGGAGCTTGCCGCGAGGTTGAAAAACGACGTACTCGCTCCGATCGATCGGCTTCTCTCCCGGTATCACGCCGGACGGCCTCTGCGTGAGGGGCTGCGGATCGCCATCGCCGGCCGTCCCAATGTGGGCAAATCGAGCCTCATGAACCGTCTGCTCGGCCGCGAGCGGGCCATCGTGAGTCCGTATCCCGGAACGACGCGGGACGCCGTGGAAGACCTGCTCGTCCTCGAGGGGGTCCCTCTCAGCCTCTGGGACACGGCCGGTCTGCGCCATGCGGCCGATGAGATCGAGGCGATCGGGGTGGAAAAAACCTGGGAAGCGGTGGACGGGGCCGATCTTGTGCTTTTCGTGCTCGAGGCTCCCCGGGGGCATGAAGTGGAGGATGACGTTCTTTTCGAACGCCTGCGTCAGCGCCCCGTGATCGCCGTGCACAACAAGCGTGACCTGTGCCCCGAAGCGCCTCCCCCTGATTGGCCGCCCGTGCCGCGGGTGCTCGTCTCCGCCCGAACCGGTGAGGGGCTGGAGCTGTTGCGGCAGGCCATCGCCTCCTTTCTGCGGCGGCGGATCTCCGACGACGAAGGCGAGATCGTCCCCAATCTGCGGCACAAGGTGGCCCTGGAGGCCGCCGCCGCCGAGGTCGCCGCCGCCGCGGCACTGCTGGAAACGGGAGCATCCGAGGAGTTGGCCGTGATCCACCTGCGTGCGGGCCTGGGAGCCGCAGACGAGATCCTGGGGACGAAAGCGGCAACGAATGTGCTGGATGCGGTGTTCAGCCGTTTTTGCATCGGAAAATGATCGTGTTCCACGTGGAACAGCATCTGCACCGCTGCGGGACAAGGCGCTCCCTGTTCCACGTGGAACATGCCGGCGGCGCCGGGGGGCGCATCCCCCGGGCGCACGAAAGGTGACCAGAAGCCATGGAATTTGATTTCGAACCCTATTTCCGACGCTACGAAGGGCTCGCCGCGGCCGCGGATCAGGCTTTTGAGCGGGTGCGCGCCGCCTTCGGCGATCTGGTGCGCTGCCGTCGGGGTTGCGCCGACTGCTGCCATGCGCTGTTTGATCTCACGCTGATCGAGGCGCTCTACCTCAATCGTCATTTCCGCGCCTGTTTCCACGGCGAGGAACGGGCGCGGATCGAGGAGGCCGCCAACCGCGCCGACCGCCAAGCGGCGCGCATCAAGCGCCGCGCGCGCAAGCAACTCGACCAGGGCCGATCGGAGCTTGAAGTCCTGGAAGCGCTCGGCCGTGAGCGGGTACGCTGCCCGCTCTTGAACGACCGGGATCTCTGCGATCTCTACCCGCACCGGCCCCTCACCTGTCGTTTTTACGGCATCCCGACGGCGGCGCTCGGCCAAGGTCGGACCTGCGGTCTTTCGGGTTTCGAGCCCGGCACCTCCTACCCCACGGTGCTGCTGGACAACGTGCACGCGAAACTGCAGGAGCTTTCCGCCGAGCTGCTGCGCGACCTTCAGGCCCCCCACATCAAGCTGGTGGATCTCCTGGTTCCCCTTTCCACGGCGCTGCTCACGGAATACGACGAGATCTATTTCGGCCTGCGGGGGGAGCCGGTGGAGGAGCCTCCGCCGCGCCGCCGGCGTTTGCGGAGTAAGCCATGAGCGAGCGTTTTACGCCGGAGGAGATCGAGAGGCGAAAACGCTTGGTTTTCGAATCGATGTCCGAAAGACGCCGCCGCCACATCCTGCGGCGGGGCTACGACTCCTGGGACCCCTTCGCCGAACCCAAGGACCCGATCGACATTCGCCGCGATCCGACCCGGCGCACCGCGCACGACCTGGTGCGGGAGTTTCTGGCAAGCCGCGGCGCCCCCTTCCCCAACACGTCCTACAGCCGCGGCGTGCTGGAAATGGCCATCGGGATGGTGAACGCCGAGGACCGGGTGCGCGGAATGTTCGATTTCGCCTGCTGGTATCGGGAACTGCTGGCCCGGGAGGGGAAAAAATAAGATCGCGATCCTCGGCTTCTGCCGGGTTTCAGCCCCGGCGCAGGCGCTCGAGATACTGCTCCCATTCGAAGGGAAGTAGCTGTTTTTTCGATGTGTTGCACTCTTTGCAGCAGGGGACGAGATTGCCGCGCGTCGATTTCCCCCCACGGGCGAGGGGGACGATGTGGTCCATCGTGAGTTGCGCCGGAGGGAAAGCGCGGCCGCAGTAGTGACAGCGTCCGCGGGCGATTTTCCTTTTCCACCAGGGGCTGCGGCGGATTTCCCGCGCCCGGGCGCGCTCGCGGCGAAGGTCCTCTTCATCAGGTTCACACCAGGGCTCGGAACCGGAAGGTCGAAAGGGATTCATCGCCTTTCTCTCGGCCCTCTTTTCTTGGGCGTAACGATCCCGATTTCCTGCAGCCAGCGTCGCGCCGCTTCCCGCAGCAAACGGTAGAATCCCGCCGAGCCGCCGATTCCGGTGCGGCCGAAGCGATAGTTGATCTCAAGCAGAAGCGGTGCCGGCGGGTTTTCCCGTTCGTCGAAGATCAGATCGATGCCGGCAAGGTTGATGCCCGTCAAGCGACACAGTCGGGAGACGAGCTCCACGCCGCGTCGGCGAAGCGCCGGCTCCGAGCGAGGATCGATCCGCGCCCCGGCCGCTAAGCTGGCCCGGAATTCGGCGGCATTTTCCTGTCTTCTCCAGTAAGCGATCCGGCGATCGCCGATCACCACCACGCGCAACGAGCGGGCGCCGCAGGGGACGAATTCCTGGATCAGAAAGCCCCGCTGACCGCTGCCCTCCAAGCGTTCGCTCCAGGCGATCCGGGCGTCGAGTTCCTTGCGGGAGGAGACGAGAAAGACGGTTTCCCCTTCCCCTCCCCAGTCGCATTTGAACACGATCGGGTGCCGCCGTTTGGGTTTGAAAATGTCGCCTCCGGAAGCGAATTCCCGCACCGAGCGGAAAACGAAGGTCTCCGGATGCGGCAGGCGACAGGCGCGGAAGAGGGCGATCTGGCCGATCTTTCCCGGATAGACGAAGCGGGCGTCATAATTGGGGAAAAGGTGGGCGCAGGCCTCTCTGGCCGCATGGTAGAGGGGCGCGGAGCAACCCTGAGGAAGAAGCACCGCCCGCGCGGCGCGCATGGCCGCAATTTCCTCTTTCATCGGAGGGCGGCCGGCGCAGAGGAAATTCACATCCCCGCGGAGCATGGGGTGAAAGGAGACGACCATCGGATGAAAGACCGCGCGCCGCGCCCCGCGAAGGAGAAGGCGGTTAACCCCGGGTGGCAATCGGCCCGGCCGGGACGGAGCGATCGTCAGTAGCGGACTTCCATCCAGTAGGTGACGCCGAGACGCGGCCCCCGTTCGGTGATGACCTCGATGGTTCCGCTCGTAGAGCTCAGGTACTTGCGCTCCATGCCGCCCTCCCCCAGCCTCAGGATGGCGGGCGGCTGAAGGTTTCCGCCGAATTCGAGGCCGGAAGGATAGATCTCTTCTAGTACGCCGTCCCCATCGAAGTCAACCCGGATGATGTCGGCCGGGTCCACCCGGCGGTCGTCGGTGAGGTCAAGAACGCCCCCCTCCAGGCGCCCTCCCGTAAAGGCGTTGATTTCCATAAAGATCGAGTTTCCGCCGGGACCGCAGGGATCGCTGTTGGGTCGAAACCCGACGACGAGGAGCAGCCCGCCGCGCAAAATGACATCGCTGATCACCCGTTCGCCGGGGTCAAGATCGATGAAAAACCCGGCGTGATTGGCGACGGCGGCGCTGGGGTCGGGCCGCTGGCCGCTCTGGGGATCCGGGGCGGTGACCCAGACGGGCTCGAGGCGGCTCAAAACCCGGAAACGCTGTTCCAGGGCGCCGCGCATCACGGTGAAGGTTTTTTGCGTCTGGCGGAGCAGGCTCACGGCGCTGGGCTGATTGCTCAGGGTGTTGCCCGCTTCGCGCTGCAAGGCTCCCAGATATTCGCGGTCGTCGTCCGGACTCCAGGTCCGGGCGCGAGGGGCGTATACCCGATCGCCGTAATCCCAGACCCCGTAGATCGACTGGATGCTCTCGTCGCTCAAGTCGCCGTCCCCGAGCAGCCGGCCGGTACCGAAGGTCACGATCAGGCCGTGTTTTTCGGGGTGCGTCATGGCATCCGGCCGGGTGGTGATGGGCTGAGGCACGCCCCCGGGGCCGCGGGCCTGGAAGAGCGGCTGGGGATCGCCGCCGTCGTGATAAGCGACGGACCATTCGTTGACGGAAGAACGGCTCAGATCGAACTTCCAGAGATTTCCCTTGAGGTCGCCCGCGTAAATGAAATCGACCTTGCCGTCGTTGGTGACGTCGACGGCAAGCGGGCTCGAGAGGCCGTTGTCGGGCCCCGGCTCGGCCACGATGCGGCGGACAAGGCTGCCGCTTCCGGGATCCACGAGGTAGAGCGCCGCGCGCCCGTTTTCGCTGGCGTAGCCGTTGCCGAAGATCACCAACCACGGATGAGTGCTGGAGTTGGTGCGCACGATCACCGGTCGACTGAAAGAGTACCCCAGATCCGGGTCGGATGCGGCGGGGAATTCCCAGAGCACCCGTCCCGCAAGCGCACTTTCGGAGTCGATGCTGTGGGGGTTGCTCACATCGAGGGCGAAATAGCCTTTGCCGCCCTTGCGCAGGCCGCCGACGAGAAGCGTTCTGACGGCATCGCCGCCTAAGATCCCCGGGCCGCGGATCACCGTGGGAGTCAGGTCGACGTAGAAGCGGTGCGTGTAGCCGGGATCCGCGAGATGGCGGAGCTGGCCGAAGAGAAGACGCGGCACATAGGCGAAAAGTTCTTCTCCCGTAGCGGCGTCAAAGGCATGGAGCAGGCCGTCGTTCGCCCCGCAGTAGATCACGCCCCCGGTTTCTTCGGCCATGAAAACGGGTGCCGAGTTGACGATGTCCCCCAGTTTGGACGAGCGCACGCGGAAGCCGCTGATCTCCTCGCCCCGCAGGTAGCGGACGAGCGATTCGGTCGGGGACCCGAGCGTCATGCGCAGCTCTTCGTTCAACGATCCGTAGCGGAAGGGAATGCCGCCGGTGCCGCTATAGGTGGCGATGCGCCGGGTGTCCGGGCTGCGGGCGGCGAGCCGTTCGGCCGCCGACCAGCGCAACGGGCTGGCGATGATGTCCCCGGTCAGGGGATCGAGGCGGAAAGCGCGCACATCTCCGGTCCACTCCTCGTCGCGGTTGCTGTAGACCCCTTGATAGATGACGCTGTCGGAGCCGAGTTTGCCGAAAAGAAAGTCTCCGTTGACCGTGACCGAGGAGGATGAGCCGATGAGGATCTCCTGGATCGCGCGGGCCAGTTCGCTCAGCGCTGCGGCGAGCTCTTCGGGGTTGTTCGCGTTCAGAAAGCGGCCGCGGCCGTTCACCGTGGCGTGCCACAGATCGTCGATCGCCTCGGGGCGGTAATTTCCCGGCACCGCCGGCCAGGCGATCGCCTGGCCGGTCGTGCGATGGTGAAAGGCGGTGTCGTAGTCGGCCGGATCGAGGGTGCCGCTGACGCCGAAGGCCACGGCATAGGTCGCCATGTGCTGGTGGGTGGCCCGGTCCCAGCGCGAAACCGGCACGCTGTTCGGCAGCGGGTTGAGGTCGTTTTCGTAGTAATACATGGCGATGTCGGCGAGCGTATTCGCGTAGCCGTCGGCGAAGGGGTGGCCGTTGTCGCCGTCGGCGTTGCCGATGCCGCTCGGTGTGTAGGAGAGGTCGCTGTAGAAGCCGTCGGTCAGGATCACGGTGAAGGACTGCTGGCAGGCCGCTCCGGGAACATTCGCGTCGTAGGGTTTGGGTCCCGAAAGCCCGCCCAGAATACCCGTGTTGTCCTTGTAGAACTGCCCGATTGTGTGCAGGCCGCGCTTCAAGGGGGTTCCGCCGCCGGAAACATAGTCATAGAGCTTCTCCAGCAGCACGGCGGAACGGTCGGTGATCGTGGTTCCCTGCTGCACCATGACCGGCTCGAGGGTGGCGACGATCCGCTGGTTGATGCCGTAGAAGCCCATGCGCACGCCGGCCATGCTCTGGATCACCCGGGCGATGGCATTTTTGGCGACGAATTCCCGCCGGCGAAAATAAGTGAACCAGTTGGCGAAGTTTTGCTTCTCGGCGGTGTAGCTTCTGCCGGTGACGACATCGGCGGGCGGACTGGCGACCGGGGTCAGCGCGGTCACCTTTTCGGCCAGCCCCGTTCCGCTGACCGTGGCCCGATAGTAGAGGATCGCTTGGCTGGTGCGATCGAGCACCACCAGGTAGACGGCGCCTTCGGCGGACGAGTAGACGAAGTAGTGGGCAATGGGGACGGTCAGGCCGCCCACGGTGAAAGAGGCCGCCTGCAGGTTCACGGTAAGGCTCGGGTTGCGCACCGGATGGCTGCGCGGGTAGTCGGGATCGGCGTCGGGGAATACGACCGTGCCGTAGGAGGGCCAGGGGGCATACTGCACCCCGGGGTTGTAGTAGAGCACATTTACTTGATACCATTGAGATTTCCAGTACTTTCGCCCTTCGCTGCCGGCGTACCAGGCGGGCTGGGAGGTCTGCGGGTAAACATTGTCCCCGGGGTTGTCGAAAACATAGCAGAAGCCGTGAGGATCGATCGCCAGCTGCTCCGGGGTGCGGGTGGGGTCGGGAAAGCTTCCGTCGTACTGTCCGCGGACCAGGATGTCGAAGTTCATGCTCCCCGAGTCGTCGAGCAAGAACATGATGTTCGCCGGAGGCGGGATGACCCGCGAAAAAAGGGGCAGGTCCGAAAGCTCGGGGCCGGCGAACGCTGTGCAGGCGATCAGGAGGTGCAGAAGGGCGATCGCCGGAGCCACGGCGGCGCTCCGCCGCCGCCTCCTTGAAACGCAGCTGTGTGGGCCCTTACGGCCGCGGAGAGGTTTGCCCATGTCGTCCTCTAAGAGTTTTGGGTGGTGGAGAAGAAATCCCTTGTCAGTAGGCGGCACGAAAACCCATTTTGATGATGCTCGTTCCATCTCCGGTGCAGCGCCCGAAAATCGTGATGGCATGGATTGTCGGCCGGCTCATGTCGAGCGAGGCCCCCGGGGCGACGCCTTCGTAGCCGGCAAGAAAAAGCGCCTGTTCGGGGTCGATGCCTGCGGGTTCGGGCACCACCGGATCCCCTCCCGCGGCGGTGTGTTCCCAGTAAGCCGGAAGCGTCTCCTCGTCGAGGGCCCCGGTGACCGTCTCCATCCACCGGGGGAGGCTGGCGCGCAGATCGGGGATCCGGAGCAGCCTGTCGGCCGCTTCCAGGGCGGCACCCTCGGCACGGTAAAAATTGCGCTTGTAGACATACTCGTTGCGAGCGAGGGTGACCTCGGTGCCGGCGATTCGCGAGGAAGAAAACCCGATCAGAGAGATCAGGGCGAGGATCACCAGGGCGGCGACGATCGTGAGGTAGCCGTTTTCGTTGCGAATCATTCCGCATTCAACTTGTTCCCTTGCCATCCTGCCCTCCCGGCTTTTCACAGCCCGATGTTCCGGAAACGCAGGCGGGAGACGTAGGTCCGCGAAACCGTACGGCCCGGCCCGCCCGGTTCGGCTACGGTCAGCGTGACGACGACCGAGCGGATCCGGTCCCGTTCGGCGTTGTCGGTGATCCGGCCTCCGTCCTCGTCCAAAAAAACGAACAGCGGCGCCAGGTCCGGATTGGGAACCACGCGGTCGAGCAGCCGCTGGCAGCTGCCGCTGACGGCATCGCTGCCCCAGGTCGCGGCTTCCTCGTAAAGACAGCGCCGCAGACTTCCCTGCGCCGCATCGAAAAAGTAGGTGACCCGCTCCCCGGCATCGTCCAGATCCCCGTCGGGTTGCGGTTGCGGACAGCCCGTGGAGCCCGGGGGCAGATCGCAGCGGTCGGCGGTAAACCGCAGCTTGCGCCCGCTGGCCCCGATTTCCTCGATGCCGGCCCCCGCTCGGCGCAAGGGGTCGAAGCCCGCCAGGCGCAGGTCCTGGAGCAGGTAGTCCAAAGCGGCGCGCGCGGACTGCTGTGCGCCGGCGGAGGCCTGCTGCAGGGTGCTCGCGCGGCTGAAGTCGATGAAGAAACCGACCAACACGGCGAGCACGATGCCGGCAAGTCCCAAGGCGACGACCAGTTCGGCCAGGCTGAAACCGGCCTGCCGCCGTCGGGTATCGAATGGAGAAGGGGAGCTCATGTGCCGTTTCCTCGGGTCAAGGTGGTCAGCTCGATGGTCCGCATCTGGCCCAGGCGGTTCCAGCTTACGAAGACGCGTATCCGCCGCGAAGTGTTGCCGCCCAAAACGTCGTCGATCTCCCAGCGCCGCATGAAAATGCCTCCGGCACGGCCCGCGGCGTCGACGGGGTTGGCGGGGTCTTCGTAGTTTCCCGGTGCCAGGTCGGCGAGCGCCTCATTCTTCAAAGCCTCCAGCCGCTCGGAGGCGAGAAACGTCGCCTGGGTGATCAAATCGCCGGTCGTGTTGTTGCGCGCCGTTCCGAAAAGAAGCGTCCCTACGGCGAGAAAGCCGATCGCAAAGACGGCGATGGCGATCAGGATCTCGACCAGGAGATAGCCCTCGTTATTGTCTGACAGCCGGCGGCCGCGGTTTCCGGAAAGAACGGCGGGGCGTTGCGGTGCAGACGGCCTCGAGGTTGGCGGAATCTTTTCAGGCCTTTCCCGTGACATCGCTTTTCAACTCCCCAGCTGGATCCTGCCGATCGTGGAGACGGAGATCCTGCGGCGCAGGTCTTGTCGGCTGCTGAGAACGATCGTGCAGTTGTCCGCCCCGCCCCGTGAATTGAACGAGAGACGGTTCTGGCTCACCGTGTAATCGGGATGCGCCGCATCGATCCGCACCCCGGCGGGAAGCGTTTCCATTTTGACCGGGGCGAGATCTCCTTGTTCGGTGCGCACGCTGATCCGGTAGCGTTGGTCGAGGGGGAAGAGCTCCACCACGACGCTGCGGTTTTCCTTGACCGCAAGGCTTCGCGCGAATTCCAGGTTTTCCTTTAACTCACGGGCCGCCGTCCGCAGGTTCGCCGCGCTTTTCCACTGGATCACGTGAGGAATGGCAAAGAGGGCGACGATCGCCAGGACGGCGATCACGGTGAGGGTCTCCATAAGGGAGAACCCCTCGCCGGAGCAGCAAGCTCCGGAGATTCGGCCGCTACGAGTTTTCTGTCGCCGCATCATCGTTCTCCACGAAGAATTCAAGATCCGCTCCGGGATTTGCACCGGGCGATCGGAGATTCCAGCCATCGATTTAGCACATTAGCAAAACATATGCCGAAAACCACATCGGATTTTAATTCTTGATTTTGTAGCTTTATTTCTTTATTGTGCTACGATGTGACTATAAATTTCTTTTTAGGAAATCCTGCTTCCCTAGAAAAAAGCCACAATTTTCGGCAGGCAAATCTCCGCTCCCCTCCCCGCCGCAGAAAGCCCTTGACGACCGGTTGCCGCTTGCTATACTTACGGCCGTCAGCGAAACGACCTGTTCGATCGGACGATCGCCAAAGACGCACCGGGGACGGTAGCTGAAAAATCGAGGTTATTTCCGGCCTGTCGTTGATGGGCCTTTTTTTTTGGTCCGATCCTCGAGTGGAGGCGGCGGAGGCTTTCGCAGGGCAGCCCGCCGCGGAAGGCCAAGACATGATGCGCAAGCAGAGCTGGATCATCCTTCTTTTGGCCTGCGGATTCAACATCGCTCTCTGGGCGGCGTTCAGCCGGCCGGAAAAACCGGAAGTCGACTGGCGCGGGACCTTCAACTACCTCTCCTTCAGCCCGTACCGCGCGGAGCAGGACCCGATCGCCCAACGCTTCCCGACGGCCGAGGAAATCTACGAGGATCTGCTGTTTCTGCGCGGGAAGACCCGCGGCATCCGCACCTACTCCTCGCTCGACGGGATGGAGGCCATTCCGGGAATGGCGGCCCGCCTGGGGTTCGAAGTCACCGCCGGCGCCTGGGTGGACGGCCGTCTCGAGCGCAACGAGGACGAGATCGCCAATCTGATCGAAAATGCCCATCGCTACCCGGCGACCATCCGGCGCGTTCTGGTGGGCAACGAGGCGATTTACCGTGACGACCTGTCGGTCGAAGAGCTGATCGGCTACTTGGACCGTGTGCGGGCCGCGGTCAAGGTCCCGGTCGGCACGGCCGAGCCCTGGCACGTCTTTCAGCGCCACCCGGAGCTTGTCGAACATATCGACTTTATCGCCATCCATGTCCTGCCTTATTGGGAGAAGGTTCCCTTTGAGCAGTCGGTCGGCTGGGTGCTGGACCGTTATCGTCAGATCCGCGAAGCCTTTCCCCACAAACCGGTCTTCCTCGCCGAGGTCGGCTGGCCGAGCAACGGGGAGAACTTCGGCAAGGCCAAGCCCGGCCGGGAGGCCGAGGCTCGCTTTCTGCGCCGATTTCTCACGGTCGCCGACCGGCTGGACATCGACTACTGCATCATGGAGGCCTTCGACCAGCCCTGGAAAAGGCCGCACGAAGGCGTTGTGGGAGCGTTCTGGGGCGTCTATGACGTCCATCGCCGGCCCAAATTCGCCTTTCAAGGGCCGATTCACTCCGATACCCTTTTCCATACCGGTCTGGCGGCCGTCTTGGCCGGCGTGCTCCTGGTGGGGCTCTACCTCCGGAGCAACCCCGGCCAGACCTTTTCCGGCCGGCTCTTTTTCGCGCTCCTGCTCCAGACGACGGCTTCGGTGTTTGTCTGGGTGCTCGCCTCGCCCCTTCTCGGCGAGTTCCTCAGCCGCGAAACCCTCGTCTGGGCGCTGCTGCTGCCGATGCAGGTCGGCCTGCTGCTGATCATCCTGGTGAACGGCTTCGAGATGGCCGAGATGCTCTGGCCGGAGGGGCTCCGGCGGCGGTTCGCTCCTCTCACGCCGCTTCCCGGGCAGAGGCTCCCCCGCGTCTCGATCCACGTTCCGATCTGTAAGGAACCCCCGGAAATGGTCCGGGCCACCCTCGACGGGCTGGCCGCGCTTGACTACCCGGACTTCGAGGTCCTGGTCATCGACAACAACAACCCCTACCCCGAGCTTTGGCGGCCGGTGGAATCCCATTGCCGGCTGCTCGGCCCACGTTTCCGGTTCTTTCACCTCGATCGCGTCGAAGGCTACAAAGCCGGGGCGCTCAACTTCGCCCTGCGGCACACCGACCCCGAGGCCCAGATCGTCGCCGTGGTGGACTCCGACTACCTCGTCCGTTCCGATTGGCTGAAAAGGCTCGTCCCCCACTTCGAGCGCCCCGCCGTGGGCGTCGTGCAGGCGCCTCAGGATCACCGCGGCTGGGAAGGAAGCCTCTTCAAGGAAATCCTGAACTGGGAGTACCACGGCTTCTTTGAAATCGGCATGGTGCACCGCAACGAGCGAAACGCCATCATCCAGCACGGCACGATGACCCTCATCCGCAGGAGCATCCTCGAGAGCTCGGGTCGCTGGGCCGAATGGTGCATCTGCGAGGACGCCGAGTTGGGGCTGCGCATCCAGAGTTTGGGCTACGAGACGATCTACGTGAAAGAAAGCTTCGGCAAGGGGCTCACCCCCGATTCCTTTGCCGGCTACAAGCGCCAGCGGTTCCGCTGGGTTTACGGCGCAGTACAGATCCTCAAGCACCACTGGCCCCGGCTCTCCCCTTTCCGGAAAAGCGGGGGGCTCAACTTCGCTCAGCGCTACCACTTCATCGCCGGCTGGCTGCCCTGGTTCGGGGATGCGATCAGCCTGGTGATGAACGTGCTCTGCCTCCTCTGGACGGCGGGCATGCTCTTCTTCCCGCGGCAGTTCGGGGCTCCGCTCTACCTGTTGATGCTGCCGCCGATCGGGGCCTTTCTGTTCAAGCTGCTCCATTTCCTGTGGCTCTACACCGCGCGGGTCCCCTGCACCTTGCGCCAGCGCCTGGGTGCGGCGCTGGCCGGCGCCGCCCTCACCCACACGATCGCTCTTGCCATCCTGCGCGGTCTCTTCACGCGCCGCATGCCTTTCCTGCGCACGCCCAAGTGCGAGAACCGGCATGCCTTCTTGCAGGGTCTGGCCATGGCGCGGGGCGAGGCGCTGATGTTCGTTCTGTTGGTTGCCGCGGCGGTCGTCCAGGGAGGCTTCGGAAACGATCAAACCGAGGAGCCGCTCGTGCGCGCCATGCTCTTGCTGATCCAGGCCATTCCCTATGCGGCGGCGCTCGCCCTCTCCCTGCTCGGCGCTCTACCGGCGCCAAAGCCCGTCGGCGCAGCGCAGCCTCCGCCGCCGGTGGCCGTCGAACAGGTGCCCGTGAAGCGCTGATCGATACCCGTCGCTCCGGGGGGAGATGGCCGGGGGCGTTCCCCTCCTCCGCTGCGGAGCTCGAGGGGTGCGCAAGGATTCGAGGATTAAGGAATCTGCCCCGATGGAAGCCCTTGACTACCTGAGTTTCTGCGCGCGGGTGCAAGACGAGCTTGCCGCCCTGAGCGGGCGGCGGGTGATGATGTTCTATTCCGGCGGCCGCGATTCTTCGGTGGTGCTCCATTTTCTGGAGCACGCGGCCCGCGAGTTCGGCTTCGTCTTCGAAACCCACGCCGCCCTTTTCCCGCTTCATGTCTATCCCCCGGGGGAACGCGAGCGGCTCGACCGCTACTGGAGCGCGCGCGGCCTTTCCATCCGCTGGCACGAGATTTCCGAAGCGGAGGCTGGTCTCGAAGAGGCCCGCCGTGAGGGAACGAGCCCGTGCCGGGTCTGCAACGCCCAAAAAAAAGCGGCGCTCCTGGGTTACATCCGCGCGCAGAACGTGGATCTCGACCGGCTCACGATCGTCATGAGCTATTCCCTCTGGGATCTCGTGAGCGCCAGCCTCGAACACCTGCTGAGCGCCAAGTTCGCCGCTGCCGACAACGAAGGCGTCGTGCGCTACAAACCCGTGGAGGAGCGTTTCCAGGAGACCTTCCAGCGCTTCTATCCGCTGCTGCGGCTTCCGGGCGGAATGTGCGTCTTCAAACCCCTTATCTTCTGGAACGATCCCCAGATTCGGGAGGTGCTCGACCGCGAGGCCATTCCCGTCCTGCAGACGAGCTGCCGCTTCAAGCCTTTCCGACCCAAACGCAGCCTCTCCGAGCTCTACGAGCGTCTGGGGCTCGCCTTTGACTTCGAGCGAGTGCGCGCTTTCGCCGTGGAGGCCCTGGATCTGCCGCCGGCCGAGATGTTCTCCGCGATGCGCCGGGAGGATTATCTGAGGAACCTGCTGTGAGTTCCGCCGGGCGCTACCTCATGGAGAGCGAGGAAGAGGCCCTGCGCCTGGACCTCAAGACCGACCCGCGGGCATTGGTCCGTCAGGCCCGCTGGGGAGGGGTGCGGCCGGGGATGCGGCTGGGGGATTTCGGCTGCGGTCCGGGGAAGACCTCTTTCCATTTGAAGCGGCTGGTGGGCGAGAAGGGCGAAGTGATCGCGGTCGACCGCTCGGCGGCGCGCCTCGATTACGCCCGCGCGCACTACGCCGCCGCCGGCATCCGCTACGTGACGGCCGACATCCGCGGTCCGTTGGAAGAGCTGGGGCGCTTCGATTTCATCTGGATGCGCTTCGTTCTCGAGCACTACCGCAGCTCGGCCTTCGAGATCGTGCGCCATGTGGCGAGGGCGTTGCGCCCCGGCGGGATTCTCTGCCTGGCGGATCTGGACCACAACTGCCTCAGCCACCACGGCATGCCGCCGCGGCTGGAGCGGACGCTCTTTTCGCTGATGGATCATCTGGCGCAGACGGCCGATTTCGATCCCTACGCCGGCCGGCGCCTCTACGCCCATCTCTACGATCTGGGCTTCGAGGAGATCCGCGTCCACCTCTACCCTCATCATCTCATCTACGGCCGCGCCCGACCGGCGGATCTCTTCAACTGGACCCGTAAGGTGGAGGTCGCCGCGCGGCGATCGGGGTATTCGTTTGCCGGCTATGAGGGCGGGTTTGCCGAGTTCGCGGCGGAGTTCCACGAATTTTTCGAGCATCCGCGGCGGTTCACTTATTCGCCGCTCATCGTCTGCCGCGGGCGCAAACCCCTCGAGGGATCGCCCGGGGGAGCGCCGTAGCCGAAACGGCGGATGGCGCGCTCGTTTTTGCGCCAGTTTCTCTCCACACGCACGGTCGGCCGGAGAAAAACCTTCTTGCCCGTGAGCCGCTCGAGCTCCAGCCGCGCCGCCGTGCCGATCTTCTTGAGCATCGCCCCGCCCCGGCCGATCACGATTCCCTTTTGCGATTCCCGCTCGAGGTGGATGATCGCCTCGATCCGGATGCGGTTTCCCGTCGGGGCCTCCTCGAAAGTTTCGATTGTCACCGCCGCGGCGTAGGGGATCTCCTCCCCGGTGAAGGCGAAGATCTTCTCCCGGATCCATTCCGCGGCGAGGAAGCGCAGCGGGGCGTCCGTCAGGGCGTCCTCGGGGAAATAGGGCGGGCCTTCGGGCAAGGCGGCGCTCAGCGCCTGGAGGAGTTCCTCGACCTGGGTTCCTTCGAGCGCGGAGATCGGCACGAGGGTCGCGGCGCGAACCTCCGCCGCCCAGTGCTCGATCAGCGGCAGCAGGCCCGACTTGTCGGGCAGCAGATCGATCTTGTTGAGCGCGATCACGACGGGGCGCGCGATCGTTTTGAGCCGCTCGGCGAGGAGGCGCTCCGAGGCGGAGGCCGGCCGCGCGGCATCCAGGACGATCAGCAAAACGTCCGCCTCGGCGACCGCCGCCCAGGCGGTTTCGACGAGGGTACGGTTCAAGCGGTCCCGGGCGTGAAACACCCCAGGGGTATCGAGAAAGAGGATCTGCGCTCCGGGCCGGTGGCAGACGCCCAGGAGGCGATGACGGGTCGTCTGCGGCTTGGGCGAGCAGATGGAGAGTTTCTCGCCCAGGATGCGGTTAAGAAGCGTGGATTTGCCGGCGTTGGGCGGTCCGGCCAGGGTCACGATCCCGGAGCGGAAGGCCGGCGGGGCGGGAGGGGTTCGCGGGGGATCGTCCATCGCCGAAAAATCCTCTCAGGCCCTTTCGTCTTCGGGAGCGGCGTATCCGGTCAGAGCCTGCCAGAGTTCCTGGCGGCCCTGACGGGTCTTCGCCGAAAACAGGATCACCTCTTCGGGGGAAAGCGCGAGGCCGTCGGCGATGAGGGCGCGGCGCGTTTCCTGGGCGCGGCGGGAGATCTTGTCGGTCTTGGTCGCCACCACGACGGCCGGGATGCTCCGGCGGTCGAGCCAGTGCAAGAGGAGTTCCTCTTCCGGCCCCGGAGTGCGCCGGATGTCGACCAGCAGGGCGACCGCCCGAAGGGTCTGCCTTCCGGCGAGGTAGCTCTCGACCATGGGTCGCCAGGAGCGGCGTTCGCTCTCGGCGACGCGCGCATAGCCGTAACCGGGCAGATCGACGAGAAGATAGCGGCGGTTGATCCGGAAGAAGTTGATCAGCCGGGTCTTTCCCGGGGTGGCGCTGGTCAGCGCCAGGCGCCGCCGGTTCATCAAGGTGTTGAGCAGGCTCGATTTGCCGACGTTCGAGCGGCCGGCGAAAGCGAATTCCGGCAGCTCCGGCGGCGGGCACTGACCGAGGCGGGCGGCGGAGGTCACGAATTCGGCGGAGGTGATGAGCACGTCCCCCTCCGATCCCGGCGGACGGCGGGGATCCCGTTGCGGGCAATTCAGGAAAAACGGTCCCGGAAATAAGCTTCCAACCGGTCCATGGCTTCGCGGATATTCTCCAGGGAGTTGGCGTAGGAGAACCGCAGGTAGCCCTCCCCCTGCTCGCCGAAATCGATCCCCGGAGCCACACCGACATGGGCGTGCTCGAGGATGTCGAAGGCCAGACGGTAGGAGTCCTTCAGGTAGCGGCGGGCGTTGGCAAAGACGTAGAAAGCGCCGGTCGGCTCGACGGCGATCCCCAGGCCGATCTCGCGCAGACGCCGGATCATGAAGCGGCGCCGCTCGTCATAGACGGCTTTCATGCGACGGACATCGTCGCCGGCGCATTCCAGGGCGGCGATCGCCGCACGCTGCACCATCGAGTTGGCGGAAATGAAGAAATTCTGCTGCAGCTTCTGCATCGGCCGTACCATCTCGGGCGGGGCGATGACGTAGCCCAGCCGCAGGCCGGTCATGGCGTAAAGCTTGGAGAAGCCGTTCAGGACGAAGCCGCGGCGGGTGTATTCGAGAATGCTGTGCTCCTCCCCCTTGTAGACGAGGCCGTGGTAGATCTCGTCGGAGACGATCCAGGGCCCCTGCGGTCCTTCGGCGATCGCGGCGAGTTCCCGGAGGCATGCCGCGGAGAGCAGCGTTCCGGTCGGGTTCGCGGGGGAGTTGATGAAAATGGCGCGCGTGCGCGGGGTGATCCGCGCGCGGACCGCCTCGGGGCGGAACTGGAACCCCTCTTCCTCGTAAACGGGGACCTTGACCGGCACCCCCTGGACGAAGCGGATGAAGTTGGGATAGCAGGCGTAGTGGGGGTCGGAGAGGATGACCTCGTCGCCGGGGTCGAGCAACGCCGAAAAGACGAGCAGAATCGCGGGCGAAGAGCCGGAGGTGACGAGGATTTGGCCGGGATCGACCTCGACGCCGTAAACCGCCCGGTGATGGCGGGCGATCGCCTCGCGCAGGTCGTGGTTGCCCAGGCTGTGCGTGTAGTGGGTGTGGCCTTCCTCCAAGGCGCGGCAGGCGGCGGCCTTGACGCAGTCGGGGGCGTCGAAATCGGGCTCCCCGACTTCCAGGTGGATGACCCGGATCCCTCGGCGCTCCATGTCTTTCGCCCGCTCGAGCACATCCATGACGAGGAAGGAACTCAGCTCCCGGGCGCGCTGCGAGACCATCGTCAGACCACCTTGTTGAGAGGGTATTCGATGATGCCCTCGGCTCCCTGCTCGAGCAGCCGGGGAATGAGATCGCGCACCAGATCCCGCTGCACCATGATCTCGACCGAGAAGTAATCCGAGCGGTAGAGCGGAGCCACGGTGGGCGCTTTCAGGCTGGGCAACAGCGCGATCACCCGTTCCATGCTGGCTTCGGGGACGTTCATCTTCAGCCCCACCATGCGCTCACCGCGCAAGGCGCCCTGGAGGAGAAGCGCGATCTGCTCGATCTTGCGGCGCTTTTCGGTGTCGCGCCACGCCTCGTGGTTGGCGATCAGTTGGGTGTTCGTCTGCATCATCTCGTGGATGATGCGCAGACCGTGCGCCTTGATCGTGCTCTCGGTTTCGGTCACCTCGACGATGGCGTCGGCCAGCCCGGTGACGACCTTGGCCTCGGTCGCTCCCCAGGAAAACTCGATCGCCACCGGAATGCCGCGTTCGGCGAAGTAGCGCCGGGTGTAATCGACCAGCTCGGTGGCGATTTTGCGGCCGGCGAGATCCTCGAGCCGTCGGTAGGGTGCGTCGTAGGGCACGGCGACCACCCAGCGGGCGGGGCGGGCGCTCACCTTGGAGTAGATGAGGTCGGCGACCACGTGAACGTTCGAGCGGTTCTCGGCGATCCAGTCCTTGCCGGTCAGGCCGGCGTCGAGGGTGGCGCTCTCCACGTAGCGCGACATTTCCTGCGCGCGGCAGATGGCGCACTGGATGGCGTCGTCGTTGATCTCGGGGAAATAGCTGCGGTTGCCGACGTTGATCACCCAGCCCGAGCGCCGGAACAGGGCGAGGGTGGCCTCCTGCAGGCTCCCCTTGGGGATGCCGAGCTTGAGCTTGGATGTCACGTGCCGTAAACCTCCCGGGGATCGAAGAGCGGCTCGCCCACGATCCGGATTTCACCGCCGGCCAGTTGCTTGTGGAAACAGCTGCGGCGGCCGGTGTGGCAGGCGGCGTCCCCGACCTGCTCCACGCGCAGCAGCACCGCGTCTTCGTCGCAGTCGAGAAAGATTTCCCGCACCCGCTGGATGCGCCCCGAAGTCCGGCCCTTGATCCAGAGTTCGCGGCGGCTGCGGCTCCAGTAGGTAGCCACTCCCGTGCGCAGGGTCGCCTCCCAGGAAGCGGCGTTCATGAAGGCGAGCATGAGAACCTCGCCGCTTTGCCAGTCCTGAACGACGACGGGGACCAGCCCGCCCATTTTTTCGAAATGCGGTCGGATCACGGCTTGCTCTTCGAATTTGAAAGTTGCAAAAATAGTCTTAGTTTAGCAGAAGAGTCAACCTCTTTATTGCTGACGGGAGCCGGTGTGTGTTAGGCTAAACGCCAACATCGAAGACCCTGCGCCGATTCCTCCGGGTGCCTTTCCGGCAGCGAGCATCCGAATCCAACCATGGCTTCGCCCACTCCTTCGAGCCCTTCCGCCGTCCCCCGCACGGGCCGCCCCCGACGCCGGGGCGGATGGCTGCGGCGTATGCTCAAGGCGGCGCTCGTCGTCCTGCTGGTCGGCATCGGAATCGGGGCGGCCCTGCTCTGGGCGGCCTACGAAATTTTGAGCCGGGATCTGCCGCGCATCCACAGCCTCAAGGACTACCGGCCGCCGGTCATCAGCCGCATCTATGCCGACGACGGCCGCGTGATCGGCGAATTTTTCCGCGAGCGGCGGATCGTCGTTCCTCTGGAGGAGATTCCGCCGCTGTTGATCCAGGCCTTCGTCGCCGCCGAGGACGCGCGTTTCTTTCAGCACCCCGGGGTCGACCCCTGGGGCATCCTTCGGGCCGCACTGAAAAATCTCCAGGCCGGCAGCATCCGCCAGGGGGGCAGCACGATCACGCAACAGGTGACCCGCTCCTTTCTGCTCACCCCCGAGAAGAGCTACGTCCGCAAGATCAAGGAGATGATCCTCAGTCATCGCATCGAAAAGGACTTCACCAAGGAGGAGATCCTCTTTCTTTACCTCAACCAGATCTATCTCGGCCACGGCGCCTACGGGGTGCAGGCGGCGGCCGAAAACTACTTCGGCAAATCCGTGCGCGAGCTCACGTTGGCCGAGTGCGCGCTGCTCGCCGGCCTGCCGCAGGCGCCCACCCGGTACTCGCCGTTGCGCAACCCGGAGCAGGCGCGCATGCGCCAGGTCTACGTCTTGAACCGCATGGTCGAAGAAGGCATGATCACGCGGTCCCAGGCCGCCGAGGCGCTTGCCGAGACGCTCGAATTCAAGACTCGACGCAACCCTTACCTCGAGGCCGCCCCGTATTTCACGGAACACGTGCGCCGGACGCTCGAGGCCCGCTACGGCGCCGATGTGCTCTACACCCAAGGCCTGCAGGTGTACACGACAATCAACCTGGAGATGCAGAAGGCGGCCGAGGAGGAATTGAACCGGGGGCTGCGGGAACTCGACAAGCGTCAGGGCTACCGGGGCCCCCTGCGCCGGCTGACGCCGCCGGAGCTGGAGGCGCTGCTGCGCGAAACCGCACCCGCCGGCCCGGGAGCTTCCCCCCTGCCGGGAAGCGTTCAGGAAGCCGTCGTCGTCCAGGTGAACGATGCCGCCCGCACGGTGACGGTGCGCATGGGCGCCCAAACGGGACGGATCGCGCTCGCCGACATGGACTGGGCGCGCCGCCCCAACCCCGAGGTCGCTCCGGCGAAGATCCGGACGCCGAGTGCCGCGCTGGGAGTGGGCGATGTCGTCCTGGTGCGGGTGAAGGAGGCGCCCCGGAACCCCGGCGAGCCTTGGACCCTCGCGCTGGAACAGGATCCTCTCGTGCAGGGGGCGCTCCTCTGTCTCGAGACCGGAAGCGGTCGGGTGAAGGCCATGGTCGGGGGCCGGGATTTCGGCGAGACGCAATTCAACCGCGCGATGCAGTCCCGGCGCCAACCCGGCTCGGCCTTCAAGCCCATCCTCTACGCCGCGGCCCTGGACCGTGCCGAGAGCGACCCGCGCAAGGTGTACACGCCGGCGACCGTCATTCTGGATTCGGCCGTGGTCTTCGAGGACCGCGAACGCGACCAGACCTGGAAGCCTCGGAACTACCGCGAAACCTTCTACGGACCCACGCTGCTTCGCGAGGCGCTTGCTCAGTCGCGCAACGTCGTCACGGTGAAGATCCTGCAGGACATCGGCATCGACTACGCCATCGACTACGCCCGGCGCCTGGGGATTGCCTCCGAGCTCACGCGCACCCTCGCCCTCGCCCTGGGGGCCTCGGGGGTGAGCCTCTTCGAGCTGACCCGCGCCTATTCGGTCTTCGCCAACGAGGGCTGGCGGATCGAGCCGGTTTTCGTGACCCGCCTCCTCGACCGGGACGGCAACGTCCTCGAAGAGGCCCGGCCCGAGCCGGTGCGGGCCATCGGCCGGGACACGGCTTACCTCATGACCAGCCTGCTCGAGAGCGTGGTCCAGCAGGGGACCGGCCAGCGGGTCAAGGCGCTGGGCCGCCCTTCCGCCGGCAAGACCGGGACGACCAACGACATGTACGACGCCTGGTACATCGGCTACGTGCCCCAGTACGTGACCGGCGTCTGGGTGGGCTTCGACCAGGAGGCGCCCCTCGGCAAAAACGAAACCGGAGCCTCCGCCGCCCTTCCGATCTGGCTGGGCTTCATGAAGCGGATCCTGGCCGAGGTGCCGATCGAGACCTTCCAGCCGCCGGAAGGGATCGTTTTCGCCCGCATCGACGCCGAAACCGGCTTGCTCGCGGTGCCCGAGTCGCGCCGCGTGGTCTTCGAATGTTTCAAAGAAGGCACCGTGCCGCGCGAGCACTCCCGGCGGCCGGGAGAGGTCCGGGAGACCGAAGAGTTTTTGAAACAGGATCTTTGACCGGAAAACGGGAGAGGCTCCAGGGGCGAGGGGGTGAGCAGGCTCAAGACTCGGCAGCCGGCTCAAGGCCCGCCAATTGCCGCAGTGCCCGGCAAGCGGCGTCCTGCTCCGCCGCCTTCTTGCTGCGGCCCACCCCCTCGGTTTCGATCCCCAGCACCTTGAGGCGCACGCGGAACGTCTTCGCATGATCCGGCCCTTCCTCGCGCAGCACCGTGTAGCAGGGCAGCGCACCGGGGCGGGCCTGGGCCATCTCCTGCAAACGGCTTTTGCAGTCGCCGCCTGCGTCGGCCGATGCGAGCTCCTCGAGCAGGGGGCCGAAGGTGCGCTCGAGAATGGCGAAGGCCGCCTCGAAGCCGCCGTCGAGAAACACGGCGGCGAGCAGGGCTTCGAGCGCTCCGGCGAGGATGGAGTCCTTTTCGCAGCCCCCCGAGATCTGCTCCCCCCGGCCGAGCCGAATGGCGGCTCCGAGCTGCAGACTTCGAGCGATCCGGGCGAGCCGGCGCTCGTTCACCAGCCCCGCGCGCAGCCGCGAGAGGTCTCCCTCCGTGGCCTGCGGAAAGCGGTCCATGAGAAGGCGGCCGATGGCGAGGTTCAACACGGCATCCCCCAGAAATTCGAGCCGCTCGTTGTCTCGCAGCCCGCAGGAGGGCGGGGACTCGTGCACGAAGGAGCGGTGGCGGAGCGCTTCCTCGCCCAGGGCGGGGTTGCGGAAGCGGTAGCCGACAGCCTCTGCGATCGCGTCGAGGGAAGCCATGGGCGAAGGCGGCGTCAGAGGGTGAGGATCCGCTCGTAGAGCTCGTAGGGGACGAAGAGGTCGCCCCGGCCGGAGCCCATTTCGATCTCCGGCCGGATCTCGCCGTGGAAATCGGTGCCCCCCGTCAGGAGAAGATCCAGCCGGGCGGCGAGCCGGGCGAAGCGTGCGGTCTGCTCCGGGTCGTGGTCCGGAAAGAAGACCTCGAGTCCCGCCAGCCCCAGGGATTTCAATTCCCCGAGCAGCGCCTCGAGCCGCTGATCCTCTTCGAGTTCAAGCAGCCCGGGATGGGCGAGGACCGGAACACCCCCCGCCGCCCGGATGAGATCGATGGCGCGGGCCGTGGCCATGCGCTCCTTGCCCACGTAGGCCGCTCGGCCGTTTCCCAGATAGCGATCAAAGGCCTCGTCGATCGTGGCCACGATGCCCTTGCGCACGAGGATGCGGGCGATGTGCGGGCGGCCCGGGTGGCCGCCGTCGGCCTCGGCTTCGACTTCGGCGAGCGTGATGGGAATTCCGAGCGCCTCCAGCCGCTCGAGGATGCGCGGGTTGCGGTCTCCGCGCGCGGCCTGCAGGGCGAGGAGGGCCTCGTTCAACGTCGGGTCGTCGATCCGGATGCGGTAGCCGAGGATGTGCAGGCTGCCCTCGCCGGGCAGTCCGGCCGGCCGGTCGGCGCTGATCTCGACCCCCGTTAGAAAACCCAGTCCCTCCGGGATGCCCCGGGCGATGGCTTCGCGGCAGCCGTCCAGGCAGTCGTGGTCGGTGAGGGCGATCGCCCCCAGGCCGAGCGCCGCCGCGCGCTCTACGATTTCCCCGGGGGTGAGGGTGCCGTCGGAGGCCGTGGAATGGATGTGCAGATCGATGGCCGGCGCGGGATTAGATCCCAAGGGCTTTCTCCAGAGCTTCTTCCTTGGCCTTGCACTCGATGCACAGGGTCGTCACCGGACGGGCTTTGAGCCGCTTGATGGAGATTTCCTCGCCGCAGGCCTCGCAGATGCCGTAGGTGCCGTTGTCGATCCGCTCGAGGGCTTGTTTGATTTTCTTGATCAGCTTGTGTTCCCGGTCACGGATGCGGAGCAGAAAATTGCGGTCGGCCTCGAGCGACGCGCGGTCGGTGGGATCGGGAAAGTTCTCGTGGCTGATCGTCATCCCCGATACGGTGTCGTCCGCCTGGGCGAGCAGCTCCTGCAGACGGCTCTCCAGAAGCTTTTTGAAAAAATCCAAATCTTTTTTTTTCATGTCGGGCCCCGCCTTTCGATCGCCGATGAAATGGTCAACATTATCACAGGCGGGGTGTCTTGTAAATGAAACGGCGCCCCGCAGTCAGGAGGTGAGCGCCCGCTGCAGAGCTTCGAAGGCCTTGAGCCCGTCGAGGGTCAGCACGCGGACCCCGGATTCGCGCGGCAGGATCTTGCGCATCAGGCCCGCGAGCACGCTGCCGGGTCCCACCTCGATCACCGTGTCCACCCCGGCCGCGATCAGGGCCTGCATCCCGTCGTACCAGCGGACGGGGCTGCAGAGCTGCCGCGACATGATCTCCCGCAGCGCCTCCGGATCCTCCGGGGCGAAGGCGCCGGTGACGTTCAAGAGGAGCCGGCCTTGCGCCGGTGCGAAGGCGGCGGCGGCGAGCCGCTCGCCGAACTCGGCCTCAGCGCCGCCGATGAGCTCGCTGTGCCAGGCGCCGCTCACCTTGAGCGGCACGGCTTTCGCGCCGCGGGCTGCGGCGAGGGTGCAGGCGCGTTCGACCCCTTCCGGGGATCCGGTGATCACGATCTGGGTTTCGGTGTTGTGGTTGGCGATCGCCACGACCCCGGCCGATCGCGCCTCGGCGACGACCTTTTCCACCGCGTCGATCGCCAGACCGATCACCGCGGCCATGCTGCCGGGGTGCCGCAGGGCCTCGCGGTGCATGAGCCGGCCGCGTTCGAAGACCAGCCGCACCGTGTCTTCGGCGGAAAGAACCCCCGCGGCGTGAAGGGCGCTGTATTCGCCCAGGCTGTGGCCGGCGAAGAAGCCGGCGGCGAAACCTTCGCGGCGAAGAAGACCGAGACAGGCGAGATTGACGACCGTCACCGCCGGCTGGAGGTGGACGGTTTGCGTGAGCTCCTCCAGCGGGCCCTGGAAGCACAGCCGGGAGAGCCGGATCCGCGTCAGCTCTTCGGCCATGTCGAAGAGTTCGCGGACCCAGTCGAATTCGCGGTAGAGGTCCTCGGCCATGCCCACTTTTTGCGATCCTTGGCCGGGAAACAGAAACGCGGTGCGGTTCATGGGATGTCCTTTCTTCTGCGGCGGATCATTCGTCCAGGCGGAAGAGCTTGCGTACGAAGTCCACGCTGAAGGTCTGCTCGGGGCGGTGCCCCTGCTGTTTCAGAAACACCGTCGGCTCATGGAGCGTCTTGTTGATGAAAGCCGCGAGCATGCGCCGGGCCGCTTCGACGTCCTGCTCCCCCCAGCGCCGGGCCAGGGCGGTGCGCTTGAGTTCCTGCTCGCCGATCGCCTCCAGCTTGCGGTGAAGCGCGACGATCGTGGGGACGACTTCCAGACCTTCGAGCCATTGCCGGAAGCGGATCACGGCCTCGTCGATGATGCGCTCGCCTTTGACCGCCTCCTTCAGGCGGTCTTCGAGGTTTTCCTCGACGATCCCTTTCAAGTCGTCGATATCGTAGACGTAGGCGTTTTCCAGCCGGTTGATTTCCGGGTCGATGTCGCGGGGAACGGCGATGTCGATGAAGAAAAGCGGGCGGTGGCGCCGGCTGCGCAGCACGGGGCGGACCTGTTCGCGGGTGAGGACGAACCCCGGGGCGCCGGTGGAGCTCAGGATGATGTCGGCCTCCGCGAGCGCCTGAGGCAGATCTTCGAAGCGCAACGCCCGGCCGTTGAAGCGGCGCGCGAGATCGAGGCCGTTTTCGTAAGTGCGGTTGGCCACGAGAATCCCGGCCACCCGCTGGCGGATCAGGTGTTCGACGGCGAGCTCGGCCATCTCGCCGGCTCCGATCAAGAGCACCCGCCTGCCCTCCAGGCTGCCGAAGATCTTCCGACCCAGCTCGACCGCCGCATAGCTCACGGAGACGGCGTGTCCCCCGATCCCGGTTTCCGTGCGCACGCGCTTGGCGACGAAGAAGGCCCGATGCATCAGGCGGTTGAGGATCACTCCGGAGCTCCGGGCGCGGAGCGCCTGGCGGTAGGCCTCCTTGATCTGGCCCAGGATCTGGGGCTCCCCCACAACCAGCGAATCGAGGCTCGAGGCGACGCGGAAGAGATGCCGCACCGCCTCGTCGTTTTCATGGACGTAGAGGCTCTTTTCCAAAAGCTCCTGCGGCATCCGGTTGCGGGCGGCCAGCAGCCGGCGGCCGGCGGCGACGGCGCCCTCGCGGTCCTCGGCCGCCATCAAAAGCTCGACCCGGTTGCAGGTGGAATAGAGCAGGGCCTCGCGCACGGCGGGCCCCCGGCTGAGCTCCTGCAAGGCCTCGACCGTTTCCTGCGGTGCAAACGCCAGGCACTCCCGCAGTTCCACGGGGGCGGTCTTGTGATTGATGCCGATGAGAACGAGAGCGACCATGGTGTCCCGCAGCCGGCGCGGCAGTCGCAGGCCCCGAGGAGCTTCAGCGGGTGAATTCCCGGTGATGCCCCTCCCAGAGAAAATTGACCCCCAGAAAGGTGAACAAGAGGACCGCAAAGCCCACGATCGCCCACCAGGCCGAGCGCCGGCCCCGCCAGCCGGAGCGCAGGCGGCCGTGGAGCAGGGCGGCGTAGTAGAGCCAGGAAACCCCGGACCAGACCTCCTTGGGATCCCAGGTCCAGAAGCGACCCCAGACCGCGCGGGCGTAGACCAGACCCGTAATCAACCCCAGGGTCATCAGGGCGAAGCCGACCACGATGCAGCCGTAGCCGGCCGCATCCAGCAGTTCGAGCGACGGCAGCCTGCGGAACACGTAACGCGTTTTCTTGGTTTTGATCGCCTTTTCCTGGACGAGGTAGAGGATGCCCACCCCACAGGCCAACGCGAAGGCGGCCTCGCCGAGGAAGATCGCGGTCACGTGGGCCATGAGCCAGAGGCTTTGGAAAAGGCGGGTCGTCTGCGCCGGAGGATCGGGCAGCAAGGCGCCGGCGAGAAGCACGAAGGCGATGAGCGGGGCGGCGAACAACCCCAGGATTTTCACCCCATAGCGCGCCCGAACGAAGAAAAAAGCGCCGGCAACCGCCCAGGCGGCGAAGAGAAGGGTTTCGCGCAGGTTGGAGGCCGGAAAATGGCCCTGGCGGAACCCCGCGGCGGCGAGGTACACGGTGTGGAGCAAAAACCCCGCGATCAGGGCGAACATCCCCACCCGCTGCAACAGGGGCCGCTGCAGGAGAAAAAAAACGAGATAGGCGGCGGCGCTCCCGAGGTAGAGAAAAATGCCGGCGATCAGGATCTCTTCCATGGGGGCTTTCGGCGTTCGCGGTTCAGTCCGCTTCGGCGAGGAGCGCCTCCGCCTTCCATCCCGGCCCGAGAGCGGTTTCCAGGACGCGGTCGGCCCCGGCGAGATCCCCCTCCCGCAGCCGTTCGAGGAGGCCGCCGTCGAGAAGGTCTTCGAAGCGCTCCCGGTGCTCCTCCGGGGCGTGCGTCTGGGCGAGCAGACGGCGGCGCACGGCGCCCATCAAGCGCAGCAGCACGGCGTACTCTTCCCCGTAGCGACGTTCCAGTTCCCGACGCAGCCGCTTGGCGAGCGCCGGGCTTTTGCCCGAGGTGGACACGGTGATCACGAGATCCCCCCGCCGCAGGAGGGCGGGAAGGATGAAATCGCAGAGCTCGGGGCGGTCGGCGATGTTGCAGAGAACGCCGCAACGGCGCGCCTCCGCGCTCAGCCGGCGGTTGAGCGCCTCATCGTCGGTCGCCCCGATGACGAGAAATGCGCCTTCGAGGTCCGAGGCTTCGTAGGCGCGCCGGTGCCACCGCAGCCGACCGGCCTCGGCCCAGGAGGCGAGGTCCGCCGTCGCCTCAGGGCTGACGACCACGACCTCGGCCCCGCAGGCGCATAGGGTGCCGGCCTTGCGCGTGCCCACGGCCCCTCCGCCGACCACCAGGCAGCGCCTGCCCTGCAGATCGAGCTGGATCGGATAATAGCGCATGCGGGGTCCGAACGGGTGTCCCGGCGTCTTCATTCCACGGGAATCCGCATCAGGTCGCGGGCCAGAAGGAGCGGGCCCGACCAGGTCTGCCGGCACTGCGCGGCGATGTCGGCCGCCTCGCAGGCGGGGTAGAAATGGGTCAGCATCAGGCGCCGCACCTGCGCCCGGGCGGCGATTTGCCCCGCCAGGGCCGGGGTCAAATGCCCGGCGACCTTCTGACCCTCCGGGAAAGCCGCTTCACATACCAGAAGATCGGCCCGTTCGGCAAGCTGGACCAGCGATGCGGCCCAGTCCGTGTCTCCCGAGTAGACGCACGAGCGTCCCGAGGGGCTCTGCAAGCGGTAAGCCACGCTCTGCGGCGTATGCGCCGTCGGGGCGGTGCGGATTTCGATGCCCGCCGAATCGAGAACATCCGGTCCGTCGACGGCGACTTCGCGGATCCGCAGACGTCCCGCTCCGGGGTCGATCCAGTCCCCGTAAGCTCCCTTCAACCGGGCGTAGAAATCGGCGAAGCCCTGTCCCCCGACCAGCGTGAGCGGTGTGGCCCGCCGCGTCCCGGGATCGTATTTCATCGCGAAAAGAAGCGCTGCGAGATCCCCCGTGTGGTCCGGGTGGAGGTGGCTGAAGAGAACCGCCGTGAGATCGTCGAGCGCGAAGCCCGCCTCGGCGAGCCGGCGCAGCGTACCCGGGCCTGCATCGAGCAGGAACCGACGGCCTGCGGTCTCGGCCAGCAGGGCGCAGGAGCTTCGTTCGCGGCTGGGGACGCAGGTGCCCGAGCCGAGGACGGTCACGAGGAGATCGGCCGCTGCTTCAGGCATGGGCGGAATCCGGGGCGACTTCGGCCGCAGGACGGCCGGAGAGGGGCCGCGGCCGGCGGCGGCGCTCGATTCGGGCGACGATCCAGCGGAGCGTCCGGCGCGGATCCTTCGGATCGAAGGCGGGGTCCCGGATTTCGGCGAGCGGAATTTCGGCGCGCGCCATGGTGGGGTGCCCGCCCGCCGAGCCGAGAGCTCCGAAGCAGGCCTGGGCCAAGCGTCCCGCGCTGCCGCGGGCCCCGTCGTTGCGGAAGATGACCACGAGCCGCCGCTCGCAGATCCCCGAGACGATGCTCCAGCCCACGGTGTGAATGCGCATGAAGAAGTCGGCGAGGATCACGCAGACGTCGGGGTTGGAGACCGGACCCAGGTGGGCGAAGATCCGGTTCTTGCGGCGTCGCATGCCCTGCAGGGCGATCTTGAAATACTTGAGATACTCCAGACGCAGGTCCGCCTGGGCGATCCGGCGGGCGAGTTGAATGTTGGCGCGGCGGAAGAGGTACTGGAACGCCTGCAGATCCTCGAGGGTCGTCTGGCGCTTGAAATCGTCGGTGTCGGTCTTGATTGCGTGGTAGAGAGCGGTGGCGAGGCGACGGGCCGGAGTGATGCCCGCCGCACGCAAATACTCGGTGAGGATCGTGGCCGTCGCCCCGTAGTGGGGGCGGATGTCGGTGAAGGCGGCGCGGGTCCCGCTTTCGGGGTGGTGATCGATGATCACGTGGGCCGGCAGGGAGGCGAGGATTTCGTGATGCGCGGGCTGGGCGTCCACGAGGACGAATTTCTGGAATTCCGCCGGGTGAATCTCCGCAAACGGCGTCAGCCGCACCTGCAGCAACCGGATCATGGCCAAGTTGTCGGGACGGCTGATCTGGTTCAGGTTGGCGATCACCACCCGGGCCACGCGGCGGCGCAACAGGCGGGCCACGGCCATCGCCGAGGCGATCGCGTCCGGGTCCGCCGAGATCGCGACCAGCACCCCGTCGGAGGGCTGAAATTGCCGCTGGAATTCGGCCAGCCGCTGGCTTCGCTTGCTGCGCATTGAATGCCCGGTCCCCCCCCTTCGCCGGTTGCGCCATCATAGCGGCGGGTGCCGGCGAAGACAAGTCAGGCCGGGCGGAAGACGATCGCCTCGCCTTCGGCCTCCGCGACGATCCGCGAGCCCTCCGGAAAGCGCCCTTTGAGGATTTCGAGAGCGAGCGGGTTTTCGATCCATTGCTGGATCGTGCGCTTGAGCGGCCGCGCCCCGTAGACGGGATCGTAGCCCTGGCGGGCGAGCAAGGCTTTGGCGGAGGCGCCGAGGTGCAGGTCGATCTTGCGCTCCGCCAGGCGTTTGCGCAGCCGCTCGACCTGGATGTCCACGATCGCGGCGATTTGCTCCGGGCCGAGGTTGTGGAAGAAAATGATCTCGTCGATGCGGTTCAGAAACTCGGGCTTGAAGGTGGCGCGCAGCGCCTCCAGGACCCGGCGTTCCATCTCCGCCCGATCCCGGGCGCCCAGTTCCTGGATCCACTGGCTGCCGACGTTGGAGGTGAGGATGACGATCGTGTTCTTGAAGTCGACCGTCCTGCCGTGGCCGTCGGTCATGCGGCCGTCGTCCAGGATCTGGAGCATCACGTTGAAGACCTCGGGGTGCGCCTTTTCGATCTCGTCGAAGAGCACGACCGAATAGGGCCGTCGCCGCACGGCTTCGGTCAGGTAGCCGCCCTCCTCGTAACCCACGTACCCCGGAGGGGCGCCGATCAGCCGCGCGACGGAATGCTTTTCCATGTACTCCGACATGTCGATCCGCACCATGGCCTGTTCGCTGTCGAAGAGAAACTCGGCCAGCGCCCGGGCGAGCTCGGTCTTGCCGACCCCGGTCGGGCCCATAAAGATGAAGGAGCCGATCGGTCGGTTCGGATCCTGGAGGCCCGAGCGTGCGCGGCGCACGGCGTTGGCGACCGCGGCGAGCGCCTCCTCCTGGCCGATCACCCGCCGGCGCAGGCGCTCCTCCATGCGCACCAGCTTCTCGCGCTCGCCCTCGAGAAGCTTGCTGACGGGGATGCCGGTCCAGCGCGAGATCACCTCGGCGATGTCCTCGTCGTCGACCTCCTCCTTGAGCATCTTGCAGTCTTTTTGCAGCTCGGCCAGGCGGCGGTTGGCTTCCTCGAGCCGTTTTTGGAGCTCGATCCGCCGTCCGTAGCGGATCTCGGCGACACGCGTGAGGTTTCCCTCGCGCTCGGCGAGCTGGGCCTCGGAGCTCAACCGCTCCTGCTCTTCCTTGATGGCGCGGATCTCGCCGATCAGCTCTTTTTCGCGTTGCCAGTGGGCCTTAAGCCGCTCGATCTCCGCCTGCATGGCGCGGAGTTCCTCTTCGATTTTCGCGAGCCGCTCGCGGGAGGCGGCGTCGGTCTCCTTCTTCAACGCCTCGCGCTCGATCTCCGCCTGGGTGATGCGGCGGCTCAACTCGTCGATTTCCGACGGCATGCTGTCGATCTCGATCCTCAGACGCGAGGCGGCCTCGTCGATCAGGTCGATCGCCTTGTCCGGCAGGAACCGGTCGCTGATGTAGCGGTGCGAGAGGGTGGCGGCGGCCACGATGGCCGCGTCCTGGATGCGCACCCCGTGGTGCACCTCGTATTTTTCCTTCAGGCCGCGCAGGATGGAGATCGTCTCCTCGACGCCGGGCTCGCGTACGAGGACAGGCTGGAAGCGCCGCTCGAGGGCGGCGTCTTTTTCGATGTGCTTGCGGTACTCGTTCAGGGTGGTCGCTCCCACGCAGCGCAGCAGGCCGCGGGCGAGTGCCGGTTTGAGCATGTTGGAGGCGTCGACGGCCCCCTCGGCGGCGCCGGCGCCGACCACGGTGTGCAGCTCGTCGATGAAGAGGATCACCTGTCCCTCGGCGGCCTCCACCTCGCGCAGCACGGCCTTGAGGCGATCCTCGAATTCGCCGCGGTACTTCGCTCCCGCCACCAGGGCCCCCATGTCGAGGGCGACGAGACGTCGATTCTTGAGCGTCTCCGAGACGTCGCCGGCGACGATGCGCTGGGCGAGCCCTTCGACGATCGCCGTCTTTCCCACCCCCGGTTCCCCGATCAGCACGGGGTTGTTCTTCGTGCGCCGGGAGAGCACCTGGACCACACGGCGGATTTCCTCGTCGCGGCCGATCACGGGGTCGAGCTTGCCCCGGCGGGCGAGGTCGGTGAGATCGCGGCCGAAACGCTCGAGGGCCTGGTATTTGTCCTCGGGGTTGGGGTCGGTGATGCGCTGCGCGCCGCGGATCTCCCGGAGCACCTGCAGCAGGGCGTCCCGGTCCACCCCGGCGCGCCGGAGGATCCGCGCCCCGTCGCCTGCGGTCTCGGCGAGCATCGCAAGCAGCAGGTGCTCGACGCTCACGTAATCGTCCTTCATCGCCGCGGCCTCCTGGAAAGCGCTCTCGAGCAGCGCCCGCGTCCGCGGCGACACATAGGCCTCCCCGAGGCCCGCGCCGCTCACTTGCGGCAACCGCTCCACCGCCCGGCGGGCCTCGGCGGAGATCGCCTCCGGGGAGACGCCGAGCTTGCGCAGGAGCTGAACCGCCGTCCCCTCCTTGTCGGCCAGCATGACGCTCAGCACGTGTTCGGGTTCGATCTGCGGGTTGCCGCGTTCGTTGGCGAGCGCCTGGGCTTTCTGGATAACCTCTTGAGATTTAATTGTAAATTTGTCGAGACGCATCTTTTATCCCCGTCACGGCGCTAATTTGGAATTATTGGTCTGAATTTTGCATTGGAAGGTAATCATGGTTTCCGATCTGTCAAATCAACCCCGCTCGCGGCCGAAACCGTCCGCAACGGGTCCGAAGTTGCTGCCGGTGGCCTCCGGAAAAGGCGGGGTGGGCAAATCGTTTTTGGCCGCCAACCTCGCGATCGCTCTCGCCGCCCGCGGGCGTCGGACGATCCTGTGTGATCTCGATTTCGGCGCCTCGAGCCTGCACCGGTTTCTCGGGCTGCCGAACCGTTACCCGGGGCTTTCCGATTTTCTCTGCGGCCATGCGGCAAGCCTGGAGGCGCTCGCCGTCGCCACACGCTGGGAGGGTTTGCATTTCCTTGCCGGGGACGGCTGGACGCCGCTATTGGCGAATCTATCCGCCGGAAGGAAAGGCAAGCTCATCCGGCACCTCGGGCGTCTTGCGGCCGATTTTATCGTCCTCGACCTCGGAGCGGGATCCTCGCTGGCGACGCTCGATTTCTTCGGCTTGACGCCGGCCGGGCTGCTCGTGGTGACCCCCGATGCGGCCGCGCTCACGGGGACGCTGGTCTTTTTGAAAAACCTCCTGCACCGAAAAATTGCAAAAAAGCTCTCCGTTCGGAATGAACCCGGACTCGGCCGCCTGCTTCAAGCCGAGCGCGAGCGGCCTCTCGCTTCCCAGGCCTCCAGCCTGGAGGAGTTCGCCGAACGGCTCGCGCCCGATTTTCCCTCCGCCGCGGCGGAGATCCGCTCCCTGTGCGCCTCCCTGCGGCCGCAGCTGGTGCTCAACCGCAGCCGCGGGGAAAAAGCGGAGGGCGAGCTTCTGCAGGCGGCCGAACGGGCGATGCGGCGGAAGCTGGGGGTGAAGCCAGCGGTTTGCGGGCGAATCGAGGAGGATCCCGGCGTGGGCGAGGCCCTGCGGCAGGGACGGGCCTATCTCGATTTCTCCCCCGCGGGCCGGGCGGCGGAAGCCGTTCACCGGCTTGCGGCACGCCTGGATCCGGCGGGGGACGAAAGCGCGCCGCAGCCCGAGGAAGAGCTTGCCCGACGCCTGATCCGCATTCCGGCGCGTCCTTCCGCCGCCGGCCGGATGCCGCCCAAGCCCGCCACGGCCTTCGGCCGCGCCCTGCGGATTCTCCGCGCGCTGCGTCTGGAACCGCCGCCGGCGAATCGGCCTCCGGCCCTCGATTAAAGCCGCCTTCCGCAGAGCGGACAATAAAGATAACCCGCCGGAAACGATTTCCGGCAGAACCGGCAGACGCCTTCTCCGGATTCCTCGGCCGGCGGGTCGGGGGAGGCGGCGGGTTGTTCGCCGCAGCGGCTGCAGGCGAGGAACTCGCTTCCGGTTTTCACCCGCAACAGGGGAATGAAGAAAAGGCTCAGATAATGGTCCATCCGCTGCAGACGCGCCGTGTGCAGGCCGCAGCGCGGGCAGCGGCGCGGAGCGGGATCGACGGTCACCCGTCGGGGCTGGATGCCGCCGATGAAGATGAAAAAGCCCTCCTGCATGGTTCTCCTCCGGCGGGGTTCGCCGGTTCGTTATGCTGGCGAATTTATGGCTGATCGCCTGCACGTCAAGCTGCGGCTTTATTCTTGACAGGCCCATAAAGCTCGTCTAATAGAAATCCCTCATTCCCGGCCGCTTCGCTGCACTCCGCTTCCCCCGCAACGCCGGCGGGCGCTCGCCCGTGGACGGAGAGATTGGACTCTGGGGCAACCATGGGAGAGGGGCTCTTCGATCGAATCGCCAAGGAACGCACCGCCCTCCTGTCCCGCTGGTTTGAAGCCGCCGTCGAAGCCTACGCCCCGGACACCGTCTCCTTTCTGAAAGACCGCCGCGACCCCTTCGCCAATCCCGTCGGCAGCCGCACGCGCGACGGTCTGGAGACCCTTTTCGACCAGCTGATCGGCGAAATGGAGCCGCAGGCCCTGACCCGGGGCCTGGATCCGATCCTGCGGATCCGCGCCGTGCAGAACCTGACGCCTGCGCGGGCGGTCGGTTTCGTCTTCGCGCTCAAGCGGATCCTCGCCGAGCGCTTCGAGGGGTTGGCCTCCGCGGAGGAACGCCGACAGATCGCCGAGCTTCACGAGCGCATCGACCGCATGGCGCTCGCGGCCTTCGATCTCTACATGGCCTGCCGGGAGCAGGTGATGGAACTCAAGGCCAACGAGATGCGCTACCGAACCTTCCGGGCGTTCCAGCGGGCGGGTCTGGTGCGCCCCGAGCACGAGCAACCCTCATCGGAGGCCGAAGCATAGCAGTCACGGGATGCCGTTTCGGGCGTCCGACCCGGGCGCTCGCGGCACAGACGGATCGAGAGGTGCCGATCGATGAACAAACGCTATCTGTTCGCCTTCCTCGTCGTCTTCGTTCTGTTTCTGGCCGCCGGACTCGGATCCGCCGTCGGCCTGCAATGGCTCTTCGGGGTGGTGATCCCGTATGCGGCCGTGATCGTCTTCGTGGCGGGGTTCGCGCGCAAGGTGTTGAACTGGGCCGCTTCGCCCGTTCCCTTCGCCATTCCCACGACCGGCGGGCAGGGGAGATCCTTCGACTGGATCCCGCAGGCGAAGATCGACAACCCCTCGGGCGGCTGGGGCGTCCTGCTGCGCCTGCTCTTCGAGGTGTTGACCTTCCGTTCGCTTTTCCGCAACACCCGGATGCGGCTCAAGGAGGAAAAGATCGCCTATCAGCTGGAGATCTTTCTCTGGGTGGGGGCGCTCGCTTTCCATTACGCTTTCCTGACCGTGCTCCTGCGGCATACCCGCTTTTTCCTCGAGCCCACGCCCGGCTGCATCCAGCTGCTGGAAACCCTGGACAGCTTCTTCCGGGTCGAGATCCTTTATCCGGGCATCCAGTTCGGTTTGCCCGCCGTCTATCTGTCGGGTTTCGTCCTGCTTCTGGCCGTGGTCTACCTCACCCTGCGTCGCATCCTCATTCCCGCGGTGCGCTACGTGTCGCTCGTCTCGGACTACTTTCCCCTGCTGCTTATCTTCGGGATTGCGCTGAGCGGCATCCTCATGCGCTACGTGACCAAGGTGGACATCCGCGCCGTCAAGGAGCTCACCCTGGGACTGGTCACCTTCCGGCCGACCGTGCCCGAGGGCATCGGCGCCGTCTTCTACATCCACCTCTTCTTGGTAAGCGTCCTGATCGCCTACTTCCCCTACAGCAAGCTGATGCACCTGGGCGGAATTTTCCTCAGCCCCACGCGGAACCTGCGCGGCGACACGCGCGCCTATCGGCATGTCAACCCTTGGAACTATCCCGTTCCGGTGCACACCTACGAGGAATACGAGGAAGAGTTCCGTGAAAAGATGATCGAGGCCGGGCTGCCCGTGGAAAAGGAGCTTGCCGAAGCCGCCCAGGAAAAGGAGTGACCGGATATGGCCGAAGCGAAACCGACCCCTCAGGACGTGTTGCACCGCATCCAGCACAGCCCGCCGCGGAGCGACTGGATGGAGACCCCGGTCGAGATCCGCAAGGGCATGTACTGCTACGCCGCCAACCCCAAAAGCGTGGCCACCCTCGGGCTGCCCCATCCGCATGCCTGGAACCCGGTCGAGGACGACTGGCACCTTCCCGAGAACTGGCAGCAGATCATTCATGAAGGCTTCAAGGAGCGCCTGGAGCGGTTCCGCTCCTTCAAGGTCTTCATGGACATCTGCGTGCGCTGCGGCGCCTGCGCCGACAAGTGCCATTACTTCATCGGCACCGGCGACCCCAAGAACATGCCGGTGCTGCGTGCGGAGCTTTTGCGCTCCGTCTACCGCAACGATTTCAGCCGGATGGGCCGCATCCTCGGCAAGCTGAACGGCGCCCGGCCCATGAACTTCGACGTGCTGCGCGAGTGGTGGTACTACCTCTTCCAGTGCTCGGAATGCCGCCGCTGCTCGCTCTTCTGTCCTTACGGCATCGACACCGCCGAGATCACGATCATGGGGCGCGAGCTGTTGAACCTGCTCGGGCTGAACATCGACTGGATCGCCACTCCCGTCGCCAACTGCTACATGAACGGCAACCACCTGGGGATCCAGCCGCACGCCTTCAAGGACATGATCGATTTCTTCGTCGACGACATCGAGGAGAAGACCGGCGTGCGCGTCAAGCCGCGCTTCATGGAGAAAGGGGCCGACATCCTCTTCATCACCCCCTCGGGGGACGTCTTCGCCGACCCCGGGACCTACACGGCGATGGGCTATCTCATGCTCTTTCACTACCTGGAGGAGAAATACGGCCTGAAGGTCACCTGGAGCACCTACGCCTCGGAGGGAGGCAACTTCGGCTTTTTCACCTCGCACGAGACCATGAAGCGGCTGAACGCCAAGATGTACGCCGAGGCGAAACGGCTCAAGGTGAAGTGGATTCTGGGCGGCGAGTGCGGCCACATGTGGCGCGTCATCCATCAATACATGGACACGATGAACGGGCCGGCCGATTTTCTCGAGGTCCCCGTCAATCCCATCACCGGAACGCGATTCGAGCAGGCGCGTTCGACCAAGATGGTCCATCTCGTCGAGTTCACCGCCGATCTGCTCCACCACGGCAAGCTCGAGATCGACAAGCGCCGCAACGATTACCTCAACGTCACCTTCCACGACTCCTGCAACCCCTCGCGCGGGATGGGCTTCTTCGAGGAGCCGCGCTACGTCATTCGCAACGTCTGCAACCATTTCTACGAGATGCCCGCCAACACGATCCGCGAGCAGACCTTTTGCTGCGGGTCGGGGGCGGGGTTGAACGCGGGCGAAAACATGGAGCTGCGGCTGGCCGGCGGGCTGCCGCGGGCCAACGCCGTCCAGCACGTGCACCGCAAGTACGGCGTCAACATGCTCGCCTGCATCTGCGCGATCGACCGGGCGGCGCTGCCGGCCTTGATGGACTACTGGGTGCCGGGGGTCCAGGTGACCGGCGTGCACGAGCTGGTCGCCAATGCGCTCAATCTGCCCGGGCAGAACGAGCGGACGACCAATCTGCGCGGGGAGGAGTTCGAGGAACTCATGGCACAGGCGGAGGGCCACACCGATGAAGGATAAGCGCTGGATCGTCACCGGGCTCGTCGTGTTTCTCCTGATCGTCCTCTTCCCGTTCTGGTACAACCGCGGCCGGGCGGTGCCGCCCCCCGAGGTGAAACTGACGGAGAAGGCGAAGGCCGAAAAGGAGTGCGTCCTGTCGCGCGATTATATGAAGGCCGAACACATGCAGATCCTGGACCTCTGGCGCGAGACGGTCGTGCGCGAAGGAAACCGCATTTACACCAACCCGAAGGGCCGTGAGTTCGTGATGAGCCTCTCCAACACCTGCCTCGACTGCCACGCCAACAAGGCGGAGTTCTGCGACAAGTGCCACAACTACGCCTCGGTGCGGCCCTACTGCTGGGACTGCCACATCGAGAATCCGAAGGAGGCCCGGTAAATGGACATCCGCAGAAGACGCATCCTGCAACTCCTCGGCCTCTCGGCGGCCGCCCTGACGGTCAAGCCGGTCTACGATGCGCTGGCGGCCGACCCCGGGGCGGCGCGGCCCAAGCTCGGCCCCGGCCGCGAGCAGCTCCGGGCCAAGCAGTGGGTCATGGTGATCGATACCCGCCGCTTCGCCTCGGAGGCGGACGTCGAGCCGTTGATCGAGGCCTGTCACCGTATTCACAACGTCCCCCGCTTCGAGCTCAAGCGCTGGGAGATCAAGTGGATCTGGGCGACCGAGTACAAACACGCCTTCAGCGGCACCTCCTCGGACCGCTTCCTCGCCGCGGCGGTGGAAAAACGGCCCTTTCTGGTTCTCTGCAATCAGTGCGAAAACCCGCCCTGCGTGCGTGCCTGCCCCACCCAGGCGACCTTCAAGCGCGAAGACGGCATCGTGATGATGGATTTCCACCGCTGCATCGGTTGCCGCTTTTGCATGGCGGCCTGCCCCTTCGGCGCCCGCAGCTTCAACTATACCGACCCGCGCCCCTACTTGAAGCACACCAACAAGCTCTTCCCCACGCGGATGAAAGGGGTGGTCGAGAAATGCAGCTTCTGCGCCGAGCGGCTCGCCGAGGGCAAACGGCCGGCCTGCGTCGAGGCTGCGGGCGGAAAGATCGCCTTCGGCGACCTCTACGACCCTTCCTCCGAGGCCCATCAATGGATCCGGAAAAACTACACCCTGCGGCGCAAGGTCAACCTGGGAACCGAACCCGCCGTCTACTACATCGTGTGAGGTGAAACGATGCTCGAGTTCGCCGTCAAGGGATCCAAGCGCTACTTCGGGTGGATGATCTTCCTGCTCGGCCTGATCGGGGTCGGTTTCCTCGTCTACCTGAGGCAACTGGACGTGGGCCTGGGCATCACCGGCATGAACCGGGATGTCTCCTGGGGGTTTTACATCGCCAACTTCACCTTCCTCGTCGGCGTCGCGGCGGGAGGGGTCATGGTCGTGCTGCCTTATTATCTGCACGACTACAAGGCCTACGGCAAGGTGACGATCCTGGGGGAGTTCCTCGCGATCGCCTCCGTCGTGATGTGCATCACCTTCATCCTCGTCGACCTGGGGCAGCCGATGCGCGTGCTGAACGTGCTGCTCTACCCCACGCCGCACTCGGTACTCTTCTGGGACACGATCGTGCTGAACGGCTACCTGCTCCTCAACCTGATCATCGGCTGGAATGTTCTGGAGGCCGAGCGCAACGGCGTCCATTACCAGAGCTGGCTCAAGCCGCTGATCTATCTTTCGATCCCTTGGGCGATCAGCATCCACACGGTGACGGCCTACCTCTACTGCGGGCTGCCCGGCCGCGGGTTCTGGCTGACCGCCATCCTCGCCCCGCGCTTTCTCTCCTCGGCCTTCGCCTCGGGTCCGGCGTTGCTCATCCTGCTCTGCCTCATCATCCGCCGGGTGAGCCACTTCGACCCGGGCTGGAAGCAGATCCAGTCGCTTGCGGTCACGGTCGCCTACGCGATCTGCGTCAATGTCTTCTTCTTCCTCTGTGAGGTCTTCGTCGCCTTCTACAGCCAGATTCCCGAGCACATGGACCACATCAAATATCTCTTCGTCGGTCTCCACGGGCACGGAGCCTACGTTCCCTGGATGTGGACGGCGATGGCCCTCATGGCGCTCGGCATCATCCTGCTCGTCAATCCGGTGACCCGCAAGAATGAGGGCACCCTCATCGTGGGTTGTCTGGCGGTCTTTTTCGGCTGCTGGATCGACAAGGGGCTGGGAATGATTTCGGGCGGTTTCGTCCCCAACCCGCTGCACGAGGTGAACGAGTACATCCCCACCTTGCTCGAGGGCCTGATCACCATCGGGGTCTACGGCCTGGGCTTTTTCGTGCTGACCGTCCTCTACAAGATCGCGATCGGGGTGAAGGAAGAAGTGCGCGCCTGAACCCGGTTGCGGCGGCAAGCAGCCTTCAGGGGCTTTGCCGGCGACGGCGAGCCCCTGATGTTTCCGCACCTCCGCCCGTAGGGGTTTGCATTCGATGGATTCCCCCTTTCCGATCGCCCTTCTGCAGCTTGCGCTCGACGGCACCCCGGAGGAAAATCTCGCCAAGGGGCTCTTCTGGACCCGCAAGGCAGCCGCCCGCGGGGCGCGGCTGATCTGCCTGCCCGAGCTTTACCGCTCGGCCTACTTCTGCCAGCGGGAGGATCCCCGTTTCTTCGATCTGGCCGAGCCGCCCGATGGGCCCTCGGAGAGGGCCTTTTCCGCGCTCGCCCGCGAGCTCGGGGTCGTGCTGGTGGTGCCGATTTTCGAGCGCCGCGCACCCGGCCTCTACCACAACAGCGCACTCGTGATCGACGCCGACGGCCGCCGCTCGGGGCTCTACCGCAAAATGCACCTTCCCGACGACCCCGGCTACTACGAAAAATTCTACTTTGCGCCCGGGGATCTGGGGATGCGCGCGTTTGCGACCGCCTGCGGGACGATCGGGGTGCTCATCTGCTGGGACCAGTGGTTCCCGGAGGCCGCCCGCCTGAGTGTGCTCCACGGCGCCGGGGTGCTGCTGATCCCCACGGCGATCGGCTGGCACCCGCGCGAGAAGGCGGAGCAGGGCGAGCGGCAACTCGAGGCCTGGATGACCGTGCAGCGCGGTCATGCGGTGGCCAACGGCGTCTATCTCGCCGCGGTGAACCGCATCGGCCTCGAGCGCCCCGACCCGGCAGGGGAAGGGATCGAGTTCTGGGGTCACTCCTTCGTCGCCGGGCCGCAGGGGGAGATCCTTTGCCGGGCGGGGAAGGACTCCGAGGAGATCCTGCTGGCCACGGTCGATCCCGGGCACCTCGAGGCGGTGCGGCGCAACTGGCCCTTTTTGCGCGACCGCCGCATCGACGCTTACGGCGGCCTGCTCGCCAGGTTCCTGGACGCCGGGCAAGAGGGCCCGTGAGTGCGCCGCCCGCACGCCGGCGCCCGGCGGAATGGGAGCCGCATGAGGCCATGCTGCTCGCCTTTCCCGCCGACGGCCGTGACTGGCCCGGGAAGTTCGGTGCGATCCGCTGGGCCTTCGTCGAGTTCATCCGCCGTGTCGCCCAGAGCGAGCCCGTAGTGCTTCTCGTCGGCTCGCCGGAGCACCGCGCGACGGTGCGGCGGATGCTGCGACAGGCCCGCGTTCCGCTGGCCCGCATCCGCTTTCTCGTGCGGCGCACCAACCGCAGCTGGATGCGGGATGCGGGCCCGATCATCGTCCGCACGGCGCCAGGGGGTCGCGAGGCGCTCGAATTCCGCTTCACCGGGTGGGCCAAGTACGGAAACCATCGTCTCGACCGCGGCGTGCCCGCGGCGGTGGCCCGCGCCTTGCGGATTCCGTGCGTGTCCGTGCGCCATCGCGGCCGCGCGGTGGTCCTGGAGGGCGGGGCGATCGAGGTGAACGGGCGGGGGACGCTGATCACGACCGAGGAATGCCTGCTCGACCCCCAAACCCAGGTGCGCAACCCCGGTTTCGGACGCGCGGATTACGAGGCCGTCTTCCGGGAATACCTGGGGGTGACGAACGTCATCTGGCTGGGGGAGGGCATCGAGGGTGACGACACGCACGGCCATGTGGACGACATCTGCCGCTTCGTCAATCCCTCGACGGTCGTCGCCTGCGTGGAGGAGGACCCGCGCGATCCCAACCACCGCCGCCTGGCGGCGAATCGGGAACGCCTGGAGGGGGCGCGCCTCGAGGACGGACGCCGCTTGGAAATCGTGCCGCTGCCGCTTCCGAGCCGGATCGATTTCGAAAAGTTGCGTCTTCCCGCAAGCTACGCGAATTTCCTGATCACCAACGAAAGCGTTCTGGTGCCGACCTTCAACGATCCGCGCGACCGCCTGGCGCTCGGGCTGCTCGCCGAACTGATGCCCGGCCGCACCGTGATGGGAATCCACGCTCTGGACCTCGTCTGGGGCCTGGGCACTCTCCACTGCCTGAGCCAGGAAATCCCGGCCGCTTGAACTTCATTCCGCCGTGCGGTCCCGCCAGGCCGTGCGGTCCGCCTGCGGTTCAGGATGCGGCGAACACCGCATCGACCGCCTGCGAGAGCTCTTCCAGCGTGAAGGGTTTCTGGAGGAAGCAGCCGCGTTTTTCGCGGAGAAGCCCGCTCAGGGTTCCCTCGAAGTCGTAGCCGCTTGTGACCAGGATCCTCGTTTGCGGACGGATCTCCCGGATGCGGCGATAGAGCGTCTCGCCGCCCATTCCGGGCATGACGACATCGAGGACGACGAGCGCGATTTCTTCGGTGTGCCGGGAAAAAACCTCCAGCGCCTCCTCGCCGCCGGCCGCTCCGAGCACGTCAAAGCCCAGTTTCTCGAGCATGCGCGAGGCCGAGGCGATCACCGCGGGCTCGTCGTCCACGATCAGGACCCGCCCCCGGCGGTGGGGCGTCGCCAAGGCGGGCGGGGAAAGCGGCGTTGCGGCGCCGGATTCCGCGGTGGCCGGCAGCCGGATGGTGAATCGGGTTCCCTGCCCGGGCCGGGAGGCGACCTCGATGCGGCCGCCGTGGCCCTTCACGATCCCGAAAACCGTGGCCAGGCCCAGGCCGGTTCCGCGGCCGAATTCCTTGGTCGTGAAAAAGGGGTCGAAAATCCGCTCCTGGATTTCCGGCGTCATGCCGACCCCGTCATCGGCGACCGTCAACTCGACCCAGCAGCAGGCCGTCTCCCCCGGCGCCGCTTCTGCGGGGGAATCGAGGCGGCGGGTTTGAACGCGAAGCGTTCCTCCCCCGGGAAGGGCGTCGGCGGCGTTGACGAAGAGATTGAGCAGGACCTGCTCGATCTGACTCTCATCGGCCAGCACGAGGGGAAGCCCGGTTTCGAGTTCGGCGGCGATGCGGATGTCCTTGCGGGTGCGGCCGAAGACGGCGAGCACCTCCCGGATCACGCCGTTTACGTCGACCGGCGTCTTGCGCTCCGGCTTGCGTCGCAGGTGGGCGAGCAGCCGGGAGGTAAGCTGCGATCCCCGCCGGATCTGGCGCTCGATGTGGCGCAAGGGCTCGTACCAGGGATGGGAGGGCTCGGACTCGCAGAGCATGAGGGAGACGTAGGCGAGCGCCGAGGCCATGAGGTTGTTGAAATCGTGGGCGATCCCGCCGGCCAGCGTCCCCAGCGCCTCCATTTTCTGGGCCCGGTGCAGCTGTTCGGTGAGCTTTTTTTCGCGTTCGGCGGCGCGGACGCGCTCGGTCACGTCGATCAGAAAATTGAGGGTTGCCGGACGATTCTGCCACCGAATCGAGGTCCCGCTCACCTCGAGCCAACGCATCTTTCCATCGGCCGTGAGCAAGCGGAAGACGAAAGGATCCTCGACGGAAAGCCCCGCCCTCCTTCGGGCATGCCGCTCCCGGAGGGCCTGCCGGTCTTCGGGGTGGACATGGCGGAAGGGGTCGGGGTCGGAGATCAGCTCCTCGGGGGGCAATCCGAGAAATCCCGCCGCCGTGCGGTTGGCGAAGACGATTCGGTCGTCGTCGGCGACGAGCATGCCCGCGGCCAGGTTTTCGACCACGGAGCGATAACGCTCCTCGGATTCGGCCAGCCGTTGCTCCATCTCCCGGTGGCGCGCGATCAGCCGCGTGAGATGAAACATCTCCCGCAGCCGCCTCTTGCCCGACTCTGCGGCGATGGCCTGAAAATAGGCGGCCTGGCGACGCGCGGCGGCCGCCGCGGTGCGTCGGCCGCGGGGGGATTTTCGCCGGTCGCGGGCGTCAGCGGTCATCCGAAGAGCGTTCCCCGAAAACGAGAAGCACGCCGGTCCAGTCGAGTCCCCGGCTGCCGCCGCCGCAGGGGGCGATTTCCACGCCGGAGTAAAATCCCAAGAAGGGCACTCCGTGCCGGCGAAGAACCTGCTGCACCTCGGCCGCCTCTTCCACGGCGGTCTGGGAGTAGAAAGCGGTGCGTCCGGCGCAGTCGATGTAGAGCCCGAAAACGGGCCGCTCGCCGGCGGCGCGCATCTCCTCCATCAAGGCCAGGGATTGGCTCCGCGCCGAGGCGGTCATCATTCCCGGGTCGCGGATCATGAAGACGATCTCGTCGCCTTCGGCGATGTCGGGCTCGAACAGAGCGATGCCCCGGCCGTCCGGCAGGACCCCCGTGATCAGGCGGTTCACGTAGAGATCCTCTTCCGTGCCGGAATAGGGCTCTCCTTGGTAGCGGCCGATGGTCAGCAGGTCGATCGGGCGGCCCTTTCGCCAGTCACGGTTGCCGTAGAGCTCGTCGATCGCTTCGACGACCGATCGGCCGTCGATTTCGTAGAGAAGGTTTCCGGAGGCGCGCGTCACGCGATGGAAAACCCCGTCGAGCGGGCTGCAGCCATGCATGATCCGGTGGCGGGCCGAAAACCTTCGTGAGAACAGCACTCCGACCGCACTCTGGGTTGCGACCCCGATGCCGCGGAATTGCACCGTCGGACCGAAGCCGAAGTCGGCGAGAAGGCCGGCCCCGAACAGGGGCAGGGGGCATCGCGCCGCCGCGGTGATCCCGGCGATCAAGCGCGCCGAGACGTTGAGCTCGGGCGGTGCCTCGGCGGCGGCGGGCGGGCGGCGGACGGAATCGTAGAAGACCAAGAGCGCGCCGTCCTCGGGGCCGGGAGCGAGATCGCCGATCAGCCGTTCGCCCACCGCGGTTTCATCCGCGGCCAGGCCCTCCGCCGCGGCAATGCGGAAGAACGGCCCGTCCGCTTCCAGGGCGAGGACGCCGCAGGGATGGCCAGCATAGCAGATCTCCCCGGGTGTGATGACCCCGATCGCCGAGCCGCCGACCACGGGGACCGTCGCTCCGATCTCGGCGCGCAGCCCGGCGAGAAAGTCCGCGGGCGGAACCGCTCCCCCGATGAAGGCGAATACCAGATCGGGCCTTTCGATGCCGCCCGCCTGAAGCGCCCGGTGGGCGGCCTCCCGGCCGCCTTCGTGCGCCTTCTGGACGTTGGCGTAACCGACCCCGACCTTCATGGCCGACCTTTCCTGGCGCTTTTTCGGGCCGTCGTCCGCCCCGCCTTGGGGTTGCCGCGAAACCGGAGGGCGAGCCCCCTCCGGGAAGGCTCGGAAACAGGCGACCGCTTCGGCCGCAAGAGGCGCGAGAGCCTGCGCAACGATCCGCGCGGGGTGGCGCGTGCGGAGACCAGGTTGCCGGGGCCTGTGTTCCGGGATTGGCGATCGTTTCGCCGCCGGCTCCCCTTTAGCGGGTGCCGGCTCGGTTTTCAAGGGGCGAAGAGCGTCAGGCCGCCGTGAGGCCTCGCAGGGAAAGCGGCCGTCTCAGTATTCCGCGTGGCGGTAGATCTCCCCTTCCACGAGGTAGACGACCTCTTCGGCGATGTTGGTGGCGTGGTCGGCGAGACGTTCGAGGTGCCGCGAGATGAGCAGAAGGTTGATGTAGTAGCCGACGCGCTCGGGAAGCTCGCGGATGGCCTGCTTGATCCGGTCGTAGGCGTCGTTCTTGATCTGGTCCACGTCGTCGTCGAGGGTGATCACCTTGTAAGCCAGGTCGACGTCGAGGTTGACCAGGGAATCCAGGCTCATCTTGAGCATGCGCTGCACCTTCTCCCCCATGTCGGCGTAATCGTAGGAGAAGGGGGGCTTGGGCCGCTTGGCGATGGTCATGACCCGCTGGCCGATGTTCACCGCCTGATCCCCGATGCGCTCGAGCTCGTTGTTGATCTTGATCACGGTGATGATGAACCGCAGATCGACGGCGACCGGCTGATGGAGCGCGAGAATTTTCAGGCATTCCTCCTCGATCTCCACCTCCATCTCGTCGATCTCGTAGTCGGTTTGCACGATGCGTTCGGCCAGTTCGGCGTCGATCCGCTCGACGGCCTGCACCGCTTCCCGGACCCGGTCCTCGACGAGGGATCCGAGGGTCAGGATCCGCTTTTTGACGTTTTCCAATTCCCGACGAAAATGCTTCGTCATGCGCGACGTTCCCCCTTTCGCGGCTTCGGGCGGGAAGGCTGTCCCGGAATCATCCTACCAGAAAATGCGGCGCTTGTGAGGAAATTGTTTCGATTCTGCAAACCGCGAGCCCCGGGGTTCTGCCATGGGAGCGGGAAGCAGCGTTTTTCTAACCGGATTCTCATCGGCGGCTAAAGTTGGGGATCGAGAATCGCCCCGGAAACGAAAAGGCCATGCGGCAGCCCCACCCGTTCACGCCGGGCGACCGGGAAAGCGCCCGGCCGCGGATCGATCCTTCAGCCTGCGTCGTCGCCTCCCGTCTCGGCGAATACACCGATGTCGGCCCGCGCTGGACGGTGATCGAATCGCGCCTGGGAGATTACAGCTACCTCGCCGGCGCGGACGGCGTCGTGAACTATTCGCAGATCGGCCGTTTCTGTTCCATCGCCTCGCACGTCGTGATTCACCCCGGCGATCACCCGATGCAGCGCGTGACTCAGCACCATTGCACCTACCGCCGGGTGCGTTACGGCTTCGGCGAGCGCGACGACGACGAGGTCTTCGCCTGGCGCAAAAGCCGCGGCTGCCGGATCGGGCACGACGTCTGGATCGGACACGGGGCCAAAATCATGGGCGGCGTGACCATCGGTACCGGAGCCGTGGTGGCGGCCGGGGCGGTGGTGACCCGCGAGGTGGCGCCCTACCAGCTGGTCGCCGGGGTCCCGGCCCGGCCGGTGCGCTTTCGCTTTCCTGCGCCGGTGATCGAAAAGCTGCTCGCCATCGCCTGGTGGGACTGGGACCGGGAAACCCTGGAGCGGCGCTTTTCCGATTTGTACGACCTGAATCGCTTTCTGGAGCTTTATGGCTGACGACACGACGAGCGCGAGCCTGAAAGAGAGGCTCCTTGCGGTCCTGGATGCCGCTTCCCGCCCGGAGATCGAGGCCGTACTCGAGCGTCTCCGGCAGACGGTTCCTTTGGCGGTGCTGCGGCCGCCCCAGGCGGCGCTTCTGCTCGTTTCCGCACGCGATCCCTTCGCGACCCCGTTTTACCTGGGAGAGTTGCTCGTCACCGAGGCCGAGGTGGCTCTGGGCGATTGCACCGCCGCCGCAACCGTCTGCGGCGACGAGCCCGGAAAGGCCCTCTTGCTCGCCGTTGCCGAGGCGGCGGAGCGGGCCGGCCCCCCGGAAGCGGTGCGGGTGCTTGAGGATTTTCGGCAACGCCTCGAGCCTCTCTGGCGGCGACAGCGCGAAGAGATCGCCCGTTTTGCGGCCGCCACCCGCGTCGCCTTCGCTTCGCTTCGCCCGGAGCGGGTCGATTTCGGTTCGCTGGGGGAGTCATGACGCCGCCCGTGCTCTCGGCGCGGGAAGAAGAAAGCCAGCGCGTGTTCCGCCGGCTCCTTCACGCGTTCAGCCGTCCGGGTCGGTGCGTGCGGATCGAACCGCTCGACCCGCAGGCACCCTTTGCCGCCGCGCTCGCCCTGGGGCGCTGTCTTCTCGACGAGGCCGTCTCCTGCGCTGTCGTGGGGCCCGCCGGCACGGCGGAGGGGCTGAAAGGGCTGCTTTTGCAGGAAACCCGTGCACGCGCGGCCGAGCCCGAGAAGGCCGATTTCCTGTGGATCTGCGGGGTGGAGAACGCCGCGGGTTGGTCAACGCGGGTGTGCCGCGGCAGCGCGGAAGCCCCCCAGGAGGGGGCGACCGTCGTCTGCTGCCTGGGGACTCCGGGGGAGGCTTCCTCGGCGCAGAGGCTGCCCGTCCGTCTTGCGGGACCGGGGATCGAGTCCGCTTCGGGGATCGCACCGGAAATGGAGGGGATCCCGCTTTCGGCCTGGGAGGAGCTCCAGGCGGTGAACGCCGAGTTTCCTTGCGGGGTGGACGCCGTCTTTCTGCAGCCCGAGGGACGGCTCATGGCGGTTCCGCGCTCGATTCGCATCCGCATCGGAGGTTGAGATGGGCTATGTCGCCGTGAGCGGCGGAGCGGCCGCCATCGAGAACGCGGAGCGATTCCGCAAGCTGCGGCAATTTCCCGCCGGGATCCGGCCGCCCACGATCGAAGAGATCCGCAGCGTGTTTCATCTCGCCGTGGATCGGGTGATGGGCGAAGGCTCGCTTTATGCTCCGGAATTGGCGGCACTGGCCCTCAAGCAGGCGGCGGGGGACAGCTTCGAGGCGGCCTTCCTCCTGCGCGCCTACCGCACCACCCTTCCCCGCCGCGGCAGCACGGAGCCGATCGATACCGCGGCCATGAAGGTTCTGCGTCGGATCTCCGCGGCCTTCAAAGACATCCCGGGCGGACAGATCCTCGGGCCCACCTCGGACTACACGCTGCGCCTGCTCGATTTCGATCTCGAAGGCGATCCGGAGGTGGTTCGCCACCGCCTGCTGCGGGAGCTGCGCGCGGCGCCGGCGCAACCGCTGCCGGAGGAATTCCCCAAGGTGGTCGACCTGCTCCGCCGGGAAGGGTTGCTTGCGCCGGCGCGCTCCCCGCAGGGGGTTTCCGAGCCCCCGGTCGATGTCACCCGCGAGGCGCTCTCGTTTCCTGCGCCGCGAAGCGCCCGGCTTCAGACCCTCGCCCGGGGGGAAACGGGGGGGTTGCTCGCGCTCGCTTACTCCAACATGCGGGGGTACGGCTCGGTGCATCCGGTGATCGGCGAGCTTCGCGTGGGCACGGTCCCCGTACGCCGGCGGCGGATGCCCTCCGGTCCCGTGGAGACGATCGGCGAGATCCTGATCACCGAGGCCGAGGTCATCGCCCGGATCGGCGATGAGGACGGCGAGGCGCGGTTTCGTCTGGGCTACGGGCTGTGCTTCGGGCACAACGAGACCAAGGCCATCGCCATGGCGGTCTTGGACCGGGCGATGGACAGCCCCGAGCCCGCGGCCCCCTCGGAGGACGAGGAGTTCGTCCTGACCCACGTGGACGGGATCGAATCCATGGGGTTCTGCAACCATTACAAGCTGCCCCACTACGTGACCTTCCAGTCGGACCTCGACCGGCTGCGGGCCATCCGCGGCGGAAACCCGAAGGAAAGGAACCCCCTCCCATGAAGGCGCTCCGAGCGCAAGTCCGCGACGCCCTCCGGCCCGGCCTCCGGGGCTCCGCCTTCGAGGGGGCGGGGGCGCGTTACTCCTGGGCGTTCCTTGACGAGAGCGCCAAGCGCGAGATCCGGCGCCGGATGCTCAAGGCCATCGCGATCCCCGGCTGCCAGGTGCCCTTCGGCTCGCGCGAAATGCCGATCGCCCGCGGCTGGGGGACGGGGGGCTTGCAGTTGACGCTCGCGCTGATCGGCCCCGGCGACGTGCTCAAGGTGATCGACCAGGGAAGCGACGATTCGGTGAATGCGGTCAACATCAAAAAATTCGTCCAACGAGTGACGGGTGTGGCGGTGACGACCGACACGCGGCGGGCGACTCTCATCCAGACCCGCCACCGCATTCCGGAAGAGCGGCTGGACTCCGGGCAGGTGCTGATCTTCCAGGTGCCGATCCCCGAGCCGCTGCGCCTCGTCGAGCCCTCGGAACGGGAAACGCGGCGCATGCACGCCGAGGCCGACTACAGCCGGATGTGGCTCTATCTCTACGAGGACATCGTACGTTACGGCGAGATCACCGTGGGCGCGCGCTACCCCGTGATGGTGAACGGTCGCTACCTCATGGATCCAAGCCCCATTCCGCGCTGGGATCTGCCCCGGCTCGACCGGGCGGAAAACCTCTTTCTGTTCTGCGCCGGGCGGGAAAAGCGCATTTACGCCGTCCCCCCGCACACCGCCGTCGAGCCCCTCTCCTTTGAGGACTTCGCCTTCCGCGTGGAGGACTTCGCCGGTCGGCGTTGCCGGCGCTGCGGCTCGAGCGCAAGCTACCTCGATGAGGTGCTCGACGATGCGACCGGCGGCCGAAGCTGGGTCTGCTCGGATACGAGCTTTTGCGAAAAACGGCGTCGCGGGGCGGGGCCGGCGGAGGGCGAACGCCCGGGAGGCGCGGCATGACGCCGTTGCTCTCGGTGCGCGGCTTGACCCAGCGCTATGGGACGGGCTGCAGCGCCTGCCTCGAGCTGACCGGGTCGCGGCGGGAAACCAACCGTTGCCCCCGCTGCGGCGCGATCGTCGCCTGCCGGCAGGTCTCCTTCGACCTGTTCCCGGGGGAGGTGCTCGGCATCGTGGGCGAGAGCGGTTCGGGCAAGAGCACCGTCGTGCGCCTGCTTCATTTCGACGAGGAGCCCTGGGCGGGCGAGTACCGCCTCGCGGCGGCCTCCGCCGCGGACGCCGGCGGGGGCAACCTGTTCGCGCTCAGCCCCTTTGCCCGACGGCGGATCCGCAACGAGCACATGGGCATCGTCTACCAGCATCCGCGCCTTGGCCTGCGGATGAAGGTCAGCGCCGGGGGCAACATCGCCGAGCGCCTGCTCATGGCCGGCTGGCGGCATGTCGGCCGTATCCGCGAGCGGGCCTCCGCCCTGCTCCAGCAGACGGAGGTTCCGCTTTCGCGCATGGACGAGCCGCCACGGAACTTTTCGGGCGGCATGCAACAGCGCGTTCAGATCGCCAAGGCGCTCTCCACGCGGCCGGCGGTGCTGTTGCTCGACGAGGTGACCACCGGCCTGGATGTCTCGGTGCAGGCGAAGGTGCTCGACCTGATCCGTTCCCTGCAGCGCGAGCTCGGAATCGCTATGCTGGTCGTCTCCCACGATCTCGGGGTGATCCGGCTGCTCACCACGCGCACGATCGTCATGCGCTACGGGGAGATCATCGAAGAGGGGCTCTCCGACCAGATTCTCGAGGACCCCCAGCAACCCTACACCCAGCTCCTGGTGAACTCGGTCCTGTGAATCCGGATCCGCTGCTCCACGTCGAAGACCTGGCCAAGCGCTTCGTCTGCCACATGCAGGACGGAAAAGTGATCCTCGGCTTCGAAGGGGTCTCCTTCCGGGTGCGAGAAGGTGCCGCGCTGGCCCTCACCGGCCCGAGCGGCGCAGGCAAGAGCTCGGTCCTCAAGTGCATCTACCGCAGTTACCTCCCCGTGCAGGGGAGGATCCGCTACCGCCCGCTCGAAGGCGGAGAAATCGACCTCGCCCGGGCCTCGGAGACGGAGGTGCTGCGCATCCGTCGTGCGGAAATCGGCTACGTCACCCAGTTTTTGAGCGTTCTGCCGCGGGTTCCGGCCGTCGACGTGGTGGCCGAGCCCCTCATCACGGCCGGGGCTCCTCCCGCGGAAGCCCGTCGCCGCGCCCGGGCGATGCTCGAGCGGATCGGGATCGAGCCGACCCTCTGGGAAGCCTTTCCGGCCACGTTCAGCGGCGGCGAAAAGCAGCGGGTCAACTTCGCGCGTGCCGTGATCCGCCCGCCGCGGCTGCTGCTGCTCGACGAGCCCACGGCATCGCTGGACCGTCGGGCGATGGCGGTCGTGATCGAGGTGCTCGCCGAGATGAAAGCCCGCGGCACGACGATGATCGCCGTGTTTCACGAGGATTCGCTGCTCGACTCCCTGATGGATGAACGCTATCGACTGCCGTCAAAGGAAGCTCCTCCATGAACGCCGAGAGACCAAACGGCCGCGCGTTCCGCATCGTAAACGCCCGCGTGGTGACCCCCGAGATCCTGCTCTCCGATGCCGCCGTGGAAGTCGAAGAGGGGCGCATCGCACGCGTCGGAACTCCGGGGACGGGCGCATCCCGCCTGCCGACTGTGGATGCCCGGGGCATGCTGCTCTTGCCCGGGTTCATCGACCTCCACAGCGACGTGATCGAAAACGCGATCCAGCCCCGCCCGGGCGGGCGCTTCCCGGTCGATGTCGCGCTGCACGAGCTCGACAAACAGCTCGTCGCCTGCGGCGTGACGACCATCTACCATTGCCTGTGTTTTCTTCCCGCCGAGGAAAACCCGCCCTTCCGCACGGCGGAGATGACGCAGTTTCTGATCGGCCAGATCCACGAGCTCCGGGGCGGATTCCTGGCGCGCACACGCATCCACGCCCGCTACGAGCTGACGAACGCTGCGGCGTTGGAAGTCGTCGAGGGCCTCATCCGCCGCCGGCGCATCGATCTGTTTTCCTTCATGGACCATACGCCCGGCCAGGGCCAGTTCCGGGAGCTCGCCCACTTCCGGGACTATTACGCCAAGGCGCGGAACCTGACCCCGGAGCACATCGACCGCGTCATCGCCAGCCGCCTCGAAGCGAGCGCACGGCTCGACCGCTCGGGGCTCGAGCGTCTGGCCGCGGCCTGCCGCGCGGAAGGCGTGCGCATGGCGAGCCATGACGACGACAGCGAAGAAAAGGTCGAAGCGGTGAGCCGCCTGGGAGTCACTCTCTGCGAATTTCCGGTCAACCGGGAGGCCGCGCTCGCCGCGCGCCGTCGGGGCATGAGGATCTCGCTCGGATCGCCCAACGTCCTGCGCGGGGCCTCGCTCACGGGAAACCTCTCCGGCCGCGAGGCCCTGCGCGAAGGACTGGGGGACATCCTCTGCTCGGACTATGCCCCGATGTCGCTGCTTCACGCCGCGCTGCGGGTCTACCGGGAGGGCATTCTCGATCTGCCCGCGGCCGTGCGCCTGATCAGCCGGAACGCGGCGCAGGCGGCGGGCGTCGCGGAAGAAACCGGTTCGATCGAAGAGGGCAAGGCGGCCGATCTCGTGTTGGTGGACGACCGGCGCCGGGTTCCGGGCGTGGTGGCAACCTTTGTCGGCGGCCGCGAGGTCTTCCGCGCGGCGAGCTGAGAGGGGCCGATGGACCGCGGAGGCGTTTCGTTTCTGGAGGAGGTCCGGGATACGGCGCGGGAGGCGGCCTGCCGTGCGGGGGAGATCCAGATGCGCCATTTCCGTCGCCGGCCCTCGATCCGGTCCCGTTCTCCGTACGATGTCAAGCTGGAAACCGACCGGCTCTGCGAGCGGGCCGCGGAGCGTGTCATCCACGCGCGCTTCCCGGACCATGCCTTGATCGGCGAAGAGGCCGGCGCATCGCCGGGCGGCGAGCCCTTCGTCTGGATCGTCGATCCGCTCGACGGGACGGTCAATTTTCTCCACGGTCTGCCGTTTTTCTGCGCCTCGGTCGCCTGTTACCGCCGAAACGGGGAGGCCCCCGTCGCTCCGATCGCCGGGGCGGTCTTCCTGCCGCTTACGGGGGAAATGTTCACCGCGGCCTCCGGCCGGGGGGCCGCGCTCAACGGCGCCCCGCTCGGACCGCTGCGACGGAGCCGGGCTTCCGCCGCGGTGGTCGCGGTGAGCTTCGGCAAGACGGAAAAGACCATGCGGCGCATGACCCGCCGGCTCGCCGGCCTGCTTCCCCGCGTGCGCAAGGCGCGTTGTTTGGGGGCGGTCGCCGCCGAACTCGCCTACATCGCCGCCGGACGTTTGGGGGGACTGATCTACGAGGGGATCCGGCTTTGGGATTTCGCCGCCGGAAGAATCCTGGTCGAGGAAACCGGAGGGTTTTTCTGCGGTCGGCAGACCGCGGGGGGGGAATGGCGGGTGGCGGCGGGGGCGCCGGGGTTGCGGGCGCTTTTGGCGCCGGGGGTTTCCGCGGCGAGCTCCTTGACGAAGCGCAGGCCGGTCGCGCGGTAGCCCGCGCGCTCGTAGAAGCGGTGCGCGGCGCGGCGACGGGTGGCGCTGTTGACGACCGCGGCCACGGCCCCTTGTTTGCGGAACCACGCTTCGGCGGCGGCGAGCAGAAGGGCGCCGAGGCCCCGGCCGCGCTCTTCCGGCGCCACGACGAGAGCCGTCACCCTTCCCCGCGGCCGTGCCGCATCGATTCCCCGCTCGAGACCGGCGGCGACGACGCCGAGAATCCGCTTTCCTTCCACGGCGACCGCGACACGGATGTCCCGGCGGGGCAGCAGCGCCCGCAGGCGGGCCGCCATTTCCCATTCGCAACAGGGGTAGCCCAGTTCGGTGATCCGGGCGGCGACTTGAGGAGCGTCCTCCGGCCGTGCGCGGCGGATGCGCAAGGTGCCCCGGGATTCCGGCGGCGGCGCCATCAGATATAGCGCTTGCGGATGGTCGCCGAGCCGAGATCGAGAATGCTCACGACCACGATCAGGATGATCAGCATGGCCGCCGTCGCCCCGTAGTTGAAACTGCGGATCGCATCCCAGAGCAACATGCCGATTCCCCCCGCGCCGACCATGCCGACGACGCTGGCCGAGCGGACGTTCGATTCGAAGCGGTAGAGGGAATAGGAAATCCAAAGCGGCACCACCTGGGGGATGATCCCGTAGGCGATCTCCTGCAGGCGGCTGGCGCCGGTGGCGCGGATCCCCTCGACCGGCTGGGGGTCGATGGCCTCCACCGCCTCCGAAAAGAGCTTGGCGAGGGTCCCCAGGGTGTGCATGAAGAGAGCGAGCACGCCGGCGAAGGGCCCGAGACCCACGGCGCTGATGAAGAGCATGGCGAAGATCATCTCGTTGATCGACCGGCAGGCGTCCATGAGGCGGCGCACCGGCTGGTGGATCCACGCCGGGGCGACATTGGCCGAGGAAAGCAGGCCGCAAGGTACGGCTCCGAGGACCGCGAGCAGGGTCCCCCAGATCGCGATCTGGATCGTGACGATCGTGTGGTGCAAATAATCCCGCCATTCGCTGAAATCCGGCGTGAGAAACCCTTTCAGATAGGCGGCCATGTTCTGGCGATAGGTCAACAGGTCGAGCGGCCGCATTTCGGAGCCCTGCCAGGCCCAGGCGAGTACCCCGGCCGCGGCGAGCGCAAGCAGCAGGCGGAGGATCTTGGTGCGCAGCGGAATGGCGGGAAGCCTCAGCGCGGATGCGGTGGCGGTCATGGGGGTACCTGTCTGTCGGGAAGGCCCGGGAGGCGCGGCCCGAAGGCGCGTCCTCCCGGGGTGGGGAGGGTCAGTTGTATTTCGCGACGAGCTGCGAGTAAGAGCGGATATCGGCCAGCTTTTTTTCGATTTCGGCGAGTTTCTGGGCCTTTTCCGCCTCGGCGATCGTGGTGCTGCTCTCGAGCTTCATCTTCTCCTTGGCCAGATCGATCTCCATGATCGGCAACAGCTGGTGATTGGAGGAGTCCTGGAAGGGGGCCCAGCCCGAGCTCATGCCGCGCAACACCTCAAGCTCCTTTTCCTTGTTGGGACCCAGGCGGCCGTAGGCGAGAAAGAAACCCTTGATCTTGCTCTTCCATTCCCGCGGCAGGTCCTTGCGCCACACCATGGGATCGCTCGGAATCAGGGGGCTTTTCCAGACGGCGCGCACGTTCTTGATCAGATCGGGATGGGCTTTGGCGAACTTGTCCCAGTTTTCGGTGTTGTTGGTGGCGAAGTCGACCTGTTTGTTGGCGACGGCCATGAGATTGGTCTCGTGGTTGGCGTTGCGCACGAGCTTGAAGTGCTTGGTGGGCTCGATGCCGCGCTGCGCCCAGATGTAATAGCTGGGGATGAGGTAGCCCGAGGTGGAGTTCGGATCCCCGTTGCCGAAGGTCAAATTTTTGCCCTCGCGGATGATGTCGTCGATCGACTGCAGGGGGCTGTCCTTGTGGACCACGATCAGCGACCAATAGCCGGGGTTGCCGTTCACATCCACGGTCTGGCAGAAGACTTCGCCGTTGGCGCGGTTGACGGCCTCGATCGCCGACTTGTTGCCGTACCAGGCGATCTGCACCTTGTTGAAACGCTGGGCCTCGATCACGCCGGCGTAGTCCGGGGCGATGAACAGTTTGACCGGGATGCCGAGCGCCTTCTCCATGTCGGCGCGGAAAGGCTCGAAGCCTTTCATGGCGCTGGCGGTCGCCTCGGTGGGGATGATGCCGATCGTGAGCTCCTTCAACTCCTGGGCGGAGACGGAAGCGGCCGAGCCGAGGCAGGCGGCGGCCAGACACAGGGACAAAAGGGTTTTTCTCATGCGGTTTTTCTCCTTTCTGGGGGTGAGCCGGTGATCCGGCGCTTTTGCGGGATCAAGCACCGGCCGCCACGGCGGGCGGGGTGCAGACCCGGACGTTCAGCGGCAGGGTGCCGTCGAGATCGAGGCCGTCGTTTTTCAAGCCGTAGATCTGGCGCAGCGCCGCAGGACTGAGCTCGCGGCTTGGCCCGTCGAAAACCACGCGGCCCTCCTTCATGGCGATCGAGCGCGGGCAGTACTGGAGGGCGAACTGCACCTGGTGAAGGCTGACCAGGACGGTGACCCCTTCGTCCCGGTTCATGCACTGGAGCAGCTCCATCACGATGCGCGCCGATTCCGGATCGAGCGAGGCGATCGGTTCGTCGGCGAGAATGATGCGGGCGCGCTGCTGCATCGCCCGCGCGATGGCGGCGCGCTGCTGCTGGCCGCCGGAGAGCGTGCTGGCGCGCTGGGCGGCGTACTCGGCGAGACCCACACACTGCAGCGCCGCCATCGCGCGGCTTTTTTCTTCTCGGGGAAAGATGCCCAGCAGGCTGCGCAGGGTCCCGACGCGGCTGAGGGTGCCGGTCATCACGTTGGTGAGCAACGACAGCCGGCCCACGAGGTTGAATTGCTGGAAGATGAAGCCGACCTCGGAGCGGATCGTGCGGATGCGACGCGAGACGGCGCCCCGGCGCTGGACTTCCTTGCCGAAGAGGCGGATCGTTCCCGAGTCCCGGTCGCCACCGACCAGGCCGGCGATGTGCCGCAGCAGGGTGGACTTGCCGGAGCCCGAAGGCCCGATCAGCGCGACCATTTCGCCGGGGGAGATCCGCAGGCTCACGCGCTGCAGCGCCTGGCGCTTGCCGAAACTCTTGGAGATGTGGTGGATCTCGATGGCCGGGGTGATCGACTCGGCGGTTTTCATTGATGGGTTCCTCCTGGGGGAAAAGCCGACGGCTGCTTTCGAGGGCTTCTTGTAGGGGGGGCCGATGAGACGGAAATTAGGCTTCGATGTGATTTTGGTTGCCCTGCGGCCCCGCAAGAGGGGGCCCGGGCGGGGCGATGCAGGATGGGTTGCCGCGGGGTGCCGCTTCGGGCTATAGATTCTCGAGCCAGCCAAACGCCTCCCGGACCGTCGGGGAGGTGAAGAAAAGCGGGACCGGTGCGGATCATCTTCTTTGCGGGAAAAGGCGGCGTCGGCAAGACCTCGGTCGCGGCGGCCACGGCGGTGCGCGCGGCCGAAAGCGGGCGGCGCACGCTCGTTCTCTCCCTGGATGTCGCCCACAGCCTGGCCGATATCTTCGATCTCGACCGGGACCTTCTCGACCGCAACCGGGGATTGCCCTTTGCGGTGCACGAGCGCCTTTGGATCCAGGAGCTGGACATCCAGGAGGAAATCGGCCGGAACTGGAAAGACATTCACGATTACCTTTCCGGCCTGCTCCACACGGCGGGGCTGGACGGGGTTCTGGCCGAGGAGCTCGCCGTGTTCCCGGGGATGGAGGAGATCAGCCTCCTGCTGCACATCAACCAGCACGTGCGCTCCCGGCGCTTCGACGCCTTGCTCCTCGATTGCGCGCCCACAGGCGAGTCGCTGCGCTTCATCGGTCTTCCGGCCACGCTCGACTGGTATATGGAAAAAGTCCTTCGCCTGGAGCGCAACCTCGTCCGTGCCGTGCGTCCGCTGGCGCGCCGGCTCTACGACATCCCGCTGCCCGACGAGCGCTACTTTCAGGCCGTGGAGGCGCTTTGCACGCGGCTGCGGGGGGTCGACCGGCTGCTGACCGACCCGGATCTCACCACGGTGCGGCTGGTCGCCAGCCCGGAAAAAGTCGTTCTCAAGGAGACCCAGCGGGCGTTCATGTACTTCTGCCTGCACCGGATGTGCATCGACAGTGTGGTGCTGAACCGCGTTCTTCCCGAGGCCGCAAACGACGGTTATTTTGCGGCCTGGCGGCGCGAGCAACGCGGGCACCTGGAAAAGGCCGAGGAGCTCTTCCGGCCCGTCCCCATCCGCACCGTCGAGCTCTTCGAGCAGGAAGTGATCGGCTGGGAAAGGCTCGAGCGACTCGCCGACCGACTCTACGGCGGGGAAGATCCGCTCGCCCGGTTCACCCGGGAAGAGCCCTATCGCTGGGTCAAGCGGGACGGCCTCTACGAGCTGCGCATCCGGCTGCCCTTCGCCGCCCGGGAGGCGATCGAGGTGAGCCGCGTGGCCGATGAGCTTTTGCTGCGGATCGGAGGCTACAAGCGTTGCATCCTGCTGCCCAAAAAGGTCGCTGCGCGGGCGGCGGTCAAGGCCAAGATGGAAGATGCGGACCTCGTGCTGCTCTTCGGCAAGGAGGATCATGGCTGAGAACTCTTCCCGGGAAACGCACGCCGGATGCCCCGTGGCCGCGCTGTCCCAACTGATCGGCGGCGTCTTCCGGATCAACGCCGGGACGGGCGAACACCTGCGGCGCTCGCAGCTGGAGCTGCTCAAAGCGCTGCGCACCTGGCTCGATGCCCGCATCGCCGAGCTTGAGGCGGAGGAAAAGAAAGCGGCGCCCCGGCGTCGCCGGGCCACCCGGATCCGCGTCGATTGATCCACCCCCGTCCCTACGGCTCGCCGAATATCGTTCATTCCTCGTTGTAGGTATCGAATGAATGATGGGGTGGACAATTCATGAAGATTCAACTATGAAGGACGATTAGCGATGTTTGCATTTCGTTGTTCTGCGGTTAGGGTTTCGTTTGGCGGTACGCGCCGAAGGAGGTTGCGATGAATCTTTTTGGAAACGGGATCCGCTTTGGTGGGGCTGTCGCCATCGGTGCGGCGGCCGTGTTGCTCGCCCCCGTGATTCTCCCCGTTCTGGCCGGCGTCCTTCGCCCCATCGCCAAGGGAGTGATCAAGGGCGGCATCCTCGCCTTCGAAGGAGCGCGGGTCGCCATCGCCGAAACGAAGGAAACTCTCGAGGATCTCGCCGCCGAAGCCCGCTCCGAGCTGACCCAGGAGCAGAAGCCGGCCGCCAAGGGCAAAAAGCCCGCGGCCTGAGGACGACGGGCGATAGACATGGCGGCATCGGAAGGCGCAGAAATGGGGATGCCGGAGGCTTTCCTCCGGCATCAAAGCCGGGGACGGCTGCGCCTGTGCGTGCCCGCGCGGCGGGGGGATGCCCCTTACTTTTCGGCGGTGGTGGAAGCGCTCGCCGGGCGGCGGCCTTTTGACCGACTGCAGGCGAATCCCCTGACCGGAAGTTTGCTCTGCGAGGCCGAGGGCTTGACGCTCGAGGAGCTGGTCGATCTCGCCCGGCAGCAGGGCCTCTTCGCCTTCAAGTCCTTCCCGGAGGAACCTTCCCCGCCGGCGGCGACGATGGAGCGGATCGTCCGGCCGGTGGCGGCGGTCGATCGTTCGCTGCGCGCCCTTTCCGGGGGCCGGATCGACCTGCCCTCCGGGGTGTTTTTCGGCCTGGTCGCGGCGGGGCTCTATCAGCTCCTGCGGGGGCAGGCCGCCGCACCGCCTTGGTATACGGCCTTTTGGTACGCACTCGGCCTGTTCACGATCTTCGCCGTGGACAAGGCCGTCCTGCGGGAGGCGGCGCGGCGCGGCGACTGAACCGGGACGCTCACGGAAGTCTCATCTGCGACGCACACGATCCTAACTCCGCCGCTCGAAACTCGCCCTTCCGAAGCCCACGCCGCCGCCGGGGGGGGTGCTGACACGAAATCCCCGCGCGGATCCCCCCCCCGCGAGAAGCCCGGCGGAAGCGGAGGCGCAAGGAGCCGTTTCCGGTGATCGAAGCCGTGCATACGGCGGTTCCCGGTCGGGCCCGTTTCCGCGTCGAGGGCCTGCGCGGATCCGCCGGGCTCAAAGCCGCGCTCGAGGAACGTTTGCGGCGTGAAGCCGAAATCGTCCGCGCCGAGGCGAGCTGCCTCACCGGAACCCTCCTCGTCCAGTTCAACTCCGCCAACGATCACCGCACGATCGCCTTTTTGCTCGAAGGCCTACTGGCCGAAGTCCGGGAACGAAAGCCCTCGGCAACCCCGCCGGCGATCCGCCTGCCGGTGGAAACCCTTAAGCGCTTTCTCCCCTCGCCCGCGGAGGAGGAGCATCCCTCCCGGCCCTGGCATACGCTCGATGCCCAGGCCGTGCTCACACTCGAGCGCGTGGACCCGGCGGCGGGGCTGACCGCGGAGGCCGCCGCCCGGCGCCTGGAAGAAGAGGGGCCGAACGAGCTTCCCCGTCCCCCGGTGCGTTCGCAGGCGGAGATGTTCCTCGAGCAGTTGCACTCGCTTCCGGTCTATCTCCTGGGCGCGGCGGCGGGCATCTCCCTTTTGACCGGCGGGCTGCTCGATGCCCTGGTGATCGGCGGGGTCGTGCTCGCCAACGCGACCATCGGGTATCTGACCGAGCGCGGCGCCGCCCGGACCATGGACGCCCTGCGGGATCTCGTCCATCCCGTGGCCGAGGTGATCCGCGAGGGGCGTCCGATGACGATCCCGGCCGAGCGCGTGGTGCGCGGGGATCTTCTCGTGCTCAAGCCCGGAACACCGGTCGCCGCGGACTGCCGCCTGCTCAGCGCTCACCGCCTGAGCGTCGACGAATCGCTGCTGACCGGCGAGAGTCTGCCCGTTTACAAGCAGGCGGACGCCTTGCGGCACGAGAACACCCCGCTCGCCGACCGGACGAACATGCTCTACATGGGCACGCTCGTGACCGGCGGCCAGGGGACGGCCGTGGTGGTGGCGACCGGGCGGCGAAGCGAGGTCGGACGCCTGCAGCGGCTGCTTTCGGAAACCGCAGCCCCGCGCGCCCCGATCGAGCGGCAGCTCGAGCGAATGGGCAACCAGTTGGTCGTCGTCTGCGCCGCCATCTGCGGAGTGGTTTTCGGTATCGGGCTGCTTCGCGGCTACGGCTTGCTTGAGCTTTTGCAAATGTCGATTTCGCTCGCCGCCTCCGCCGTTCCCGAAGGGTTACCCGCCGCCGCGACGATCAATTTCGCGCTCGGCATCAACGACCTGCGACGCCACGGCGTGCTGGTGCGGCGCCTCAAGGCCGTCGAAACCTTAGGTGCGGTGCAGGCGGTCTGCCTGGACAAGACCGGAACGATCACCCAGAACCGCATGACGGTCTGCGAGATCGTGGCCGGCGACCGGCGCCACGCGGTGGAGGAAAACCGCCTGGCGCCCCTGCCCGACGGCCGCGATCCGCTGGCGCTGGGCGAGATCCGCCACCTGCTGATCGTCTGCGCCCTCTGCCACGAGGTGAAGATCACGCGCCCTTCCGACGGCGAGGCGCTCGAGCTTTTCGGCTCTTCCACCGAGACGGCCCTCGTGCGGGTCGCCGTCGCGATGGGACTGGATGTGCTCGGTCTGCAGGAGGATTTCGAGTTCCTCGGGTTGCGGCTGCGCTCCGAAAGCCGTCTTTTCATGAGCAGCCTGCATTCCTGCCCTTCGGAGGATTGCCGCTACATCTTCACCAAAGGCAGCCCCCACGAAGTGCTCGACCGCTGCGACCGCGAAATGGTCAACGGGGAGGTGGTGGCCCTCACCGAAGACCGGCGCCAGCAGATCCACATCGAAAACGACCGCATGGCCGGCCGCGGCCTGCGGGTGCTCGGTTTCGCCTACAACCGCTTCCCGCCGGGGGGGGCGATCGACGAAGAAGCGCCCCTGGTTTGGCTGGGGCTGGTGGGCATGTCCGATCCCATACGGCCCGGGGTGCGGGAGCTGATCCAGGCGTTTCACCGCGCGGGCGTCGAGACGGTCATGATCACCGGCGACCAGAGCACGACGGCCTATGCGGTCGCCCGCGAACTCGGCATCCAGGGCGAGCGGCCGCTCAAGATCCTCGATTCGGCCGAACTCGCCTCGCTCGATCCGCAGCGGCTCGAGGCGCTGGCCAAGAACGTGCATGTCTACTCGCGCGTGAGCCCGGCGCACAAGCTGCGCATCGTGCAGGCGCTTCAGGCCTCCGGCCGCGTCGTCGCCATGACCGGTGACGGCATCAACGACGGGCCGGCCCTCAAGGCGGCCGACCTCGGCATCGCCCTGGGGGGCAGCGGGACCGACGTCGCCCGCGAGGTGGCCGATCTCGTGGTCGCCGACGACGACCTCGAGCGGCTGATCGAGGCCCTGCGCGGCGGGCGGACCATCTATGCGAACATCCGCAAATCGGTCCATTTTTTCCTTTCGACCAACCTGACCGAAATTCTGGTCATGTTCGCCTGTATCGCCCTCGGGCTGGGGTTCCCGCTGAACGTCATGCAGCTCTTGTGGATCAACATCATCTCCGACATCTTCCCGGGGCTGGCGCTTTCGCGGGAAGCGGCCGAGCCGGACTTCATGCGCCAGCCGCCGCGGCCGGCGGGCGCCCCTCTCTTTTCGAACGCCGATCATCTCCTCATGCTGCGCGAATCGGCTCTGATCAGCGGGGGCTCGCTCGCCGCCTATCTCTTCGGCATCCTCCGCGGGGGGCCGGGCCCGCGCGCGGGCTCGCTCGCCTTCCAAACCTTGGTCTTCGGCCAGCTGCTGCACGCCTTTTCCTGCCGCAGCGAGCACCACGCCGTCTTCGAAAGGAAAAGGCGCCCTCCCAACCGCTGGCTCACGCTCGCGGTCGGCGGCTCGCTCGTGCTCCAGGCGCTGACGATGTTCCTTCCCGGTCTGCGGGGGCTGCTGCGTCTGTCGCCGCCCGCACCCGTCGATCTCCTGGTCATCGGTACGGCGGCGGGGATTCCTTTCCTGCTCAACGAAGCCCTCAAACCTTCACCCCATCCATCTCCGAGCGAGGAGGCGCCGTGATTTTCACCTCCGAATCCGTCACCGAAGGACATCCGGACAAGCTCTGCGACCAGATCAGCGATGCCATCGTGGATCATTTCCTGCGCCAGGACCCCTACGCCCGCGTGCGGGCGGAATGTGCGGTGTCGAGCGCCATCCTCTTCATCGCCGTCCGCTACGCCTCCGACGCCAAGGTCGATTTTTCCTACCTGGCGCGCAAGGTGATCCAGCAGATCGGCTACGACCAGCCCGATTTCAACGCCAAGATCTGCAGCATCCTTTCGGCCCCCCAGGAGCTGCCGTTGAACATGGCCCATCGCTTCGACGAAAGCCGCCTGACCGACGAAGAGATCGACCGCGTGGCCGCCAAGAACCAGGTCACCCTCTTCGGTTTCGCCTGCGATCAGACGCCGGAGCGGATGCCCCTGCCGATCATGATCGCCAACCGCCTGACCCGCCGCCTGGCGGATGTACGCCGCCGCAACATCCTTCCCTACCTCCTGCCGGACGCGAAGGTTCAGGTGGCGGTCGGCTACGAGGGGAACCGTCCCCAGCGGATCCACGGCATCACGGTCATGGCGAGCCTCGATCGCCCCAACCATATCGATCCGAAGGGATTGCACGAGGCGATCGTTGAGACCGTGATCCGGCCCGTTTTCCAGGACGAGCCGATCCGACCCGACGGCGAAACCCGCATCCACGTCAACCCGGACGGCCCCTACCAAGGCGGCCCCACCCATCACTCCGGCCTGACCGGGAGAAAAAGCGCCGTCGACACCTACGGCGAGTATTCCCGCCACAGCGGCGATGCGCTTTCGGGCAAGGACCCCATGCGCGTCGATCGGGTGGGGGCCTACGCGGCGCGCTACGCGGCGAAGAACATCGTCGCCGCCGGTCTCGCCTCCCAGTGCGAGGTGATGCTGAGCTACGCGATCGGGGTCACCCGCCCGGTCAGCCTGCACGTCCAGACCTTCGGGACGGGGCGCGTTTCCGATGAAAAGCTCCGCCAAATGCTCGAGCGGCATTTCGAGTTCCGGCTGGCGGGCATCATGAAGGAGTTCCGCTTGCGGCATCTCCCCTCCAAACATTCCGAAGGGTATTTTCAGCGCCTGGCGGCCTACGGCCATTTCGGACGCACCGATATGGACCTTCCCTGGGAGCGGACCGACCGCGTCGAGGCCCTTCAAAATGACTGAGTCTTGGGCGGGCGGGGGAAAAGCGGCCGGCGCAAGCCGATCAGCCGGAAGATTTTTTCAGGTAGGAGCGGCAGGCGGGATAGGCGCCGCAGCGGAAACGGATCTCGCCGCCGCGGCGCATGTACACATGCATGGGGCTGCCGCAGGCGGGGCAGCGCGGACGCTCCTGCGGAGGGAGCGGGGCGCGCATGGAGAGGGTGAACTGCCGGCCGCAGAGCTTGCAGCGGTAGCGCCGCCGGCCTTCGTGGGAACGGCCGTAGCGGTGCACCGCCTCGGAACGGCAGCGCGGACAGACAATCCGCTTCGCGTCGCCGGGATCGCTCTTTCGCCTCGGAAAGCGCGCGGGCATGAAGGGCTCCGGCGGGCGGAAATTGCTTCTGTCCGCCCGGAGTCTTTCATGCTGCGGGAAGTCGGTTCAAAAAAGATGAGAATCAGGTCAGGAAACGGTTTTGGCCGGTGCGGGGCGGAAAACGTTTCCCCGCAGGCCTTCTGCGAGGGAAAGCGAGGCGAGCCACGTCGGATCGGCGATCGGCTTGCGCGGTTTGATGGAAAAGCGCAGGTAATCGATGAGCTGTTTCAGCCGTTCGGCATAGTCCTCCCCGCAGCGCGCCCCCAGCAGCCCGCCTCGGGAACGCAGGGAAAGCCGCTCGGCCCGGGTCGCTTCTTCTTCGGCAAGCCGCAGAATCTCATCGAGAGATCGGCCGCTCATCTCCTGTAAAAATTCGACGAAACGGCAATCGCTGGAAATCATATGGGTTTTCATAAATCCTCCTTGCCGCAGCCCGCGGCTCCGGACAAAGGGGGCCGCAAGTGCAGCGCCGCTTCCGCTGAACCGGCTTTGACGGTAAGCGGGATTTGTTAGAATTTGATGAGAATCACGGCGCAGGGTCAAAAAAGATTTTGATCGCTCCGCCCAGGGCGTAGACCATCATGCCGCCTTTCCCCTCCGGTCACGCCGCCTTGCGGAAGGCGGCCCGAAAAGCTTCTTCCTCCGCCGGCGAGACCCTGTCGGTCGTTCTCGTGCATGCCCTTCCAGGGAGGTTTCGTTTCAAAATCGCCGGAATGCGGAAAAATCCGGCGGCCGCGCGCGTATTGGAATTTCGCCTGCGTGCCGCAGCCGAGTTCCGCTCCGCCACGGCGAACCCGTGGTCGGCCACCGTGCTGGTGTATACCGCTCCGGGCGGTTCGGCCGCGGCCGTGGAAGACGCCATCCGCCGTCTTTGGCAGGAAAGCGCCGGCCCGGGGGGGCCGTCCTGGGCCTCCGAGAGTGCGGCCCTCGAGGAATCGCCCGTCTCCTGGCACAGCCAGAGGGCTCAGGATGTCCTGCGGCGGTTGGAAACCCGGTCGGCCGGGCTGTCGCGCCGCAGCGTCCGCGAACGGCTCGCCTTTTTCGGCGCCAACCGCCTGCCCGCCATGGCCTCCCGGAGCCTGCCATCGATTCTTCGCTCTCAGCTCGCCTGCGCGCCGGTGGCGCTATCCATCGCCGCGGCGCTGGCGTCGTTGTTTGCCGGGGCGCTCGCCGAAGGGGCGGTGCTGCTCGCCATCGTCGCTTTGAACACGGCGCTTGGCGCACACGCCGAAAACCGCGCCGAGCGGATCCTGGACACGGTCCGGGAGAGCGTGGATCTGCGGGCCCGGGTGATCCGCGGCGGCCGAAAGCGGGAGGTTTCTTTCGAGGAGGTCGTCCCCGGAGACATCCTGGACCTCGAGGCCGGCGACCGCATCCCCGCGGACGGGAGGCTGCTGTCCGCCGAGGGCTTGAGCGTCGACGAGGCCGCCTTCACGGGGGAGAGTCTGCCGGTGGGCAAGCAGGCGGCGGCGCCGCGGCCGGCGTCGCTGCCCCTCAGCCTGCGGGACAACATGGTCTTCCGGGGGACGCTCGTGGTGGAGGGGCGCGGTCGGGCCGTGGTGGTGGCGACCGGCGCCGACACGGCTCTCGGCCGCCTGCAGAGCTTTCTGGGGGCGCTGCTTCCGCCCGAGGCGCTTGCGGTTCAGGACCTGCGGCGACTGACGCGGAGTCTCGCCGCGGCCGGGGCGGTGGCGGCGGCGCTGTTCGCCGTCTTCGCCCGGGTTCGGGGGATGGGCGCGATCGCGGCGCTGCGGGGGGTGCTCGGCCTTCTCGCCGCCGCCATCCCGGCCGGCCTCTCGACCCTTTCGCTCAGCGCCTTTGCCCTCGGCCACCGGCGGCTGCGGGAAAAACGCCTTCTCGTCCGCCGGCTGCGCACCCTCGGCAGCCTGGCGGCGGTCGAGGTGATCTGCTTCGACAAGACCGGCACCCTGACCCTGAACCGCATGGTCGTCTCCGACCTGGCGGCCGGCGGCCGCAGCTTCGCGGTCAACGAAGAGGGCTTCGATCCCCGGAGCCTGCGGGAAGATGGCGATGCGGATTGGGAGCTCTCGCTTTTGACGCTTTGCAATGAAGCCTACATGTTGCACGAGGGAGAGGAATCCCTCGAGGGCTCGTCGACCGAACGCGCCCTCATCCTCCTGGCCGAGCGGGCCGGGATCCGCAGCACCGCCTTTCGCGGCGAGCACCCGATCGTCGACATCCGCCACCGCTCGCCGGAGCGGCCGTTCATGGTCACCCGGCACCGCTGGAGCCCCGAGCGGGAGCTCGTGATCCTCAAGGGCAGTCCCGTCGAGGTCCTGGAACGTTGCACCCATCTGCAGCAGGCGGGCGAGTGCCGGCCGATGACGGCCGAGGATCGGACCCGGATCGAAACCGAAAATTTCCGTCTGGCCGGCGCCGGCCGCCGGGTTCTGGGGGTCGCCTTCCGCTGGGATCCGCCCGGGGACCCCGATGAATTTCTCTCCTCCCCGGGGGGGCTCGTGTGGTCCGGTCTGGTGGGGCTGGCCGATCCCCTCCGCCCCGGCGCCCGCGAGCTGATCCGGATGCTCCATGCCGCCGGCATCCGCACTGTGGTCATCACCGGCGATCAGGCCCTCACCGCCCAACACATCGGCCGCGAGCTGCAACTCGCCGGCGAGGAGCCGCTGAGGATTCTCGACGCCGCCGACTTGCGCTCGATTTCCGTCGAGCGCCTGCGCAGCCTCGCCGGGAACGCCCACGTCTTCGCCCGGCTCAACCCGGCGCAGAAGCTCCAGATCGTCCAAGCCTACCAGAGCGCGGGGCGTTGCGTCATGATGGTGGGCGACGGGTTCAACGACGTGCTGGCGCTGAAGGTGGCCGATGTCGGAATCGCCCTTGGGGTCGAAGGGGCGGAACTCGCCCGCCGCACGGCGGATCTCGTGCTTCTGGACGACGATCTTCTCGGCGTGGCCGCGGCGATCGCCAACGGGCGGTCCTTGTACGCCAACCTGCGTCGCAGCCTGCGCTACCTCGCCGCCACGGCCCATCTCGACGTGCTGGGGGATTTTCTGGCCCGCAGCGGTCTGGGCGACGGTCCCCCGAGCTGGCAGAGCCTCGGGACGCAGTTCGCCTGCCTGGCCCTGGCCCGGGAGGCTCCCCCCGAGCGGGGGATCGAAGGTCCTCCTCCTCCGCCCTCCCTCCTGCGGGAAGGGGATTTGCAGCGCGCCCGGCGGGATGCGGGACTTACCGCAGCGGCCGCCGGGGCGACGGCCCTGGCGGGGGGCGTCCTCGGCGGGGGCGGCGAAAGCCTCTTCTGGGCGAGCTACGGAACGCTGGAGATCTCCGCCGCCCTTGCCTGCCGGGAAGGGGACGGGGCGGCGGAGAGGGCTCCGGCCGGACTGCGCGGGCTTCTTGCTCTCGCGGCCGGTCTGCATGCGGCCCGCGCGGCTTCTTCGGGGGGAATCTTCCGCTTCGCCGGCCGGGCGCTCTGGCTTGTCGCCGGACTTTTCCTTTCGCGCCTTCTGCTTCAGCCCTCGCCCGAGGAGCGCGCGAGCGCCCCGGCCTCCCACGCACCGACCGGAACGTCGGCCGGCGGCTCCGACGCTGGAGCGGCGTGGAAGGCGACAAAGGCCTTCAGGCCTTCAGCGCCCAGGTAACGCCGGAGGGTCCGGCGGTCGGTCTTGAGCAGATCGACGACGATCAGCCCGTCCATGACGTCCCCAAAGCTCTTGTCGATGTTGAAAGCGAGAAGCTGTCCGCCCAGGTTGAGGTAGTGCCGCAGCAGCACGGGGACCTCTTTCTGCTGGAACTCGATGTCGGCGATCAGCGCGCAGACTTCCCGGAAATCGGCAAACGAGAGGTTCCGGGCGATGCGCTCGCAGCCCGGCACGCGGACCGGCTTGAGCAGGGCCGGCTTGCGGGGCCGGACCATGAGCGAGAGGTCCTTCGCCTGGCTGTGCTGCAGAAGCGTCGAGGCGATCAGCCGGCGGGAAAGGTCGCTGTAGTCGCGGCTGATGCTCACGGGGCCGAAAAGCGTGCGATAGCGGGGGAAGCGGGCGATGAAACTGCCGATGCCTTTCCACAGCAGCAGCAGCGAGGAATAAGACTTCTGGTATTCGGGGCGGATGAAGGAGCGGCCCATTTCGAGCGCCGGACCGATCTTGCGGAAAAACTCCATGCGGCTGTGAAACAGGGTGGTCGTGTAGAGACCCCCCCGTCCATGGCGGGCGAGGATGCGGTCGGTCGGGCCGATGCGGTAGGCCCCGACGATCCGCTTCTCCTGCCCGTCCCAGATGAAAAGATGCAGGTAGATCGAATCGAAGCGGTCCAGGTCGAAGGCGTTGCCGGTCCCCTCCGAAGCGGTGCGGAAGGTGATTTCGCGCAGACGGCCGATTTCGAGCAGCGTGCGGGGGATCTGGTGTGCTTCCGCCAGCCAGACGGCGAATGAGCCGCTGCGGAAAAGCAACTGCTCGGCCGGGAGCGATTCGATTTCCTTCCGGAGACGATCCGGGTCTTGGGCGGCGGCGATCGCCGCCGCCCGCCGCCGTACGCCCGGAAACGGAAAGGGGGGCAGGTTTTTCCGCGGCCGGGTGGAATAGCCCAGGATGTAGGTCCGCCAGCGCAGGTAGTCCACCATGCGGCGGTCGTCCGAGGGATAGCCCTGCAGCTGGCGGAAAGGAATCGGTGCGCCGATCTTGACGGCGATCGGCCGGCCGCGCCGGTGGAGCAGCTCGCGGGCGAGCAGGACGGTCCGCAGCCGAGGATGGAGCAGCCCGGCGAGGTGAAACCCCATCCGGTTGCGGCCGTGGATGAAAACCGGGACGACCGTCGCCCGGCTGCGGCGCACGATGGCCCCCACCGCGGGATTCCAGGGCGGATCGGTGATTGCCCGGGAGCGAAGTCTCAGGTGCGAGACCTCGCCGGCGGGGAAGACCAGAAGCAGTCCGCCCTCGGACACCCAGCGGATCGCCTGCCGCAGCGCTCCGAGGTTGGCGGCGGCCGACGTCGGCCGTCCAAAGGGATCGACGGGGATCAGAAGCGGCCGGAGCTGGGGGATGCGGTTGAGCAGGTAGTTCGCGAGGATCTTCACGTCCGGACGCACGGCGAGCAGGAGATCGGCGAGCAGCAGGCCCTCGATGCCGCCGAAGGGATGGTTGGCCACGACGACCGTCGGCCCCTCCGCCGGGATCTGTTTTCGGCCCTCGTTCAGCGGCCGGCACTGCACGGCGAGCCCTTCCAGGGTCGCGCGCACGAAGGCCCGCGGATCCTCGAGCGCCGCAAGGCTTTGGTAAAGGCGTTCGCAATCCGCAAGACCGAGAAGCCCCTCGAGGGGCTTGAGGGCGAGCGTGCGCCAGCGAAAGCCGGAGGAAGGGGGAGTCAGCGTGAAAAGAGCGGTTTGCCCGTGTTCCGCATGCATCGCGACCTCCTCGACGGTCTCGGGGGACCGAGATGAGATCCTGTTTCGCGCGGTTTCTTTAGGCGATCGTGAGCGAAGCGCGAATTTTCCGTTCGCGCGGTGATGGGGGGCGCCGCAATGAATATTTAACCGGCGCGCAACATGCGCCTAACCCTCGTTTGGCCAACCGGATTTCGGCCACAGGCAGGCGCGTCGGCCGAGACCGTGCCGGCAGCACGCCGTCGCGAAGGGAGAATCACAGGCCCGCATGTTCTGGGAGGGATTGGCGACCGGGTTTTTGCTGTGCGCGCCGCTCGGGCCGATCGGGATCCTCTGCCTGCAGCGCACGCTGCTCGAGGGCCGTACGGCCGGGGCGCTGGCGGTCCTGGGAGCGGCCCTCGTCGACGCCGTTTACGCCCTGCTTGCGGGATGGGGCTTCACGCTGCTGAACGTCTTTCTGCGGGAGAACCGCGGCAGGCTCTATCCGGCGGCGGGCGCGGTTCTGGTCGCGGTGGGAATCCGGCTTTTCCGCCGTCGGAGCGACACCGGCGCCCGGGAGCCCTCGATTCCCGAGCGCCGGATGCGGTGCCTGCGGGGGGCGTTTTTCACCTCCGCCGGCGTCATGCTGTCCAATCCGCTTCCGATTCTCGTCTTGAGCGCCGTTTTTTCCGCGCTGCAGCCCCGCGACGCCGACTCGTTCCTCCTGGCCGGGTGGGTCGCGGGGGTCTTCGCGGGCTCCTCCCTTTGGGCCCCGTTTTTTGTTCTGGGAGCCGGGATCCTCTCCCCGATCGTCCGCCGTCTGTCGCCGGGGCTCCTCAACCGTTTGAGCGGGGCGGCCCTTTTCGCCTGCGGCCTGGCCGTGGCGGGAGCGTCATGGTTCGCCGCCCCTCCCTGATCCCTCCCTCCCCCGGGTCCTCTCCTTCCGCCGCTTCATCAAGATTTAGTGGGAGCGTAATCGCCGACTAACTTGATGTGGGTTAGATGGAAGCGAGACGGGAACCGCATCGCGGGCCCGTTTTCCGCCGCAGGCGGCGGAAGCGCCAAAGCCCCCGCAGGATGGAGCGCATGCAAGCCGACCTTCACGTTCATTCACGCCATTCCCGGCGGCCCTCGCAGTGGCTGCTGCAGAAAATCGGCTGTCCCGAGAGCTTCACCGAGCCGTTGCATCTCTATCAGATCGCCCGGCGGCGGGGGATGGACCTCGTGACGATCACCGACCACAACCGCATCGAGGGCGCGCTGGAAATCGCCCATCTGCCGGGTGTCGTCATCGGCGAGGAGGTGACCAGCTATTTCCCGGAGGACGGCTGCAAGGTCCATGTCCTCGTCTACTGCATCAGCGAGAAGCAGCATGCCGAGATTCAGCAGCTCCGGGCGAACCTCTACGAGCTGGTCGGCTATCTGCGGCGGGAGCGCATCGTGCACGCTGCGGCCCACCCGTTCTACGCCGTCAACGACCGGGTGACCCCGGAACACATCGAAAAGATCCTTCTTCTTTTCCGCGTCTTGGAAATCAACGGCGACAGCCATCCCGAGGCGAACCGCCGCCTGCGCCGAATAATCGCGGAACTCGACGCGGCGACGATCGGTCGCCTGGCGGAGAAGCACGGCCTCGAGCCGCCCGAACCGCAGCCCTGGGTCAAACGCCTGATCGGCGGCTCCGACGACCACAGCTCGCTTTCGATCGCTCAGACCTGCACGCGGGTGAACGGGGCGCGCTCGGTCGAGGAATTCTTCGCCGGCATCGAGGAAGGCGCCGCCGAGGTGGTCGAGCAGCCTTCCTCGCCCAAGCATTTGGCCCACAACCTCTACAGCATCGCCTACCAGTTCTACCGGCAAAAGCTCGACCTGGGCTCCCGGGTTCCCCACGACTTCCTGTTGCGCTTCGTGGACCGCAGCCTGCGCGGGACCGCCTCGGAAGCCAACGGGTTGCTCTCCCGCCTTCATCTGCTTTGGCAGTATCCCCGGCTGCGCAGGATCCGCGGCAGCCTGCCAGCACCGTTGGTCGAGCTGTTGCGGAAAGAGTCGGCGCGCCTGATCCGCGAGGAGCCGACCCTCTTCGTGATGCCCCGGGGATCCTCCGGGGATCCCCAGGCCGCCCCCGAGCGCTGGTTCCGTTTCATCCACAAGATGTCCAACCGCATCCTGCTCGGTTTCGCCAACCACCTGCTCGATCACCTGTCGGGGGCGAATCTCTTCAGCATCTTCCACACCATCGGCTCCGCCGGCGGCTTTTGCACGCTTCTGGCGCCGTACTTCGTGGGCTTCGCGCATCATCACGCGCAGATCCGCCTGGCCCGGCGGACGACTTCGGTCTTGGCAGGTTGTTCTTCGCCGGCCGAGGACGGCCTGCAGGCGTGCGCCGTTTTCGCCGAAAACGCCGCGCAGGCGCTGCGGGTGAACCTGGGCGAGGCCGGGGGCGAGGTCCACCTGCTGACCTGCGAGGGCGCGGTGGAGGCGGGGGCGGGAAGGCGTTTCGAGCCGATCGGCGTTTATGAGTTCGAAGAGCTTCCGGGGGAACGTCTGGTCTATCCCCCGTTGCTCGAGATGCTCGATTTCTGCTTTTCCCGCTCGGTCGGCCGGATCCATTTGGCGGGTTCGGGGCCCACGGGACTGGCCGGCCTTTTCATCGGCCGGTTTCTCGAGCTGCCGATGGAGGCGACCCACAGCGACGCCGTGCCTCGCCTGGCGCGCCTGCTGACGCAGGACACCTTCATCGAGGACCTGGCCTGGAAATACCTCGTCTGGTTCTACAGCCAGGTGCGTTCGGTTTCCGTCTCCTCGAAGGCGACCGCCGGGCTGCTGGTGGACAAAGGAGTCGACCCGGCCAAGATCCGCCTCGACGCCGCCCCGGAGGCCGAGCCGGAGCACGAGGCTTTCGGGCATTTGCCCCTCTCCGTCGCCCAGGGTGCGCTCTGAACCGACCTCCCCCCTTCCGTCCCGGTTGCTTGTCCCTTCCCTTCCCGTCCCGGAGCGCCTGGCGTGCCGGGGCGTCCCGGACGGGCCGTGAACCCTCCAAGCGAAGGATGGCTCTGCATGGATGAAACCAAGGAGTACGTCGTCGACACCAACGTCCTGCTCGAGGATCCCCTCTGCCTGCTCAAACTGCGCAACGGCAACCAGAACCGCATTTTCATCCCGCGCCACGTTCTCTTCGAGCTGAACCACCTGCGCAAGCATCCCAAGCACCGCCATGTCGTCGGCCGCGTGGTCGACCAGTTGATGGCGGATCCCGAGGCGTTTCAGGTTCTCGACGCCGGCGGCGTCGCCGCGCGTTTCGCCGACCGCGTGGATCGATTCATTCTGGAAGAGATCCGCGAAAGCCGGCTGAAGCACCCGATTCTCGTGACCAACGACCGGATGCTGCAGCTCGAGGCGCGGTTGAGCGGCATCCCGAGCGAGATCTACCGGGAGTCCGTTCCCTTCCGCTCCGAGGCCGAGCATTTCACGGGCTTTGCGGCCGACCGGGACCGGGCTCCCGTGAACAGCTTTTTCTGGAACGATCAGGGGAAGCCGGTCTTCGTCGGGGCCGAGGGGGAGAAAACGATCGATTACACGCACCGGGTCTGGAAGGTCTCGCCGCGCAACGTGTATCAGAACCTGGCGATCGAGCTGATGATGAATCCGGACATTCTGGTCGTCTCGATCCAAAGCGAAGCGGGATACGGCAAGAGCTTTCTCTCGCTTGCCTGCGCGCTGGCGCTCGTGCTCGAGCGCAAGAGCCACGAAAAGATTTACGTCATCAAGCCGACCGTGGAGATCGGTCAGAAACTGGGCTACCTGCCGGGCAGGCTCGACGAAAAGATGGAGCCCTATACCCGCTCGATCTGCGATCTCGTCCTCAAGCTTCACCGCCTGCGGCCGGCGAACAAGATCTTCCTGGAGGCGGATCAGAACCCCCCGGTTTTCAACCCGCGGCTCTTCGAAATCCTCCCCCTCAACTACATCCGCGGCATGAACCTCGAGCAGGCGGTCGTGATCATCGACGAAATGCAGAACCTCTCCCGCCCGGAATGCCGCACCCTGCTCTCGCGCATGGGGGAAGGCGTGAAGTGCTTCTGCTTGGGGGACACCCGGCAGGTCGATCCTCCCTATCTCAGCCCCGAGAACAACGGTCTGAACTGGCTGGTCAAGAAGTTCAAAGGCAGCCGCATCTATGCGCACCTCGTGCTCAAGGGGGAGAAATCCCGCGGGCCGATCACCGATCTGGTGATTGCCACCGGTCTGTAACCGAAAACGCACGGCGTTCTCACGCCGGGCAAACAGAAGAGCGTCAAAATCCTCCCATGAGCCCGCTGACCGAGATCATCCACCGCTGGGACGGCCGCGGACTGGCGGCCATTTTCGGACTGGACCCCCGCCGGCGCGTCGTTCGGCTGCTGCCCTGGATCTCGCGCAGCGCCGACGGCCCCCTTTATCCCCTGCTCGCCGCCTTGCTCCTCGCCGTGGATCCGCCTGCGGGGCGGCAGTTTCTGCTGGCGGGTCTCTTCGCCTTCGCCCTCGAGCTCTTCGCCTACCGCTGGGTCAAGCTGGCGGTCAAGCGCAGCCGTCCCTTCGAGACCTTGCCGCACATCGCCTGCCGACGTCGCCCTTCCGATCGCTTCAGTTTCCCTTCCGGCCATACGGCCGCGGCGTTCGTGATGGCGGGGCTCCTCAGCCGCTTCTGCCCGCCGCTTGCCCCGGTGGCGGGGCTCTGGGCGGCCGCGGTCGGCGTATCCCGGGTCTATCTCGGCGTGCATTTCCCGAGCGACATCGTGGGCGGGATGGTGCTCGGAACCCTGAGCGCCGCCTGCGGCATCACCGCCGCGGCCATGCTCTGATCATGGGGCTGCGCATCCTCTACGGCGTCCAGGGGACCGGAAACGGCCATTTGAGCCGCTCGCGGGAGATCATCCGACGTCTCAAGGCGCTGGGGCACGAGGTGCGCGTCATCGTGAGCGGGCGCTCCCCCGAGCGGCTCTGGGACATGGAGGACTTCGAGCCCTACCGAGTGCTCCCCGGACTCACCTTCGCGACCCGCCGGGGCAGGCTCGAGCCGCTGCGCACGCTCGCCGGGCTGAAGCTGGTGCGGTTCTGCGCCGACATCCGCGGCGAGGACATCGGCGGCATCGATCTCGTGATCACCGATTTCGAGCCGATCACGGCCCGGATCGCCCGCCGTCACCGCCTGCCGGCGATCGGGATCGGCCACCAGTACGCGTTTCGCCACCGGATCCCGGTCGCCGGCTTCGACCCGGCGGCCTGGCTCGTCCTGCGCTGTTTCGCGCCGGCCCGCTTCGAGCTGGGCCTGCACTGGCACCATTTCGGCCAACCGATCCTCCCCCCGGTGATTCCCCCCCTTTCCGCCGGGAATCCCTCGCCGACAACCGGCCCGATCCTCGTCTATCTCCCCTTCGAGGAGGAGGAGGACATCCGGCGTCTGCTCGTTTTCTTCCCCGAGCGGGAATTCGTGATCTATCATCCGGTCGACCGCCCCCGGGACGAGGGGCACCTGCGCTGGCGCCGGCCGTCCCGGAGCGGGTTTCTCCAGGCGCTCGTCGAAAGCGCGGGGGTGATCACCAACGCCGGATTCGAGCTCGCCAGCGAGGCTTTGCAACTGGGCAAGAAGATCCTCGTCAAGCCCCTGCGGGGGCAGATGGAGCAACTCTCGAATGCGCGGGCGCTTGGCCTTCTCGGGCTGGGCGGGGTCATGAAACGGCTGGACCCGCGTGCGGTGGAAGACTTCCTCGCCCGCCCCGCCGGTGTCCGCGTCCGCTACCCCGATATGGCCGAGAGCATCGCGCGGTGGATTTCCGGGGGAAAATGGGAAGAGACGGCCGGTCTGGTGCGCCGCGCCTGGGAGGACACCGTGTTTCCTCCCGGCACGGCCGCCGCCGCGGCGGCTCGACCCCTATCCCCCCTCATCCCGGCATGACCACCACCGTCCCGGAGCCCCCGTCGACGGTGATCCAAGCGCCTTCGGGAATGATCCGGGTCGCCCCGCGGACACCGACCACCGTCGGGATGCCCAGTTCGCGAGCCACGATGGCGCAGTGATTGAGCAGGCCCCCTTCCTCGGTCACCACTCCGGCGACGATGCTGAGCAGGGGGGTCCAGCCGGGATCGGTGTGGCGGGCGACGAGAATGTCCCCGCGGCGCAACACGGCTTGCGCCGGGTGGAACACCGGCACGGCCCGGCCGGTTGCGGTGCCGGGGCTCGCTCCGATGCCGCCAAGGGTGCTCCTCTCGGGCGAGAGGGCGTACTCGGGACGGCCCTCGATCCAAAAGGTGGCCGGCTCCCACGGGCTCTCGAAGCGGCGCCGACGTTTCTCGGCGAGTCGCCGCGCCTCCGCATGCGGCAGGCGGCCGCTGACGAGATCCTCGAGTTCCGCGAAGCGCAGAAAAAAAACCTCCTCTGCCAGCCCCAGAAACCTTCCCAACGCCAGCAGATCCAACCGGATTCGGAAAAGCGCCCGGTCGAGGAGAAAACGCAGCTCCTCGCGCAGATCGAGAAAACGCGTCACCCGCCGTGCGAGTCCTCGCAGGAGGAAGGGGGCCGAGCGGGCCCGGAAATCCCGAGAGGCCTTGCGCCCGGACGGCGCGGGAGGGGTTCGGACCAGAGACTGCAGAATCCCGAGCACCTCCTCGGGCGCCTCGGCCCAGCGGGGCACAAGCAGCGTGCGGTGGCGGGAGCGCGCCCCGTAGACGGCCAGAAACCGGTCGAGCTCCCGTTGCAGGGGGGGAGGCAGAAGCGACGGCAGGTTTTCCGTCGCCTCGGCCGCCGCAAACCGAGCCGCCCGATCCGGCTCCGCGCGGAGACTCTCCGCAAGAGCGCGGAAGGCGGCCTCGATCGCAAGGGTCACGTTGCGGGACTTGCGGCCGATCAGTTGCAGCACCGCTTCCCCCGGAAGGCCGAAGCCGCGCGAGGACAGTTCGCGCAGAAAGACGAGCTGAACGGCGGCATGGAAATAGGGCCACTGGTTGTTTTCCTGGATCCGGCCGAGGGTTTCGAGGTCGAAGGCGAGGGCGGCGAGCGCTTCCGCGGCGGTGCCGGGGGGCGGCCGCCGCGGCGGATCCAGGCGGGCGCCGAGCTTGGCCATGGCGGAGGAAGCCCGTCGCAGGCAGACCCCGGGCAGGCAGGCCGGCTCCCGCAGCGGAAGGAAGGGAAGCCGAAGCAGACAGAGGAGCCGGCGGGCCGCCGGGATGGCGGGAGGGGCGGCCGCCGGGGCAAGGCCTGCCGGCAAGAGGGTCTCTAGAATCGGGGGCCGCAGCCTGCGCGGCAGAAAGCCCGCCAGATCGAGCACGGCCTGGCCGTTCAGGTAGAGATAGCCGTGAATGACGGCGAGCGCCGGCCGAACCGGGGCGATGCCGAGCCGGGAAAGGATCCGGGAAAGATCGAAGCGCGGGGCGTGGCGCAACATGACGTCGGCCAGAAAGGGCTCCAGCCGCTCCCCCCAGAGATCCTCGGCCATCCGTCGCGTCCAGATTCCGGGCGGCGGCAGATCCGTCGCCTCTTCGCCGCGGGTGGTGATCGGTCGGAGCTGGAGCAGCCAGAGCCTGCCCTCGCCGTCAAGCGCCCACTCGATATCGATCTCCGGGATCCCGAGCCGCGCTTCGAGGCGGAGGAGCAGCCCGGCGATCGCCGGCCAGGGAACCTCGGGCGGCAGGCGGGACGAGGGCCCGCCGTCGTAGAGGACCCGCGGCGCACCCTCCCGCTCGACCCGAGCCCGCCAGGGGGTGCGACGGCCCGAGACGAGATCCTCCCCCGTTCCCCGGACAGCCTCGATCCAGACGGCGGTTCCGAGGCGGGGCTGACGGGGGTCGCGGCTGAAGGCGACCCCCGACCAGGAGGCGTGCACCATGCGTTGCAGAACCACGGCCATCAGCGGGGCCTCGGCCGCGGCGCCTTCCACGGCGGAGGCGGCGAGGTAAGCCCGGACCGCATCCGAGGCGGCGCTTTGCCAGCAATCCTCGACCCGCGCGAGCAGTTCGGCGGTCGTGGAGATGTTCAGGAAACTGCGGTACTGACCGGCGAAGCTCCAGCCGGCGAGATCTTCCTTCACGGCCGAGGAGCGGACCGAAAGACGTAAGCCCAGCCGGCCGGCGGCCGCCGTCACCTCTTCCCGCAGCCCCTCGGGCCAGGCGGCTTCCGCGCGCCAGGCGGCGTGGGCGCGGGTGCTCACGGCGAAGGCCGCCGGCACGGGGAACCCCTCGCGGAAAGCCCGGGCGAGAAAGGCGAACTTGCGGCCGACGAGATGCTCCGCGAGCGCCTCATCGGCATCCAGCGGGACGATGTGGCCCATGGCGCGGTCCTTATCCGGGGAAGGCCGATCGGAAAAAGAGAGCCTCTCCTCGCACAACCGCGTTAGGTTTGCGTTAGCGGCGGCGGTCGGGCCGTTTGCAGCTCCTCCCCGGGAAGGCGGCGTAGCGCATTTCTCATGGCCCGCTCATCCGCTTCAAATCGCTCGGGGCCACAGTAGCGCCCGAACCGCCGCGGGCCGTCTACTCCCGCGGAAAACCGAAAGGATGTCGCCATGACCAGTCCTTGCCGCAGCTGTTTTCTCCGTCACGCCGACAAGAACAACGAGACCTGCATGCGATGCCCGCTTCGGGTCGCCTACGTTAGCCGGCTCGCCGAGGAGCTCTGCTTCAGCTCCACCCGATCCGCCGAGGAGGCGACCGCGCCCCGGGTTTCGCTGCTCTCGCGGCAATCCCAGTTCCTGGCGACGGCGCCCGGAACCCTCTATGAATAGGGCGAAGACTCGCACGCCTCCGCTTACACGATGCTGACAAAAAACTAACACGAAACTAACCTTGGGAAGCCACTGTTCCGGCTCGATCAGCGGATCGGCACGGCCGGTGATCGTCTCGGAGGTCCCGATGCCATGTCCCCGATAGTCCTGCTGGGCGTACTGTTGCTTCTTTCCGCGGCGGCCTACCATGTCGGGCGCCGCAAGGCGTTCGCCATGGCCGGTGCGGGGGGGCGGGCCGTGCGGCTCCATTCCCGGCCCACCTACCACGGGGCGCTCGTCGCGCTGTGGTGCGCCCTTCCCGCCCTGCTCCTCTTCGGGCTGTGGCTTTCCTTTGAAAATGCGATCGTCACCCGCATGGTCCTCGAGCGCCTGCCCGAGTCCCTGCGCAGCCAGCCGCCGGACCGGCTGAACCTCTTGGTGAACGACATCCGCAACATCGCCGCCGGCCACTTCGATGCCGCGGCGGCCGAGCCGGCGATCCGCGAGGCGGCGGCGGCCTACCAGCGGTTGCGCGGGCTGAGTCGCCAGGCGCTTTCCGCCGCCGTCATCGCCCTCGCCGCCCTCGTCGCCGTTTTCGTCCGCCGCCGACTGCGGCCCTCCTTGCGCGCGCGCAATCATGTGGAAGGCATCCTGACCGCTCTTTTGGTCGCCTGTTCCACGATCGCCATTTTCACCACCCTCGGGATTGTGCTCTCGGTGGTCTACGAGGCCGTCCTGTTTTTCCGCATCATCCCCTTCTGGGAATTTCTCTTCGGGCTCAACTGGAGCCCCCAGATGGCGATCCGCGCCGACCAGGTCGGGGCTTCCGGGGCCTTCGGTGCGGTGCCCGTGTTCCTGGGGACGGCGCTCATTTCGGCCATCGCCATGACGGTCGCCGTTCCCATCGGCCTGATGTCGGCGATCTACCTCTCGGAATACGCCGGAAAGACGTTCCGCTCGATCGCCAAACCCTTGATCGAAATCCTTGCCGGCATTCCCACCGTGGTCTACGGTTTTTTCGCCGCCTTGACGGTCGCTCCCTTCGTGCGCGACCTCGGGGCGGTCTTCGGTCTCGGGGTCGCCTCCGAGAGCGCGCTTGCGGCCGGGGTCGTCATGGGGATCATGATCATCCCCTTCGTTTGTTCGCTCTCCGACGACTTCATCAACGCCGTGCCCCAGGCCTTGCGCGACGGAGCCTACAGCCTGGGGGCGACCCGCTCCGAGACCATCCGTCGGGTGATCCTTCCCGCCGCTCTTCCCGGGATCATGGGCGGCATCCTGCTCGCCGTATCGCGGGCCATCGGCGAGACGATGATCGTCGTCATGGCGGCCGGCCTGGCGGCCAATCTGACGGTCAACCCCCTCAAGGCCGTGACCACGGTCACGGTGCAGATCGTGACGCTGCTGATCGGCGACCAGGAATTCGACAGCCCGAAGACCCTTGCCGCCTTCGCCCTGGGGCTGGTGCTCTTCGTAGTCACCCTCGTTTTGAACGTGATCGCCCTCTACATCGTGCGCCGTTACCGGGAGCAATATGAATAGCGGCCGCGAGACCGCCTATTCCGGCGAACCGCAGGAGCGGCGCACGATCGCCGTCGTGCGCGCCAGCCTTCCCCGTCGCTATCGCAGCGAACGGCGCTTTCGATTCTTTGGTCTTCTGGCCATCGTCTTGAGCATCGGATTTCTCGCGCTGATGTTCGCGAGCATCATCGCGCAGGGATACACGGCCTTCCGGCAGACCGAAATCCGTCTGCCGATCTTTTTCGACCCCGAGGTCCTCCATGCCGACGCCCTGGCGCGAGCCGATTACGGCGCTTTGATCCGCCACGGCCTGGATCGGCTCTTCCCCGACGTGCGGGGTCGCCAGGAGCGCCGCGAGCTCTTCGCCCTGATCAGCAGTGCGGCGGTCTACGAGCTGCGCGATTTCGTCATGCGCGACCCGGAGCTGATCGGTCAGACGCTCGAGGTCTGGCTCAAGGCCGGAGCCGATATCGACATGGCGGTCAAGGGGCATTTCCGGCGCGAGCTTCCCGAGGACGAGCGCCGCGTCACGGACCGGCAGTTCGCCTGGCTCGATCGTCTCGCCGCCGAGGGCCGCCTCGAAAAGCGTTTCAACCGCACCTTCTTCACCGCGGGGGACTCGCGGGAACCGGAACAGGCGGGGATCTGGGGGGCGGTCTGCGGATCCTTTTTCACCCTGGCGGTCACCCTGATCCTTTCTTTTCCGATCGGGGTCGCCGCCGCCATCTACCTCGAGGAATTCGCCCGGCGGAGCCGGTTCACCGATCTGATCGAGGTCAACATCAACAACCTGGCGGCCGTGCCCTCCATCGTCTTCGGGTTGCTGGGACTTGCCGTGTTCCTGAATTTTTTTCATATGCCGCGCTCCGCACCCGTCGTCGGCGGCCTGGTGCTCACGCTCATGACCCTGCCCACGATCATCATCGCCGCCCGCTCGGCTTTGAAGTCCGTTCCGCCTTCGATCCGCGAGGCGGCCTTGGGGGTGGGGGCTTCGCGGGTGCAGACGGTGCTCCATCACGTGTTGCCGCTCGCGCTGCCCGGGATGCTGACCGGAACGATCATCGGCATGGCCCGGGCCCTCGGGGAAAGTGCGCCGCTGCTCATGGTCGGGATGGTCGCCTTCATCGTGGAGATTCCCAAGGGGTTCACCGATCCGGCGACGGTGTTGCCGGTGCAGATCTACCTTTGGGCCGACAGCCCGGAGCGGGCCTTCGTCGAGCGCACCTCGGCGGCGATTCTCGTTCTGCTCGCGTTCCTCTTGGTGATGAACGGCGCGGCGATCTGGCTGCGGAAAAAATACGAGCGCCGCTGGTGAGGCGGAGCCGCAGGCCGCTAACCGAATCCAAACCGGAAAAAAACCGTCATCTCATGAAGATTGCTTACCCTCCCACCATCGGATCGAGGCCGAGATCACTTATCCGGACCGCATCGAAATCCAAAAAGGAGGGCTTTATGAAGAAAAGGAAGGCTTTGTTGAAGAATGCAACGATGTTCACTTTGGCGCTGGTCGTCGGCTTGGCGGCGGTGGGGCCGGTCCAGGCCCAGCAACGGGATTCGATCAGCATCGTCGGCTCCTCGACGGTCTATCCCTTCGCCACCGTGGTGGCGGAGCGTTTCGGCAAGGCGGGCGGTTTCAAGACCCCCAAGATCGAGTCGACGGGCACGGGCGGCGGCTTCAAACTCTTCTGCGCCGGGGTCGGGGTGCAGCACCCGGACATCTCCAACGCCTCGCGGGCGATCAAGGCCTCGGAGTTCGAAACCTGCCAGAAAAACGGCGTGACCGAGATCGTCGAGGTGAAGATCGGCTTCGACGGCATCGTCTTGGCGAACTCGAAAAAGGCGCCGCAGCTCGTTTTCAGCTCGAAGGACATCTTTCTGGCGCTTGCCAAGGAAGTCCCCGACCCCAAGGGCGGAGAGGGACTGGTCCCCAACCCCTACAAGACCTGGAAAGAAGTGAACCCCTCGCTTCCGGAGGTGAAGATCGAGGTCCTCGGCCCGCCGCCGACCTCGGGGACGCGGGATGCATTTCTGGAGCTTGCCATGGAGCGCGGCGCGCTCGCCTTCGAGTCCCTCAAGAAGCTGGCGAAGGAAGACGCGAAGAAATTCCAGAAGATTTTCGGTTCGCTGCGGGAAGACGGGGGCTATGTCGATGCCGGCGAGAACGACAACCTGATCGTGCAGAAGCTGGTCGCCAACCCGAACGCCGTGGGAATTTTCGGCTTCAGCTTTCTCGACCAGAACACCGACAAGATCCAGGGGGCCAAGGTGGACGGCCACGTGCCGACCTTCGAGAACATCGCCGACGGCAAGTACCCCCTCTCCCGGCCGCTTTTCTTTTACGTGAAAAAGGCCCACGTCGGGGTGATCCCGGGAATCAAAGAATATCTGGCCGAGTTCACGAGCGAGAAGGCCTGGGGCAAGGACGGCTATCTGAGTGAAAAAGGGCTGATCCCGCTGCCGGAGGCCGAACGCAAGAAGGTCGCGGAAAACGTCAAGAACCTGACGGTGCTCAAGGACGTCAAGTAGGGCGGGCACTTCGCCTCCCGGGGCGGTTCGCCGCCTTGACAAGCGGGGGCTTTCCCGGGAGGCGCCCTTTACGTCAGCTGCGGGATCGGTTAGGAAAGGCGATCGGGCATGTTTACCCTGACGCGGGTCGAAGAGGCCATGACGAAGGGTACGGAACGGGAAAGGACAACGGGGGAGGAGCCCTCGGCTGGCGGTCGGCCGGAACGCGAAAGCCGCGAGACGGTCGGCACGGTGACGGTCGAGAACCCGCGGATGGTCTGCCGCGGCGTCAACGTGTTCTATGGCGACAAGCAGGCGATCCGCAACGTATCGATCGACATCGGCCGCAACGAGGTTCTCGCCATGATCGGACCTTCGGGCTGCGGCAAATCGACCTTCATCCGCTGCCTCAACCGCATGAACGACACGATCGAAGGCTGCCGGGTGACCGGGGAGATTCTTCTCGACGGGGTGAACATCTACGACCGCAAGGTGGACGTCGTGCCCCTTCGCGCCCAAGTGGGGATGGTCTTCCAAAAACCCAATCCCTTTCCCAAGTCGGTTTACGAAAACGTGGCTTACGGCCCGCGCATCCACGGCCTGGCGCGCGACCGAACGGAGCTCGACCGGATCGTCGAAACGGCACTGCGCAAGGCCGGACTGTGGGAGGAGGTGAAGGACCGGCTGAACGAGCCCGGAACCGGTCTCTCCGGGGGGCAGCAGCAGCGTCTGTGCATCGCGCGCACGATCGCCGTGAACCCGGAAATCATCCTCATGGACGAGCCTTGTTCGGCACTCGACCCGATCGCCACCTCGGTGATCGAAGACCTCATCTTCGAGCTGCGCACGCAGTACTCGATCTGCATCGTCACCCACTCCATGCAGCAGGCGGCGCGGGTATCGCAACGCACGGCGTATTTTCATCTCGGGGATTTGATCGAAGTGGGACCGACCGAGCGGATTTTCACCAACCCCCGGCACCCGCTCACTCAGGATTACATCACCGGCCGCTTCGGCTGATGGTTTCCCCCCGCCGCCTCCTGCCCACCTCCCCGCGGCAGCTCCAGGCGGAAGAGGCTTCCTTCCCCGAGCTGGCTTTCCACCGTCACGCGCCCTCCGTGCGCCTGGGCGATATGTTTCACGATCGCCAGGCCGAGTCCCGTTCCTCCCTGGTTGCGGCTGCGGGCCTTGTCCACGCGGTAGAAGCGCTCGAAAAGCCGGGGAAGATGTTTTTTTTCGATCCCGATGCCGTGGTCCTGCACCTCGATGACCACCCTTGCCCCCGTCGATCGGCCGCGCAGGTGAACGGACTGGCCGGGCTCGCTGTACTTGATCGCGTTGTCGAGCAGATTGACCAAGGCCTGCTCGAGGAGCACGGGGTCCGCATCCAGCGTGAGTTGCGGGTCCGTCTCGATGGCGATCGCGATTCTTCGGTCTTCGGCCTTGGGCCGGCAGACCTGGACGGCGCCGTGGAAGAGATCGCGCAGGCGGACCGCCTCGAGGGCCAGCTCGCCGCGTTCGTCCTCGTTTTCGATCCGCGAGAGCAGCAGCAGGTCGTCCACGATCGCGTTCAGGCGGCCGACATGCCGGGCGATGATCTGCAGAAACCGCGCGGTTTCCTCCGCCTCCCCCGTGCCGTGTTGCTGCAGGGTCTCGACGAAACCCTGGATGGCCGTGAGCGGGGTCTTGATTTCGTGGGAGACGTTGGCGACGAAGTCGCGGCGCACCTCTTCCAGCCGCCGCAGCCGGGTCACGTCGCTGAATACGATCAGCACGCCGATCGCTTCATCGCCGCCGCCCCGCAGGGGGGTGCTCTTGATGTTGAGCGTGCGCTCCCCGCCGCGATACACGGTGATGTCCTCCTCGAGCGAGCCGGGCGTCTGGAGCGCCTGGGCGATGAACTGCTGAATGGCGAGGTTGCGGATCGCCTCGGGCACGGTTTTCCCGCGCACCCGCTCCGCATCGAGGTCGAACCAGCGGGCGGCCGCCGGGTTCAGGCTGAGGATCCGCTCGCCGCGGTCGACGGCGAGGACGCCCTCCAGCATGCTCGACAGCACGGCCTCGAGCTCGTTGCGCTGGCGGATAACCGTCTGCAGGCGGGATTCGAGTTCCTCGGCCATGCGGTTCAAGGATTCGGCCAGGCCGCCCAGCTCCTCGGAGTCGGGAGCCCGCAGCCGGTGCCCCAGCTCGCCGCGCGCCAGCCGGGCGGCGCCTTCCTTGAGCTCGTCGATCTTGCGCCCGTACTGCCGGGAAATGAGCAAGGTCACCCCGAGGGCGAGCAGGGCGACGATCCCCCCCACGGCAAGGAACTCGAGTCGCATGTCGCCGATCTGGGCTTCCATGCGGGAGAGCGGAATGGCGGCCCGGATCACGCCGAGGCGGTGCCCGTCGGTATCGGCCGCGACGGCGGCGTAGAGCACGTTCTGGCGCAGGGTGTAGCTGTAGCGCCGGGAACGGCCGGAGCCGGCGGCTAAAGCCGCGGCGATTTCCGGCCGACCGGCGTGGTTGTCGAGGGATTCCGGGGCCACCCAGGTGTCGCCCACGACCGTCCCGTCGGGCAGGATGACGCTGAAGCGGGTGCCCGTGTGACGCCCGGAGAGCTTGCAGAGGGCATCCACGGCCGGGGCCTGCACCGGATCGAGCAGGGGCCGGATCTGGGGCTCGATCATCCGCGCCCGGCCGAAGAGATCCGCGGTGAGCTGGTCTTCGAAAAACTTCTCCAGCGTGTGCAGGAAGTGCCAGCCGGCAAGGAACAAAGCCCCGAGGGCGATGAAGAGGTAGGAAAAAAAGAGACGCCAGAGAAGCTTGCGGGGCGGTTTCATGGCTTTTCGCGGAAGCGGTAGCCCACCCCGCGCACGGTCTCGATGTAGCGGCCGTAAGCGCCGAGCTTCTTGCGCAGGCCCACCACTTGGACATCCACGCTTCGATCGGTCACGGGGTAATCGGTTCCGCGCACGGCGTCGACGATCTGCGAGCGGGTGAAGACCCATCCGGGCCGCCGCGCCAAAAAGGAGAGCAGCTGGAACTCGGTGTAGGTGAGATCGACCGGTTGGCCGCCGGCGAGCACGCTGCGTCTTCCGGGGTGGATCTCGAGCTCGTGGATCGTCAGCACGGTCTGGTCGTCGACCGCCGTGCGCGCCCGTCGGCGCAGCACGGCCTTGATGCGCGCGAGCAGCACCCGCGGGCTGAAGGGTTTCGTGACGTAATCGTCGGCACCGAGCTCCAGGCCGGTGACGATGTCGGCGTCTTCGCCTTTCGCCGTGAGCATCAGGATGGGAAGGCCTGCGGTGCGCGGCTCGGCCTTGAGCGCCCGGGCGACTTCCAGCCCGTCCACCCCGGGAAGCATGAGGTCGAGCACGATCAGGGCGAAAGCGCCCTGGCGGACCTTGGCGAGTGCCTCTTCGCCGCTGGCGGCCGAGTCGACCAGGAACCCTTCGCGGGTCAGATGAAAGCGAACCAGCTCGACGATATCCTCTTCGTCATCGACGACCAGGATGCGTTCCTTGGCCATGGATCATCCCTTTCCTGCACGAACCCGAAGCGGGATCTGCGCATCGAACGCCCGAGGATGTTGTCTTTTCGTTCATCCGGGGTTAGGCTGCGGTTAGTTTTCGATGACTTCCCGGTAGGCGAGCCCGGCCAGGGCACCTCTTGTCCGGCCGGGACTCCCCGCAGCCCGGGTCGCAATCGATCCCGCAGCGCGGTGCCTGCGGGGAGACGATGAACAAGGCGCGATCCTGCCGCATCCTCGTTCTTTCGGCCTCGGTCGGGGCGGGTCACGTGCGCGCGGCCGAGGCGGTGACGCTCGCGTTCCGGAAACTCCGTCCGCGTTGCACGATCGAGGCGGTCGACGTGCTCGGCCTCGCCAGCAAGACCTTTCGCCGCCTCTACGGCAAGGGCTACCTCGACTTCGCCAACCGGGCGCCGCATCTGCTCGGTTTCGTCTACGACGTTCTCGACCGGCCGACGAAGGAGAGACAGCCTGCCGGCTCGCCCTTGCGGATCGCGCTGGAAAAGCTGAACCTCAAGCCGTTTCTCCGGCTTTTGACCGCTGAGCCCTGGGATCTCGTGATCAACACCCATTTCCTTCCGGCCGAGATCATCGCGGCCCTGCGCCGCTCGGGGCGGATCGGCGTCCCCCAGATGACGGTGGTGACCGACTTCATGGTGCACCGGCTCTGGGTGCAGGAGCCTTGTGAACACTACTTCCTGGCGACGGCCGAGAGCGCGGCCTACGCCGCGGCCTTGGGGATCCCCACAGCGCGGATGGCGGTGACCGGCATCCCCATTCACCCCGTGTTCGGCCAGCCGCTCTCCGGTGAGGAGGCCCGCCGGGAGCTTGGCCTTCCGGGGGGGCGGCCGCTGGTTCTGGTTCTTTCCGGCGGCTTCGGCGTGGGACCGGTCGAGGCGATCGTCCAGGCCGTGCAGGCGATCGAGCGACCCCTCGACCTCGCCGTCGTCTGCGGCCGCAACGCGACGCTCGAGCGGCGGCTGGCCGCGCTTCCGCCGCGCGCGCCTCATCGCCGGCAGATCCTGGGCTATACCTCGGTCCTGGACCGGTGGCTCGCGGCCGCCGACCTCGTGATCAGCAAGCCGGGAGGGCTGACCGCCTCCGAGATCCTGGCGCGGGGGGCGGCTTTCGCCATCGTCAACCCCATTCCCGGCCAGGAAAGCCGCAATGCCGACTATTTGCTCGAAAACGGAGCGGCGGTGAAAATCGGGCCGCTCGCCACCCTGCCCTGGAAAATCGAAACGCTGCTCTCCGACCCCGCCCGGCTGCGGCGCCTGCGGCGGCAGGCCCGCCGTCTGGCGCGACCCCAAGCCGCCTTGGACATCGCCCGCCGCGCGCTTGCCGCGCTTGACGATCCGCTCCCGGCTTCCGGAGGCCCGCTCGCTCCGGCGGTCCAAGAGACGCGCTGAGATTCGCCGGCGTCAGGCGTGGGCGGCGTGGAGCGCCTGGTCCAGATCCGCCAGGATGTCCTCGATGTGCTCGATTCCGACCGAGATCCGGACCATCTCCGGCTCCACCCCCGCCCGGCGCTGCTCCTCGGGGGAGAGCTGGGAGTGGGTCGTCGTGGCCGGGTGGATGACCAGGGTGCGCGCATCGAGAATGTTCGCCAGATGGGAACAGAGCCGGACCGATTCGATGAAGCGGCGGCCGGCCTCGAGACCGCCCTCGAGCCCGAAGCCCAAGACGGCGCCGGGCCCCAGGGGAAAATAGCGTTTCGCCCGCTCGTGGTCCGGGTGGCTCGGAAGCCCGGCATAGTTCACCCAGCGGACCCGGGGGTGGGTGGACAAAAACGCGGCCACGGCGCGAGCGTTTTCGCAATGGGCTCGCGCCCGCAGCGGGAGCGTCTCCAGACCCTGCAGGATCAGAAAGCTGTTCATCGGGCTGAGCGCCGCGCCGATATCGCGCATCAGCCCGGTGCGCAGCTTGACGCAGAAGGCGCTGCAGGGCGTGCCCTCGAGCGCGCAGAGGGCCTCCCAGAAATTCAGCCCGTGGTAGCTCGGATCGGGGGCCGTGATTTCGGGATATTTCCCGGCGCCCGCCCAGTCGAACCGGCCGGCCTCCACCACCGCTCCGCCGATGCTGTTGCCGTGGCCGCCGATGATCTTGGTGAGGGAATAGACGGCGAGGTCCGCCCCGTGGTCGAAGGGGTTGAAGATCGGAGGCGGGGAAACGGTGTTGTCGACGACGAAGGGGATGCGATGCCGGCGGGCGACGGCGGCCAGGGCCTCGAAATCGTCGACGTTGCCGCGCGGGTTGCCGATGCTTTCGGTGTAGAGAAGACGCGTCTTGCCGTCGATCGCGGCTTCCACCGCCTCGGGACGGGAGGTGTCGACGAAGCGCACTTCGATCCCGAAACGTTTGAGCGTGTTTTCGAAAAGAACATGGGTCCCGCCGTAGAGGTTGGAGCCCGAGACGAGGTTCTGGCCCGCCCCGGTGATCGCCGCCACGGCGTAGAAGACGGCCGCCATGCCGGATGCCGTGCAGATCGCGGCCGATCCGCCGTGGATCGCGGCCAGCCGTCGTTCGAGCACGTCGGTCGTGGGGTTGCCGATGCGGGTGTAGATGAACCCGCTCGTGTCCCGCAGGGCGAAAAGGTCGGCGGCATGGCGCGTGTCGCGGAAGACGAAGCTCGTCGTCTGGTAGATGGGCACGGCGCGCGAAAGCGTCTGGGCGTCGGGGGTGTGTCCGGCGTGCAGGACCAGGGTTTCCAGGTGCGACGTGGGACGGTCCATGGGCGACTCTCCTTGAGGGGGGTGCCCGCTCGGGGCTGGAACCGTTTTATAGGGCGGCGGTCCGGGATTGACAAGGGGTGCGTCGTACGACTCGTCTTTTTCCCCCCTTTCGTGTACCTTGGTCTGCGTCGGGCCGGGGTGAAAACCGTTTTCCGGACAGGGGGGGCGCCATGGCCGGCGGCCGCGTGAAAATCCTGGATCTTCCGATTTTCAACCTCTTGCGATCCCTGCGTTCGACTCCCCGCCAGGAATTGATGTCCCGCTTCGCCGTCCGCTACGAAAATTTCAAGCTCCTGCTCGAATCCAACACCGAACTGCTCAAAATCATCGCCGACATCGAGGAGAAACTGCGCGGCCAATCCGCCTTCGGGCTGTCTTACATCGAAGCCCAGACTCTGAGAACCTTCTTTCATTGCGGCCGAATGATCGAGTGCATCGAAAAGATGTCGGGGCGTCCCTATCCCCACCTGCGCCGTGTCCTGGAGGCGATCCAGAACGCCGTCAAAGGCGAGACGCCGGACCGACCGGCGTCGCGACCTTCCTCCCCCCCCCTGGAATTCATCCTGCGCTACGCGGAGATCCCCTCCCGGGAGATGGCCGCCTTCGTGGGGGAAAAGAACGCCAACCTCGCCGAGGTCCGAAACCGCGTCGGTCTTGCGGTGCCGCGGGGGTTCGCCGTGACGACCGCCGCCTTCGAGCATTTCATGGCCGCCAACCGCCTGGAGGAGGTCGTCCGCCGCTTGAAGGCCAAGGTCGACATCATCGAGACCGAGACCATCCTGCAGGTCAGCGAGCAGATCCAGATGCTGATCGCCGAGGCCGAGGTGCCCCCCAGCCTGGGGCGGGTGATCCTGGAGGCCTTCGACGAGCTGGAGGCCGCGGTTCCGCCCGCGCGTCGGCCGCTGTGCGTTTCCCTGCGCAGCAGCGCGATCGGCGAAGATGCGACCCTTTCCTTCGCCGGACAGTACCTCACGGTCCTCAATGTGCCGCGCGCGCGGGTGCTCGTGGAATACAAAAACATTCTGGCGAGCCTCTTTTCCCCCCGGGCGATCGCCTACCGGCTGCACATGGGGATCCCCTTTCACGAGGCCTCGATGGCGGTCGCCTGTCTGGAGATGATTCCGGCGCGTGCCAGCGGGGTGCTCTACACCCGCAACCCGGTCGATCCCTTCGACAATCGGGTCCTCCTGCAGGCCGTCCGGGGGCTTGGGCCCTATGCGGTCGACGGCATCGTCGCCCCGGATGCCTACGTCTTCGAGAAAACCAACCCGCCGCGGCTGGTCGAAAAGCGGATCGCCGAACAACCCGTCCGCCTGGTCGGCCTCCCCGGGGGTTCCGTGGTCGAGGAGGAGATCCCCCAAGCGGAGCGCCGTCTGCCCTGCCTGAGCGATCCCCAGGCCGAGGAGCTGGCCGCGGCCGCTCTCCGGCTGGAAGAGCACTTCCGGGCGCCGCAGGACGTGGAATGGGCACTCGACGAGACGGGAACGATCGTCATTTTGCAGGCCCGGCCGTTGCGGATCGAGGCCTGCGAACCCGGCCGGTCTTGCTCCCTTCCCCCGCCCCCCCCCGATGCGCAGACCCTGATCGAAGAGGCCGAGATCGCCTGCGCCGGCGTGGGCTGCGGGGTCGCCGTCCATGTCCGCAGCGAGCAGGATCTCGCCTCCTTCCCGGACGGGGGCGTCCTCGTCGCCGTGCACCCCTCCCCGCAGTACGTGATCGCCATGAACAAGGCCCAGGCGATCGTGACCGATTACGGCGGGCTCGTCTGCCACATGGCCTCGCTCGCCCGCGAATACCTGGTCCCCACCCTGCTCAACACCCGGCGGGCGACCGCGGTGATCCCCGAAGGCCGGGAGGTGACCGTCGACGCCTACCGCGGGCGGGTGTATTTGGGGCGGGTGGCGGAAATCCTCGAGGCGCAGCCGCAGCGCGGGGGAGTGACGGTCCGCGGCCCCGCCTACCAGGCCTTGCGGCGGCGCGCCGATCTCATCGTGCCGCTCTACCTGACCGACCCCAAGTCGCCGCAATTCAGCGAGGAACACTGCCGCACGATTCACGACATCATGCGCTTCGTTCACGAAACGGCTTATGCGGTGATCTTCCAGCTCGGCGATCTCGTAACCGACCGCAGCCGCATCTCCGTGCGGCTCAAGGCCCCCGTGCCTCTCGACCTGTATGTGATCGACCTCTTCGGCGGTCTTTCCGTGGATGCGACCCGGGCCTCGCAGGTCACCCCGGAGCAGGTCGTCTCCGTTCCTTTCCGCGCGCTGCTCCGGGGGATGCTCCACCCCGCCCTCTGCTCGCCGCACATCCGTCCCGTCAACCTGAGCGGCTTCGTCTCCGTGTTGAGCGAGCAGATGCTCTCCCAGCCCGGAGCGGGAAGCGAGCGCTTCGGCGACCGCAGCTACGCCATCATCTCGGACAAGTACCTCAATTTCAGCTCCCGCGTGGGTTATCACTACAGCGTGCTCGACTCCTATTGCGGCGAAACGGCGGCCAAGAATTACATTCACTTCCAGTTCAAGGGCGGGGCGGCGGACGATGTACGGCGGGCGCGCCGCGCCCGCATGATCGAGCAGGTTCTCGCCCACCACGGCTTTCTCGTGGACCTTCAGGGGGACAACGTGCGGGCGCGGGTCGGCAAGCAGGAGCGGCCCCAGGTCGAGGCCCTGCTCACCATGCTGGGCAGCCTGCTCCTTTTCACCCGGCAGATGGACATGATGATGCACACCGAGGAGCATGTGCGGCAGCTGACGCGCTGTTTTCTCGAAGGCAATTTCCAGCTGGACGCGGAAGGAGGCGGGGGGGGGGGCTGTACGCCGCTCTCGTCCGGGGGAGATCGGGACGGCGGCGGAGGTTAGGCGGAAGAACGCGAAAGCTCGACCCGGCAGCCCATGCCGATCGCGACCTCGCCCAGAGCGGCTCCCTCGGCGTCCTCCTCCGAGCAGGAGCGAACCCGGATTTCGCCCACGGGCAGCCCCTCCTCGTTCAGCACCGCGAGCCGGTCGCCCGGCCGGATTCCCCGGCGCCGGCCGGCGCGGAAAAAGACCGTCAGGCCGTCCGCCGTTTTCTTGACCATGTAGATCGGCGCGGAGAAATCTCGATTCATGGCGCACACCCCTTCAGGCGGCCCCGGGTTTTCCGGCGGGATCGCCGTGTGTCGCGCGAGCGCGCAGCAAGCGCTTGCCGAGCGCGGCCACGACGAGTGTGGGGGCGAGAAGCCCGAAAAAGATTTTGAAAAAGACGCCGGTGAATTGCTCCGGGGGAGCTTGGGCGGCGAAAGCCATCGCCAGGCAGAGCTCGGCCAGCACGGCCAGGTTCACCCCAACGGCGAAGAGGATCGGCATCATTTCCTCCTTTTCCGCTCCGGGGGGAGCGGTCGGAATCGGCCGCTCCCCCCCGGATGGCGGGCTCACTTTTTGAAAATGTCGGTCTGGGTGATGTTCATGAAACGCAACGACTTGCCCTCTTCTTTGTAATAGATCCGCACCTCGTCCCCCGCGGCCCAGGTGGAGTCGGGCCATTTCAGGTATTCCTCGGCCACTTCGATCGTCTCGTAGATCTTCTGGCGCGGAGAGTAGATGGTGATGGTTCTTTTCTGCCGGTCGATGATCGGGAAGCTCTTCCCGCGGACGAGCGGGTTGTTCGGCTCCACGCGGGTGATTTTTTCAATCGGCTTGAAATCGATCCACAGGAAGTTTTTGGCGGCGGGATTGTAGATTTTCAGCTGGTTCTTGTCGGCATCGAGTTTCAGCCGTCCCCCGGCCCGCGGCAGCGGCCCGGTTTCGGCCGGATCCTCGGGCAAAGCGTAGGTGAGCGGCGGCAGATAGGAATAATCCGGGTTGAGGGTGTCGTTTTTCACGTCCCGGATGATGGTGACGAGCCTTTTTGCGGCATCGAACTCGACCACCCGACCCTGATCGACTTTCCCCCCCTCGGCGCAGCCCAGGACAAGACCGAGGGGCAGAACGAAAAGCAGATGCAGCCACAGGCGATTCTTCGACATATTCCCTCCTTGGCGAATGACCGCGGCGATCGCGGTCAGGCCGCTTTGCCTTTTTTCATGGCGACTTCCCGTGCCGCCCCCTGGACCATCTTGACCGTGATGTAAGCCGACATCGCGGCGACGAGACCCAGGATGAGGATGGTCGCGCTCACGTCGCAGATGGTGTAAAGCGGCGGGTAGTAGGTCGGGATCAACTTGAGCAGGACGGAGATGAAGCAGCCGACGACCGCCAGGCCGAAGGCGATGCGGATGCCGTAGCCCTTGATGTACTTGGTCGCCACCGATCCGACCTGCGCCCCGATCGCCGCACCGACGAGCATGATGATCGCGGCCACGAGTTCGGTCCGGCCCTTGTAAGTGTAGGAGGCCGCCCCGTAGAGGCCGGAGATCATGACCTCGAAGAGATCGGTCCCGACGGCCACGTGGGTCGGGCAGCCGACGAGGTAAATGAGGGCCGGCATGCGGATCAGGCCGCCGCCGATGCCGAGAATGCCCGCCAGCCAGCCGGTGAAGAAGGAGACCAGGATCGGCAGCCAGGCCGAGCAGGTGATTCCCGCCTGTTTGAAGGTCACCATCGGGGGGATCTTGATCTTGTGCAGCGTCTTGTGCCACTCGATTCCGGTGGCGAGCTTGTCGACTTCCTTTCCCGCCGCGAGCGCCTCTTTTTCCTTGCGGCGGCGTTTGGCGACGTCGGCGAAGACCATCCAGGCGATCAGGGCGAGCAGGACGAGATACATCCACCGCACCACCGGACCGACCTGGCCGATACGCTCGAGCCACATGATCATCTGCGCGCCGACCTCGAAGCCGACCACCGTCCCCACCAACATGATCAGGCCCAGCTTGTAGTCCACGTTGCCGAACTTGCCGTGCCGCATGGTGGAGATGAGCGATTTTCCCGCCATGTGCGCGATGTCGGTGCCGATGGCGAAGGCCATCGGGAACCCCAAAATGTTCAAGCCCGGGGTCACCATCCAGGCTCCCCCCATACCGAAGAAACCGCCGATCACTCCCACGCCGACGCCCAGGATGATGAGCCCGGGCCAGAAAATTTTGACGCCCGCGATGGGCATGAGGACATACAGCCAATCCATGCGCAATCTCCTTTCTCTCGCCGTCCCGCGATGAGCTCCGGGAAGGCGGTTTTTTTCAGTGCTCGGCCAAGTCGCGCGAGGAGAGATCGATGCCCACGAAATGCATCACCAGGTCGGCGAGGAGCCCGAAAACGACACCGACCACGGGAATGATGATGATGGTGAGCAGGGTGAAGTATAAGTGGCTTTCGTTGTAAAGGTTAGCCCACCAGGCCATGATACCGGTGAGCTTGCGCGAATCGGCGACGATCACGATCGGCTCCCCACCTCCGCCGGCGGCGAGGGCGACCTGGGTGGAAAGACTGAACGCGCCCAACGCGATCCAGATTCGTTTCAGTAGTTGCATGCGATTGCCTCCTTTCCGTTTGTTGATGGGCAGGTTATGGAGAATTGCATGGCCTTCGCGATCGTCAACGGCGAAGCAATCCCTGTACCACGCTTCTGGCAAAATTCGACCTTTTGATTTGACTTGATTTTCTTGACCGATTGGTAGATGTTGAAGGTATCTGGCAGCATGCAACCTTGCTGTTCTGCAATTGCGGATGAATTCTTGCCATGCGCTGGTTGAAAGGGGAAACTCCGGATTCGAGTTTCGAAAGACTGCGCAACGCGCTTCTGACGAGCAGTCTCAAGACCCGCTTGATGCTGGGCCTCATTCCTCCGGTCATCGTGCTGATGACCTTGACCGGCTATTTCACTTACATGGTATCCCGACAATTCATCAACAGTGCCCTTGAGCGCTCCACCCTTCTGGAAACGCTATCCTTGCGCAATGAGATCGAGGGTCTACTGGATCGGTTGCGTGAACAACTCATCGATTTATCATCGAATACAGTCCATCCCGAAGTTCTGATCCGATTTCTTGCAAAATCTGCCGCGCGCCGTGAAAACGACATTCTCGGTATTGTTTTTTTATCGCGCAAGAACCCCGATCATCTCGTCTATCTGGCAAACGGCACGCGTATCGTGCAGGTCCAGGCCGAATCCGTCAGGCCGAACTTGCTTTCCGCATTGGAGAGTTTCAAAAATTTGGAGAAAGAACAGGTTGCAATTTCAGCGCTCCTGGAGATGGAATTTCCTTTTCCCGAGCCCGAGAACGAAAACCAGCGCATCACCCGCCAGGTGTTTTCCCTGGCGACCCCGGCTTTCAGATACCCGGAGGACCGCGGTTTTCTTCTGCTTTTGCTGGACGCGCGCCGTCTGAGAAACATTCTGTCTTTGCACAACGCGGACGACTCGCCGACCCGAGGTTTTCCGCGCACCGCGGAAGCGCGATTTTTCTACTTTTTCGATCCCGAAGGCTGGGTTTTGTTCGAGTCGGAACCGCCCGGCAGGGCTGACGGGGAACTCAACACGCATCAGGTGCGGTCCCGCTATCCCGGGACCCTCGGTCGAAAGGGTCAGCCCTTCGCTTTCCGCCCCGATTCCACCTGCGAGGAATACTGGACGATGGTGGAGGACGTGATGCGCGGCAAACACGGCGTCGTTGCTCTGGCTGCACCCCCGTCGGGGGCGATCGGCGGCAGCCATTTTCTTGCTTACGCCCCGGTGCGCTTCCGGCAGGCGGCGGCGGCTCCGACACCGATCGGCGGACTTGCCTTTCGGGACGTCAGCCGCCTCTCTCAAGCGGCGGGCTACCGGCACATCGACCTGATGTTGATCATCACGATCGGGTCCGCTCTGCTCGTGGCGGGGCTCATTTATTGGATCGGCAAGATCCTCACCCGACCGATCCTGCGCCTGGCCGAGGCCGTCGCCGACCTGCACGAAGATATGCAACCGATCCGGATTGGAAGCCGCGGCAAGGAGATCGCGATTCTGCAACAGGCGATCAACGGGTTGATCGCCGACCAGCAGCGGCACCTCGAAGCGTTGCAGCACAAAGAGCGGGCCCTGCGGGATGCGGGCCTGAAAAAGGAAGCGCGGATCGAGCCCATAGATACCGCCGCCGCCGATCCCGTGCCGGCGATCGTCGGCCGCGGCCCGCGGGTGGAGCGGCTCAAGGCCGAAATCGTGAAGGCCTCCCAAGTCGACTACGACGTTCTGATCCTGGGGGAGACCGGCTCGGGCAAACAGCTCGCGGCGGAGGCGATTCACCGGCTGAGCCCGCGGGCGGCGGGCCCCTTCGTTTCGATCAACTGCGGGGCGCTGGACGAAAACCTGCTGCTCGACACCCTCTTCGGGCATGTGCGAGGGGCGTTCACCGAAGCCAAGGCCGACCGCAAGGGCGCCTTCCTCGAGGCCGACGGCGGGACCCTTTTTCTGGACGAAGTGCAGGTCGCCTCACCGCGCGTGCAGCAGGCGCTGCTTCGCGCGCTCGCCGAGCGCAAGATCAAGCCGCTGGGAAGCGACCGTGAAACCACCGTCGATGTGCGCCTGATCGCGGCGAGCAACGCCGATCTCGAGGCGCTGATCCGGCGCGGGGAGTTCCGCGAGGACCTCTATTTCCGCCTGAAGGTGATCACCCTGCACACCGTTCCGTTGCGCGAGCAGCGGGAAAACATTTCCTTGCTCGTGCGCCATTTCCTCGACCGCGAGGAGCGGCGGACCGGACGGAGGGGTCTGGGGTTGAGCCGGGGGGCGCTCGCCAAGCTGCGACGACACCATTGGCCGGGAAACGTCCGCGAGCTGCAGAACTGTCTCATGCGCGCGGTGGTGATGGCGGAAAGCGCGCTGATCCAGGCCGAGGATATCCCGCTCGCCGTGGAAGGCTGGGAAGAGGATGCCGAAAACGAGGCGACCGCGGCGGGCGAGGAGCGGCGGGATGAACCCTCGCCGATGGCGGCCGCGGGGCTCAATGCGCGGCAGGCGCGGGCCTGGCCCGTGATCCTCAGTGAGGGGCGCATCACGCGCAGCCGCTATCAGGAGATCGTCGGCGGCAACCTTCCCGTGCGCACCGCCATTTACGACTTGCAAGACCTGGTGGCCCGGGGGTTGCTCCGCAAGGCGGGCAAGGGTCCCGCCACCCACTACCTCCCCGTCCCGCCCCGGCGCCGGCGAACCGCCGCCTGAGTGTCAGGAAGCTTCGAGGCCGAAGGCCCGCAGGCTCCGCCTTCCGAACAGGCCGGCGATGACGACCAGGGCGGTCGAGATCAGAATCATCACGATTCCCAGCGCGGCCAGCCTGCCCCACAGCCCGTCTTCGGAAAAACGCAGGATCTGAACGGCGAGCACCTCGGTTCCGGGCCGGGAGAGCACGACGGAAAGCGAAAGCTCGCGCACGAACATCGTGGCCATGAGAATCCAGCCGGAGACGATCCCGGGGACGAGAAGAGGAAAGACAATGCGCCGCAGCGTGGTGAGAGGCCCCGCCCCGCAGACGCGGGAGGACTCCTCAAGATGGCTGTGGATCTGGACCAGAGCGCTGGTGAGCGGCCGAATGCCATAGGGAAGATAGGTGGCGATGTAGCCGATGAGCAGCGCCCAGAGCGTGCCATAGAGCGGAGTGAGTACGAAGAACCACAGGAAGCCCACGCCGATGACGATCCCCGGGAAGGAAAAGGAAAGAAAACTGAGGGATTCCAGGATGCCCGCGGCGGTGGAGCGCACGCGCACGATCACCCAGGAGACGAAGAAGGAAAGAACCATTCCCAGAACGGCGCCGCCGATGCCGAGCAAGAGGCTGTTGCGCAACGAGAGCCGTGAGATGGGATCGGCAAGGACCAGGCGCCAGTTCTTGAGGCTCATGAGGGCGAAGGCCTTTTCCCCGGGGATCATCGAGTAGGGAAGGAGCGAGACGTAGCCGAGGACGAGCACCGGGAGCACGATCCAGACGAAGCAGAGCAGACCGACGACGGCAAGGAGCGGGATCTTCGCACGTTTGAGCTCGATGATCGCAGGCCGGTAGCCGCGGCCGGATACGGTGACGAAGCGCTCGCTCGAGGCCGTCAGGCGGCGGTAGAGCACGACCAGGACGATCGAGGCGGCGAGCGCACTGGTGCCCACGGCGGCGGCTTGCCCGTAGTCCGGGGAAAAGCCGGTGGCGACCAGACGATAGATGTGCGAGGCCAAGACATAAATCCGGCCGGGGATGCCGATGACCGAGGGAACGGCGAACGAGGCGAGACTGCGCACGATGACCAGGATGAACGCGGCCAGAACGGCCGGCCGCAGCACCGGGAGGGTCACCCGGAAAAACGTATGCCACCTCGAAGCGCCGCAAACATGGGAAGACTCCTCGAGAGTCGCATCGAAGGCCGAAAGCGCCGGGGCGAGGACCAGATAGGCGATGGGCAGATCCAGCAGCGCCTCGACCAGGATCATCCCCGGCAGGGTGTAGATGTTGAACGGGGAAGCGGAAAGACCCAGCGCCTCCCGCAAGAGCAGATTGAGCAGCCCGTTCGAGGGATTGAGGAGCAAAACCCAGCTCACGCAGAAAAGGATATGGGGGATCATCATGGGCACGACGGAGAGGATGCGGAAGAGAACCTTGCCCGGCAGGTTGGTCCGTGTGTTGAGGTAGGCGAGAAAAAAGGCGAGCGCCGTGCAGACCGTCGCCGAGCCCACGGTGAACACGAAGGTGTTGTAGAGGATGGCCGCGAAGCCCGGGTCGGCATAAGCCGCGCGGTACTTGGCGAGCGTCAGGCGGCCGAAGGCGCCGAGCCCCTCGGTGAGGCTGCCCAGAAGAAGCAGAACGACCGGGCAGACCGTGAGCCCACCGACGAGAACAAGCAGCCCGAAGGTCAACGGACGGCGGTTCTCGCCGGTGCCCGGCGAGAGAAAGGATTTTCTCATGGCGCGAGCAGGACCGCCTCCCGGGGCACAAAGCCGAGATCGATCTCGTTTCCCTCGCGAAGCTCGCTTGCGGCGGGAAGCTGCACGAGCAGCCGTTTGGCACCGACGGAGATCTCCCCTTCCCAGGCTTCGCCGACGAAGAGCAGCGTTTCGATCCGTCCCCGCAGGCGGTTGAGCTCTCCTTGCCCCGCGGCCGGCAGCAGACGGAGATTTTCGGGCCGGAGGCACACCGTCACCGCGGCGCCGGGACTCAGGCCTTCGCGAGCGGCGCAACGCAGCGGGCCGATTTCCGAATCGACGAGGGCGAGATCCTTATCTCGGCCGCGGATGCGCCCCGCGATCAGGTTCGCCCGCCCGATGAAATCGGCCACGAAACGGCTGCCGCAATGAAAGTAAACCTCCCGCGGGGTTCCCACCTCGAGGACCCGGCCGTCTTTCATGACCGCGATGCGGTCGGAGAGGGAAAGCGCCTCGGTGCGGTCATGGGTCACGTAAACGGCCGTGATCTGCAGCCGCGTGAGAAACGCGCGCAGCTCCTTACGCGTTTCCTCCCGCAGCTTGGCGTCGAGGTTGGAGAGGGGCTCATCGAAGAGAATGACCCGCGGCTCGGCGACCAGCGCTCGGGCGAGCGCCACCCGCTGCTGCTGACCGCCGGAGAGGCGGGTCGCCGGTCGGGACTCGAAGCCCGAAAGTTGAACGAACTCGAGCACCCGCCCGACCCGCTTGCGGATCTCGTCGCGGGAAAGCCCTCGGACTTCGAGCGGATAGGCGACGTTCTGGAACACGCTCATGTGCGGCCAGATGGCGTAGGTCTGAAAGACCATCCCCAGTCCGCGCTTTTCCGGCGGAACGAAGATCCCTTGAGCTTGCGAAAAAACGACTTCCCCTCCGATTCGGATTTCCCCTTCGTCGGGAGCGTCGAGGCCGACGATGCAGCGCAGGAGGGTGGTCTTGCCGCAGCCGCTGGGACCGAGCAGGGTGAAGATGCTGCGGGCCGGGATGTCGAGGCTGACGCCGTCGAGCGCCGGAATGACTTTTCCGTGGGCGAGAAAGCGCCGGCTCACGCCTTGGATGCGGATGTCCATGGGCGGCTCTAGGAAGCCCCCGGGCGGCGGGCAAGGGCGGTCCGGGCCCGCCGACGGGGGCAAGCCCTTCAAGCTCAGGGAGCGGCAAAGATTTTTTTGAATTCAGCGCCCCAGCGGCGGATCTCCTCGTCGGGCAACTCGCGGATGGCCTCGACGCGCGCCTTTTCCATGCCCGCGATCGGCGGGAAGATGCCCGGATGCAGGACGTATTCGCCGACCCGCTCGGCGAGGATCATCATCGCCTCCCGGGACAGCCAGTATTCCGCGAAAAGCCGCGCGGCGTGCGGTCGGGGGGCGGCCGCGGCGAGCGCCATGGCGCGCGGGGTGCCGAACAGCGGCTGCTCGACCCGGGCCCAATCCAGCGGGGCCGGGGCCTTGGTCACGATGTATTTGGGCATCGAGATCCCAATCCATTTTTCGCCGCTTTCGACTGGCGCGGGGGTGGGCCCGAAGGAGGCGACGAACATCGGCCGGTTGGCCGCCAGCCCCTGAAGAAACCGCCTCCAGGAAGCCTCCTCGGCGAAAACCTTTTCCTTCAGCGCCACCAGCCAGGAAATGGTCGTGGCATGCGAGGAAGGATCGGCCATCACGATTTTGTCCTTCCATTTCGGGTCGGCGAGATCCTCGTAGCGCCGGGGAACATCGGAGGCTTTAACGAGTTCCCGGTTGTAGATCAAGGCGACGGCCTCGATGCCGAAGGTGAAAATGCGGCCGTCCCGTCGCGTCCACTCCGGATAGGCGGCGAGGGCCGCCGGGCGATAATCCGCGAGCACGCCCTTTTCCTGGAGCAGCTCAAGAATCGGAAGCGGTGCTTGGAGCACGTCGGCGGAGAGCTTTCCGGCCTGATGCTCGGTCAGCACGGTGGAAACGAACTTGGAGGTGGAGAGCCGGGTGTACTCGGCGACGACTCCGGTTGCGGCCTTGAAGGACTCGAGGATGGGTTCCACGGCGGTGATGTTCGCGTAGAAGGCCGCCTTTTTTTCGGCCCGCGCTTTCTCGACCAGGGCGGGGTCGGCGGCGAAGGCGGCGCTGCTGAGCAGCAGGCAAGAAAGAATCGAAGCAAGCGCTTTCATGGATGGTTCCTCCTTTCCGGGGCGAGCGAAACCCAAGGGGACGGACGCGCACCGCAGGGTAACACCGCCGGTGGAAGATGCAAAGGTATCGGCCCCTCAGGGCCCGGAGGGCGGCGGGCAGGTGCCGGGACGGGGCAGGCGGCGGAAGGCGACCAGGGCCGCCGCGAGGTAAAAAAAGGCCACGGCCCCGAACACGGAACGGTAGCCGAAGAGCAGGCCGATCGTCACGCCGACCATCGGGGCGAGCGCGCGGGCGGCGGCGTTGACCGAGTTGTCCAGCCCGTAGACCGCCCCCTCCTCACCGCAGTCCGTATAGCGGGCGAGCAGCGCGCTCACTCCGGTGACGATGCCGCCGTGGGCGATGCCGGCCAGCAGCTGGAGCAGAAAAAAGCCCCCGCTTCGTTCAATATAGACCTGCAGCAGAAACGCGATGCCTCCGGTGAGGGCGCAGGCGGCGACGATCGGTCGGTGGCCGGTGCGGTCACCCAGGCGTCCGAGAAAAACGGCGGCGATGGCGGCGGCGACCGAAGAGGTCCCGATCACCAATCCGGTGAACCGGTTCACCGCGCCGGGGTCGGAAAGGAGCTCGAGAGCGAAGAGGGGGAGAATGGGAATGAAGGCCATCCGGCAGAGCGAGTCGATGAAGCGCAGCAGATAGGCGGGAAGAACGCCCACCGCTCCGAGAACGTGCCGCCACTCCCCGCGGAACCCGGGGTGCGCCCGCCGCGGCCGCTCCCCGGAAGATTGCGGCTCGTGCACCCCGAGGGCGACGATCGCGCCGGCGAGCGCCAGCAGCCCGCTGGTCACATAGAAAGCGGCCGCGTAGCCGAAGGCGTCGGCCACCGCACCGCCGATCACGGGGCCGAGGCCCACTCCCGCAGCCAGCCCGACCTGGAGCAGGCCCATGGCCCACCCGGCTCGCTCGCGGGGGGCTGCGGCCGCGACCAGGGCGTTCGCTGCGGCGATCGTCCCCGTGACCATCCCCTGGAGGGTCCGCAGCACGACCAGTTCCTCGGCCGAGCGCACGAAGGCCATCAGGCCCAAAAGGACGGCGCCTCCGAACATGGCGCGCTCCACCATGAGCTTTTTTCCCCAGCGGTCGGCGAGCGCGCCCCAGAACGGCGAGGCGACGGCCATGGAGAGCGCCTGCCCGGAGAAGACGAGCCCGGCGAGAAGATCGGTATCGGTTCCGGTGACCGACCCGAGAGACCTGACGTAAAGGGGAAGAAAGGGAAAGACGCTCGAGAAACCGATCGAGGAGATCACCTGGCAGAACACCATCACGGCGAGGGTTCGTTTCCAGGAGGGATCGGCCTCGATCGGCGGGGCGGCGCTCATCGGCCCCCGGGGGCGGCGGACGAATTAACGGTGCTTGCGCACGAAGGGAAAGACATCCGTCAAACCGAGAAGGTCGGTCAGCAGGAGAACGAGAAAAATGATCAAAACCGCCGTGACCAGGACGCCCACGGCGCCTGAGCCGGCGGGCAGCGAATCGATCCGGCGGGCAATCTCCTGCGCCTCGGCATCGGAAAGGGCGGCGACGCGGGCCCAAGCTTCTTCCGGGTCGATCCCCTGCGTCCGGAGACGGGCCTGCACCTCCTCGCGGGCGAGAAGACCCCGGATCGTTTCACGCGCCTCGTCGGACGAACGGTCCTGCGGCAAGAGATCGGCGGTGGGAACCAGGGCGGCGAAAACCGGCCCCACAGGAAGCGCCGTGAGAAACATCCAGGCGGCAAGGAGTAGGGCCAGCGGCCGAAGCCAGGACATAGCAGGAAACATGATTCCTTTTCCTCCTTGGAGGCGAATTCGGATCCATGATAGAGGGATTTTATCGTAATCTCCCTGGGATCTGCAACCGGCGGGCCCCGCGGCCCCGCTTGAGAGGTCTCCATGGACACGGCCATCGGCTTCCGCGAAGCTCTCGCTCTGACGCTGGCCCGGGTGTCCCCGCTGCCGGCGGAGGAACGGCCCTTGGTCACGGCGATCGGCCGCAGCCTGGCCGCCGAGGTTTTCGCCCGTGTGGACTGCCCTCTCCTGGCGACATCGCGCCGGGACGGCTATGCGGTTTTCTCCGAGGATCTCCGGTACGCCTCGCCGGAACAACCGGTGCGGCTGCGGCTGGCCGGGCATTCGGGGGCGGGAGACCCGCACGGCGGACGGATCGAACGCGGCCAGGCGCACCGGGTCACCACGGGAGCCCCGCTTCCGGAGGGGGCCGATGCGGTTCTCTCCGAGGAGTATGCCGTGGTCGAGGACGGATCGGTCCTGTGCCGCAACACCGCCGAGCCGGGTCGTAACGTCCTGCCCCGCGGGGCCGATGTTCGTGCCGGAGAGCGGATCGCTTGCAAGGGCGCGCGGCTGTCGCCGGCGCTTCTCGGTCTGATCGCCGCTTCCGGCCACGCCCGGGTGCCGGTCGTGGGCAATCCCCGCGTGGCCGTCCTTGCCGCCGGCAGCGAGCTTGCGCTTCCCGGGGAGCCGCTGGCGGAAGGCAAACTCTACGCCAGCAACCTCGTGCAGATCACGGCCTGGCTTTCCCGCTTCGGCTTTCCCTCCCGGAGCGGCGTTGTCCCCGACCGGCGCGCGGCGATCGCCGCCGCGCTGGAGCAGGCGCTTTCCCGCTGCGACGCGCTGATCACCTGCGGCGGCGCTTGGGGCAGCGAAAGGGACCTGACCTGGAGGGCCGCGCTCGAGCTGGGGATGGAAGGGGTGTATCACCGCGTGCGGATGAGCCCGGGAAAACCGGTCGGCTTCGGCCTGATCGCCGGCAAACCCCTTTTTCTCCTGCCGGGCGGTCCTGCGGCCAACGAGACGGCTTTCCTCGCGCTCGCCCTTCCGGCCCTGCTGCGGATGCGAGGCGATGACCTGCCCGCGTTTGCCCGCATCCGGGTGCGGCTGCTCGAGGCCGTGGGCGGGGAGCGCGGCTGGACCCGCTTTGTTCCCGTGCGGCTTGTCGCCGGGGAGGAAACGCCCTTGGCCTTCCCCCTGCGCGGGGCAAGCGTGTTGCGCTCGCTGGCCGACAAACAGGGACTTCTCGTGCTGCCGGAAGAACGGGCGGGGGCGGCCGCAGGGGAGATCGTGGGGGCGGATCTCTTGGAGGTGCCGGATCCTCATGACCGATGAAGACAAGCCGCCGGAAGAGGAGACGATCTGCTTTTGCTTCGGGTACACGCGGGGCGAGATCGCGGCGGATTTTCGAAACCACGGCCGTTCGCGGATTCTCGAGGAGATCGTCGCCGCCAAGCGCCTGGGGGCTTGCCGCTGTGCGGCGCTGAACCCCCGCGGGGGCTGATGTCTGCCCGACGTCCGCCGGGTGCTGGACGAATGTCGCTGACAGGAAGACGGGGGGCGAAAGCGGCCTTACTCGGCGAGCCCCTTGCGCCGCAACAGCGGCCGCGGGTCGATGAGGTGGCGCGAGAACCAGTCGCGCCGGGCCGAGCCGAAAGCCAGCGCGATCAGCTCCGAGAAGTGAAAGATCGGGATGGGGGCTTTCAGCGTGCAGCGCACCTCGAGGTTCATGTGGCACATGGCGCAGGCGGTGACCACGCACTCGGCTCCGCTGTCGGCCGCGTTCTGCAGGATCGCGTTCACCTTGGGGGTGACGATGTCGGGCCGGGCGACGGTGAGAAAGGTTCCGCAGCATTGGGTCGAAGAGGCCCAGAGCACGGAGCGCATCCCCAGGTCGCCGAGCACCCGCTCCATGATCCCGTGGTGGTCCGAACTCGGTCTCAGGGGCGCCGGTCGGTTGAGCATGCACCCGTAATAGGGGGCGAAGGTGAGGTCGAGGGCCGCGATTTCGCCGTTTCCGATGCGGGAGCGCCAGTCGATCTCCACCAGCAGGCCGAAAAAATGGCGGACGTGCAGATCCGGGTCGTAGGGGCGTCCCCAGAGCGATTCGTAGCGCCTGCGGGCTTCGGGGTCGTGTCGCAGGAGATGCTGGGCATGCTTCAGGCGCAGAGTGCAGCTCGGGCAGGCCGTGATCAGCGGCCGCCCTGCGGGGGCGAGCGCGAGGTTGCGGCAGGCGAGATCGAAGGCCAGCCGGTGACTGATGCTGTGGGCCGAAGAGCTGCCGCAGCAGTTCCAGTCCGGAATTTCGATCAAGCGGATTCCCAGACGGGCGCAGGACTCGATCAGCGACTGGTTGTTCTCCTTCGCCGTGGTGGCGAGCGAACATCCCGGAAAATAGGAGACTTCGATCGGCGCGGAGCGGCCGGCGGCGTTCATGGACGAAACACCTTTTCGATCGCCTCGAGGTCCGTGATGCGCGAGGGGGAGAGATCGAGTTTGCGCTTGGCGAGCATCCGCAGGCCCACGTCGAGGTCGCTGAACAGATCGCGTTTTTTCAGCTTGTAGCGCAGCATGATTTCCAACTTGTGGGTGCGCCCGTAGCGGGCGATCGAGTGCAGCACCTCACGGTGAAACGCGAGGATGTCGGGCTCGATCGCCTCGATGTTTTCGGCGAGCGCCTTCTCCCGTAAGGCGTCCATGACGCCGGGGATGTCGATCGCCATGGGGCACTGGATCGAACAGGTGTGGCAGCCCACACAGATCCAGATCGTGTTGCAGGAGAGCGCCTCCTGCTTGAGGCCGAGCTGCACCAGGCGCATGACGCCGTTGGGCATGTAGTCCATGTGATCGCTGAAGGGGCAGCCCCCGCTGCAGCTGCGGCACTGCAGGCAGGCGTGGAAATCGGTGCCTGCGAGCTTCTTGATCTCGCGGGAAAATTGGGGATCCAACGCCCCCAGGCGGATCGGGGGGCCTTCCGGAAGCGTCATCGGGATGTTGCTCCTTCCTGGACGGTCGAGGAATCAGGCCCCTTTGCCGAACGCGCAGTGCGGGAAGACGCAGGGCTTGCAATCCTGGCACAGCCCCCCGTGACCGAGAAAGGCGAGTTCCTTTTTCCCGATGCGTTCGCCGGCGAGAATGCGCGGCAGGATGAGATCCAGGACCGTGGTGCGGTGATACAGGCCGCAGGCGGGCACCCCGAGGAGAGGGGTGTCGCCGATCCAGGCCACCAGAAACATCGCCCCCGGCAGGGCGGCGGCGCCGTAGTGGATTTCATGGGCGCCGGCCTCGCGGATGGCCAGACGCGTCACATCGTCGGGGTCGACGCTCATGCCGCCGGAGAGCAAAAGCAGGTCGCAGCCTTCGGCGAGCAGATCGGTGATCGCCCGGCGGATGAGGCCGGTGTCGTCGGGCGCAAAGCGCACGAAGGCCGCCTCGCCTCCCAGCGCGCGGATCTTCTCCGTGAGGATGGGGGCGAAGCGGTCTTGAATCAGGCCGTGATAGACTTCGCTTCCCGTGATCACCACGCCCGCCTTCGCCCGGCGAAGCGGCCGGACCTGGACTACCCCGCCTTCCTGGCGGGCGATGGCCGCCGCGCGTTCGATCGCCGCGCGCTTCATCACGAGAGGGATCGCCCGTGTGGCGGCCACGATTTTGCCGGCGGCGACGAGGCTGTGGGTGTGGAGGGTCGCGCACATCACCTCCTCGACGAGGTTGAAGGCGGCGAGCGCCGCCGCATTGACGTAAAGCAGCCCGTCGCCGGCGGCGCGGATCGCGATCTTGCCCTCCCGCGGATCGTTTTCCCATTGGGTTCCCGGGCCGGCAAGAGCCGCGGCGAGCATGGCCGCGGCCTCGTTTTCGTGAATCTCGTCTTCCCCCACCTCGAGCACGTAGAGATGGTTTTTGCCTAATTTCTGGAGACGGCAGAGATCCTCCGCGCAGACGGTATGGCCCTTGCGGAAGGCCGGACCCTTGAACTCTCCGGGGCGGATTTCGGTGATGTCGTGGGCGAGCCGGGTCCCCACGGCGTCCTGCAGGCGGATTTTCTTCATCATCGCATCCCGTCCATGTTTCCAAGGTACAAAGTAAGGTAAAGGAGCTTCCGCGGCAAGCCCACCCCCTCAGCGCAGCACAATCACCTCGGCGGGCGGCCGTTCTCCATTCGAGCGGGCCTCAGCCGTGTCATGCGGCGCATCCAGGCCGGGCGGCTCTCCGGGAGTCCAGTTCATCTGCGGCCAACAAATCTCGCGCGCCTGAGTGAAGTAAGCCCCCTCGGCGCAGGGGCGGCAGAGGGTCATCCCCTCGCGGCGGACTTCGCGGCCGTCCCGCACGATTTGTCCGCAGCGGTCGCAGGCGACCTTGCTGCGGCTCGGGCCGGGGAGATCGACCGGCCGCAAGGCAATGCGCACCTCCTGCACGCGGAAGAGGACACTGTCCGGCATGCGGCAATACCCGATCAGCTGTTGCCGCGACCGGCCGCAGATCTCCGGGGCGTAAACCGCGGCGAGATCGCGCGCCTCCTCGGTGGAGAGCACGCGCACGGCCTTGCCGGCCTCCAGGTTGAGAAAGGAGGCGGCCATGATGCCGTAGTTGACGAACTTCAGGCTGCGGCGGCCGAGCTTCGCCCCGGTGACGTGGGCGACGGCGTCGGCCGTGCAACGGTCCATTTCCACGAAGACGATCAGTTTCTTGATCTGCTCGCGGCGCGTCGGCTCCTCCAGTCCGATCAGCCGGCAGCCGAGCATCGCCATGCGTACGCCGACCACCTGCCCCGGACACAAGTGCCCATGGGCGGCGGCCGATTGCCGGAGCAGTTCCGCGAAAGGTTTCATGGGTCGTTCTCCGTGGCTTTTCGGGTTCAGGCGCGCACGATCTTCACCTGACTCTGATAGAACACCGCGCTTCCCCCCACCATGTCCCCGAGGGTCGTGTTGCCGAGCACCGGGTCGACCCGCATGGCGGCGTTGGCATGTAAGCCGCGGAAGCGGCGTTCGTCCCGACGGAAGGTCTTGCCGTCGATTTCGAAGGCGAGAGCCCCTTGCGCCCAGTGACCGTGGCCGAGCGAGAAGGCGACCACCCCCGGCCGGAGCCCCTGGAGGACTTTGACCTTGCCCGCGATGGGAAGACGGGTGCCGTTTCCGAGATCCCAGACGCCGTCTTCGTTGGTGGCGGAGACGATCCGCACCCGATCGCCGTATTTAAGACCCAGGCGGCGGGCGTCGGCCGCCGAGATTTCGATGTAGTTTTCAGGATAGACCGCATTCAGCCAGTAGTTTCCCACGGTGCGGGTTTTGGTTTGGGTGATGTACTTGTAGGTGATGAGGGTCATGTCGTAACCCGCCTCGCGGTCGCGAAGGAGATTTCCCTTGCAATCCGAAGGCCCGGGGACGAAGTCCGGATAGGGATGATAGGGTTTTCCGGTCATGGCATGCTTCGTCGTGGCGAGGTTTTCGAAGTAGAGCCCGATCATCTTGTCGTAGGCGTTCACGAGACGCCCGTCTTTGTAAGCCTTGGCATAGCTCTGAAACCGGCCGCCGCGGTTGAGGACCCAGACGACATGGGGCCAGAGATCTTCGCCCACCACCTTCTTCCAGCGCTCGGGGTCGAAGACGGTCTTCGGCAGATGGCGACGGGCTTCCAGGAAGATGCGCATCTCCTCGGCGTCCGCTGCCGGCACGCGCTCCGAGCCGTCCTCCTTGTCGCCCCAGGCCACGTTGGCGACCATGCGCAGATAGAGATCTTCCTCCCGCTTGAGGTGCAGCCCCGGCCCCAGGGCGTTTTCGCCGTAGCCCGGAAGCTTCAGCTTTTCCGCCAGGGCCAGAATCAGCGCCTCCAGATTCATCGGCATCTCTTCGCCGAAAACCTTTACGGTTGCGACGAGCGGCGCCACGGCCGGTTGCCGGATGGGAAAGACCTTGGGGGCGACCGAAGGGTGGGCCCCGGGGAATTCCCAACGCTCGAGGTAGGTCGTGTCCGGAAAAATGTAGTCGGCGTACATCGTGGTCTCGCCGATGACGATGTCGGAGGCGATGAAGAGAGGGAGCTTTCGGGTATCCTTTAAGATTTCGATCAGCGTGTGTCCCGCAGGCAGGGCGTAGACCGGGGATCCCATATAGAGCAAGAGGGCTTTGATCGGATACGGATACTGATCGCCGATGCTGGGGATGACCTCCTGATAGATGTCGGAAGAGAAGGGATACCAGGGCCGCTTGGCCGGAAACCCTTGAAAGAGGGTGCTCTTGTCGTAGACCGCGCTGTGGCGGATGATGTTCACGCCCCAGGCGCGGATGGTGCCGGCGAAACGCTTGGTTGTATCGAAGGGTTTGCCCGGCCGGTTGCCGTCGTGATTCCAGGTGGTGGCCTTGCAGAGCCCGCCCTGCCAGCCCGTGTTGCCGATCAAGGCGTTGACCGTATACCAGGCGGCGACGTTGTAAAAGCCGCTCGTGTGCTGGGAGACGCCGCGGTGCAGGTCGGCCACGGCCTTCTTGCCGTGGCTGACGAACTCCTTGGCGATGTCGATCACGTCGGCGGCGCGCACACCGGCCGTTTCACACCAGGCCGCGAAGCTTTTGGCTTGCGCCGCCTCGAAAATGATCTGCAGCACGCTTTTCGCCCGGATGCCGTTTGCCTCGGTGTCCACGAGAATCTCGCCCTCCACGGCGTTTTTCTCGTCGTTGGGGTCGAAAGCGATCAGTTCCTCGCCGGACTTGACGAGAAAGGCGTCGAATTCCCAGGTGGATCCGTCCTTGCGGGTGCGTTTCTCGGTCGGGCGACCGAGATCGGAGGCCCGCAGAAATTTGCCGGGTTTGCCGTCATCGCCGATTTTCACCAGCCAGGCGGCCTGCGACCAGGTGGGCTCGCCGTCGGCCCGGGCCGCCGCCTTGTTCGCGTTGGCGAGATAGACGGCGTCGAAGCGCCGGTTCTCGATGATCCAGCGGATCAGGGCCATGGCGATCGCCGGGACTCCGTTCACCGGTTCGACCGGCAGCCATTTCCAGGCTCGGGCGGCGGTTTTCGAGCAGCGCGGATCGATGACCGCGATTTTCATGCGACCGTCGACGGTGCCTTCGGTGACCTTCTGGCCGCGAAGCGGCGGCCCGTAGTTCGCCTCGAAGGGATTGGCGCCGACGAAGATGCAGAACTCGGCGTTCCCCGTGTCCGCCTGCCAGTAGAATTTGCTTCCGCCGGTGAATTTTCCTTCGACGAACTGGTCGCTCATCGCCTTGCCGGCGAAGTAGAGCGATCCCTGACAGACCGTCGTGTGACCGTGGTAATTGACCGAGCCGCAGGAGCGGGCGAAGAAATCCCGGAGCAGATCGGCCCGGCCGTTTTTCAGACGACCCCAATTCAGGCAGAACTGGTTGTTCTTCGGACCCAGATCGGGGTGGTCGGGATCGATCAGCAGATGGAGGTTGTCGGCGTGCTTCTGTTTGAACTCCTCAATCGTCATTTTCTTCGCCGCAACCAGGGCGGCGTCATCGGCCAGGGCCTTGGCGATCTTGGGATCGCGCAGCACGACGATGTCCTTGAGTCCCTGGACCGGTCCCTCGCCGAAGAGGTCGCCGCCGTTGACGATCTCCTGCACGGCCTGGTCGAAGGGGATTGTTTTCCACTTGTTTTCCCCCCGCTTGCCGGCGCGCTTGAGCACCTGGACGATGCGGTAGGGATCATAGAGCGTCTGGATGCCGGCCTGTCCCTTGGGGCAGAGCGAGCCCTCGATGGTCGCCGCCTGGGCGAGCGGCGTCTCTTCGGCGATCTGGGGCGTCAAGCACCAGGGGTTGTAAGGGTTGCCGTCGATCTTCGCCACCTTGCCGTCCACCAGTTTGACCTTCATCCCGCAGTTGGTGTTGCACTGCTGGCAGGCGGAGAGAATCTGGTTTTCGGGCCGATGGTGGACATAGGCGCCGGAGGCTTCGGCGGCGGCGTCCCCCCGGGACCAGGCAGGGGGCGTGGAGCCGGCGAGCAGCACGGTCCCGCCGAGCAGGGCGCTCGTCTTCAAGAAATCCCGGCGGTTCAAACCCGCAGCCTTTTCCAGATCCGGGTTCACGGGGGAGGGGATGTTACGCGGCATGGTCGACTCCTCTCGGGTGTGGATGAACGATCGGCAGATAGCGGGTTCCCAACAGGAAAGCCAGGAGCCCGGCGGAGATGATCCACAGGCTGACAAGCCACTCGTTCAGGTTGGGCACGTACTCGGTCGACAGCCGGGGGTGGCGGAAGACGTACTCCAGGCCCTCCAGCTTGTAGACGGCGAGATCCGGGATGACGAAGTTGTAGCGCACGGCGACGAAAGTGGCGAAGATGAGAAAGCAGGCCCAGGCCGTCGCGCGCGGGCTTCCCCCCCCGAAGACGAGCAGCACGAGCGGGATCAGGCTTCCCAGGCCGAGATGCACGACCCAGAAGATCCACCAGCCCCGGCCCAGGGTGATGTGGTTCAGGCTGGTGACGATGTCGGTGCGTCCGGTCTGATAGCCGACGAAGAACTGCATCGCCTCGAGCACGAGAAACAGGCAGAGCAGAAAGAGGATCGAGCGGCCGAGGTAGCGCATCAGCGTGTCGCGCAGCCCGGCGGCGTTGTCGATGTACATGTAGGTGAGAAAGGCGACCAAGGCGCCGCCGCTCAGCAGCGCGGCGGCGACGAAAAGAAGCGGCGTAAGCGCGCTGTTCCAGATCGGGCGGTTGATCAGAATGGCGAAGAAGGCGCCGTTGGTGGCGTAGAAGAGCATCCCCACCGGCAGGCTGATCCAGGCGAGCTGATGCACCCGCCGTTCATCCGCGGCGTCCATCGCGGCGTCGTACTCCCTGCGGCCGAAAGAGAGCAGCCGATAGATCGCCCCCAGCGGGCCCCGGGTGCCTTGCGCTTTGCGGATGATATCGCCGCGGACGAGAAAGTAGGTCTTCAGGGTGTAGATGAGCCCCATCAGGTTGAAGAGGACGAACATCCATGTCAGCAGGGAGCTGAAGCTCGGCGTGAGAAAGAATTGGTAGAAGGCGCGGTGCATGGTGCCGAGGTCGAGCAGGATGAAGAGCATTTCGCAGAAGAGGCAGACCAGCACCATAAAGGCCGAAAGCGGCCCGATGCCTAAAAACGGTTTGATTCCCAGAAGATAGGTCAGGATCGTCACCAGGAAGGCGCCGGCGGAGAGGCCCAGGAAGAAGAGGTAGAAGGCCACCCACAGGCCCCAGGGCACGTAGCTTCCGAAGGCCACGGGGTTAAGGCCGTTCCAGAGCCGGTCGACCATCCCGTAGCTGCCGACCGCCAGGCCGGCGACGGCTAGGATGCTCAGCAGGGGAAAAAATCGATAATGCATGCCTCCTCCTTCCCTTATGCGAGATAATACACCGCGGGCTGGGTTCCCAGTTCGGCTTTGAGCTGGAAGGCGCGGGCCGAGCCGATCTGCTCAAAGACGAGGCTTTCGGGATCGTTGCGGTTGCCGAAGATGGTCGCCCGGCCGATGCAGGTGGTCACGCAGGCGGGCAGCATGCCGACGGCGACGCGGTGGAGACAAAAATGGCATTTGCGGGCGTTGCCGATGGGGGAGCCCTTGCCCCGCGGCGGCCACTTTTTGCCGTACTCCGCGGACGCCTCCGTCTCGTAGCCCTCGGCCGCCGTTTGCCTTCCCTGCAGGACTCCTAGACCCTCGGGCGTTTCGCGGGTGTACCAGTCGCCGAAATCGGAGGTGCGGGCGCTGTAAGGGCAGGCGACGAGGCAGTAGCGGCAGCCGATGCAGCGGTTGTAATTGACGACCACGACGCCGGCCTCGTTTTTGTATGTGGCCGTGACGGGGCAGACCTTGGTGCAAGGCGGGTTCTGACATTGCAGGCACGGACGGGGGACAAACCGTCGGCGCACCGCAGGGTAAGTGCCCGCTTCCTCCTCGAGCACCGGTCGGTAGACGACGCCGGGGGGCAGCTTGTTTTCGGCCACGCAGGCGACCGTGCAGGCATGACAACCGATGCACTTGGCCAGATCGATCACCATCCCCCAGCGCACGGATTTGGGATCCGCGGCGAGCGCGCGTTTCAAATCGCGCTGCATGCGAACGAGCTGGTCCTCCACTGCCAGAAATCTGCTCATGTTCCCTCCTCGTGATGCGGGAGATCTTCCGGTATTTTTCGGCGCGCCGGACCGTTGGCTTCCCCGCGCCTGTTTGTTCGAGCCGCCGTCAGGGGGAAACCTCCTCCAAGGGGGGGCCGTCCTTCAGGATGCTCTTCAGCCAGTAGCGCAGCTCATCCGGGTCTAAAGGCCGGTGAAGACAGGCATAGATGCAATCGCGGATGGATTCGGCGAGATCCGGGTGGAACCGCTGCGAGGAGATGCCCAGAACCGGGAGGCGGGGAAAACCGGTGGCGATTTCGCGGATCATTCGGTTGGTCATGGAGACGTCGTCGATGTCCACGATCAGCGCCGCGGGGCTTTCTTCCCGGGCCGCTGCGGCGAGGGCGGCGACGGAATCCGCGCGGCGCAGCCGGAGGTTCATCTCATCCAAGATCGCCGCCATCAGGGTGCGTTCTTCGAGGCTGTCGTTGATTATGAGAATGACATTGCCGGCCATCACGGCGGAAAGCCTTGGTGGTTGTCAACCTAAATTTTATGTCCGTGAGCAAGAGAGGTGCCAAATGAAGACAAGGGCTTCGCAGTCAGGAGGGGATCTATAATCCCAAGCGATTAATTTTAAATCGTGAAATTATTTTTCGGACCTGCTTGACGCTCCTGTCCCGGCAAGAACCAGGGATATCGCTTTCGTATGGTTGGGTGTACGATTCCCGGACACCCGAGAACCAGATATTGGTTAAAAATTTGATTTTCTATATTTTTTTGATGTTTCGAAACCGGATGATTCCGGGTGGGAATCTCTTGTAGACCGGGGCATTTTTGAGAGGGTGACCGGTCAGTGCAGGGTGGGGGGAAGAATGCCGTATCTTTTTATCTTCTCGTATAGCGTGCTGCGGCTGATTCCCAGCCGCTGGGCCGCCTCGGTCTTGTTCCAATTGCACTCTTGAAGGACCTCTCGCAGGAGGCGGGCTTCATTGCCGGTGATCGTTTTTCCGATCACCTGTTCGGCGGTCGACTTTTGGAGATCCGCGGCGAGCGAAGGAGGCAGGTCGGTCACCTCCACCCGCCGGCCCTTGGCGAGTACCGCGGCGTGCTCGATCGTGTTTTCCAGCTCGCGCACGTTGCCCACCCAGCGGTGGTGGAGGAGCAGACGCATCGCTTCCCGGGAAAACCCGGAAATCTCCTTGTGTTGCCGCCCGGCGAAGCGTTGCAGAAAATGCAGGGCGAGAAGCGGGATGTCGTTTCTCCGCTCGCGCAGCGGCGGCAGTTGGATCGGGATCACGTTCAGCCGGTAGAAGAGGTCCTCCCGGAAACGACCCGCCTTCACCTCCTCCACGAGGTTGCGGTTGGTCGCGGCGAGGATGCGTACATCCACGGAGAGCGTCTCTTCTCCGCCCAGGCGCTCGAACTTCTGGCTCTGCAGCACGCGAAGGAGCTTGATCTGGGCCGAGGCCGGGATTTCTCCGATCTCGTCGAGAAAGACCGTTCCGCCGTGGGCCTGCTCGAAGCGCCCCAGCCGGCGGCGGGTGGCTCCGGTGAAAGCCCCTTTTTCGTGACCGAAGAGTTCGCTTTCGAGCAGGGTGCTCGGGTAGGCCGAGCAGTTGATCACGACAAAGGGCTTATCCCGGCGCGGGCTGGTCTCGTGAATGGCGCGCGCGACGAGTTCCTTTCCCGTTCCGCTCTCGCCCTGGATCAGAATGGTCGCATCCGTCGGCGCCACATCCTCGATCAGTCGGTAAATCAATAACATTTTTGGGTCCTTGCCGATCAATCCGCAGAAGCCCGAGGAAGGCTCGACGCGGGCTTGCAAGTTGCGTGAGGCCCGCTCGTGGCCCAGGGCGCGACGCAGGGACCCGGCGGCTTGGTTCAGGATGAGCTCGACCAGCTCGAGCTCGCGGGTAACGCAGGAGCAATCCGTAGGGCATCCGACGGCCATCGCCCCCAGGGGCTCCTCGCGATGGTGAAAGGGGAGCAGGGCCAGTCGCCTGGACATTCCCCAGTCGGCCGGCAGCCCGTCGATCGCAATCTTTTCTCGCTCAAAGTGGCGTACGCCGCGGCCCTCGCGGATGGCGTCACGGATCGGCTCCGCGGCCTCTTCCCCGAGCCGGGCGATGCCGCTGTTCGTTGCCAGGAAGACCTCCCCCGTTTCCGGATCCACGAGCGCAAGGGAGATCTGCGGGCAGATCGAGACCTCTTTAAGAGCATGCAGGAGATGCCGGCAGACGTCGAAAAGCTCGACGCGCGAGGAGAGCTCCTGTGAGATGGAGAGTGCGAGCTCGAGCCGACGATGAGCGCGATCCAGTTGTTGGTGCCGTTCGGCGAGTTCACGGTTGGAGGACTCCAGCTTTCGCGCATGCTCCTTGATGCGCCGGAGAAGATCGTTGAAGGCGGTTTCCAGGCGGGAGACCTCTTCCTGCGGGCGGGCTGCGGCGTCGGGAGGGGCACCGGAGTCCTCGATGGCCCGGCTTACGGAAGCGGCGAGCCGTCGCAGAGGACGAGTCAGGCGATAGGCGGACATCTGGGCGGCGCCCAGGGCCGCAGCCAGGATGAAAGCCGTGGTCAGGAAAATTTCCATCCTGAGGGCGTCCACTTTTTTGCGCAGGGGCTCTTCGGAGAACCCCATACGCAAGGTCCCCAAGCGGCCGTCGAAGATCGGCCAGGCGACATCGAGAAAACGCTCCCCGGCCTCGGAGGCAATGCGAACCAGGGTTGCGCCCTCGCGGGAGGCGGCTTGATTGGCGGCGATCAGCTCGGCGGGCACGCCGTTTTCGAAGGTGTGGCTGATGACCTCGCCCTCGTGCAGGATGAAAATGTAGGAAACGGAAGGATGACTGGCGATCTGGTCCTCGAGCAGCCGCTGCAGGCCGAGGAGATCGTGAATCAGGATGCGCTCCGCGGCGTCCAGTGTGAGTTTGTGCGCGGCTTGCTCCGCCTGCGCCGATGCCGCCTCCATCAGACTTAGGCTGTAGCGTTGCGCGGCGAAAAGCGAGATGAGCACCCCGGAGGCCAGCACGAGCAGGGCGGTCGCCACCCAGAGCGTATTCTTGAGCGGCAGAGGACGCATCGGGTCAGCTCCCCCTGCCGAGGTTCAACCCCGCGTGCATGCGGCGGATCGGCTCGTACCAGGACTCCTCCGGGGCTACGAAACGATCGATCCCCAGGGCCTGGAGGATGCGCCGGCCTTCGGCGTCGGCGTGCATGGAGAGTAGAATCTCCTGCAGCCGTGTGCGGAGGGTGATGGACAGCGCCGGCGAGACGACGATCGGCGGGCTGCCGAAGGGCTCGGAGCGCAAAAGGATACGCCCGGGGGAAGTGAGCTCGGGCCGGTTGCGGGCGAAAAACTCCCACTGGTGTCCGTCCACGGCGGCGCCGTCGACGAGACCGCGGACGACGGAGAGAATGGAGTTGTCGTGGCTGTAAGTGAAAATGGTCTTTCGAAAAAACGTCTCCGGCCGCTCTCCCCGTGCGGCAAGCCAGTACCGTGGCACCAGGTGCCCGGTGTTCGATTCGGGATCGGTGAAGGCGAAGACCTTGCCACGCAGATCCTCGATTCCGGTCGCCGGGCTTTGGCGGGGGACGATCAGATAGGCTCGATAAAACGGCTCCCCTCTCACCACCGGCACGGCGATGGCGAGAAAGCCGATCCGTTGGCGGGCGACGGCGTAGGGGCCGGAGCAGAGGAAGGCGAGATCGACTTCGCCGCGGGGGAACAGATCGTTCACCTCGCCGTAGGTGCGACGCTGCAGGAGGCTGATCGTCTGGCCGGATTCCCGTCCCAGGTAATCGAGGAGTTCTCTGTAGTGAATCAGGGTTTCCTTGGGGGAAATCATCGCCGCCACCGCGACCCGAAGCCGCCCCTCCTGCGGGATGTTCTTGGCGGAGACCGGCAATGAAACCGGCCGGGAGGTAAAGTCCACCGCTCGGTATTCCCCGTCCGGCCCGCAGGCAAGCGGAAGGCTGAAAAACGCGGCGAGCGCAACGGCGGCAAATCCTGTCTTGAGGAAAAAACCCAAGGCCGAACGCTGCGGGGAAAAAGAAAACATGAACTAAATCGATGAATGCCTTTTAGGATTTACAGTAATTGTTCACTATGGGCGCCCTTTTTATCATTCGCGTTGTTTGCGGTCAAGAAAGCATCCTTGACAGGCAACGGGGACCTTACTATATTGCCCAACATGAATATTCTTTCGTCTTTGAATTTGCTCACAAGAACGATGAAAGCGCTGGCCGATCCCAGCAGGGTGCGTATCCTTAAATACTTGCAACATCGCCGGTGCCTATGTGTTTGCGAGTTGACGGCATTGTTGCATATTTCGCAGCCGACCGTATCAAAACACCTTAAGTTATTGGAAGAAATGGGTTTTGTTGTATCTTCGAAAGATGGGCTGTGGGTGAACTACGAGCTTTCCCGCGATTCCGCCAACCCCTTCGCTGCCAAGCTGTTGCGCGAGCTTTCCACCTGGTTGGAGGAAGATCCGGCGATCCTGGAGGAAGTATCCCGCGCGCGTCTTGTCCGCAGAGAGCTCATCACCGGAAGGCAATCCGTTCCCTTTTCATGACCTAAGGTCAATCATAGTCCAACCCTCCCTCAGGGGGGATGTCGGTGGGGATTTTTTGCGCCCCTTGATGTGGAGAAGAGGAAAACCCCGATGAAAACCACCTCCGCCTATCCGGCAACCGGAGAATCCGTAGAAAACAGTACCGCCCCCGTCACCGAAGAAAGCGGCGGTCAGCCGAGCCTGATCGATTGGCGCAACATCGCCAAACCGCTTCTGGCGATCGTGGCGGCGTTTCTCGTCTTCTATTTCCTTCCGGTCGAGAGCGCGCGCCTGCAAGAGGCGGTGATCTCCTCGCTTGCGCTGACAAAGTGGTATGCCCGCGAGCACGTGCTGCTCTGCCTGGTGCCCGCATTTTTCATCGCCGGGGCGATCGCCACCTTCGTCTCCCAGGCGGCGGTCATGAAATACCTCGGCGCCGGCGCCTCTAAGGTGCTCGCCTACGGGGTCTCCTCCGTTTCCGGCAGCATCCTTGCCGTATGTTCCTGCACCGTGCTTCCCCTGTTCGCCGGCATCTGGAGACGGGGGGCGGGCTTGGGGCCGGCGATCGCCTTTCTCTACTCGGGTCCGGCGATCAACGTGCTCGCCATCGTGATGACCGCACGCATCCTCGGCCTGGAGATCGGGATCGCCCGCGCCGTAGGGGCGATCCTTTTCAGCATCGTGATCGGTTTCCTCATGTACCTGATCTACCGCAAGGAGGAGGCCCAGAAAGCCCAGGCCGCGCTTCACCTGCCGGAGGCTCCCGTGACGCGTCCCCTGTGGCAGAACGCGCTGCAATTCGCCCTGCTTGTCATGGTCCTGATCTTCGCCACGTGGAGCCGCTCCGAGGACGCATCCGACCGGCTCTGGAATGCGGTTTTTTCCGTGAAGTGGTGGCTTGCGGGGATCGCCGCGGCGGCGCTCGGCGGCATCCTCGTCGCCTGGTTCCGGGTGAAAGCGGCCAAGGTCGCCGTCGGTGCTGCGGTGGTGATCGCCTTCGCCCTTTTCTTCCCCGGCCGGCCGCTTGCCGCCTTTTCGGCCGGGATCCTGGTCTTCGGCTGGCTTCTCGCCTCGACCCGGGGGGAAACGGAGTCCTGGTTTCTTTCCTCCTGGGATTTCGCCAAGCAGATCACCCCTCTTCTTCTCGGCGGGGTGCTCGTGGCCGGTCTGCTTCTGGGGCAGCCCGGCACGGAGGGCATCATCCCCTCGGAGTGGGTCAAGCGCTGGGTCGGCGGAAACTCGCTGGGGGCCAATCTCTTTTCCGCCGTGGTCGGGGCCTTCATGTACTTCGCCACCCTGACCGAGGTTCCGATCCTGCAGGGCCTGATCTCCGCCGGCATGGGCAAGGGCCCGGCGCTCGCGCTGCTGCTTGCCGGCCCGGCGCTCAGCCTGCCCAACATGCTCGTCATCCGCAGCGTCATCGGCACCCAGAAAACCGTGCTTTATTGCAGCTTGGTCATTGTTCTTTCCACGGTCTGCGGAATGCTGTTCGGAACCTTTTTCTGAATCCCGTGAGGACAGGAGCGGCATCATGGGCGACACGGAAGTAATCCAGATTCGCATCGGCAGCCATCTCGTCGGCATCATCGGCCTGAAATCCATTCTGGAAGAGGTCGCACGGGATTTCGCCGACCGGGATCGTGCCGTCATCGAAGAAGCCCTGCTCGCCCGGGTGAGCGAAAAGAACTATGTCGTTCCCTCGGCCCGGGAGTCCTATCGCGCGGCTCTCTACCGGGAGTACCGCAAGTTCATCGGGCAGCCGCTTCCCGAAACAGAAGAAGGCGGGCTGAGGATCAAGGTCCTGGGGCCCGGCTGCCCGCAATGCGACCGCCTCGAGAAAGACCTGATGGCGGTTCTCGCCGAGCTCAAGCTCCCCGCCGACCTCGAGCACGTGCGCGACATCCAGGAAATCGCCTGTTACGGGGTGATGGGCAGCCCGGCGCTCGTGATCAACGGCAAGGTGGTCGCCGTCGGCCGGGTTCCCGCGCGCAGCCAGCTTCGAGAGTGGCTTCGAGCGGCCGCCGGCGGATGACGACGAGATCGGCACGCCTTGCGATCGGGCGGAAGTTATGTAATTCTTCCAGAAGAACCGTGAGGGGAAAGGAGATTCGGCAAGATGAACATCAAAGTGCTGGGGCCCGGATGCCCCAAGTGCCAGCAGACCGAGCGCATCGTCAAAGAAGCCTTGGCGGAGGTCGGTGCCGATGCCGTGGTCGAGAAGGTGACCGACATGCTGAAAATCGCCGACTACGGAGTGTTCGGCACCCCTTCCGTGGTGGTGGATGGAGAGGTGAAATGCGTCGGTAAGATTCCCACCAAAGAAGAAGTCAAGCAGTGGCTCAAGCGTTGAGCCGGAAGCGAAAACCGCTCCGGCGCCGCCCGGAGGATGTCCGCAGGGGGTGGCGTCGGGGTTTTGTTTTCAGGGATCCACTCGTGTCCGCAGTTCCCGATCCCTCAGGATCGCGGACCCCGTCCGGAATGACGGTTCGGTTGCGCGACCCTGAACGAATTTCTTTCCGGAGGAGACATCGATGGTTGACAATTGTTGCGCGAACGGCAATGCGGTGATGATTCTCGCCTGCTCGGGCGGCTCGAATGTGGGGCAGATCGCCAACCAGGCCGCGGTGGAGCTCACGCAGGAAAGGTTCGGGACGATGTATTGCCTCGCCGGAATCGGCGGCGGGCTTCAGGGCTTCATTCAGTCCGCGAATGATGTGCCGCTGATCGCGGCGATCGACGGCTGTCCCGTCGGCTGCGCCCGGGCGACCCTCCGGCGGGCCGGCATCGAATCCTTCCGCCACATCGTGCTCACGGAGCTGGGAATCGAAAAGAACAAAAACTTCGAGCTCCATCCGCAGGATGTGCGTCGCGTGAAAGAAGCCGTTCGCGCCGCCTGCGCGGAGCGGGAAGGCGCGGCGCTCCGGACGGCTTTCGGAGGCTGCTGCGGATGAATACGGTGCGCCGGGCAGGATCGCTCCTGGCTTTCCTCATCCTCGTCTCCTGCGGTTCGGCGCAAGCCGCGGCGGAGGACTTTCGCCACGTTCCGGTCCAAGGCATGGTGACCCTGCTCGACCTGGGGTCCGACCAGTGCGTGCCTTGCAAGCTGATGGCCCCGATCCTCAAAAAGGTCGAGCAGGATTACCGGGACCGCGCGGCGGTGATCGTCATCGATATCTATCGCTATCCCGAGCAGGCCCGGCGCTTCGGCATCCGGGCCATTCCCACACAGATCTTCTTCGACAAGAACGGAAAGGAAGTCTTTCGCCACATGGGGTTCATGAGCGAAAAGGCGATCGTCGAGCAACTGGCGAAGATGGGGGTCAAATGAAAGCGGCCGCGGCGTTTGTCTTGCTCCTGATCTCCGTGTTCGCTTTCGCCGCCTCCCCCGCCGCCGCGGCGACCGTAGACGAACGCTATCCCGGCCTGGCGGGAGGGGTGCTGCGTGCGGCGCGCCTGTCCGCGCTTCCCGCCGCGGTGCTCTTCCGAAGCGAAGAGCTGGAAATCCGTGCCGAGGAGCTGGAGCGGCTGTTGCAGGAGGCGCCCTCGGACTGGAGGCCTCAGCTCGAGAGAAACCGCTTCTTTCTTTTGGAGCGCGAGGCCGGCCGTCGGATCCTCGTTCGCGAAGCAAAGCGCCAGGGACTCGCAGGCCCCGGGGTATCGGAGGACCAGGCGGTCGAAGCTCTCTTCCGTCGCCTAAGCGCCAAAGCGAGCGTCTCCCAGACCGAAGTCCGAGCCTTCTACGAGCAGAACCGGGAGATGATCGGCGGGGCGCCCTACGAGCAGGTCTCGGGGGCGATCCGTCAGATGCTCCTGCAGCAAAAACAGGAGCAGGCCGTCGTCGATTTTCTCGCGGCACTCGAAAAAAGGGTTCCCCTGGAGGTCAACGCCTCCTGGCTCCAAAGCAAGGCCGAGACCGCGCAGGACAATCCCGTCGATCGGGCGCGTTTTTCCGGGAAGCCCACACTCGTGGAGTTCGGGGCCTCCGGCTGTGTGCCGTGCGACATGATGCAGCCCATCCTCGAAAAGCTCCGCCAAGCGCATGGGCCGCGCTTGAACGTCGTGTTCGTTCATGTGGGCGAGGAGAAACTTCTCGCCGCCCGTTACGGGATCCGGGCGATTCCGGTCCAGGTCTTTTTTGACCGCCAGGGCAAAGAGGTCTTCCGCCACGAAGGGTTTTTCCCCGAGGTCGAGGTGAACCGGGTGCTCGCGCAGATCGGCATCCGCTGAGGAGAGTGTCGTGCTGGAAGCGCTTTTTGTTGCCGCAAACGAGTGGATGGTCGGAGGAAGCGGGCTTGCCGCCGCCGGCGCCTTCATCTGGGGGATGGTCAGCGTGCTCTTCAGCCCCTGCCATCTCGCCTCGATCCCGCTGATCGTCGCCTACGTCGGCGGCCAGGAAAAAGCGCTCGTTCCCCGGCAGGCCGCGGTTTACGCCGGGCTCTTCAGCGCCGGGCTTTTTCTCACGATCGGTCTGATCGGAGCGGCATGCGCGCTTCTCGGCCGGATGTTGGGGGATATCGGTTCCTGGTGGCAGATCCTCGTGGGTGCGGTCCTGATCTGGGTCGCGCTCGGCATGATGGGGGTCGAGTCCTGCTCGGCCTCGGGCAGCCTGCTCTACCGCTTGAATTTCCGGGGCCGCCGCGGCGCTTTCGCTCTGGGACTGGGCTACGGCATCCTGTCCGGTTCCTGCACCTTCGGATTCATCGCCCCCATTCTGGCCATGATCACCGTTCAGCGGGAACCGCTCCAGGGGATCGCCTTGATCCTTCTTTTCGGGATCGGCCACTGCCTGCCGATCGCCGTCGCCGGCAGTTCGACCGCGGCCGTCCGGCGGCTCGTCGAAAACAGCGCCTGGCAGGGGGCCGGAGCCTGGTTCCGCAAGGCGGCCGGGGCCGTGATCGGCCTGCTGGGGATCTACTTTCTGCTCAACCCGGTTTGGCTTCTCTGGTCGGCATGATTTTTTGCCGCCGCCCGGGTGTCGGGAAAACCTGTCCATGAGCACGCGGCACGGCTTTCCGCTTGAAACTCCGCCTCCGGCGACCCCTGGAGGGGGTTCCGGGTCGGTCCCCGCCGAAGAGGGGGACGGACACACCGGCACCCGCCTTCTCGTCACCCTGGGGTTGAATCTCTTGATTCCCCTCGCTCAGGTGGCGGGGGGACTCGCCGCCGGCAGCATGGCGCTCATCTCGGATGCCACGCACAATTTCGGCGATTTCGCAGCCGTGATGATCGCCTATTTCGCCTTCCGCATCGGTCGGCGCGGTGCCTCCGTGCGGCACACCTTCGGCTTTCGGCGCGCCGAGGTGTTGGCCGCGCTCGTGCAGGTCGCCCTGCTCGCGGGGGCCTCGGCGGTCATCCTCGTCGAAGCCGTTGATCGCTTGCGGCATCCCACGGTGGTGACGGGGGAGCTCGTGATGGGGCTTGCCGCGGTGGGGGTCGCGGGAAACGGCCTGTCGGCCTGGCTTCTTCATCGGGACGCCCGGCACAGCCTCAACGTGCGCGGCGCGTTCTGGCACATGGTGGGCGATATGCTGACCTCGGTCGCCGTGTTGATCGGGGGGGCCATTCTCACCGTGCGTCCCTGGTATTGGCTCGACCCGCTGCTTTCGTTCGCCATCGTGATCTTCATCCTCAAGAATTCCTGGAGCATCGCCCGCGAATCGGGCCTGATCCTCATGAATTCCACGCCCCGGGGGCTGGATCTTGCGACCGTGAAGCGCGATATGGAAAAGATCCCCGGCGTCCGGAGCGTTCACTACCTCCATGCCTGGAATCTCTCCTCGAGCGGCGTGGCCTTTTCCTGCCACGTGGTCGTGCCCGATCAGGCGGTCAGCCGCACGGAGGCTCTGGCCCAGACGCTGCGATGCCATCTCCGCGAGCGCTTCGGGATCGATCATCCGGTCTTCCAGTTCGAAACCGCGGACTGCGGCAACGGCGAACTCCTCTGCGGCCTTTCTTGCCTCAACGGAAAGGAGGCTGGGCATGCACACTGAGTCCGGGCGTCCGCTGCGCAGGGGGGCCGCCGATTGGATGCAGCTCGGGGCCCGGTTGCTCCTGGGGGGGATCTTCGTCTACGCGAGCCTGGACAAGATCGCCCACCCGGCGGCCTTCGCCAAGGACGTCTACAATTATCAAATCCTTCCCGATGTCCTCGTGCATCTGGTCGCGCTGGCGCTTCCGTGGATGGAGCTTTTCCTCGGTCTGTGCTTGATCACCGGTTTTTGGCTCCCCGGCGCCGTGCTGTCGGCCAACGGTCTGCTGCTGGTGTTTGTCGGCGCGCTCGCTTTCAACGCCGCCCGCGGCCTGGACGTCCACTGCGGCTGCTTCAGCACCGGAAGCGAGGGCCCGGCGCTGGCGACCCACTGGGTTTTGCTGCGGGACGGCCTGTTTCTCGCCGTGGCGCTGGTCCTTTTTTACAGCGTGTTTTTCGCCCGCCGGGCGGCCGGCAAAACCGCGCCGTTGCTGCTGGCGATCTTCTGGCTGTCCGCTGGCGGCAGCGGCGTCGCCGAGGCCGGCTCCCCTGCCGTTGTGGTGCCAAAACCCCACCACGACTTCGGCACGGCCATCGAGGGCGACCTCGTGCGTCATGAATTCGTGGTCGAGAACCGGGGGACGGCCGAGCTGCGAATCGAAAAGCTGAAAACGGGTTGCGGCTGCACGGCGGCCTCGTCGACGAGGCTCATCCCTGCCGGAGGCCAAGGCACGATCCGGGTGGAATTCAAGACCGCGGGATACGCCGGCCGGGATATCCGCGAAGCGGTGGTGGTGCACACCAACGACCCCGCCGCCGCTGTTCTGGAGCTGATGCTCAGCGGGCGGGTCGAGGCCTTCGCCGACATCCAGCCCAAAAGTGTCCTGTTGCGGGCGAAAGCGGGAGAGACGGCGAGCGCCGTCGCCCGAATCCTGCCGCGCCCCGAGCGGCCCTTCGCCATCCGGAACCTCCGGGCCGTGAAAGGACGCGACATTCGCTTTCAGTTGGCCCAGAAAAGCGGTCCTTCGGGGACGGTCTACGAGCTCACGATTTTCAGCACCCGCAAGGAGCCCGGCCGGATCGCCGACATGGTGGTGATCGAAACCGATCACCCCGCCCGTCCGGCGCTCCAGGTGATGGTGACCGGTGTGGTCGAATAGCAAATGACCGGCGATCGGGAAACCCATCGTGAGGAGGAGAAGGTGAGCTTTCCGTTGAAACCGGTTCTGATTGCGCTCGGGCCCGAGGAGGTGCAGCGGCTGCTCGCGATCGCCTTCGACGGGCAGGCCGAGGAGGCGCTGGCCTTCGTGCGCGAGGAGCTGCTCAAGCGGGTGGAGAAAGCGCTCGCGCGCCATTGAATGCCTGTCTTCGAGGTCGGCTACGGCCCCGCGCATCCCTGAAAAGCCAGGCCGGCGAAGCGGCGTGTTCGCCGGGAGGAGGTCGTATGCTGCTTGAAGGATACACCAAGAGGATTTTCCGCGCGGAGTGCAATCCGCGCTTTGAGTCGCTGCACTGCATCGCGACCCTGCATCAGGATGTCTCCGCGGTGCTGCCTTATCTGAACGCGGTTTTGGGCGGGTTCGAGTATTTGAAGGATCCGCCGGCGCTCGTGCTGCGTTCGCGCGGCCGACTGATCACCATCCACGGCCGCGAGATCGCCATCAACGCCCTGAATGACGAGGCCGAGGCCGACAAGATTCTCGAATGGCTGAAACGCGAAATCAACCAGGCCTGGGAGAACCGCGCCACGATCACTCCGAGCGACGAGGGAGCGCCCAAGCCCCAGGTGCTCGAGATCCTGAAGCTGCTGCCGCGGACCAATTGCCGGCGCTGCGGGGAGCCGACCTGCATGGTCTTCGCCGCGAGGGCCGCCGAGGGGGTGAAGTCGGCCGCCGATTGCCCCGAGCTTGACGAGGAAGCCCGCGGGAGGTTGGAGGGCTACCTGAGCCGGTTTGACTTCGATTCTTGAATTCAGAAACCGGAAAGGAAAAGAAGTGGTTTCTATGGCCGACGTCGACCCCAAACGCGTCTCCTCCCTCGAAAGCTCCTTGCCGGTATGGAGCCGGGCCGCCTGGCAGACGGCGGCGCTTCTGGTCTGGAGTGTGGCCGTCGCGCTTTCGGTGAACGCCCTGCGGCCGGACGGGATCCCCCTGGTGGGGGATTTTTCGCCCGCCGCAAGGTTCACCGCCCCGACCGGCGAGCGAATGGACATCGCGCTCGAGGAGGCGGAAAAACTCTTTTTTACGCGGGCCGCCGTCTTCTTTGACGCGCGGCCTCCCCAAGAATACGCCCGCGGCCATATCCGCGGAGCCCGCAGCCTTCCGCTCCAGGAAGTCGATCTGCGGTTTATCGAGGAAACGGCCGACCTGGATCTGGAAACGCCGGTGATCACTTACTGCGACGGGGAGACCTGTTCCTTGAGCCACGAGCTTGCCCTGTTTTTCCGCGATGCGGGTTTCCGCCACGCCCGCGTGCTCGTGAACGGCTGGACGGTGTGGCGGGAGGCGAACCTGCCCGTGGAGACGGGCTTCCCCGGCCGCTGAGTCGGGCGCGGAAGAGAGGGTGCAGCCGACGATGGGGTCGAAGAAAGGAGAACGGCCGTGAAACGAAGCCAAGCCTTTGCGGTGGCCGGGACGATCGCTTTGATTGCGCTTTTTGCGGGAAAGGTCGACGCGCAGTGCCCGCCGCGCGAGAAGATCCAGCAGGTGATCTCGCGCTTCGAGGCCCCGGACCGGAGCCTGGTTGCGCTTCAGCCGACGGAGTTTGAGAACCTCTGCGAAATCCAGGTGCGCCTGAATCAGCGGGTCCACATTTTCTACACCGGCCCGTCGGGCGAATATCTCCTCATGGGTCAGCTCTATGAGGCGAAAACCGGCCGCAATCTGACACGCGAAAAGATCGAGCAGGTGAACCTCTTCACGGCCGAAGAGATGAAGCGGCTCGAGGCGCTCACCGTGATCCGTCTGGGGGACGGCCCGAAGACCCTCTATTACGCCACCGACCCGCACTGCCCCTATTGCAAAAAAGGGGAGGAGACGCTGAAGAAGCTTGCCGCTCAAGGAGAGATCACGGCGCGGATCCTCTTTTTCCCCCTGGACTCCTACAAGGATTCGCGGCCGCAGTCGATCGCCGTGATTTGCGACAAGAAATCCCTGGATGATTTCCACAACGGCTATCTCTCCGAAAACCAGTGCGCCGAAGGCGAGGGCGTGGTCGAGGAAACCCGCGAGCTTCTCTCCCGCAAAGGGGTGAGCGGAACGCCGACCTACATTTTCCCGGATGCGCGCTATCACTCCGGGCTTCTCGAGGAGGCCGAACTGCGGCGCAGGCTCGGCCTCCCCGCGGCGCCTGCCGGCGCCAAAAGCGGCAAGACGAAATGAGTTGCCCGAGATTGAGCCGATCCCATGTCTGAGACCGATCCTCCCCTGGTTCTGGAACTCGACGCCGAAGGGCGCTTGGTGCTTCCGGAGGCGCTGAGGCGGCGCTGGGGCCTCGAGCCCGGCGCGGCGGTGGAAGTCCGCCCCAGCCCGCATGGGCTGCTGGTTTTTCCTCAGGACCCCCCGCTTACAAAGATCTATCTCGAGCCGACGACACGCTGCAACCTCGACTGCCGAAGCTGCATCCGCAGAAGCTGGGATGAGCCGACCGGAACCCTTGCCGGTGATCTTTTCGAGCGCCTGATCGAATCGCTCAGGCGGGTTCCCTCGTTTCGCGCCATGTCTTTCTGGGGCATGGGGGAGCCGCTGTTGCACCCCCGGATCGCGGAGATGGTCGCCGCCGCCTCCGCCCTGGGCGCGGAGACGGAGCTCGTCACCAACGGTCTGCTTCTTTCGCCTTCGATGTCCCGCGATTTGCTCGCGGCCGGTCTGGACCGGCTGGTGGTCTCCGTGGACGGGGTTTCCCCCGCGGGCCACGCCGCCGGACACGGGGGGGCGGATCTGAAGGTGGTCCAGGAGAACTTGCGCGAGCTGCGCCTGTTGCGCCACGAACGGCGCCGGGCGAAGCCCGAGATCGGCATTGAATTCGTTCTCACGCGCGAGAATTTGAGTGAGCTGAAGGGGCTCAGACGGCTGGCCTTCGAGATGGGGGCCGCTTTCATCATCCTCACGAACCTGATGCCCTACACGGAGGAGTTGAAAGAGGAAATCCTTTACTGGATGTCGGCCGAAAAGCCTTGGACGAGCAGCGGGTCGCCCTTCTACCCGCGGGTAACCGCTCCACGGGTGGATGCCCGGCCGGAGAACCTGCAGGCCCTGAACGAGCTCTTCTGGTCCGGCTGCGCGGCCGAGCCGTTGGCGCCGCGGCCGCGCAACCCCCAGGCCGACGGGCATTGCCGTTTCGTCGATCAAGGGGCGGCCGCCGTCGCCTGGGACGGCGGCGTCAGCCCCTGCATTCCCCTCATGCATTCCTACCGCTGCTTCGTCCTGGGGCGCGAGAAACGGATCCGGCGCTGGGTGGTGGGCAACATCGCTGCTGAGGAGATCGCCGCGATCTGGAACCGGGAGGAATACCGAAGCTTCCGCCGCCGCGTGCTCGATTTCGACTTTTCCCCCTGCGTCCACTGCGGCGGCTGCGACTTTTCCGAGTCCAACGAGGAGGACTGCTTCGGCAACCGCCATCCGACCTGCGGCGATTGCCTCTGGGCGCGGAACATCATCGTCTGCCCCTGAAGGCAAGCGTCGGCAAGGCCTGGAGCCCGCCCTTCGCCGCGCTTGCCGGCGAAACCGCGCCCCGTGCGCGAAAGGAGTCGCCTTGGCGCGTTTCCGCATCCTGACCCTGTCGCCCACCCACTGCTGCACGATCGTCGAGAGCGTGAGCGAGGGCGTGATCACGATCGACGCGCAAAAGCGGGTCACCTACCTCAATCCCGCCGCCGAGCGGATCACCGGTTTTTCGTCCGCCGAGGCCGTGGGGCGCAAATGCTTCGACGTCCTGCGGGCCGATCTGTGCGCCCGCCGCTGTCCCCTCGATGACTGCCTGCAGGGCGAATGCCCCCCCGCCGATCAGCGCGTCGTCCTGATCGCCAAAGGCGGCGGACGGGTCATGGTGCGCCTCAATGTGGCCCCGCTGAAAGACGAAAACGGCCGGATCCTGGGGGCCGTCGAGACGCTGCGCGACTTGACCGAGATCGAGCAGCTTCGCCGCCACATCGATCGGCGTTATACCCCGGAGGACATTGTCGGCCGCCACCCGCGGATCCGCGCCCTGCTCGCTCTTTTGCCGGACATCGCGGTGAGCGACAGTGCGGTTTTGATCGAGGGACCGACCGGTTCGGGAAAGGAGCTGATCGCCCGGGCGATCCACGGCCTCAGCCGGCGCAGCGACGGCCCGTTCATCGCCGTAAACTGCGCCGCTCTGCCGGATACGCTCCTTGAATCCGAGCTCTTCGGCTACGCCAAGGGCGCCTTTACGGGGGCCGTGCGCGACAAGTCCGGCCGGATCCTGGCCGCTGACCGCGGAACCCTGTTTCTGGATGAAATCGGCAGCACCTCGACGGCGTTCCAGGCCGACCTGCTGCGTGTGCTCGAAGACGGAGTGTTCACCCCGCTCGGGTCGAACCGGCCGCGGCGATCCGACTTTCGGCTGGTGACGGCCTCCAACCTGGACCTGAAGGCCCAGGTGCGCGAGGGGCGGTTCCGGGAAGATCTCTATTACCGCCTGAACGTCGTCAAGGTGAGCCTCCCGCCGCTGCGCGAGCGCCGGGAGGACATTCCCCTGTTGGTTGACCACGTTGTGCGCCGGTTCAACATGATCAAGGGCCGGGAGATCCAGGGAGTGGCCCCGGAGGTGTTGAATCTTCTTCTCGACTATCCGTTCCCCGGAAATATCCGCGAGCTCGAAAACATCATCGAGTACGCTTTCGTCACTTGCCGCGAAAAGCTGATCCGGCCGGAACACCTGCCGCAGGAAATCCGGGAAGAGGTCTCGGAAAGCCGCTGTTGCCCGCCGCCGGAGACCGCGGCTCAGGCCGAGAAGATCCGTACCGTGCTTGCCGGCTTGCGGGGCAATCGTCTCGCCGCGGCGCGCGCCCTCGGAATCAGCCGCACGACGCTCTGGCGACGCATGCGCAAATACGGCCTCTCCTCCCCCTTTTCTCCCAACGGGGAGAAACCCAAAAGCCCGCCGGTCAAGCCGGCTTGAGGCGGTACTTTTTCAGCTTGTAGCGCAGCATCCGCTCGCTCAAACCCAACCGCTGCGCGGCGCGGCTCTGGTTTCCGCCGGCTTCTTCCAAGGCCTCGGCGATCATGCGCCGTTCGAGATGTTCCAAAGCCTGACGCAGGCTTTGCCGCACGGCTGCAGATTCCTCGCCGGCCTGCCGACGACCGAAGGGCAGCTCCTCCGTGGTGATGAGCTCCCCGCGGGCGAGAACGACGGCCCGCTCGATGATGTTTTCGAGCTCGCGCACGTTGCCCGGGTAGTCGTACTTGACGAGCTGGTCCATCGCTTCCCGGCTCACCCCCTTTAGGGCCTTGCGGTTTTCGCGGGCGAAGCGGGTGACGAAATGGTCGACAAGCGGCGGGATGTCGGCGCGGCGCTCGCGGAGCGGCGGAATGGACAGCGAAACGACGTTCAAGCGATAGTAGAGGTCTTCCCGAAAGGCGCCGGAGGCGATTTTGGACTCGAGATCCTGGTGAGTCGCGCTGATCAGGCGCACATCGGCCCGGAGCGTCTGGTTTCCGCCGACGCGCTGGAATTCCCCCTCCTGGATCAGGCGCAGCAGCTTGACCTGGACGGCGGGGGAGACGTCCCCGATCTCGTCGAGAAAGAGGGTTCCGCCGTCGGCCTGCTCGAAGCGGCCGATCCGGCGCTGGGTGGCGCCGGTGAAAGCGCCGCGCTCGTGGCCGAAGAGCTCGCTTTCGATCAGGGTTTCGCTGAGCGCGGCGCAGTTCACGATGAGGAGCGGTTTGGCGGCGCGCGGGCTCAGGCGATGGATCAGGCGCGCGAAGAGCTCCTTTCCCGTTCCGCTCTCCCCCCGCAGGAGAACGGTGGCTTGACTGGCGGCGACGCGGCCGGCGAGGTTGACGAGTTCGGCCATCGGGGAGCTGCGGAAGACGAGATCTTCGGGTTTCAGACCCGTTTCGGCAAGCTGTTCGCGGAGCCGTTCGTTTTCGCGTTGCAGGGTGCGGTGGCGGGCGATGCGCTCGATCACGCACAGCAGTTCCTCCAAGTCGAGCGGCTTTCCGAGATAGTCGGCCGCTCCCGCCTTCATGGCCGCCACCGCGCTGTCCACGGTGCCGTAAGCGGTCAGGAGAATCACGTCGAGCTCGGGGTTGAGCCGACGGGCCTCCTCGAGGACCTCGAGGCCGGTCCGGTCGGGCATGCGGTAATCCAAAATCGCGAGATCGAAGGTCGCGGCCTTGATTTTTTCCAGAGCGACGGCCCCGTTCTCGGCCTCCACGACCCGATGGCCCTGGCCGGCGAGGAAATCGCGCAGCATTTCGCGCTGGACGCGCTCGTCTTCGGCGATCAGGATATCGAGCGCCTGCATGGATGAGCCCCTCCCTAGTTTCCTCCGGCAAGCGGCAGCCGGAGCGTGAAAACCGTACCCTCTCCGGGGGCGCTGTGCACGGTGAGCTCGCCCCCATGGGCGCGGATGATCTGCAGGGCGATGGGAAGCCCCAATCCCAGGCCGCCGGGCTTGGTCGTGTAATCCGGGTCGAAGATTGCGGTCAGGCTCGCCTGCGGGATCCCGACCCCCGTGTCGCGGATTTCGATCTCGGCCTCCCCGGGCGGGCGGCTCCGGAGGGCGACGCGGACGGTGCCGCCTTGAGGCAGGGCCTCGAGCGCGTTTTTCATTAAGTTGAGCAACGCCTGGCGCAAGCGGTTTTCGTCACCGGTCAAGACGAGATCCGTCTCCGGAAAGACGGATTCCAAGGTCACCGCGCGCGCTCCGGCCTCCTCGCCGAGAAGGGTGAGCAGCGATTCGATCAGCGCGCGCAAAGAGACGGCGCGGAGCTCGATCCTGCCGGCGCGGGAGAGCATGAGGAAATCCTCGACGATGCGGTCCAGGCGCCGGATTTCGCTGCGCACGGTCTGCAGGAGCTTTGCCGTTTCCGCCGGGTTTCCCTTTCCCGTCTCGGCTTCGCGTTGCAGGCGCTGGATGGCGAGGCTCACGGCGTTCAGGGGGTTTCGGATTTCGTGGGCCACGGCGGCGGCGAGTTTTCCGAGGGAAGAGAGGCGCTCGGTCTGGTGCAGGCGTCGTTGCAGCGCCTCGATCCGCCGCAGGTGACGGTTCTGATTCCAGGTGAGCAGCAGGATGAACAGCAGGCCCAAGCCGACCATCAGCGCCGCGGAGAGATAGACGCTGCGGCGATGGTCGCGGACCAATTCATCGAGGGTTCGGGCGCGCAGCCCGATGCGGGCGAGAAAAGGATTTTCGCCCTCGAAACGGATGCGACGCGCCGCCTCGAGGAGATCTCCTTCTTTTTGGGTCAGACGGCGCATTTCCCCTTCCGCGGGCGGGGGGGCCGACAGCCGATCTTGCGGTGTATCGCCCAGCGAGACGATCGTTCGGCCGCCGTCGTCCAGGAGAACCAGATGGGCGACCTCCTCTCGCCAGCCGACCTCCTCGGCCGCCTCGCGGAGCGCCCGCCGCAGCGTCCAGCGCCGGATTCCCTCGCGCTCGAAAAAAAGAAATACCGCTCCGCCGGCGTTGCGCCTTCGCAGTCCGACGTAGCCTTGGGCGAAGGGTTCCTCCGCCTCGAGCCTCACGGCGATTTCTTCCCCTGGCGGCAGGAGTGCGGAGAGCTCCAGGGAAAAGGCCTCCGGCAGGGTGCCGGCGGTGTAGAGGGTTCGGCCTGCCGCATCGAAGACGGCCAGAGCCGCGATTTCCCCCGAAGCGAGGGCTTCCGCGAGGAACTCTTCCGGCCCCGATCCGGCGGACAGGGCGCCGTCGAGTTCCGTGGCCCGGGAGAGCAGATCGGAAATCATCACCTCCCGCAGCGCAAAGACTTCTTCGAACGATGAATCCAGGGAAAACGGATCGGATCCCCCCACATGAAGCAGCTTCTCCCAGCGCTCGAACTTGCGTTCGGCCAGAAGCTCGATCCCTTGGAGAATGGAGCGTGCGTGCGCCTGGACACCCTCGAGGAGCGCCTTCTCGAGCCGGCGACCGGTCAACATCGCCGTCGCCCAAAAAAGAAGGCCGATGACGACGGAAATCGCGACGACCGCAAGCGGCTGAAGAAAAAGTTTTTTCTCCCTGGAAGGATCACGACTCGGCGGCGTCTTTGGCGTCATCATGATCATGGATGACTCCCTGAGTTCAACCTACTCTCTTTCCCGATTGCGGGCAAGAAGGCGTGCCGGGTTTTCTCGGATCGGCAAAATCGCCGCGGGCGGAAAATCCGGCGCTTTTTGAACTTGCTGTTTTTTGTCGATCTAATCTATCTTGTCTGTCTTGAAACCTTCCCAACCGCTCAGCAGGTCGTAATTTCCGGCACGCGGGCCGCCCGCCATGCCTTGACCCCTGGTATCGAGAACGGAGGATTCTTTCCATGCGGCACAAACAAACAGCGATCGTGTTGGGGGTGCTGGCGATCACCACCTCTATCGCCCTCGCAGAGCCCGAAGGGATCTGGGGCGGAGGCGGCATGGGACGCGGGCCGGGCGCGGGCTCCGGCTACGGCGGGCGTTATGCCGAAATCCCGGACCTGAGCCCCGAGCAGATGCGAAAGATCGAAGAGCTTCGCCGAAAACACCGGGCTGAAGCGGCCCCGCTGCAAAACCAGCGGCTCGCCAAGCGGTCCGAACTGCGCGCTCTCTGGGCGCATCCCAATCCGGATCAGGAGAAAATCCTCGCCAAGCAGCGCGAACTGGCCGAGCTGGACCTTCGTCTGCGGGAAATGACGACTCGGCAGCGGTTCGAAATCCAATCCCTGCTGACCCCCGAGCAGCGCGAGCGCCTATCGCAGGGGGGCTATGGCATGGGCTCGGGATCGGAATACGGCCTGGGGGCCGGCCGCAGGGGCCGTATGCACGGCGGCAGGTGGTAGTTTCCTCCGGCAACCCAAAAGTACTGGGTTCTGATAACGGCTTCGCTTTTCCTCTTCTCTTTCGTCATTCGACGTTCACAAGTCCCGCGCGCTTCTTTTTCTGTCGAGCCCCAGGAAATAAATAATGTCTTGAAACAATAGACTTATCGATCGACCGTGGCTTCAGCCGCGCTAAAATCCTCGACATTTTTTTCCGCCATCCCGATCCCGCCGCCAACTCCCGCAGTAGATAATTATACAATATATTTCAATGCGTTATAGATCATCCTTTCTTTTGTAGCGCTTCTGGCATGTGACCTGCAAAGAAGAGCGGCAGAACCCCAGCGAAAGGAGGATGATCGCAATGAAAAGAACACACACGCTTATTATCGCAGCGGCGCTGGTTCTGGTCGCTTCGTGGGCTGTCGCCGGCCCGGGCGGAATGGGCGGATGGGGGCGCGGCGGCATGGGCCCGGGCTATGGCGTGCCTTATGCCGGGGCCCCCAACCTCACCCCCGAGCAGGCGCAGAAAATCCAGGACCTGAGGCGATCTTACTATGAGGAAATCGCTCCGCTGCAGAGCCAGCTCTTCAGCAAACGGACGGAAATGCGGCTTCTGTGGTCCCAGCCCAATCCGGATGCGGGCAAGATCAATGCCAAGCAGCGTGAGGTCCTGGAGCTCGAGGCGAAGCTGCGCGAGAAGGCTACGCAGCATCAGCTGGCGGTCCGGAAACTGCTGACTCCGGAGCAGCTCGCCCTGATGCCCGGCTTGGGCTACGGCGGCGGATTCGGCAAGGGCGGCCGCATGTATGGCCGATGGTAGACAAATAAGGACGTGGAATCCCACGATTCAGGAAAGGGAGGAAAAAATGAAAAAGAAAGCCTTGACCGCACTGAGTCTCACCCTGGCGTTGACACTGGTGGCTTCCGCAGCTTTCGCAGGGCCCTGGGGCGGCAGGTTCTACGGCATGGGGCCGATGGTTCAGAACCTCACCCCGGAGCAGTCCACCCGGATTCTGGCGCTCCAGCAGGCACACCAGGAAAAAACCGTTCCCCTTCAGCAACAGCTCTTCAGCAAGAAGATGGAGCTGAGAACCTTGATGCTCACCCCGAACCCGGATCAGGCCAAAGTGGCGGCGTTGCAGAAGGAGATCTTTGATCTGATCGATGAGCTCCAGCAGGAGTCGAGCAACCTGAGGGCGGAGATGCTCAAGGTGCTCGCGGATCAGGAGAAAAAGTAGTCGGCGGCGCGGGGGGATCGAGCCTTCGGCTCTCTCCCCCCAACCCATCAACCTTTCAACCTCCGGTCGAAACCGAAAGCAAGGCTCCGCGTCGTCTGCCGGCAACCGGTCTCCGGCACCCTGAAGAAAAGGAGAACGAGGGTCATGATCTCGGCAAGACACGGGGCTTCCGTCGCGATTGAGCGCAGGGGAAAAACGGCCTCGCGCAAGATCCTCGCCCTCTTGGGCGCCGCGGCCTTTTTCGGAAGCCTGGGATCGGCGTGGGTGCTCGATCAATGGATTTTCGGCGAAAGCCGGCTTTTCGCGATGGTTCGATCTTTTCCGGTTCCGCAGATTCTGCTTCTCGAACGTGCCGTGGCCAGAAATCCGGGCCATTCCGGCGCCTGGCTTGCGCTTGCCCGTGCCTACAGCGAATCCGGCCTGACCGCGGAGGCTGCGGAAGCCTACGAGAATTTCCTGGCGCTGGACCCCCGTCGCTCCGAAATCTGGACGGAACTGGGGATCCACTACCTGAAGGACGGCAAGCCCGAGAAGGCGCTGGAGGCTTTGGACCGGGCCATCGCCCTCCATCCGCAACATGAGGACGCCCATCTCTACAAAGGCCTGATCCTGCTGGATGCGTTTCAGGACCTCGACGCGGCCATTCGGGCCTGGAGACAGACCCGCCGCTTCAACGCGACCGCGCCCGACGGCGCTCGCTCGGGGCAGGACGTCCCCCCGGCCGTCGTGGGATCCTTACGGCGGATTGACGGGAGCGATGCGGCGGAACGGGACTGAGTGTCACTCCAGGATAAGCCGCGGCAGCCAAGCGGCCTTCCTTCCCGGCGAAAGGTCTTGCGAAAATGAAGCCTTTCCGCTTTAGCCGATCCGGTTTTTGGATGACCTCGTTTTTCGGTCTTTCACGCGCCTCGACGGCCCTTGCGGGACCGTGGGGCCGGGGGTTTCCGCCCTGGAACTCCTGGTCTTGCCCGCCGAATTTTTTCGGGTTCCCCTATTTCCCCCATCCGCTGCTGAACCTTCTTTTCTGGGTGGTGGTCATCGGTCTGTGTTTTCTGTTGATCCGGCGCCTGTTCTTTTCGAAAAATTGAATTCGCGCCCGCGGCTGCATTCCCTGGCGTCCTGCGGGTCGTCCCTGAGCCAAGGAGCGGGAGAATCCTCAGAAGATCTGAATGCCGAAATAGGCCAGCACGAACTTCACGGCGACGTAGAGAAAGTAAACGCCGAAGATCAGCTTCAGGGTCGCCGGCTTGAACTTCTTGATCACCGCCGCCCCGATCTGGGCGCCGACGACCGTCCCCGCGGCCAGAAGCAGCCCGGCTCCAATGGCGACGTAGCCCTGGATCAGCTTGATCCCGCCGCCCACAACGGCCAGCGGGATCATCGTGGCGAGCGAAGTCCCCATGGTGACATAGACCGGAGCGCCGAAAAGATAGATCAGCCCCGGTACCAGGGCGTAGCCGCCTCCCAGCCCGACGATGCCGGTGAAAATGCCGATCAGGAATCCGAACGCGATCCAGCCGCCGGTGTGGCGCGGGATGCGGTTTCCTTCCGCAGCGGGATGCGTCCCCTTGCGGAGTCCTTCCCAGATCATGCGGCCAGCCGGCCAGAGAAAAGCCAGTCCGAGGATCAATCCCAAAAGAGCGATCTGGCGGCTGAGCAGGGTGAAAAGCCAGGAGCCGATCAACACGCCCACGATCCCCGCTCCGCCCAGCCAAAGGGTGGCGCTCACGTCCAGATTGCGTCGGACGAGGTGCCCGTAGCCGCCGGAGATCGCCGTGAAAATGACCGCAAAGAGGGTCGTGCCGACGGCGACCGGCGTGGAATAGCCCATCCAGAAATGAATGGCGGGAAGCATCACGCTGCAGCCGCCGGTGCCGATGATGCCCCCCAAGAAGCCCGCGGCCAATCCGATGATGACCAGAGCGAGCCCTCGGCCGGCATCGACCGGAGGACCTCCGCGTGCGGCGATGCCGATGGCAAAGGACCAGGCGGTAAGGACGATCAGGATCGCCAGCAGTATGCCCGAAGGGAGGTAGTTGCGCCACGTGGAATCTCGGCTGCTGTTCATGGGTCTTCCTCCTTTGGCTCGAAAAAGCACGATCATTGCCGAAGAGAGCAACACCTGTGCCAGAGTTTTTCCCGAAAGGGATCTGGACTCGGGTTCGAGTCGCGGGGCGTGCGCCGCGGACTCCGGCGAGGCGATCGGTTCGGGCTCTCCCCTGGGAAAGGGGGAAAGCACGACCTTGTTTCATCAGGGGGTGCTGACCGCGGAAACAGTTTCAGGGCTTGAAACATCCGCAGCCGAAACGCTCGGCGAGCTTTTTGAGGCTCCTAGCCTTTTCGGCGGCGCCCGGCCGCATTTCGGAGCGCAGGCCGGGAAGAGCTGCGCGGCTGGCACCGGAGTTGCTCCTGGCGAGTCACAGGCGGCCTTGCGCTGACAAGAAGGAGGGGATATGTTCCGCAGGATTCTCTATGCCACGGCCCTGGAGGCCTATTACCGGGAGGTCTTCGGCTGTGTCACCAACCTGCGGCGTGTCGGAACCGAAGAGATCGTTTTGGTGCATGTGATCCAAGCCGATGAGCATTTTCCCGTGAAGGGGCGACACGCCCGGCAGATGCTCGATTCCCTGGCGGCGGAGCTCTCCTCGCGGATGGATGAGGCGGTCCGCATCGCCGAGGCGCAGGGACTGCGGGCGAAGGTCCGGATCGAGATCGGAGTTCCCTGGCGCCGGATTCTCCAGGTGGCCGATGAAGAGAACGTTTCCCTGATCGTCAGCGGGCGCGAGCGCCGCAGCGGGTTCGATGAAATTCTCTTCGGCTCGACCACCGACCGCCTCGTCCGCTACGGCAGCTTTCCCGTCTACATCCCCAAGTGCCCCGAAGTTTACGGCGGCCGGGTATCCCCGGAGGGCGCCGCCTGTCGGGATCCCTTCCGCCGCGTCCTGTTTCCCGTCGATTGGTCGGAGTGCTCGCGCGCGGCCCTGGAGGCGCTTTGCCGCTTGAAGGGCTCCGGGATCGGGGAGATCGTGGTGGTCCATGTCATGGAGGAAAAGGCCATGTCCTTGCAGCCGGAGGAGAAATTCCGGGAATTCGAACGAATCGACCGCCGCCGGCTGGAAGAAACGGAGCAGCGCTTGCGATCCGAAGGGTTTGCCGTGCGCACGCGGCTTGCCGTGGGCAATCCGCGTGCGGCCCTGCTTCAGCTTGCCCGCGGGGAAGACGTCACCCTCGTCTTCATGGGCACCCACGGCAAGGGACGGGTGAAGGGGATTCTCTGGGGTTCGGTTTCGCGCAACGTTGCCGAATACAGCGACAAACCGGTACTTCTCGTCCGCGGGGGGAGCTGTGCGGCTCCCCCCGCGGACGGCGCATAAAACGCGGCGCGGGAGAGAGAATCGCTCAGGAGACCCCGAACCACTGCGAGTAGGCGTGTTTGGCCACCCACTGGAGCGAGCGCAGCCAGGACTGCGAATAGTGACTGACCTGGAAGTTGCAGGTCGAGAGGCACCCCGGGCTGCAGCGCGCCTTGAGGCGCGCGAGCCGCTCGCCGTCGAATCGCGGTCCCCGAAGGAAGTCGCCCCAGTCCTCCTGGCTCGCGTAATACTCGAAACAGGGGGCGAAGCTCCCGTCCAGCCGGATGACCATGGAGATCCGCCCCGCCTGGCAAGGCCAGGGAGGAAGTTCGCGGCGGATGAAGCGTTTCATCGCCTGCAGGTGGGCGATCGAGTTGACCATGGTGTAGCCGGCACGGTTTTTGGCGATCAGCCAGTCGATCAGCTCGTCGACGGCGGCGATCTGCGATTCGTGGATCCAGACATCGGTTCGGGAGGGATCGAAGCCCTCGTATTCGATCGGCGGCGGCTCGCTGATGTGGTAATCGGTCGCGATCCCATAGCGATGAGCCGTTTCCGTCAGCGCCATCACGTCTTCGACGTTCTTGCCGGTGATGTTGATGTTGAGAAAGGTGTGGTAGCCGTAGCGTTTTTCCTGCTCGACGAGGTATTCGAACTGCGGCAGGATGCGTTTCAGGTTCTTGGGAATCCCCGCATAGCCGTCCATGGCGTCGACGGCGAGGTTCACGGCGGCGATTCCGGCTTCACCGATCGCGTCGATGAAGTCGCGGTCCATGAGGATGCCGTTGGTCGGCAGATAGACGAAGAAGCCCTTGTCCGCCGCCAGGCGTGTGAGCTCGACGATGAAGGACTTGCGCACCAGGGGCTCTCCCCCCATGTAGGCGAGCACCCGGCAGCCCTGTCGCTCGAGCCACTCCACGGCGGCGCAAGCCGTTTCCCAGCTCATCCCGGGGATGTTTTTCCCCCGGCTGTAACAGTAGCTGCAATTCAGGTTGCAATTGAGGTCGGTGTAGAAAAAGGACAGTACGGGGTGGAACCCGTCGGCCGCCAGACGCGACCGCAAGTAGGGGAAAAGCCAACTGCGGCAGGCGCGACGGAATCGGCTCGTCCGCCTAAGCGGGGTGTCTCCGATTGTCGGGACAGGGGCTTTGCGGACAAAAAAGGGGGTCCGTGGGACGTCGGCCGAGGTTTGCGTCGCCATTCCTGAACCTCCTTTTCGCTAGGGACACGCGGCGTCCTGCGACAGGAGTCAAGCAAAGCTTATGCCGGGCGGGATCGGCAATTCGGCGAGCGAATCAGCCCCCCGGGAAAGCGTCACCGTGCCCGCCGCCGGCCGAACTACACGTCGATCGGGCGCCTGCGTGCCGGTTTGTCTGCCGGAGAGGGGTGAAAAGCGGTCGAGATGTTTCAACGGGTGAAACATAAGCATGGCATCCTTTTTCGACAAGATCTTGCCCGAGGGGCTTAGCGGGCTTCGCGGGGGGAGGCTTCCCAGGCCGGGCGGGCTGACGTTGGGGTGTGGAAACCTCGGCAGATCCAAGAAGCGATGAACACCCAGGCATCGTTTTTGCTGTCCCTGCGGACGCGATGGGACGCTCCCGGGGAAACCGGCAAGGCGAGGTGGAAGTGGATCGGATCGCCGTGATCCTCTTGAACAAGCGGATCGCCCCCTGCTTCGGGTTTTGCGACGAGGTGTTGTTCCTCGAGGGGCTGAAGGGCGATCGGAGCCCGAAATTCCAGGAGCTGCACGCCGAGGACCCCTGGGAGGTCTGTCGGTTTCTCGTGGAACGGGGAGTGCGCAAAGTGGTATGTAACGGGATCTGGAGCTTTCACAGGGAATGGCTCAGGGCCCGCGGCATCGAGGTGCTCGAAAACGAATGGGGCCCGTTGGAAGAGGCCCTGCGGCGGATTTTCGCCTGAAATCCAAAATCTTCTTCGGAAAGGAGAACGACCTATGGAATCGCAGACGGGCGGTAAGCCCCGCATCCGCATTGTCTACTGCTTGGAGTGAGGCTTTCGTGAACGTGCGGTCAGTCTGGCTGCAGCCATCGAAGCCTTCTTCGGTCTCCGGGCCGAACTCGTGGACGGACACAACGGGATCTTCGAGGTGAGCCTCGAAGACGAGGTGATTTTCAGCAACCAGGGGTCATGCCGCCGGCTGCCGATGGACGAAGAGGTTCTGCTGAAGATCCTTCCTCACGCCCGGCTCCTTCCCGGAAGGAAGCTGGAGAAGCGGGGGTTTTTCCCCATGGCCTAAACGGGCGGCGAAGCTCCACGGAGGAGGCCTCGCGCTGTCCGGAGAAAGTCGCTCGTCCCGGCGCCGGCCCCTTGGCGGGGAGAGCGCCGTTCGAGGAGCGCTGCGAGGCCTCCCCAAGCGCGAACCGCTTCGCCTGAGCCGAATGAGGATATCAACGAGGAGATCGGCGGCTTCGGAATCCGGGGTGAACAATCTTCGCCCGGTTGCATCGGAGGCTCTTCGGGTGGGCGACACCGGTGTGGGGTAAACGGCGATGCGCCATGATGAGCGGCTGGTCACCGCGCTTCTCGCCGCGGCCGGGGTGACGATAGGCGGGGGGCGACCCTGGGATCTCGAGGTCCACGACCCGCGCTTCTACGGCCGGGTGATCGCCGAGAAGAATCTCGGTCTCGGCGAATCTTACATGGACGGCTGGTGGGACTGCCCGCGGCTGGACGAGTTCTTCGATCACCTCCTGCGGAGCGGGATCGAGGGCCGCGTGCGCGGAGGCTTCGGCCTTCTCCTGCGATCCCTGCCCGCGCTCGTGCTCAATCTCCAGTCGCGCGCCCGGGCCCGACGCGTCGTCGACCATCACTACGAGTTGGGAAACGATCTCTTTCTTTCTTTTCTCGATTCCTACAACCAGTACAGCTGCGCGTTCTTCGGCGACGGCGACGATTTGGAGCAGGCCCAGAGACGGAAGCTGGAGCTCATCTGCCGCAAGATCGGGCTGAAAGCCACCGACCGTCTGCTGGACATCGGCTGCGGCTGGGGGGGCTTCGCCCGTTATGCGGCCGAACGCAGGGGTTGCCGCGTTACGGCCGTCAACCTCTCCCGCGGTCAGCTCGCCCATGTCCGGGAGTTTTGCCGCGGACTTCCGATCGAGGCGGTCGAAGCCGATTACCGTGAGATCGACGGTGTCTACGACAAGATCGTCTCCGTGGGCATGTTCGAGCACGTCGGTTCCCAAAACTACCGCCGCTTCATGCAAAAAGTCGCCTCCCTCCTCGCCGCGGACGGCGTCTTCCTGCTCCAGAGCATCGGAGCGAACGAATCGCGTCGGGGCTGCGATCCTTGGATCACGCGCTATATCTTTCCGAACGGCATGCTGCCCTCGCTGGCGCAGATCTCGCGCGCTGCCGAGGGTCTTTTCGTCGTCGAGGATGTCCACAACCTGGGGCCTCACTACGATCGGACGCTGACGGCTTGGCAGCGTCGCTTCGAGGAAGCCTGGCCGGAGCTGCAGCCGAAATACGGTGCGCGTTTCAAGCGGATGTGGGACTACTACCTCCTTTCCTGCGCCGGGGCTTTCCGGGCGCGGGCGATTCAACTCTGGCAGATCGTCTTCACCCGCGCGGGACAGGGGACCCCGCAGCCGCTCTGCCGCCCCCCGGTCGGCGAGGAGCAGAGGGAGCCAGGGAATCCTTGAAGGCGTTCAGAGGGAAACCTCGCCGGAGCCCTGTGGGCGACGCGCTCGGCGATTGCGTCCACCGGGTCCGCAACGGCGACCGGATTTCGGAAAACTCCATCGGCGGAAAGTAGGGAGGAGTGGAGGTGAGCGGAAAATTTGTCGATTTCATGCGCGAGCGGTATTCCCAGTTGATCGTTGCTGCGCTTTTGCTCGGTCTCGTAAGCGGTGGATGGAGTCCGGCCCCGGGCCGCTTCATCCGTCGCTTCGCCTTCGCCCTGGTTTTCCTCATGATCGGCGCCATGGGGTTCTCCCTGCGGCTGCGCAGCCTCGGGCGCGCGCTGAAGGAAACCAAGGCCTTCGTCTTGGGCCTGGCCCTGAATTTTGCGGCCGCGCCCCTGATCTGCTGGGTTTTGTCCGTGTTGTGGTTGGCGGACGCCCCGGATTTGGCCGCCGGCTTGATCTTGATCGGTGCGGTGCCGTGCGCGGGCATGGCCATCGTCTGGACGGGGCTGCTCAAGGGAGATGTCCCGCTGGCCACGGTCATCAACGCCGCAACGATGATCGCCGCCCCCTTTCTCATCCCCCTCTTGATGCAACTCTTCGCCGGTGCCTATCTCGCGGTGGAGGTCGGGGTGCTCTTCGCCGGCGTGTTGGAGAGCGTGCTCGTGCCGCTGGTGGTCGGACTGCTGGTGCGCGAAATCCTGGAGCGAAGGCGCGACATGACGCCGTGGGTTCCCTGGATGCCGGCCCTCTCGGGAGCGGCGGCGGTGATCCTGATGTTTATGGCCGTGAACACATCCGTACCCTTGCTGCGCGCGAACCTGGCCGTGCTCGGCCCGCTGGCGGCCGCACTGGTCTTCGTCTTTCCGATCCTTTTCGTCGCCGCCTGGGCGATCGGGCGTTCTTTTCTGAGCCCGGAGAAGAACATCGCCCTCACCTTTTCCTCGGGCATGAAAAACCTCCCCATCGCCGTGGCCGTGGCGGCGTTGAGCCTGCCGGAGCTGGCGCAGTTTGCCGTAGCCCTGGCGTTCGTCTTTCAGATGGCGACCGCGGTCGTTTTCTATCGGCGCATGCAGCGCGTGCCATCCGGCGCCAATCGAGCGGCGCCTTCGAAAGGCTCTCCTTGAGCTCCCCGGCGCCCTGGGTGACGCCATGGCCGTGATGCCGCGCTTCGGGCTGGCCCTGAGCGGAGGCGGGGCGCGGGGGCTTGCCCACATCGGCGTGCTCGCCGTCCTTCAGCAGGAGGGGCGGATCCCCGATCTGATCGTGGGCAGCAGCATCGGCGCGGTGATCGGCGCCGCCTACGCCTTGTGCCCCGATGCGGACGCCCTGAAGCAGGCGGCGATGCGGCTCTTCGCCCCCGGCGGTGCCGCATCCGGCGTGCTCCGCCGGCTGAAGCCCAGCCGTCCCGCGGCCGGAATCCGCGAGGGCGTGCTCGAGCGCATCGGGGATTTCGCGGCCAAGGAATATCTGCTCAACGTCGCTCTGCTGCGGGGATCGCTTCTTTCCGAACGCGAGGTTCGGCAGTGCCTCTCGGGCCTGATCCCGGATCTCACCTTCGACGGTGTGCGGATCCCCTTCGCCGCCACCGCCGTGGATCTGGTCACGGGGCGTCGGGTGATTCTGCGGGAGGGTTCGCTCCACCGCGCGGTGATGGCGAGCAGCGCGCTTCCCGGCCTCATGCCGCCCGTCGCCCATCAGGGGATGCTGCTGGCCGACGGGGCGCTGCTCGAAGCGGTGCCTGCAGGAGTCGCCCGCGAACTCGGCGCCGAAACGGTCGTCGGGGTCGACGTCGGCTCCCGCCTCGAGGCCGGCCGGGCTCTCCGCGACGGGATCGATGTCCTGGAACGCGCCACCGAAATCATGATGCTTCACCTGCGCGCCGCCGGACGCCGAGCCTGCGATGTGCTCATCGAGCCCGATCTGGGAAATTTTCATTGGACGGACTTCGCCTCCGTCCGGGAGTTGATCGCCGCGGGCGAACGGGCGGCCCGCGAGCGGCTGCCCGCCCTGCGCCGCATTCTGAGGCGAGGAGGTTGGGCGGAGGCGATCGAGCGGCTCAAACGCCGCATTTCGCGCCGTTGAGGCGCTTTTGCGGGCCGGCCACCGCATCCTTCGGCAGTTCGGTTCGAGTTCTGCACCCCCCTCGTCGCCTTTTTTCCCGCGTCGCCGGCGCTTGACAGAATTTTTCGGCTTCTCTATATTTCGTTCCCCGACGAAATGTTCATCGCGCCGGTGCGAAAGCCGCGCGGGCGCGTTGGAAAGGAGGCCGCGATGGCAGCGACGAATATCCAGCGCCTGAACTTTCTGGACCGCTTTCTTACGCTTTGGATTTTCCTCGCCATGGCAACGGGGATCCTGATGGGATACTACCTCCCGGCGGCCACGCAGATCATATCCGGCATGCAAATCGGGGCCACTTCGATTCCCATCGCCATCGGCCTGATTTTGATGATGTATCCTCCGCTGGCAAAGGTGAAATACGAAGAGATGGGCAAGGTGCTGCAGCACAAAAGGCTGCTGGTCATCTCCTTGTTGCAGAATTGGGTCATCGGGCCGCTGGTGATGTTCGTGCTGGCGATTCTCTTCTTGCGCCACCATCCGGAGTACATGATCGGAGTCATCCTGGTCGGCCTCGCCCGCTGCATCGCCATGGTGATCGTTTGGAACGAACTGGCGGAAGGCGACCGCGAGCTGGCGGTCGGGCTCGTCGCCTTCAACGCCGTTTTTCAGGTCCTTTTTTACGCGCCGATGATTTATCTCTTCATCACCCTCGGGCTGAACTGGCTCGGGCTGGTGAAGGGTCTGGATGTGAGCATCTCCATGGGCGAAGCCGCCAAGACGGTGTTCATCTATCTGGGCATCCCCTTTATCGGGGGGGTGGTGACCCGGTTTTCGCTTCTCAAGGCCAAGGGCCGAGAATGGTATGAAACCCGCTTTATCCCCAAAATTTCGCCGATCACCTTGGTCGCCCTGCTCTTCACCATCATCGTCATGTTTTCGCTCCAGGGCGACAAGATCGTCAAAACGCCGCTCGATGTGTTGATCGTCGCGTTGCCGATGGCCATCTATTTCTTCCTGATGTGGTTTGTGACCTTTTTCATCGCCTACAAAATCAAGTCGAACTACGCCCAGACCACCACCGTATCGTTCACCGCCGGCAGCAACGACTTCGAACTGGCCATCGCGGTGGCCGTGGCCATCTTCGGCATCCATTCCGGACAGGCTTTTGCCACCGTCATCGGGCCCTTGCTCGAGGTGCCGATCTTGATCAGCCTGGTCAACGTGGCGCTTGCTTTCCGCAAGAAATATTTCCCTTACGCGATCGAGACGCCGGCGGGGGTGTGCTACCTGAGTTGCAAGCCCTGAGCGGAGCCGGCCTCGGGGTGTCAGCCTGCTTCCGCCGCCGGGAACGGACAGGATAACGGGATGAGGGATCTCGTCCATCTTCTTCGGGCGCTCGCCGACGAAAACCGTCTGCGCGTGCTTTTCGCTCTCGAGGACGGAGAACTCTGTGCGTGCGAGGTGGCGCAGCTGCTTGGGCTGGCGCCGTCCACGGTCTCGCAGCACATGGGTATCCTGCGGCGTGCGGGGCTGGTGGCGGCGGAGAAACGGGGCCGCTGGATGTATTACCGGCGAATCGGACGGCAAGCCGCACCTGCGGTCAGGCAGGCGCTTTCCGTCGTCCGCGCCCGCCTGCAGGATGCTTCGTCGAGTCCGGGGCGGCGCGAAAGGTCGGCGGAGGTTTGGCGTCGGAAGGCCCGTTGCGATCTGCCGGCCCCGGGCCCGGTCCGACAACGCCCGTTGCGGGCCGGCGAAGCGCCAGGCCGGGGAAGGGGGAGGCGGTGAAACGATCCTGGAGCATCGAGCTTTCTAAAGAACAGCAGCTGTTCATCGCCGACCGGGGAGGCATCCTGAGCGTCTTCTCCGGCAAGACCGTTGTCGGCTGATGACACGGAGTCGATGGGCCGATCGGTCGGATCGGCAAGCCCTTGGACCATCGATCCTGCGAACGGTTGCAAGCGGCCGGAATCGAGCTGTTCATCGAGCGCCGGCTTCTCGAGGAGATCCCACCGGAGGGGGGGATTCTTCCCGTGTACATGGGAGATTACGGCTGCTGGCGGCTTTTCGTGCATCCCCGGCGGCCCGAAACCTGAGGATATCATGAAGGCGAAGGATTCCCCCCCAGCGGCCGTGCCGGAAGAGATCGCGCGGAGGATTATCCGCGACTGCGCCGATTGCGACTGCTGCCGCCCGATTCTGGACGAGGCCTGTCTCTTTTTCCCCGAGCTTTACCGTCTCCATGATCGGGAAATGGAGACCGGCCGTAAGCCCTCCTCCGATGAACTGCGCGGCATGGTCGAGAAGTGCAATTTCTGTGCGCTTTGCCCCTGCCCCAACATCCGCGCGGACATCATCCGCGCCAAGACCGCTTTCGTCGCCCGCGACGGGCTTCCCCCGCGCGTGCGCCTGATTGAAGATGTCGCTCGGCTCGGGAGAATCTGCGGCGCTTTCCCGCGAATGACCGACCGGCTGCTCTCCTCTCCGCGGATGGGAAAGCGTCTGAAGCGGTGGCTCGGGATCCATTCCGAGCGCCGGCTTCCCGCTTTCTCCAAGGAGAATTTCCTGGCCTGGGTGCGGAAACGCGGGCTTGACCGAAAACCGCAGGCTGCGGAAGGAAGGCGGGTCGTCTATTTTGCGGGCTGCACGGCGACCTACCTTTTCCCGGAGGTCGCTCGCTCCACGGTCGAGGTTTTGCAGGCTTGGGGGTTGACCGTTTTCTGCCCGCCGCTTTCTTGCTGCGGCATGCCTTCCTTCCTCGAGGGCGACCGCGAGTTCACCCTGCGGGCCGCGGCCCAAAACCTTGCCGTCCTTTCCGCGGCGGTGGAGGAGGGATACGACATTCTCTGCTCCTGCCCGACCTGCAGCTTCATGCTGCGCGGGCTGCTCGCCGAGGGGGCTTATTTTTCCGAAGCCTATCAGCAGCGCGTGGGGGCCGACGCGCGTTTTATCCAGGTGCCGGCGCGCGCCCGGGCGGGGGGGCGGCCCGTGGGCGGGATGGAAGTCTTCGACCGCGCCATGTTCAAAAACATCCTGAAAGACGACGGCTATTTCTCGGGGCTCGACCCCCTGCAGCGCATCGCCGTCGCCGAGAAAGTCTACGACGTCGGCGAATACCTTCTGCAGCGTGAGCGGGAGGGCGAAGGACCGCAGGGATTTTCCCCGCTCCGGTTGCAGGCCCTTTACTATCCACCCTGCCATCAGCGGGAGCAGCAGTTCGGCCGGCCTTACCTTGAGCTGCTGCGGCGGGTACCGGAACTGGAGCCGACCGCTCTCGAGGGAAACCTCCATTGCTGCGGTCTGGCCGGCGTGATGGGGTTCAAACAGGATTTTCACGAGGCCTCGATCGCACTCGGCGACCGTTTGATGCGCCGCATTCGGGAGATCCATCCTCAGGCGATCGTAACCGATTGCCTGAGCTGCAGACTGCAGTTCGAGCAGCTTCTCTCCTATCCCGTCCGCCACCCGATCGAAATCCTGCGGCAGGCCCTTCAGCCGTCCGCATCGCGTCAACCCCGGGAGGGCAAGGAAAAGCCTTCCGCTTGAGCAACGACCCCCCGCGGCACCCGGAAGCCCCAAACTCTCCCCGAAGCGAACCGTAAAGGAGTCCCCATGTCGTTGAAACCGATCTCCGAGTTTTCCTCCTCCTGCTGCGGAGCGACCGCCAAGCCTGCGGCGCCGACGGGCGGCGCCGCCTCGCGGAAGATCCGACTTTGGGAGGCGACGCTGTTCCTCGTCGTGCTCGGCGCCGGTTGGGCGGTTTACCGGGCGCTTCCCCAGGCGGCGCATGCCCTGACATACGATGTGTTCGGCCTGGAGGCCGGCTCGCATTTCGCCGCGGCGGTCGAGTTCTTCTTGTACGACACGCCGAAGGTGTTGATGCTGCTGACGGTCGTCGTCTTCGCCGTGGGCATTCTGAACACCTACTTCACCGCCGAACGCACGCGCCGCATCCTCGCCGGCCGGCGGGAGGCCGTGGGGAATGTGCTCGCCGCCCTGCTCGGGGTCGCCACGCCCTTCTGCTCCTGCTCGGCGATTCCGCTGTTCATCGGCTTCGTCACCGCGGGCATTCCGCTGGGCGTCACCTTTTCGTTTCTGATCGCCGCTCCGATGGTGAACGAGGTGGCGCTTCTGCTGCTTTACGGGCTTCTCGGTTGGAAGATCGCGCTTTTCTACGCCGGAACCGGCATCGCGATCGCCGTCTTCGGCGGCTTCGTGCTCGGGCGTCTGCGGCTCGAGCGGCACATCGAAGCCTGGGTCACCGCCGTGCGACAAAACGAGGTGGAGGTCGCAACCGGTCCCGGATCGTTTCGGGAGCGCCTCCAGGCGGGGTTCGAGGCCGTTCGCAGCGTCGTGGGTCGGGTTTGGAAATGGATCGTCCTCGGCATTGCGGTGGGGGCCTTCATCCACGGCTACGTGCCGGAGGCCGTGCTCGCCGCGCTCATGGGGAAGGAAGCCTGGTGGTCGGTGCCGCTGGCCGTCGGGATCGGGATTCCCATGTATTCCAACGCCGCGGGCATGGTCCCGATCGTCCAGGCGCTTCTCGGCAAGGGGGCGGCGCTCGGAACGGTGCTTTCCTTCATGATGAGCGTGATCGCGCTGTCCCTTCCCGAGATCCTGATTCTGCGCCGTGTGCTCAAGCCGCGGCTGCTCGGCTCCTTCGTCGGCATCGTCGGTCTGGGGATCCTGGCCGTCGGCTGGATCTTCAACGCCCTTCTGTAAGCGCAAAAAAGGACGGAGGTCTCATCGTTTCTTAACGATGCGGCCTTATCTTCCGGTTGAAAATCGATCCGCCGCAGAGCGGCTGCCTGGAGGGATCCCCATGGAACCGTACACCGTGTTTCCGGACCGTGAGCTCGGGCCGGCCGGGCCCGTGAGCGAAGAATTTCTCCGGCGGAACCTCCGCCGGTTTCACGACGCTTGCCGCTGGGTCCACGAGCTCCCTTACGGCTACAATTCCGATCGCGACGACCTGATGATCCTCTTCAAGGAAGCTATGGGCACCTGCACCACCAAACACGCCGTGATCGGAACCCTCGCCGCGGAGCAGGGACTCGACATCCGCAAGAACATCGGCATTTACGCCATGACCGAGGAGCTCGTGAGCGGAAGCCGCAGACTGCTGGAGGAGTTCGGCCTGCCCTACATTCCGATGGTGCATTGTTTTCTCGTCCACGGTCGGTTCCGGGTGGATCTGACCGAGGGCAATCGCAACGGCAAAAACCGCTCGATCGAGGATTTCCTGCACGTGGAGGAGGTTCCGGCGGCGATCACCGGGAAAGACGAGTACCTGCTCTACCGCCGGGCGCTCACGGAGAAGATCCTGCGGCGCCCCGAGCTCGCCGGCGTGGAGTTGAAACGGGTCCTCCAGGCACGCGAGGAAGGGCTGAAGCTGCTCAAGGAGAACCTGCTGCGAGACGGGACATGAAGTCGGCGGACAAGGCCGGGACCGCGACGATCCGTCCGGCATCCGATCGGGAGGCGATCCGTCGGCTGCTCGACTCCTGCGGTCTGCCGACGGCGGATCTCGCCGCCGATCCGGGCCCCCGGTTTCTCGGCGCTTTCAAAGAGAAGTCCCTCTTGGGGACGGTGGGACTCGAGATCTACGGGGAGACGGCGCTCCTGCGTTCGCTGGCGGTCGATTCCGGGCACCGCGGATGCGGGCTGGGGCGCCGTCTGCTCGCCGCGGCGGAGAGAGAGGCCCTTAATCAGGGAGTCACCCGCCTCTATCTGCTCACGACGACGGCGGAAGCCTTCTTCCGCTCCCGGGGCTACCGCGGGAGCGGGCGGGAGGAGGCTCCGGAGGCGATCCGGCGGACGAGCGAGTTTTCCACTCTCTGCCCCCGGAGCGCGGCTTTGCTCTTCAAGGAGCTTTCCGCGCCCGCAGCTTGAGGCTCACCACGGATTGCGCCGCCTCCTCGAGTTCCCGCTCGGAGAGACCCGCCTCTTCGCGGATTTTCTTCAGAAGCGGGTCGGCGGATTCTTCCATGGCGTAAAACGGGGTTTCCTCGACGACCTCCACCGCGGCGAAACCCGCGGCCTCGAGCAGGGCGAGATAGTCTTCCTTGAGGCTCGCACCGGCGATGCAGCCGACATAGGCGGAAACGGAGGAGGCGAGCGCCGGCGGCAGCGGCTTTTGGAGAACGATGTCCGAGACGGCGAGCACCCCTCCGGGCTTGAGGACGCGGTAGGCCTCGGCGAAGACCCGGGTTTTGTCGGGAGACAGGTTGATGACGCAGTTGGAGAGGATCACATCGATCGTGCCGTCGGCGACCGGCAGCGCCTCGATCTCGCCCAGCCGAAACTCGACGTTGCGGGCTTTTGCCCGCTCCGCGTTCGTGCGGGCTTTGGCGATCATCTCCGGGGTCATATCGACGCCGATGACGCGTCCGGTCGGCCCGACCGCGCGTGCGGCGAGGAAGCAATCGAATCCTGCGCCGGACCCCAGATCGAGGACGGTCTGACCTTCGGCAAGAGCGGCCAGAGCCACCGGGTTGCCGCAGCCCAGTCCCAGGTTCGCCCCCTCCGGCACCTGCTCCAGATCCGCCGGGGAATAGCCGATCTTTTCGGCGATCCCGCGGCTCGAGAGGCCTCCGCCGCAGCAGGAAGACCCTCCGCCGCAGCAGGAGAAATCCTCCCCCCGGGCGATCCGTCCGTAGCCTTCGCGCACCTGTTTTTTGATTTTTTCGTTCATCCGTCGTCTCCCGCGTTTGGCCTGGTTCAGCCGGTAATGTCTTTCATCAAAGGTCCGAGCAGTTGTTGCACCATCTCCGCGAGCGATTCGGCTTTGATCAGGCCGAGGCAGCAGATTTCCCCCTCTTTTTGCCAGCCGATCAAGGCGAGCTTTTCTCCGGGCCGGATGCCCGCGCGCTCGCGCACCGCCTTGGGCAGAACCATCTGGCCCTTATCGTCCACGCTGATGATGGCCTCGACCTGGCAGCATGCCACGCCGCATCTCGAGAAATTTTCCACGCCGCTTCCCGACTGGTTTTTTATTTTGGATTCTGAAGCCATAATAGAAATTTTAGAATAATCAAAAATATCTGAAAGTCAAGACCCGTAGGATGCGTTTAGGCGGCGTCGCCAAGCGCAAAGAGAGATTTTTTCAGAAGGATTCATTTCCGGAACGACAATTTTTTCTTGACATATACTTTGTGGCATGACAACTAACAAACATAGCGATGAGATCCGCAACGGTCATTTCTTCTCCGTGGTCAATCGCTCCATGACATCTTCCCGCGATTCTTCCGAAACAAACCCCGATCCCTCCTGTCTCCTGTCACGACGCGCCTTCCTCGGCACCGCGCTCGTTGCCGGGGGCAGCCTCGCGCTCCTCGCCGTTCCCACCGTGTCCACGGTCGTGATTCCCGCTCTCAGAAAAGGGGTTGTGAAGTGGGTCGATTTCGGCAAACCCGACCAGCTCGGCGCGGTGGATTTCACCATGCTTCCTTTTGAATTTCTCGTGAAGGACGGCTGGCAGGATCTGCCGCAGCGCGGCTTTGTCTGGGCCAAGAACGATCCCGCCTCCGGGCCTCTGGTCTTGTCTTCCACTTGCACGCATCTGGCCTGCAGCGTGATCTGGAACCCCGGACGGAAGCTGTTTCTCTGTCCCTGCCACAGCGGATTTTTCAACGCCGAGGGAAAACCCGCCGGCGGGCCGCCGCAAAAACCGCTAGCCCGGCTGCCGTTCAAAATCGAAGAAGGTAAGCTGCTGGTGCAGATCAAGCTGGGTTGAGCGACAACATCCCTGAAGGAGGATCTCGATGAGCTGCCGATTACGCTTGGCCGTGTTGAGTCTTTTGCTGGTTGTCCCGGCGGCGCTGCTGTTCAGCGGCGATGTCACCGGCGCCGCCAAACAGACGCTGACGGCGGTCTACTCCAAGACCGCCCCCGCGGGACTGGATGACCCCCAGTGGGCCAAGATCAAGGCCCTGGAGGTTCCCTTCGAAGGCAAGGAGAAATTCGCCAACAAAAAAACCTCCGTCATCACCAAGGCGATCTATACCGATGAGGAGATCTATTTCTGGTTTACCTGGAAGGATGCCACGCTCAGCGTGACGAAAGGCGCCTGGAAATTCGACGGTCAGAAATGGACCCCGCAGGCCGGCGATGAAGACCGCCTGTCGCTCCTTTTCGAAATCAGCCGCATCAACAACTTCGCCACCAAGGGCTGCGCCGTCACCTGCCACGTTCCCCAAGGCGCTCCGAACGCCAAAGACGGCAAGTTCGGGACCCAGAGCGAGGCCGAAAAAGGCGATCTCTGGCACTGGAAGGCCGCCCGCTCCGATCCTGCGGGCTATGCGGACGACGGCTGGTTGACCAAGTTCAGCGCGGACAAAACCGGCCGCAGGACCGACGCCGGAAAGGGTGGGGACAAGCGCAACATGACCGAGGACAAATCCAAGCCCCGCTACATGCTCGCTCCGGGCAAAAAATTGGGCAAGCACGGCATCCTGCTCGCCGAGGACGCGGTCGAGATCACGGACGACTCCGTTTTCAAGCCGGGCGATGTCGTGACCGCGCGGATGCCGGTCAAGGCCGAAGGTTCCTATGGCGACGTCAAAGCCGTGAGTCGTTGGGCCGACGGCGCCTGGACGTTGATGCTTTCGCGCAAGCTCAACACCGGCTACGAGGATGACGTGGCCTTCGACCCGCGCAAAAAATACAACTTCGCCATGGCGCTCTTCGACGATTCCGGGGACGCGGACTCCTACGACTCGGAAACGCTCACCCTGGAATTCAAGAAATAGATGCCGGCGCAGGACGGCAGGGCGATGAGCGAACCGTACGTGATGCTTGAAGAAGAGGGCCGGACGCCGCCGCCGCAGGACGGTTTGCTCTGCTGGCTCACGCGCCCCCGGCTTCCCTCCGAAACCGTCTGCTGGCACCGATTTTTCGGTGTTTTGCAGCTTGCGCTCATCGCCCTGCTGTTTCTCTCCGGCCTTTTGATGGCCTTCTCCTACACCCCGGTCCCCGGCACCGCCTACGACAGCGTCGATTATTTTCAATTCAGCCTGCCCTTCGGCGACATCGTCCGCGGCGTCCACCACTACGCCTGGAATTCGCTTTTGATCGTGATGGGGCTTCATCTCCTGCGGGCGTTCGTCGTGGGCGCCTACAAGCCGCCGCGGCATCCGGTGTGGCTCTCGGGCCTTCTCTTTCTGCTTCTGATGCCGCTTTTCATCATTACGGGAGATCTTCTGCCCTGGGATCAAAAAGGCTACTGGTCGACCCAGGTGCGCTTCAGCATCATTTCCTCCATCCCCGGGCTGGGGGATTTCATGGTCCAGATGCTTCGGGGGGGAGGGCTGACGGGGATCGTGACGCTGACCCGATTTTACGTCCTGCACGTTTTGCTGCTGCCGGCCGTCCTGCTCGGCATCCTGGCCCTGCATCTCTGTCTCCTCGCGCGCCACGGCCTGTCGCCACCGATGGACGGGCAGGCGCCCGCCCGGCCGCCCATCCCGCTGCTTCCCTCCGGGCTCAACCGTTTTCTGCTCCTGCTGCTTGCGGCGATGATCGCGCTCGCGGCGGCGGCCTATTTCCATCCGGCCCCCTTGGGGGATCCGGCCGATCCCTCCGACACCTCCTTTGTGCCGCGGCCGGAATGGTGGGTCCTTTTCCTGAACCAGCTGGTTTCGATCTTTAAAGGCCCCTTCACCGTGGTCGGATCGGCGGTGATCCCCGGGGGCCTCATCCTGCTCCTTGCCGCGTTGCCCTGGCTCGACCGTTCGCCCGACCGCCGGCCCTCGCGCCGCATCGGGGTCTTGGCGGCGGCCCTCGTGGTGTTGATCGCGATCACCGTTCTTTCCGTGATGGGCTACATCGAGCACTTCGTGCGGCCGGAGCATTGAGCCCGAGGAAGACAAGCGAAACCGGGACGCAGGGGTTCGAAGAGAAGGAAAGAGGGTCATGGACGGGAAATGGCTGACCGTTTGCGGACTGCTGGCCGCTCTTGCGGCGGCGGCGCTGGTGGGGGCCGCGCCGCCGGCCAAGGATTCCGGGCAGCTTGCCGTGACCGCACACTCTGTCCCCAAAGCGCCGCAAGGTCTGGAAGACCCGGTCTGGAAACGATTCCCGGCCGCGGCGATACCGGTCGCGGGTCGGCTCGAGCTGGCCGATGTGCGCGAAATCGTCGAAACCCGCGTGTTGTACACCCCGGAGGAGATTTTCTTTCTTTTGAGCTGGCCCGATCCGACCCGCAGTGTCGTCAAACAGACCTGGCGCTACGATGGAGAGAAGTGGACCCACTTGCCGGGGGACGAGGACCGGCTTGCGCTGCTCTTCGAGATCGAGCGCATTCACGAGTTTTCCTCGCGAAGCTGCGCCGTCGTTTGCCACAGCCCGCCCGACACCCCGCGAAGCCAGTGGAAGCTGGCCACGCGCACGCCCGCCGAACGCGGCGATCTCTGGCACTGGAAAGCGGCGCGGTCGGCACCCTACGGCTGCGCCGACGACGGCTGGCTCACCGTGGCGGGCAACCCGACCGGCTCTTACCGCGAAACGGGACGCCGCTACGATACCGGCGCCGGGGGGGATGTGCGCAACGAGACCGCGGACGGCAGCCGTCCGCGCTACATGCTCCGTCCGGGCCGCAGCCCCGCGGTGCCGGGAGTGCTGCTTTACGAGGAGGCCGTCGAGATTCCGGCCGATGCCGTCTTTCGCCCCGGAGACGAGATCCCCTACCGCCTGCCCCTGCGGCCCGGCGGTTCCCGCTACGACGTCAAGGCCGAAAGCCGGCATGCCGACGGGCGTTGGAAGCTTCTTTTGCGCCGCAAACTCGTCACCGGGCACGAGGACGACGTGGTCTTCGATCCCCGCCGGCGCTACAGCTTCGCCATCGCCGTTTTCGATGACTCCGGAGCCGACCACTCCAAAACCACCCGCAGTCTGGTCCTGGTCTTCGGACGCTGAAAGGTTCGATCCCCCCCTTTCTATTCTTCGGCCAGGTCCCCGTTGGAGGCTTCGGGAGTGCATACCGGCACGACCGCGGCGGCCTGCGCTTCGGCTTCGGGGAGCAGGTGCCGCGGCAGGAAGGCCAGGCCGGCGATCAGCGTGGGGATGACGGCGCTTCCGATCACCGCGGTCACGAGAAACGAGTACTGCTCCTGGTTCACGATCCCGTTCGCGTAGCCGTAGAGGGCGGAGATCGTGCCGAAGGTCAACCCCGTGGACATGAGCAGCGTGTAGTACCAGCGCTCGTTTCGATCGCGGCGGAAGAGGGCGACGAAGGGGTAGAGCCCGAAGATCTTGGATACGACCTTGCCTCCGAGAAGCACGAGCAGGACGAGCGGTGCGGTGAAGAGCGCCGGAAGCGAAACAAGGGTTCCCGCACGCAGAAAGTAAAACGGGGTGAGGAAGCCGACGGTGAGCGTGCGGATGCGCCGCACCCAGAAGGTATCGCGTGCTGCGCTGCCGGCGAGGATCATGCCGGCGAGATAGGCGGGCAGGACCGCCTCGCTTCCCGACCACAGGGCGAGCGCCCCCAGCCCCATCAGGACGAGCAGGATCCACTTCGTGCGGATGGCCGCCGTGCGGTGCGCGTAAATGCGGGTGAGCAGCCCCGTCAGATAGGGAAGAAGGGACAGGACGGCGACGCTCATGACGACAAAGACGATCGTGCGGTAGGTGAACGGGGCGAACATGAGACCCAGGGCGAGCACCGTTCCCAGATCGTTGATGAAGCAGGCTCCGAGGATCCCCTTGCCGAACTCGGTCCGGTTGAAGCCGGTTTCGAGCATTACCGCATAGACGACCGCCATCGAGGTCGTGGAGAGCGCGATCCCGCCGAGCCAGCTCGCACGGGCGTCCCAGCCCAAAACCCAGTAGGCGAGCGCCGCGCAGCCGAGAAAGGGGGCGAAAAAGCCGATCAGGCCGACGACGCTCACCTCTTTCCATTTGGTGCGGATCACCTCGGGCTCGAGTTCAGCGCCGGCGAGAAAGGTGAGCAGGACGGCCCCCGAGGAGGCGAGAAACTTGAGCCAGGCCTCGTTCGTGCCGAGGGCCTCGAAGAGGCCCAACCGGCTCGCCGCCGCGGCGGCAAGGACCCCGACGCAGATTTCGACGAGCGCAATCGAGATTTTCAGGTGATAGGCGATGACGGAGGAGATGACGGCCAGGGCCAGCCACACGGCGGCGGTGACGAAGAAGGCTTCCATGGGAACTCTCGATGCTCCTTTCTCCCGGGCGTAGGTAGCGGCCGCACCGCCCAAAGAAAAAGCCGCCTTGCGGCGGCGATCCGAAACGCACACGCTTCGGGCGACTCCGCCGCAAGGAAAGGGATGCGGCAGGAGTCATCAGCCCGGTCGGGCGGTTGTGAGGGGGACTCCATCCCCGATGGCCGAACCCTATACCAGCAATCCTCCGCTGCGTAAAGCGCCGCGTTTCACGGAGCCAGGCCGATTCCGATTGCTCCCGCCGCGAAGGCGACATAAAGCAGCACCAGCATCATCCCGACCCAGCGCGGGGTGCGACCGCAGCGGACGATCAGAAACAGAATCCCCCAGCTCACGGCGACCGCCGGCAGGAAATAGCGCAGCACCGAGCTTCCCACCGGCAGGGGGTGAATCAGGGCGCAGATCCCGAGCGTGAACAACAGCTGGAAGAAGGAGCTTCCCGTCACGTTGCCGATGACGACCTCGGGCAGGCCCTTTTTGGCGGGGACGATCGCCTCCACGAGTTCCACCGAGTTGGCGGCGACGGCGAGCAGGGTGAGCCCGAGCACCGTTTGTTCGATTCCCGACCAGCGCAGCACGGCCTCGGTGCCGTGGATCACCAGGAGCGCGCCCCCGACAAGACCGATCAACCCCAGAACGAAAAGCAGAGGAGATCGCCAGAAAGGCTCTTGGATGATTTTCCCGACTTCGCCTTCGGCTTCCTCGATTTCCATGCGGGCCGCGCGGGTGCGACGCATGTCCCGGATGAGATAAACCAGGAAAAGGAAATAGGCGAAAAGACACACTCCCCCGTCCGCGGCGGAGACGACGCCGTCGAGCGAAAGCCCCCACACCAGAGCCAGGGCCGCACCGAGAAGCGCGATGTAGCGCAGCGGAAAATCGGGGTGGCGGATGGGAAAGAGCGCGGCGGCGGAGCCGAGCGCCAGCAGAATCAGAAAGACCACCGTGCCCAGAATGCTGCCGTAGGACAGCGCCGCCAGCTCCTTCCAGGAGCCGATCACCGCCGGTGCGAACTCCTCGAGATCGATGCTGATGATCAGCATGGCGAGAATGAACGGAGGAACGGCGAGACGGGCGGAGATGCCGATCAGGCCCTCGACCAGGAACTTCGCGGCATAAATCAGAATCACCACTCCGGCGGCCAGCGCCAGAACTTCGATTGCACTCATGAGCCCTCCTTCACCGCCTTTTCGGTTGACGATCCTTGCCGAGATTCGCTTTCTCCGGCGTCGATTTCGAAAACCCGCTGGGCATACGCGTCAAGCAGCGCCTCGCACCCTTGCAGCCTTTTTTCGGCTTCGGCGGAGAGGCGGGTCCCGTAGAAATCCAGCTTGCGGATTCCGGCGAGCCAGCGCTTGAGTTTCTTCAGATCCGCCTCGTTCTCCTCGATTTCGGCGTAGCTGAAGTGCCGGGCTTTCGTCTCCCGATCGATTTCGACCTCGAAGTCCTCGCACCGCGAGATGAACTCGCGGTACTGCTCCTCGCGCTCGGCTTGAAAGCGCGCGAGCACTTTTTCCTGCTGGACCCGGTCCAGGGCGGCGGTTTTCAGGATCACCGCCTCGCCTCCCATCTCGGCGACCTGGCGCTCGAGCAGTTTCAATTTTCGCGCATGATCATGGATGTCGGGCAGAAGGCAGACTCCGCTCTGCAAATAGACCGCCCCCATGGACTTGAGGCGCCGCCACAGACCGACCCGCATCCGCGCCGGTTCCGCAGGAACCTTGTAGGTGAACATCAGCCAGGAAAACCCAGACATGACACAAGGATAATGTAACAATCGTTACAAATCAAGAAAAATGATCGAAAAAATCCGAGCGGGCGATCTTGACAGTCCGAGGACCGAAAGGTAGAAATGAAACCGAATGAGGGCTATGAGGTCAGCCCCAACCGCCCGTTCCAGGGCTGATGACCTCTACTGGGAGCAAGGCTTCTCCGGTAGAGGTCATTTTGTTTGGGGGGGGAGAAGAGATGGCCGCGGATTACGGGACGATCAAGGGCGCGTTGGGCGAAATCCTCGAGGAGCTGGCCTGCCGCTCCGGCGACGGCATCCGCCGACTCGAGGAATTGCGCGCCAAGCTCGAGGGGCGGCACTTTCATCTCGTGGTCATGGGGCAGTTCAAACGCGGGAAGTCCACCCTGATCAACGCCCTGCTCGGCGCCGAGATCCTCCCCACGGCGATCGTGCCGCTCACCTCGATCGTCACCCGCATCGGCTACGGCGAAACTCCCGCGGCGGCCGTCCTTTACCTGGACGGCCGCCGCGAGGAGGTCCCCCTGGCCGAGATCCACCGTTTCGTGACCGAGCGGGCGAATCCGAAAAACGGCTTGCAGGTCAAGGAGGTGGAGGTCTTTTTCCCCAGTCCGCTCTTGCGTGACGGCGTGCGCATCATCGACACCCCCGGCGTCGGCTCCGTCTTCGACCACAACACCGAGGTCGCTTACAACTACCTCCCGCACGTCGATGCCGGAATTTTCGTGGTCACCGCAGATCCGCCGCTCAGCGCCTCGGAGCACCGCTTCCTCCGCGAAGTGCGCGGCTACGTGGACCAGCTCTTTTTCGTGCTGAACAAGGCCGATGCCGTCGGCGAAAAGGACCTGGCGGAGGCGATCGCCTTCACCGCCTCCGTCCTGGAGCAGGATCTGCGCCGAACGGTGAAGGTCTGGCCGGTATCGGCCAGGTTGGCCCTCGAAGGCCGTCTTGGAAAGGACGAGAATCAATGGCTGCGCTCCGGCCTGCCCGCCTTCGAGGAACATCTGCGCGGCTGGCTCCAGCGCGAGAAAGGCAAGACGTTCCTGCAGAGCATGACCGCTTCGCTGTTGCGCTTCGTGTCCGACGAGAGCATGGCCTGGAAGCTCGAGCAGCAGGCGGCCAAGCTGACCCTCGAAGAGCTGCGCTCGAAAATCGCACGGTTCGAAGACTCCGTGCGTCGGATCGAAAAGGAGCGTGACGAGCACCGCTTCATCCTGAACGGTCGGATCCGCAAACTGCACGAGAGCCTGGATGCCGACCTGGCGCAGCTCTCCGCGGCGGAGATCCCCCGCCTCCAGGCCGGCCTCGAAACGCGTTTCCGCGAAAAGGTCCAGAAGACCCGCGAGGGCCGGCAGCTCGAGTCCGAGCTCGAGGAGGTCCTCTACCGGGAAATCGTGGAGATTTTTTCCGGCTTCCGCGACCGGACGGCACGCCGGCTGGCCGAGGCGCTGGAAGCGGTCTATCTCGATCTCGCCGAGCGCACCAACCGGACGATCACGGCCTTCGTGGAGCTCGCCGCCGGCCTCTTTGCGGTGGAGCTCAAGCCCTTCACCTCCGTCGAGAAGCTGACCGGCCGCAGCGATTTCTACTTCCTCCTCAAGGAAGATCCCGACGCGATCGGGCTGATCCGCTTGGGCTTTCGCTCGGCGATGCCCCTGTTCGTCACCCGGGGCTTGATTCTCAGACGGATCAAGGCGATGGCCCGAGAGATCTTCGAGCGCCACTGCGGCCGGGTGCGCTACGATCTCCTCCGCCGCATCGAGGAGACCACCCGCAAATTCCAGCGATCGCTCGAGGAGAAAGCCGACCTGACCCTTGCCACCATCCGCGAGGCGCTCCAACGTGCGGTCGCCCTCAAAGAGCACAGCGAAACCGAGGTCTCGGCGACCCTCTCCCATCTCGACGAACGGCTCTCGGCGATCGAACGGATCCGCAACCGCCTCGCCGAGTACCGGGAGCTGGCCGAAACGCTCTGATCGGGGGGCTCCCCCCACGCCGGCGGTTTCCCCGATGATCCGCTTCTTTTGCCCGGCCTGTTTCGCAAGGCTTGCTTCCGCGGTGGTCGGCTGCCCCGCCTGCGGCTGTGACCCGGCGGCCTGGTCCAGGCGTCATTCCTACCGCGAGCGCCTCATTCACGGGCTCTCCCACCCCATTCGCGAAGTGCAGATGGCGGCCGTGATCTCCTTGGGAAACCGCAGGGACCCCGCGGCCGCGCTCCCGCTCGCGCGCTGCGCCCTCGAGCACCCCTCGGACATCGTGCTGGCGCTGGAGATTGTCGCCGCGTTGCGGAAGCTTCGCCGCAGCCCCGAAAAAGAGGCGGCGGCGGTGCTCCTCGACGGACATCCCGCCTTGGCTGTGCGCGAGGCTTCGGCCGCCCTGCGGGGTCGCTGACATTTCAGGGTGAAGCGGGAGGGTCGGCCGCGTCTTCGGCCCCCTCGGCGCGGCAGGGTGCGGGGGCATTTTTCTTCTCGATTTCCCGCCGAAGCCGCTCGACCATCCACCCGGGGTACCCGTTCGCCGCCCGGGCGAGTCCTTCGAGGGTGGGTTCGTCCCAGCCGAGCCGGTAGCGGCGGGAGGCGAGGCGGAAAAACGCGACGGTTGCGGCATGGCCGAGGTTTCCCAGCGTCAGGACGGCCGAGGGATAGAGCAGGGCGCGCAGCCGGAAGAAATCCGGCTCGGGAAGAGAGCTCTCGACCACGGCGATGAACTGCAAGGAGCCGACCTGGCGGAGATCCTCGAGAAAGGCGAGCTTGCGCGGGGTGAGCTTTCCGATGTCTTCCAGGACGAGCACCCGCGGGAGGACGGCGACTTGGGGATCGGGCAACAAGATTTCCTTCGCGTCGATCAGCCGCCGGTAGCGCCTGCGGCCGCTTCTCCCCCTCGGCAGACTTGCCCGGCGAAGGGCTTCGTTTAAAGAGCGGGAGACCGGCCGGGAAAAATCGAGGAAAAGAAACTGCCAGGAGGCGGAGGACTGCGCGGCGAATTCCCGGGTCAGGCGCGATCGTCCGACCCCATATCTTCCGCGGAGGACGATGTTGTTCCCCTGGCGCAGAAGCCGCCGGAGAGCGACGATCTCCCGCGAGCGGCCGACGAAGTCCATGGTTCCGCTTTCCGGAGGTCCGGGGAGCGGGGTTCACGCCCCCCGAATCTCCGGCCCCCCTAACAGAGAACTCCCGCGCCGGCAAGTGGGCGGCCGGATGCTTCAATGCACCCCTAAAAGCCGGGACAAGAGGAAATACAGGACATAGGATACCAACCCGCCGACGAGGGGTGTGAAGAACCAGGAAATCACGATCTCCTTGAGCGCTTTCATGTCGATCGCCTGAACTCCCCGGGCCAGGCCGGCACCGGCGATGCCGCCGATCATGGCCTGGTTCATCGACGTCGGGTACCCCAGCGAAGCGGCGATGTGGGCCGTGATCCCCTGGGCGAGCTGAGCCCCGACGGCGCTGTTGAGATCGAGGCTCACGATGTGCAGCCCCACCTTTTCCAGCAGCGGGCGACCCCAGGTCAGGGCGCCGATGGCCATCACGATGCCGCCGATGAAGCCGGCGAACATTCGGCTGGGAATCGCGCCGGTCCCGTAGAAGACCCCCACGGCGTTCCCCGTGTTGTTGCAGCCGAGCGTATAGGCGGCGTAGCAGCAGACGAAAATCAGGATCCAGCGGACGAACCCGCGGCGTTGTTCCGAGGCCCCGCGCATGAAGCGGTCCATCAGCCGCGTGATCACGAAGCCGAAGAGGGTCCCGACGATCGGGGTCCCGATCCAGGTCACGGCGAGCGCAAGGAGGGTGGTGCTCCAGAACACCTCGGCCCGCATGGCCATGGCCGCGCCCACGACCGAGAAAATGGCAAGTTGGGAGGTGGAGACCGGAAGTTTCAGCCAGGTGTTGGCGGCGGTGACCAGGGCGGCGGTCAGCATCATGATCATGGCGCCGAAGACGCTCATGTCCTCGCCGGCGATGACGCCGGTCCCCACGGTCTTGACGACGTTGTGGCTCTCGAGGGTTGCGCCGAGCAGGACGCAGACCGCGATCAGGAGCGTCGCCCGCCGCGGCGTGATCAGCTGGGCCCCGAAGGCCGTACCCATCACGGCGCCGGTGTAGTGGCTGCCGATGGTCCATCCAAAAAAGAGGCCGGAGACAATCATGCAGATGAGGTAGAAGGTGTCCATGGCGTTCTCCAGAAGGTTAGATGTTTATATGGTAATGCAACATCTGTTTCATTCTTATAGTAACGTTATTTCTTTGTCAACAGCAACGAGGATGCAAGGGTTTAGACGCCCCGCTTGACCGCGGGAGGCCTCCCGTGGGAAAAGAACGAGGAGGCCGCCATGAAAAAAGCCGCAACATCCCGGGAGTGGCTGCTCCTGGTCTACCGCGTCCCCAGTGAGCCCTCGACCCGCCGGGTGCAGATCTGGAGGAAGATCCGCAACCTGGGAGGCCTGTTTCTGCAGCACTCCGTTTGCATCCTGCCGGCGACTCCGCGCCACGAGCGCGAGTTGCGCAAGCTCGAGCACGAGATCGCGCGGGAGGACGGCGGTCAGGCCCACCTCTTCCTCTCGGTGACGCTCGGCCGAGCGGAGGCCCTCGAGGCGCTCTTCAAGGGAGAGCGGGACGACGAATACGAAGAGATCATCCAGCGTTGCCGGGAATTCCTGGTCGAGATCGAACAGGAGACGCGGAAGAAGCATTTTTCCTTCGCCGAGCTCGAAGAAAACGAGGTCGATCTGGCGAAGCTCGAAAACTGGTTTTCCAAGGTGCGGCAGCGCGATTTTTTCGGGGCTTCGAAGCTGGCCGAGGCCGAAAGCCTGCTGCAGCAATGCCACGATCGCCTCACGGGCTTCTCCGAGCGGGTCTTCCGGTGGACCGACCAGAACGCCTTCGACGCCCCTTCGATCCCTGCCGTCAAGCCGAAACGCCGCCGGCCCGTAGGCGGTCGTTGACTCGCGCCCCGCTCGGCGCTATGCCCCTCGTCCGGGGATGGAGTCCCCCGCTCGCGAAAACCGCCCCTCCCTCCCGGGC
>CALIUY010000015.1 GCA_938048455.1 uncultured Desulfobacterales bacterium | reverse complement strand
CGTACGAATTTGCGCCAGACCCCGGGATGTGCGATAATGATCCCGAATCGGGCAGAACCTTCGCGGAGGCGAACCTCATCCAGGGGGAGCACGGCCTTATGCAACGCATCCTGATCATCGACGATGAACCTCAGATCCGTTCCATGGTCCGTCTCATCCTGGAGCGCGAAGGCTATGCGGTGCTCGAGGCCGTGGACGGCGCCGAGGGGCTGAAGATCTTCCGCGAGAAACCGGCCGACCTGATCCTGACCGACCTCATCATGCCCAACAAGGACGGAATCGGGATGATCATCGAGCTCAAAAAAGAGTTCCCGGACGTCAAGATCATCGCCATGTCCGGCGGCGGCCTGAACCGCCCCGAAGGTTACCTGCGCGGCGCGCAAAAACTCGGTGCGGCGGCCACTCTCGCCAAACCCATCAACCGTCAGGACCTGGTGCGGGTCGTGCGCGATACCCTGAAAGCCGATGCCTCCCCGGCGGCTTGAGGCGATTTTCCCCGCGGGGGGCGAGCCCTTCGTCAGACTCGCACGATCCCGGGTTTCCATGCCTCTTTTGCGTTGGGCTCCCCTTTTTGCGGCGGCGACCGTCCTGCTGGCCTCGGCAGCCCTCCCCTGCTTTGCCGGTGACACGATCCTCTTCCACGACGGCATGAGGACCCTTTGCACCGGACGCGCATGGGAAGAAAAGGACCAGGTGCACTGCGAGTACCGGGGCGGGGTACTTACCTACCCGCGCAAAGAGGTCCTGCGCATCGAAAAGGATCCCGCGGCCGCAACACAGCAAGAACCCGCCGCCCAGGGGCAAAAGACTCCCTCCGTCCCTGCCGGCCCGAAGGCGACCTCCATGGAGCGCGCCAAGCCGCTTCCCATTCCCACTCCTTCCGCGCCCAAAGGCAGCGGCGGGCCTCTGTTCTATGACCCGCGACGGCCGAAGCGCTACTGGAGCAGCCCGACGCGGCATCATGACACCTACGAGCAGGCGGTCGCCGCCCTTTCCGCCGAGTTCGGAAAACCCCTGCCCTGGATCGAGGAGCGCCTCGCGGACACCAACGATTTGAACGAGATCCGAAAGCGTCTGCAAGGGGAATTCTCGCCCCCGATCGAGGGTGGGGAAAGGACCGGAACCGAACGCCTGCCCTCGGCCTCGGGAATCGAGTTCTACAACCCCCGGCGGCCGAAGCGCTACTGGACCTCGCCCGAGGCCCAGCACGAAACCCTCGCCGAGGCGCTTCAGGCCCTGGCGCGCGAATTCGGCAAAGCCCCCGAATGGGTCGAGCGCCACATGGGTGAGGCAAACGACACGGGGCTCATCCGCCACGCGCTCCGGGAAGCCCTCGATGCGGGAAAGCCCTGAAAAACCTTCCCCATATTGACAGGGCTTTTCCTTTCCGGTACGATCAAAAAATATTCACTGTCAATTGAAGGTCTTATGGGCGGAACAGGCAGCATGGGCATGCGCCAGGCGAACGCCTTCATGATCGGCATCAGCCGCGATGTACTTATTTTCATCAAAATTATCGTGAGTTGCATCACGGCGGGGCTGTTGATTTTTTTTATCTCCGCGCTCTCCGGCGAGGACCTCCTCAAAAACCACAGCACGATCAAGGATCTCGACCGACTTCTCGGCGAGATCGCCAACGAGCTCAACGGCGGCATCGAGCGAAGGGTCCGACAACTCGGCGAGGTGCCGCAACGCAATCCCTATCGTAAGTTTTACGCCGCCGAGCTCGCCAAAGAAATCCACGAAGCCTCCTATCTCACCGAGAAACAGAAGATCCTCTTCGACACCTTCAACGTGCGCGATTTCGAGGCCAAGTCCAAGAGGCTCGTCGCCTACTCCGAGACCGCCGACATCGAGGGGCTGATGAACGAGCTCGACATCGTCAAGCGCGAGCTCAAGAACTCTTCGAACCTCCTTGACAAGCGCAAAGAAAAGCTCGAACGCCAGCGCAGCGCCTACCTCTTTCTCTTCTTCATCCTCTGGGTCGCGATCTACTTCTACTACGGGCGCGGTTTCATCCGCGCCCGCTGAAACCGCCCGGGCGGGCCTCATGTACCTTCGGCACTACCAGCTGCATCGAAAGCCCTTTCAGATCACGACCGATCCCGCCTTCATGTGGCTCGGCGAAAAGCACGGCGAGGCGCTGGCGACCCTCAAGTACGGTATTCAAGAAAACAAGGGCTTCCTGTTGCTCACGGGCGATGTCGGCACCGGCAAGACCGCTCTGATCAAGATGCTCTTGCAGACGATCGACGTCTCCGCGCTGGTGGCCACCGTTCCTGATCCGGGGATGGAGCCGATCGACTTTTTCAACTTTCTTGCCGACGAGTTCGGCATGAAACGTCGTTTCGCCTCGAAGGGCGAGTTCCTGATCGAGTTCAAGCGCCTGCTGCTCACCGCCCATGCGGCCAACCGGCAGGTGCTCCTGATCGTGGATGAGGCCCAGCGCCTGAGCCCCGACATGCTCGAGCAGGTGCGGCTGCTCTCCAACATCGAGCTCGAGAACCGCAAGTTGATCAACATCTTTTTCGTCGGGCAGACGGAATTCAACCGCACGCTGCTCGAGGAGAGTGTGCGCGCCGTCAGGCAGCGGATTACCGTGAGCTATCACATCGAACCGCTTGCCGAGAAGGAGACGGCCCAGTACATCGAGCACCGTCTGAAGATCGCCGGCGCCCGGCAGGCGATCTTCACCCCTCAGGCCTTCCGCCGCATCCACGCCTTTTCCGGCGGAAATCCGCGCCTGATCAACATCCTCTGCGATCATGCCCTTCTCACCGGCTATGCCAAGGGAGTGCGCACGATCGACCCGGCGATCATCCAGGAATGCGAGCGGGAGCTTCGGCTCCCGGAAATGCGGGCGGCCGAATTCAAGGAAAAAACGGAAAGCGGCTTCATCGCCCCGGTGACCGACCGCGGGGCAAGGGCGGCTCCGGAGGAGACGGCCGCCGAGGCCCGGCCCGCCTGGCGGCTGCCCGCGCTGCTCGTCGCGCTTTTGCTAACGGCCTTCGCGGCGATCGTTCTTTACCAGTATCGCCACGACAGCCCCCGGCGCTGGGCGACCGAGGAGATCGCCCCGCAAAGCTACCCCGCCGCCGGATCCTTGCGCCGCGAGGCCGCCCGGGAAGCCGAGATCCAGCCGATCGCGCCGCCAGCCAAGCCGTCGGCCGCCCCGCTTCTCGCGGCGCCGGGCGGCGATGCTCTCCCGCGGGAAGTCGCGCGCGAAACCCTGCGGACCAACCCCTTCATCCAGGGGAAGATCATCCTTTTTTTCCCCCACAACTCAAACGAGCTCCGCAAAGAGGTTCTCGACGGCCTCGAGGAGATCGCCAAGTACTTGAAGGCCGAAAAAAACCTCAAAGTCCGGATCACCGGGTACACCGACAACGTGGGCTCGCTCACCTACAACCTGAGCGTTTCGCAGTTCCGCGCCAACTCCGTCCGAAGCTTTCTCGCCGGCAAGGGGATCGAGCCCGAGCGCCTGATCGCCGTCGGTCTCGGCCCCAAGGACCCGATCGCCTCCAACGACACCCCCGAGGGCCGCGAGCGGAACCGACGCGTCGAGATCGAGCCGATCCGCGATTAAGTCCGCCTGGCCCTCGCCCAACCTCTTTCTCAGACGCCGAAACCGAAACGCTCGGAGAGCAAACGCTGGGTCCTGCGACTGACGGGAATTTCCCTCATCTCTCCGGCGGTGACCCAGCGGGCGTCCGCCGCATCGCTCGCCGCACGCGGCTCCCCCGACAACCACTCGGCCGCGAGGTCGACGATTACGTAATGAAAGCGGATCCGCCCCGTATCGTCTTTTTCGATCACGTCGAAGGCGGCCACGGGATCGAGCGCCCGGATCTCGACTCCGGTCTCTTCGCGGATTTCCCGCTCGGCCGCCTCGCGGAGCGTCTCCCCGAGCAGCACCCCGCCCCCGGGGATGGCCCACACCCCTGGCGAGGGCGGGAAAGCACGCTTGACGAGCAACACCGCCTCCTTGCGCAACACCACCGCCCCCACGGCGACCCGTGGGCGGTCGGGATAGTCATGCGACCCCCCCTCGCTTAGCCTCTGCGTCATTGACACCCTCCCCGTTTTCCCTTACGAAGCGCTGAACCCCAAAGCCCATGCTCACCCCGGCGACTTGCCGCCGGGAGCATCGCTTCGAAACCCAGTGGGGTCCAAGGAACTCCTTCTCCGATGAAACTCTCCTCCAAATTGCCTGCCGTCGGGGCGACCATTTTTTCGGAAATGACCCAGCTCGCCCAGGAATGCGGAGCGATCAATCTCTCCCAGGGCTTTCCCGACTTCGACCCCGCCCCGGAGTTGCAGGAGCTCGTCGCCCGTTTCATGCGCGAGGGCTGCAACCAGTACGCCCCCATGCCGGGGGTTGCGGCCCTGCGCGAGCGCATCGCCGAAAAAACCCGTGAGCTCTACGGCGCCGCCTACGATCCGGAACAAGAAATCACCGTGACCGCGGGGGCGACCGAGGCGATCTACGCCGCCATCACCGCGGTCGTCCACCCGGGGGACGAGGCGATCGTCGTCGAACCGGCCTATGACTGCTATGCTCCGATCGTGCGCTTGAGCGGCGGGGTGCCGGTTCCCATCCCCCTCGAATACCCTTCCTGGCGCCTCAATTGGGAGATGCTTCGGAATCGCCTCGGCCCGCGAACGCGGCTGCTGTTGCTCAATTTCCCGCACAACCCGACCGGCGCCGTCCTCTCCGCCGAGGACCTGGAAGAGCTCGCCGCGATGCTGCGGCCGACCGCGGTCCTCGTCCTGAGCGACGAGGTCTACGAGCACGTCGTTTTCGACGGCTTGCGTCACTGGGGGATGTCCGCCCATCCCGAGTTGCGCGCCCGAAGCTTCGTCGTGAGCTCTTTCGCCAAAACCTATCATACGACCGGCTGGAAGGTGGGCTACTGCCTCGCCCCGGCCGAACTGACGCGCGAGCTGCGCAAGGTTCATCAGTACATCGTTTTTTCGGTCAACACGCCGATCCAGCACGCCTACGCCGCCTTTCTCGAAGACCGGCGCCGCTACCTGGAGCTCCCCGCTTTCTACCAGCGGAAACGCGATCTCTTTCTAAGTCTCCTGGAGGGTTCCCGCTTCCGGCCCCTTGCCTGCCGCGGAACCTATTATCTTCTCCTCGACTACTCGCGGATCAGCGACGAACCGGAAGGGGATTTCGCCCGCCGGCTCACCCGCGAGTACGGGGTTGCGGCGATCCCGCCTTCGGTCTTCTACCAGGACCGCACCGATCATCGTCTGCTGCGTTTCTGTTTCGCGAAAAAAGAGGAAACGCTTCGCGCCGCGGCCGAGCGGCTGCGGCCCATCTGAAGGCGGATGCGCCCTCGCCGGGCAAAAGCCGGAGGCGGCGCATCCGGGGAGAGGGCCTTCCGGAGGGGGAGCGCTCTCAGACGGTTTCCTTGCGGAGCCGGGTTTCTTTCATCCAGTAGGGGTGGATCATGTCCTCGAAGAGCGTCATCGCGGCCTCGGCACCTTGGCCGGCCGCGGTGACGATCTGCTTGTAGCCGCCCTCCACATCGCCCGCGGAGTAGACCCCCGGCAAGCTGGTCCGGTGCCGGCCGTCGTGCTTGATGTAGCCCTCCTCGGTCAGTTCCAGGCCGAGTTGGCGGGCGATTTCGACGGCGGGTTCATAGCCGATGGCGATGAATACGCCGTCCACCGGAAGCGTGCGGCTCTCCCCGCTGCGGTTGTTCAATAGCAGAACCTCGCGCACGCGGTCTTCGCCGCGGATTTCGCGTACCTCGGTGTTCCAGAGGATCGGGATCCCGTTTTCCTGCAGCTGCCGGGCCAGGAACTCTTGCGCGCGAAGCTTGTCCCGACGGTGCACGAGCGTGACCTTGACCCCGATGTGATGGAGGTGGAGCGCCTCGGTCACGGCGCTGTTTCCCCCGCCCACCATGAGGACGCTTTTTCCGCGGAAGAGCGGCCCGTCGCAGGTGCTGCAATAGCTCACCCCGCGGCCGGAAAGCCGGGATTCCCCGGGAACGCCGAGGTGACGGTGGCTGGCGCCGGTGGCGAGCAACAGGCTTTTGGTCTCAAACCTCCGGCGGCTGGTCCGCACGCGGATCGGCTGTCCGTAATTCACCTCGAGCACGTTTTCGCCGAGAAAAATCTGCACGTACTGCAGGGCGTGGCTCACCATGATGTCGACGAGCGTTTTTCCGCCGACCGAGGTGAAGCCGGGATAGTTCTCGACCACCGGCGTCAGGGCGACCTGGCCGCCCAGGGCCTGGCGCTCGATGATCGCCGTTTTCAAGCCGCTGCGCACGGCGTAAATGCCCGCCGTCAGCCCCGCAGGTCCCCCGCCCACGATCAAAAGATCGGTCTGCACCTCCTCGGCGTCGCTCTCGGGAATGAAGATCGTCTGCGGCTCGAGCTTGAGCAGCGAAAGCGCAAAGACCTCTTCGGCCTGGGCCCCGAGGCCGACCAGGGTCTCTTCGGCGAAGACCTGCGGCACGCTCTGCGCCGCGTAACGGTCGGCGAGTTCGGGCTCGGCCTGGATGTCGATGATTTCGACGGAGACGAGGTCGGGTTTTTCGATGGCCGCCTTGACGGCGTTCACCACCTGCTGCGGGCAGTAGGGGCAGGTGGGACTGACGAATACCTTGAGCCGACGGGGGCTGTCGATCCGCTGGATCACCTTGCGCGCCGGATCGGAAAGCTGGCTTTTCCCCATCCCGACCAGAAGCAAAACCTCGAGAAAACTCCGCGACTCCTCCCCCATGGGGGCCCCGCGCCAGCGGATCGCGTAGCGCTCGGGGGCGATGAGCAGCGTCGGCGACCCTTCGATGTTGTACTTTCGGGCCGTCTCGTGCCGGAGATCGTATTCCTTGAGGGTGATCCGCGGGGAAAGCTCCCGAAAGGCGCGGATGACCTGGCGGGCGCCCTGGGTGAAGACCGATTCGGCCTGACGGTCGGTGAAAAGCAGAAGGGCAATGTCGTGGGGCAGCTTCTCGAAGGCCTGACGCAGCTGTCGCAGGTAGGCCTCGGCCGCCAACTCGGATTCGGTTCCCCCCGAAGGTCGGGACGGCTTCATGTCGGTTCTCCTTTCCTGGACTCCGGATCGCGGGGCGGGGCGCATCGCAGGATGGCGGCCGCAAGCCGCAGATCCTCCACGGTCGTGATCTTGATATTGAGCGGGCTTCCCTCCACGATCGAGACCGTCTCTCCGCGGCGTTCCACGAGTGCGGCGTCGTCGGTTGCGCGGATGCCGAGCCGTCGGGCTTCCTCGTGGGCGGCGCGGATCAGGCCCGCCCGAAAGACCTGCGGGGTCTGGGCGAGCCAGAGGCCCTCGCGATCGAGCGTGCCCGCGACCCGGGTTCCCTCTTGCACCTTCTTGAGCGTCTCCCGCAGGGGGACGGCCGCGACGGCGGCCCCGGTCCGCCGCGCGCGGGCGAGGCAGGCTGCGATGCAGGAGGCGGTGACGAGCGGCCGCACGGCGTCGTGGATCGCCACCAGAGCCTCCTCCTCGGGGATGGCGCCAAGACCGGCGGACACCGAATCCTGGCGCGTTTCCCCGCCGCGCACGACGCAAAGGGGCTTCTGCAGACCGGATGAGGCGAGCAGGCTCTCGCGCACCCAGAGCTCATCCCCCGCCGGGACGACCAGAACGAGCCGGTCGACCTCGGTGCAGGCGTCAAAAGCCCGAAGCGTGCGCACGACCACGGGCACCCCCTCCAGATCGGTGTACTGTTTGGCGAGGCGTCCGCCGAAGCGGCGTCCCCGCCCCCCCGCGGTCACCAGCGCGTAGACGATCGACACGGTCTCCCCCGGTTCACTTCAGGTACTTGAGCTCCGGCGGCAGCGGAACCCCTTTTCCCATGAGGTCTTCGCCGTAGTTCACCGAGGCGAGAATCTCGATATCGCGCAGGGCGCGGCTGTCCCCTTCGAAGGAGACTTCCTGCAGGTTTTCCTTCTGGATCTTTCCTCCCGCCCACTGGATGTCGAGCACGCTGCTGGCATCGAAACGGTCCTCGCCCACCACGAGCTCGACCTGCCCGCCGTAGTGTTGCACGATCTTGGCGACGAGAAGGCTGGGGCGGGCGTGGAAGCCGAGCTTCTGGGGAATCGGAACACGGATCGAGCCGCGCTCGATGTTCTCGTTGAGAATCAACCGCGCGTGCTCGCGGCCGAGCGCCAGAAAATGGCAGACGAAGTACAATCCGTAGTTGATCGTCCACTCGAGAAGCTGCTCCGGGGGAATGAGAGCACAGAGTTGATCGTGGACTTTCTTGTAGGTGTCCTTGTAGCCGGCGTCGTAGAGATGGCGCTCGTAGAAGTGCAGCAACCGGCCCGTCATCTGAAGCAGGTGGAAGACGACCGAGAAAAAGCCGCGCAGCTGCTTGAGCTTCCGCCTGCGGACCCGGATGCCGCCGTGGATCACATAGGTGTCGAAGGCGGATTGCAGGTTGTGAAAGAGCATTTCGTAACGGCGGATTTCGACCTCGTTCACCTTTTCGGGGACCAGGGCCAGGATCTCCCGCAGGCTCAGCCGCTCGTAAAACTTGATCGCTTCGAAACTTTTGACGATGTTCAAAAATTCGCTGGCGATCTTGACGAGGTGGTGTTTCTGGCGGTCTTTGTCCTCGTCGTCGATATCGTAGGCGAGCGAGTCGCTGCACTGGATGTGCGGAAAGTCCTCCTCCCGCAGGCGCTCGGCGGGAAGCGGGATGCCCAGGCGCTCCGCCTCGGCGAGAATCACGGGCGCGGTCCGCTCGAGGCATCCCTTGAGAAACTGGAGCGCTTCGATCCCTTCGGCTTCGAACTCGCTGCTCTCGGGGAGATCGTAGTGCAGAATGCGGTTCGAGATGTGCTTTTGAAAATTGGAAGCCAGACCGATGTGGCGCATCGTGGCCACAAGCTCGCGGAACAGATACCAGTTCTTGTTGTTCTTGGCCCCGTGGTAGTCGAGAAAATCCTCGAGCAGCGTGGAAGCGGAGGCGAGCGTGGAGTAAAACTTCTGCGTGTAAGCGCCGCTCGCCGGATCGCTCTCGGCGATGAAGAGCGTGCAGCGCAGGAAATCGTGGGCGAACGTGCCGATGCGTTTTTGAAAGAGCTCCGCCCCCGTGGCGGCGCAGCTCTCGGGCGTGGCCGAATGTTTCATATCATGCAGGCAAAGGGGAAAACGTTGGACCCTTGGAGGTCGGCCGGCATCGAGGCCGTCGGCGGGAGCGGGGAAGCTGCCGGTCGGAGCAGTCCATAAGCCGAATTCTGTACCCCCGTGCGGGGGTGGCGGTCATTCCTCTAGGATGCCGGTTGCCCGGCACCTCCAGCGACCTACCCGGGGGCTCGGGCGGGCCGCCCTCGAACGCCCCCCTATTTGGTCTTGCACCGGGTGGGGTTTGCCGAGCCCCCCGGTCACCCGGGGGACTGGTGCGCTCTTACCGCACCTTTTCACCCTTACCGCGGCGCGGGGCGCGCTGCGCTCCGCGCCGCGGCGGTATGCTTTCTGTTGCACTTTCCTTCGTGTCGCCACGACTCCACGTTATGGAGCACCCTGCCCTGCGGTGTTCGGACTTTCCTCCCGTCCCGAAAAAGGACCGGCGACCGCCTGGACTACTCCGACCGGTCTTCCTCCTCTTTCCAAAAAATGATCCTCTCACAATTCGGGCAGTTCTGCAAGCGGTCCATCCGCTGCAACTCGTTGTACATCTGCGGGGGGATGTTGACGTTGCAGCCGCGACAAACGGCCCCGGAGACCGGCGCGACGGCGACCCCGTCCTTTTTCACCGCCTGAACGCGGCGGTAGCGCGCCAGCACGGTTTCGGGGACTTCGACGGAAAGCTCCCGCGACCGCCGCTCGAGATCCGCGAGACGATTCCGCCAGCCTTGAGCTTCGGCAAGCACCGTCGTCTTTTCCGCCTCGACCTCAGCAGCGCGGGTTTTCAGCGCGGCCTCCCGTTCTTTCCCGTCGCGTTGCGCCGCCTCGGACTCTTCCAACAAGGCAAGCATTTCATCCTCCACCCGCGCCGCCATCGCTTTCAAATCCTCGATTTCCTTCAGCCCGGACTGGTATTCCTTGTTGGTTTTCACGCTGCGGAGCTTCTCCTGGCTGCGTTCGATCCGCGCCTGAATATCTTTGAGGTCGGATTCGAGGCTGCGGTTGCGGGCGCCGATTTCCTGAAGCCGCTCGCGCACGATGTCCAGGGCCTTCTGCTCTTCGCGCAGCCCGGCCTCGAGCTCCGCAAGCCGCCGATCGACCCCCCCCAATTCATGGCTCAGCCGCCGGATCTCGAGCTCCGTCTCCTGGAGCAGCACCAGCTTGGCGACCAACGGCCGGATGTCGCTTCCCCGAGATGGATTTTTCGCGTTCAAGCCCCCTCACTCGATATGAAATGGTCCGTCTTCATCGTGACGATCCTCCACGACGACGGCAAGGCGCCGGCGCCGGACGAGCCGTCGAAGCCGTTCCGCGACCGCGCCGGCCATCCAACGCTCGGAATGAAAATGGCCGATGTCGATCGCCGCTTTTCCCGCCGCCTCGATCTCCCGCGCATCGTGGTAACGGAGGTCCCCGGTGATGAACACCTCGGCCGGAGAAGCGAGAAACTCCGGCACCAGGCCGGACCCCGATCCCGTGCAGACCGCCGCGTGCCGGATGCGCCGCGAGAGATCTCCGACCCGGCGGATCCCGGGAACCTCGAAGTCCCGTTTCAGCCGGAGGGAAAGTTCCTTCAAGCTGTGGGGACGCCGAAATTCTCCCAGGCGGCCGAGACCGGATCCGGGCATCCCGCGGGGAGCGAGCGGACGCAGACCCGCAAGGCCGATCCGTCGAGCGAAGAGGTCGTTCAGCCCTCCCGGAGCGGAATCGAGGTTGGTGTGCATGGCGTAGACACAGAGGCCTTTTCCCAAAGCCGCTTTCAGGATGCGTCCAAGTGCTCCCGCCGTGTCGATCCGCTGCAAGGGATGAAAAAGAAGCGGATGGTGCACGAGCAGAAGATCCACGTCTTCCCTGCAGGCTTCGGCCACCGCGGCCTCGGTGGCCTCGAGAACGACCCGGATCCTATGGAGGAAACGGTCGGGATCCCCGATCTGGAGCCCGACACGGTCCCAGGGTTCGGCAAGCTCCGGCGGGGCGATCTCTTCGAGCAACGGCAGAATCTTTCCCAACCGGACGGCCATGAACCGCTCTTCTCAGGGGCGTTGTTCCCTGCCGGCTCAATCCGGGGGCAGGGAAAAGCCTGCGGCGGCTTTGCCTGCGCGGCTTCGGTGCCGCCGCTTTTCGCTCGAGCAATACGCTAGAAAAAAGTGGGCCCACCTGGGATCGAACCAGGGACCGACCGGTTATGAGCCGGTGGCTCTGCCAGCTGAGCTATGGGCCCGTCGGCTCGGGAAGCTAACGGGGCGGTCTGGGTTTGTCAAGAATCGCCCGCCCGATTCAGGTCTCGATAAACTGTTTGAGTTTCCGGCTGCGCGTGGGATGCCGCAGTTTCCGCAAGGCCTTGGCCTCGATCTGCCGGATCCGCTCCCGGGTCACGGCGAAATCCTGGCCGACTTCTTCGAGGGTGTGATCCGCCTTTTCCCCGATCCCGAAACGCATCCGCAGCACCTTTTCTTCCCGCGGCGTGAGGGTGGCGAGCACCTTGCGGGTTTGTTCCGCGAGGTTCATGCTCACCGCAGCCTCGGAGGGCAACATGAATTTCTTGTCCTCGATGAAATCCCCGAGATGGCTGTCTTCCTCCTCGCCGATCGGCGTTTCGAGCGAAATCGGCTCGCGGGCGATCTTGAGCACTTTGCGGACCTTTTCCAGGGGGATTTCCATCTTCTCGGCGATCTCCTCGGGGGTGGGCTCCCGTCCCTGTTCCTGGACCAGATACCGCGAGGTGCGGATCAGCTTGTTGATCGTTTCGATCATGTGCACGGGGATGCGGATCGTGCGCGCCTGATCGGCGATGGCGCGGGTGATCGCCTGGCGGATCCACCAGGTGGCGTAAGTGCTGAACTTGTAGCCCCGGCGGTACTCGAACTTGTCGACCGCTTTCATCAATCCGATATTGCCTTCCTGGATCAGATCCAGAAACTGCAGGCCGCGGTTCGTGTACTTTTTGGCGATGCTCACCACCAGGCGCAGATTGGCCTTCGTCAGCTCGCTCTTGGCGAGCTTGGCCGTCTGGCGGCCCTGCTGGACGTTGGCCATCGTCCGCTTGAGCATCCGGCTGTTGGCGCATAGTTCGGCTTCCCGCGAGGTGATCTTGTTCTGCAGCGTCTTCAACTCCGCAAACCATCCGGGCAGCTCTTCGCGACGACCCTTGATCTTGCTTTCCGCCCAGCGCAGAAACCCGTTGCGGGACTTCAGGTTCTCCCGCACTTCCTTGACGGAGGCGCCGAGCTTTTCCGCATAGCGCGAAATCTTTTTCGCCGCCGTATCGAAGGCGTCGATTTCCCCTTGAATCTTGGTCTCGATGTCGTCGATCACGGAGGATTCGAGACGCCAGTCCTTGAGCAGCTCGAAGATCTCGTCCAGATGCTTCTCGAGATCGCGCTTGGCCCGGCGGTATTTTTCCGATTCGGCCTCGGCTTGAAAGACGAGGAGCCGCAGGGGTCGGCTTTTCTGATGCAGGGTTTTGATGCGGCGGATCGTTTCGAGGAATTTCTGGGTCTGCTCGACCTCGTCGCTGTACGTGTCCCCCTCATCGATGTCGCGCAGGACATGCTTGGCCCGCAAAGTGCCGGCCTCGATTTTCTCGCCCAGCTCGACGATGGCCTCCACGCCGATCGTCGTCTCGAGAAGAGCGCGCAGGACCTCCTGCTCACCGGCTTCGATGCGTTTGGCGATCTCCACCTCCCCTTCCCGGCTGAGCAGGGTGACCATGCCCATCTCGCGCAGGTACATCTTCACCGGGTCGGTGACCGATCCGTAGTCGAGGCTTTCCAGGTCATCCACCGGCGTACGGGCCTCGACGGATACGGCAGCCTTGACCAATTTGCGGTTGTGTTTTTCGTCGACCACCTCGATGCCGTTGTCGTCGAACATCATCAGCGTATCGTCGATCTGGTCGGGGGTAAGCATTTCGTCCGGGAGAACCTGGTTGATCTCGTCGTAGGTCAGGTATCCCTGCCGCCTGCCCTTGGCGAGAAGATCCTGAATCACCTTTCTGCTGACCTTCGGCTCCCGCTGTTTTTCCTGCTCCTTCGCCGCCGGCGCGTCGGGGGCGAAGGATTTCCCCTTCGGCGGGGTTTTGGAGGATTTCACCGCCCGGACCCCTCCCTGCCGGGGGGAGGTCTGGGCGGATCGAGGTTTCTCGTTTACCAGGGCTCCTTTTTTCGACATGGCAGATGACCTCCGGGTCTTCACGCCTCGCTGGATTTTTCATGCAGCAACGCCCGGCTTTGCTGACGGCGGCGACGGGCCAGGTTTTGTTTCTCCATCAACAAGCGCCGAAGCTCGGCCTCGTTGCGCTCGCGCTCGGCCTTTTCAATCGCCCGCTGCAGCTCACCGGTTTCATTCTGCAGACGGCGGATTTCCAAAAACCGGGCGATGAGGTGCAAACATCCTTTCCGCGTCCAGGACTCGTCGGCCAGAGCGAGCGCGGCGAGCCGGCGACGGGCTGGACCGTCCTGGATGCGTCCCAGAAGCTCCGGCAGCTGTTCGGGCCGCTCGAGGCCGAATTCCAGGATTGCGCCGGCCGCGGCTCTCAGCTCGGGATCCCGGAATTCTTCGATGACCTTTTGCCGGGAGATTTCGGGGAGCATCTCCGGGGCTTGGACCATGAGGGAGACGATCCTTTCCTCCATCCGGTCGACCGCGGAAACGGCGGCCGCGGAACGGGCGGGGGCGGTCTCCGCGACCGCCCCCGGAGCCTCTTTCAGTCGTTCGAGAATCGCCGTCTCTTCGATGCCGACCCGTTCGGCCAGTTTCTGGACATACAGCGCCCGGGCTACGACATCGTCGATCCGGCGCAGCGCCGGCACCAGTTCGTTCACGATACGGATTTTTCCTTCGGTTTCCAGACCGTAGGTCCGCACCGCGTGCTCGATCAGAAACGAGACGATGCCCATGGCGTGTCGGCGGGCGATTTCGAGAAAAGCCTCGGCCCCGTGACGGCTGACGAACGAGTCCGGGTCATGGCCTTCCGGCAGGACCAGGATCTGGGTATCCGCCTGCTCCTCGCGAAAGACGTCGCCGCGCCGGAAGTCGGCATGCACTTTCCAGAAAAGATCGATGCAGCGCCGGGCCGATCGCAAGCCCGCCTCGTCGGAGTCGTAAACCAGGATCAACCGGTCGGCGAAACGGGAGAGCAGCCGAATGTGCTCCGCGCTGAGCGCCGTTCCCAGCGTGGCGACGGCGTTGCGGATGCCCCGCTGGTGAAGGGCGATCAAGTCCAAGTAGCCTTCGACGATGAAGGCCGCGCGCTCGGCCCGGCAGGCCTCCCGCGCCCGGTCGAAACCATAGAGGATTTCCCGTTTGCGGTAGACGGGGGTTTCAGGGCTGTTGAGGTATTTCGGGGTCGCCGCGTCGATCACCCGACCGCCAAAACCGACGATCCGCGACTGCGGGTCGCAAATCGGAAAGATCACCCGATTGCGGAAGCGGTCATAGAAACCGGAGCCGTCCTTGCGGGGCACGACGAGGCCCACCGTTTCGAGAACGGCGGGTGCGATGCCGCGCCGCGTCATGTGAGCGAGCAACGCATCCCAGGCCGCCGGCGCGTAGCCGAGCTGGAAGGCGGCGATCGCCTCCTCCGAGACTGCCCGTCGCCTCAAATATTCCCGGGCTTGAGCCCCCGAAGAGCCGCGCCGAAGCGTCTCGTGGTAAAAATCGGCCGCCGCCCGGTTCGCCCGCAGAAGCGTCTCCGCCTCGCTTTCCCGACGCGGGATCCGGCCGGAGACCTCCGCCGGGATTTCCATCCCCACGCGCCGGGCGACGATGCGCAGGGCTTCGCGGAACGAAAGCGCATCGCGCTTCATGAGAAAGCTGAAGACGTCGCCGCCGGCGCCGCAGCCGAAACAGTGGAAAATCTGCTTGTCGGGGCTCACGGTGAAGGAGGGGGTCTTCTCCGCATGAAAAGGGCACAGCCCTAACAGATTCTTCCCCGCCTTCCGAAGCGTCACCGTTTCCGAGACGATCTCGACGATGTCCGCGGCACGCCGGATGGCGGCGATTCGGTCTTCAGGGATCAAAGTCGCCCGTTTCTCCCTCAGTCGGCGGCGGCACGGAAGTTCCGGCCGCTCCGGGCCGGAATCGGGTCCCGCGCCCCCGGGTGATGTTCCGCCCCGACCTGCATCGGCGCTTCGGCCCGGCGCAAAGGAGTCACAACATATTGAATTTTGTAAAAGTAAGTTTCGAACGACCCGCTGTCAAGCATGGCGGCAAGGAGGTTCCTTTCTTTCTCCTTCCAGTACGGCGAGGGCCTCGACGAAATCGATCGCCCCGCTGTAAAGGGCTTGACCGCAGATCACGCCCACCACCCCGACCTCTTCCAGCGAAAGCAGCGATCGAAGATGCTCCAGGCTGCCGACCCCTCCGGAAGCGATGACGGGGATGGAGACCGCCTCGGCCAAAAGCCGGGTCGCGGCGAGATTCGGTCCGCCACGGGTACCGTCCCGGCGGATGTCGGTGAAGATGATTCCCGCGGCACCGCAGTCCTCGGCTCTGCGGGCAAGCTCGACGGCTGAAATTTCGGTCCGGCGCGTCCAGCCCTGGACGGCCACCCGCCCCTCCAGGGCGTCGATGCCGACCAGAATGCGCTGGGGATGTTCACGGCAGACCGCGGACAAAAACTTCGCATCGCAGGCGGCGGTGCCGAGGATCGCCCGCTCGGCGCCCCGGGCGAGCAGGCGTCGGATATTTTCCGCATCCCGCAGCCCGCCCCCCACCTGAACCGGGATTCCTGCGGCGCGGATGATCCGGGCGACCACGTCGCCGTTTCCGGGGGTTTTCCCGGCCGCGGCGTCCAGATCGACGACGTGAAGCAGCCTGGCTCCGGCCTGCCGCCACCGGCGTGCCGTCCCCTCCGGGTCCTCCGAGTAGACCGTTTCTTTGTCGAAACGGCCTTGGAGCAGCCGGACACATCTGCCGTTTCGCAAATCGATCGCCGGGATCAACAGCATGGGAAAACGGTCGGCCTCCGCAAGGACGGTGCGCCGCGTCCGGGAGCTCAGAGCACGCCCTTCGAGGAGCGCACGCCTCGCACCCGGGGGTCTGGTTCGACGGCCTGGCTCAAGGCGCGCCCGAACGATTTAAAGACCGCCTCGAGGATGTGGTGGCCGTTTCGGCCGTAGGGGACGCCGATGTGGAGATTCATCCCCGCACGGTTGACGAGCGCGCGGAAGAATTCCTCGACCGGAAGCGTCCGGGGATCCTCCCAGCCGGGGGGGGCGTCAGGGAGCTGAAGAACAAGAAACGGACGCCGGGAAAGATCGATCGCCACAACGGCCAAGGCCTCGTCCATCGGGGTGACGGCATATCCGTAGCGCCGGATCCCCAGACGTTCGCCGAGCGCCCGGTCGATCGCCTCGCCCAGCACGATCCCGACGTCCTCCACGGTATGGTGCTGATCGACCTCCAGGTCCCCGCGCGCCCGCAGAGCGAGGTTGAAGAATCCATGGACCGCGAACAGCGTGAGCATGTGATCGAAAAACGGAACCCCCGTGGTGATTTCGGCCCGGCCCTCGCCGTCGAGCGTCAGGCTGACCGTCACCGCCGTTTCCCGGGTCTTGCGCTCGGTTTCACACTTGCGTTCCATCGGGGAAGTCTCGTCAGGGTTGGCGGCCGTCGGCCCCTGTCTCGGAGCGAAAAAATTCGGGTGGCCGCCATCCGGCGGCCACCCGTATCCCGATTTCCTCTCCGGCGATCGACCGGGGCCCGGCGGGCTTGAAAATCATGTTTCCCGGCTCACGAGATTGTGATAGATTCGCACGCTCTCTATGAAGGGCCGCCGATCAGGAACGAGCCGTCGGAAATGGTGGAGATGAGGGGGATCGAACCCCTGACCTCGGCGTTGCGAACGCCGCGCTCTCCCAGCTGAGCTACATCCCCACAATAACCTTTTTCCCATAACCGAAATCACGAAAGCGGTCAACCCCAAAATATGCGGACGCGGACAGGAAACCCGGACATGCAGCCGATCGTTTTGCAGGACGCCTTCAAAACGCACACCACGGACCAGGACAAAATCATCCCTCCGAAGGAAACCCTGCGGAGGTTCCTCGAGCGCTTGCAGGCCTCAGGGTTGGATCTGCTTGAGGAAACCCGTCGTATCGACTCCGGCAGGCTGGGGATCCCGGTGTTCGTCAGCCGCTGCGGCGCCGAAGCCCGCTCGGTCATCGGAACCCTCAAGCAGATGGGCAAGGGGGCCGGCCCGGCGCAGGCCGAGGCGAGCGCCGTAATGGAATTGGCCGAGCGCTTCAGTTTCTTCAGTTTCGTCCGCAACCCGGAGAGGTTTCAAATCGGCACCCGCACCGCCGTTGGGCCTGCCGCCATGGATTTTTCCTACATCGCCCGCTCCGTCCAGGACGACTCCGAAGACCTCGAGGCCGGCCGCGCGCTTTTTGAAGCACTCCCGCTGCGCTGGACCTGGGCGACCGACCTCGCCCGGGGGAAGCTCGTCCAGATCCCCTTCGACTGGTTCTTCGCCATCAACGAATTCAACGGGCCCTCCGCCGGCAACTGCCTGGAGGAGGCCATTCTCCAGGGGCTCTGCGAGGTCGTCGAGCGTCATGTCTCCTCCCGGGTCTGGCATGAGAAAATCCCCGTCCGCGGCATCCGGCCCGATTCCGTGAGGGACCCCGTCGTGTGCGGCCTCCTCGATCGGTTCCGGGCCTGCGGGGTCGAATTGCGCTTATCGGACTTCAGCCTCGACACGGGCATTCCCACCGTCGGAGCGCTCGCCTGGGATCCCGCCACCTTTCCTCGGCGCAGCGAGATCGTCTGGACCGCCGGTACCACCCCCAGCCCGGCGAAAGCCCTGGCGCGGGCGCTGACCGAAACCGCCCAACTCGCCGGGGACTTCGACACCGCCGGCCGTTACGTGGCGAGCGGCCTTCCCAAACCGTCGGCGCTCCAGGAAGTCGACTGGATTCTCGACCCCGTCGAAGAGGTCGAACTGGATGCCTTGCCCGATCTCTCCCATCCCAACCTGAAAGCCGAGATCGAACGGTGTCTGGCCGCGCTCGGCCGGGTGGGACTCGAGGCCTTTGTCGTGGACACGACCCATCCCCTTCTTCGGATTCCGGCGTGTTACGTGATCGTCCCCGGGGCGCATTTTCGGGAACGTTCGCGATCGATGAGTGTTGCCCTCTTCGCCGCCCGCCACGCCGCGAACCATCTCGAACCGGAGCGCGCGCTGGTTCTTCTCGGCGATCTCGAGCGCAGACTGCCGGGAAAATACTACGTCTCCTTCTACCGCGGACTGGCCTTGGTACGCGCCGGCCGGAGCGAGGAGTCCGTTTCCTGTTTCCGGGAAGCTCTGGCGCGCGATCCCCACCCGACGGAGACCGCCGGAATCTACAGCCACCTCGCTTCGGCCCTGAAGGACTGCGGCCGTTACGCCGAGGCGATCTCCTTTCTGCAACAGGGGCTCGCCCTTGACGCCGATCGGACGGATTTGTGGAATCTGCTGGGTTTCTGCCGCTTCAAGACGGGCGAGCATGAAGAAGCCGTGGCCGCCTTCCGCCGGGCGATCGAACTCGATCCCGGATCGGCGATCGACCACGCCAATCTCGGGGTGAACCTCGCCGCGCTCGGCCGGAGCGAAGAGGCGATCGAAGCCCTGCAGACCGCGCTGGCGCTCGATCCGCAAATCGAGTTCGCCCGCAATCGGTTGAGGGCGCTTCTTGCCTCGCGGGATGCCTCAGGAGCCCTCTTCGCCTGAACCAACGGCGGCGGAGGCCACTGCGGAGGAAGAGGGCGGAGCGGCGACGGCGGAGCGGAGATCCTCGAGCGTCCGGACCACCTCCCGGCAGCGCTCCTGGAGCCGGGCGAGGTTCTGCCGTGCCCCTTGCTTTTCTTCCCCGAGGCTCTGCAGGCGTGCGGCCAGTCCGCTGAAATCCGCGGCGTAAAATTCGAGCCGCTCCCGCAGGCCGTCGGTGAGTCGTCGCGCCGCCTCATCGGTCATGCGGAAGAGGTGGGCGAATTTGAGGTTTTCCCGAAAGTCGATGAACTGGGCGCTCAAGGCTTCCCGGGCTTCCCGCTTGATCCGGAAGACGGCTTTTTCAAAGGCCCGGAACTCGGCGGCTTCGGCGGACCCCGGCTTCTTGAGGGTTTTCTTGACCTTGCCCAGCACCCGATAGACGCCCAAACGCAGCAGCGCCTCGGAGCGGATCCTGGCGGGGTATCCGATCCCGGCCGACAAGGTCGGCATGCGTTCGTGAGCGGCTTGCAGAAAGCTGCGGATCGAGGCCGTCGGGTCCTGCCCGGGGCAATCGAGGGCGATGCCCTGCTCTTCCAAGAGACGCCGCAGATCCTCGCAGGCCTCCTCGATCCAGCTCCGGTAGGGGGCGACCACGGCCGTCAGGCCCTCCTCGATCTTCTGCTCTTCCGCGGCCACGAAGCGCACGATGTCCGGGTTGACTTCCTCGGTGAGGAAGCGATCGAGGGTCTGCTTGAATTCCTGGTAGAGCCGGTAAAGAGCGCGCGAAAAACCCGGCGCCCCCTCCGCGGGCAGGAAACGCGCCGCCGAAACGCTGTAGCCGTCGATGAACCGCAGAATCCGTTGCATGACCTCCCCCGCGGGCGGGTCGAGGAAACGGTGCACATCGGCTTTCAGCTCGTCGCGCAATTGCGGCAACGCCCCGGAGAGCGCATTCTGCATCAGCCGCGCGAGGTTTCCGAAGCGTTCCCGCCTGCTGTGAAGCCGTTCACAGATCGCTTGCACCTCTTGGGCATTCCGGCCGAGGAAGTCGGCGGCGAGCGCCGCCCAGCGGCCGAGAGCGGCCGCCGCGAGCTGCAGCTGCTCGATCGGGTTCTGAAAGAGCAGGCGCACCGATTGCTGTTCGACGAGGCGGCCGAAATCCTCCCGGAAGCGCCGCATCTCCCGTTCGGACCCGGCAGTCAGTCGGGTGTCGGACTGCCAGGTTTCGAGCAACCTGCGCTCCTTGAGGGCCAGGCGCCCCTCGAGGCGCTGAAACAAGTGGTAAAGGGCGGAGAAAGCATACAGGGAGGGTTCGGCAACCAGGTGCGAAAGCTCTGCCCGCACGCGTTCGCGCAGCCGTTCCAGGTCCTCGAGGGCGGGGTGCTCGTTGAAATCGACGTTGAGCACGAAAAGGACGTTTTCGAGAATCCCCATGCGGCGCAGCATGGAAAGAAACTGGACGTCGGCGCGTCGCAGTCCGGTGCGGCTGCTGATGATGTAGAGCAGCAGATGAGCGCGGTGCAGGTAGTCCTGGATCATCGCCAGGTGCAAGGGGTTGGGCGAATCGCTCCCCTGGCAATCGGCGAGCTCGAGGCTTGCGGGGATGCCGCCGGCCACGTCGAGCTGGATATCCTTGAGATAGACCGCATGCGCTTCCTCGCCGGAGAAGGACCAGTGACCGAGAAAACGATCCCCCTCGAAATGCTGCACGGCGGGTTGGTCGGAAAGAAAAGGCCGCACCGCCTCGTAGCCGTTCAGGTAGCCGGAGAGCAGGGCAAGGTTGCGGTCGAGAGCGTCCTCGGCCACGCGCTGTTCGACGCCGAGGGCGGAGAGCGCGCGGGAGAGATTCTGCCGGTCCCGCTCACGCCTCAGGTCGAAGCCGCCGTCTTCCGGCTTCGCGGCATGATCCGGGAAGAGAATCATCGCCTGCCGGATTTCCTCGTTCACCTCCGGCCAGGTTTTGAAGACCATTTTCGCCCGCTGCCGGTCCCCGCGCCGGATGCGGGTGATGATCGAGGTGATCACTCCGGCTCCGCGTTTGAGCATTTCGTCGCCGAGCAGGCAGTTGAGAAAAGTGCTCTTGCCCGATTTGATGGGACCGACCACGGCGACGCGGAGAATCCCCTCCTCCAGGCGCGCGGGCACCTCACGCAGGAGGGCCTTTCCGTTTTCGAGGGAGCGGTCTGCGCTTCCTCCGAGTCGCTCCGACTCCCGCCACAGGGCCTCGAGTTCGCGGCAGGCCTCCAAGAGCACCGCTTTGACTTCCGTTTCCGATGAAACGGTCAGGGTCTTCGTCATGACTCCTCGTGGGCGGCGATCGGTTCTCCCGCCTTGTCGTGGCGCGGGAATCGTGTTATGGGAAAAGGGCTTTTTGCCCGGTGAGTGATCCGCAGTCCCGAGAAGCCCATCCGGATGAAGGAAACCGGCCCATGCCCGCCAAACACCCCGATTGTCCTCTCCACAACCCCTTCAACTGCAAGGAATACAACAATCCCCGCCTCTGCGCTCTGGTCCGTGCGGACAAGACCTGCCGCAAAAAACGAAAAACCAGGAACCGGGATTCGGCCGGAGAAGGGAGATCCGCTCAGGCGTGACCGGCGACCCCCGAAAGAACCGCCGGATCGACGCCCATCCGTTTCAAGGCTGCGGACCAGCGTTCATCGACGGGCAGATGGAAAAGGGTTTCCTCATAGGCCGGCTGGGTGAGCCAGGCGTTTTCCCGGAGCTCCGATTCCAGCTGCCCCGGCCCCCAGCCGGCGCATCCGAGGCTGACCAGGACGAGGGCAGGACCCTCCCCGCGGGCGATCGCCTCCACGATGTCCCGGGAATTGCTCAAACCGAGGCCAGGGGTAACCGGCAGGGTGGATTCCCAGGCGAGCGGGGGGCCGTGCAGCACGAACAGCTCCCCGCGATGAACCGGTCCGCCCAAGTGAACGGGCCGGTCGGCTTCGGCCGGAAGGTAGCGGATGTCGAGTTCCTCGTAGATGTCTTTCATCCGCAGCCCCTCGATCAGGCGGTTCACCACGATGCCCATCGCCCCTTCCGCCGTGTGCTCGCAGAGACAGGTCACGGTCTGGGAGAAGTTCGGATCGAGCAATCCGGGCATGGCCATCAGGATATGGCCTTTGAGGGACCCCGGGTAGCCGGCGGTTTCCTGGGACGTCATCGGGTGATCCCCTTCGATACGCCTGGTTTGAGCCCTCGCGGCGTCTCCGCCGGCTTCTAAAAGGAACCCCCAGCTTTGTCAAGCACCGGGCAATTTCGCTTCGCGGCGGAGGCCGAGGAGTTGATAGACGATGAGGTGACCCAAGGCCCGGCGCATGTTCGGCGGCACGTCGAGGGGTTTCACTTCAAACGGAAGGCAAGCCGCCTCCAGGGCGGCCGGGCCGAGAAGGATGCCGTCGGGGATCGTCCTCAGCAGCCGCTGCAGGCGAAAGACGCTGTTCACGGGCTCGCCGATGACGGCGGTCTCGAGGCGCCGCCCGACCGCGAATTCGCCGCAGGCGACTTCACCGGTCTGGATGCCGCAGCCGATGCGGAGGCTCAACCCGTGTTCGGCCGCGACGATACGGTTGAGGGGCTCCAGGCGGCGGCGCATGTCAAGCGCGCTGAGCGCGGCTCGGTCCGCGTGTCCGAATCCCCCGGGGAGCTCTTCGAACAGCGCCAGGAAGCCGTCGCCCAGGATTTTTTCGACCTGCCCCCCGCGGCGGCAGACCGCCTCGGTCATCACGCGGAAAAACCGCTGCAGCAGCAGCAGCGCCGCAAGCGAGCCGAGCCGGCGCAGAATCGCGGAGAAGCCGCGAATGTCGAGCGCAAGCAGGGTCATCCGCCGCAGGCCGGGCGGGGCGGACCGGCGGACAAGCCGCAGGCCCGATCCGAGCGGCAACGGCGGCGGCAAAAGGGGTTGCGTGCTCATGGCGTGAGGGGCGCTCCGGAGCGCAAACGCGCTTGCGATTTCGATATCGGCCCTCCGGAACTTTTTCTTTACGGGGCCGGGGAAAAAACGTTTCACCAAAGAGCGGGGCGGAATCGAACCATGCGCGTCGTCGTGCAGCGGGTCAGCCGAGCCGGGGTGCGGGTCGGGGAGGAAGTGATCGCCGAGATCGGAAACGGTCTTTTGGTCTTTTTAGCCATTGAACGGGGGGACGGTGCAAAACAGGCCGAAGCGCTGGCGGACAAAGTGGCGCACTTGAGGATCTTTGAAGATGCGGCGGGACGATTCCAGCGCTGTCTTCTCGAAACGGGCGGCGAGGCGCTGGTCGTCTCCCAGTTCACGCTGGCGGCCGATTGCCGCAGCGGTCGCCGACCCTCTTTCTCACGGGCGGCCCCTCCGGAAGAGGCGTATCCGCTCTACGAAGTTTTTCTCGAAACGCTTGCGGCCCGGGGCGTCCCCGTGCGCTCCGGCCGCTTCCAGGCCCGGATGGCGGTCGATCTCGTCAACGACGGGCCCGTGACCCTGGTGATCGATCTGTCGTGAGTGCGCGCGCGAAGAGAAGATCCGCCGCGGAAAGGGAGGGCTCTGGTCTTTACCCGGAGGTGATGTGCGCGTAGGCGCTGTGGTTGTGAATGGATTCGAAATTTTCGGCGCTGACCGAAAACCAGGTGATGTTGGGATCCGAGACGAGCCGCCGGGCGATGTCGCGCACGATGTCTTCGACGAATTTCGGATTCTGGTATCCGCGCTCGGTGATGCATTTCTCGTCGACCCGCTTGAGGACCGAGTAGACTTCGCTCGAAGCGCTCGATTCGACCAATTCGATCATGTCCTCCAGCCAGATGAACCGCTTGAAACGCAAGGCGAGCCGGACCTCCCCGCGCTGGTTGTGGGCGCCGAAGCGGCTGATTTCCCGCGAGCAGGGGCAAACCGAGGAAACCGGGACGACGACCTCGGAGAGCAGATCCACCCTGCCCGCGGCGTCGCTCGAGCCGGCGATGCGGCAGGAGTAGTCCATCAGCCCCGCGGCCAGGCTGATCGGCGCTTTTTTCTCGATGAAATACGGAAAGCACATCTCCAGATGGGCCGAAGCCGCCTGCAGATGACGTTTCATGGTTTCCAGGATGACGGCGAATTTCTGGAGCGAAATTTCCGGCTTGAGAACATGGAGCATCTCGACGAAGCGGCTCATGTGCGTGCCTTTCGTCTCGTGCGGCAGGTCCACGTACATGTTGATGGTGGCGACCGTGTGCTGAAAACCGTCCCGGCGGTCGCGCACGGTGATCGGATAACGCAGGTTTTTGATCCCCACCTGGTTGATCGGGAGGTTGCGAAAATCACGCTCGTTCTGGACATCGGGGATGCTCATGACGGCAGGTACTCGCGGCGGATGTTGTGCAGGGCGCGGAACAGGTTTCCTCGGATCTTGGGATTGGATCGATAGAGGCCGCGCAAGAGGCGTCGAATTTCGGCCCGGCGCGATCGGCCGGCCGAAGGACAGGGATTCTCCATGACCGGCAATCCCTGCCGTCGCGCGAACCTGCGGATGAGCGCCTCCCCGGCATAGGCGAAGGGGCGGATCAGGGTGAAACGGCCTTCGAACATATCCTGCCGCGGCCGGAAGGTGCTGATTTCCCCCGCATAGAACATGTTCAGGAGCAGCGTCTCGATGATGTCGTCCTGGTTGTGGCCGAGAGCGAGGGTTCGGCAGCCGAGACGATCCGCAAATTCGAACAGCCGCTTGCGCCGCAGGCGCGCGCATAGAAAACAAGGGTTTTCCCGATTCTCCGGGCTGTGCCCCCGGAGACCGAAATCGGTGTGCTCGCTCTCGAACGGCACGTTCAAACGTTCGCAGAACGCCGCGAGCTCCTTTTCCGCCCCCCCGGTAAACCCCGGGTTCAGGTAGACCGCGCAGAGGGAATACCGTACGGGCACCCGCGGTCTGCGCTCGGCGAGCATCCACAACAACGAAAGACTGTCGGCGCCGCCCGAGAGGCCGACCAGGATCCGGTCCCCCTCCCGGATCATTCCGTAGTCGTGGATCGCCTTTCCCAGGGCCCGGTTGAGGGACGGGTATTCCGGACCCGCCGACCGCAAAAAAGCCCCCTACTCTTCCAACGCCGGGGTCGGCTCCTTGAGCCGGATCCGTCCGGCGGCGACTTCGCGCAGCGAAATCACGATGTCTTCGTTCTTGGGGGCGGTGACGAGGTAATCGGACCCCTCGCGAATCTGCCGCACCCTCTTGGCGACGAGATTGACCAGCAGAAAACGATTGTTAACCTTTTTGAGACAGTCTTCCACGGTGATTCTGGCCATGGGCCGTTTCCTCCCCCAATACCGAATGTCCTCCGCCCCCCCTCGGTTTCCGGCGTCCGCCGGGCGGGAGGGCTCAGAGGATTTCGATCACTTCGAAGCGGCGCTTTCCTCCGGGCACATCGACGGTCACCTCGTCGCCCGGCTTTTTGCCGAGCAACGAACGCCCGATCGGCGAGGTGATCGAGATGCGCCCCTGCTCGACATCGGATTCGTCCGGACCTACCAGCCGGTATTCGACTTCTTGGCCCGTCTCGAGATTCTCCAGTCGGACACGGCAGCCGAAGACCACGCGGTCGCGGGCCACGTCCTCAGGCCGGATCACCTCCAGATGCGCGAGCTTGTGTTCCAGCTCGCTGATCCGTCCCTCGATGAAACCCTGACGGTCCTTGGCCGCGGCGTATTCGGCGTTTTCGCTTAAGTCCCCGTGAGCCCGGGCGGCCTCGATGGCCCGGATGTTTTCGGGGCGGACCACCCGTTTCAGATTTTCCAACTCGCGCCGGATGGCCTCGTAGCCTTCCGGCGTCACCGGTATGCGTTCCACGAATGCTCTCCTGTACGAATCGAGGATTCCGCCGCTCAAGGCAAAATCCGCTTCATCCCGTCTTTCGCGGGAGATCTCCGGGTCGAAGTCGCAGGCGGGTCAAAGATGTTCCCGGGCGAGGATCCGGGCGATCTGAACGGCGTTCGTCGCCGCGCCTTTGCGGATATTGTCGGCGACCACCCAGAGGTTGAGCCCGTTTTCGATCGATTCGTCACGGCGAATCCGACCAACCCAGGTCAGGTCCTGTCCGGCCGCGTCGATCGGCATCGGGTACCGACCCGAGGCGGGATCGTCGACCACGAGCACGCCGGGGGAGCGCGCCAAGAGCTCACGGACCTCCTCCGGGGGGCAAGGTTTGTGCGTCTCCACGTTGACCGCCTCCGAGTGCCCGTAAAAAACCGGAACGCGCACGGTGGTCGCCGTGACGCCGATCGTCGGGTCCTCGAGAATCTTGCGGGTTTCGTGCACCATTTTCATCTCTTCCTTGGTGTACCCGTTATCGAGGAAGCGGTCGATCTGCGGCAGGCAGTTGAACGCGATGCGGTGCGGATAGACCGAGCGGGGCACGGGCAGGAAATTCAACAAGGCCCGGGTCTGGTCGTAGAGCTCCTCGATCGCCTTTTTCCCGGTTCCGGAAACCGACTGGTAGGTGGAGACCACCACACGGCGGATGCCGTATTGCCGGTGGATCGGGTTCAAGACCACGACCATCTGGATCGTCGAGCAGTTGGGGTTGGCGATGATCCCCTTGCGCCGGAAGCCCGCCGTCGCATGCGGGTTCACCTCGGGAACGACGAGCGGCACCTCGGGATCCATCCGCCACGCACTCGAATTGTCGACGACGACACAGCCGGCGGCGGCGGCCAGCGGCGCGAACTTCTCGCTCACACTTCCGCCCGCGGAAAAGAGCGCGATATCGATCCCGCGGAAGGAGTCTTCCCGCAGCTCCTCGACCGGGATGGCCTCTCCCCGGAAGCGCAGGCTTCGGCCGACGGAGCGCGCCGAGGCGAACAGACGCAACGAGCGGACAGGAAAATCCGCCTCATCCAGGCAGGCGATCATCTGGTTGCCGACAGCCCCGGTCGCCCCGGCGACGGCGACATGAAAGCTCTTCTCAGCCATGGGACATCTCCTAGGAAAACGAGGCCAACACCGTGGTCCCGGATCGCACCCGGTCGCCCACGGCGACGGCCGGACGCACCTCGCGCGGCAAATAGACATCGAGGCGGGACCCGAAACAGATCATGCCGCAGCGCTGGCCGCGGACGACACTTTCTCCTTCCTGCAACGTGCAGAGAATCCGCCGGGCGATCAAGCCCGCGACCTGGACAAAACAGATCCGCCGCCCCTCGGGCGTTTCGATCCACACGGCGTGGTGCTCGTTTTTCATCGCGGCGTCGCCGCGGTCCGCGGGAACGAACCGGCCCGGCCGGTATCTCGTTTCGGTCACGCGTCCCTCGCAAGGGACGCGGTTCACATGAACGTCGAAAACGGACATGAAGATGCTGATTTGAAACGCCGGCCCTTCCCAAAAAGGGCACGACGAAACGATGTCGGCGAAAATGACCTTGCCGTCCGCCGGGGAGACGATCAGCCCGGGGCGCCGGGGGATGATGCGATCCGGATCCCGGAAAAACCCCGCGATCGCCAGGGTGCCGGCGAGGCCGACCAAGGCCGGGAACGTGAGCTGCAGCAGCGCGAACACGAAGGTGGCGAAGGCCGCGGCGGCGATCAACGGATAACCGGCGCTCGCCACCGGGAACGCCGTCCGCCGGGGGGGATCGGCCCAAAAGTATTCGTCGGACATATGGGGTACGATTCCTTGATCTCCGGCAAATTGCAGCAATTTATCTTAGGCCTGAATCCTTGTCAATCACAGGCCCACCGCGTTTCGTGCCGCCAGTTCTCCGAGCTCCGGGGGGCCGAGGGGCGGTTTCGGCATCCGAGGGCCGGAGGTATCGGGGAACCAGAAGCCTGCCCCGCTCATCGGCGGCATGCGGCAGACGTGCGGCGGCAAGTCGTGCGATTATCCCGGCGCGGGGATCGTTCTGCCCGACGGGAGCGAAGCGGGCCTGATCTCCCAATACACGCCGGATCGTCTCGGCATGAGGGGTCACGCCGTCGCCGATGAAGAGATGCGGGCCCTTGAGGCTTTCGAGCAGCGCCTGGATCGTCAGCACACGCTCCGGAGCGAGCGGTTCGAGCCGCTCCCCTGCGGCCCGATAAACCGCGGCATAGAGCTCGCCGCGCCGAGCGTCGATCAGGCTGCAGATGCGCCCGTTCCGGGGCAGAAGCGATGCTGCCAGGGCCTCGAGGCTGCCGACGCCGATGCAGGGAATCCCGGCCGCACCGGCGATGCCCTTGGCGGTCGCAATCCCGATGCGCAAACCGGTGAACGATCCCGGGCCCACGCAGACGCCGAGGCCGTCGAGTTGCCCGGGACGCCAGCCCGCAAGCCGCATGGCGTGTTCGACCAGCGCCAGCAGGTGGACGGAGTGCGTTTCGGGCAGGCGCACGGCCGTCTCCACCCGGATCTCCGCATCCGCCAGCAGGGCGACAGAGCAGCTTCGCGTCGAGGTGTCGAGAGCGAGGATCCTCATCGTCTCAACGGCCGCCGGCCCTGCCCCCGAGGGGACGTGCAGGTCTTCCGGCCCGGCCCGGGTCGACCAAGGCCTGCCGCAGCACCTCTTCCATGGTCTGAACCGGAACGAGGTTGATCCTGCGGCGGATCGTTGCCGGGATTTCCTCGAGATCTTTCACGTTTTTGCGGGGAATGAGCACGGTCTTGATCCCGGCCCGGAGCGCCCCGAGGATCTTTTCCTTCAACCCTCCGACCGGCAGCACCCGACCCCGAAGCGTGACCTCGCCGGTCATGGCGACATCCCCCCGCACCGGCCGCCCGGTCAGCACGGAAACCAGGGCCGTCGCCATGGCGATGCCGGCGGAAGGGCCGTCCTTGGGAATCGCCCCCGCCGGGACATGGATGTGGATGTCCTGGACGTCGAGCTTCAAGCGTCGTTCGAGGGCGCCGTTCAGGGTGGATCGGGCGAACGTTACGGCGGCCCGGGCGGACTCCTGCATGACATCACCGATCTGCCCGGTGACGATCAGCTCCCCTTTGCCTTTCATGAGCGTGGCCTCGATGTAGAGCACCTCTCCGCCGGCCGAGGTCCAGGCCAGACCGGTGGCGAGCCCGACCTGGCTCTCCTCCGGATCCATCTCGGGGATGAATTTCGGCGGGCCGAGAAACCGCTGCAGGTTGCGGCGGGTGACGACGACCGGCTCCTTCTTTCCCTCGGCCACGCGGCGGGCGACCTTGCGGCAGAGGGCGGCGATTTCGCGCTCGAGATTGCGCAACCCGGCTTCCGAGGTATACAGGCGCACCATTCGGCGCAGGGCCTCGTCGGTGATCTCGAGCTGGCGCCCCTTCAGGCCGCATTCCCGTACCTGGCGGGGAAGGAGGTGGCGCCTGGCGATCGCCATCTTTTCCTCTTCGGTGTAGCCGGAAAGGGTGAGGATCTCCATGCGGTCGAGAAGCGCCGCCGGGATCGTGTCCGGGATGTTCGCCGTGAGGAGAAACAAGACCTGCGAAAGATCGAATGGCAAATTGAGGTAATGGTCGCTGAAGGCGACGTTCTGCTCGGGGTCGAGCGCCTCGAGCAGCGCGGCCGAAGGATCGCCGCGGAAATCGATCCCCAACTTGTCGATTTCATCCATCATGAAAACCGGGTTTTTGACCCCGGCCTGCTTGAGGCCCTGTAGAATCCGTCCCGGCAGGGCCCCGATGTAGGTGCGGCGATGGCCGCGGATCTCGGCCTCATCGCGGATTCCGCCGAGCGAAATGCGCACGAACTTGCGTTTCAGGGCCCGAGCGATCGCTTTCCCGAGCGAGGTCTTTCCCACGCCGGGCGGTCCGACGAAGCAGAGAATGGGCCCCCGGCTGCGGGGGTTGAGCTTGCGGATGCTCAGCTGTTCGATGATGCGCTCCTTGACCGAAGAAAGCCCGTAGTGCTCCCGATCGAGCACCGTCTTCGCCCGGGGGATGTCGATGCGCTCGGGGGTGCTGCGGCTCCAGGGGAGATCGACCAGCCAGTCGAGGTAGGTCCGCACCACCGTGGATTCGGCCGAATCCGGATGCATCTGCTCCAGCCGCTTGAGCTGCCGCAGGGCTTCCTCGTGGGCTTCCCGGCTCATCCGCGCCTTTTTGATCCGACGCCGGTAATCTTCGATCTCGGCCAGCCGCTCGTCCTGTTCCCCCAGCTCGCGGTAAATGGCACGCACCTGCTCGCGAAGGTAATAGTCCCGCTGGCTCTTGGAGATCTCGTCTTTGACCTCGGACTGGATCTTCGCCTGCACGGCCGAGAGTTCGAGCTCGCGCTGGAGAAGATCGTTCAGCTTCCGCAGGCGCTCCAGGGGATCGAGGATTTCGAGCAGCGCCTGCGATTCCTCGATTTTCAGCCGCAGGTTCGAGGCGATGAGATCGGCGAGTTTTCCGGGCTCCTCGACATTCTGCAGCACGGCCGTGATGTCGGTGTTGAGCTCTCCGCGGAGCGAAAGGATCTTCTCGGTCTGCTCGCGCACATTGCGCATCAAGGCCTCGGACTCGAGCGAGACCTCGGCCGGAGGGCTCTCTTCCTGAAACAGGGCGATCCGCACCCGGTAAGGCGGCCGACGCCGAAGGAAGCGCTCGATCTTGGCCTTGGCCACCCCTTGGATGAGAAGCTTGAGCCGGCCGTCGGGAAGCTTGAGGACACGCAGCACCCGGCCCACGGTCCCGACGCGGTAGAGGTCCTCTTCCCGCGGCGACTCGAGTGCGGCATCCTTTTGGGTGCAGAGAAAGACAAAGCCTTTGCCGGCGACGGCCTCCTCGACGGCCCGCACGGAGCTTTCCCGTCCGACGAAAAGGGGAAGGAGCATGTCGGTGAAAATGACCACATCGCGTACGGGCAGCAGGGGAAGCTCGAGAGGGATGTCGGCGCTGGGGGTCTCCTCCTCGAGGATGGTGATCAAGTCGTCGCGGTCGACTTCGGCCATGGGTGGAATCTCGGCTTTCTACAAGAACAAAAGCCGGTTGCGTCCCCGGAAGGCGGCGCAACCGGAAAAAGGAGTTGGGAAATTCCACGAAAGTCGTCTATACAGGGTATTGTATAGCATCGAAACGGCATTGCAACCGAAAACGGCAGGCCGTTCCGCAACGGTTTTCCCGACGGGCGAGGGTGAAGCGGTACGGCGAAAAGAATGCACTTTCATGAAGCGCTGAGGGTTTCGTCACCCATGGAATGGATCGGATTCGTGGTCGGCTTGCTCGTGGGCAGTTTCTTAAACGTCTGCATCCATCGTCTCCCCCTCTCGCTTTCCGTCGTCCGGCCGCGTTCCCGCTGCCCGCAGTGCGGCAGCCCCATTCGGCCCTGGGACAATATCCCGGTGCTGAGCTATATCCTGCTCAAAGGCCGTTGCCGGGATTGCGGAAGCCGCATCCCCTGGCGCTATCCCCTGGTCGAGCTTTTGACCGGATCCTTCGGGGCGCTCACGATTCTGCGCTTCGGGCTCGATGCGACGGCGCTCGTAAGCTTCCTTCTGGTCTGTGCGCTGCTGGTGGTCACCTTCATCGACCTCGACCACCACATCATCCCGGATGTCATTTCGCTTCCGGGCATCCTCCTCGGTTTGGCCGCAAGCTTCGGTCCCGGCCTGGTGCCGCCGACCGACGCGCTGATCGGCCTTCTGCTGGGCGGGGGGGTTCTTTTTCTGGTCGCCTGGGGCTACCAGTGGCTGGCACGGCGTGAAGGCATGGGCGGCGGCGACATCAAGCTTCTGGCCATGATCGGGGCTTTTCTCGGCTGGAAGGGCGTCGCCGTAACCCTGTTCATCGCCTCGCTCACCGGCACGCTTGCGGGGCTTGCGGTCATGCTGCGGCGCACGGAGGGGATGAAAGCCGCCGTGCCTTTCGGCCCCTTTCTTTCGATCGGCGCGATCGCTTACCTCTTCCGCGGCCCCGAGCTCATGCGCTGGTATCTCGGGACACTCGGCTGAAGCGGGGCTTGCCCAACGCCCATGCGACTGGCCATTTTTTCGGACATCCACGGCAATCTGGACGCTTTCCAGGCGGTTCTCGAGGATCTCGAAAGGCGCCGCGTCGATGCCCTTTACAGCTTGGGAGACAACATCGGCTACGGCGCTCAGCCCGAGGAGGTCGTCGAGCTCCTGATCGCCCGGGGAATCCCTTCGGTGTTGGGAAATCACGAGCTTGCGGCGCTCGACCCCTCCACGCTCGATTGGTTCAATCCGGCGGCCCGACGTTCGCTGGCGCTCAGCCTGTCCTGGCTGCGATCCGACATCCGGGCCTTTCTCGCCGCCCTGCCGCCTTTTCTTTCCGTTCACGGGCTGCGGCTGGTGCACGGCTTTCCTCCCGACTCGCCGACCACTTACCTTTTCGAAATCCCCAGGATCGACCTCGCCACCCGTTTCGCCTCTTTTCCGGAGCGCCTCTGCTTCGTGGGCCACACCCATCTCCTCGGCCTCTACCGCCTCCGGGAGCGGGAAGTGCAGGAAGAAGCGCTGAGCGAGGGGGAATATGCCCTCGATCCCCAATCGCGCTATCTCGTCAACGTGGGAAGCGTCGGCCAGCCCCGGGACGGGGATCCGCGGGCGAAGTATGTTCTCTGGGACGAGGACCGCGGAACGCTGGAGATCCGCTGTGTGGCCTATGACGCCCCGGCCGCGGCGGCCAAGATCCTCGCCCGGGGGCTGCCGCCGGAACACGCGCGAAGGCTTTGCCGATGAAACGGATCGGACGCTACATCGTCCGCGGGCTGCTCGGCCGCGGGGGCATGAGCCGTGTTTATCTGGTCGAGCTGCCGCCGATCGGCCGCATGGCCGCCTTGAAACGGCTCGAACCCGACCCCCTGCTTGTCCGTCTGCTCGGGGAGAACGCCCTGCGCGAGATGTTCCTCGGCGAAGCCGTGAAAATGGCCCGACTGAGCCATCCCCACTTGCTTTCGGTCCACGATTACGACGAAGCCGACGGGCGGCCGTTCGCCGTGATGGATCATCATTTCTTGAACGTGGGGATTCTGATCGGAGAGCGCCCGCGGGCGGAGCTCCCCTCGCGCATCCTGCGCATCGACCGGGCGCTGGAAATCGCCCGCGAAACGCTGGACGGACTCGCTTACCTGCACCATCACGGCATCGTGCACCTCGACATCAAACCCTTCAACCTGCTGCTCGATGAACGCGGCGCGGTGCGGATCGCCGACTTCGGGCTTTCGCGGTTGCGCGGCGAACGCCGGTCCCGACCCTCCCACCTGAACGTCGGCTCCCCCTGGTATGCCGCTCCCGAGCAGGAGCGGGACCCCGAAGCGGCGGACGGCCGGGCCGACCTCTACGCCTTCGGGGTGACCCTTTACCGGCTGTTGACCGGAAGGCTTCCGGGATCGGATTTCGGCCGTGAGGCTCTGCTCTTGAACCCCGACCTGGACCACGGCTGGATCGCCTTTTTCGAACGGCTCCTCGACCCCGATCCCGCCGGAAGATTTTCTTCCGCGGCCGAGGCGAACGCGTCGCTGGAAGCGCTCGAGGCCGCCTGGAAACAACGCCGGGAGCGCACCTGCGCCTCGGCGGCGTCCGTCTCCTTCTCTTCCGCCGAACCGGGGGCTGCGCAAAGCCGGCCGCGATCCCGTTCGCTGAAAATCTCCCCCTCCGAGGCGCAGGAGCGGTTCGGGCTGGACGAGATCCTTCGCCCCCGCACCTACGCCGCCCGCCTCTTCGAGCCCCGGGGCGCGGAAATGCTCTGCGACCCCGCCCTGGGGCTGATCTGGCAGCGCGGGGGAAGCCCCTACCCGATCCCCTGGCGGGAAGCCCGCGACTATGTCGCCACGCTGAACCGCGAGGGTTTCGGCGGCATCGCCACGTGGCGGCTGCCGACGGTCGAGGAACTGCTTTCCCTGATCGCGCCCACCCCGCACGGAGCGGACTTCTGCGCCGAAGCGCCTTTCGCTCGCCGCCAGAAGGCGCTCTGGAGCTGCGACCGCAGTTCCTTCACGGCGGCATGGTTCGTGGATTTGGAGGTAGGCTTCGTGTCCCGGCTGGATAGGCGCGCTCGGCTCTTCGCGCGCGCCGTGGCCGACGGCGCATGAGCGGGGCTTCAGACCCGTGCGTTTTTTCCAAGCTCCATGCCGATCTCGAGGGCCCGGCGGTTCATCTCGAGGAAGTCGGGGGGAACCCGGCTTTCGAGCACCTTGAGGATCGACTCGGGGCGCACGAGATCGGTCAGCGCCACCAGGGCCCCCAGCATGCAGATGTTGAAGACGATGGGTCGCCCGATCGCTTCCATCACCGAGCGGTAGAGCGGCAGCTCGCGCTGCAGGGCGTCCACCTTGCGCTGGATCTTGACGTAGCGGCTGTCGGTGATCAGCAGCCCTCCGGGGCGGATGATCGAGGAAAACTTGTTGTAGGCCTCCTGGGTGAGGCAGACCAGAACATTCGGCTGCAGCACCTTGGGATAGTAAATGGGGGTATCGGCGATGATCACGTCCGAGCGGGTCGCCCCGCCGCGGGCCTCCGCTCCATAGGACTGCGATTGTACGGCGTTCAATCCTTCGTGCAGCACCGCCGCCTCGGCCAGAATGATGGCCGCCGTGATGACCCCTTGGCCGCCGGAGCCGGAAAAGACGAGCCTGCAGCGTTCCATTACCGGCTTCCTCCCCTCGCGCGCTCGACCAGCTTGCTGTATTCTTCGCAGTATTCCGGGGCTTCGATGTCGACGAAAATGCCGCGCTCGATCAACTCCGGGTTTTCCTGTTTTGCCTTGGACCCGACCGGGGTCGTATGGTCCTTGAGCCACTTGACCATCTCGGGGGCATCTCCGATTCGGTTCTTGCGCCCGAAATAGGTCGGGCACTGGGTGAGGACCTCGACGACCGAAAACCCCTTATGGCGGATCGCCTTCTCGATCACCTCGCTCAGGTGCTGGGCGTGGTAGGTGGTGGAGCGTGCGACGAAGGTGGCGCCCGCGGCACGGGCCAACTCCACGATATCGAAACTCTTGTCGATCGTCTTAAACGGGGCGGTGGTGGCGCTCACGTTGATCCCCGAGAGCGGAGAGAACTGCCCGCCCGTCATGCCGTAGATGCGGTTGTTCATCACGATCGCCGTGATGTCGATGTTGCGACGGGCGGCGTGAATGAAGTGGTTTCCGCCGATCGCCAGGGCGTCCCCGTCGCCCATGGGCACGATCAAGGTCAGCTCGGGCCGGGCGAGCTTGACGCCGGTGGCGAAAGCGAGCGCCCGACCGTGGATCGTGTGCAGGGTATGAAAGTCGACGTAGCCCACGATCCGCGAGGAGCATCCGATCCCGGAGACCATGACGATGTCGTTTTTCTTCAACCCGAGCCGCTCGATCGCCCGGATCATCCCCCCGAGAACCTCGCCGTGGCCGCAGCCCGGGCACCACAGGTGGGGGAAGAAACGTTCCCGGAGATAGTCCTTGACGGCCATCGTCATACCCCTCTGCCTTGAATGATGCGCAGGATGTTGTGGATGTCGGCCGGCGTGATGAAAACGCCGTCGATCCGGTTGGCGAGAAAGACCCGGTCGGGCCGCTCCACCGCAAGCTTCACCCAGGGAACCATTTGCCCCATGTTCATTTCGACCACCACCACCGCCCGCGCCCGAGCGCAACGCGTGCGGACGACGTCGCCGGGAAAGGGCCAGAGGGTCTGCAACTCGAGCAACCCCAGCCGCTCGCCCCGGCGCCGGCGCTCCTCAACGATGTGCAGCGCCGAACGGGCGGAGGAGCCGTAGGAGATCAGCACGATATCGGCGTCCTCCAGGTGGAACTCCTTGAAGCGGGCGAGTTCGTGGGCGCGGTTTTCGATCTTGTCGACCAGGTGACGCAGCAGTCCGTGAACGACGCGCGGTTCCGTGGAGGGAAAACCCCACATGTCGTGGACGAGCCCGGTGACGTTGTAGCGGTGCACGCCGCCGAAGTCGGACATCGGGAGCCTTCCGTCCTCGCGCGGCAGATACGGGTGGTAGTCGACCCCCTCTTTCACCGAGGTCTTCAACCGCTCGACCGTGTGCAACTCGCCGGGTTCGGGGAGAATCAGCTTTTCGCGCATGTGAGCCACGACCTCGTCGAAAAGCAGGATCACCGGCGTGCGGTAGGTCTCCGAGAGGTTGAAGGCCTCGACGGTCATGGCGAAGACATCCTGGTGATTGGAAGCGGTGAGCGTGATGATCGCATGATCGCCGTGTGTCCCCCAGCGGGCCTGGTTCAGATCTCCCTGACTTACATGGGTGGGGATTCCGGTCGAGGGGCCGCCGCGCTGCACGTCGACGATCACGCAGGGGATCTCGGCCATGACGGCGTAGCCCAAGGCTTCCTGCATGAGCGAGAAGCCCGGTCCGCTGGTCGCGGTCATCACCTTGCAGCCGGTGAGCGAGGCCCCGATGATCGCGCAGAGGGAGGCGATCTCGTCTTCCATTTGGATGAACTTTCCTCCCCTCGGGGGAAGCTTGAGGGAGAGAAGCTCGGCGATCTCGGTGGAGGGCGTGATCGGATAGCCGGCGTAGAAGTTGAGCCCGGCGTAGAGCGCCCCTTCGACGCAGGCTTCGTTGCCCTGAACGAATTTCACGGTCTTGCCCATGGCCGCCTACTCCTCCGTCTCCACTTCGATCGCGAAATCCGGGCAACGCAGCTCGCACAGCCGGCAGCAGATGCAATCCTGGGGCCGCACCACGCTGACCTTGTCCTGCTCGTCGAGCTCAAGGACGTGCTTGGGGCAAAGCTCGACACAGATTCCGCAACCCTTGCACCAGTCGCGGTTGATGAGATGCCGCTTCAACTTCGGCTTGGCCATCGCCGGATCCTCAGGGAAAATGCACGTTGGAATCGTCTGCCCGCGGGTGGCCGGAAAAGAAAGGCTCTCTTTTCCCGCCGGGACTTTGTCTTGATCCGAAAAACGCTGACGACAAAAGCATAGAATGTGAAAAATAGCCCGCCATGTCCATGCTTGTCAACACATGTTTTCCGCTCGCTTTGACAGTTTTTGGCTGCGCGGGTAATCTGAAAATCGGCCGGATGGCATGCTTTGGGGGGAAAACTTCCCGGCCGCTTCCGGTGTTGTGGCGCGATGAAGCGAAAAAAACTCTGGCTCGCCCTATCGGCGTTCATGGTTTTGGCGACGGCCGGGGGGACATTCGCCTGGCTGGAGCTAAAGCGCTATTCCCGTACCCCGGCCGGCGAGGAAACCTCGGAGAGGTCCTTCGCCGTGGAGCCCGGAGAAGCGCTCGTCAGCATCGCCCGTCGCCTCGAGGCTCAAGGGCTGATCCGCAGCGCTCTCGGGTTCCGATGGCTCGCGCGTCTGGAAGAGGCCGAGCGCCGCATCCAGGCGGGGGAATACGCTCTTTCGCCGTCCCTTTCCCCGCGCGAGATCCTCAGCCGGTTCCTTCATGGGCGGGTTCGTCTGTATCGGCTCACCATTCCCGAAGGCTGGACCATCCCCCAGATCGCCGCCGTCGTCGAAAAAACCGGACTGGCCCCCGCCGAGGAATTCGTCGCCCTCGCCCGCGATCCCGCACTCGCGAAAAAGCTCGGGATCCCCGCCGATAGCCTGGAAGGCTATCTCTTTCCCGAAACCTATTTTTTCCCCCGCGGAGCCGGCGTTCGGAGGATCCTTCAAACGATGGTCGAGCGCTTTCACGCCGCCTACCCGCCGGAATGGGATGAACAAGCCTCGCGACTGGGTCTGAGCCGACATGAAGCGGTCACCCTCGCCTCGATCATCGAAAAGGAAACCGGCGACCCGGCCGAGCGCCCTCTCATCGCGGCCGTCTTTCACAACCGCCTCAAGCGCGGCATGCGCCTGGAGACCGACCCCACCGTGATCTACGGCTTAGGCGATTTCGACGGCAACCTCACCCGCCGGCATCTCGAAACCCCGACCCCTTACAACACGTACCTCATTCGCGGGCTGCCCCCGGGCCCGATCGCCAATCCCGGAAAAGCCTCGCTGCACGCCGCCCTGTTTCCCGCACCGACTCCCTTTCTCTATTTCGTCTCCCGCAACGACGGCACCCACCATTTCTCGACCACCTACGAAGAGCACCAGCGCGCCGTGCGCTTCTATCAGCGGGGAGAAGGCCAAGCCCCTGCGACGCGGGAAGCGTCAAGATTCTGACAGTCGGACTACAAGCGCAGGATCGAGCGGTGGCCCGTGAAGTCGCCAACTTATCGAAAATCTTTCCTTTCCAAATTTGATTGACACTGGCACGAGTATTGCTTTGATATCCGGGCGAATGGCTTCTCGGATGTGCGTGCATCTTTTCTGGAGGGCTTCCACCGGCAGGGTCTGAGAAGACACCCCACGAAAACAACGGCATCGAGGGAAGCCGAGAGAAAAAGACAGGGCAATCGGGCTCTGTCTTTTTTTTTCGGCCATGGGGGAGGATCCCGACGACGGCCCTCAAGATCCGTCGCCTTCCGGGCGATATTCCGAAAACAGAGGCGGGATGAACCGGAGCGGATCTGCGTCAGGGCATGGAAGCGTCATTCGTCAGACCCGTTAAAATCCTCGATCGCATCGGTCTGTTGATCATCGGTGCCGCCGCCGCTCTGTTCTACCTCTATATGGATACTTCGCTGCGCGGCATCCAGCCCTCTTCGCTTCTGACCGTGGCCGTGATCGTTTTCATCAGCGCCTGCACGCAGATTCTGGTGCACAGCGTCCACACCTCGAACCGCAAGCTGCAGGAGGCGAACCAGACGCTCGAGCGCAAGGTCCGCGAGCGCACGGCCGAGTTGCGCAGCTCGGAGATGAAGTACCGCACCATCTTCGAAAACACGGGGGCCGCGACGATCATTGTCGAGGAAGACATGCGCATTTCGCTCGCGAATTCGCGCTTTCTCACGATGTCCGGCTACCGCCCGCGCGAGCTCCTGCAGCGGAAAACCTGGCTGGAGTTCATCGACGACGCAAGCCGCCGTCGGATCGAGGAGTTGGGAACGATCGGCGAGGCCGGTCTGGCGGCGCTCTTCGGACGGCAGTTCAGCTGCCAGTTCTGCGGTCGGGATCAAAACATCCGCGATGTTCTGGTCACGCTGGCCCCGATCCCGGAAAGCCGGGGGGGTGTCGCCACCTTCGCCGACGTCACCGAGCTGAAAGAAGCCGAGCGACGGATCTCCTTCCAGGCCTTCCACGATTCCCTCACCCGTCTGCCGAACCGCGCGCTCTTTCTCGAGCATCTCGCGATGGCGATCAAGCGCGGCAAGCGCAAGGCCGATTATCGCTTCGCCGTCATCTACCTTGATATCGACCGCTTCAAGCTCGTCAACGACAGCCTCGGGCACAGCGCGGGCGATGAGCTGCTGATCGCCTTCGCCGAACGCATCCGCAGCGGGTTGAGGGAAACCGACGTGCTCGCCCGTCTGGGCGGGGACGAGTTCGTGGTGCTGCTCGAGGATCTCGATTGCCCCGAGGCTGCTCAGGAAATCGCCGAGCGCCTCCAGGCCTCGCTGCGCGAGCCGTTTGTTCTGCGGGGTCGGGAGGTTTTCGCCGCGGCCAGTTTCGGCATGCTGCTCGAAACTGCGGGCTACGAGCAGCCCGATGCGATCATTCGGGACGCCGACGCCGCCATGTATCACGCCAAGGAACGAGGCCGAGGGCGGATCCAACTCTTCGACCGGGGCCTGCACGAAAAGGCACGGCTGCAGCTCCAGCAGGAGACCGATCTGCGCAAGGCGATCGACCGCAGCCAGTTCTGCAACGTCTACCAGCCGATCGTGCGCCTCAAGTGCGGCTCGATCGTCGGCTTCGAGGCCCTGGTCCGGTGGCACCATCCGGAACGCGGAACGATCCCTCCGAGCCAGTTCATCACCACGGCGGAAGAGACCGGTCTCATCCTTCCCCTTACCCGACTGATCGTCGAACAAGCCTGCCGCGACGCCCGCGATTGGTATCGCCGCCCGGAGACCGGGGCCGAGCTCAGCGTGAGCGTCAACATTTCGAGCCGTCATTTTCTCCAGCCCGGCCTGCTCGACGAGGTGCTGGAGACGCTCGCCGAGGCCGAGCTCCCCGCCACGCTGCTGCGCCTGGAAATCACCGAGTCGGCTTTCCTGGAAGATTCGGAGGAAGCCGTCCGCCTCGCCCAGCGGCTGCGCGACCACGGCATCCGCATCGCCATCGACGATTTCGGGACCGGTTATTCCTCGCTCGGCTACCTGCAGCGGCTTCCGATCGACATTCTGAAAATCGACCGCAGCTTTATTTCCCGCCTCCACCTCGCCTCCGGCGACAACCGCAACATCGTGGAGGCGATCATCTCGCTCGCCCACAAGTTGAACCTGACCGTGGTCGCCGAGGGCATCGAAACTCCCGAGCAGCACCGCATTTTGCTCGACTTCGGTTGCGACTTCGGACAAGGCTACTATTACTCGCCGCCGGTTGCGGCAAAAGAGGTCCTCTCTCTGGTTTGCGCCTCGGGCTTGCTTGACGATGAGCCGCCCCGGCCGCTCGCCGTCGCTTCGGCCGGGTGAACGGCCGGGAAAACCCTCCGCGGATTTCAGCCCCCGTTTGCCGGCGTCGCGGAACTCGTGGTATCCGTAGAGGTCATGGATCCCGAAGCTTGGAGCCTGGAAGCGCTCGCCGGCCAGAGGCTGCTTGTCGGCTTCGAGGGTCTGCGGCTCGACGCCGAGCTGCGCGCCCTGATCCGGTCGGTTCAACCCGCGGGCGTCATTCTCTTCCGTCGCAACATCGCCACCCCGGAGCAGGTTCGGGAATTGACCGCGGCGCTGCAGAGTTTTGCCGCCCGGATCGGCCTTCCCCCCCTCTGGATCGCCGTGGATCAGGAAGGCGGTCGGGTCGCGCGCCTTCCTCCCCCCTTCACCCAGTTTCCGGAGACGCCGCCGATCGCCTCCTTAGCGCAAGCCGAACGCTTCGCGGCGATCACGGCCTCCGAGCTCGGCGCCGTGGGCATCAACATGAACCTCGCCCCCGTGCTCGATGTGGCCCCGGCCGGGTTCGGAAGCGTGATGGAGGGCCGGGCGCTCGGATCCGACCCGCTCACGGTCGCCCGATTGGGTGCGGCCGTCATCCGCGGTCTGCAGTCGCGGGGCGTTCTTTCCGTCGCCAAGCACTTTCCCGGGATCGGGCGCACCCGCCTCGACTCGCACGAAGATCTCCCCGTCCTCACCGAGGACCTCGAAGCCCTGGAGTCTTTCGAGCTTCTTCCGTTTCGCGCCGCAGTGGATAGCGGCGTGGCCGGGATCATGATTTCCCATGTCCTCTACCCCCGCCTCGATCCGCAACGACCGGCCAGTCTCTCCGCAGTCGTGGTTCAAGGACTCCTTCGCCGCCGCCTGGGGCACAAGGGGCTTGCCCTGAGCGACGATTTGAACATGGGGGCCGTCGCGCAGGCCTGCAGCTTCGAGGAGGCCGTGCGCCAAGCGTTCCGCGCCGGTGTCGACCTCCTGCTCGTGTGCCGGCATACCGAGCGCATCGCTCGCGCCCATGCCGTGCTTTTGGAGGAACTGGAGAAGGGGGATTCTCAGCGCCAGGAGTCCGCCCGGGAATCGATCGCGCGCATCCTCGACGCCAAGGGCGTCCTTTCCGAGCGGCAATAGGCGGCGCATCGCCCGGCGGCGGAGCCTTTCCTCAGCCGCTCCGGGAGAAGACGTCGCTTTCCGGCCCGCAGCGATGCCCGGCGCGCAGCAGATGCAAGCCGGCGGCCGCGACCATCGCGGCGTTGTCGCCGCACCAGCGCGGCGGGGGAAGGAAGGCTTCGATCCCGCACTCGCGGGCCGCCTGCTCCGTTCTTCGCCGCAGCGGGCCGTTGGCGGCGACCCCGCCGACAACGGCGATCCGCGGACAACCTTTCGCCGCCGCCGCCCGCACGAGCTTGGCGAGCAGCACCTCGATCACCGCCGCCTGAAAAGAGGCCGCCAAGTCCGCCGCATCCCCCTCCGAGAGGCTCGGCAGCCGTTCGATCATCCGGCCCACCGCCGTCTTGATCCCGCTGAAGCTGAAATCGAATCCCGGCTGGTCGAGAGCGGGTCGGGGAAAGGGAAAGCGATGCGGGTCGCCGCAGCGGGCGAGTTTCTCGATCACCGGCCCGCCGGGGTATCCCAGGCCGAGCATCTTGGCCACCTTGTCGAAGGCTTCGCCGGCGGCGTCGTCCCGGGTCTGCCCGAGAAGCTCCATCCCGAAGGGCGAAGAGACGAGGTAGAGCGCCGTGTGGCCGCCGGAGACGAGAAGGGAAACGAAGGGGTAGGCGGGAGGGCGGTCTTCCAGGAAAAGGGCGTGGATGTGGGCTTCGAGGTGGTTTACGCCCGCAAGCGGCAGCCCGCGGGCCCAGGCGTAGCCTTTGGCGAAGGAGAACCCGACGAGAAGCGAGCCGACGAGACCGGGGCCGCGGGTGGCGGCCACGGCGTCGATCCGCTCCGGCGTAATCCCGGCTCGGGCGATCGCTTCCTCGACCACCGCGGAGAGGGATTCGATGTGGCGGCGCGAGGCGAGTTCCGGGACGACCCCGCCGAAGGCGCGGTGGGTCTCGATCTGGGAGGCGACGATCGAGGACAGCACCCGGGGGCCGTCTTCGACCACGGCGGCGGCCGTGTCGTCACAGGAGGTTTCGATGCCCAGAACGATCATGGCCGCGCCCGGCTTCAGGCCCAGATCAGCCTATCGCCTCCCTCGCGCCGCTCGACGATTTCCCCGATCGTCCAGGCCCCCTCGTTCATCGCCCGCAACCGATCGATCGTATCGCTTTCGGCCTCCGGCGGCACGATCGCCACCAACCCGATGCCGTTGTTGAAGGTCCGCAGCATCTCGAACTCGCTCACCTGACCCGCCTGCTGCAAGAAAGAGAACACCGCCGGAACGGGCCAGCTCCCGCGTCGGATGACGACGCTGAACGACTGCGGCACGACCCGGACGACGTTGTCGACCAGGCCGCCGCCGGTGATGTGAGCGAGGCCGTGGAGCGGAAGATCCTTCTGCAAGGCGGAAACCGTGTCGCTGTAAATCCGGGTGGGCCTGAGCAGCTCCTCGCCGAGCGTGGTTTGAAGCTCGGCCACGTAGGCGTCGGGGGAGAGCTTCAGCCGCTCGAAGCAGATCTTGCGGACGAGCGAGTAACCGTTGCTGTGCAGGCCGCTCGAGGCGATGCCGATCAGACGGTGGCCGACGCGGATGGCGGTGCCGTCGATGATCTCGGCGTTGTCGACGATCCCGACGACGAAACCGGCGAGATCGTACTCTCCCGGCGCGTACATCCCCGGCATCTCCGCCGTCTCGCCGCCGATCAGGGCGCAGCGCGCCAGCCGGCACCCCTCGGCGATGCCGCGGATCACGGCCTCGACGCGTACGGGGTCGATTTTTCCGGTGGCAAGATAATCCAGCATGAATAGGGGTTTGGCCCCCTGGACGAGGATGTCGTTCACGCACATGGCGACGAGATCGATGCCGATCGTGTCGTGGCGGTCCATCAGGAAGGCGATCTTGAGCTTGGTTCCCACCCCGTCGGTCGAGCTCACGAGCACCGGGTGTTTCATGCGGCTGACCAGGTGATCGATCGAGAACAGCCCGGCGAATCCTCCGATCTCGCTGACGACGCCGGGTCGTCGGGTCTGCTGGATGATCGGGACGATCCTGGAAACGAGGGTGTTGGCCTTTTCGATGTCGACACCGGAGTCGGAGTAGGTCAGCGGCTTGTCCATCAGATCCTCTCAAGGGTGAAAAACCCTTGAAAAATATAGAATCGCGGCGTAAAAGTCAAAATTTATTTCCAACACGATCCGCGAGGCCCGCCCATGCGCAACCGTTTCGCCAGACTCGACCGCCTTCCGCCCTACGTGTTCGCCACGGTCAATCAGATCAAGATGGAGGCGCGCCGCGCCGGCAAGGACATCGTGGATCTGGGCATGGGCAACCCCGACCTGCCCACGCCGCCGCACATCGTGAACAAGCTGGTCGAGGCCGCACGCAAGCCCCAGAACCATCGCTATTCCGCCTCGATGGGGATCACCAAGCTGCGCCATGCGATCTCCGCCTGGTACAAACGCCGCTTCGACGTCGACATCGATCCCGAAACCGAGGCCATCGTCACGATCGGCGTCAAGGAAGGGCTCTCGCATCTCGTCCTGGTCGCCGTGGGTCCCGGCGATGTGGTCTTCACGCCCAACCCCACCTACCCGATCCATCCCTATTCGGCCATCATCGCCGGCGGCGAGGTGCGCGGAATCCCGCTGGGACCGGAAGAGGATTTTTTCGCCAACCTGCTTCAAGCCACCAAGCAGACCTGGCCCCGGCCGAAGCTTCTCATTTTGAGCTATCCGCACAACCCCACGACCGAGACGGTCGCGCTCGACTTTTTCGAGAAGGTGGTCGCCTTCGCCCGCGAGCACGGCATTCTCGTCATTCACGATTTCGCTTATGCGGATCTCGTCTTCGACGGCTACACGGCGCCCAGCTTCCTCCAGGCCCGCGGGGCGAAGGAGGTGGGGGTCGAATTCTTCTCGCTTTCCAAAAGTTACAGCATGGCAGGCTGGCGCCTGGGTTTCTGCTGCGGCAATCCCGAAACGGTGGCCGCCCTCAAGCGCATCAAAAGCTACCTCGACTACGGCGTCTTCCAGCCGATTCAGATCGCGGCGATCATCGCCTTGAACGGGCCGGAAGATTGCGTGCAGGCGATCCGCGAAACCTACCGCGAGCGCCGCGACACGCTGGTCCGGGGACTTGCCCGTGCGGGCTGGAAGATTCCCAAACCCCGGGGCACGATGTTCGTCTGGGGGCGGATTCCCGAAAAGTACCGCGCCATGGGATCGGTCGAATTCTCGAAGTTTCTGATCCGTGAGGCCGGGGTGGCCGTCTCCCCGGGGCTCGGGTTCGGGGAATACGGCGATGAGTTCGTGCGCTTCGCCTTGATCGAAAACCCCATGCGCATCAACCAGGCGGTGCGCGGCATCCGCCGGATTCTCTGAGGATCCGCCGCCGTCGGCCGCCCCGAAGGAAAAGAAAGAAGATTCCATGCGTCGCATTCCAATCGGTCTTCTCGGCTGCGGCACCGTGGGCACCGGTGTCGCCAAGCTTCTTCTGGAAAGCCGCGAGGTGATCTCCGCCCGCCTGGGAGCTGAGCTCGCCTTGCGCAGGGTCGCCGACATCGATACCGCCCGCGACCGGGGCGTCGCCTTCCCGGAGGGGGTTCTCGTCGCCGACGCCCGGCGGGTTCTCGAAGACCCCGAGATCGAGATCGTGGTCGAAATGATCGGGGGTACCGGCATCGCCCGGAATTTCATCCTCGAGGCCATCGAGCGCGGCAAGCATGTCGTCACGGCGAACAAGGCGCTGATCGCCGCTTGCGGCAATGAGCTCTTCGCCGCCGCCGGCCGCAAAGGGGTCGATCTCTACTTCGAGGCGAGCGTCGGCGGATGCATGCCGATCATCAAGACGCTGCGCGAATCGCTCGTCGGCAATCGGATTCATTCCCTTGTCGGCATCCTGAACGGCACCTGCAACTACATCCTCTCGCGCATCACCGACGAGGGCATCGAATTTTCCGCCGCTCTCGCTCAGGCGCAACGCGAGGGTTACGCCGAGGCCGACCCCACACTCGACATCGAAGGCCACGACACGGCGCACAAGATCGCCATTTTGAGTGCGCTCGCCTACGGCATGCGGATCAACCTGGATGACGTCTTCCTTGAGGGGATCTCCCACATCACGCCCCTGGACATCGACTTCGCCGCGCAGTTCGGCTACCGCATCAAGCTTCTCGCCATCAGCAAACGGCGGGGGGAGGCGGTCGAAATCCGCGTGCATCCGACGATGATCCCCTTCGGAAACCTTCTCTCCAATGTCAACGGCACGCTGAATGCAATCACGGTATCCGGGGATGCGACCGGCGACATTTTGCTCTACGGTCGCGGGGCGGGCATGATGCCCACGGCGAGTGCGGTGGTCTCCGATCTCGTCGATCTCGCCCGCAACATTCTGCACGGCTCGCCGCGACGGGTTCCGCCGCTGGCCTTCGCCGAAGGATTCGTCCGGGAAATCCCGGTCGTTCCGATCGCGGAGATCACCTCCCACTACTATTTTCGCTTCGCGGCGATCGACCGTCCCGGGGTCCTGTCCACGATTGCGGGGATTCTCGGCCGCCACGGGATCAGCATCCAGTCCGTGCAGCAGAAGGGCCGCCGCAGCGGCGGCGCGGTTCCGGTCGTCATGCTCTCGCACCGCGCCCGCGAGGCCGATGTGAAGAGCGCCCTGGCCGAGATCGCACGGCTGGAGGTCTCGGCGGCGCCTCCGGTGCTGATCCGCATCGAAGACGACACCCTCGAATCCTGAAGGGGGGCCTTGGCGTCATGCATCTTGCCTGTTTCGATCTCGAAGGGGTCTTCGTTCCCGAGATCTGGATCCGCTTCGCCGAAGAAACCGGAATCGTCGCGCTTCGGTTGACGACGCGCGATGTTCCCGACTACGATGCCCTGATGCGCCGCCGGATCGAGATTCTGAACGATCAGGGGCTTCGTCTCGCCGATATCCAGGACGTGATTTCCCGCATGGAGCCGCTCCCGGGAGCGCGCGAATTTCTCGACTCCCTGCGCCGCCGGATTCCCGTGCTCATCGTCTCCGACACCTTCACCCAGTTCGCCGGCCCGCTCATCGCCAAGCTGAACTACCCCACCCTGCTCTGCAACCGTCTGGAGATCGCCTCCGACGGGAAGGTCACCGGATATCGCCTCCGGCAGGAGGACGGGAAACGCAAGGTCGCCCTCGCCATGCAGGGGCTCAACTACCGCGTGATCGCCGTCGGCGATTCTTACAACGACGTCCGCATGCTCACGACCGCCGACCACGGCATCCTGTTCCGTCCTCCCGCTTCGGTCCGCCGCGAATACCCTTCGCTTCCGGTCGCCGAAGACTACCCGGAGCTCGAGCGGCTCATCGGTGGCATTCTCACGCGGGAGGAGCCATGATCCACCGCAGCGAAACCCGCGTGATCTACGGCGACACCGACCGCATGGGGCAAGCCTATTACGGCAATTACTTCCGCTGGTTCGAAGTCGGCCGCAGCGAGTTCTTCCGCTCTCTCGGCCTCACCTACCGCGAGATCGAAGAGCGCGGCTTCTTCCTGCCGGTGGCCGAGTGCGGGGCGCGCTACCACGCCCCGGCGCGCTATGACGACCTGCTGGTCATCGAGACGGGGCTGGACCCTGCGGTCCGCGGGGGCATCCGTTTCCAGTACCGCATCTACCGCAAGCAGGGGATGGAACTCTTGGCCGAGGGCTTCACCCACCACGCTTTCGTCGATGTTTCCGGTCGCGTGGTGCGGCCGCCGTCGTTCATCCGCGAGCTGATCGCCCGAAGCGCTTCTGCCCGCCCGTCGACGTTCGAGCCATGAGTCTCGATTTCAGCGCCTTCGAACAACGCCGCATCCTCGTCGTGGGCGATCTCATGCTCGATGAATACCTCCGGGGCCGCGTCGAGCGGATCTCTCCCGAAGCCCCGGTTCCTGTGTTCCGTCTGGAGCAAGCCGATTTTCGCCCCGGAGGGGCGGCGAACGCCGCCCGCAATCTCGCTGCTTTGGGGGCCAAGGTCGCTCTGGCCGGAGTGGTCGGTGCAGACGAGGAGGGCCGAAAGCTCATCGCCGCTCTCGATGCCCTGGAGATCGACCGCCGTGCGGTCCTGATCGACCCCAAGCGATCGACCGCACGCAAAACGCGGGTTCTCGCCGGGGGGCAACAACTGTTGCGCATCGACCGCGAGGATACGGAGAACTTGTCCCAAGCGCTCCAGGAAGAGATCCTCGAGCGCACAAAGAACGTTTTCGACGGGATCGATGCGGTTTTGCTTTCGGACTACGGCAAGGGGGTTGCCGTTCCGGAGTTCTGCGCCGAACTCGCTCACCGCGCCCGCAAAGCCGGCAAGCTTGCGGTGGCGGACCCTAAGGGCCGGGATTTCTCGAAATACGCGGGATTCACGCTGCTGACGCCGAACCGCGCCGAAGCGCTGCTCGCCGCGGGGCTCGAAGCGGCGGACGATCCGGATCTTTTCAAGGCCGGCGCACGGCTGCTCGCAACGGTGACGGTGGAGCACGTTCTCGTCACCTGTGGGGCGGAGGGGATGGTGCTCTTTTCCCGCGGGGAAAAGCCGCAAGCCTTTCCTACGCGGTCCCGGCAGGTGTTCGATGTCTCCGGGGCGGGCGACACCGCCGCGGCCGCCCTCACCCTTGCGCTCGCCTGCGGATTCTCCCTGCCGCAGGCCGTCGAGATCGCCAACGCCGCGGCCGGGGTCGTGGTCGGAAAGATCGGCACGGCCACCGTCAACCGCGAGGAGCTGGCGGTCGAGCTCAGCGAAAAAGCCGACCCGGCGGCCCGCAAGCGAAAAAGCCTCGAGGCGCTTTCCGTGATCTGCGCCGATCTCCGCCGACAGGGCAAGCGGCTGGTCTTCACGAACGGCTGCTTCGATCTGCTGCACGCCGGGCATGTCCGCCTGCTCGCCGCCTCGCGCGCCCTGGGCGACATCCTGATCGTCGCCGTGGACGACGACGCCTCGGTCAGCGCCCTGAAAGGTCCGGGGCGCCCGGTCATCGCCGTTGAGCAGCGGGCGCGCCTGCTTTCCGCCTTGGACAGTGTCGATTACGTGCTGGTCTTCGCGACAGGAGAGCTCGAGGCCGTCATCGCGGCGCTACGGCCCGACGTTTTGACCAAGGGCGGCGACTACGAGAAGAAGCCCGTGGTCGGCCGCCCGCTTGTCGAGTCCTGGGGCGGACAAGTCGTTCTCATTCCGATAGAAGAGAACGTCTCCTCCACCCGGCTGATCGAGAAGATCCGCAACAGCTGAGCCCAACTCGAGGATGAGCCTTGCCGTTTTACACCGCAAGTCCCCAAGGCCTCATCGTGAACATCCATCTCCAGCCCGGGGCCTCCCGCGATCTCGTTTCCGGTCTCCACGGCGAGGCGCTGAAAGTCCGGGTGACGGCGCCCCCCGCTGAAGGCCGGGCCAACCGAGCCCTGATCCGTCTTCTCGCCAGGGAACTCGGCCTGCCCCCATCGGCCGTTTCGATTCTCGCCGGGGCATCGTCGCGAAACAAGAAAATCCGCATCCTCTGCCCCCCGGAGAGGATCAATACGGTTGCGGCCACCTTGGAAAAGCTCGGGCAATCCTGAAGAAAAAGATTTCTTGACTCGGACCTATCCTGCCGATATATTGGTCCGGTTGATGCGGGGTGGAGCAGCCTGGTAGCTCGTCGGGCTCATAACCCGAAGGTCGGAGGTTCAAATCCTCCCCCCGCTACCACAAATTCCATGAAAGCCCTGGAGACTCTCCAGGGCTTTTTGCTTTTCCCCCTTCCGCCCAAGGCGCTTCCATTCCCGTCTGTTTCTGCGATCAAAACGCATTGGTCCGATTTTCCTTCCCCCTCGAATAAAAATGACCTTCTATCCCTTCCGCCAAGGGTGGCTGGCAGAGTGTTTACATACGTCAGGGTCAATTCGCCGTGACCGGGGGGCGATAAAATTTCAATTTGCAAATCATTTCAGGAGGTAAGCAATGCGTAACGGGTTTGTTAAAATGATCGGGGTGGCTGTGCTGCTGTTGGCTCTTTTGACACTGGGTTGCGGAGGCGGGGGCGGCTCTTCTACGCCAGCATCCACCCCTCCGCCGAGTGGAACCGGAACCGTCACCGGAAGCGTAAATTGATCCAATTTTTTTCTCTCAAACGCACATGGAGGACCAAGCGATGAAACGGATAGCGACGCTATTGTTTTTGGTAATGGTTCCGGGCGTTTTCTGGGGGGGGCGGTCCTTGCCGCAGCTCTGAACCCTGGAGCCAGCTACACGATCGAGATCTATCCCATCAATCAAAACGGCTCGATTGGGGCTCGTTCTTCTTCGACGTCGGCCACAGCCGAGTCTGACGGAAAATTGACGTTCTCGCTTGCGAACCTGCCAAACTTCCCCGCGTATAACTTCCTTCTGGTCCGCACCAAGGACGCCGACGGCAACATCGTCCGCCAGGGGATCGCCCCCGCGCCTCGGGCCGGTGAGGAGACCCTTCTCGGCGTCTCTCCCGCCTCGGTCAGCCAGACCCGCGCCATGCTGAAAGCGATGGAGGATGCCGGAAGCGACGACCCGGTCATGGTGCTCTTCGGCTTCACTTTGATCCGCACCGGGGCCTTAGACGATGAAGATATCGCAGCCATGGGCGATCTCGCCCGGCAGGCTGTTCTAGACGGCTTCAACGCCTTCCTGGAGGACAAGATCGGGGCGACGAAAATGCAGGCTTTCCGCAACGCCGTGCAGAACCGGCTGGGAAACTACACCGCGAAAATCAAGGACCTGATCGACAGCGCCGA
>CALIUY010000014.1 GCA_938048455.1 uncultured Desulfobacterales bacterium | reverse complement strand
GCAGGCCGCGGATTAGTCTTGACAGCCCTGGGGGCCAAGGCTATGGGCAATCCGTTTGCATTTCTTTGAAAAAGGGGAGACGGCATCGCATTTCTGCCTGCCCCGGCAACCCCATCCCGGAGGTGCAGCATGAGACATCGCCCGAAGCTCTTCGCCCTCGTCGCATCCCTTTGCCTGGCGGCGGCCCTGCCCGCCGGCGCCCAGCAGGTGACCCTCACCTGGACCGCCGGCGGCGCCGGCGGCGGCTGGTATACCATCGCCGGCGGACTTTCCACGATCATCAACGAAACCGAGCCCAACATTGTCATCAAGGTCATCCCGGGCGGGGGGCTGCAGAATCCGGCCGTGGTCGCCAGCAAGGGGGCCGAGATCGGCTGGGGCCTGCCCTTCCTGAACGCGGCGGCCTACCGCGGCATGGCGCCCTTCGAGAAGCCGCTCGAGGAACTCCGGGCGCTCGCGGGCGGCATGAGCATGAACTACTTCCACTTCTACGTGGATGCGGACTCGCCCTACAACACGATGGATGAGATCTTCGGCCAGAAGAAAAAGCTGCGGATCGCGATCTCCCAGGCCGGAAGCTCCGACACCTGGGTGCTCGAGCGCGTGCTCGAGGCCTACAAGACGAGCATCCCCGAGCTCGAGAAGGCGGGCTTCACCTTCCTGCGCGGCAACTACGCCTTCCAGGCGAACCAATTCAAGGACAAGAACGCCGACGCCGTCTTCACCTTCCTCGCCATCCCCGGGGCGGCCGTGGTCGAAGCCTCGGTCGGGCGGCGCCTGAAGCTGCTGGACTTCTCCCCGACGGCCTTGAAGCACCTCGAGCAGTTCGGCATCACCGCGGGCAAGATCCCTGCGGGGACCTACGAGAAAGCGGCCAACACGAAGGATGTGCTCACGGCGACCGCCGGCTCGGTCATCACCGTGCACAAGGACATGAGCGAGGATCTCGCCTACCGCATCACCAAGGCCTTCAACGAGAACTACCTCAAGGCGCGCAAGGTCCACGCCAGCATGGAGCCCTACGAGCCCAAGGACGGCCCGACGGGCTGCGGGGTGCCGCTGCACCCCGGCGCGATCAAGTACTACAAGGAAAAGGGGATCCTGAAGTAAGCCCATGCGGCAGCTCTCCCGCCCCTGGAAGATCCCCATCCTCGCGGTCGCGGTCCTCGCCGGGTTTTTCCACTACTACTGCGCGGGGTTCGGCTCGCCCGAGCCCCGCACCTTCCGGGGGCTGCACCTCTCGATGCTGCTGCCCTTCGTTTTCCTGCTGTTCCCGGCGCGCAAGGGCTCGCCCGCCTCCCGGCCGAGCCTGCCCGATCTCGCCGCCGCATTGATCAGCCTCACCGCCTCGCTTTACACCGTCTTCCACGCCGACCGGTTGAACCAGCGCTTCGTGGGCTTCCATCCCGTGCGCACCGAGGAGGTCGTTTTGGGCGCGCTGCTCGCGCTCGCCTCGATCGAGGCCTGCCGGCGCTCGATTTCCAAGTGGTTCGCCGCCACCGTGGCGCTGGTTCTCGTCTACCTCCTGACCTGCCAGTACTGGCCCGGGCTGTTCCACTACAAGGCGTTCACCCTGGACCGCGCGATCGAGATCCTCTACCTGCCGAACGACGAAGGCATGTTCGGCTTTCTCATGGGGATCTCGGCCGATATCCTCTACATCTACATCCTCTTCGCCGCGGTGCTCATCCGCACCGGCGCCGGCGACTACCTCATCGATTTCGCGAGCTGGGCCGCGGGCTGGGCGAGGGGCGGCGCGGCGAAGATCTCGGTCATCTCCTCGGCCCTCTACGGCACCGTCTCCGGCTCGACGGTCGCCAACGTGTACGCGACCGGCTCCTTCACGATTCCGATGATGAAGAAAAGCGGCTACACGCCCAAGCAGGCCGCGGCGATCGAGTCGGTCTCCGGCGTGGGCGGCCAGATCATGCCGCCCATCATGGGCGCGGGCTCCTTCATCATGTCCGAGGTGACCGGAATCCCCTATTTCACGATCATCAAGACGGCCGTCATCCCCGCACTCCTCTACTACCTCGGCGTCTTTCTGATGGTGCACCTGATCGCCAAAAAACGCGGCATCCCGCCGATCGAAAAAGCCGCCCGGCCCCCGTTGCGATCGCTGCTTCGCCGCAGCTACTTCTTCCTTCCCTTCGTGCTGGTCGTCCTGCTGCTGGCTTGGGGCTACTCGCCCGCCAAGGCGGCCTTTCACACGATCTGGGTGATCGTGCTGCTCAGCTTTCTCGACCGCAAGACCTGGCTCACCCCGGCGAAGTTCCTGGACGTCTTCTTCGGCTCGCTCGTCAATTGCGGCCTGATCGCCGCGGTGCTCGCCGGCTCCGGCATGGTGGTCGGGGTGCTGACGCGGACGGGGGTGGCGCTCGCTTTCGGCTCCATTCTGGTTTCGCTCTCCTACGATTCGCTGCTCTTCATGCTCTTTCTCGTCTTTCTCGTGATCAGCATCCTCGGCACCGGGATCCCCACCACCCCGGCCTACATCATCGCCGTCACCGTCGGCTCCTACGCCCTGTCCAAGTTCGGGGTGAGCCCGCTCGCCGCGCACCTCTTCGTCTTTTACTATGCCGTGCTCGCCGATCTCACCCCGCCCGATGCGGTCACTTCCTTCGCCGCGGCGAACATCGCCGGCGCCGAGCCCATGGCGACCGGGATCGAGGGGTTCCGGCTGGGGCTGGCCGGCTTTCTGGTCCCCTTCGCCTTCGTCTTCCAGCCCGGGCTGCTCCTCATGGGAAGCTGGGGGGAGATTCTCCTCAGCCTCGCCCTCACCGTCTTCGGGGTGGTCTTCCTCGCCGCGGGGGTGATCGGCTATTTCTTCACGCCCATCCCCGCCCTCTTGCGGGCGGTGCTCATGGCCGCATCCGGGCTGCTCGTCTTTTCCGCCCAGTCGCTCGAAGCGATCGGCTTCGTCGCCGGAGCCGCCGTCCTCGGCTGGTCGTACCTGCGGCGCAAGAGCTTACCGGCTGCAGCGGGATAATCCTTCCTCGGGAGAAATCCGCGTGAGCGAAACGACGGCGGAGGTCGTGATCGTCGGGGCGGGCGTCATCGGTGCCGCGATCGCCTTTCATCTCACCCGACGCGGCATCCGGCCGCTGCTGGTCGAAAAGGAGGACCCCGCCGCCGGAAGCTCGGGCGCCTGCGACGGGCTGGTCTTCCTCCAATCCAAGAAACCCGGCCTGCATCTCGAGCTCGCGCTCGAAAGCCGCCGGCGGTTCGACGAGCTCCGAGAGATCCTCGGCCCGGGAATCGAGTTCCGCGCGACGGGGGGTCTGTGCCTCATCGAAAACGACTCCGAGCTCGAGGTCCTGCGACGCTGGCTCGCCGAACAGCGGGCGGGGGGGCTTTCCGTCGAATTGATCGACGGCACGGACCTGCGCGGCCTCGAGCCCCTGCTCTCGCAGCGGGTAATCGCCGCCTCCTTCTCGCCGCTCGACGCCCAGGTGAATCCCTACGCCCTCACCTTCGCCCTGATCGCCGCGGCCCGCGCGGCAGGCGCCCGGCTCCTCGCCGGGGAGCCGGTCACGGGGATCGAGATCGCCTCCGGCCGCGTTCAGGCGGTCCGCACCCTGCGGCGGCGGATCGCCACCCCGCTCGTCGTCAACGCGGCCGGCGCCCACGCCCCGGAAATCGGCCGCCTGGCGGGGATAACGGTTCCCATCCGTCCGCGCCGCGGCCAGCTTCTGGTCACGGCCGCCCGGCCGCCCATGCTGCGCCACGGGATCATTTCGGCGCGCTACATCGCCGCCAAATTCAACCCGGAGCTCGCCGTCGGCGGAGAGATGGGTTTTTCGCTCGAGCAGGCCGAAAGCGGAAACCTGCTCATCGGCTCAACCCGCGAGTTTGCAGGCTTCGACCGCCGCACGACGCTCGCGGGCATCCGCTCCGTCGCCCGGCGCATTCTGCCCGTCGTTCCCGCACTCGCCGCCGTCCCCGTGATCCGCACCTTCGCGGGCCTCAGGCCCTACACACCCGACGGGCTTCCCATCCTCGGGCCGGTCTCCGGCCTGGAGGGCTTCCTCATGGCCGCCGGTCACGAGGGCGACGGCATCGCCCTCTCGGCGGTCACGGGCGAGCTTCTGGCCGCGCACATCGCCGGCGAACGCCCGGCTTTCCCGCTCGATCCCTTCCGTCTCGAGCGCTTTTCCCAGGAGGCGGCATGAAGGGAAAACGCCTGCCCACCTCCCGCCGGGGAAGGCCGGTCGGCATCCGCGTGGACGGAAGGCCCTTGACCGCTTTCGAGGGGGAAACGGTGTTCGCCGTGCTCTGCCTCGAAGGGATCTTCGCCCTGCGCCGGCCGGCAGCGGGGCACCCGGTGCGCGGCGCCCTCTGCGGGATGGGGGCCTGCCAGGAGTGCCGCGTCAGGATCGACGGCATCCCCGACCGACGCGCCTGCATGACGCTCGTGCGCGAGGGCATGGAGATCGAAACCGGTGGCCGCTGAACGCTGGGAGGTGGCGATTGTGGGCGGCGGCCCGGCCGGGGCCGCCTGTGCGGCCACGCTTGCGCAGGCGGGGATCCGCGCGCTTCTGATCGAAGAACACGAGCGTCTGGGCGGCCCCACGCTCCGCGGGGAAACCGCGGCCGCTTCCCCGTTTTCTCCGGCCTACCGGCGGGCGAGCCGGATCCTCCGCTCGTTGGGCGCAAGCGCCGTCTTTATTCTCGGCCGCCGGGCGGTCATCGGCGTGGAGCCGGGTTTCCGGCTGCTCACGGCCGCCGAGGAGGGGGGGGTGCAGGAAATCGCCTGCCGCCGGCTGCTCATCGCCACCGGCGCCCGCGAGCGCTTTTTTCCCTTTCCCGGCTGGACCCTGCCGGGAGTGATCGCGACCGGTGCGGTCCAGATCCTGACCAAGCAGGGCGTTCTTCCCGCCTCCGAATTCGTGGTCGGGGGAGCGGGGCTCTTTCTCGTCGCCGCGGCCGCCGACATCGTCCGCCGCGGCGGGCGGGTGCGTGCGCTCGTGGACGAAGGCCGCCTCGCCGATCGCCTTCCCCCGCCGCGGTTGCTCCTCACCCAGGGAGCGAAAATGATCGACGGGCTCGCGCGCACGCTGCGGCTCCTTCTTTCGGGGGGCCGGATCGCCCACCGCACGCGCCTGCTCGAAGCGCGGGGAACGGAGCGCCTGCGGGAGGTGGTCACGGCCCGGGTGGACGAAAACGGCCGCCTCCTCGTCGGAAGCGAGCGCATCGTGCCCGCCGCGATGCTCGCGATCGGCTTCGGCTTCGCCGCGAACATCGAGCCGGCCCAGCTCGCCGGCTGCCCGCTCGTCTTCGAGGAAGAGCTCGGGGGATGGCTCGTGCAAACCGACGACGCCCTCAAGACCGGCGTGGATGGCATCTACGCCGCAGGCGAGGTGACCGGAATCGGGGGGGCGGAAAAGTCGCTCCTCGAGGGGCGGCTCGCCGGGCTGGCGCTCCTCGAGGAAATGGGGCGTCTTGACCGCTCGGGCCGAAGCGAGATCCGGCGGCTGCAACGTCGGCGAAGGCGGCTGCTGGCGTTCGCCCGCTGGTTCAACCGCCAAACGCGCTTTTCCGAGACATACCGGGCGAACTGGGTCGGCGCCCTGCCCGAGGACCTCACGATCTGCCGCTGTGAGCAAGTGCGCCTGGGGGAAATCCGCCGCGCGCTCGCCTCCGGCTGCCGCACCCCGGCCGGCATCAAGAAGGCCACGCGCTGCGGCATGGGGCTCTGCCAGGGGAACACCTGCAAGGGGATCCTGCAGGAGATCGTCTCCGCGCTCGAGGCTCTTCCGCCCGGCGGATTCCCGCCGCCCTCGGTGCGCATGCCGCTGCGGCCCGTCGATCTCGGCCTGCTCGGCGGGGAAGGCGGCTAACCGTGGAGTTTTCCGCCCCCCCACCCCGCCGCCGCGACCGGCCGGTCGCGGGCGGCCTCTGGGTGCTCGCCTCCGCGCTGCTCTTCGCCGGGGTCGGGGCCCTGGTCAAGGCGGCCTCGGCCGAGCTGCCCTCCGAGGTCGTGGTCTTTTTCCGCAACGCCGTGGCCATGGCTTTTCTGCTGCCCTGGCTGATGCTGCGGAAGCGGGGCTTGAGCCTCAAGACCTCCTGCCTGCACCTGCACCTTTTGCGCTCCGCGGCCGGGTTGTCGGCGATGTATTGCTTTTTCTGGACGCTCAAAACCATGCGTCTCGCCGACGCCACGCTTCTCTGCTACACCCAGCCCATCTTCATCCCCCTCATCGAGCGGCTCTGGCTCAAGGAGCCCGTGCCGCGCGACACGCTCGCCGCCGTGCTCCTGGGTTTCGTGGGCATCGCCTTCGTTTTGAAACCGGGATCGGGGCTCTTCCAGCCGGCGGGGCTGGTCGGCCTGGCCGGCGGGGCTCTCGTCGCCCTCGCCATGGTGGGCATCCGCCGCATGACAGCGACCGAACCCGTCCCCCGCGTGGTCTTCTACTTCACGACCTTCGGCACGCTCGTCTCCGCCGTGCCGCTGGCCTGGGCCTGGCGGACGCCCGGGGAAGGGGCGCTCGCCGCGCTCGTCGCGATCGGGGGGCTGGCGATCATCGCCCAGATGTGTCTCACCCGGGGCTACAGCCTCGCCCCGGCCGGTCAGGTCGGTCCCTTCAATTACGCCAACGTGGTCTTCGCCGCGGTTCTGGGCTGGCTTTTCTGGGGGGAGAGGCTCGATCTGCCGACCGCCG
>CALIUY010000013.1 GCA_938048455.1 uncultured Desulfobacterales bacterium | reverse complement strand
CCTCGGCGAGGAACCGCGAGGGCTTCTGGGGCTTGCGCAGGCGCTCCTGGGCGTGGGTTAGGACGAGGTGGTCCCGCGCGCGGGTGATGGCGACGTAGGCCAGGCGGCGCTCCTCGGAGAGATCCTCAGCGCGTGCGTGGGGGAGTGCGCCCTCCTCGCAGGCGACGACGAAGACGGCGGGCCATTCGAGGCCCTTGGCGGCGTGGATTGTCGAGAGGGTCACAACCTCCTCGACGTCTCCGCCCCGGGGACGGCCCTCACGGAGGCGTTGGAGGACGACGTCGGGGCTGCCGGCATCGCGGATCTCCTCGCCGAGCTGCTGCATGTGGAACTTCCAGGCGGCCTTGTGCTCCTCGTTGAGGCGTTTGGGTGGATTCTCCTCGAGAAGGGAGAGGGCGAGTTGGGCGACAGGCAAGAACTCGCGGCCGCGCTGGCGCTCCTCAATGCGCTTGAGGATCCATCCCGGCGCCGGCTCGAGTTCCTGCGGGAGGGGGATGCCACATCGGGCGAGTATCGCAGCCAGCGCCTGGCGGACTTCGCGTTGAGTCCAGAAGCCGCCGCCGGCGGTACGGCAGGGAATCCTGCGGCGAGTGAGCGCGCGCTCGACGGGAGCGAGGAAAGCGGAGGTGCGCGCGAGCACCGCGACGTCGCGAGGGCGCAGGCCGGTCCGGATAAGAGCTTCGATTCGTTCCGCGACGAGGCGGCCCTCGCGCTCGGGAGTGGAGGCAACGAGGATCTCGACAGGGGGTCCTGCGGGACGAGTGGCATGGAGGGTTTTGGGGAAGCGCTTGGTGTTGTGGCGCACAAGGGCCTCGGCGGCTGCAAGCACCTGGGGGGTGAAGCGGTAGTTGCGCACCAGGCGTAGGACCTTCGCGCCCTTGTGGTGGCGCTCGAAGTCGAGGAGTGCATTCAGTTCGGCGTGGCGCCAGCCATAGATGGCCTGGTCGTCATCACCGACGACCCAGAGGTTGTCGCGCGGTCCGGCAAGCAGGTTGGCAAAGGCATGCTGAGCGGGATTGAGGTCCTGATATTCGTCAACGAGGAGGTGACGCCAGATGTCCTGGAGCTCGCACAGCAGGTTGGCCGCTTTTGGATCGCGGAGTCTGTGAACGACACCCATAAGGAGGTCGCCGAAGTCGATAGCCTTCCGACGGTCGAGCTCCTGCTGGTAGATCGCGTAGCCGCGGGCGAAGGCCTGTTCCGTGGCCCTGTCTGGCCCGCTGTAGCGGGCGGCCTCTTCGAGGGCGTCCTTCGGGGTAAGAAGCCTGTCCTTGAATTTCGAGATCCGCTCGGGCGCATCCTGGTCGTCGCAGGGAAGATCCTGGCAAGCCTGGCGTGCGAGGCGAGCAGCCTCGGCCTCGTCGAGGAGGGAACGGTCAGCGAGGGCAGGGAAGGCCTGAGGCGTCTGGCGCAGAAGCAGGAGGGCGATGGCGTGGAAGGTGCCGATGTTAAGGCGGCGTGGATCAGGGATCCTGGCCTGCTGGGCGATACGCTCTCGGATCTCGGCTGCAGCCTTGCGGGCGAAAGTGAGAGCAAGGATCTGGTGGGCAGGGATCCCGGCGGAGCCGATCATCCAGGCGACGCGGGCGACGAGGGTGGCGGTCTTGCCGGTGCCGGGGCCTGCAAGGACGAGGCAGGGGCCTTCGGCATGGGTGGCAGCGGCCTTCTGCTCGGGATTGAGGTGGGCGATGGGGTCCATTGCGATCACCCGAAGAAGGCGGCGACTCCGCGAACGCCGGCGGCCTCAAGCGCCTTGCGGACGCGGGAGAGGCCGCGGAATTCGATTTGGCGGACGCGCTCGCGCGAGACGCCGAGGGAGGCGGCAATGGAGTCGAGGGTCTCGGGAGTCTCGGCGAGGTAGCGGCGGCGCAGGACTTCGGCGTCGCGAGGGTCGAGGCTGGCGAGAGCTTCGGCAAGGGCCGCACGGACCTGGTTAAGGGATCGGTTGCGTATGACTGTTTCCTCGGGATCGTCCTCAGCGAGGATCTGCCGCCCCCGGGGCAGGTCGCTGTCAGGGTCTTCGCCAGCGCCCACGTCAACGCCAGCGGGCGCCTGGATCGCCATCTCGAAGCGGTCGAGCTGCTCGCGCGGGATTTCGAGTTCGCGGCAGATGGCGTCTCGCCCCTCCTCGCTGAGGCGTCCAGTGCTGGGATCCTCATAGATCCGGCGAAGGCGGAAGTAGGAGCCGAGGAGGGCTTTGGTAGCGGCAGTGTTGAAGATGCGCACCGGCCCGAGGTTTTCAAGGGCGTGGATCTGAAGGCGCGATAGGACGTGGTAGCGCGCGAAAGTGGAGAAACCGAAGCCGAGCTCGGGGTCGAATCGATCGAGGGCGGTCATGAGCCCGATGTTGGCCTCCTGGATGAGGTCTTCGAGCTGAGCGCCTGGGCGAAGTGCGCGCTGAGCAAAAGCGACAGCCATCTTGCGGTAGGCAGAAAGGATCCGGGCCCGGGCGTGTTCGTCACGGCTATCGCGCCATCGGCGGGCGAGATCCAGCTCCTCCTCGCGTGTCAGATTATCGCTTTTGTGCATCCTGAACTTCGTCCGCCTGGGGGTTGCGGCCCGCCAAGCTTAGGGACGCGGTTTTGGGGCAGCAAGACGGCCTCCCATCCGACGCTGCCATAGGATGAAGGCAGCGACGCCCAGGACGAGGGCGGGCAGGGCTAGGAAGGGTCCACCGAGGTGGTGGAGCCCATAGACGGGCAGGGCGGCGACGAGGAGGGGCAAGAAGGCGCGGAGACGGCCCCACAGGAGGTTCAGGGCCTCGCGGGTGGTGCGCGCAGGCGTCTCCTCGATCATGGTTTTGCCTCCGTGGCCGTCCGTCATGTGCCGGTGCGGGACATGGGATCGGTGGCGTCAGCGGCGTCACCGCCGGCGCGCACGGCGGTCTCGTAGATGAAGGTGGCCTTGTAGGCCGACTTTCCCTTCTTGGCCTTCCTGTCCTGGACGACCCCTGTCGCTGTCTGGCTACCGATTTGCGCGCCGGGAGTAGCGGCTGCCTGGGCAGCAGAGGTGGCAGTGGCTTCTCGGAACGTCTGCGCTCGCGCGGGCTCAGGGTTTCCACTGCCAAGGCCAGCAGAGGTAGCGGTGGTTCCTCGAAACGTCTGCGCGGTGGTACCGCCGCTGGTGGCGTTGCTGCTGAAACCTGGGCCAAAGGCGCCCGTGCCGGTTCCACCTGTGCCGCTGCCCATTCCTCCACCGGTGCCGCTGCCCATTCCTCCTCCGCCCGTCCAGCCGCCGCCGGGTGGGCGGCCGCCCCCGCCCCCGGGCGAACTGCCGTCCGTGCCGCCTCCAAGGGGATTTCCGCCACCGAAGCTGATTCTGCTTTTGAGATTCTGCGCGCTCTGTCCGACGCCGCCGGCGATGGATCCCCCAATCTGTTTGGTCTGTTGCAAGCCGTATTCTGCCGCAGCGCTGGCGCCTTTGAGGCCGATGTAGCTCATGAAGCCGGCGCCGATGGCGGCGGTGGCGACGACGGCCTTGGCAGGGATGGCCGCAATGCCGGCGGCCTTGTCAGCCATGGGGCTGCCGGCAGGGGCGGAGTTAAAGATGGAGGTCATCATCTGCGAGATGGCCTTTGCCACGCCGACAGAGACAAGGCAGAGGAAGAGCGCCTGCCAGAAGACGACGCGGTCCAGGTTGATGGGTGAGTCGTAGCGGCTGCCCGAGGCGGCGATCTCGGAGATGATCGCGGGCCATCCGCCGCCACCAAGACTGCTACGGATCGCAGCGTCGAGCATTGCGAGCACGGAGGAGCCACCAACGAGGGTGGCGATGGAACTGACGAGATTCCAGGCCGCGCCTGTCGCCCATCCGCGGGTAGGGTTGAAGAGGAAGGCCGCGACGAACACGGCTGAGAACATCGCGAGAACGAGGATCCGGAGCACGACGTCGAGGATGAAGAAGGCGAAGAAGACGAGGCCGATGAAGGAGATGAGCGCTAGCAGGGCGCCGGCGCCGTATTGGGAGATCGCCGCGCCTGAGATCAACGCCTCAAGGCTGAATTGGGTGGCGCTGATGCTCCTCCAGCTGGCGTAGAGAGGGTTGGTGAAGACTTCCTCCATCCCGCGGGCGAGGCAGCTCGCGGCCTCTGCGGCGCTGGAGCTTCCGCACCCTGGCCTGCCCATTGCTTCCGCCGACAATGCTGCGGCGATGCGGATCGGCTCCTCGACGAACCACTGCCAGTAGGTGCCGGTGGAGATGGAAGCAAGCATGAAGGCGACGATCATATAGAGAGCGGATCGTCGGACGATGCTCCAGAGGGTGCTGGCGCCGCCCGTCATGCCGAGCATCATCTGGGCGACCTGGAGCAGGAGCCAGATGAGGAAGGCGTAGTTGAGGAGGATCAGGATCTCCGAGGCGATGCGGGTGGCGAATCCGCGCGCGATTTGCTGGGCAGCGCCGACAAACCCCTCGATCAGGGGGGAGGTAATGGCGGAGTTGGGGGCGATGGGGCGCACGACGCCTTGTGCCTGCCCGAGAGCCTGTTCCGGCAGCAGCAGGAGGAGAAGGAAGACGAACAGGAAGCCGCCCGCGGCGGCGAGGACGCGTTTAGCCCCGGCACTCATCTCACCGCCCCCAGTTTATTTTGCGCGCGGCCATGCTGCCTGCGGCGGAGAGGCCACCGCCGACGGCCCTTCCGCCTAGGACGAGGAGGCCGCCGCCGGCGAGCATGGCACCGCTGGTGGCCGCCTTGACGGGGAGGGCGGCGATCGAGGTGGCCTTGTCGGCAGTGGTGCTGGCAGCGGCGCCGCCGAAGACCCCGCCCATGAGACCGCCGATGGCCTTGGCGGCTCCGACGAGGGTCAGGGCGGCGAACGCGAGGGTCCAGTAGTTGGCGTCGCCGATCCCAATGCCGCGGTCAAGGTTGACCGCGCGGGTAGCGTATTCGCGGATGAGCGCGTCCCAGGTACCGCCTGTGCCAACGTAACGCGCGATGAGGGCGCCGACAATGCTGAGGACGGCGACGGACCCTAAAAGGGTGAAGAACGAGCCGATGAGGTTGTTGATGGCGTTGCGAGTGACCCCGCGGGTGGCCTGAATGAGGTAGAGGCCGATAAAGATCGGGGAGAACATCGCCAGCACGAGGACGCGCAGGAAGACGTCGATAACGAAGAAGCCGAAATAGATCATAGCCAGCCCGAAGAAGATGCAGAGTCCGACGCCGGCGAGGATGTTGGCGATGGCAACGGGCATGTCAGCCGCGCTTGTGATGCGGAATGGCGTCGCGGCGATAAGAGTCCAACCGGCGGCGATCCCTCCCCGCAGGACGCGTTCTGTGGTGCAGGCGATGGCCTCCGCGGAGGCTCCTGCGTTGCCCGCGATAGGAGCCTGGCAGCCGGGGCCGGAGGCGACTTGCCCGCCGATGCCGGCGGCCATCGCCTGGGTAAGGCTGCTGGTGGCCTGGAGGGGCTCCTGCACGAACCATCGCCAGTAATCGCCCGACTGCACGCCGACAAGCATGGCGACAAGGATCATGTAGATGGCGCCCCGCTGGACGATGTTCCAGAAGATCTCGGACCCTCGGGCCATCCCGAGCATCATCTGGGCGATCTGCAGGAGAAGCCAGATGAGGAAGACGTAGTTAAGGAGAGTCAGGATCTCAGCGGCGATGCGCGTCCCGAAGCGCTGTCCGATCTCGGACGCTGTGTCTACGAAGGCACGCACAAACGGCCCGAGGATAGGGGGGCCGTTGGAGAAAGCGATGGCGCGCGCAGCGATGTTGTCGGGATCGGGGCGTTCGGTGATACCTACCAGCGAACCGAGAGTCTGGCCGCCAACACTGAGGACGGTGCCTGCACCCTGGATGATCCCGCCGGCGACGTTGCTGGTCGTGCGGAGAGCATCCGCAGCGACGTTGCCCCTTCCGAGGGCGTATTCAGTCAGAGCAGCCGCCCCATTGCCGACGGTCCTGATTCCTTGTCCGACCAGATCGAAAGCCTGTCCGGTGGCGTTTTCGATGCCGAAGATCCGCTGTCCGAGCCAATTGATGGCCCCCGTGGCGGCAGAACCGCCGGCCACGATAAGCAGGCCCTGGATGATGGCGTTGGCGTCTTTAGGCGGGGCGGCGACCGTCAGCCCGCAGGCCAGCAGGAGCGTCGTGAGTAGGCGGCGGAATCGGCGCATTGAAGGATAGGCATCCTGCAGGAGGGAGCGCTATCTGCAGAGATAGCGCCCGGCCGCCCGAAGGGCAACGCCCTCGTCGAACCGAATGGATCAGGAGTAGTTAGCGTGGACGTAGCGACGCAGGGCGTTTTGGTCGAGGACGACCTGGGTCCCGCCGCCGGGGTTGGCATAGAGCATGCAAAGAAATTCATAAACGGTCGGGTCGTTGACCCCCATCTCGTAGAGGGCCCGCCGGCAGAGGGTGGTGAGCTTTGGGCGGGGAGGGACGTCGTCGATAACAGAGAAGACGAGCTCGTCGGCGTCATCACGACGGCCAACGATCAAGTATTTGCCGGGGGGCGCGAACTTGGTGCGCCGGACGACGGGCGGCGGAGTCATGGAAGGTCAGATAGTCCCCTGTCGGGAGGCCGCAATCGCGGGAGTGGTCCTAGCCGCGGCCGGGCCCAGATCCCCACCGCCCCGGCGTCCTCCCCCGCCGGCCGCCCCGGGGGGCGGCCGAGGCCTTCGAAGGCTTCCGCCCAATGACCCATCGCCGCATTCAGCTCGGTCTGCCCTTGTTTGACGGCTACGAGGCGCCTGCCGATGCTCCCAGCAAGGTGGCTGGCGTCTGCCAGGCTGTCCTCTATGCTGACCTCCAAACTGGATTCTCGGTGGCTGAACTGCTCTTTGACGGGGGCGGCAAGGGGGTGGTTGCGGGCAAGGGCGATCCATTCTCTCCCGGCGACTGGGTGGAGGCGGAGGGTCGCTGGGAAACTGACAGCCGCTTCGGTCGTCAGTTTAAGGCCTCCTACCTGCGCGCGCGGGTGCCTGAGACGGCAGAGGGGATAGCGCGCTATGTCGCCTCCGGCGCCATCCCCGGCATTGGAGCTAAGACGGCGGAGCGGCTCCTACAGGCCTTCGGCGAGCGGCTGCCCGAGGCGATCGCCTCGTCCCCCGCTTTGGTAGCGGCGGGACTGACAGAGGAGCGGGCGAAGGCGCTGACGGAGCACTGGAAGATGCGGACGCGCCATGGGCGGCTCCTGTCCTTTCTCTACAGCGTGGGCGCCGGCCCCGCGTTGGCGCGCCGCTTGCTTGACGCCTACGGCGAGGAAGCCTACCGGATCCTGCTGGTCGACCCCTACCGCCCGGCGCGGGAGATCCACGGGGTGGGGTTTCGCACCGCGGACCGCATCGCGCTCTCCCAGGGAATGGCAAAGGATGCGCCGGCCCGCCTGCGGGCCGCCCTGGTGCATGAGATGGGCGAGATCGAGCGCGAGGGGCACTGTGCGGCCCCCCGGATGGGGCTGATCGCGCGTGTGGCCAAGGAGCTGGTTGTGCGCGAGGCCCCTGTGGAGGAGGAGCTCGAGCGCCTCCTAGTCCAAGGCGACCTGGTCGAGGAACGCCTGGGGGGCCGTCCGGTGATTTGGCGGACCGTGGTCCGCCAGGCCGAGATCGAGGTCGCCGAGAGTCTCTTCGCCCGCGTTGGGCCGACGGGGGAGGAAATTCCGGATGGGTTGGTGGGCCGCACGGCCATTGCGCTCGGCCTGCCGCCGCTCGATCCCGGCCAAGCGGCGGCGGTGCGGCTGTTGCTGGCCGAACGAGTGTCTGTGCTAACAGGTAACCCCGGTACGGGCAAGACCTCGACGGTGTCGGTGTTGCTAGGCTGCCTGCGCGCGCTCGATCCGAGGGTGCGGATCCTGCTGGCAGCGCCGACAGGGCGGGCTGCCAAGCGGCTGACGGAGCAGACGGGAATGGAAGCGGCGACGATCCACCGCCTCCTCGTCTGGTCCCCCGAGACGAGGCGCTTCACCAAGGGTCTGGAGGACCCGTTGGCCTGCGACGTCATCGTGATCGACGAATCTTCTATGCTCGACCTCTTCCTCTTACGCGACCTCCTGCGAGCGCTGCCGCCCAGCTGCCGGATTGTCTTTGTGGGCGACGTCGACCAGCTTCCGAGCGTTGGCGCGGGATCGGTGCTAGCGGACCTGATCCGCTCTAAGGCCGTGCCGGTGGCGCGCCTGACGCGCATCTTCCGTCAGGGCGCGGGCTCGCAGATCGCAGCTGTATCGCAGCGCATCAACGCCGGGCAGATGCCACGCCTCAAGGCGCCGAAGCTGGGATCGGACATGTGGGGGATTTGGACAGAGACCCCGGCCGAGGCGGCCGAAGCCGCGATCCGGCTTGCCACCGAGCGACTGCCGGAGGAGGGGTTCGATCCGCTGCGCGATCTCCAGGTGCTCGCGCCTGGCCACCAGGGCGAGGCAGGGGTGGGGGCGCTGAACCGGGCGCTCCAGGCGCGTCTGAACCCACCATCCCCCGAGCGCCCAGAGATCACTTGGAAGGACCGGACGTTCCGCCTGGGTGACCGGGTAATTCAGACGTCGAACTCTTACGAGCTTGACGTCTTCAACGGTGATATCGGCTTTGTTGTGGAGGTGGAAGGGACGCAGGCTCTTTCGGTGGATTTCGACGGACGCGTGGTGCGCTACGAGGGGAGTGACCTAATGGATTTGCAGCTTGCCTACGCCATCACGATCCACAAGAGCCAGGGCTCCGAGTTTCCCGCAGTCATCGTCCTCTGCACGACGCAGCACTTCCTGATGTTGCGCCGCAACCTCCTCTACACGGGCATCTCGCGCGCCCGCCGCCTCTGCGCCCTGGTGGGGCAGCAAAGGGCGGTAGGGATCGCGGTGCGTCGGGCTGACGTCGGGCGTACGACCGGCTTAGCCTCGCGCCTATCCGCCATGGCACTGGCCCGTGACCTGCCGCGTCCATCTCCTGCGCCATGATGATGGCTAAGATCCGTCGCCTACCCGATGTCATCATCAATCGCATCGCCGCGGGCGAGGTGTTGGAGCGTCCCGCCGTGGCGCTGAAGGAGCTCATTGAGAACGCGCTGGACGCGGGGGCAGGCCGGGTCTTGGCGTGGATGCGCGGGCGGGGGCGTACTGGAGCTCGGCGTAGAGGATGACGGGTAGGGGATTCTGGCGGCTGAGCTGCCGCTAGCGGTAGAGCGGCACGCGACATCGAAGCTGGCCGATGAGATCCTGACGGAGATCCTCTTCTTCAGTTTCCGCGGCGAGGTCTTGGCGGCGATCGGGGCGTCCGCACGCCTTGAGATCGTCTTGCGGCCGGCGGGCGCGGCCGAGGCAGCGCGGATCAGGGTGGAGGGCGGCGTCGTCTCCATCCCGTTGAGCCGGCGGCGCTGTCGAGGGCGCGGGTGGTGATGCGCGACCTATTCTTCGCGGCGCCGGCGCGGCTAAAGTTCCTGAAAATGGCGCGGACCGAGACCGAGATTGCGGTTGAGGTGTTCCGTCGCCTGGCACTGGCGAACCCCCATGTGGCTTTCCGCCTGCGTGTCGAGGCGCGCGAGGTACTCTCCGTCCTCGTCCAGTTCCCGAGGCGCGCTGGGCGGCGGGGTTGGGGCCCTCGTGGGAGGACTTCCGGATCACCGATCTTTTCGCGCCCTCGTCCGCGGGGGTGTCGGCGGCCTGGGCGATGGCCTTGAGGTCTGAAGATTTTCGTCGGGTCCTGGTGGCGGCTGTCGGTCGGGCGGATTGAAGACAGTTAGCTGCGCGGCTGCATGTCGCCTCGCGGCCGGGGCATTGCGGGTGAAGTCGGAGCGGCGGGGGCGTGCTGTGGGTTCCGGACGGAGATGGACGCTGGCCTGACTTAGCACGTCTGCGGGCCTAGGTTCGGGGGGTCCTGTAACCCTCAGTTGGAGGTCGAAATGTCCGATCTCGTCGCGATCGCCGCCGCACTCGATGCCTTGTCTCGTGCGATTGGGGCCGGCGTCATGCCGACGATGGTGCGGGGGGAAATGCGCCTAGAGGGTCTAGATCCGGTCGTAGCGGGGCCGCTAGCGGCGTCGAGATCGGTGGTGCAGGCGCTGCTGTCCGGCCCTCGGAAGGACTGGGCGGCGGGCCGACGCGAGGTGGTGCTGGCGGCCACCGGTCGAGGGGGGCAGGCACAGGCGGCGGCGGCGGTGGAGCTGCTGGAGCGG
>CALIUY010000012.1 GCA_938048455.1 uncultured Desulfobacterales bacterium | reverse complement strand
AACGCCCGGTTGCCGAACGGAGGAGAATACCCATGAAAGCCGCAAACGGATTTCCGCAGCCACCCGGGGTGCTCGCCCTTTTTCTCGCCGGCCTGCTCTTTGGGTTTTCCGGCTGCACGGCCAGCCACATCCAGGCCCGGAAGGCCGAAAAGCCCCCCACGACCCCCCAGGTCTTGGCGATCGAGCCGCTCCGCTTCCCGGACCGGCTCTGGGAACCGCTGGGGGGGCACTTCGAGCGCGGTCTGACAGAGCGGCTCGCCGAAGAGCGGGCCTTCGCCGAGATTCTCTCCCCGGCGCCGCAGGTTCTCGGCCCCTCCGCCGTGCTGCTCCGGGGGACGATCACCGAGGTGGACAAGGGAAACGCCGCCCTGCGCTGGCTGGTCGGCTTCGGGGCGGGCAAGCAGAAACTCGCCGGCAATTTCCTGCTCCTCGATCCCGCCGGGAAAACGCTCGCCGAGTTCGACGCCGAGGAGAGCTACATGGGCGGGGCGGGGATCGGGGGGATCAGCTTTCTCGATATGGAGGATCTGATGCAGAAATTCGGGCGGCACGTGGCCGACCGGGTGATCCGCTGGTCGCGGGGACTGCCGCTCACCGAGGAGGAGCCCGAGAGGCAGAGATGACGGCAACCCCGGAAGCCGCCGCCGAAGCCCTGGAGCGATTCCCCGTACGGGTCGAGCTGCCCGTGGTCTGGGGCGAGATGGACGCCTACGGTCATGTGAACAACGTCGTCTATTTCCGCTGGTTCGAAACCGCCCGCATGACCTACTTCGAGCGGCTCGGCTGCCCCGCGTTCATCGGTCGGGATCCGGTCGGCCCCATCCTCGCTCAGGCCTCCTGCCGCTTCCGGGCGGCGCTCGCCTACCCCGACCGCGTGACCGTGGGGGCGGCCGTCGAGGAGATCGCCGCCGATCGCTTCCGCATGCGCTACGTCGTCTGGAGCGCCGCCTTAGGCCGGATCGCGGCCGAGGGCGAGGGAACCGTCGTCTGCTTCGACTACCGCGAAAACCGCAAGGCCCCGGTTCCGGAGTCCGTGCGCCGGGCGATCGTGCGGCTTGAGGCCCAGGCCGGAGAAACGCCTTGATCGTCGAAGCGATCCGGGCTACCCTCGCCGCGCGCCCGCGGGGGAAAGACCCCGCACCCCCGGAGACCGGCCTAACCCCATGAGTTTCCCTGCGCAGACATCCCCGGCGTCATGCGCCGCGGCCTCCCGGGGGGCGTGGACGGCGGTTACGCTGGTTTCCGTCTGGCTCGTCGTCGCCAACCTCTACGCCCTGCTTGCCTTCAACCGCTTCGAGCTCCTGCCGGACACCGCCCTCGAGTGGATGAGCCCGCAGACCGTCCGTCCGGTTACGCCGGACTGGGACGTGGTCGCCCTCCACGACCGCTGGGATGCCTACTGGTACCTCGACATCGCCCGCAACGGCTACTACCTGCGCGGAAACGACCAGGCGAACGTCGTCTTCTTCCCGCTTTACCCCCTCCTCGTCCGCCTCGCGGGTCACGCCGTGGGCGGAGATCTCGTGCTCGCCGGCTGGCTCGTGAGCAGCCTGTGTCTGGCGCTTGCGGCCGTCGTCTTCGTGCGCCTCGTGCGGGAGTTCCACCCGACGATCGATCCCGTACTTCCCGTCGTTTTTCTTTTGGCCCACCCGGCGGCGTTTTTTCTGAACGCGGTCTACTCGGAGTCGCTCTTTCTCTTTCTCACCCTTGCGATGCTGCTCGCCGCGCGCCGCAAGCGCTTCTGGCTCGCCGGCCTCTTGGCGGCGCTCGCTTCGGCGACACGCATCGCCGGCCTCTTCGCCGCGGTGCTCCTCGCCTTCGAATTCATCCACGCCTACGGCATCCGCGGGCTGTTCACGCGCCGCGCCCTTGCGCTCGCCCTCGCGCCCCTGGGAATGCTGCTCTTCTTTCTCCACCACCGGCTCGTCTTCGGCGATTTCTTTCTCTTCTTCGAGGCCCAGAAAAAATTCGGCCGCGATCTCGCCGTGACGGCGGCCGATCTCGGCGTGCGCAACCCTCCGGGGCTGGTCGTGCGGCTGCTCGACTACTTTTTCCTCGCCGCCGCCGCGGCGGCGGGTCTCTGGTCCCTCTTCCGGCTGCGGGCCTCCTACGGTCTCTACCTGATCGTCACCCTGGGGGTCGCGATCGGCAGCGGCAGTCTCCTCGGCGCCGCACGCTACACGATGGTCCTCTTTCCGATCCACTTGGCGGGGGCGGCGCTCGAATCCCCCGGCCTGCGCTTCGCTTGGCTTTTCGGCTCGAGCCTGCTGCAGGCGCTCTACATCCTCTGTTTCGTGAATCACTACTGGACGAGCTGAGATGGTCGAACCCCCCCCCCCGGCGGAAGGGATCCTGCTGAGCGTCGTGGTCCCGGCCTACAACGAAGAGAAAAACATCGGCCTCCTTCACGGCCGGCTGCGCGAGGCGCTCGCGGCCCACGGGATTGCCCCCTGGGAGATCCTCTTCGTCGACGACGGAAGTCGGGACGGCACCTGGCGGGAGATCCGCGCGCTCGCGGCCGAACACCCCGAAGTGCGCGGGATCCGCCTGTCGCGCAACTTCGGCCACCAGTACGCCCTGCTCGCCGGCATGGAGGCGGCGCGGGGCCGGGCGGTGGTCACCATGGATTGCGATCTTCAGCACCCCGTCGAGCTCGTGCCGCAGATGATCGCGAAGTGGCGCGAGGGGTTCCGGGTGGTGAAGACCCTGCGCGAGGAGACCCCCTCCGAGCTTTCCTGGTTCAAGCGCGTCTCCTCGCGGGCGTTCTATCGGCTCTTTTCCTTCCTGAGCGGTGTGGAGCTGCAGCCGGGGCTGGCCGATTTCCGCCTTCTCGACCGCCAGGCCTTGAACGAGCTCGTCCGCTTCCGCGAGGAGGGGCTCTTCCTGCGGGGACTCACGGAATGGATCGGCTTTCCCGCCTGCATCCTGCCCTACCGGCCGGGAAGGCGGGTGCACGGGGTTTCGCAGTACAGCCTGAAGAAGATGATCCGCCTCGGCTGGAGCGGGGTGAGCTCCTTTTCGATCATGCCGCTGCGCATCGGGATCCTGATCGGCCTGATCGGAAGCCTCTTCTCTGCGGGCGGCATCCTCTATTCCTTCTTCGGCCGCTTCTTCGGCAAGGGGGTCGTCCCCGGCTGGGCCTCGACCCTGATGGTGCTCTCGCTCCTCTTTTTTCTCCTCTTCATCTACTTGGGCGTCCTCGGCGAGTACATCGGCCGCCTGGTGATCGAAGTGCGCCGGAGGCCGCGGTTCATCGTGAGCGAGACCGTGAATTTTTCAGGCGGCCTTCCGCCCGTCCATGATTGAACGCCGAGCTCCCCCGCGGTTGATCGTCAACGCCGACGACCTCGGCCTGTGCGCGGAGGTGAACGCGGGCATCCTCCGCGCCCACCGCGAGGGGATCGTGACCGCGGCCTCGCTTCTCGCCACGGGCCGCGGCTTCGACAACGCCGTGCTCCGCCTGCGCGGCGCACCCCGGCTGGAGGTGGGCGTCCATCTCGCCTTCGTCGCCGAGCGGGCCCTTTCCGGACCGAAAAACACGCTCTGCGGCCCCGACGGAAGGCTTCCTCCTTCGGCCGGGGCTTTCGCCCGGCGCTGGCTCTCCGGCCGCATCCGCGGGGAGGATCTGGAAACCGAGGCGCGCCTGCAGATCGAGCGCATCCGCGCCGCAGGCCTCGTCCCCTCGCACCTCGACAGCCACCAGCACGTCCATCTCCTGCCCGGGGTCTTCGAGCGCATCGCGGATCTGGCCACGCGCTTCGGGATCGAAACGGTACGCCTCCCCGCCGAGCGCATCCCCCCCGGCGGCGTGCCCGCGGCGCGCCTGCCGCGGCTGCCCGGCCTTTTGGCCCTGAGGCTGCTCTGCGCGCGCGCCCGTCGGCGGCGGCGCCTCCCTCCGCCCCTCCGCTTCGCGGGCTTTCTCGACGGCGGGCACCTCACCGAGGAGCGGCTGCTCGCTTTGCTCTCCGGCCTCGAGGAAGGCACGACGACCGAGCTCATGTGCCACCCCGGCCTCGTCCCCGGCCTGCCCGAGGTCGCCGCCTGGGGCTACGGCCACGAGGAAGAGCTCCGGGCGCTCACTTCGCCCCGCGTGCGGGCCTTCCTCGCCCGAGGCGGGATCCTGCTTTGCGGCTTTCGCGGTGCGGGCGGTTCAGCGGCGGCGGGCGAGGATCAGGTAATGGCTGATCCAGTGAAATGAAGCGAGAGAGGTTTCCTCGAAGGGGGAAAAGCCCGACTCCCGCAGGGCGCGGGCATAGCCCGCCGGGGACGCGAAGTGGGGGGGATCGCCCCGGGTGATCCCGAGCAGCCCGACCGAGATCGTCTCCTGAAGCAGGATCGCGCGGTGCTTCCAGCGCGGCCGGTCGATCACCTCCTTGAGCAGGAGCACCCCGCCGGGCTTGAGCACGCGGCGGCAGCCGGCGAGCAGGGCGGGCCAGGCCTCCCGGCGCACGGTGTAGAGAACATCCACGATGGAGACGAAATCGAAAGCCGCCTCGGGCAGCGCCTCGAGGGGAAGGGCCCAGAAGCGCGCACGCGGTGCGGCCAAGGCTCGGGCGGCACGGATCTTCGCCGCGTCGTGGTCGACACCCGCAAGATGCAACCGCGGCCTGCGGGGGTCGCGGGCGAGCAGGTGCCCGAGCAGCCCGTGCCCGCAGCCCACGTCGAGTGCGCTTCCTTCCGGCGGGAAGCGTGCGACGAGGGCGCCGAACGGGCAGGTGAGGGCGCGGACGAGTACGTGCAGGCGGACGGGAAGCGGGGCCCCGCGGTAGATCCTCCAGGCAAGGGCGGCCGGGTTACGCATCGCGCACGAACAGCGCCCAGTACTGGGCGCCCAGGGGGTGGCGGGAAAGACCGCGCTCGAGCCGCGTCGCCCCGGGGAAGCGTCGCCAGCCGGGCGGGACGACGTTCACGTAGGCATGGGCGACCCGCCGCAGACGGGCGCGCGCAAAGAGGGCGCTCGCCTCGGCGAGCGAAAGCAGCACCGCCCCGCGGTCGAAGGGGCAGGCGCGCACGACGATCCGCGCGAAGGGGTTGAAGGGGTTGTGCTCCCAGATCAGAACCCGGCCCGCCGGCTTGAGCAACCCGCGCAGCCTTTCCACCGCTTGCGGCCGCTCGGCGGAGGCGATGTGGTGGAAAACATTGCAGCTTACGACGAGATCGAAGCGCGCCTGCGGCGGAAACTCCTCCAGGCGGCTTGCGAGCCTGACCGGAAGGGGGGCCACGATCTCGCGGGCCGCGGTGATCGACTCCCCCGAGGGGTCGTAGCCGAAGAAACGCAGCCGCCCGGTTTCCAGAGCCGCCCGCAGGCGGGGATGCCGCGCCAGCGCGGCGAAAAGCCTTCCGTTGCCGCAACCGAAATCGAGGTAGTCGAATTCCGCCCCCGCCTCCGGAACAATCAGGGGGGCGAGGGTCTCGGCCTTCTGTCGAACGAATTCCTCGCTGTGGACCCCGGGGGGAAGGCTTTTTTCGTGGATCGCCTCGTAGTCGCGGGCGATGCGGTCGAAGGGCTGCTCCGCCATCGGCGGCCCTCAACCCGTGGAGGCGTTCTTGCGGTACAGGGGCGAGATGCCGCGCAGGGTGGCGACGACCTTCTTGAGCGCGGAAAGAAAACGGCGCACGTCCTCCGCGGTGTTCTCGAGCCCGAAGGAAACGAGAATCGTCCCCTGGGCGTCGGCGTGGCTCAATCCAAGCGAGAGCAGCACGTGCGAGGCCCGCAGCGACCCTGTCGCGCAGGCCGAACGGGTTGAGACCCCGAAGCCCTCGTCGTCGAGCATGAGCATGACGCTCTCCCCCTCGACGTAGCGGATGGAGGCCGAGACGAGGTGCGGCAGGCTGTGCACGGGGTGCGTATTTACGATCACCTCGTCGATCTCCGCCGCGAGCCCCTCAAGAAAGAGCGCTTTCAGCCGCGACAGATGGGCCATGCGGGAGGCGAGCTCGCGCCGGGCGAGGGCGGCCGCGGCCGCCATGCCGAGAATCCCGACCAGGTTCTCGGTCCCGGCGCGCTTGTTGTGCTCCTGGACCCCGCCGTCGAGAAGCGGAAAGATCTTCACCCCCTTGCGGATATAGAGCCCGCCCACACCGGTCGGCCCGTAGAAAGCATTGGCGGCGAAGCTCACCAGATCGGCCCCGATCTCCCGCACATCGAAGGGCACGACTCCCACCGAGTCCACGGCGTCGGTGTGGAAGAGCACCTTCCTTGCGCGGGCGATCGCGGCGATCTCGGCGATCGGCTGCAGCGTGCCGGTCTCGTTGTTGGCGTGCATGACCGAGACGAGGATCGTCTCCGGCGTGATCGCCTCGGCCACGGCCGCGGGGTTCACACGGCCGTGGGCGTCGACCGAGAGGCTCGTCACCGTGAAGCCTTGCGACTTGAGCCGCCGGAGGCTGCGGATCACGGCGTTGTGCTCGATGTTCGTGGTGACGATGTGCCGGCCCCGCTCGGCGTTGGCAAGCGCCACCCCCTTGATCGCGTGATTGACCGACTCGGTGCCCCCCGAGGTGAAGACGATCTCCCGGGGATCCTCGGCGTTCACCAACCGCGCGACCTCGGCGCGGGCCTGCTCGAGTGCCGCGGCCGCCTCCTCCCCCCGCCGGTGCTGGCTCGAGGGGTTGTGGTAGTCGTGCTCGATCGCCGCGATCATCGCCCGCTTCACCTCGGGCAAAAGCGGGTTGGCGGAGATGTGGTCCAGGTTGATGAAGCTCATCGCGCGGCCTCCCCGGACATCGCCCGGCGGATCAATGGTCTTCCTTCAGCTCGTGCTGGCAGGCCTCGCAGAAGGTGGCCCCCTCGTCGACTTCGACATCGCAATAGGGGCAGTAGCACTTGTCGCCGTGGGAGTGCTCGTGCTCGTCCTTGCGTTTGAGCTCGGGCCGCCGGATCCCCGCCTTGCGGGCCTCGTAGTCGCGGATGGCCATCTGCAGGGCGTCGGCGCCGAGGTTGGAGCAGTGCAATTTGTTCTTCGGCAGCCCCTGGAGCGCCTCGGCCACATCCCGGTTGGTGATGCGTTTGGCCTCCTCGATCGTCTTGCCCTTGGCGATCTCGGTCAGCATGCTCGAGACGGCGATCGCCGAGCCGCAGCCGAAGGTCTGGAACTTGATGTCTTCGATCCTCTCGTCGCGGATCTTGAGGTAGATGGTCATCATGTCCCCGCAGAGGGGATTGCCGACCTCGCCCACCCCGTCCGCCTCCTCGATCACCCCGACATTGCGGGGATTGCGGAAATGATCCATCACGACCTGATTGTACATCATCGCGACCTTCTCCTCGGGTTTTCGATCCTCCCGAAGCGCAAGCATCCCCCGAATCACGGAAGGCCGATTCGGGCAGGGCGATCTATACTCCCTTTCGGCCGCCGGTTGCAACCGCGGAGCGCCGTTTGACTTCGCGCGGCCTCTGCGGGTAAGGGAAGAGCTCGGCAACACTCCAGTCTGCGACCCGAAAAGAGCCCTCGGATGCGCATCCCGGCGCGGATCAAGATCGGTCTTCTCGCCCTCGGCGTGGCCGCCTTCCTCGCCGTCCTCCTGCTCGTCGTCTTCCCCACGGCGGTCGCGAACTCCCCCGGGGCGCGGCGCTTCCTCGAAAAACGCCTGGACGCCGAAACCGGGGCGCGCGTCTCCTTCGACACCCTCCGCGTGCGGCTCATCCCCGGCCTTTGTGCGACCCTCGAAGAGCTCCGGCTTTCCCGGCCCCAGGGGCCGACGCTCGAGGCCCCGCGGCTCGAATTCTGCCTCGACCCCTTCGCCCTGCTCCGCGGTCGGATCGCGCTTGCGGCGATCGCGCTCGAGGCCCCGGTGATCCGCGCGGCGCTTCCCACGGAGGGGAGCCCCTCGGCCGGATGGCCGGAGGCTTCCGCGTTTCCGCGCCTCGCCGCAGGAATCGCCCGATCGCTTCCGGCCGCCCGGATCGACCTTCGGGGCGGGCGGCTTCTGCTGGAGGAAGGCGGCGGGCGGGTTTTTCTCTTCCGGGACCTCGCGCTCACCATCGAGCGTGACGGCGAGGAGCTTTCCTGGTCGGCCTCGGGTGCGGCCGAGGGAATCGATTTCTTCTCCTTTTCGGGGCGCCTCGAAAGCGAAGCCGGACCGATCCGGGCGCAACTGCTGACCCGCGGGGTCAACCCCGCGCGGCTTCAGGAAATCTTCCGGCCCGGCGGGCCCTTGTTGATCGCCGCGGGCGCCATCGAGACCCTGCAGGCCGAGGCCGTCTTCCGCGCCGCCGACGCCTCCTCGATCACCCTGGCGGTCGAGGCCGCCGATCTTCGGCTCGAAACCGCAGGCCGTGCGACGCATCTGGCGATCGAGCGGCTCGAGGCCCGGATCGAGCAGGAAGGCCCGCGGCGGCTTCTTTCGGTCCCCGCCCTTTCCTTCCGGCGCCCGACGGCCGCGCTCACGCTCGAGGCGGTCGTGGACCAGCGCCTCACGCCGCACATCCAGGTCGCGATCGCCGGGCGGGCCGAGGTGGAAGGGGCTCGCGCGGCAGCCCTGGCTCTGCTCGGCGACTTCGAGGACGTGCGCCTCATTTTCGAGGTTCTCCGGGCGGGAAACGCCCCCGAGGTCGAGGTCCGTCTCGCAGGCGACACTTGGTCCGACCTCGACCGGCTGAAGACGCTTTGGATCCGCGGCCGGCTCGAGGGGGGCCGCATCCGGTTGCCCTGGGTCGATCTCGACCTGGAGGCGGTGAACGGGGAGGCGCGGATCGAGCACGGCATCCTCCACGGCCGGAAGCTTTCCGCCCGGACGCTCGGCGCGAACGGGACCGAGGGCCGCCTCGACGTCGGCCTCTCCGCGGCCGATCCGCTCCTCGACCTCGACATCGCCGTCGAAGCCGAGCTCTCCCCGCTGCCGGAGCTGCTTGCGCGTCTGGTCCGCATCCCCGCCTTCCGGGAGCAGATGGCTCTCGTGCGCGATTTCTCCGGCACCGCGCGGGGCAGACTGAAAGTGAGCGGCACGCACGAGGATGTGGAGGTCTCCGTCAGCGCCCGCGAGCTCGATCTCCGGGGGCGCTACCTTCCGCTTCCGGAGCCGATCGCCCTCCGGGGCGGCAGCTTCGATCTCGCGGGAAAGCAGCTGCGGGTCGCGGGGGTGGCGGCCGAGGTCGGGGCGTCCCGCTTCCGGGGACTGGGATTCGAGGGTCTGGTTGGCGCCGAAGGCGACATCCGCCTCGAGGCGGCCGCCGACGAGGCCGAGATCGATCTGCCCCAGGCGGGAGCCCTTTTTTCCCGCCTGCTCCCCGCAGGCGGCCTCAGCGTGGAGCGCGGCCGGCTTTCGCTGCGGCAGCTGCGCTTCGCGGGCGAGCCGCACAGGCCGGCCACCTGGCGGCTTTCCGCCGCAGGCGACCTGCGCGGGCTTGCCCTGGAGGCGGACGTTCTCCCCGGCCCGCTCAAAGTGGAGCAGGCGGGGATCGAGCTTCGCGGCGCAGCTCTCGCCTTTCGCAGCCCCGGAATCGAGCTATCCCGCTCGCGGGTGTCCAGCCTCGAGGGCGCTTTCCGCTGGGCGAAGGATTCCGGCGTCGACGTCAAGGCCGCGCGCCTCCATGTCGAGGCCCGGGACCTCCTCTGGCTCATCGCCACCGCCGCGCCGGCCGCAGCATGGCTGCACCCGCAGGACGCAACCGGAACCTTGCAGGCGCGGGATCTGGAAGCCCGCATTCCCTTTACGCGACCGGAGGCCGAAAGCTTCTTTCTGCGGACCTCGATCGAGGAAGCCGCCATCGAAGGTACCTTCCCGTCCGGCCGCTTCGCGCTCCGCGCCGCCGAGGCGGTGCTCGCCGGGGAGAGGTTTTCGCTTTCCGGGAAGAGCCTGAGCTTCGGCGGCACAACGGCCCGGGATGCGGTTTTGGCCTTCGACCCCGGAGGCCGCTTCCGCTTCGTGACGCCGGAAGGGCGGATCGAGGCGGCGGAATTCCTCGCTTTGCTGCGTCTTCTGCCGCAGGGGAGGGCGGAGCTCTCCGATATCGGAAGCGCGGGCGGCGCGCTCCGGCTCTCGGATGTCGAGATCGACCTGCCCTTGAGCGGAAGCGGCGTTGCACGCCTGGCCTTCGAGGCCGCCCCGGAAGACTTCTTTCTCGCCGGCCCTTTTCTCGGAGCCCCGCTCCGCCTCGCCGGGGGAAAGCTGCAAGCCGACAACCGGCAAGAGCCTCCCGGCGGGGTTCGCCTTGCGCTCGCGGGGCTCGAAGCCGGCCTGGGGATCAATTCCGCGCGGGTCGACGGGACGATCGAATCCGGCGGGAAGGAACTCCGCCTGGCGCTCGATCTGGCGGCGTCCGAGCTCGATGTCCCGCGCCTCATCGAAGATCTCGAACCGCTCGCCCGCCGCCGCGGGTCGGGCCGCCCCGAGCCGACCGGTCGGATCCGGCTCGCCGTGGAACGCGCGCTGATCGAGGGGATCGAAATCGCCCCCCTGCGGCTGAGCCTCGAGCCCGGGGGGGGAGAGGGGGTCGCCTGGATCGAGCGCGGCGCCCTCTGCGGTATGCTCTTCATGGGCCGGGTGGGCTTCGCCGGCGGCGCGATCGACGGCTACCTCGTTCCCGTCGTCGATGCCCGCCCTCTCGAGGAGACGATCCCCTGCCTGACGAGCGAGGCGAGTTTCGTGAGCGGCAATTTCAACCTCGACGGCGCCCTCGAGGCGCGGGGAAAGATCGAAGAGCTTCTGCGGTCGGCCAAGGGAAGCTTCCGCTTCGTCGCCGAAGACGGGACCATCCGCAAATCCCTCTTCTTCGCCCGGCTTTTCACCGTGCTCAACCTGACCGAGATCTACCGCGGCTCGCTTCCCGACTTCGAAAGCCGCGGCTTCGACTACCGGCGCTCGACGGCCGAGCTGGAGCTCGCCGGCGGAAAACTCTCCGTCCGCGAGTGGACGATCGACGGGCCCACGCTGTGGATGGGCGGCCGGGGCGAAATCGATCTTTTGCGCCGCAACCTCGATTTCACCGTGATGGTCTCCCCCTTCAAGACGATCGACCGCATCGTGAACCGCATCCCCGGACTGGGCTGGATCCTGGGCGGCCGGCTGGTGGCGGTGCCGATGAAAGCGACGGGCGATCTGAAGGATCCGAAGATCGTGCCCCTCTCCCCGGAGGCCGTCGGAACGAGCCTGCTCGAGATGCTCAAACGCACGATTCTCCTTCCGGTCCGGATCATTCAGCCCTTCATCCCGGGGATGGAGGAGATCGAAAGCGGCACGATCGCCCGATAGCGACGCAACCCCGCCTTGACTTTCTCCGGCGCGGGAATCACTATTCGTCACGGTCGCTGAACGGCCGAAACACCGGGAATCCTGAAACGTCATCCCGGACCGGGAGGCAAACGATGGCTTACACCTGCAAGACTTGCGGTGCCGTGGCGGACTCGCCCGGCCACCTGTGCAACCCCTGTGACGACAAGACGAAATGCTCCTTCTGCGGCGCTCCCGCCGCCGACGCGCGACACGTGTGCAAGGACAAGATCGCGGCGATGAAATTCGTCTGCGGCGGCTGCGGCCGGGTCGCGATGGAAGCGGCCCACCTGTGCAAGCCGAATCCGATCCGCTGACCCCCGGCCGCCGGCGAAGCGGCCGGCGGCCCTTTCCCCCATGAGCCGAAACGCCATGCAGTTCGAGCAGGGGCCGATCCGGCCGCCGAACGAGGCGGCAAGCCTGCTTCTGCGCTTCACCCGCAACTGCCCCTGGAACCGCTGCGCGTTCTGTCCCGTTTACAAGGGCCGGAAATTCTCGCGGCGCCCGGCGGAGGAGATCCGCGAGGACATCCTCGCCGCGCGACGCATCGCCGACCGGGTGCTCGAGACTTCCTGGCGTTTGGGCCACGGCGGGGCGGTGAACGACGCGGTCGCGGGCGCCCTGCTCCAGGACCCCACCCTTCACGCGAGCGCCCGAAGCGTCGCGGCCTGGCTCTATTACGGAACCGGTTCCTGCTTTCTGCAGGACGCCGACAACCTGATTCTGCCGACGGCGGAGCTCGCCGAGCTGCTCTCCTTTCTGCGCAGCACCTTTCCCGAGATCCGCCGGGTGACCACCTACGCCCGGTCGCGCACCGTAGCCGTCCGGAAGCTCGAGGACCTGCGCCGCCTCCGCGAGGCGGGGCTCGACCGCGTGCATCTCGGGCTCGAGAGCGGCTCGGATGCGGTGCTCCGCTTCATGAACAAAGGGGTCTCGGCCGCGCAGCACGTGGAGGCGGGCAGAAAGCTGATCGAAGCCGGGCTCGAGGTCTCCGAGTATGTCATGCCGGGCCTCGGCGGCCGCGCCCTGTGGCGCGAGCACGCCGTCGAGACCGCCCGCGCCTTGAACCGCATCAATCCGCATTTCATCCGCCTGCGCAGCCTGCGGGTGCCGCGGCGCACCCCGCTGTACGCGAAGCTCGTCGCAGGCGAATTCGAGCTTCCGAGCGATGACGAGGTCGTCGAGGAGATCCGCGTCTTTCTCGAGCACCTCGAGGGCATCACGAGCACGGTCGCCAGCGACCACATCATGAATCTCCTCGAGGAGGTGTCGGGAAAGCTCCCCGAGGACCGCGAACGCATGCTTGCGGCGATCCGGGACTACCAGGCCCTGCCGGAGGAGGAGCGGCTCGTCTTCCGGGTGGGCCGGCGCGGCGGGGCGTTCCGCACGCCCTCCGACCTCGAGCGCGATCCCGCCACCGTGCGCAAGATCCGCCATCTGATCGACGAGGTGCGCTCCCGCGAGGGCCGAGACGGCGTCGAGCGCTTCGTGACCGAACTCGTGGACCAGTACATCTGATATCCGACCGCGGACGCGGAACAGGAGAGCGAAAGCGATGGAACGCGTGCGGATCGCCGGAACCGGCTCTTATGTCCCCCCGAAGCGGCTGACCAACCAGGACCTCCAGAACATGGGCCTCGACACCAGCGACGAGTGGATTCGCACGCGCACGGGGGTCGGCGAGCGCCGGATCGCCGAACCCGAGGTCGCCACCTCGGATCTCGCCCTCGAGGCCGCACGGCGGGCGCTGGCGGCCGCCGGCTGGAGCGCGCGCGACCTCGACTTGATCGTCGTCGCCACGATCACCCCGGACACCTGCTGTCCCTCGGCCGCCAACTGGCTCCAGGCCAAGCTCGACGCCCCCCAGGCGGTGAGCTTCGATGTCACCGCCGCCTGCTCGGGCTTCGTCTTCGCCCTGAATGTCGCCGAGCAGTATCTCAAGACCGGCGCCTGCCGGCGCGTGCTCGTGGCGGCGGCCGAGGTGATGAGCCGCACCCTGGACTACACCGACCGCGCGACCTGCATCCTCTGGGGCGACGGCGCGGGGGCGGCCCTGCTCACCCGCGGCGGGGAAGGCCCCGAGCTCATCTCCACCCACCTGCACACCGACGGCGCCCGCGGGCAGGATTTGCTTTTGCCCGGCGGCGGATCGCGCACCACACCCATCAGTCACGAGAGCGTCGCGCGCAAACTGCATACCCTGAAGATGATCGAGGCGAACTTGAGCTTCCGCATCGCCGTCCGCGGCTTCGTCGACGCGATCAAGGAGTGCGTCGCGGCCAACGGCATCGGCCTCGAGGACATCGCCTGGTTCATCCCGCACCAGGCGAACCTGCGCATGTTCCGCAGCATCGCCGACACCCTGAAAATCCCCTTCGAGCGCTTCTACGTCACGCTCGACAAGTACGGGAACATCTCTTCGGCCTCCTGCGCCATCTCCCTGGACGAGGCGGTGCGCGACGGGAGCATCCGGCCGGGGCAGCTCATCTGCCTGCCGGTTTTCGGCGGGGGGCTGACCTGGGGAAGCGCCCTGATCCGCTGGGCCTGAAGGCTCAACCCCTCCAGCCCGGCCGCCGCCGGGAAAAAAGACGCCCCAGCAACCGTAGGGCCTCGGCGCCCTCGGGGAAAGCCGGCAGGCGGGAGGCGGCCACAAGCAGAAACAAAAAGCCCGCGGCGACGGCGGCGAGGACGATGAGGGCCGCACCGCCGCCCGGTTCGAGCCGGACGGCGACCGCCGCGCGCAGCGGCGAGAGCACCCCCAGCACGGCGAGCCCGAAGAGCGCAAGCCGCAGGTAGGCGGCCGCCACCTCCCGCCGGCCCCGGGCCGAGGGGGCGCGCCGGCTCCAGAGCCAGTAGAGACCGGCCGCCTGCAGGATCCCGGAAAGGGAGACCGCCCCGGCCACCCCCGCGATTCCCCCCCAGGCGAGGCCGAGAGGATAAAGCGGCAGCGAGACGACGACCGCGGCCGTCCCGTAGAGGGCAGGAAGCCAGGTGTTCCGCTGGGCGTAAAAGCCGCGCACCACCAAGGCGTAGGCGGCGTAGGCCACGGCTCCGGGGAGAAATCCGCGCAGGGCGAGCACTGTCGGGCCGACCGCTTCCTCTCCAAACCGTCCCCGCTGGAAGAGCAGGCGCACCGCCTCGGGGCTCACCACGGCGAGGAGCGCCGCGGCCGGCAGGATCCAGGCGAGCGCGCGGAGCGTGCGGTCGAGCAGCCCGTGGAGTTCTTCCCTCCGCCCGGCCGCGGCCAGCTCGGCGAGGAAGGGGAAAGAGGCCGTTCCCAGCGCCTGGCCGAAGACCCCGACGAGAAGGAGCATCATGCGCAGGCCGAAGTTCAGGGCGGCCACCCCGCCCTCGGGAAGATACGAACCGAAGAGGCGGAAGAAGACCTCGGAGGAAAAACCCATCGTCAGCCCCACCATGAGCGGAAGCGTGAGCTTCAGGTAAGCCGCCGCATCGGGATGGGTGGGCGCAAAACGCAGAGAAAAGGTGAGCCCCGCCCGCCGCGCGCCCAGGACCTGCAGCAAAAAGTTTCCCGCCAGGGCTCCCGCGAGCACCCCCCAGGCGAAGCCGTCGATCCCCACCCAGGGAGAGAGGAAAACCCCGCCGGCGATGATTCCCAGGTTGTAGACGAGCGGGGCGAGCGCGGGAAAGAAAAACCGGCCGCAGGCGAACTGCACGGCCATGAGCAGCGAGCCGGCGAAGAAGAAAAACTGCGCCGGGACGATGATGCGCGTCATGCGGGTTGCGGCGTGAAGCACGGCGGGGTCCGTGACCCCCGGAGCGAGAAGCCCGACCAGGGCCGGCGCCGCCAGAAAAGCCAGCGCCACGAGAACCGCGGCGGCGGCCCCGAAGACCGTCCCGATCACCGCGAAGCTCTCCCAGGCGGCCGCGGGGTCGCGTTCGCGCCGGGCGGCGAAGATCGGGATGAAGGTGACCGAGAGGAAGCCGGTCGCGGCGAGGTGATTGAGGATCTCCGGCAAAAGAAAGGCGAGCTGGTAGGCGTCGACCTCGAATCCGGCCCCGCCGAGCCAGGCGAGCGTCATCTCGCGCAGCAGGCCCACGAGGCGGCTCGAGAGGACCGAGGCCATCATCAGGACCGAGGCGAGACCGATTTTCGTGTTCAACGAAGGGCTCATGGCACCCGCCCGGGAACCGGGACGGCCGAGGCTATCCCATCCGGCGGGCGATCACAAGCCGCGCGGCCCCAACACCGGGCATTTCTTGACTTCGCGCGGTCGCTTGACTATGAAAGAAACGGCATCCGGGCAGTTGCGCAACCCACCCGCCCCCCGCCCCGTGGGACGGAAAACGGGGATGACCCGCAGCGTGCGATTTTCCCAACGCATCACCGCGCTTCTCGTTTTCGGGCGCCTGCCGCTCGTCTTCGGGGGTATGCTCTGCGCCGTCGCCGTGATGTGGACCGCCAGCCCGGCGCTCTACATTCTGGGCGTCGTTTTTCTTTTCACGGCCATGACCTTCGACCTGGTCGACGGCTGGTTCGCCGCCCGCTACTACCCCCACCCCCAGATGGCCCAACTCGCCGACCGCATCCTCGACAAGCTGATCTACGCGATCATTTTCCCGCTGGTCGCCGTCGGGTGCATGTGGCGGCTGCACAGGACCGACGATCCCACGCGGACCGAGCTGTTGCACGCCGTGCTCGTGCTGTTCCTGGCGATCACCGTCCTCGTGCGCGACAACTTCGCGCACTTCATGCGCGGGGTCGCCCTGCGCTACGACCCGGAGCCCGAGTACCGCGAGTTCACGCGACTGCGGACCGTGGTCGCCGCGCCGGTGGGGGCGCTCCTCTTCGCTTACGCCTTCTACATCCCCGAAGGCCCCCCCACGACGCTCTACCGCTGGATCGCTTCGCTCGGCGAGGCGCCGCTGCGGACCCTCTTCTTCATCGAGATCCTCTTTCTGGTCATCAATTTCGGCTCCATCGCGGCGACGATCCGCCGCTACGGCAACCTCGCCTTGGACGATCTCTGCCTGGGCGACGAGCGCCTGCGGCGCAAGATCCTCTCCCTGTTCCCCAACGCGCTCACCCTGATGAACGCGACCATGGGCCTGCTGGCGCTTCTCTTCGCCTACCACGACCGTTTCCGGGAAGCCTCGCTCTTTCTGATCGGGGCCGCCTTTTTCGACAAGCTGGACGGGGCGCTCGCCCGGCGGCTCGGCCTGAACGAGCCCCTCCCGGGCGAGGAGCCGGCGCCGCGCAAGGTGACGACGGGCGCCATCCTCGACGACATCGCCGACGCGGTGAGCTTCTGCATCGTTCCGGCCTGGATGCTCGTTTTCCTGCTCGGACGCATCCCGGCCGCTTCCGTCCAGGCCCTGCCCGCCGCCGCCATCGGGCTTGTCTACGCCGCCGCCGGCATCCTGCGGCTGCTCTACTTCACCCTCGACAAAAACCCCATCCCCGGCTTTTTCAAGGGCATGCCCACCCCGGCCGGGGCGCTGCTCGTCGTAGGTCCGATGGTGATCGCCGGCCATGCGACAAGCGACCCTTCGGCCGCAACGGTCTTCTGGGCCTGGCTCAGCGCCTTCACCTGCCTCGCGGCCGCCCTGCTGATGAACCTTTACCCCGTGCGCTACCTCCACGCCGGCCGGTTCATGAGCCGCCATCCCTGGTTCGGCCGAGCGAGCTTCGCCTTGCTCATCTCGGTCTTCACTCCGGTCTACGGCTACGTGCTCTTCCTCTTCATGCTCGCCTACGCGGCCTCGCCGCTGTTCACCGGCCGCCTGCAGCCGGGAGAGCCGGGCGTGGAGAAGCCGCCGCGTCCGGCGCAAGCCCCTTGAGGAGGTTCTTCCCGCCGGGGCACGGGAAACTCTAAACACCTTGAAATTGCAATCGATCCTGTCCTTGCCCTTGTCAGCATGCCTCTTTTGCACTATGAAGGGATGTTCTCGAACCTGATACGGCATCGTGGTCCGCGATGAAGCGAGCATCTTCGTCCATCGGCATCTGCCTGGGGGCATCGACCATCTCTGCCGTGCGGCTGGAGACGGACTCCGCCACGCCCGGGACGAGACCCCGCGTCGCGCGCGTCTTTCTCCAGGCCCACGAGGGAAACCCGCGCGCGGCCCTGCGGAAAGCGCTCGCGGCGCTCGAGCCGGCGTCGGCCGAGCGCATCGCCGCCACGGGGCGGAAATTCCGCAGCTTCGTCAATCTCACCTCCATCGCCGAACCCGAGGCCGTCGAGGCGGCCTACCCCTTCGTCAAACCCGAAGGCGTCGACTGCCCCGCCATCGTCTCCGCGGGGGGGGAGACCTTCATGGTCTACGTGCTCGACCGCCACGGCCGCATCGGCAACGTCATCACCGGCAACAAGTGCGCCTCGGGCACGGGCGAGTTCTTCCTGCAGCAGCTCCGGCGCATGAACGTCTCCCTCGAGGAGGCCGCACGCTTCGCCGCCGTCGAGCGGCCTCACCCCGTCTCCGGGCGCTGCTCGGTCTTCTGCAAATCCGACTGCACGCATGCGATCAACAAGGGCATTCCCAAGGCCGAGGTGACGGCGGGGCTGTGCCGCATGATGGCGAACAAGATCCTCGAGCTTTTGAAGAAGGTGGAGCGGCGGGCGATCCTGGTCACCGGGGGCACGGCGCAAAACCGCATGATGATCGCCTACCTGCGCCGGGAAATCCCCGATCTCGTGGTCCCCGAGGAGGCGCCCTATTTCGAGGCCTTGGGGACCGCGCTCTGGGCGCTCGAAAACGAAACCCGCCCCTTTCCCGGGATGGACCGACTCTTCGTGGAAGGGGCGGCTTCTTTCGACCGGCTGCCCCCGCTTTCCGAGTTCCGCTCGCAGGTCGAATTCAAGACGATCGCCCGCGCCGCGGTTCGGCCGGGAGACGTCTGCCTGCTCGGCCTGGACGTCGGCTCGACCACGACCAAGGCGGTGCTGCTGCGCCGCGCGGACCGCGCGCTGCTCGCCTCCGACTACCGCCGGACCAACGGCGACCCCGTCGGCGCCTCGCGCCTGTGTTACCGGGCGATCCTCGAAGAGGTGCGCCGCGCGGTCGACCCGCGGGAGATTGCGATCGTGGGGCTGGGGGTCACGGGCTCGGGCCGTCAGATCGCGGGGCTGCACGCCCTCACCGACGGGGTGATCAACGAGATCATCGCGCATGCGACCGCCGCGGTCTACTTCGACCCGGAGGTCGACACGATCTTCGAGATCGGCGGCCAGGACGCCAAGTACACCTACATCACCAACGGCGTGCCCTCCGACTACGCGATGAACGAAGCCTGCTCGGCCGGAACCGGCTCCTTTCTCGAAGAGTCGGCCAAGGAGACGCTCGGGGTGCCGATGGAGGAGATCGCCGGGATCGCCCTTCGAGGCGGCCGGCCGCCCAATTTCAACGACCAGTGCGCCGCCTTCATCGCCTCCGACATCAAGAACGCGATCCACGAGGGGCTTGCCCGCGAGGACATCGTGGCCGGCCTCGTTTACTCGATCTGCATGAACTACACGAACCGCGTGAAAGGCAACCGGCCGGTCGGCGAAAAGGTCTTCATGCAGGGCGGGGTCTGTTACAACGAGGCGGTGCCGCTCGCCATGGCCGGACTCGTGGGCAAGCCGATCATCGTTCCCCCCGAGCCGGGGCTGATGGGCGCCTTCGGCGTGGCGCTCGAGGTCGACCGGCGGATCCGCAGCGGAGAGATCGCCGAGGGCCGCTATGATCTCGAGGCGCTCGCCGGCCGCGAGGTGGCCTATCGCGGCGGCTTCACCTGCCGCGGCGGCCGCGAACGCTGCGACCGGCGCTGTCCGATCCGCGTGATCGAGGTCGAGGGAAGGAAATTCCCCTTCGGAGGGGCCTGCAACCGCTACGAAAATTTGCGCCGCCGCGTGAACGTGGACGTCGAGGCGCTCGATCTGGTGAGCCTTCGGGAGCGGTTGCTTTTCGAAACCCACGGGGTACCGCCGCTTGCCCCCGGGCAATCCCGCGGCAGGCCCCGGGTGGCGATCAACCGCAGCTTCCTCGTCCATACCTTTTACCCCCTCTATTCGCGCTTCTTCGCCGAACTGGGCTTCGATCTCGTGGCGGCCGGGGATCCCACCCCGGAAGGCATGGACCGCCGCGGCGCCCCCTTCTGCTTCCCGGCCGAGCTGGCCCACGGCTTCTTTCACGGGCTGCTGGCGGCCGAGGATCCTGCGGAGTACATTTTCCTGCCCCATTTCAAGGCCGTGCCCAACAGCGACCCGCAGGCCAGCCTCCAGTCCCAGGTCTGCCCGCTCGTCCAGGGCGAGACCTACTACCTCCAGGCCGCCTTCCGCGAGGAGCTCACCCGCCTCGAACGCCGCGGTGTGCGGCTGCTCCGGCCGCTGCTCGATCTCTCGCGCGGGATCGAAAGCGCCGCCAAACCGCTTTGGGATGCGGCCCGGACGATGGGTGTCGAGGCCCGGCGGGCGAAAAGGGCCTTCGCCTTCGCGCTCGAGGCCCAGAAAGCCTTCTTCCGTGACCTGCGCGCCGCAGGCGAGCGCATGCTCGCCGATCTCGCCTCCACCCCCGACCGCTTCGCCGTGGTCCTCTTCGGCCGGCCCTACAGCGCCTACGCGCCCGAGGGCAACAAGGGCATCCCCCACAAGTTCGCCTCGCGCGGAATCGCCGTGCTGCCGCTCGACGCGCTCGATCTCGGCTCCGAGCGGGCCAAACGGCACATGTACTGGGGCATGGGCAAGCTCATCCTCCAGGCGGCGCGGCTGACCGAGCGGCACCCGCAGCTCTTCGGCACCTACATCACGAACTTCTCCTGCGGCCCCGATTCCTTCGTCATCACCTATTTCCGGGACATCCTCGGCCGCAAGCCCTCGCTCACCCTCGAGCTGGACAGCCACACGGCGGACGCGGGCCTGGAGACGCGCATCGAGGCTTTCCTCGACATCGTGCGCGCCTACCGGCTGCTCGTCGCCCGCAAGCGCATCCCGCCGCACAAAACGGAGTTCCGCCCCGCGCGCATCCTCCTTGAGGAGAGCGGAGCCCGGGTCGTCACCTCCAAGGGCGAAACCCTGCCCATGACCGATCCGCGCGTCACCGTACTCATCCCCTCCATGGGGCGGCTCGGCACGGAAGCCTTCGCCGCAGTGCTGAAAGGCTACGGGCTCCATGCCCGCGCCGCCCGGGAAAACGACGAGGCCGTGCTCAAGCTCGGCCGCGCCAACACTTCCTGCAAGGAGTGCCTGCCGCTCATCCTCACGACGGGCACGCTGCTCGGCTACATCCGCAACGGCAAACGCCCCGAGGAGGTGCTCGTCTACTTCATGCCGACCGGATCCGGACCCTGCCGCTTCGGCCAGTATTCCATTTTCATGGAGGATCTGGTGCGGCGGCTGGAAATCCCCGACGTGGCCGTACTCGCCCTTTCCTCGGACAACTCCTACGTCGGCATGGACAAGGACTTCGAGCGGCACGCTTGGTGGGCGGTGATCGTCTCCGATACCCTGGAGGACATCCGAGCCATGCTGCTCGCGGCCGCCTCCGACCCGCAGGCGGCGATGGCCGTTTTCGAGGAGCAGTGGAACCACATCCGCGCCGCGATGGAGCGGGCCGATTTTCGGATCCTCTGCGCGGCGCTGCGCACGGCCGCCCGGCGCTTCCGCGAGATTCCGCTGCGGGCCGACCCCGCCCGCGTGCCCACGATCAGCCTGACCGGCGAGATCTTCGTGCGCCGCGACGCCCTCTCGCGTCAGTACCTCACCGAACGCCTCGCCGAAAAGGGCTTCGCCGCCCTCTGCGCCCCCGTCGCCGAGTGGGTCCACTACTGCAACTACCTCGTGGACCACGGCTTCAACCAGGACCCGATGGGTGCGCTCCAGAAGCTCAAGCTGAAGCTGCGCAACTTCTTCCAGAGCCGTTACGAGAAGGAGATCCGCGCGATCCTCGGCGCCTCGGGGCTGCTGCGCGGCGAGATGCCGGATGTCGCCTCGGTGATCGAACACGCCCGGCCCCACCTTTCGCCCGATCTGACCGGAGAGGCGGTGCTCACCGTGGGGGGGGCGCTGCGGGAAATCGTGCGCCACAGCTGCGGCGTGATCGCGATCGGGCCCTTCGGCTGCATGCCGAACCGGCTCTCGGAGTCGATCCTCACCGAGGCGATGACCGCCCGCGACCGCCTCGCCATCGACGGCAGCCTGGCTCCGGTGCTCGAGGGGATGGAGGAGCTTCCCTTCCTGGCGATCGAAACCGACGGCTCGCCCTTCCCGCAGCTCATCCACGCCAAGCTCGAGGCCTTCCTGCTGCGGGCCGAACGGCTCCACCGGCGCATGCAGGCCGCCCGGTCCCATTGAGCCGCCGGAGGGCAAAAGGGAAACGCCGCCATGGCCGCCTCGGAGCGCATTCGACTTCCCCCGCCGCGCCTGAGCGGGCTCTTTTCGCTCGAAGAGATCCTGCTCGCGCGCCGCTCGCGGCGGACCTTCGGCCGCGAGCCGCTCACGGCCGAGGAGATCGCCCAGCTCCTGTGGGCGGCGCAGGGGGTGACGCACCCCAACGGCTACCGCACCGCCCCGTCGGCCGGTGCGCTCTTCCCCCTCGAGCTCTACGCCGCCGTGGGGGACGCGGTGGGGTTGCCTGTGGGGCTCTACCGCTACGAACCCGCCCCGCATGCGCTCGCGCGGCGCAAGGCCGAGGATCTCCGCCCCGCCTTCTGCCGGGCGGCGCTCGACCAGCGCCCGGTCGCGCGGGCGCCCGTCGTCTTTCTCCTCGCCGCGGTCTTCGGCCGCACGAGCGCCCGCTACGGCGAGCGCGGCGTGCGCTATGCGATCCTCGAGGCCGGGCACGCGGCCCAGAACCTCTGCCTGCAGGCCGCGGCCCTCGACCTGCAGAGTGTGCTGATCGGCGCCTTCCGCGACCGGGAGATCCGGGAGCTTGCCGGGCTCCCCGAAGGCGAGGAGCCGCTCTACCTCGTCCCGGTGGGCAAATGAGCCGGGCGTTCCGGAGAAGGGCATGAATTCCGGACGCCGCGCGGTCTGGGGCTGGGCGCTTTACGACTGGGCGAACTCGGCCTTCGCCACGACCGTCATGGCCGGCTTCTTCCCCGTTTTCTTCAAGCAGTACTGGGCCGCGGGCGCGGACACCGCCGCGAGCACGGCCATGCTCGGTTTCACCAACGCCGCGGCCGGGGTGCTGACGGCCGCGCTCGCCCCCGTTCTCGGCGCGACGGCGGATGTCTCCTCGGCGCGCAAGCGCTTTCTCGCCGCCTTCGCCTATCTCGGCGCCGCGGCGACCGCGGCGCTCTACTTCATCGGCGAGGGGAACTGGCCGGCCGCGGCCTTCGCCTACGCGACGGGCATCCTCGGGTTCGCCGCGGCGAACGTCTTCTACGACGCGCTTTTGCCCGCGGTCGCCCCGCCGGAGCGGCTGGATGCCGTCTCGAGCTTCGGCTTCGCCCTGGGCTACCTCGGCGGGGGGCTGCTGTTCCTGCTGAACGTGATCCTGACGCTGAAACCCGCGGCCTTCGGCCTTTCCGGGCCGGAGGCCGCGGTCCGGCTCTCCTTTCTCACCGTGGCCCTCTGGTGGGGGGGATTCACGGGGTTTCTGCTGCGCTGGGTTCCGGAGCCGCGTCCGATTCGCCCTGCCCGCGGGGCCTGGACCCCGGCCGCCGCGGGCTTCCGGCGCCTGGCGACGACCTTCGGCAACCTCCGCGCCCACCGGCCGGTGCTGCTCTTTCTTGCCGCCTACTGGTGCTACATCGACGGCGTGGATACGATCGTCCGCATGGCCGTCGATTACGGGCTTTCGCTCGGCTTCGCGGCGACCGATTTGATCACGGCGCTGCTCGTCGTGCAGTTCGTGGGCTTTCCGGCGGCGCTCGCCTTCGGGCGCCTGGGCACGCGTCTGGGCCCGCGCCGGGCGATTTTCCTCGGGCTCGGCGTCTACATGGCGGCAACACTCTGGGGGGCCTTCCTGGAGGACCGCCGGGAATTCTACGGGCTCGCCGTTCTGATCGGGCTCGTGCAGGGCGGGGTGCAGGCGCTCAGCCGCTCTCTCTACGCCCGACTCCTCCCCGCGGGCCGGGAGGCCGAGTTCTTCGGCTTCTACAACATGATCGGCAAATTCGCGGCCATCCTCGGCCCCGCCCTCATGGGGGCGGTAGGCCTGGCCGCCAGCCGGATGTTGCTCCCCGATTCCCCCTCCGCGGAAGACATGCTGCAGGCGGGAAGGCTCGCCGCGCGCTGGAGCCTCGCCTCCGTGCTGGGGCTCTTCGCCGCCGGGGCCGTGCTGCTCTACTTCGTGCGCGAGCCCGACACCCGGCTTCCCGACGCCGCGGGAGGAAGCACGGCGGCAAGCGCGCCCAAAAGCGAGGCCGCATGATTGGTGAAGATCCAATCCACGCCGCGATCCACTTCGCGAAAGAGGACGGCCGGCGAGCGGGCATAGCCCGTTCCCACGCACTGCCCCGCCCGGTGATGCCGCACGATCGTTCCGGCGGAGAGCAGAAGATAGTGGGCGGCGACCCCGGCATATCCCCGCTCGAGCGCGATGCGGCTTTGCGCCCGCGGCGGCCCCTGGGCCACGGGCAGAAAGCAGCCGGGCGGGGCGAAGGTGATGCGCTCGAAGATCCGCGGATCGAGGGCAAGCAGATGGTAATCCGCCCGGGGCGAAAGCCCCTCGAAGATCGCGGCGAGCCGTCGGTTGCGGGCGGCGGGATCGGGCCAGGGCTCTTCCTTGATCTCGAGCAGCAGATGGATTCTCCCGCCGTAACGCGCCACCACCTCAGCCAGCGCCGGAATCTCGGGAACGCGGCGCCGCAGGATACGGAAGGGAAGATCCCGGATCTTCTCCGGAAGCCCCCACAGGCGGCCGAGGTCGGGATCGTGGGCCACGACGGGAACCTCATCCGCTGTCCAGCGCAGATCGCACTCGATCCCCCAGGCGCCGCAGGCGACCGCCGCGTCGAAGGCGGCGATCGTGTTCTCGAGGAGGCGGGGGTTCTCGTGCGCGCCACGGTGGGCGACGATGCGGCAGCTCCGCAGCTTTTCCTCGGGAGGCGGCCGGCGCGGGAGGCGGTCGTAGAACGCATCGACGACGGCGAGCAGGAACGGCTCCAGACGGTCGAGGAGGGCCATGGCGACGGATCCCGGCGATCGAGGTGTGATGGTGCGGCCTGAGCATCACTCTACGCCCGAGGCGCAGATGCGGTCAACGGCCGCGGAGAAGGCGGCCCGGCGGGAGTTGAACGCCGCGGTGCAAGTGCACACGAGCTTCCGCCGTCTCGCCGAGGGGGATCTCGGTCATTTCCTGGAGCAGGGCCTGAACCCCGAGATCGCCTTCGACGCCGAGACCCTCGACGGAACCGATGCGGCAGTCTTCTCCGCCGTGGCGGGCGCGATCCGGGAAGCGGGGTTGCGCGTGAGTTTCCACGGCCCCTTCGTCGATCTTTGCCCCGGATCGAGCGACCCGGCCGTACGCGCGGTCGCGGCCCGCCGCTACGAGCAGCTCCACGCCCTCGTGCCCCTCTTCCGCCCGGTCACGGTCGTCGCCCATGCGGGCTACGACTGGCGGCGCTACGGCTATTTCCGGGCCCTGTGGCTCGAGCACTCCTTGCGCTTTTGGGCGCAGACCGCCGCGCGCCTCGCGCCCTTCGGCTGCCGCTTGGTTCTCGAAAACGTCTTCGAGCGCGGACCGGACGAAATGGCCGAGCTCCTCGAGCGGCTGGCGCCGCAGCGGGTGGGCCTGTGTCTGGACTGCGGCCATGCCGTCGCCTTCGGGGAGGAGCCGCTTCTGCGCTGGGTCAAGGGCCTCGGCTCCTTCGTGGCCGAGCTTCACCTCCACGACAACGGCGGCGAGCGGGACGAACATCTGCCCGTCGGCCGGGGGAGCATCGACTTCGGGCCGCCTCTGGCGAGCCTCTTCGCCATGCTTTCCGAGCCGCCGCTTGTGACCCTCGAGGTCCATCGCCGCGAGGAGATCGGCGAAAGCCTCGCCGGTCTTGCCCGCCTGCGGCTCTTTTCGCCGAAACGATGAGATTTTCCGCTTGTCATCGGCCCCGAATCGGTGGCAGGGTGTGCGGGCGATGAACCTGCCCCGACAGGGTCCGAGGCGCCGGCAGCCGTGACCGTCCCCCCCGACACCGTGTGGTTCCACGCCGAGGGCATCCCCTCCCTCCAGGGCCCCGCCCCTTCGCCGGGCCTTGCCGCCCTGCTGCGGGACCACGGGGTACGGATCGGGATCGCCAGCCGGCTGGGGGGACCCGCGGCCCGCCGTCGGCTCACCGCACTTCTCGGCCCCTCGGACGGGACGAGGGCAGCCTATCTTGCCCTGCCCCCGGCGGCCGGCGAACTGGCCGCCGCGCTTCGGACTGCGGCGCGAAAACGGAAGGCCGCAGCCGGCCGCATGATCGCCGTCTCGGCCGAGCCGTCCTTTCTCGCGGCCGCAAGCCGGGCCGGGTGGCGGACCTTGGTTCCGGATCCCGGAGAGAAGGGCCCCGGCGACGCCCGGAGCCTGATGCGCCGCATCCGCATGGAGCTTCCGCTGGCCGCGGGAAAACTTCCGAACGCCTGGCTGGCGGAATTTCTGCGCGAGTTCCGCTTCGAGGACCCAAGCCTCCTGATCAACCCCGGAGTCGGCGAAGACATCGCCGCCGTGGATGTCCGGGGGGAGGAGGTCCTCATCCTCAAGTCGGATCCGATCACCTTCGCCACCGACGCGATCGGGCAGTACGCCGTGCTCGTGAACGCCAACGACATCGCCACCGCCGGCGCCGATCCGCGCTGGCTGCTCGCCACCCTGCTCTTCCCGCCGGGGACCACCCCCGCCGACATCCGTGGGGTGCTGGCCGATCTCTCCTCGTTCTGCCGGCGCTGGGGGGTCACCCTCTGCGGGGGTCACACCGAGATCACCGACGCCGTCTCCCGGCCCGTGGTCTGCGGCATGATGGCCGGACGCGTCAGGCGCCGCAAGCTGATCGACAAGCGCCGCATGCGCGCCGGCGATGTTCTTTTCATGACCAAGGCGGCGGGGATCGAGGGCACCGCGATCCTCGCCCGGGAGTTCGCCGCGCGGCTGAAACGGCGGGGGCTCTCCGCGGCCGCGCTCGCCCGCGCCCGGGGCTTTCTCGCCCACATCCCCATCCTGCCCGAGGCGCGCGCGGCCGCGGCCTGCCCCGGGGTGAGCGCCATGCACGATGTGACCGAAGGGGGGGTCGCCACGGCGGTCGCGGAGCTCGCCGCGGCGGGCGGCTGCGCCCTCGAGGTCGATCTCGCGCGCATTCCGGTCCGGCCCGAAACGCGGCGCCTCTGCCGCCTCCTCGGACTGGACCCCCTCGGGCTGATCGGCTCGGGAAGTCTGCTCATCGCCTGCCGGCCGCGGCATGCGCCGCGGCTCGAGCGGACGATCCGCGAGGCCGGGATCGAAATCACCCGCATCGGCGAGGTGGGGCGCAAAGGCGGCGGGGTGCGGGGAATGCGGCACGGCCGCCCCGTTTCCTGGCCGCGCTTCGAGGTGGACGAGATCGCCCGGCTCTTCGCCTGAGGGCCGACTTCAGCGCTTGATGCCGCGGTGGAAGGTCTCGAAGGCGAGGCTCAAGGTTTCCTTCAGGTGATCCGGCCCGTCGCTCACCAGGCGCTTGCTCGTCATCCACAGGATCACGCCCGAGAAGAGCGACCAGAAGGCATCCGCCAGAGCCACGGGGTGGCGGTCGATGAACATCTTGCGCGCGACCCCCTCTTTGAAGATCTGGACGATCGACTTCATCGACATGCCGATCAGGTCCTTGATCTCCTGGAGCAACTGGGGGCTGAGGTTCTTGAGCGTGTCGCTCGACTGCAGGTGGAACATGTTCATGATGATCAGGGGATCGAACTCGTAGACGTCGAACATGGCCTCCATGAGGGCCCGGAGGCGTTTTTCGGGGTCGGCCTCCTTCATGGCGTTCACATGCTCGATCCGCAGGAGCAGATACTGGAGAATCCGCAGGGAAAGGGAGGCGTAGAGCTCTTCTTTGTTCTTGAAGTAGAGATAGAGCGTCCCGGGGCTCAGCTCGGCCTGGGTGGCGATGTCCTCCATCGTCGCCTTGTTGAACCCTTTTTCGGAGAAGACACGCTTCGCCGCAACCAGAATCTGCTGTTTTCTTCGCTCTTTTTCGCGTTCCTTGCGTTCCTGGATGCCCATGTTCACCGGCCTGAATTCGTTTTTTTTAATGAAATGACTTTTAGTAACTGTTGTTTCTTTCGTCAAGCGGAAAGGACGAACCCATGAGCGAAGAGCTGAGTCCGAGCGCCCGGCGCGTGCAGCGGGCCCTGGAAGCGCTCGGCGCCCGGGGCCGCGTACGCGAGATGCCGGCCAGCACGGCCACGGCGGCCGCCGCCGCCCGTGCCCTCGGCTGCGCGGTGGGACAGATCGCGAAGTCGCTGGTTTTCCGGACCGAAACGGAACCGGCGGCTGTGCTCGTGATCGCCAGCGGCAAAAACCGCGTCGACGAGCAAAAGCTCGCAGCACTGCTTGGCGCGCCCGTCCACAAGGCCGATGCCGACTTCGTGCGCGCGGTGACGGGTTTCGCCGTAGGGGGGGTGCCTCCCGTGGGTCTCGCCGCCGCGCTTCCCGTGCTGATCGACGAGGACCTCTTCGGCTACGCCGAGGTCTGGGCCGCCGCAGGCACCCCGCGGGCCGTGTTTCCCTCCACCCCGGCTGAGCTCGCGCGCATGACCGCCGGCCGGGTGGTCCGGATCGCCGTGGAACCCGCCACGGGCTGAGGCCAGCCCCGATGGGGAGGGCGACAAGGGGGTTCCCGGGCGTGACCGCAGGGCGGTCTCTTCGGGGGACTGCCTACCCGATGGTGAGGGCGATCAGGTCCTTGCGCGCGTTCACCGCCTGGAGGGTCACCTGGATCAGATCCTCGGGGGCGAGCTCCGGCCCCCCCGCGTCGGGCAGATCGCACTCCAACATGTACTCGGGGATCAGGATCTGGTAGCCGTTGCGGCGCCGCTGCAGCACCATCGCCTCCTCCTTTTCCCCCACGCGGCGCTCGAGGAATTTGAGCAGCCAATAGCGATGGCGGGCGGCCTGGAGCTGGGCGACCCGGCTCATCGGCACAGCGAGATCCTCCAGCAGGGCCTCGATTTCCGCAGCGCTGTAGGGCGCCTCCAGACCGAGCACCGCGCGGATCTGCCGCTGGGTGACGAGATCGTAGTACTTGCGGATGGGGGAGGTCGCCGTCACGTAGGCCGACAACCCCAATCCCGAGTGCTTTCCGGGGGCCGAACCCAGGACGAAGCGGTTGAGCAGCCGTCGCTGCATCCACTGCTGGAAGAGGCTTCCCTCCTCGCCCGCGTAGAGCCGCTCGCGCGGCTCGGGCTGCGCGCGGAACACGGCGGGCAGCCCGTTTTCGGCCAGACAGCGCGCCATCAACCAGTTGGCGAGGATCATGATCTCGGCCACCATCATGCGCGCCGGGCTCTCGCGGTTGAGGCGGCTCACATGGACCTCGCCGTTTTCGGCGATCCAGACGTTGACCTCGGGCACGGAGATATGCACCGCGCCCGAGGCCAGGCGCGCCTCGCGGAAGGCGCGCGCGATGCTGCGCAGCCGCTGGAGCTTCGGGTCCTGGTCGGCGAGCAGGTTCACGTCGAAGTAGGTTCGTTGCTCCTTCACCCGCACCCAGCTCGGAAGGATGCGATAGCCGCGTACGCTCAGATCGGGGGCGAAATCGACGAAGGTCGTGATCGCCGGGCGTACCTCGCCCGCCCGCAAGCTGCACAAGCCTTCGGCGAGCGGCGCGGGCAGCATGGGGATCCGCCGGTCGGGAAGATAAATGGAGCTGCCGCGCCGACGGGCCTCGCGGTCGAGCGGGTCTTGCCGGCGCACAAAATGGGCGACGTCCACAATGTGCACGCCCAGGCGCAGCCCGTCGGGAAGGGCCTCGAGACTCAGGGCGTCGTCGAAGTCGAGGGTCGCCTGACCGTCGATGGTGAAGATCTCGAGACCGGTGAGATCGACCCGACCCGCAAGCGCGGAGGCGGGCAAGGACGGTCGGGGGGCGGCGAGCCGGCGGGCGGCGTCGAGCGCCTCCTCGGGAAATTCGACCGGCACGCGCAGGCGATGGAGATCGAGGTTTTCGTCCTCGGAAAAGAGCCCCAGCCGCACGCAGAGAGGGAAGAGATCCCCCGCCGGATCCACGCCGGCACGCTCCAGAAGCGCCCGCGCCGTGTCGTGGTCGGCGGACTCCCGACCGAAAAGAAAGAATTCGCGGATGAGGCGCAGGCACTCCCGGGACAACTCGCCTTCCGCGTCCCCCGGCGGCGGGCCGTGCCGGCCGAGCGCCTGGCGCAGCCAGGCCCCGCCCTGCTCGATCAATCGCGCCCGCCGGGCCTCGGCTTCCCGCCGGGCGAAGAGCCGCTCGACTTGCTCGGGCGGATTGGGGAAAAAGCGGCCGGGGTGAAAACGAAAATAGAGACGGTCGTTGAAGACCGCGCGCATGACCGCGGACTGGTGATCGCCGTTCGCCTCGCCCGGAAAGCAAAAGGCGGTGAGGGTTTCGAGGTCGATCCACTCGTTTTCGGCGTGGAGCACCTCCCAGAGATCGCGGATCGTGACCGCGGAAACGAGAGCGTTTCTCTTTTCGGCCACTTCCCGCAGGCGGTCGACCAGACGGAAACGTCCCATCCCGGGATCGAGCCGGGTCGCATCCAGGCGCAAAAGCCTCCCCGCCGAGAGACTCACCTCCCGGTTGTTCTCGGTCAGAAGCTTGAGGCGCGGATGGCGTATTTCCAGGATCACGGCGCAGAGGATGCGCTCGCGATCGATATATTCAACAATATTCCCAACTTCCATATCGCCAAGATAGCAACCGGGGCAGGTGAAGTCAACGCCGCCGGGCGGGTCGGAGGCGACATTGTCGATCCCGGGCGGCTGTGTTATCCAACCCCTGCGGCGCAAGGGAACCGAGGCGCTCCGCCTTGTCGCGAAACTTCGCCATGTCCTCTCTCGAGCTCATCCGACCCTACTTCGCCGAATCCCGGAACCGGATCCTCGCCGGCCTGGCGAGCCTGATCCTGGTCGATCTGCTTCAGCTCGTCATCCCCCGGGTGATCAAGCACGCCGTCGACGACCTCGCGCTCGCCGAACCGCAAACCGGGAGGCTTGCGGCGCAGGCGGCGGCGATCCTCGGGCTCGCGGCGCTGGTCGGAGTCTTCCGCTACGTCTGGCGCATGTGCCTGCTCGGGACCTCGCGCAGAATCGAGCAGGGGCTCCGCGACCGCCTGTTCGCGCATCTGCAGGGGCTTTCCGCATCCTACTTCGACCGCACGACCACCGGCGACCTCATGGCCCGCGCGACCCAGGACCTTCAGCAGATCCGCATGGCGGCCGGTATGGGGATCGTCGCTTTAAACGACGCCGTGATCCTGGGGACGGCGGCCATCGCCTTCATGGCCTACATCGACCCCGTGCTGACCGCCTGGGCGCTGGTCCCGATGCCGCTTGTGGCTCTCGGCACCCGATTTTTCAGCCGGCGCATGCACCGCCGCTACCAGGCGGTCCAGGCCTCTTTCGCCGCCTTAACCGAAGCGGTGCGCGAGCGCATCGCCGGGGTCCGCCTCATCCAAGCCCACAACCGCCAGGACTTCGAGGCCTCGCGGGTGGAGCGGGCCTCGCGGGAGTTTCTCGAGGAAAACCTGAAGCTCGTGCGCGTCACCGGGGTCTTCTCCCCCCTCATGCTGCTCTTCACGAACGCAAGCCTCGTACTCGTCCTGCTGGTCGGAGGCCGACGCACGATCCTCGATGCGATCAGCCCCGGCGACCTCGTCGCCTTCATCACCTACTTAGGTCTGCTCGCCTGGCCCATGATGGCTCTCGGCTGGGTGACCCACCTCGTCCAGCGGGGGAAAGCCTCCCTCGAGCGGATCGCGGCCGTCCTCGAAGAAGCGCCGGCCGTCATCTCCCCGGCGGGCGCCTCGCCCCTGCCGCGGGCGCGCGGGGAAATCGCCTTTGAGTCCGTCTCCTTCCGTTATCCCGGGTCGGAAGGAAAGCCCGCCCTCGAGAACATCGACCTCGCCGTTCCGGCGGGCTCCGTTCTCGGCATCGTGGGCCCTCCGGGAAGCGGAAAAAGCACAATGCTCAACCTCCTCCCCCGGCTCTACGACCCGACCGCGGGGCGGATCCGGATCGACGGGCGCGACCTGCGCGGGCTTCGACTGGAGGACTTGCGCCGCGCGGTCTGCCTGCTGCCCCAGGAGGCGTTCCTCTTCTCCGGGACGCTGCGCGAAAACCTGACGCTCGGGGATCCCGCGGTGCCGGAGCGGCGCCTCGAGGAGGTCGCCGCGGCGGCGGCGCTTTTGGACACCGTGCGCGCCCTGCCCGCCGGCTTCGACACCGTCGTGGGCGAACGGGGGGTGCTGCTCTCCGGCGGCCAAAAGCAGCGCGTGGCCCTCGCACGCTGCTTGCTCGCCGAGGCGCCCGTGGTGCTCCTCGACGACCCGGTGAGCCAGGTCGATTTCGAGACCGCCGCGGTGATCCTGAGGACGATTCGCTCCCTGGCCGGCGGCCGGACTGTCTGCATCGCCTCCCACCGCATCGCCGCAGTCCGCTTCGCCGATCGCATCGCCGTCCTCGACCGCGGCCGGCTTGCCGCCTTCGGCACCCACGCCGAACTGCTGCAAACCGACGCCTACTACGCCCACGCCTTCCACCTGCAGGCGATCGAGGAAGCCGCCCATGCCGCGTGAGTCCCTGGATTTCGAGGAGGTTCGGTCGATCGGGGGCTACGATTTCCGCCAGCTCCTGCGGCTGCTTCCGTTGATCCGCCCCCACCGCGCGCTGCTCGCCGGCTCGATCGCGCTCGTGCTGCTGATTACGCTGCTCGATCTCGCGCTGCCGCTTCTGATCCGCCATGCGATCGACCGCCTCATCCTCCCGCCTTCCGGCGGCGGGCCCCCGGCCGCCGTCGAAGCCGCGCTGCAGGGGCTCTTGCTCACCGCGGCGGCCTTCGCCCTGCTGGTCGTCCTGCACTTTCTGTTCTCCTTCGTCCAGTCCGTCCTCATGGAGACGACCGGCCAGCGCATCATGCACGACCTGCGCATGCGGCTCTACACCCACACGCAGGATCTGCCTCTTGCGTTCTTCGCCAAGAACCCGGTGGGGCGGGTCGTGACCCGGCTGACGGGCGACATCCAGAACCTCTACGAACTCTTCACCTCCTTGCTTTCGTTTCTTTTCAAGGATCTTTTGCTGATCGCCGGGATCGCCGCCGTTCTCCTCGTTCTCGACTGGCGGCTCGCCCTGGTCACGTTTCTCGTGCTCCCGCCCGTCGCCGCCGCGGCGGCGGTCTTCTCGCGCCGGGCGCGCGAGATCTTCCGCACGCTGCGCATCCAGGCCGCCGAGATCAACACCCGCTTCGCCGAGACGATCGGCGGCCTGCGCCTGATCCAGATCCACCGCGCCGAGACCCGCAATTTCGAGCGCTTCGCTCGCCTCAACCTCGAGAATTACCGCACCGGCATGGACCAGATCCGCGTGCTCGCGGTCTTCCTGCCGCTGATCGAAGTGCTCTCCCTGGCCGCCGTCGCCCTGGTGATCGGCTACGGCGGAAGCCGCATCCCCGGCGGGGCGGTCAGCCTCGGGGCGCTCGTCGCCTTCCTCACCTACATCCGCATGTTCTTCCGGCCGCTGCGGGATCTCGCGGAGAAGTACAACGTGCTGCAAAACGCGCTCGCCTCGGTCGAGCGCATCTTTCTCATTTTCGACACGCCGAATCCCTTGCGCGAGCCCCCGGCGGCAGGGGCGCCCCGCCTAACGCGGATCGAGGAGCTGCGCTTTGAAAACGTCGATTTCGCCTACGCGCCCGGGGAGCCCGTCCTGAGGGGGATCTCCTTCGCCCTGCGGCGCGGCGCCACCACCGCCGTCGTCGGGCCGACCGGGGCCGGAAAGAGCACGCTGCTGCAGCTCATCCCGCGCCTCTACGAGCCCACGGCGGGGCGCATCCTGCTGAACGGGATCGATCTGCGCTCCTGGCCCAAAGCGGCGATCCGCGACCGGCTCGCGCTTGTCCTCCAGGATCCCACGATCTTCTCGGGCACCCTGCGGGAGAACATCTTCCAGGGTCTGCCGCCCCCCCGCCGGGCGGAGGAGGCGCGCATCGTGGAAGCGGCGCGCCTCGAGCACCTTCTCGAGCGCCTGCCCGCGGGACTCGACTCCCGCTTGGGGGAGGGCGGAAGCACGATCTCGACCGGCGAGCGGCAGCTCGTCGCCATCGCCCGCGCCTTCGCCCGCAACCCGGAGATCATCCTCTTCGACGAGGCGACCTCGGCCGTCGATTCCGAGACCGAGCAGGCGATCCAGGAAGCCCTGCTGGGCCTGCTCGCCGAGCGCACCGCCCTGCTGGTCGCCCATCGCCTCTCCACCGTCCGGGCGGCCGAGGAGATCCTCGTCCTCCTCGGGGGTCGCATCCTCGAATCCGGGACGCACGCCGCGCTGATGGAACGGCGCGGTTTCTACTTCCGCCTTCATCAGGCCCAGGCGGAAGACGGCACGCGCCCGCTGCGGGATAGCCCTTGCACCGGACGGCCGCCGGTGCTATAGCCCCATGGCCGATAGCCGCCTCCCGTCCCACCCGGCGGCAGGGTCCACGAGGACTCCGTATCCCCCCGGGCGCGCCCTGGCCCGGAGAACTCCCGAACGAGCCCACAACACCCACGCAAAGGAGGAAGGACCTGATGCCGTACGATGCGACCAAGATGGCCGACTGGCAGATTTCCGAGGCCGCCGAGAAGAACATGCCCACCCCGGAGGAGTGGCGCGAAAAACTGGGCCTGCAGAAGGATGAAATGCTCCCCATGGGGCGGCTCGCCAAGCTCGACTTCATGAAGATCATCCGTCGCCTCGAGGGCCGGCCCGACGGGAAATACATCGAGGTGACCGCGATCACGCCCACCCCGCTCGGCGAGGGCAAGAGCACGACCTCGATCGGTTTGATCGAAGGTCTCGGCAAGCGCGGCAAGAACGTGGGCGGGGCCCTGCGGCAGCCCTCGGGCGGGCCGACCATGAACATCAAGGGCACGGCCGCGGGCGGCGGCAACGCGCTGCTCATCCCCATGACCGAGTTCTCCCTCGGCCTGACCGGGGACATCAACGACATCATGAACGCCCACAACCTCGCCATGGTCGCCCTCACGGCGAGGATGCAGCACGAGCGGAACTACACCGACGAGCAGCTTGCACGGCTGACCGGGATGCGGCGGCTGAACATCGACCCCACGCGCGTGGAGATGGGCTGGGTGATCGACTTCTGCGCCCAGGCGCTGCGCAACATCATCATCGGCATCGGCGGCCGCCAGGACGGCTACATGATGCAGTCGAAGTTCGGCATCGCCGTCGGCTCCGAGTGCATGGCCATCCTCTCGATCGTGAAGGACCTGGCCGACCTGAAAAAGCGCCTGAACGAGATCACCGTCGCCTTCGACCGCTCCGGCAAACCGGTCACGACCGGGGACCTCGAGGTCGGCAACGCCATGTGCGCCTTCATGCGCAACACGATCAACCCGACGCTCATGTGCACGGCCGAATACCAGCCCTGCATGGTCCACGCCGGCCCCTTCGCCAACATCGCCGTCGGCCAGTCCTCGATCATCGCCGACCGCATCGGGCTGAAGATGTTCGACTACCACGTGACGGAGTCGGGCTTCGCCGCCGACATCGGCTTCGAGAAGTTCTGGAACGTGAAATGCCGCTTCAGCGGGCTGAAGCCCCACGTCTCGGTTCTGACGGCCACGATCCGCGCCCTCAAGATGCACGGCGGCGGCCCCAAGGTCGTCCCCGGCAAGCCGCTGCCCGAGGAGTACACCAAGGCGAACGTCGCCCTCGTCGAAAAGGGCTGCGCGAACATGGTCCACATGATCCAGGTCATCCGCAAGTCGGGCATGAACCCCGTCGTCTGCATCAACCGCTTCCACACCGACACCGACGAGGAGGTGAAAGCGGTGAAGAAAGCGGCCGAGGCGGCCGGCGCCCGCTGCGCGGTCTCCGAGCACTGGCTGAAGGGCGGCGAGGGGGCGCTCGAGCTGGCCGACGCCGTGATCGAGGCCTGCGAACAGAAGAGCGAGTTCCAGTTCCTCTACCCCCTGGAGATGAAACTGCGCGACCGGGTCGCCCTGATCGCCAAGGAAGTCTACGGCGCCGACGGCGTCAGCTGGACGCCGGAGGCCGAGGCCAAGGCCAAGATGCTCGAATCCGATCCGAAGTACGCCGATTTCGCGACGATGATGGTGAAGACGCACTTGAGCCTGAGCCACGACCCCACGCTCAAGGGGGTCCCCAAGGGCTGGATCCTGCCGATCCGCGACGTCCTGATCTACTCCGGGGCCAAATTCCTCTGCCCCTGCGCCGGCACGATCAGCCTGATGCCCGGGACGAGCTCGAACCCGGCCTTCCGTCGGATCGACGTCGACGTGAACACGGGCAAGGTGAGCGGACTCTTCTGAGCCGGAGAAGCCCTGCGTCCAGGCCCGCATCCCCGCGGTGCGGGCCTTTTTCTTTGCCCCCGGAGCGCTTTCGAGACCATGCGCGTGCTTTTGATCCACCCCTTCTACCCCATCGGGGAGACCCCCTCGCCGCCCCTCGGACTCGCCTACCTCGCCGGGGCGCTCGAGGCCGGGGGGATCGAGGTGCGCGTCCTGGATCTCGTGGTGACTCCCGGCGGCGAGCGGCGCCTCGAGAGGCTGCTCGCGGAATTCGACCCGCAGGTGGCCGGCCTCACGGCGGTGACGATGAACGTGGATCGGGCACTTTCCCTCGCCGCGGCGATCAAGCGCCTGGAACCCGCGATCCTGACCGTGCTGGGCGGACCGCACGCGAGCTTCTGCGCGGCGGAGACCCTCGCCGCCTGCCCCGCGCTCGACGTGGTCGTCCGCGGCGAAGGGGAGGAGACGCTCCTGGAGCTCTGCCGCGCCGTGGAGCGCCGCCGGCCTCTGGCCTCCGTCCGCGGCATCACCTTCCGGGAGGAGGGAAGGCTCCGAAGCACCCCGGAGCGGCCGCTGCTGCCCGAGCTCGACCGACTGCCGCTTCCCGCACGCCATCTGCTGCCGCTCGGCCGCTACCGGGCGCTCGGGCTTGCGGTCAGCATGACGACCTCGCGCGGCTGCCCCCACCGCTGTATCTTTTGCGTCGGACGCCGCATGGTCGGGGCGCGGGTTCGCCTTCACGGAGTGCCGCGCGTGGTGGATGAACTGGCCGCCCTGAGCGCGCTCGGCTTTCCCCAAATCAACCTCGCCGACGACTGGTTTACGGCCGACGCCCGCCGCTGCCTTGCCGTCTGCGACGAGATCCTCGCCCGCGGGCTCTCGATCCGCTGGACCTCCTTTGCGCGGGCCGACTCCGTCTCCGAGGAGCTGCTCTCCCGGATGAAAGCCGCCGGCTGCACGGCGGTGAGTTTCGGCTTGGAATCGGCAAACGACGCCATTCTGCGCACGGCGAGGAAACGCATCACCCGGGAGCAGGCCCGCGCCGCGGTCGAGGCCTGCCGGCGGGCGGGGGTCACGGCCATGGCCTCCTTTATCCTCGGGCTGCCGGGGGAGACCCCGGAGACGATCCAGGAGACGCTCGCCTTCGGCGAGGAACTCGCCGCCCGGGGCTTGCAGTACGGCTTCCACCTGCTCGCCCCCTTCCCGGGAACCGAGGTCCGGGAGCGCAGCGCGGCGCTCGGCCTGAGGATCCTGACCGACGACTGGTCGCGCTACGACGCCAACCGCGCCGTCTGCGAAACCGCGGCGGCCCCGGCCGCCCTGCTCGAAAAAACCGCCCGCGATTGGGAGCGCCGCTTCGGGGATTACCTCGCCGCGATCGGACGCCGGCGGGCCGAGGGACAGGCGACGGAGGAGGAGCGCCGCACGCTTGGCAATCTCGAGCGGATCGTTCTGCTCTACGAGCTGATGATGAATGAGGCGATCGAGGCCGCGGGATCCTGGGCGATCGAGGACGGAGCCGACCCGCTGGCGGGGCTGCTGGAGCGTGTGGGCTCGGCGTACGCGGGAGAGCGGGAAAAGCTTTCGGCGGCCTTGGCCTCGGCCGCCGCCCGGGGCGACCTCGAATGCGTGCGGGAGGGGGGGAAGGTCCGTTTCCGCTGGCGGGAATTTCTCGAGCCGGCTACAGGACCTCGGAGAGCCGCTCGAGCTCCCGGCGCGTGCTGAGCGTCATCTCCTCGAGATCCTTCTCCTCCAGCCCCAGCCGGTCGAGGACCTCGGGGGAGGGCTCCGGCGCGGCCCCGCCGCGTCCCGGGAGATCGAGCCGCCCGCCGATGGCGTTGGCCACGTGGACGACGTCGCTGACCGGGCAGTCGCGGACGCAGCCCTCCGGGTCGTGGTGCAGCCGGACCGCCTCCACGAGCCGCGGCGGGAGCGACCAGGCCTCGAGCAGCTTCCCCCCGATCCCCGCGTGGTTGACCCCGAGGGCGACGGTCTCGGCGACATCGAAGGAGAGGCCTTTCGCCACCAGGGCCTCGATACGCCCGAGTTCCTCGCGGACGAAGTGGGCGAGAACGATCTTGCCTACGTCGTGCAGCAGGGCCGCGGTGAAGACCGCGTCCCCGTCGGGGATCTTCAGCCGGGCGATCAGCCGGTCGGCGGCGACCGACACGGCCACCGAATGGCGCCAGAGCGCCCCGCGGGGAAGATCGTAGCCGGGAAGCGGCTGCTTCATCAGACCGCTCAGGCTCAGGGTCATCACGAGCTGCAGAAGCCGCTTCCAGCCGAGCAGCATGACCGCCTGCCGCACGGAGCCGACGCGCGTGGGCAAGCCGAAATAGGCCGAGTTCGCGATCTTGAGCAGATCGGCCGTCAGTCCCGGGTCGTAGCGCAGGACGTCCTCGATTCGGCGCGTGTCCGCCGCGGGGTCGGAGAGCAGCGGAAGCAGCCGCGCCGCCGTGGCCGGCATCGCGGGCACGGAGCGGATCCGGCCGACGATGTCCTCAAGTTTCTTTTCGTCCATGGGGGGGCGGGTCCCTCCGGAAAGGCGCGGTGGGGCGCATCCTTTCCTTTCATCGGCCGGCGAGGGCCCGGACTTGAGGGGGAAAGGGCTCAGTCGCCGAAGCTGATGCCGAGATCGCGCGCGGTGCGGACGGTGTCGCCCTCCACGGGAACGCACTTCATGCGGCGGATCCCGGCGGAAAGCGGCACATAGAGCACCTCCGGAGGATTGAGGGCGACCATGACCCCGCTATGCCCCTCGGCGAGCGCCCGCACGGCCGCGGCGCCGAAGCGCAGAGCGATCAGCCGGTCGTTCGCCGTGGGCCTTCCGCCCCGCAGCAGGTGTCCCAGGACCACCGTCCGGGACTCCTTGCCCGTCAAGCGCGACAGCTCCGCCGCCACCTTTTCGCCCACCCCGCCCAAACGCTCGGCACGCCCGGCGGCGGCGGCTTCCTGCACGGTGAGGCCGCCGCCCCGGGGCCGGGCCCCCTCGGCCACGACCACGATCGAAAAATGCCGTCCGTTCCGCTCCCGCTCGGCGATCTTCTCCGCCACGCGCTCGATCGCATAGGGGATCTCCGGGATGAGGATCGCGTCCGCCGAGGCCGCAACCCCGGCGTGCAGCGCGATCCAGCCCGCGTAGCGCCCCATGACCTCGATCACCAGCACCCGCTGGTGCGACTCGGCGGTGGAGTGAAGGCGATCGATGCACTCGGTGGCGAATTCGACGGCGGTGTCGAAGCCGAAGGTGACGACCGTCTGGTCGAGATCGTTGTCGATCGTTTTCGGAACCCCCACGACCGGAAGCCCTTGGCGCGCGAGCGCATGGGCGATCGCGAGCGAGCCGTCCCCGCCGACGGCGACGAGCGCATCGAGTCCCTCCTCGCGGAAGCGGGCGACGAGCTCGTCGGTGCGGTCGGTCTCGACCGTGCGCCCCTCGGGGGCGGGCGTGGGGTAACGCAGGGGGTTGCCCCGGTTCGTCGTCCCGAGGATCGTACCGCCGAGATGGGTGAGCCCGCGCACGGAATCGCGCTCGAGGGCGACCAGGCCCCCGTGGGGGTAACCCCGCGGGTCGAGCAGGCCGTTGTAACCGTCGCGGATGCCCACGCAGCGCCACCCCCGGCGCAGGGCGGAGAGCACGACGGCGCGGATGACGGCGTTCAGCCCCGGGGCGTCCCCGCCGCCGGTCGAAACGGCGATCCTGCGGATGCTCACGGCGGCCTCCTCCTTGCGGTTCAGACCAGCTCCCGCGGCTGACCCGTGCTCGTCAGCACACTGCTCCAGATCCAGCTGTCGGGATCGACCGTTTTGCGCGCCGACACCGCCAGGGGAATCGGCACCAGGGTGAAGGTCCGCAGCCAGTAGCCGACCACGAGATTCGTATAGCCGGCCAGCCCCGCGTGCACGGCGTTCTGACCGAGAAGGAGGCAGAAGGCCGAGTCGTGCGGATTCGCCGGGACCCCGCGGATGGCGTAACTCGGGTCGATGTACTTGAGATTGAGCTCGCGGCCGCGATCGCGGAAGTATTCCTGGATGCGGTCGCGCAGGAAGGGGCCGATGTCGCGCATCTTCACGTTTCCCGAAGCGTCGCGCTCGCCGGTGTCCCCGGTGAACTCCCGCCCCGCCCCCTCGGCGACCACGACCACGGCATGCCCGCTTAGCTCGAGCCGTCGCTCGAGCGCGCGGCAGAGCGCCTCGATGCGGAAGGGGACCTCGGGGATGAGGCAGAAATTGACGTCGCTCCGGGCCAGGGTGGCGAAGACGGCGATGAAGCCGGACTCCCGCCCCATGAGCTTGACCAGCCCCACACCGTTGCGGGCGCCCTTGGCCTCGCTGTGGGCGGCGTCGATCACGCTCACGGCGCGGGAAACGGCCGTTTCGAAGCCGAAGGAACGCTCGACGTAGGAGATGTCGTTGTCGATCGTCTTGGGGATTCCGACCACGGCGATCTTCAATCCCCGCTTGCGGATTTCGCCGGCGATCGCCTGCGCGCCGCGAAGCGTCCCGTCGCCGCCCACCGTGAAGAGAATCCCGATGTTCATGCGGTCGAGCGTGTCGACCATCTCCTCCACGTCCTGGGGGCCGCGCGAGGAGCCGAGCACGGTGCCCCCGTATTCGTGGATCCGGCTCACCGCCGCCGGGGTGAGCTCGAGCGGAACATGGCCGTGGCGGCAGGTCAGCCCCTCGTAGCCGTAAGGAAAACCGAAGACGGTTTTCACCCCGTAGTTGTGGTAGAGGCTCAACACCACGGCCCGAATGACGTCGTTTAACCCGGGGCAGAGCCCGCCGCAGGTGACGATGCCGCATTTGAGCTTGGAGGGGTCGAAGTAGATTCGGCGCCGGGGACCGGCCTTCTCGAAAGCAAGCGGGACGCCGAAGGAAGCCAGTTGGCCCTGGATGTCCTCCGGTACCGGGCTGAACACCACCTGATCGCGCTCGGTGACGAACTGGACTCCGGTCACCGGCGAGTCGATGCGGCAGGGGCCGAGCCGCTCGACGCGGAGATCCTCGGGGTGGAGATCCATCCTGAATCCTCCTTGCGCCCTGGGAGGGGTAATTTCCTTCAACCACGACGGCCCGCGGCCGTCAAGCGTCCGGGAAATTTCCGGGTGGAGAGGTCTCGCGCCTTGACAACAAGCGGATGCGCCTTAGTATTCTTTTAATCCCGAAAAATCCGCCTGTACCCGGTTCCCACACGCCGGATCCCCCGGCGGTGGAGGATCGTTTCTTTGAACCGAGGAAAGGAGGGAGTTGCGATGCGACGATGGATGGCTGTCATCAGCGCTGCTGCCGTGGTGCTGCTTCTTCTCACCGCCGTTCCGGCGACCGCATCGGCGATCCTGGCCAAGCAGAAAACGGCCCACGGCGTGGAGTTCCTCTCCGGCGGGGTGGGAAAAGACGAGCGGGAGGCCATGAAACAACACGCCAAGGCGTTCAACACCCATCTGGTCTTCGCCGACGGCACGGGCAAATACCTCTCCGCGGTCGCCGTGCGCATCACCGACGCGAAGGGCAAGGCGGTGCTCGAGACGACGACCCAGGGGCCCTGGCTGTACGCCAACCTCCCGGCCGGGAGCTACGAGGTGGCGGCGGTGTTCCAGGGCAAGGAGCAGAAGCGCCGCATCCAGGTCGGCGCCGAGCCGGTGATGTCGCTCTTCCAGTGGAAGTCCGGCCGCTGAAGCCGGCCGTTTCCCCCCGAGTTCGGCCCCGCCACTCGGCGGGGCTTTTTTGGGGGGGGACGCGGGTTTTTCCCCCGAACATCTCCGGTTGCCAACCGCCGGGTCAGCCCCCTTCGGACAGAGTAAAGCGCCAGGCGCAGTACCAACCCCCGGGGTGGGGGTCGGGGGGGCAGCCGATGCATTCGGTCACGATGCGCTCGTCGATCGCGCGGGCGAAGTAAGTGTACTCGACCAGTCCCGCCGACTTGCAGGGATAGTCGGGCAGTCCTTTGCGCTTGCGGGCGGATTGGACGCGGCATTCTTCCATTCGGAAGACGAGGCGGTTCGGGCCCTCCTGGGAGCAGGACTGGACGTTGATGCGGGCGTAGATGCGCCAGGCGAGGGCCTGCTTGAGGCCCTCGAGCCCGGGCCGCTCCGGGAGGCCGAGCAGGCGCTTGATCGACCAGGCCTCCAGCGGCGCGAACTGGGCCCAGACCGAGTCGTTGCAGCGCTTGGCATCGTTCATCCCGTGGGCGAACTCGACCGCCTGGAACCAGACTCCGTCGCCGGCGAGCCAGTTCGCACAGAGCCCCTCCAGGAGCTGATCGAAGGCGGCATCCTCCATCTCGAGCAGCGGCCGCGGCAGCCCTTCCTGCAGCTCGAAGCCGAGGAGGCGGGCGAGCCGGTGCAGCTGGAGGTCGAGGCTTCTCTTCCAGGCCGCATCGAGGGTCTCGAGCGCCCCCCGCAGGCCGAGCTGATGGCGCACTTCGGTGAACCAGAGCCCGTGGTGCAGGGCCGCGCGGTGGATCACATCGAGCAGAAAGCGCACCCGGGCGGTTCGCTCGGCGCTCTCTGCGGTCCGGGCCGCGGTTTGCCGCAGCCCGGCCTCCTTTGCCTCCTTCGGTTCGTTCAACGAGCGGCTCCTTTCTTTTCCTTCGAAGTTCGTTTCGCCTTCACCGAACCGTCCCCGGCGGCAGAACGACCGTCTCGCTCCAGTCGGCGGGGAATTTCTGGCCGGGATTTTCGCCCAGTTTTTCCTTGAGCTTTTTCAGGCCGGGCCGCGAGAACTGAGGATGCCCCGCCTTCTGCGTGCGGCCGTTGACGACCGCCTCGCTTCGCAGCCGGTGGCCGACGGTGCGCTCCATCTGGCGGCCGAGCCACAGGACGCGGTCGACGTCGTAGCCGTGTTCGATGCCCATCTCGTCGATCTGGACGAGGAGGTCCTCGAGGCAGACGAGCCCGACGTAGCGCGGATCTTTGTAGTAATACTCCCCGGTCCCCGGGACGGGGCAGTCGTCGAGGAAATTGGCGGGCTGGCCGCCCATGCCGCCGAGCGTCGCCTCGAAATGGGTGATCCCCGCCTGGAGCGCGGCGAGCACCGAGGCCGCAGCCACGCGCTTGGTCTCATGAAAGTGGGCGATGTGCAGGCGCGTGTCGGGGAGGGCGTCGAGAATCATCGAGAAGTAACGATAGACCTCGGGGGCCGAGGCGCTGCCGTCGTGGTCCGCGTGCTCGATGTCGGTTGCGCCGATCGAGAGCCAGCGTTTCGTGAATTCGACCGCATCCTGAAGTTCGGTCGCCCCGGCGATCGGGCTGCCCCAGATCGTGCTCACCGTGCCGCACATCTGCATGCCGGCGTCGCGGCATTTGCGGGTCGCCCGTTCGGCTTCCTTCCAGTACTGGGGCAGCGTGCAGCCCGAGTTGGCGAAGTGGTGCTCCTCTTCGGTCGAGACCATCATCAGGCACCGGTCGGGGCCGACCCCCCGCTTTCGCAGCTCGACGGCCCGGTCGACCGCGCTCTCGCGGATGGTCACGGCGGTGATGCAGATCGCCTCGGGGTCGATCCCGCGTTTGAGGAGCCGCTCGCGGAAGCGCGCGCTCTTCAGGTGCGCGAGCACCTCTTCGGCGTCGCGAAACTGCGGCATGAGGAAAGGGTTGCCGAGGTTGGTCACCTCGATATGGCGGCAGCCGGCGAAGATCATCTCCTCGGCGTAGAAGATCTTGGCCCGGGTGGAGATGAATTTCTCGAGGTGCTGGAATCCGTCGCGCACGGTGATGTCGCCGATCGTCACCTTGCGGGGCATGCGGGGAAAGACCTTCCAGTAGTCGTACTCGTTCATCGGGGGTCTCCTTTCCTCGGGTCGGCTCGGGTACGGCTATTGTCCTTTGTAGAGGGGTTTGCGCTTCTCGCGGAAAGCGGCGAGTCCCTCGAGGCGGTCTGCGGTGGGGATGCAGACCCAGTAAGCGTTCGACTCGATCGCCAGCCCCGTGGCGAGATCGGTCTCCAGGCCGTGGTTGATCGCGTACTTGGCTTGCTCGATCGCAATCGGCCCGGCTTCGCAGATCATCGCGGCCATGGCGCGGCACTCCGCAAGCAGCGCCGCCGGCTCGCAGACGCGGTTGACGAGCCCGATGGCGAGCGCCTCCGCGGCGTCCACGCGCCTTCCGGTGAAGATGAGTTCCTTGGCCTTGCCCCGGCCGACCAGCCGCGGCAGCCGCTGGGTGCCGCCGGCTCCCGGAATGATGGCCAGCCGCGTTTCGGTCAGCCCGAGGGTGGCGTTCTTGGAGGCCAGACGAATGTCGCAGGCGAGCGCCAGCTCGGTTCCCCCGCCCAGGGCGACCCCGTTCACCGCGGCGATCACCGGCTTGTTCAACTGCTCGATCGCGGTGAAGAGTTCGCGGATGGTGAAGATGTACTCGCGAACCTTTTCGGGCGGGAGCGAGGCGCGCTCCTTGAGATCCGCCCCCGAGCAGAAGGCCTTGTCGCCCGCCCCGGTGACGAGGATCACACGCACGTCACGGCGGAAGCGTACCGCCTCGATCTCAGCCCGGAGCGCATGAAGCAGGGCGAAATTGAGCGCGTTCATGACCTCCGGCCGGTTGAGGGTGAGTGTCCGAATGCCCTCGACCTCCTCGACCTGCAGGATCTCCTCTCCTCCCATGGTCAAGCCCCTCCCCTTTGCCGATTCCCTCATGGCGTCGGATGTTCGTCGACCTCTCTCCCTCCAAGCCCCCGTAGCGAAACATCGTCTCCGAACGAGCGCTCGTTCGGAATGCACTAACCAGAAGTCGTCGTGCTTGTCAAGAGGCGTTTGGGGGGAGGGAACAACTCCCAGCTGAGCTCAAGTCGTCTCTTGACAGGGCTTCAACCGGGATGTAAGAGTCGAAGGGCGATTGAGCGCTCGTTCGGAAAAGCAAGTCGCTCTGCTGCAGAGAAAACCACCCGCCGAGGACAGATGCCCGCCAAGATCCACCAGGCGACCATTCCCACCCAGGTCAAGGATCCGGGTCTCGTCGAACGGCGCCGGCGGCAGATCGCCGACGCCGCCGTGCAACTCTTCATCCGCAACGGCTTCCACAAGACGACGACCCGCCAGATCGCCCGCGCGGCCGACATCTCCATCGGCTCGCTCTACGAGTATTTTCACTGCAAGGAGGACATCCTCTATCTCGTCTGCGAGCAGATCCACAGCGAGATGGAAAAGGGCGTCGCCCAGGCGATGAACCACGCCTCGGGGGGAAAAGAGGCGCTGGCCGAGGTGATCCGCGAGTACTTTCTCGTCTGCCACCGCATGAGCGACTTCATCCTGATGATCTACCAGCAGACCCAGTCCCTGCCCTCCCAGTGGCAGCGCCGCGTGCTCGAAAACGAGCTGCGCATCACCGGCCTGCTCGTCGGCGTCCTCGCCCGCCTGGCCTCCTCGGGCGAGCTGCCGCGCCTGAACGAGCGGACGATCGAAATCCTCGCCCACAACATCGTCGTCCTCGGGCACATGTGGACGTTCCGCCGCTGGTTCCTCGCCAAGCACTACCGCATCGAAGACTACATCCGCCTCCAGACGGCGGCCATCCTGCGCATGTGCACCGCGGGTCCGGAGGAGTTCCCGGCCCCGATCGATCCGCCGGCCGCCGGCGGCGGATCGGATGCGGACAGTCCCTCGGAAGGAGGCCCCCGGGAGGTTTCATGAGCCAGGCATCGGCCCTCTACACCCCGCGCCACCCCGTCCGGGTGGTGACCGCGACCTCGCTCTTCGACGGTCACGACGCCGCCATCAACATCATGCGCCGCATCCTCCAGGACACCGGCGTCGAGGTGATCCATCTCGGGCACAACCGCTCGGTCCAGGAAATCGTGGATGCGGCGATCGAGGAGGACGCCCAGGGGGTCGCCGTCTCGAGCTACCAGGGCGGCCACCTCGAGTTCTTCAAGTACCTCGTCGACCTGCTGCGGGAGCGCGGGGCGGCGCACATCCGCGTCTTCGGCGGAGGCGGCGGGGTCATCGTGGCCGAGGAGATCCGCGAACTGGAGGCCTACGGAGTCACCAAGATCTACTCCCCCGAGGACGGGGCGCGCCTGGGGCTGCAGGGGATGATCAACCACCTCGTGCAGTGCATCGATTTCCCGACGGTGAAGGACTTCGATCTGCCCCTCGATCGGCTCTCCCCCGAGAACAAGGGGCTCGTCGCCCGTCTGATCACGGCCGCCGAGGTCGCCAAGGCGCGCGAAAACGGGCATCTCGCCCGGCTGCGCGCCGAACTCGCACGCCGCATCGCCGGCCGCCGGATCCCCGTCGTCGGCATCACCGGGACCGGCGGGGCGGGAAAGTCCTCGCTCACCGACGAGTTGATCGTGCGCCTGCTCCACGACTTGAAAACCGTCCACGTCGCGATCCTCAGCTGCGATCCCTCCCGGCGCAGGACCGGCGGGGCGCTGCTCGGCGACCGCATCCGCATGAACGCGATCGGCGATCCCCGGGTCTACATGCGCTCGCTCGCCACCCGGCGCTCGCAGACCGAGATCCCCGAGGCCCTGGCCGACGCCGTGGCCGCCGTCAAGGCCGCCGGCTTCGACCTCGTCATCACCGAGACCGCGGGCATCGGCCAGGGGGATTCGAGCATCGTGGATCTGGTCGACGTCTCGATCTACGTCATGACGGCCGAGTTCGGCGCGGCCTCCCAGCTCGAGAAGATCGACATGCTCGACTTTGCGGACCTGGTGGCGGTCAACAAGTTCGAAAAGCGCGGCAGCGAGGACGCCCTCACTCACGTGCGAAAACAGGTGCAGCGCAACCGCCGGGCCTTCGACCGCCGGCCCGAGGAGATGCCCGTCTACGGGACGATCGCCTCGAAGTTCAACGACGACGGCGTGACGGCCCTCTACCACGCGCTGCTCGAGGCGATCGCGGAAAAGACCGGGGTGCGCTTCGAATCCCGGATCCCGCGGCCGCAGGGCAAGCACTCCTCCTCGAAGACGATCATCATCCCGCCCGAGCGCGTGCGCTACCTGGGCGAGATCGCGGAAACCGTCCGCGCCTACCACCGCCGCACGGCCGAGCAGATGGAAGCGCTGCGTCGGCGATGGCACCTCGCCGAGACGCTCTCCGCCCTCGATCCCCGCGCCGAGACCCCCGAGCTCGTGGAACGCCTGCGGGCCGAGCTCGCCCGCGCCGAAGAGGCGATCGACCCGGAGACCCGGCGTCTCGAGGCGGAGTGGGAGGAGATCCGCCGCATCTACGCCGGCGACGAGCTCTCCTACCGGGTGCGCGAGCGCGAGATCCGCCTGCCGCTTGTCACCGAGACGCTCGCGCACTCGCGCATCCCCAAGGTGGCGCTGCCGCGCTTCGCCGACCCGGCCGAAATCTACCGTTTCCTGCGCGAGGAAAACGTCCCCGGCCGTTTCCCGTACACGGCGGGCGTCTTCCCGCTCAAGCGCACCGACGAGGACCCGACACGCATGTTCGCCGGCGAGGGCGACCCCGCGCGCACCAACCGCCGCTTCCGGCTGCTCTCGGCCGCCTACCCCGCCAAACGCCTCTCGACCGCCTTCGACTCGGTCACCCTCTACGGCTTCGACCCCGACCCGCGGCCCGACATCTACGGCAAGGTGGGCACCTCGGGGGTGAGCGTGTGCACCCTCGAGGACATGAAGGTGCTCTACAGCGGCTTCGAGCTCTGCGCCCCGAACACCTCGGTCTCGATGACGATCAACGGCCCGGCCCCCATCGTGCTCGCCATGTTCCTCAACACGGCGATCGACCAGCAACTCGAAAAATTCGCCTCCGAGCACGGCCGCGCCCCGGATGCCGAGGAGGAAGCCCGCATCCGGCAGGCGGTGCTCGAAGTCGTGCGCGGCACGGTCCAGGCCGACATCCTCAAGGAAGACCAGGGGCAGAACACCTGCATCTTCGCGATCGACTTCGCGCTCAAGATGATGGGCGACATCCAGGAGTATTTCATCCAGAACCGCGTGCGCAACTTCTATTCGGTGTCGATCTCCGGCTACCACATCGCCGAGGCCGGGGCGAACCCGATCACCCAGCTCGCCTTCACGCTCGCCAACGGCTTCACCTACGTCGAGTACTACCTCTCGCGCGGCATGCCGATCGACAGCTTCGGCCCGAATCTCTCCTTCTTCTTCTCCAACGGCATGGACGCCGAGTACACGGTGATCGGCCGGGTCGCCCGCCGCATCTGGGCGATCGCCATGAAACACAAATACGGCGGCGGGCCGCGCAGCCAGCAGCTCAAGTACCACATCCAGACCTCGGGGCGCTCGCTGCACAGCCAGGACATCCAGTTCAACGACATCCGCACGACCCTCCAGGCGCTGTGCGCGATCTACGACAACTGCAACAGCCTGCACACGAACGCCTTCGACGAGGCGATCACGACCCCAAGCGCCGAATCCGTGCGCCGGGCGCTGGCGATCCAGCTGATCATCAACCGCGAGTGGGGCCTGACGAAAAACGAGAACCCCAACCAGGGCAGCTACATCGTCGAGGAGCTGACCCGGCTCGTCGAGGAGGCGGTGCTCGCCGAGTTCGACCGCCTGACGGAGCGCGGCGGCGTGCTGGGAGCGATGGAAACGGGCTATCAGCGGGCCAAGATCCAGGAAGAGTCGCTCTACTACGAGGCCCTCAAACACGACGGCCGGCTGCCGATCATCGGAGTGAACACCTTCCGCGACCCGCACGCCGCCGAGGGCCGCTTCACCGAGACCCTCGAGCTCGCCCGCGCGACCGAAGAGGAAAAGCAGTCCCAGCTCCGGCGCCTGCGGGAGTTCCACGAGCGCCACGCGCACGAGGCTCCGGCCGCGCTCGAGCGGCTGCAGCAGGTCGCCCTCTCCGGGGGGAACATCTTCGCCGAGCTGATGCAGACCGTGCGCTGCTGCAGCCTCGGGCAGATCACCCAGGCGCTGTACGCGGTCGGCGGCCGCTACCGACGCAACATGTAAGCCGGCGGCCCGCCGCCGCCCGCTCGGGAGCGAAGGAGGAGAATCCCCATGAACCAGCCGGTCATCGTGAGTGCGGTGCGCACGCCGCTGGGGGCCTTCAACGGCAGCCTCGCCTCGGTCGGGGCGACGCGCCTCGGAGCCGTCGTGATCGAGGAAGCCGTCCGCCGCGCCGGAATCGCCAAAGAAGCCGTAAACGAGGTCATCCTCGGTCAGGTGCTCCCCTGCGGCTACGGCCAGAACCCGGCCAAACAGGCCGCGGTGCAGGCCCGCATGCCCTGGGAGGTCGAGGCGCTCACGGTGAACAAGGTCTGCGGTTCGGGCCTGAAAGCGGTCATGCTCGCCGCCCAGGCGATCCGCACCGGGGATGCCGAGGTCGTGGTGGCGGGCGGGATGGAAAACATGAGCCTCGCCCCCTACTACCTCGAAAAGGCGCGCTTCGGCTACCGCATGGGACCGGGCACCCTCCAGGATCACATGGTGCACGACGGCCTCTGGGACATCGTGAACGACTTCCACATGGGAATCTCGAACGACCTGTGCTCCGAGAAATACGGGGTCAGCCGCGAAGACCAGGACCGCTACGCGGCCGAGTCCTACCGCCGCGCCGTGGCCGCGGTGCAGGCGGGGCGTTTCGACGAGGAGATCGTCCCCGTCGCCGTGCCGCAGCGCAAGGGGGACCCCGTGATGTTCCGGAAAGACGAATGCCCGCGCGAAACCCCCTACGAGGTGCTCGCGCGCATGGCGCCGGCCTTTCAGAAAAACGGCTACGCCACGGCGGGAAATTCCTCGGTGATCAGCGACGGGGCGGCCGCGGTGGTCGTCACCTCCGAGACGAAGGCCCGCGCGCTCGGCTGCCGCGTGCTCGCGCGCATCGGGGCCCAGGCGGCGGCGGGGCTCGACATGAAGTATGTGCTCGTCGCCCCCCTCCTCGCGATCCCCAAGGTGCTGGCGAAAGAAGGAATCGGGATCGGCGAAGTCGATCTCTTCGAGATCAACGAGGCCTTCAGCGGATCGACGGTCGCCGTGCTGCGCGAACTGAAGCTCGATCCCGCGCGGGTGAACGTGAACGGCGGCAGCGTCGCCCTCGGGCACCCGATCGGGGCGAGCGGCTGCCGCGTGCTCGTCACCTTGCTGCACGAGATGATCCGCCGGGAGGCGAAAACGGGCCTCGCCTCGCTCTGCCTGGGCGGGGGGGAGGCCGTCGCCCTCGTCGTGCGCAGATGAGGCCCCCGCCGGGACGGCGGCGGGAGGGAGGAAAAAACCAGTCGGAAGCGGAGAGGAGAGCGGCATGAAGATCGAAACCTTGGGCGTCATCGGAGCAGGCCAGATGGGAAGCGGGATCGCGCAGGTCGCGGCGGCAAGCGGCCTGCGCGTCGTTCTGAACGACATCGAGCAGGGCCTCGTGGACAAGGGACGGAAGTCGATCGAGGGCAACCTCGCCCGCAGCGTGGAGAAGGGAAAACTCGCCGCCGGGGAGAAGGAGGCGATTCTCGGCCGGATCCGCGGCACCGTCCGTCTGGAGGACCTCGCGGCCGCCGACTTCGTCGTCGAGGCGGCGACCGAGCGGCAGGAGATCAAGTTCCAGATCTTCCGCGAACTCGACCGCCTCTGCCGGCCCGAGGTGATTCTGGCGACGAACACCTCCTCGATCCCCATCGGCCGCATCGCCGCTCAGACCCGCCGGCCCGACAAGGTGATCGGGATGCATTTCATGAACCCCGTGCCGGTGATGAAGCTCGTCGAGGTGATCCCGGGGCTTTCCACCTCCGAGGAGACCCTGAAGACCACCTGGGCCCTCGCCGAGAAATTCGGCAAGACCCCCGCGCGCGCGAACGACTACCCCGGCTTCATCGCCAACCGGATTCTGCTGCCGATGATCAACGAGGCGGTCTATTGCCTCTATCACGGAGTGGGCACACGGGAGGACATCGACACGGTGATGCGGCTCGGCATGAACCACCCGATGGGGCCGCTCGCGCTCGCGGACCTGATCGGCCTGGACACCTGTCTGGCCATCATGGAGACGCTCTACGACGGGTTCAAGGACTCCAAATACCGCCCCTGTCCGCTGCTGCGCAAGTACGTGGAGGCAGGCTGGCTCGGCCGCAAGACGGGCCGCGGCTTCTACGAGTACCGCTGACAGCGAGAAAGGAAGGCCCCATGGCCGGAAAAGCAAAGCCCAAGCGGCTTTCGGTCGGTGCGGCGATCCGCCGGGTGCGGACCGAAAAGGGGATCCCCCTCGAGCGGGTGGCGAACGAAACCGGCCTTTCGATCGCCCAGCTCGAGGCGATCGAGGAGGGCCGATCGATCCCGCCGGTGGGCGCGATCCTGCAGCTCGCCCGGGCCCTGGAGATCGACAGCGCCGCCCTGCTGCGGGAGAGCGAATCGCGGCTGGAAAAACGCATCTCGGCGCACGCCAAACGCACCGAAAACTACGCCTACACCACCCTCACCCCCGGGGCCGAGAACAAGCACCTCAAGGCCTTCCGCGTGGTGATCGCGCCGCGCCAGGAACACCGCGGCGTCGACTACCAGCACGAAGGGGAGGAGTTCGACTACGTGCTCACCGGCCGGGTCGAGGTCACGGTGGGCGAGCACGTGAACACGCTCTCGGCCGGGCAGTCGCTGCATTTCAACTCGGCGATCCGGCACAAGCTGCGCAACGTGGGGGATGAGCCTGCGGAGCTGCTCGTCGTGATCTACACGCCCTGAGGGCGCTCCCGGAGGAGGAGGCGATGTCCTTTCCGCTGACCGAAGAGCAGCTCATGATCCAGAACATGGTGCGCGACCTCGCGCGCGAGCGGTTCGCGCCCCAGGCCGCGGCGCACGACCGCGAAAAGCGGTTTCCCGCCGAGAACCTGCGCCAGCTCGCCGAACTCGGCCTGATGGGGATGATGGTCCCGCCCGAGTACGGCGGCTCCGGCGCCGACACGGTGAGCTACGTGCTCGCCCTCTCCGAGGTGGCCTACGCCTGCGCCGCCACCGCGGTCGTGATGTCCGTGCACAATTCCATCGTCTGCGAGAGCCTGCTGCGCTTCGGCACCGAGGCGCAGAAGGAGCGGTTTCTGAAGCCGCTTGCGGCGGGCAAGATCATCGGCGCCTTCGCCCTCACCGAGGCGAACGCGGGATCGGATCCGGCCCGTCAGAAGACCCGTGCGGTCCGCGACGGGGAGGGCTGGGTGCTGAACGGCACCAAGCGCTTCACGACCACGGGAAAGAACGCCGGCCTGATCATCGTCACCGCCAAGACCGACGAGGCGAAAGGCCACCGCGGGATCAGCGCCTTTCTCGTCGAAGCCGGAACGAAAGGGCTGAAAACGGGGCCTCTCGAGGAGAAGATGGGGCTGCGCGCCTCGGACACCTGCGACCTCATTTTCGAAGACTGTCGGCTGCCGGCGGACCGGCTGCTCGGCCGGGAAGGCGACGGTTTCGTGATCGCCATGACCGGCCTGGACGGCGGCCGGATCGGAATCGCCGCCCAGTCGGTCGGGGTCGCCCAGGCGGCCTTCGACGCCGCGGTGCGCTACGTGCAGGAGCGCGAGCAGTTCGGACAGAAGATCGCGAAGTTCCAGGGCATCCGCTGGAGGATCGCCGACATGGCGCTCGAGATCGAGGCCGCACGCCTGCTCATGCTCTCGGCCGCCCACCGCAAGGATCGCGGCGAGCCTTACACGCTCCAGGCCTCCATGGCGAAGCTCTACGCCTCGGAAATGGTGAACCGCATCACGGCGCACGCCCTCCAGCTCCACGGCGGCTACGGCTATACGGCCGACTACCCCGTGGAGCGCTACCTGCGTGACGCCCGGGTTTTCACGATCTACGAGGGGACCTCCGAGATCCAGCGCATCGTCATCGCCAACCACCTGCTCAAGGACAAACGCAGCCCGTAGGCGGCTTCGGGCCCGCAAAAGCCGGGAGCCCGACTGCGGCCGGGCGCCTCGGGCCGCGAGCCGGCCGACGGAAAGGAAGGGAAGGTCATGGTCAGAACGGAAATCTCGCTGTTTCTCAAAAACGTCCCGGGGGAACTCGGACGCCTTTCGGCCCTTCTCGGCGCCCAAGGGGTCAACATCGACGCCCTGATGATCCAGGACGCCTCCGACTACGTGCAGCAGCTCTTTCTCAACCGCGGCAAAGCGCTGCACCGCATCGCTTCGGCGGCGAGCTACAGCTCGATGAGCAAGGACTCGGCCGAGTTCGCCCTGATCCGCATGCTGGTCGACAACACCGACCGGGCGGTGAGCCTGCTCTCCGAAAACGAGTACCTCTTCGATCTGATGCCCGTGATCGCGCTTCACCTGGAGAACCGCCCGGGGGAGCTTGCCGCCGTGACCCAAAAGTTCGGCGAAGAGGGGATCAACATCCACTACGTCTACGGCTCGGTCGCCGGGCCGGAAGCGAAATGCCTGTTCGTCTTCTGCCCCGCCGACATCGACCTCGCGGCGCGCATTTTCAAGTAACCCCGATGCCGGCGTCGCATCCCTGCGGAAGGAGAAACGCCATGAGCGAGTCCGTCCTGAACGACAAGCGGGTTTTGGCCGTGGACGACGAACCCGATGTCTTGGAAAGCCTGGAGGAGTTGATTCTCGCCGCCGCGCCCCGCTGCCGGGTCGACCGCGCCCGCACCCACGCGGAGGCGGTGGCGTCAATCGCCGCGAACCGCTACGATCTCGCCGTGCTCGACATCATGGGCGTCGACGGCTTCGAACTTTTGCAGAAACTCGCCGCCCTCCACATCCCCGTCGTGATGCTGACGGCGCACGCGCTGCACCCCGAGGCCCTGAGAAAGTCGATCGAGCTCGGGGCCTGGGCCTATCTGCCCAAGGAAAAGCTCGCCGACATCGTGCCCTACCTCGAAGAAGCGCTGACGATGGAATACCCGCGGGGCTGGGGCCGGATGTTCGACGAGCTGAAGGGCTTCTTCAACACCCGCTTCGGCGAGCGGTGGATGGAGACCGATCCCCGCTTCTGGGGAAACTTCGAGGGGAAGATCGCCTCGTGGCGGGGTCCCAAGCTGAAGTAGCCGAACCTCAGCCCGGCGCCCCTCCCCAGCGTCGCTTCGCGGCCGCCCGGTCCGGGGTACCATCGGGTCGGAGCGGCAACTCCGCCACGAACTCGACATACTGCGGCTTCTTGAAGCTGGCGATCCGCTCGGCCACGAAGCCGATCAGCTCCCGGGCCTCGAGGCGCATCCCCGGCTTGAGCTGGCAGACGGCCTTGATCCCCTCCTTCCACTTCGGGTCGGGAACCCCAAAGACGACCGCCTTTTCGACCGCCGGGTGCTCGAGGATCGCCTGCTCCACCTCGGCCGGGTAAACGTTTTCGCCGCCCGGTTTGATGAGCTCCTTCTCGGGCTTTCTCCCGGCGTAGAAAAGGTAGCCCTCCTCGTCGAAGCGGCCGAGATCCCCCGTATGATGCCATCCCCCGCGGAAGGCCCGCTCCGTCTCCGCCGGCAGGTTCCAGTAGCCGAGGAAGACCATCGGACCCCGTACGACGATCTCGCCCTCCTCGCCGACGGAGACGGGCCGGTCCTCTTCGTCCACGAGCCGCACCTCGGCGAGAGGGATCGGCCGGCCTGCGGAGCCGGGTCGCTCGTCGTAGCGGCCCAGGGTGGCGATGGCCGAGGTCTCGGTCTGGCCGTACATCACGAAAAAGCTGCCGCCGGTGAGGGCGCGGTAGCGCTCGATCGTCTCGGGGATCTCGATGCCGATCACGCGCTTCAGCGAGCCCAGGGCGGCTTTCGCCTTGCCGGCCTCCTCGAGCAGGGAGGCCAGAATCGGCGAGAAATCGAACAGCACCGACACCCTCTCCTTTTCGATCCAGGCGACCGCCCGGGCGGCGTCGAACTTGCTCATGTTCAGGTTGAGCGCCCCGGCATGGAAGGCCATCGTCGCCATGAAGAGCCCCCCCACGTGAAAGAGCGGCAGCAGTCCCAGGTGGACGTCCCCGGGGTCGAGGCGCAGCAGGAGATTCAGGTGGACGTTCGCGGCGATCAAGTTCCGATGGCAGAGAAGCGCTCCGCGGGGCTTTCCTTCGACGGCCGCGGTGTGAATGATGACGAAGCCGTCCTCGTCGCCCACCGCCGCGGGAGCCTCGATCGGCGGACCGGCAAGCAGCGGGGCGAGCGGCTCGAAGCCTCCCGCTACGGAGGTCCGCAGATCGAAGCAGCGTGCGACCGAGGGCAGCCGTTCCCGCGCCGCGGCGAGCATCGCCGCGTACTCGGCGTCGGCGAAGAGGGCCTTCGGCGCGGCATCCTGCAGGTTGTAGAGCGCCTCCTCGGCCGAAAGCCGCCAGTTCACCGGAACCACGATCGCCCCGAGAGCCGCGGCCGCCCCATACAGCAGAAAATACTCGAGGCTGTTTTTCCCCAGAACACCGATGCGGTCGCCTTTGGCGATCCCGGCACGGCGCAGGCCCCCGGCCAAACGGTCGACGCGGTCGCGGACATCGGCGAAGCTGAGCGTCCGACCTTCTTCCGGGTCCCGCAGGGCCGGTCGGGAGGCGAAGCAGGCCGCGTTGCGCCGGATGAGATCGTAGAAGGTGAAGTCGTAGAGGCCCATGGTTCACCCCGGCGAGGCCTGCCGCCGGCGCAGGCGCACTTCACGGGTACCCGCCGCGCATCGTGCCGCAGGCCGGTTGGGTTCGATACGGCGATAAGGCGATGGGAGTCCGTCGCGCGGGGGGAGGCCGCCCGCCCGGTGACGGCAAACGGCCCTATCCCCGCCGCCAAGCTCAGGGATATTTCGCCTGGAAGGCGACGACCTTGGTGATCCCGTCGGCCTTGAAGACCGCCGAGCCCTCGCGGACCTCGACCGGGAAGGAAAAGTCGGGGGCCTTCGTCCACCAGGTCTGGATCAGCTCCCAGGGGTTCTTCCCCATCTTCTGCAGGCGCATGCCGCCGACCACGCCCAAGCTCATGAAGGCCTCAAAGGGCCCCAGCACGCAAGGCACGCGCAGCTGCGAAGTCTTGCCCCCCGGGATCCAGATTTCGTCTTGGGAGCCCACGGTGTTCAAGTCGAAGCCGTCGAGCGCCACGGTGAACTTGAGGTTGTCCAGCCTTACGGGGAAGGCGTTCGGGTTGGCGATGTCGAAGACAAAGTGATAGATGAGCGGGGCCCCGTTGTTTCCCGGCTTTCCGCCTTCGGGCAGGGAGGGCTGCACTTTGTTGTTGTAGAACCAGAAGCCGAAATAGCTTGCCACCTCGGCGCGGTTCAGCGCAACCGAAGGCGCCTGAAAGGTGGTCTCGGTCGCCTTCTGCACCCCGGCGCAACCGGAAGCCGCCAGGGCCGCGACCGCGAGGACGATGACCAGCCTGCGGGTCGATAGCGATCTCATGGCGCAATCTCCTGTCTGGTTTTGTTTAGGTCAACCACCGCTTGCGGCGTTTGTAATGCTTGACGTCGCGGAAGCTCTTGCGGCCGCCGAGATCGGTCATGCCCAGGTAGAAGTCCTTGATGTCGGGGTTCTCGCGGAGCTTTTCGGCGGAGTCGTTCATCACGATGCGGCCGTTTTCGAGAACGTAGGCGTAAGGAGCGACGTTCAGAGCGAGCTTCGCGTTCTGCTCGACGAGGAGCAGGGAAATCTTCTCTTCCTGGTTGAGACGCGTGATGATGTTGAAGATCTCGTGGATGAGCAAAGGAGCCAGCCCCATCGAGGGTTCATCCAGGAGAATCAGCCGCGGGCTGGTCATCAGCGCGCGGCCGACGACGGTCATCTGCTGCTCGCCCCCGCTGATGAAGCCCGCGATCTCGTTTCGCTTCTCGTAGAGCCGGGGGAAGTAGTGGTAGACCATCTCCAGGCCCTCCTTGATGGAGCGGCCGAACTTGCGCATGTGGGCCCCGACCTTGAGGTTCTGCTCCACGGTCAGGTGCTCGAAGACGCGGCGGCCCTCGATCACCTGCACGATCCCCATCTTGGCGATCTTCTCGGGCGGCATGCGGTCGATGCGCTGCCCGAGAAACTCGATCGAACCGTCGGTCACGCGGCCGTCCTCGTGTTTGAGCAGACCCGAGACGGCCTTCAGGATCGTACTTTTCCCGGCCCCGTTCGCCCCGAGGAGGGCCACGATCCCCCCCTCGGGGACTTCGATCGAGACCCCTTTGATCACGAGGATGACCTCGTGATACTTGACCTCGATGTTGTTGATTTTGAGGATGCTCTGCGGCGAATCCAAGGCTTGCCGACCTCCTCGGGCTTGCGGGGTTTGCTTCGTCTACCAGCCGAGCCAGCCGTTCCACTTGTCCGGCCAGCGGCTCTTGATGTCGGTCACCTGCACGAGGCGGAACTTGCCGTCCTTGATCTCGTACACCGGCACCGCTCCGGAAACGCGGTGGTCGGTCTCCGTGTAGGTGAGCTTCGCCCCGCCCAAGCCCAGGTCGAACTCGCGCATCGTCTCAAAGCCTTTTTTCAGGATGCCCTCGCCGTTCAGGGCCCCGGCCTTGTCGGCCCGCTTCATCGCCTCCCAGAGGGCGAGCACGTTCGACCAGGCCTGGACGGTGCGGATGAGGCGCTTTTCCTGGGGCACGCCGGGGTTGAACTTCTTCGCGTACTCGACGACCTTGGGCATCAGCGGGACCCCCGCCTCGTTGTAGAAGGCGCAGACCGTCGCCGCCATGGCGCCCTCGGCCGCCTTTTCCGCTAGCCGCGGCAGATTTTCGTCCAGCCCCCAGAGGTTGATGATGTGATCGGCCCCCAGCCCCAGCGCATAGGCGTCCCGCAGGGTGGCCGAGACCGACATCGTCGTGTTGCCGTGCCAGACGACATCGGGCTTGAAATCCTTGAGGGCGAGCACCTGGCTTTTCGCATCCACGGCGAAGAGCGATACGTCCTGATCGGGGCCGATCTCGAAGCCGAGCAGCGTCGCCTGGTCCTTGATCGCCTTGATCGGCGCGCTCGCATAGGGCGAGGCGAACATGTAGGAGCAGGCGAAGCGGGGTTTGCGCTTGCCGTAGTCCGGGTGTTTCTTCCACCGGGTGTCGTGCCAGGCGGTGAGGGTCGCCCGCGCGTTGGTCGAGTAGTCGGTCGCGGCGAAGAGGTTGTAGGGCGTCTTCTTGGGGTCGGTGAGATGGCCGGAGTAGGAGGCCGAGACGTAGGGCATCTTGTCCTGGGTCACCGTGGGCGCGAGCGCCTCGGTGTCGCCGGTGCCCCAGCCCAGGACGGCCACCGCCTTCATGCGCTGGAAGAGCTTGTACTTGGTCAGCGCCTCGGGCACACGGTAGCCGTAGTCGAACTGGACGAGCTTGATCGGCTTGCCGTTCACCCCCCCGTTGTCGTTGCAGTAGTTCACCGCCTCGGCGATGCCGAGGGCGTAGTCTTTGCCGACATCGGAGGTGGCGCCCGTCATGTCGTTCAGGGAGCCGACGACCACCTCCTGGGCGGTCGAGGCGGGCGCCAGAAAGAGGATCAGCGCCATTGCCAGAGCCAAGGGTGCAGCCTTCATGGTTTCCTCCTTTCGCGAGAAACCGGTTTGCACGCGGCCGGCGGGGGATCCCCCCGGCGGCCCTTCAGTACGAGAAGGGCCAGAGATTGAAATAGTTCTTCGCCTGCCACCAGCGGTAGGCGAGCCCGTTCGGTTCGAAAATCATGAAGGCGCAGATCGCCAGCCCGAAGGCGGCCTCCTTGATGAAGAGGAAGTCCATGAGGAGTTTGGGATAGCTCGTCGCGAGCGGCAACACGGCCATCTGCAACAGTTCCATGACCACGACCATGAAGATCGAGCCGAAGATCACCCCGTGGAGCGAGCCCACCCCGCCGATCAGGATCACCCCGACGAGCCACAGCGACCAAAACCAGGGGAAGTGCTCGGGGCTGATCGCGGCCAAATTGCTGATCCAGAAGGCGCCCGCCACCCCGCCGATGAAGCCGGCGACGAAGAAGGCGAGCAGCTTGTAGCGTACGATGTTGATCCCCATGACCTCGGCGGAGATGTCGTTGTCGCGGATCGCCACCCAGGCGCGGCCCACGCGCGTGCGCAGGAGGTTGGCGACGAGGGCCGTGAAGAGGATCACCAGCACGATCATCATGAAATAGACCTTGAGGTCGCTGTCGATCACCCAGGGCCCGATCCGGATCGTCCCCGGGGGCAGCGAAAAGGCCTGGCCGCGGCCTCCGATCTGGCTGATGTATTGGGTGATCACGAAATCGACGGTGATGAACTGCGCGGCCATGGTGGTTAGAATGAGGTAGAAGCCTTTCACCTTGGCCGAGGGCAGGCCGAAGAGCACGGACCAGATGCCGGCCGCGATCGCGGCGATGAAGATGCTGATCGGGTAGGCGAGCCCGAGATCCATCAGGACCGTCGGCCAGGGGAACTCGAGAATGAGCAGGGTCGAGGTGTAAGCCCCGACCGCGAGGAAAGCCGCGTGCCCGAGGGTGATCTGGCCACAGAAGCCGATCAGCAGCTGGACGCCTAAGGCGCCGAGCGCGGTATACCCGATCTGGTTGCACACGCTCAGCCAGTAGGAGTCCGCGGCAAGCGGGATCCCGACGAACAGGATCAGCACCAGGAGCATCATCTTGGCCTTGATGAACCTCGTCTGCCACCAGGCGTGGTCCTCGCGATAGCTCTCGTGATATTCGCCGCAGGGAAGAAAGGTGGTGGACATGAATGCCTGCGCTCCGTTGGTGGGTGAATGACTACGGCGTTGCGGCTTCCGCCGCGGTCGGTGCGGAACCCGAAAAAGAGCCCGCCGTCCGCGGCCTCGCCTGCCGGATCACATGCGCCCTACACCCGTTCGATCCGCTCCCAACCCCAGATCCCGTATGGCTTCCAGAGCAGGAAGACCGCCATGAAGGCGAAGGGGGCGATCTCCTTGACCCCCCCCGGGAAATACCGGTCCAGGTAGGCTCCGCAGAAATTCTGGAGCACCCCGATGATGACGCCCCCCAAGATGGCCCCCGGCACCGAGTTCAGGCCGCCCAGCACGACCACCGGCAGCACGAGCAGCCCCAGGTAGCCGACCGAGATGTTCAAACCGTTGATGTTGCCGAGAAGCGTACCCCCGACCCCCGCGGCCATGAAGGCGATCGCCCAGGCGGCGGCGTAGACGAAGCGCGCGCTCACCCCGAGCGAAAGAGCGGCCATCTCGTCGTCGGCCGTCGCCTGCATGGCGAGCCCCCAGCGCGTGTACTTGAAAAAGCTGACGAAAATGACCAACAGCACGATCGCGGCGACGAAACTCCAAAGGTAGACCTGGCCGATCACGAGGGGACCGATGCGGATCGGCTCGATCGAGAAGACCGGGGGCGTGAAGGAGCGCGTGTCGGTTCCCCAGATGAATTCGAGCGTGCCTTTGAAGAAAAAGGACAGCCCGACCGTCACCATGATCACGGTGAGCACGGGCTCGCCGATCAGCCGGTCGAGAAAGATGCGCTCGGTCAGGATCCCCAGGATGAAGCCGATGATCAGCATGAAAAGCATCGAGAGCAGAAAGGGCACGCCCATGCTGTAGAAGCTGAGCGACACGTAGGCGCCGATCAGGGTCATCTCGCCCATGGCGAGGTTGAGGACCCCCGAGCACTTGTAGATCAGCACCCAGCCGAGCGCCACGAGGGCGTAAATGCCGCCCACCATGATTCCGGTCGTCAGCGTCATCAGGAAGAGATCCATCGCTTGGGCTCCTCGCCGCGGCCGCTCAGTCGCGGATGTCTATGATCTTCAGATCGGTCACGATGTGCGCCTGTCGGCCGTCCTCGTACTTGATCGTCGTGTCGATGTGGACCTTGTCGACCTCGGAGTACAGCGCGTCCACGATCATCTTGTAGCGCTTCTCGACGAAGGCCCGGCGCAGCTTGCGTGTGCGTGTGAGCTCCTCGTCGTCGGGGTCGAATTCCTTGTAGAGATTCGTGAACCGACGGATCTTCGCCGCTTCCGGCAGGTCGCGGTTCGCCTGCCGGATCTGTTTCTCCACGAGGTCGTAGACCTCGGGCATCTGCGAGAGTTCCTGGTAGCTCGTGTAGTTGAGCTTTTTCTCGTCCGCCCATTTGCCGACCACGGAATAGTCGATGCACATGACCGCGGCGAGGTAGTCCCGGCGGTCGCCGACCACCCAGGCGTCCTTGATGTACGGGCTGAACTTCAAACGGGTCTCCAGGTACTGAGGGGCGAAGGGGCGGCCGTCCTTGAGCGTGAAGACGTCCTTGGTGCGGTCGAAGACGACGAGATGGCCGTCGTCGTCGATGAAGCCCTTGTCCCCGGAGTGCAGCCAGCCGTCCTTCAGGGTCTTCGCCGTGGCCTCGGGGTTCTTGTAATAGCCCTTGAAGACCGAGGGGCTGCGGGTGAGGATCTCGCCGTCCTCGGCGATACGCACCTCGGTGCCGGGGATGGGGCGGCCGACGGTGTCGAACTTGATGTCCCCGGTGCGGTGGACGACGGAGATACCCGCCACCTCGGTCTGGCCGTAGATCTGCTTCAGGTTGACCCCCAGGGAGTGGAAGAAGCGGAAGTGGTCGGGCCCCATGGCCGCCCCGCCCGTGTAGGCGTTGCGCACACGGCTCATGCCGAGATGATCCTTCAGCTTCTTCTGCACGGTGAGGGAGGCGAAGCCGTTCAGCAGCCGCCAGTGCAGGGGAATCGGCCGCTTCGAAAACTTGAGGTCCGCGTAGCGGTAGCCGACCCAGGTGGCGAAGCGGAACGCCTGGCGCTTGAGCCAGGTCGAGTCGAGATGCTTCACCTGCACCGTGCGGGTCATCTGCTCGTACATCCGCGGAGGGGCGAACATGACGTGGGGGCCGATCTCGCGGATGTTCTCCTGAGCGGTCTCCGGCTCTTCGGGGAAGTTGAGGGTGTAGCCCACCTGGAGGCCGCAGGAGATCGACATCATCTGCTCGCCGATCCAGGCGAAGGGCAGGTAGGAGACGTAGTCGTCGGTCTCCTCGCAGGGGTCGATCTGCATCAGGTGCCGCCCCATGGAGAGCATGTTGTGGTGGGAGAGCAAGGCCCCCTTGGGCAGCGCGGTCGTGCCCGACGTATAGAAGAGCAGGGCGATTTCCTCGCCGTGCCCCTTGGCGATCAGCTCCTCGAAGAGCTGAGGTTTCTCCCGGTCGAGTTCCCTTCCGAGACGCTCGACCTCGCGCAGCGAAATGAGGACCTCCTGCTTGTAGTGCCGCAGCCCCTTGGGGTCGTCGTAGAGGATCTTCTTCAGCTTGGGGCAGTCCTTGAGGATCGCCAGCGCCTTGTCGACCTCCTCCTGGCCCTCGCCCACGAGGAACTTGGCGTCGGAGTGGTCGACGATGTAGCGCACCTCCTCCATCAGGCAGTCCTGGAAGAGCCACACCGCCACCCCGCGGGCGCAGAGCGTGGCCATTTCGGCCATCAGGCCTTCGGGGCGGTTGTCGCCGATCATCGCGACCTTGTCGCCCTCCTGGAGGCCGAGCCGGACGAGGCCGAGGGCCATCGCGCGCACCCGGTCGAGGTACTCCTGCCAGGTGATCGGCCGCCAGATGCCGAACTCTTTCTCGCGCATGGCGACCCGCCCCGCCCCGTAGCGCCGCGCCTTTTCCAGGAAGAGCTTAGGGATCGTGAGCTCATGCGGGATCTCCGCCGAGGGCTCTTCGGCGGAGACGACCGAATGTCTATCGTCGTGTGGCATAGAGGTCCTCTTCCCCCAGGTAGGCCCGCACCACGTCCGGATTCCGTTGCACCTCCGACGGCGTTCCGTCCATGATCGGAATGCCGAAATTGAGCACGAGGACGCGGTGCGAAAGGTCCATCACCACCCCCATGTCGTGCTCAACGAGAAGACAGGTGATGTTCCAACGCGGGTCCTCGTTCACGTCGAGGATGAAGCGCGCCATGTCCTCGGTTTCCTCGAGGTTCAAGCCGGCGAGCGGTTCGTCGAGGATCAGCAGTTCCGGCTTGAGGGCGAGCGCCCGGCCGAGCTCCACGCGTTTCTGCAGCCCGTAGGGCAACATGCCGACCGGCTTGTGGCGGATGTGCTCGATTTCGAGCAGATCGATGATCTCCTCCTCGATGAACTGGCGGTTTTCGATCTCTTCGCGCGCGGTCTTCCCCACGTAAAGCGCGCCGCTCAGAATGCCGCTTTGGAGATGGATGTGTCGGCCGAGGCGGATGTTGTCGAGCACGGTCATGCCGCCGAAGACTTCCACCTTCTGAAAGGTCCGCGAGATGCCCAGAGCCGCACGCTGGTAGGGCTTGAGTTCGTTGATGCGCATTCCTTTGAAAAAGATGTCCCCCTTCTGCGGCCGGTAGAGACCGTTGATGCAGTTCATGAGCACGGTCTTTCCCGCCCCGTTCGGGCCGATCACGGAGTGGATCTCGCCCCGGCGCACCTCCAGGCTCACCCCGGCCAGCGCCGCCACCTTGCCGAAATACATATGGACGTCCCTCGCCTCGAGCAGGACGTCTCCCGCATCCCCTGCGGCCGCCTCGCCCACGGGTCGCCTCTCCCTTCCCTGGAAGCTAGAATTTTTGAAATGGATTCATTTGGTGGAACTCCTTCTATCGAATGACTCCGGCCGGGTCAACAATTTTTAATTGCGGGCTAAAAAGGGGGAAATCAGCGGGGAATACCCGCTAATTTGTGATTCCCTCGAGATAGGTCCGCAGGTTGCGCTTGGTATTGCGCAGCCCGAGCTTGGTTCTGAGGTTATGGCGGTGAAAGAGGACGGTATTGCTCGAGATCGAAAGCAACGCCGCGATTTCCTTGTTCGTTTTCCCCTCCCGGACCAGGTTCGCGACCCGGATCTCGGTCGGGGTCAACCCCCGGTGCAGGCCGGAGAGCCGGCTGACGAAGGGCGAGACGATGCTCTCCAGGTTGGATTCCAGGATGTCGACCAGGGCCTTCTGAAACGGCGCCAGCCGCGCCTGCCTCAGGCGCTCGAGGTAGGGATGGATCAACTCGCGCACGTTGGCGAGCACCCCTTCGCCGAGCTCGCGCCGGTCCTGCTCGCGCTGTTGGAGCAGCACGCGCAGCGCCGTGTTGACCTCCTGCAGGTGAAGCGACTGCGCCTTAAGCTGCTTTTCCCGGCGGCGCAGCTTCGCTTCGGCGCGGCGGCGGTCCTCGACCTCACGGGCGAGCGCCTCGTTGGCCGAAGCGAGCTCCCGCGTGCGGGCGGCGACCCGCTCCTCGAGGGCGTCGCGGTATTCGGCGAGCCGGCGCTCGGCCTCCTTGCGGCCGCTGATGTCGCGCAGGATGACGATGTTCCCGGCGGGCCGGCCCTGCTCGTCGAAATAGAGGGTCGAGCTGAGCTGCACATCGAGCAGGCGGCCTTGCCGCGTGCGGCGCCGCGTTTCGAGCAGGACCTTCTTGCCGCTCAAGAGCGCCTCGATCGCCGCCCGCGTCTCGGGCCAGTTCTCCTCGGGCACGAATTCGATGCTTCGGCCGAGCAACTCCTCGCGCCGGTAGCCGAAGGTCTGCTCGAACGCCGGGTTGACATAGAGCGCTTCTCCTTTCAGGGTGTAGACGACGACCGGGTCGGGGAGCGATTCGAGAAGCTGGCGGTAGCGTTCCTCGCTTCGCCGCAAAATCTCCTCCGTACGGCGGCGCTCGGCGAGCTCGTTGCGGGCCTCGGCGATCAGGCGGGCCTTGTCGAGGGCGACGGTCGCCAGCCCGGAGAAGCGCTCGAGGAGGCTCACCTCTTCGGGCGAAAAGCCCCGCCCCGCCTCGACGCGCGCCAGCCCGATCACCCCTTCCACGCCGTCGCCATACCGGAGGGGCAGGCCCACGGTCGAGCGCAGCTCGTCGAAGACCTTCGCGGGCAGCCGGCCTTCCCAACTGCGGTAGTCGGCCACCACCAGCGGGGCCCGGCTCTGCCAGACCCGGCCCCCCAAGCCCTCGCCCGGAGCGACACGGAGTCCGATCTGGGACTTGAAGAAGCCCATCCCCACCCGCATCACCAGCTCGGAGCCGTCGCGCAGGTAGATGAAGCCGTGGACGGTGCCGGCTAACGTGGCGGCCCGCTGGAGGACGGCCTCGAGGAGCTCTTTCTGGTCGATGCGGTGGATGAGGCCGAGGGCGGTCTCATACAAGGCGAGCAGCTGCTCGTTTTCACGCCGCACCGCCTCGAGAGGCCCGGGCGGCCGCTCGCCCGCCGGACCGCGCTCCGGTTGCGGCCGTCGGCCGCGGGGATCTCGGGACGCTCTGGCCGCCACGGCCGTATCCCCCCTTTCCGAGAGGGCTTTCGCTGCGGGTGGGTACGGAGAGGAGATGACCTCGGCCTTACCCGCGCAGGGGATTCTTGTCAATCACGGGCAAGTGGGCTAAAGAGGGAGCCCGGATGCCCCCTCCCGGCCCGGGCGCCGAACGAGAGCTGGAGTGGATTTCATCCATCCTTTGCAGCAGAACGTCGTCCTGGTGAACAAGCTCGGGCTGCATGCCCGCCCGGCCGCCCGGATCGCCCGCCTCGCCCGGCAAGCAAAAGGCCCGGTCTGGATCCTCCGCCACGGCGAGCGGGCGGATGCAACGAACGTGCTCGAGCTTCTTGCGCTCGCCTGCCCGCAGGGCTCGCCCCTGCGGATCGCCATTGAAGATCCTGCAGACCGGCCGGTGCTCGAGGCCCTCGTCCGGCTGGTGCAAAACGGCTTCGAAGAAGACCCTCCATGACGAAAAAAACCCTCGATACCGACATCGTCCTTCAGGGCATCGCCGCCTCGCCCGGCATCTGCATCGGCAAGGCCTACGTCGTCGATCGCGAGGGGGTCGAGGTCATCCCCAAATACTGCATCCTCGAGAAACATGTCAAAAACGAGGTCAAACGATTCAAGACCGCCGTCCAGGCCGCCCGGGCGCATCTGCTGGCCGTGATCGAAAACAGCCCCGAGCCGCTGCAAAAGGCCCGCATCCTCGAAACCCATGTGCACCTTCTGCAGGACAAGATGCTCTACGGCCGCGCGATCGAGACGATCGAGCGCGAGCGCGTGAACGCCGAGTGGGCGCTCAAGACGGTCGTCAACGGCCTCCGGAGCGCCTTCGAGGAGATGCCCGACAGCTACTTGCGCGAGCGCGTCTCCGACATCGTGCACGTCTCGGATCTGATCCTGCAGCGGCTCACCGGAAACGAGGCGCACGACATCGCGGCGATCGACCGCCGGGTGATTCTGGTCGCCCGCGATCTTTCCCCCGCCGAGACCAGCCAGATCAACCTCGAGCGCATCCAGGGCATCGTGACCGATCTCGGCGGCAAGACCTCGCACACGGGGATCGTGGCCCGCACCCTGGAAATCCCCGCCGTCGTCGGGCTCGAGCAGGCGAGCCGCCGCATCCGCACCGATGACCGGGTCATCGTCGACGGCCTCCGCGGCACGGTCATCGTCAACCCTTCGGAGAAAACCCTCGCCGCCTACGAGGAGCGCAAGGTCCGCTACGAACAGCGCCAGGCGGGCATCGCCCGCGAGAGCGGCCGCGAAGCCGTAACCCGCGACGGCCACCGCTTCCGCGTGCTCGGCAACATCGAGCTCCCCGAGGAGGTGGTCGCCGTGATCAATTACGGCGGGGACGGAATCGGCCTCTACCGCACCGAGTTTCAGTACATGAACCGGGACGACTTCCCCTCGGAGCGCGAACTGCTCGAGAGTTACCGCGACGTGATCGAGGTGATGGCCCCGCGGCCGGTCATCATCCGCACGCTCGACATCAACGGCGACAAGGCGCTGCGCGGAGGGGAAACGGAGGATGAGCCCAACCCCGCCCTCGGCCTGCGTGCCATTCGCTATTGCCTGAAACGGCCCGAGGTCTTCCGCATCCAGCTCCGCGCGATCCTGCGCGCGGCGGTGCACGGCGAGGTGCGGCTTTTGCTTCCGATGGTGTCGACCTATTTCGAGATCCGCGAGGCGAAACGCCTGATCGCCGAGGCGGCGCGCTCGCTGGCCCGCGAGCGGATCAAGCACCGTGGCGATATCCCCGTCGGAGCGATGATCGAGGTGCCCTCGGCGGTGGTGATCGCCGATCTGCTGGCCGAGGAGGTCGACTTCTTCAGCATCGGGACCAACGACTTGATTCAGTACACCCTCGCCATCGACCGCGGCAACCGTCAGGTCGCCCATCTCTACCAGCCGCTCGACCCGGCGGTCCTGCGTTTGATCCAGCGGACGGCGGAGGCGGGACGGAACAAGGGGATCCCCGTCCACATGTGCGGCGAGATGGCCCGCACGCCGCTCTATGCGCCGCTTCTGCTCGGCATGGGGCTGGATGACCTGAGCATGAATCCCCAGGCCATCCCCGAGGTGAAACGCATGATCCGCTCGATCAGGCTCGAGGACGCCCGGGCGCTCGTACCGCAAATGCTCGCCTGCCGCACGGCGCGGGAGGCCTTCGAGCGGCTGCGCGAGAGCTACGGCGAGCTTCTCGAAAACGAGTTCGCGGAGGCCTGAGCAGCGCCAAAGGATTCGCCCCGGCTGCGGTGCAAAAAATATTATGGATGCTCCCCCCATTAAGGTCATTGCCGAAAACCGCAAAGCACGGCACGATTACCTCATCCTCGAGCAGCTCGAAGCCGGCCTCGTCCTCACCGGCACCGAAGTCCAGTCGCTTCGGCTGGGCAAGGTGAATCTGAAAGATTCCTACGCCCGGATCAAGAACGGCGAGGTCTGGCTCCATCAGGTGCATATCAGCCCCTACCCCTTCGCCCACCACGACAACCACGACCCCCTGCGGACGAGGAAGCTTCTCCTTCACAAGCGCGAAATCCACAAACTTTACGGCAAGGTGAACGAGCAGGGGCACACGCTGGTGCCGCTCAAGATCTATTTCAAGGGCGGCCGCGCCAAGGTGACGCTCGCCCTCGTCAAGGGCAAGCGCGAGTACGACAAGCGTCGTTCCATCCGCGAGCGCGACGAAAAACGTGAGGTGGAGCGGGCGCGAAAATCGCGCTGAACCCCGTCGCATTGACAACTCATCGAAAATCATTTAATTTATCATCGTAGATCTTTGTCATATCCTTCCGTTCGCCGATAGGCTCGGGCCTCCGGCCCATGCCGTCGGCACCGTCCGCATTTCATTTTGGGGGCGAAACGGCTTCGACGGGGGCATTGAAGTTCAGGCTGCGTGCCGAGCGTCCTGCCTGCTCGTTAAACAGGGTGGGGTTAAACATAATCGCAGACGATTATGCTTACGCCGTAGCCGCCTAAAGCGGCTGCCGTCCCGCCGGGTTCCTCCTGCAGACCCGGTAGTGGACGCCGACTTGCGGGATAGCCTCTCCGGAGGGCCTGCGTCCGGAGAGGCGAAATGCAGCGGGCTGGCCGACGGTGCATCCTGCCCGGAGGAGGCACCGAAGGCGAGAACAAAATCCGGTATACGCACGTAGAGGTCTGAATGGAAGGTTCTCGGACGCGGGTTCGACTCCCGCCGCCTCCACCATTTTAGATCAAAAACAGACGGGGGGATTTTCCATTCTCGGAGGGCGGTGGAAGCGTGTTGGAATTGCAAGCTCCTTCCAGCCTCTATCCATCGTCCGGCGCCGGCACGTGCCGATCATCTTGCTCCCCCGCCCAGCGCATCGATAACCCTACCGCACTTTAAAGGCGGCGGCCGAAAATCGGTTTCCACGGCCCCCAGACCAACCTACTCTTTGTTGCCGTTTCCGCCGCATGTCGCTGTCTTGAGGCTATCCTCAAAACCCGGATGCGGCGCAACAGCCAACCCTCCGCCCCGTCCGGGATGCCTTCAAGTCCCATGGGGCGGCCGGCATTCGCGGCGGCGGCGACGCAAGAGGACTTCGTCGCGAACCTGGTCTTCAGCGGGAAGCGAGATACTCCATGCCCTCGAGGGCCGTCGCAAAGGTGGTCGAGGCGAGCGCAAACCGTGTAGCCAGAAGCGTTTCGCCGATTTCTTCCTTGGTCACACCGGAGCGGCTGGCCAGTTTGATGAACGTTTCGGTGCACAGATGGCAGCCGACCGCCGCGGCGGCGGCGATCATGATGAGATGCTTGTATTTGGGAGGAATGCTTTTCAGATCCTCCATAACGAATTTCCGCTCCTGAGCCTGTCTGGGGATCCACTCCGGAATCAGTTTGGACATCAGCACCATCGGTTTGGGTTCTTCACCCAACCCCTTTTCCATCATTTTCAAGATCTCTTCCACACTCATTTGTCTTTGCTCGGCCATGTTTTGATCCTCCTCTCATTTGATGGAAAAAGCGAAAAAAAGGATGCTCGGCATCATAAGCGACGGGATCCTTCTTCAGCGTTTTCTTCGGTGATTTTCGGCCGGTGAGGGTCTGATAGGCCTCCAGGATTCGTTTGAAACGCTCTTCGGCGGCGGGGTCCCCGGAATTGTGATCGGGATGATATCGCTTGGCCAAGCGGCGATAGGCCCGCTGGACTTCGCCCAGCGTTGCATCGCGACGAATTCCGAGCGTCTCATAAGGGTCCATAGGATACGCCGTTACCCTCTCTATTTGCCCGGAGCGACGAGAGAGCCGGATTTTTCCAGAAGACACAACTTTTCCCGGATCGCGTCGGCGACCCGGCGGAGATCGTCTTCGGAGTAACTGAGCGTGCTGAACGGGCCAAGCTTTTGAATCTGAAGATCTCGTTCCAAATTCAGGCCGGCACTTTGCGCCAAACCCAGTTTCTCCGCCGTCTTTTGGGCGCAGGCGTTGGCGCATCCGTCGACAATCAAAATATGCTCAAGTTTTTTTGCGATCTGCACCTGCCGCTGGACTTCCTGCGCTAAGGCCGGCAAGGAACAAAACCCGACTCTTTCGCCGCCGAATTCTTTTAAAACCTGCATGGCCGCAAGTCCCGTCAGGGTCCCGGAGTTGGAGCTGAAGCTGTTGCAGGCGAGCAAACCAATCGAGGGAATTGGCATGTCGGCTCCTCTCGTCAGGCGGTTTATGCTAGGCCGTTGTCAGCCGGAATCTCATGCTGTGGATGCTGCTCCTGTCTCGGAAAAGGCAAACTTTTTCTGCTCGTTAGCGGTGGGCCCCGATAACGGGTCAACGGGATGGAGGCATCTGCTCTGAAACGGCTTTTCGTGGTTTCACGAAAGAGCATCAACGCCACCCGGCAAAAAGGAAACTAACGATGCAGTAAACCTCATCCGGGGTGCGCCCGTCAAGAACCGAGCAGCCCCATTCGTGCTTGAACGCCGGGCCATCCCCAATTCCCCCCTCCGCCCCGACGTTTGGGAGCCGCCTCCTCCGTTTCTCTATTCTAGTAGAGCCGCTATCCCCGGTTGAACCGATTTTGTGGTCCAGCGGATAAGGCCTGAGAATCCGCCTGCGTCTCCGGCGGCGCAGATCAGCGGGCTTTCCCTCGGCCTCTGCGCCGATGCCCTCTCCCCCACAGGCTCCGCAGGGACGGAAAAGGAAAGAAGCGGACAATGAAAAACCATCTCAAAAATAATAGCGTACCCGCAGTTCCAGGCGGGCGTCGCTTTGCTTTTCACCGAATTCGCTGGCGTTGTCGCCGACCAGAAGCGTGCCCTTGAGCCGCAGCTCGAGATTGGTGATCCCGGTGTAGAGCAGCTCCGGGGAGAGGGAGAAACTGCGGTCATTTAGGTTGAAGATGGTTGTAACCGCCGGGGTGAAATAGAGAATGTCGAAGGGCTCCTTCTGGCTGACCCGCAAATAGAGATAATCCCGCATGGGATTGGATCGGCCGTAGGCGCCCCGGGTGAGGTTGGCGGCTTTCCGGATCGGGCCGGCGTTGCCCGTATCGAGGTAGACATCGTAGGCGCGATCAACGAAGGTGTAATAGTCTTTGGCTTCGCGTTCGCTATAGCCGGTGCCGTTGTGGTAGTATTCGAGGATATAGGTAGTATCGATGCGGCTCAGGTACCGCAGGCCCAGCAATCCGCTCCAGGCATCGAATTCGGATTCGGAAACCACCCCCGCGGCATCGACTTTTTTAAGCCGAAAATCCTTGATCCAGGCCGACTCCCCGTGGATTTCGAGGTTGGTGGTGATGTTGCGGGAGAAGTCAAACCCGAAGCGATCGGGGCGGCTGTTTCCCGTCAGAAACAGGAAGTCGATATCGGTATCCCACAACAGGAAATAGACCTTCGCGGCAAAATTGGTATGACCGGATTCGCCGAAGTCGTTGTTCAGACCATAATCCACCGGCAGCAGAAGAGGGGAGAAAGAAACGGTCTTGAGCGGTCCTTCGAAGCTCTTGATGTAGTCGAAGCCGGCCATGTAAAAGCCTTCCAGATTGAGGGTGGGGTCGTCGGAGTCCTTGGGCCGGTCCACGAAGGCAACCGGGTTCCAGGCATAGCCCTTGCCCCATTTCGCGGTCAGCTTCCCGGCGGAAGCGGTGAGCGAGGGCGTTGGTTTCGCCGCCACGAAGAGCTCGTAGGGCTTGGAGTCGTCCAACCACCCGTCGCAAGTGCGGCTCAAGGAGTTGTTGATCCGGGCGAAGGCCTTGAAGATGTTCCACTCGATGCCGCCGTCAAGCTGCAGGGTGAAATCAACCTGCCGGAGGGGGTCGCCGACGCCGCGGTCGAAAAAACGCGTTTTGTAGAGGGCGGCACCCCGATCGAGGTCGAATAAAATCGGCTTGACCTCTGCATATCCTCCGAAGGAGTAGATTTTTTTTTCAGTCTCCGAGGGGTCGAACGCGTATCCGTCTGCGGCGCCGCTCGCTGGTGTCGTCATCAGAGCGGCGAACAAAAGCCGAACTCCAATCGAGCAGAAAACCCGCAAAGACCGCACATGGTTCCTGCGCGTTTTAGCCGGCAAATTCGATGGTTCCGCCCGAGGGATCCGCATCTCAGTTGGTTATCGTTTTACGAAGAGCTTTCTTTCTGACCGATGGCTTCGTCAAGCGACCCAGTTCAAGGCACGCCAATCTTGTAGAGTGAGGCACACGCTTCGTGCGCCGCAGCGACGACGAGATGAAGCGCAACGCCGAAACTGGGTCCGTTAAGAAGTCATCAGCGTAACGATTCGATATTGGGCATATAGGTTAGCGTAAAGACCTCGTCGGGAAAATCCCGCACCTTCAACTTCGCGAACATCAGGATCGATTTGTAGCCCTTGTAGAGCGGGCTGTCGGTCTCGATCACCGCCGGCCGCACGAAGCCGCCACCGAAGTCTTGGATCTCCTTGAAGTAGAGGGTCTTGATCAGCATCTCGGCCTCGGTCTTGCACTCGATGCGGGTGGGCATGATTTTTTCGCGGTCCACCCACATCTTCAGCCGGTCGTAGGCCACGCTCCGGGTCTTGGCCTTGAGGTCGAGAATGTATTCCGTATCCGACTCCTCGAGCCCCACCACGTCGTACTCGTCGCTGTAGTCGAGCTGCAGGAGATCGGAGTTGTTGAACACCCCGCCCACCACCGACTGCAGGCTCGTGATGCGCACGGGTTTGCCGACGTTGGGAATGTAAAGCCACATGTTCTCCCCCAGCCGCAGCGTACTGCGGCCCTTGTCGCTCGCCGGCGAGAGAAACACGCCGGCCACCCTGTCCTTGCCTTTCTTCACGGTATAAAGGACATATTCTTTCTTGGCGCCGTTCGGCTCGATGTTGATCAGCTTGCGGTAAAGCTCATAGGAGGGCGGCGCCAGATTGCGGTCCACCTTTTCGAGAATTTCCGCCCCGTCCAAAGCGGAAGCGCCGGCGGCACATACGAGGGATATCAGTATCGATAGCATCTTGAGCATTTGAATCTTCCTTTCGGCTTGAGCGTCCGGACGAACCGATGTTTCACCGCCACCGCTGTTGGTGGATTCGCTAGAAGCGTTGCACGCTAGCCGAGGCAGCGTTTCACCGGCCAGCAAGTTCAGATGTTGTGGAAGCGGCTTCCAGCCGCGATCCGGTTGCGGTCTCGCCTCGGCGGGACTCCCACCGGGAAAAGCCAAACTTTTGAAAGCCTTCGTTTCCAGGGCTCGGTAAGAACGTCAAGGTCAAGGCGCGCGAATCTCGTGGAGCCAGGCCTACGTTCCGTACGTCGCCGCGACGGCGAGATGAAGCGCAACGCAGAAATTGACCTTCTTGCGAAGCCATCAGACATGGCCTAACGCCTGTATCGGATCCATCCGCGCGGCTTTGAAGGATGGCTGCAGGCTGGCCGCTACGGCGACGACGATCACGATTCCGGCCACCACGAGCAGTTCCACCGGATTGAGCCGAGCGGAAAGCAGCAGGCCGGTCTGCCGGCCGAAATCGAAGGTGATCTTGGAAACATTCAGAATGAACGCGATGCCGATGCTGCAAAGAAGGCCGATGACAGCCCCGACCGCGCCCATCAGAAACCCCTCCATCAAAAAGAGCGAAAGGATCCTGCGCGGCGGCGTGCCCATGGCGGCGATGGTTCCGATCTCGCGCACGCGCTCGTAAACCGCCATGATCATCACGTTCATGATGCTGACCAGGACGATGGCGACCAGCATGATTTTGATAAAAATGGTCATCAGATCGATCATCCGCGCGATGTTGTAGAAAGGCGAAAGCGTCTCCCAGGTGTGGAGCTCGAACATGGGCTGGCCCGCCGGGTTCTTTTCTTGAGCCAGTCTCCCCGTGATCTCTTTGAACACGGCCTGGAGCCGGCTGAATTCCTTCAGCCGCACGGCGATCTCGCTGATCTCCATCTCCTCCATCCGCAGCAGCTCCGCCGCATCCTCGATGTGCACGTAGCCGTCGCGGCCGCCCGGGCCGGTGACGCCCTCGAGGATACCTCCGACCATGAACTGCTTGCCGTTTACGGAGCCGTCCTTGTTGGTGGCGATGATGACGACCGGATCGCCCACCTTGACCTTCATGCCGCGGGCGAGAAGCTCGGGCACCAGAATCTTGCCCTTGGCGATGGCCTTTTCGCCGTCCAGCACCCGCGACATGAGCAGCGGCGATGTCCGCAGCTCTTTTTCCGGGTCCACTCCGTTCAAGCGGATGCTGGTCGTTTCGGTGAAGTTGCTGAACATGCCGCCCAGCTTGATCCGCGGCGAGTAGCTCTCCACGCCGGGCGACTCCTGGAGAATGGACTCGATTTTACCGTAGGCGCGCAGCTTGAGGTTCATGTTCAACGGCAGGGTGTCGATGGCCGCGAGGTATCCTTTGCGGTGGATCTGCATATGGCCGATGTAGGAATCGGTGATCTGCCCGATCATCATGTTTTTAAACGAGTCGGTCACGCCCACGAAGATCGCAACAAACACGACCCCGATGACGATCAGCCCCAGGGTGAGCAGGGTCCGGCGCTTGTAGCGCATCAGGTTGCGCGCCGCGATTTTGAAAAGGTTAGCCATGTCGCAACCCTCCTCCATTGTTTTTCAGGCGGCCGTCCTCGAGTTGGAAGATGGATTCCACCTCGCCGATGATCCGGGCGTCGTGGGTCGAGAAGACAAAGGTGGTTCGCAGCTTGTCGCGGATCGCCTTCATCAGGTGGATGATCGTCATGGCCGTTTCATGGTCCAGGTTGGCGGTGGGCTCGTCGGCCAGGACCAGGTCCGGCCGGGTCACGAGCGCACGCGCGATGGCGACCCGCTGCTTCTGGCCGCCGGAGAGCTGGTCCGGTTTTTTACGGCGCTGGTCGGTCATCCCGACGGCTTCCAGCAGCTCTTCCACCGCTTCACGCCGCCGAGCTGCAGGAACGTTTTGAACCATGACGAGCGGGTACTCCACGTTTTCGAAGACCGTCAGCACCGGAATCAGGTTGAAGCTCTGAAAGATGAAGCCGATGTGTTTGCCCCTGAAAAGGGCAGCGTCGGTGCCGCCCAGCGAGGCCACCTCCGTCTCCGCCACCAGGAGCCGCCCCCCCGAAGGTTTGTCCAGGCAGCCCACCAGATTCAGCAGGGTGGTCTTGCCGCTGCCCGAGGGGCCGACAAAGGAGACGAACGCCCCCGCATCGATGGAGAAGCTCACCCCCCGCAGCGCCTCGGTGGTCACCTCTCCCGTGCGATAGCTCTTTTTTAGGTCGTGCGCGAGAATCAGCGCCATACAGAGTCCCTCCATAACGAGAAAAAACAGAACAGATCAGGTGGACGGCTCACACACCCGGTCCACCAAAATGCCCATCAAAAAGGCAAAGAGCACCACGAAGCCGATGCGCAGCAGGGCGAACCGCCAACCCAGAAACGTAATTTCCAGCGGTAGCAGCGGGGCTTTCCCTCCCCAGGCCGTAATGAAGGATGCGATGGCCCCCATGCGGGCGCCCATGTCTCGCAGAATCTTGAGCAACGGGAAGATCGTGAAAAGAGAGCCCCCCATCATGATGGGGAAAATGCAGACGAGCGCAACCCCCTTGTAACCCGAGCCTTTGCCGAGCAGCTTGACGATGGCGGCGGGTTTCACCCAGACCTGGAACAGGCCGATGAAAATCGAGACCGCCACGATGATATCGAAAACTTCGGCAAACGTGCCATAGACGGTTTCGGCGATGCGGGCGCCATGCTCGGCATTTACGGCATAGACGGTCACCGTGATCATGACGCTGAGCAATACGAACCGGAAGGCGTCGTTTCGGATCAGCCTGCTCATGTCAGGATGACCTCCATGAGAAGGGAAATGAAAAAGGCCAACACAAAGGTGAGGATGTTGCGGGCCGCCGTGAACCGAAGTCCGAGAAGCTTGATTTCAAGCGGCAGGGTCGTTATGCCGATGAGGATGGCCGTGAACACGAATCCCGCGATGGCGCCGTAGGAGGCCCCGTTTTGCAGAAGGTATCCGCCGAAGGGGAAGACAGCCGGCGGCAGGAAGAGTGCGATGCTGCCCATGACTTCACTGAAGAGAATCCCCCGTGGCCCGGCTTTCTGGCCCAGAACGGATACGATCATCTCTTTGGGAATATAGACCTGGATGAGGCCCATCAGCACAAAAACAAAAATCAGGACCGGCAGCACGACATAAAAAATCTTGAAGGTCGCCTTCAGGGCGTCGCGGGTCCTTTGTCGATCTTTTACGAACGAGATCGCAAGCAACGCGATCGCGATAAGAAGATAAACGGTTCCGCCTCGCATCGGCTTGTCCTAAAAACTTCCTGATTTTTATCCCTACCCCTCTCTCAGGGTTACAACTCCCGGCGCATGAAGGCACGCCTTCCCGCCCAGGCCTCCCGGAACCGAGCGGCCGGCCGCACACATGGACCCTTGCCGGTTCCCCCGGCCTGATCCTCGGGTTGTTGTCCGGGTTAGGGAAAATCCGTTGGGAACGCGGAGCTCCACGGCCCGCAGAAAGCGGGGATGAGGCCGAGGGCCCCATCCCCACCGCAGGGCAGCTACTTTTTCGCTTGAGGAGCGATGACGTTCAGCATCTGCATTCTCAAGTTGCTCGACTCCTGCTGAATTTGATCGATCAACTCAAAAACCTCTTTCTGAAGAGAGGCCACCTTGGCCTGATCCGGGTTCTGGCTGAACATCAGGGTCCTCAGCTCCATCTTTTTGGTGAAGAGCTGCTGCTGAATGGGGAAAACTTTTTCTTGATGGGCCTGCTGCAGCTTCAGAAGCTCGCTGGACTGCTCCGGCGTGAGGTTCTGGACCATCGGCCCCATGCCGTAAAACCGTCCGCCCCAGGGACCCGCGAAGGCGGTGGAGGCCGCCAGTGCCAAGGCCAGTGTCAACATCATTCCGATAAGTGCCGTCCTTTTCATTCTTCTGCCTTCCTTTCCGTGAGTTGATTTTTACCATCCTCTGCGCATACCAACACCCGTCCCATGCCCTCTCATGCCGAATCCCGTTCCCGGCATCTGCGCCCACTGTTCGGGGGGCAAAATCCTGCGCAACTCGAGTTGGTGCTGGGTGGCCTTTTCCCGCATCTGGTTTTCCAGTTGCTGAAGTTCCTGCTGCTTGGCGCTGATTTTGGCGGCATCCGGTTGCGCTTGGGACAAGAGCAAACGCATTTCCGCCCTCTTGCTGAACAATCGATTCTGAAGCGTCCCGATTTCGTTTAAGTAGGACTGCCGCAGCTCTTGGAGTTTCCGAGATTGGTCCGGGGTCAAATTCGGAGCGCTCTGAGGCGGCATTCCATAGCCGGAGCCCGCACCATACCTGCCCCAGCCTCCGCCGGCGAAGGCCCACGAGGTAATCAGGACCAGAGGAGCGACGAAGAGAAGGGTGGGCGTACATCTCATGGGATTTAATCTCCTCGGTGTTTCAACTGTCATAGACATTCTGCAGACCCCGTGCCAAAAATTTTTCGAGAACAAAATGCCTCTAACCTACTTGAATGATATAGCAAATTCGATTCTCGACGATGGAGCTTGAATCCGCGAACTAAGGCAAGAAATGTCGAGAGGCTTTGCCGCCAGGGCTGGCGATAAAATAAAACCGATTATTTTAGGAATGTTGTCGAAGAAGCAACGGCTTCCGGGTCTTCGACAAAAAAGTCGCGATGTGGTGAAGAGAAGACCTTGCGCGGGTAGTTACCCAACACGATAATCGCGGGGCGGCCTGCCTTCACTGAAAGCGCTGTCGCTCATGAGATGCCGCGCACACAGAAAGTCGAATAAGAGAAGCTGCAGGGGGAAATGGGTGGGGACGGCTGATGCTAGGCCGCGAGCTTGACGACTACCAAGGTGATGTCATCTTCCGGCTTCGAGGGTCGGCAGAACTCTTCCACGGCCGACAAAATGGCATCCCGCATCTCTCGGGCCGGGGCGGAGGCGTTCAGGCGGATAAGCTCGCGCAGTCGCTTTTTTCCAAAGGGCACGCCCGAAGAGTTGCGCGCCTCCCATAGCCCGTCTGTCATGAACAGGAGGATCTGCCCCGGGACCAGCGCGGCGGTATTCTCGGTGAAGTCATAGTCTTCCAAGACGCCCAACGCCACCCCCCTCCCGTTCAATACGCCGAAGGAGCGGGTGCCGGGGTCATAGGTCAGGGCGGGTTCGTGTCCGGCTCGGACCCAACGGATCGTTTGCCTACCGGCGTCGATCCAGGCGCAAAACAGAGTCATGAACATCCCGGAGTCGCGCGCATCCTGGAAGAGCTGCCGGTTGATGTTCGCAAGCGGGGCGGCAAAAGAGGACGGCTTTTGCATCTGAAGATGCAAAAGCGCCCTGACGCTGGCCATGATCAATGCGGTGGAAACGCCGTGCCCCGCCACATCGCCGACGACCACTCCGAGTTGGTTTCGATCCTGAGGACTGCCCGTCAGATAATCGTAGTAGTCGCCGCCGGTTTGATCGCAGTACTCCGTGCTGCCGGCGACCTCGATTCCTTCCAGTTCGGGTGAAGAATGCGGCAGAAGGTTCTGCTGGATTTCTCTTGCCAGCGAAAGTGCCGTCTGGCAGGCCGTATAGTCGCTCAAGCGCGCCGCCAGGGTGTTGAATGCGGCCCCCACTTTCCCGAGTTCGTCGCGATCGGCCATCTGCACTCGCGCCTCGAAATCACCTTGAGCCAGCCGAACGATCCCGTCCGTCAGCCGCTTGGCCTGACTTGAAATTCTCCTGGAGAATAAAAGCGACACGAAAAAGAGCGCCGCCGCCAAACCGAGCACCAGGGCCGCCAGCGCGATCCCCTGCATCTGGATGCGTTCCTGGACAAACGAGGCGGAGGTCGCAAGCGGAAGAAGCGTTTCCTTGTAGGGTACGATCAGGAGCGAGAACATCCCCCCTTTCAGGGGTTCGTAAATCCAAACGCTTTCCGAGGCCTCGCCGGCCATGCGCAGGATGCCGCCTTGGCCGGTTTCGATGCTTCGTTTGAGCACCTCCAGAACCTTCGGATCGGCTTTCAAACTTCCACCGGAGCTGAAACGCGTAGACGGTTTCTTCTCAGCGCCCTCCAAGGTCGCCTGCAGCAGGATCGGCCATTCCGCCGTCAACGCATCATCGGCGTCGGCCTGAGCCGCCAACACGGCCTGCGAACCGGAGGGAACGGTGTTGGGGAAGGCTAGGAGGCTGAAAAGACGGTCGGCGGAAAACACCATTCCGGTCGATCCCGCCACTTTGCCACCCGGCCCATAAACCGGTCGGGCAAAGACGATCCAGGCACCACGGCCGCCGGGAGATTCCGCCGTCCAAAAACGGGGCAGCTGCGAATCGGCATTCGCCGCAACCGCCTCCGCCATGGGTGCCGCGCAGACGGAGTCGTCGCGTGGCCCCCCGTATGGCTGGATCCAGAGAATCTTGCCGCCCGCGGTTAGGAATTGGCAGATCAGGGCTGGTTCGAAGGTTTGTCCCAGGCGATGGAGGCTTTCCCACTCAGGGCCGGGATCCGCCTCCGCCTGCCGGCGTGCGCTGCCGGAGAAGAACGGCGGCAGCCGCCCGACCTCGGCCGCCTGCCATTGCAAGGCCAGTTCGACTTTTTCCAGCTCCAGACGCGACTGGAGGGCGAAATCGCTCTGCCAGGCACGGAGGCGATCGTTGTATCGCGCCGCAAAGGCGTCGCGCTGTCGGTTCAGCATCTGCGTGCCCACATCCATCAGGGAATAAATGCTGAAGGCGCTCAGGGCCAGTACGGGCGGAATCACGATCGCCAAAACGGCCAAGAAAATTTTGGTGCGATAGGACATGCCGTCTCCTGCCCCCAGTGAGGAATTCCCGCTATCGGGGCGGGATCGGGGCGGTGCCGGATTCTTGGAGGGGGTCTCCCTTGCGTGCAAAGATCACGTACAGGCAAGGCATCAGAAAAAGGGCCACGAGGATCCCCAAGCAAAGGCCTCCGATGGCGGCCACCGCCAACGGCTGGAGCATGTCGCCGCCCTCTTCCAGGTTGAGCGCCAGCGGGATGAAGCCGACGATCACGGCCGCGGCGATCATCACCCGCGGTCGCAGACGGATCTCGGCCGCTCTGCGCACGGCTTCGAAAGGCGTCAGTCCCTCACGGACGCGCAGCTCTTCGGCCAACACCAGCAGCAAAACCCCGCCGTTGACCATGGCGGCCACCACCACCAGCAGCCCGATGACCACCGTGGCTCCCACCGGGATTTGGGCCAGGAAAAGAGCATAGATCATGCCTGCGGCACAAAACGGCAGGGAGCCCAGAATGATCGCCGGCAGCTTGAGGCTGTTGAATTGCACGGCGAGTACGACGAAAGAAAAGAAGAGGGCAAACGCCAGAATCATCAAAATGGTGGTGTTCATCTCGGCCATCATCTGCGCTTGCCCACCGAAAGTGATCCGGTAGCCGGAGGGAACGTCGACGGCGCGCATGGACTCTTTGAGGGCGGCCAGGGCTTCGCCGACGCTGGCGCCAGCCGCATCTCCGCGCACGGTCACCGATTTGATCTGGTCCTCGCGGGCGATTTCGACCGGCCCGACCGCCTGAATCACTTCGGCGACATCCCGCAGTCGCAAATGCCCTCCCTGGGCGCCGTTGATCAGCAGCTCTTCGACATCGCCTCGGGAGGTGATTCGACTCTCCGGAATCATGACGCGCAGATTGTAAAAATCGTCAGCTTCCCGATAGCGGGTGGCCACGGCTCCGCTCAGCAAAGACCTGACCGTGGCGGCCGCTTCGGCGACGGAGACGCCCAGTTCGGCCGCCCGCGTTCTGTCCATCCGAATCTGGTATTCCGGCTTGGTCATGTCCATGGAGACATAGACGTTGGTGAACTGCCGGAGACCGCTCATCACCCCGGCCGTACGGGCAGCCACGTCAAAGAGCGTTTCCATTTTCGGGCCCTGGATCTTGACCTCGATGTCCGCCTCCCCCAGTTTGCGCATGCCCTTGACCTTGGCTTGCATCACCATGGCCTGACCGCCCGGGACCGAGACTTTGGCCACCAGCGGCCGGAGGTGGCGGATATAAGCTTGGGTCGTCAGATCCCGCGCATGGCGGGGCACCAGCTGGATATCGATCTGTCCCTCGTTGGCGATTTCGTGAGTGTATACACCCACCATTTTACCGCCGGCCAGGGTAAAATGGCTTTCAATCCGCGGGTCGTCGGCCACTTTGGATTCGAGTTGACGCAGGACCTGTTCGGTTTCGGCCAGGGCGGCCCCGGTGGGCAGCTTCACTTTCACCATGATGCGGCCGTCATCCATCTGCGGCAGGAATTCGCTTCCCAGCCCGGGCGCCAGGAGCAGCGCCCCGATCAGGACTGCGCCAAAAAAGGAGACCACCAGCCAGCGGCCATGCAGGCACCAGGCCACCATCCGGCCGTATCCGCGCGTCACCCACGCAAAGAAACGCTCGAAGCGGGACTCCTTTTCGTGGCCGGAGGCTCCTTCGCCGAACAGCAGGGCGGTCATCATCGGGGTCACCGTGACGGCCACGGCCAGGCTGATGCAGACGATTGCGGCGATGACCAGAATCAGCTCTTTGAAAAGCAGGCTGGTCAGGCCCGGGACCAGCAGGAAGGGGACGAACAACGCGATGAAGGAAAGGGTCGCGGCCAGGACGGCAGGACCCACTTCGGTCGTCCCCCGGACGGCCAATTCCTGCGAGGAGGCGTTTGGATTGTTCTTCCGCAGCCGCGTGATGTTTTCGATCACCACGATGGAGTTGTCCAACACCACGCCGATGGCGACCACCAGCCCGCCCAACGAGAAAATGTTGAGGGAAAATCCTGCCAGCTTCATGACCGCGAAATTGATCACCAGCGTGACGGGCAGGGCCAGGAGCATGACCACCACCTGGCGCCAGCTTCCCAGGAACAGGAAGACCACGATGATCACCAGGAAGGCGGCTTCGAGGGCCGCATTGCGGACCCCCTTCAAGGCCGGCAGAACGTAATGGGCTTGGTTTTCCACCATGCCGAGCTCGACGCCTTCCGGAAGCGCCGGACGCAGCTCGGCGATTTTTTCGGAAACCGCCTGGGCCACCGCCACGGTGTTGGCGTCGGCCTGTTTGAGGATGCTCAGCTTGACGCACGGCTGCCCGTTCAAGCGGGTGATGACGCGCACCTGCTCGTTGGCGTCCACGACCTCGGCCACATCGCCCAAAAGAATTTTGGCATCTCCTTTTTTCGATAAGACGACGGAGCGGATTTCATCCAGCGAGCGGTATTCGCCCAGGGTACGGGCAATCAATTCTTTCGGCCCGGCCGTGACACGGCCGGCAAACTGCTCGATGTTCTCTTCCTGCAGGCGCTTGATCACGGCCGGGAGCGAGAGGCCGTATTTTTCCATGGCCAGCGGGTCCAGGTGCACACGGATTTCGCGCTTCAACCCGCCGACGATCTCGGTGCCCGCTACGCCGGACACGGCCAGCAATTGGTTTTGAAGCCAGTTGTCCACCCAGGTGCGCAGCCGAACGAGGTCCCATTCGTCCGAGCGGATCGTGAGCTGCACCACCGGAAGCTGGGTGGGGTCGGCCTTGAACACGATGGGCGGGTCGATGTCCTTGGGCAGCTGCCGCGCGACGCGCGCCATGGCCGCCAGGGCGTCCTGGTAGGCCGCATGGATGTCCACATCGTACTTGAAATTGGCCGTCAGGGCGTACATGCCCTCGATCGATGAGGACTCCAGGTAGTCGAGCCCGTCCACCGTCGCCATCAAGCGCTCGATCGGGTCGGCGATGTTGGTGTTGATCTCCTCGGGGGTCGCACCCCGCCACCAGACGTTGACCTTGATCATGGGGTAGGTCATTTCGGGCAGGAAATTCACCGGAAGCCGGACCAGCCCGTAAAGCCCCAGCACGACCCAAGCGAGGACGATGACACCGGTGGCGATGCGCCGCCGGACGGCTGCGGAGGTGATCCTCATTGGACGCCCTCCCCGCGCACCTTGATCTCCGTGCCGTCGGTGAGTTTTTCATTGCCGGAAACGATCACCGCCTCCCCGGCCGAGACGCCTTCGAGGATCTGTATTTTGCCGCCCTCTTCGATCCCGGTCGTCACCTCGCGCCGGACGGCCTTGCCCTCCGCGGCGATGAAGGCGACCCGTTTGCCGCGAGGCGTGACGATGACCGCCTCGATCGGAACGACCACGGCATCGGCCACCGCTTCCAGTTGCAGCTTCAGCCGCGCGAACATCCCCGGCAGGAGGTCGACCGGATCGATGATCTTGACCTCGAGAGTTCGCGTGCGCGTGCGGGGGTCGAGATACGGGTAGAGCCGCACGACCTTGGCGGTGAAAACGGCTCCCGGGAATGCATCCAGCGTGACCTGGATCGGCAGCTCGTTGCGGATCTTGATGGCCGCCGCTTCCGGCACCGCCACCCGAACCACCAGGCTGCGGGGATCGTAGATTTCAATCAGCGGCGAGCGCGGCCCCACGAAGTCGCCGTCGCGCACCTTCACCCGGGAGACGACCCCGGCCCAAGGCGCCAGAACAGAAAAATCCCCCATCGTCTCCTCGGCCTTGATCAGCTGGGACCTTGCTTTTTCGAGATTGGCAAGGGAAATGTCCAGCTGCTCCGCGGGAAGTGCCTCCGCCCGCACCAAGGCCTGGATGCGCTTGTAGTTGTCCTCTTCTTTTTTCAGCTCCTCGCGCAGCGCGGTGATTTGAGCATCGATGCCTCTCTTGCGGCCGATCGAAAGCAGCAGTTCGCCTCCCTGCACCCGATCGCCTTCCCATACGCGCAGGTTGATGACCGGTCCTTCGGCGGGCGAGGCGACCTGGGCGATGCGGTAGGGCTCAACCGAACCGGTCAAGTCCAGCGTGCGAGCGATGGCGGAGCGTGTCGCGGTCACCACGCGGACTTCCGCGGCTTTTTTGGGCGGAGGCGGCGCGGCCTCCTTCAGGTTCTGGCTGATCGAAATACCGCGCAATGCAACCACGGCTCCCAAAATCACGATCCCTGCCAAGAGGATGCGGACCCTTTTTCGCTTCATATTTCCCCTCCCGTCGCCAGCCGCAGTTGCGCCAGGGCTGTGTGAAAATCGGTTACCGCCCGGTAGTAATTGGTCTGCGAGTCAAGCAGCGCCCTCTCGGCGTCGAGTACATCCAAAATGGCGCCTTTGCCCGCATCGTATTTCAAACCCTCGATCCGCAAACTTTCGCGTGCCTGTTCAACCGCTTTCCGGGTGGCGTCGATTCGTTCACGGGCGGACTGGATGTTTAAAAGGGCCGTTTCGGTGTCCAGGCAAATCTGGAGCTCGAGCTTGTGAAGCCGGTTCTGCTCGGCGGCCAGCCGCGCGAGCTGCTCTCGGATCCGGGCCTCCGTGCGGCCGCCTTCAAAGAGCGGAAGTTCGATCACCACTCCGATGCGTCCGACATCCTCCGAATCGTCCCCCCCGCCGCGAGGCGGTCCGGTCGTCTCCCCGAGCGCCCAACGTTTGCCGTAGGACCCCACCAGCGAGACGGTCGGCAGGTGGCCGGCTCGGGCCGCATCCACATTTCGCGCCTGGGCTTCGAGGGCCGATTGGGCTGCCAGGAAATCGCCGCGGCGGGATCGGGCCAAGGCCAGGGCGGTCGAGCAATCCGGGATCTCCGCCTGCGGTTCGGGAACGAGTTCCCCCTGAATGGCGGGAGGATCGTTTGGCGCTCCCCCCAGCCCCAGGAGATTGGCGAAAACGCGGTATTGGATGGCCATCACATTGCTTTCGCGCACCCAGCGCTGTTGGACATCCGCCAAGCGTACCTCCGTGCGCAGGCGGTCCACCCTGGCCGCTTTCTGAGCGGCGATCAACGCATCCACGCGGCGGACGTTTTCCTCGAGGACCCGCCGTGAAAATTCGAGGGACTCCAAAACTTTTTGCTGGGCAAGAATGTTGAAAAAAACGCTGGTGACATTGAACGTCAGCTCCTGGCGGCTGCGGGCGAGGCGCTGGACTGTCGCTTGGTGAAGCAGCTCCGCCGCCTTGACCTGGTTGATCAACCGCCCGCCGGTAAACAGCGGCAGGCTCAATGTCAGATCCGCTGCCGCGAGGTCATCGCTGAAAACTCCGGGCTCGCCGTTGTAGCGCGCGGCGATCAGGCGTTGGTCGTCGTTGTAGTGGGTGTATCCCGCCACGGCTTTGAGAACCGGCAGCCGTTCGCCGAACGAGCTGTCGGAGCGGGCCTGGGCAGCCTTCTCGTCCCAGCTGAAGGCGGCGATTTCGGGATTGTTGGTGAGCGCGATGCGGATCGCCTGCTGCAAATCCAAAGGTTCGGAGGGCCGTGCCGCCGGCGTCGGCGGAGGCGCCGGTTCCGATAGCTCCCAGCGCGGATTCGTCGGCGGCCGAGAGGCGACGGTGGAATGCGTCAGCGCGCAGCCGGCCGCCATCGACAGGAAGATCAACGCCACGGCCACGAAACCACTTTTCCGCAGATTCAGATTCAATTTTACCTCTCTGGTGCGAATGTCAGCAGTCCGTCCCGGGGCGACGGTCGCCGCTGTTGCCGGGGTTGATGGATCGTTCATTTCGGCAAAACAAAGGCGGGAAGAACACGGACTTGGGTTTTTCCCGCCTGAAACGCTGAGAGGAGCTTATCAATAGGGATTCATGCCGCCGCTTTCCTAAAAATTGCCATTAGTCGGTGGTATATGCTCGATGGCGCCATGGCCACTGCATCATTGATGCCAATTACCCTTTTTTGCCGCCTGATATCCTATCAATTCGAATTTACTTGCTTTGTTTACAGTTTCTGAACTGCTGCGCGTTCGTGACTCGACGGCAACAAGTGTCGAACGGGTTGGCGGCATGGCCCAAAAGTACGGGATTCTTAAGTCATAGCGCTCGGGCAACGCATTTTTCCGAATCGACATTGTTGTCGCTTTTGATTTTAAGGGACGTCCATTCTTATATCACTTGATCCTTTGCTCCTCCGTCCCTTCGCAAGGCGATCCCAAAGAACCCGAAATTCCAATCGCCGCTGAGTTTTCGCTCCGGGAGAAGATCGAGTGCGGGAGGGCGCCGCACCCCGTATTTCAGCAGATGTTCAGGTCGAAAAGGGGATGCCCGTGGACCCAGCGGTTATCGAAAACCACACCAAGAGCAAGATTTCCCGGAATCTCGCGGATCGACTGGATTATCCCCCCCTCGCGTCCGCTCAGTTCGGCCACATCCAGAGGGAAATTGTTGAACAGTCTTTTCGATGTCTGCTGGCCGACCGTAGAGCCGATGATCAGGGCCACAAGGTTATTAAGAGCATCGGGTTTCGCCCGACGGCTTCGAAATCGATCCTCGGCAGGTCTTGGGAATGCATTCCCGAAGAGCGCAGGATTCATGCAAACGATGGCATCGGGACTTTCGCTGCGGACGGACGCTCAGAGGAACGGTTTCAGCATGTAGAGGAGGTCGCTTTCCCGTGTGGGATAGGGGGAAAGGATGCTCTGTTCGTAAAAAAGGTTTGCCGTAAGGCCGTTTTGCATGGCCAGGCGCATGGCGTTCACCAGCCCGGCTGCGCTGTCGGAGAGAAAGTGCGCCCCGAGGATTCTTCCATCCTCGCCGGCGAGAATCTTGTATGCGGCGTGCTCAAGACCGACGCGGCGATAGGTCGGCCAGCGCAGGTTCCGGGCAAAGCTCCGGCGGTAACGAACGCCACTCTCCGCGAGGGAAAACTCGGTCTTTCCCACCATCGCGAGCTGCGGAAGGGTGAAAAGAATCGCCGGAACCGTATCGTAGTCGATCACCTCGGGCTTTCCCTTCCCGAAATCGGCGAGAACATTTTTCGCCGCGACATGGCCTTCGCAATCGGCCACGCGGGCAAGCTGCATGGTGGCCGCGCAGTCGCCCACGGCGAAAACCTTCGGGTTCGATGTGCGCATTCTTGCATCCACCCGGATTCCCGCACGGCTGTGCTCGACGCCCCCCGCCTCAAGATGAAGCCCCTCAAGGTCCGCCATCCGGCCCGCGCCGTGCACGACTTGCTCCGCCTCGATGATTCCGCCTCCAGCCAGGCGGATGCGGAATTCTCCGGTTCTCCTCTCGATCCCCTCGATCCGCACCCGCGTGCGCACCTCGATCCCCGCCTCGCGGGTCGCAGCCAAAAGCGCCGCCACCAGGTCGGCATCGAAGGGCCCAAGCGGCCTCTCGGCCGCCTCCAGAATGATCGGCCGGCAACCCGCAGGTCCGAGGCGGGCGGCAAAGTGGGCGAACTCGAAGGCGATGAACCCGCCGCCTACGAAAGCGATGCGCTCGGGAAGCGTTGGCTGTTCGAGCCAGGCATCACTCGTCGTCAGGTGCTCGGCTCCGGGGAAGGCAAGCGTCATGGGGCGCGCCCCGACCGCCAGGATGTAGAATCGGGCGCGCAAGGACTTTCCCCCGGCCGACAAGGTATCCCGATCGCGAAACGAGGCAGCAGCCGCGATGAATTCGATCCCGGCCTTCCGGAAACCCTCGAGGGTGCGGGCGGGCACGGCCATCGTGAAGGCGTTTTTCTCTCGGAGCACTTCGGACCAGCTTGCCTGCGGAGGAACCGTGATGCCTTTGCCCGCCAGCTGCCGGCAGCGGGCGACCGCCTCGGCCGCCTCATAGAACCATTTCTTGGGCTGACAGCCGCTCAGCGCACACACCCCCCCCGGCCGAGCACTTTTTTCGACCACCGCCACCTTCAGACCGGCCTCAGCCAACGCATATGCCGCCGTCTGCCCCGCGGTGCCGGAACCCACAACCACGACATCGAAGTCTACCATCGCCTCCTCCTTTTAGTTTTAGGGGACGTCCATTATTTTATTGGTTTCTGTTCTCCCGCCGGTTGAAAAATCCATCCGGCCGAACCCTCCGGCTCAGCCCCCTTAGGGATCGAGTTGTGGGGATCGTGCCCCTTTTTAGAAACCAATATATAAATGGACGTCCCCTCTCTGCTACTCTATAGACAGCCGCCGCTGCGGTCAATCGCTTGTTTTTTGAAAGATGGGCTGGCAATTTAGCCTTTAACCCTCGAGCTCATGCTCGACGGGCGGTCATCCGACCTACTGTTCTCCGAAAGCGCCTCGACCCGGATGAGTGCTCTCGACAGGAAACTTTCCGGATCCCCCTCTAGCTTCAAACTCGAGGCTCGCGGCCTGAGCCGCGTCGCCTCGGGGAAGCCTCTGCTCCAGGGAATCGACCTCGGCGTATCCCAAGGCGAGACGCTCGCCGTCATCGGGCCGAGCGGCTCCGGCAAATCCACGTTGCTTCGCCTTTTGAATCGCCTCGATGAACCGACGGCCGGAACGGTTTTGCTGGAAGGCATCGATTACCGCACCATCCCTCCTCAGGAACTCAGGCGCCGGGTGGGGATGGTCATGCAGGCCCCCCATCTCTTCCCGGGCAACGTATCGCAAAACGTCGGCTACGGCCCCCGTCAGCGAAACGCACCGCTTCCCGACAGCGACATCGAGGTCTTGCTCGAGCGGGTGGGGCTTGCCGGATATGCCTCACGCGAGGTGAGTCATCTTTCCGGCGGGGAGGCCCAGCGCGTATCCCTCGCGCGGACGCTGGCGAACGATCCCGAAGTGCTTCTGCTGGATGAACCGACTTCGGCTCTCGACGACGAGGCCGCGCGGGGGATCGAGGCGTTGGTTGGCGACATCATCCGTGAACGTGCGATGACCTGCGTGATTGTGACCCACGATCTCGCCCAGGCCGCCCGGCTGGCCGACCGGATCGTGATTCTGAATGCAGGCCGGATCAAAGCGATCGGCTCGCCAGAAGAGGTGATTCATGGGAAATGAGCTCACCGCGGGAATCGGCGGGGAGTTGAGGACCGTTCTGCTGCAGGCCGGAGGAGCAGCCGTTCTCTGCTTAGCCGTGATGGGGCTCTGCCGCAGGGCCGCCGTACACGTGGAGCGGGAAACGGTCATCTCGCTTCTGCGCGGTTTTTTGCAAATCGCGCTCATCGGGATCCTCCTCGCGATGGTGTTGCATCGCGGCTTCGGTGTGGGAGTTCTGATCCTGTTTGCGATGACGATCGCCGCGGCCGTGATCGCCTCGCGGCGCGCAGGGGGCATACCCGGAGCGCTCCAGGCCTGCTTCGTTGCCGTAGCCGCCGGATCGGGGCTCACGATGGCGGCAATGGCCTCGATCGGGGCCGTCACCGCGGACTTGGCCACCCTCGTTCCGGTCGGCAGCATGGTCATCGCCAGCGCCATGAACTCCTCCTCCCAGGCGGCCGAGCGCTTTCGCACCGAGGTCGCCTCCCAGGCGGGACTCGTGGAGGCGGCCCTGGCGCTCGGGGCTTCGCCCACGGCCGCGGTTTCGGCGCAAATCCGAAGCGCCGTCTATGCAAGCCTCATCCCGAGGCTTGACTCGCTCCAATCGCTCGGCATCGTCTGGGTGCCGGGGATGATGGCCGGCATGATCCTCTCGGGGGCGAATCCGGTCTTCGCCGGCATCTACCAGTTCATCGTCATGGCCATGATCTACGCGGCATCCGGGATCACGGCTCTTTCTACCACGCTTCTGCTGCGCAGGCGGATCTTCACCCCTGCGGCGCAGTTGGCCGTGAAGCGCTCCGATCCTGCCCGGATCTGAGTCTTCGGCGCGGGTTCCCGCCCGCCTTGCCCGCGGCCCCTTTCCGGGGGGACATTTCAGCTCTTCTTTTCCGCTGGCCCTTTTTTTGGAAGCTCACCGCCGCCGCAAACCGGGCCGCACTAAGATTGACTTGGGAAAGTCGCTCTGGCCGATGCCCTCGGAGCAAGAAGGCACTTGGCATGTAATGATATAATAATGGACGTCCCTTTTATTTTTACTGGACAGTCCAATCTAATGGGTGTAAAAGCCGCGCTCCATGGTCGAAAAGGGATCACAGCGGCCCCGGGAAACGACCCGCTTGCGCATCGTCCATGCGGCCTGGGAGGCGTTTCGCGAAAAGGGCTACCGGGTAAGCCTGGAGGCGGTCGCCGCCCACGCGGGGGTGGCCCGGCAGACGCTCTACAACCATTTCCCGGGCAAGAAGCACCTCTTCGGCGAGGTGGTGCGCCATGCCACACGCTCGATCCTGGTCACCCTCCAGGGCCGCGACTCCCTGCGCGCGACCCTGGTCGCCTTCGGTCGCGCACTGCGTGAACGCGTGCTCAGCCCTGACGGGATCGCCGTCTACCGGACGCTCGTCTCCGAGGCGGCCACCTTCCCGGAGCTTGCCGAGCATTTCTTCGCCGAAGGGCCGCTCGCCACGCAAGTCCGTCTAGCCGAGGTCCTCTCGCAAGCGATGAAACAAGGACTCCTGCGGCGCACCGATCCCGTTTTCGCGGCCGAAATGCTGATCTCCATGCTGATCGAATTCGACCGGCTGCGACGCCTGCTCGCCCCGGGCCGCGATCCGGCAGGAAAAGAAAAAACCGAGCGGGTGGTGGACTGTTTCTTGCGCGCCTTCGCCCCCGAAGACCCTCTGAGAAAAAAGGAACGTTCATGAAAACTCCGGCATGGATCGCTCTGATCGCGTTGCTCGCCGCCTGCAGCCCGGAGGGGCCGGGAAAGCCTCCGGCACCGGGTGCCGCCGGCCCCCCCGCTCCCCAGGTTTCCGTCATCTCCCTCGAGCCCCGAAGCGTCGTCCTTTCGACGATCCTTCCCGGCCGCACCTCGCCCTTCCGCATCGCCGAGATCCGGCCCCAGGTGAACGGGTTGGTCTTGCGACGGCTCTTTGAGGAAGGCTCCCGGGTCAAGGCGGGCGAGGTTCTCTACCGCATCGACCCCGCGCCATTTCAAGCGGCGCTCGACAACGCCCGCGCCGCGCTCGGCCGCGCCGAGGCGAACCTGCCCGCGATCCGCGCGCGCGAGGAACGGGTGCGTGCGCTGCTCGAGGAAGGGGCCGTCAGCCGTCAAGACGTCGACGACGCCTCCGCCGCCCTCAAGCAGGCGATCGCCGAGATCGCCTACTGGCAAGCGCAGGTCGAAACCGCGCGCATCCAGCTCGGCTATACGCAGATCACCGCCCCCATCGGAGGTCGCATCGGAAAATCGAGCATCACCGACGGGGCGATCGTCACCGCCTATCAGGCCATGCCGCTGGCCACCATCCAGCAGATCGATCCGATCTACGTGGATGTGCCCCAATCCTCGGCCGAGCTGCTGCGCTTGAACCGACGCCTGGCGGCGGGCCGGTTGAAGCCGGACCCCGAAGCCCGACACGCCGTGCGCCTCTTCCTGGAGGACGGAACCCCTTACCCCCAGGAGGGGACGCTTCAGTTCCGCGACATCACCGTCGATCCCGCAACCGGTGCGGTCACGCTGCGCCTGGTCTTTCCCAATCCGCAAGGGATGCTGCTGCCGGGGATGTTCGTCCGCGCCGAGATCCGCGAGGGGGTGCTCGAGCAGGCGATCCTCGCCCCTCAGCCGGCGGTTCACCGCAACCCCAAAGGGGAACCTTACGCCCTGGTCGTCGACGCCGGAGGCAAGGTCGAGATCCGACCTTTGGTGCTCGAGCGCGAAATCGGCGGCGACTGGCTGATCGCTTCCGGCCTCGCCGCAGGAGACCGGCTGATCGTCGAGGGTCTTCAGGCCCTGCACCTGCTGCGGCCCGGAACCCCGGTCACGCTGAAAGCGGCCACCCCCGCGGCGAGCCCGCCGCCGGGATCGAAGTAGAGGGAGGCCGGAAATGCTCTCACGCTTCTTTCTCGAGCGGCCCGTCTTCGCCTGGGTGATCGCCATCGCCATGATGGCCGCCGGGGCGCTTGCCATCTACAAGCTTCCCGTCGCGCAGTACCCGCCGATCGCCCCGCCCTCGATCGCCATCGACGCCTTCTTCCCCGGGGCTTCGGCCGAAACGGTCGAAAACACCGTCACCCAGATCATCGAACAGAAGATGACGGGGCTCGACAACATGCTCTACCTTTCGGGGACAAGCTCCTCTTCGGGGGCGTCGCGCATCGAGCTCACCTTCGCCCCGGGGACCGACCCCGACATCGCCTGGGCGAAGGTCCAGAACAAACTCCAGCTTGCGCTGGCGAGTCTCCCCGAGGTCGTCCAGCGTCAGGGCGTCAAGGTGAGCAAGTCGACCCGCAACTTTCTCATGATCGTCGGCCTCGTCTCCGAGGACGGCCGCCTGAGCGGGGATGACTTGCGGGACTTCGCCCAGTCCAACCTGGAGAAGATCCTCTCCCGGGTGCCCGGCGTGGGCGAGGTGGAAAGCTTCGGGACCCAGTACGCGATGCGCGTCTGGATCGATCCCGACCGGTTGACGAATTTCCACCTCACCCTCGAAGAGGTGATTTTGGCGCTGCGGGCCTACAACGTCGAAGTCTCGGCCGGGCAGTTCGGGGGCATGCCCGCCGCCCCGGGCCAGCGGTTGAACGCCGCGATCGTGGTCCAGCACCTCCTGCAGACCCCGGAGGAGTTTGCGGCCATTCCCGTGCGCATCCGCCCCGACGGCTCGGTGGTGCGCATCCGCGACCTCGGCCGCACCGAGCTCGGAACCGAGCGCTACGATGTCGTCGCCCTCTACAACGGAAGGCCCACGGCCGCGCTCGCCATCCGCCAGGCTGCAGGTGCAAACGCCCTCGAGACGGCGGGGAACGTGAAATCGACGCTGGCCGAAATGAGCCGCTACTTCCCCCCCGGGGTGAAGGTGATCTACCCCTACGACACGACCCCCTTCACCCAGGTGGCGATCCGGGAGGTGGTGAAAACCCTGATCGAGGCCGTCATCCTGGTCTTTCTCATCATGTGGCTGTTTTTGGGGACCTTCCGCGCGACCTTCATCCCCACGATCGCCGTTCCGGTCGTCCTGCTCGGAACCTTCGCCGTGCTGGCCCTCTTCGGTTTCTCGATCAACATGCTGACCATGTTCGCCATGGTGCTCGCGATCGGGTTGCTCGTCGACGACGCGATCGTGGTCGTGGAGAACGTCGAGCGCATCATGCGCGAGGAGAACCTTTCGCCCAAGGAGGCGGCGGCGCGCTCCATGGACCAGATCACCCCCGCCCTGATCGGCATCGGGGTCGTGCTCGCGGCCGTTTTTCTGCCCATGGCCTTCTTCGGCGGCTCGACCGGCGTGATCTACCGCCAGTTCTCGCTGACGGTGGCCGCCGCCATGCTTCTTTCGGTCGTCGTGGCCTTGATCCTGACGCCGGTCCTTTGCGCCCAGATCCTCAAGGCCGCTGCCGGCGGCCACGGGTCCGCGTCCGGCGCGGTCTGGTTTTTGCGCCCGTTCTTTTTATGGTTCGACCGCGGTTTCTTCCGTCTGCGCGACCTTTACGTGCGCGCGGTCGGGAACGTCCTCGCCCGCAGGCTGCGCTATGTCTTCGCCTATCTGCTGATCGTCGTCGCTTTGGGGGTGCTCTTTCTGCGCATGCCCACGGCCTACCTCCCCGAGGAGGATCAAGGGATCCTCATGGTGCAGGCGGTGCTCCCGCCGGGGGCGACCCTCGAGCAGACCCAGGACGTCCTTGATCGCGTGCTGGCCCATTTCCGGGACCGGGAAGCGGAGGCCGTCGAGTCCTTCCTCGGGGTGGCCGGGATCGGCTTCTCCGGCCAGGGACAGAACGTGGGGCTGGGGTTCACGAAGCTTCGCGACTGGGAGGTGAGGCAGCGCCCGGATCTGCGCGTCAGGGCCGTGGCCGCGCGAGCCATGGCCGCCTTCGTGCAGATCCCGAACGCCATGGTCTTCGCGTTCCCTCCGCCGGCAGTGATCGAGCTCGGAAACGCGACCGGCTTCGACTTCCAGCTCCAGGACCGAAACGGCCTCGGCCATGCGCAGCTCATGGCCGCGCGCAATCTGATGCTCGGCATGGCCGCCCGCGACCCCCGGCTGCGCGGCGTGCGGCCGAACGGCATGGAAGATGCGGCCGAGTACCGCATCGACGTGGACTGGGACAAGGTGGGAGCCCTCGGCCTGCCGATCGCCGCCGTCCACAGCACCCTCTCGGCCGCCTTCGGGGGGGCCTACGTGAACGACTTCATCCAGGCCGGCCGGGTGAAGAAAGTTTTCGTCCAGGCCGATGCGCCTCACCGCATGCTGCCCGCGGATCTCGAGAAGATTCACGTCCGCAACCGGGAGGGGAAGATGGTCCCCTTCTCCTCCTTCGCGACCGGCCGCTGGGTCCAGGGCTCGCCCCAGCTCCAGCGCTACAACGGATTTCCGGCGATCAACCTCTGGGGCGAGCCCGCGCCGGGCCACAGCACCGGGGAGGCGATGGCGGCGATGGAGGAGATCGTCTCGCGGCTGCCGCAGAACGTGGGCTACGACTGGACGGGGATCTCCTACCAGGAACGCATGGCCCGCGCCCAGGCTCCGTTGCTCTACGCCTTTTCGATCTTCGTGATCTTTCTGTGCCTGGCGGCGCTTTACGAGAGCTGGCCCGTTCCGATCGCGATCCTGCTCACCTTCCCCCTGGGGGTGATCGGAGGGGTGATCGCCTCGAGCGTCAAGGGACTTCCGAGCGACGTCTACTTCCAAATCGGGATGCTGACCACGCTCGGGCTCACCTCCAAGAACGCGATTCTCATCGTCCAGTTCGCCAAGGCGCGGGTCGAAGCCGGAGCGGGGCTGATCGAAGCGACGCTCGAAGGGGCGAAACTCCGGCTGCGACCCATCGTGATGACCTCGCTCGCTTTCGGCTTCGGGGTGCTTCCGCTGGCGTTGGCGACCGGCGCCGGCTCGGGCGCGCAGGGAGCGATCGGAATCGCCGTGCTGGGCGGGATGGTCACCTCGACGGTGCTGGTCGTTTTCTTTGCGCCCCTCTTCTACGTCATGATCCAACGGGCTTTCGGCCGCCGCAGCCGGCGGGCTTTCGCCGCGCCGACACCCGCTGCCGTTGAGGGAAAAGTCTATGAGTAAAATGAAACCGGTTTGGAGGGCGGCGGCCGTTCTGGCTTTGCTTTCCGGCTGCTCGTTTGCCCCCGAATACCGCAGACCGGCGGCTCCCGTCCCTGCGGCCTGGCCGGAGGCGGTGCAGGATTCCGGCCCCTCCGCCGCCGGAGTTCCGGAAGCGCGGGATCTGTCCTGGCGGGAAATGTTTCCGGATCCCCGCCTGCAACGGGTGATCCAAACGGCGCTGGAAAACAACCGCGACCTGAGGCTTGCCGCGCTGAACGTCGAGCGGGCGCAGGGGCTCTACGGCATCCGGCGCGGCGAGCTCTACCCCGCGTTGGAAGCCCAGGCGGAGGCCGTCCGGCAGCGCCGCTCCGAGGATTTGATCCAGCCGCGCCAACCGCGCACCGTAACCCAATACGGCGTCGACCTGGGCATCGCCTCCTGGGAGATCGATCTCTTCGGCCGCATCCGCAGCCTCTCGGAGCAGGCGCTCGCGGAGTTTCTGGCGACCGCCGAAGTCCGACGGGGGATCGAGCTTGCGCTCGTCGCCGAGACGGCGCAGGTTTTCCTGGGGCTGGTTTCCGACCGCGAGCGCTTGGCGCTCGCCGAGGCGACGCTTTCCACCCAGCAGGCCGCCTACGCGCTGGTCAACCGCAGATGGGAGGTGGGGCTTGCCTCGGCGATCGATCGCAAACGCGCGGAAATCCCCGTCGAAACGGCGCGCGTCGAAGCGGCGCGCCTGACTCAGCTCGTCTCCCAAGGGAAAAACGCCCTGGACCTCCTCGCCGGGACTCCGGTGCCCTGGGAGTGGATTCCGGGGCGTCTTGCGGATCTCACCCCGCCGCGGGATGTCGCCCCCGGGATCCCCTCCGAGGTCCTCCTGCGACGACCCGACGTGGCCGCGGCGGAGCACCGCTTGAAGGGAGCCTACGCCTCGATCGGGGCCGCGCGGGCGGCGCTTTTCCCGCGGATTTCGCTCACCACGCTGCTGGGTACGGCAAGCGACGAGCTTTCGCGGCTGTTCGCCTCGGGATCGGGAACTTGGCTGTTCCGGCCGCAGGCGGCACTTCCCCTCTTCGACTCGCGTCTGTGGGCCGCCCTGCGGGTGAGCCAGACCGAGAGGGAACTCGTCCTCGCGCAGTACGAGAAGGCGATCCAGACCGCGTTTCGCGAAGTGGCCGACACCCTTGCCCTGCGCCGGACGATTTTCGAGCAGATCGCCGCCCAGCAGGCGCTCACCGCGGCGGCGGCCGAAACCTATCGCCTCGCCCGGCAGCGCTACGAGCAGGGCATCGACAGCTATCTCGGCGTGCTCGACGCCGAACGTACGCTCTTCGCTGCAGAGCAAGCCCTGGTCGTGCTGCGTCAGACGGAGCTGGCAAGCCGCGTCCGCCTCTATGCCGCGCTCGGCGGAGCGGAATAGACGGATGACCGCAGAATCGCGCATGCCGTTCTTCGAGCGGAGTCGGATGCCAGCCGCGCCGCCTACGAGCGGCCCTGAATGCGGCGAAGAACCCGTTTTCCGTAAGGGCACACGGCGGCGCAGATGCCGCAATTGCGGCCCTGGTTCAGAAGCGCATAGCGCTCCTTTTTGAAGCGGTCGCAGGCCGCGGCATCGAGAATTGCCTCGCGTGGCAGGCCAGGCTTCCAGGCGACACCCTTGAGCGCTCCGGCCGGGCAAGCCTCGACGCAGACGCGGCATGCGCCGCAGAAACTTCGGGTGAACGGCTTTCCCGATCGAAGACCCAGGTCGGTGAACACCGTTCCCAGGCGCACCCAGGGGCCGAAGGGGCGGGTGATGAGCTGACCGTGGCGCCCGATCCAGCCCAGGCCCGCCCGCGTGGCGGCCGTCTTGTGCGGGAAGTCCCCGCGAAGATGGACGGCGTCGGTGCGCTCCGAGGCGGCAAGCGCCAGCGCCCGGAAACCTTGGGAGCGGATCGCCGCGGCGAGCGCAACGGAAATCTCGTTGATCCGCCGGTTGAGGCGCCTGTATTCCTCGGCATAGGCGGGGGTCGGACCGCCCGCCACGCCCGCCATGATTAGCGGATCGAGCGGCAGCGCCAAGGAAACCGCCCGCGGAAACCCCGTCCCGCGCTCATCGCGCGGGGTTTCGATCCCCGCAAGGTCGGCCACCCCCCACAGGTCCACCCGGCGCTCTCGCATCCAGAAGGGGACGTCCATTATTCTATTGGTTTCTTTTTCTTTCCACTCAAAAAAGCGCCACGTTGTTATGATCCTGCTCCTCCCGAAGATCGGCCTTCCCGCTACAGGGATGATCCCGGAAGTTGACCGGGGCTCCAGGTGGGACAACAATTGCAGTGAAGTCTCGTCGTTCTTCCATTTCATTTAAATCATAAATCAGGAAAGTCCGGATTATGAATTCAAACCTCAGGCATGAGCGATCTGCCCAGCGGATCGGAGAAGAAAAACCGTTTGCCACTCCCCATGCCAGCCGGACGAACCAGCCCATGGCCTCCTATACCAATATAATAATGGACGTCCCCTTATGGCTATGGCTATGTTTCTGCTGGCTTGCGGCCGCTTGCGCCGCGCCTTCCGGTCCCGGCCCGGCGCCGCCGCTTGCGACCGTGGAGCGGCTGGATCTCGCGCGCTACAGCGGCACCTGGTACGAGATCGCCGCCTTTCCGACCTGGTTCCAGAAGGGCTGTACGGCCTCCCAGGCGACCTACACGCCGCGGGAAGACGGAAAACTCGCCGTCGAAAACCGCTGCCGTCGGGCCCCGGAAGGAAAGATCGATTCGGCTCGAGGGATCGCCTGGGTGCCCGACCCGGCGGAGCCGGGCAAACTCAAGGTCCGCTTTTTCTGGCCGTTCGCCGCGGATTACTGGGTCATCGACCTCGACCCCGACTACCGCTTCGCCGTCGTAGGACACCCGAGCCGCGGCTATCTTTGGATCCTGAGCCGTGAGCCGTTTATGGAGGAGGCCACCTACCGTGCGATCCTGACACGGTTGGAGCGCCAGCACTACGACACGACAAGGCTCCTCCGAACGGTGCAGAATCGCTGATGGCCGGACGTTCGGCCCTCACACGATCCCGCCTTCGCTGAGCGGCCGGTTCTCGAGGATCCGCTGGGGCCCGAAAAGGGAGAGATCAAGCGACAGCGGCGCGCCCGTGATGCGTTCGGCGAGGTAGCGCCCCACGGCCGGGCCCTGCTGCAGCCCGTGGCCGGAGAAGCCCGTGGCGAGGTAAAGCCCTTTCAGCTCGGGCCACTCCCCGAGAATGGCGTTCCCATCGAGCGTGTTCACATCGTAGAGGCCGGCCCAGCCGCGGACGATCTTCAACCGATCCCAGGCGGGCACGAACTCGACGAGCTCGGGCCAGAGGATCTCGGTGAACCGTTTCTCCTCCCAGCGGAAATCGAAGCCGACGGGATCCTCGGCCAGGGACTTTCCGAGAAGAATCAGCCCGCCCGTCTCGCTGCGGAAATAGAGCCCCGAGGGGAGCACCGTCAGCGGCAGCGGCCCCTCGGGCTTCACGGCGGTGTCGAGCGCGAAGACCTGGCGCTTTACGGGAATCACGGGAAGCTTGACACCTGCGGTCGCGGCCAGATCGGCGGCCCAAGCGCCGCCGCAGTTGACCACACAGCTTGTCGGCAGCACTTCTCCCGATTCGAGCGCGACGGCCTCCACCCGGCCTTTGCGGGTTTGGATCCGCACGGCCTCGCCGGTCACGAACTCCGCTCCGAGCGATTTCGCCTTTCCCCGGTAAGCCATCAGGACGGCGTAGGCGTCGAAGTGCCCGTCGTCGGGCCCGAAGGTGGCGGCCGCGTAGCCCTCCGTTTCGTAGAGCGGATAGCGCGCCCGCACTTCTTGCGGAGACCACCACTCCACACGGCAGCCTAAACGGCGCTGGAGCTCGAAGGCGCGCCTTGCGGCCTCGAGCCCGCCCTCCGCATGCAGAAAGAGGTTTCCCTCGCGGCGGAAAAAGATCCGCGGCCGGCGGTCCCCTACTGCCATCTCGTCCTCGAAGCGCTCGAGCACCTCAAAGGCGACCTGCGAGATCTGGATGTTCTCCTTGAGGCTGAACTGAATGCGCACGTTGCTCATGGAGAGGGTCGTGGAGGCCCGGGCATAGGTCGGGTCGCGCTCGACCACGACCACCTTCAGGCCGGGGGCCATCTTGACGAGATGATAGGCGGTGGAACTTCCCATGATTCCCCCGCCGGTGATGACGACATCGAAGGAGCGTTTTTCGGTCATGATCACCTCTTTCCCAACCGGTCGAGGACGATTTCAAAACCATGCGCGATCCGACGGAAGGAAAAGCCCTTCGGTCTCGTCGCTCGCTGAATGCCGGGGGGGTAGATATCCCAGGTTCCGGGGAATTGGAAGAGCCGCCGCCGATACGCTCCTCTTTTTCCCTCCGGACGGGGTGGCACGGAGGATGAGACCCCGAAGTCGCCGCCTGCCGCCCGCGAGAAGGCTGCGAGATGAGCCTTGCGGCATTCGTCGGTAACGGAGGCTTCAGGCGCGCGCCCTGAACCTTTGAGAAGGAGGCGATCCTTGCCTCACTTGATGCCCGAGCGCATGAAGCTCTGCACGAACTGGCGCTGGAAGAGCAAAAAAGCGATCAAAAGGGGGGAGACGGCGAGCAGGGTGCCGGCCGAGATGACCGAAAAGTTGACCCCGGACTCGGGGGCGCCGAAAATGGAAAGCCCGACGGTAAGGGGCCGGGTGGTGGTGGAGTTGGTGATGACCACCGGCCACAGGAAGTTGTTCCAGTGGTAGCTCACCGAGACCAGCCCATAGGCGAGATAGGTCGGTCGGGTCAGCGGCACGTAGACCTTCAGCAGGATGGAGAGCCAGCCGGCCCCTTCGACGCGCGCCGCGTCCTCGAGCTCTTGGGGCACCTGTTTGAACGCCTGGCGCAGCAGGAAGATGCCGAAGGCCGAGCCCATGTAGGGCAGGCCGATGCCGAGGATCGTGTCCACCAGCCCGAGGCGGCTCGTGGTGAGGTAGTTCTGCACGATCAGCACATCGGGCATGATCATGATCTGGACCAGCACGAGGAGGAAGGCGACGTTCTTTCCGGGGAATTCGAAACGGGCGAAGCAATACGCCGCCAGGGTGCAAACGATCAGCTGCCCGGCGAGCGTCATGCAGACCAAAAGGAAGGTGTTCAGGAAATAGCGCGCGAAGGGCGCCACTTTCCACGCCGAGCGGAAGTTGTCCAGGGTGAGGGGCGCCCTCAGATCGAAGCGGCTCACGAAATCCATGGGGTGGAAGGCCGCCCAAGCGGCATAGAGCAGCGGCGCGGCCCACAGAAAGGCCAACAGCCAGGCCGCCAGCATTTCCAGGCGCTCTCCCTCGTCCACCCCGCGGATCATCGGTAATGCACCCTTTTTTCGAGATAGGCGAACTGCCCGACGGCCAGTGCGCCCAAAATCGCCAGGAGCACGACGGTCAGCGTCGAGGCGTAGGCGGTGTCCCAGAAGCTGAAAGCGACTTCGTAAATGTAGTAGAGCAGCAACGAGGAGGCGTTGTCCGGTCCGCCCTTGGTCAGAATGAAGATGTGGTCGACCAGCTTGAAGGAGTGGATGGTGGCGTTGACCACGACGAAAAGCGTCGTCGGCATGAGCAGCGGCACGGTGATCCGCCGGAAGAAATACCAGCGGCCGGCGCCCTCGATGACGGCGGCCTCTTCGAGCTCCGGGGGGATTGCCTGCAGCGCCGCGAGGTAAAAGATCATGAAAAACCCGGCATCCTTCCAGACCGCCAGGACCATCAGGCAAGCCAGCGCCGTTCCGGGATCGCCCAGCCAGCTGTGGCTGGCCAGTCCGAAAAGGCTGCGGATCTTGTCGAGCAGGCCGATCTGGGGGGTGTAGAAGAAGAGCCAGATGTTGGCCACGGCGATCATCGGCAGGATGGTCGGGGTGAAATAGGCGGCGCGGACCACGGCCCGGCCGCGAAACCGGCCGTTCACCCACACCGCCATCAGCAGCGCCAGAGAAACGCTCAGGGGAATGGTGCCGAGGGCATAAAAAAAGTTGTTGCCCAGCACCTGCCAGAATACGGGATCGTTCAGCATGGAGGTGTAGTTCTCCACCCCCACGAACCTGCTCGGCCGCCCCGGGCGTGCGGTGGAGAAAAAACTCGCGAAAAACCCGCCGACGATGGGAAAATGCGTGAAGGCGACCATCAACACCGCCGCCGGCGAGAGCAGCAGCCACGCATTCACCCATCGAGCGGTTTTGGAGTTGAAGCTCATGGCTTTCCGAAGTGCGGCGGCCATCGACGCCGAAGGATCTCCTCAGCGGTAGGACTTGAGTACGCGCTCGGCCTGTTGCTGGGCGCCGCTCAAGGCGTCTTGGGGCGACTTGGCGCCGGTGAGCACGCTCTGGATGGCGTCATCCAGGAATTTCTTCACGCGGGCGTTCTCGTGCACCGAGAGTTCGGCCACCGAATACTCAAACTGGTCGCGGGCCACGGCCGCGGCCGGAAAATCCGCGATGTACTTTTCCAGCGTTGCCGTTTTATAGGCGGCCGGGCTGGTGGCCACGTAGCCGGTGGCCATGGACCACCGCGCGGTCATCTCCGGCGAGGTCATGAATTTAATGAACTGGAGCGACGCCTGGCGCTCCTCGGCGGAGGCTTTCTTGAAAATGTAGAAGTTTCCGCCGCCGGTGGGCGAGCCGCGGCGTTTGTTGGCCGGCAGCATGCTCACGCCGAAGTCGAACTTGGCGCCCTCGCGCACGGCCGTGAGGTTGCCGGTGGTGTGCCACATGATCGCCGTTGCGCCTTCCAAGAATTTCTGGCGCAGGGTGCCCCATTCGACGGTCCCCTCGGGCATCACCTTGTACTTCGCCGCGAGATCCCGCCAGTATTGCAGGGCTTCGACGACTTCGGGCCGGTCGAAGTAGGTCTGATTCCCGTCCTGGTTCATGAGCTCGCGTCCGTTCTGAATGCAAAACGCCTGGAACATCCAGTATGGGTAGCCGGTCGAAGGGATCAGCACGCCCCAGCGCGTGACGTTGCCGGAAGCGTCTTTCTTGGTCAGTTTCTGGCCCATCTCGGCCATCTCCTTCCAGGTGGCCGGCGGCTTGTTGGGGTCGAGGCCGGCTTCCTTGAAGGCCTCCTTGTTGTGGTACATCACGATGGTCGAGCGCTGAAAGGGAATGCCCCAGATCTTGCCCTTGGCCTTGGAGTTCTGCATCAGCGCGGGATAAAACGAGGACAGCCACTGCTTGTCCTCGGCCGAGGTCGCCAGATCGTCGAAGGGCACGATGACATCCTGATCCATGAGCTCGAAGAGGTCGATCGAAAAAAGCACGCTCAGCTGCACCGGCTGATTGGCCTTGAGAGCGGCAAGCGCCTTGACGCGCGTGTCGTCGTAATTGCCGGCATAGACGGCCTTGACCTTGATTGCCGGATGAGTCTTTTCGAATTCGGCGATCATGTCGTCGATGATCTTGGTGATCGGTCCGCCCACGGCGACGGGGTAGTACATGTTCAGTTCGACGGCGGCGGAGGCCGCGGTCGCACCCAAAACGACGGCCAACACCAGCCCGCCCAACACCCGCATCCACTTCTGTTTCATGATGATCCTCCTTGCTTTGGTTTCATGTCGACCCGACAGCGCGCATCGTCTGCTGCGCTGCGGAGAAATCGGGCTGTTTGATGTCCCGGCGTTTTCCGGTGGCGGCATCGAACCAGTGGGTTTCGACGAGCGGCCACGAAAGATGGATGCGTGCCCCGGCGGAAAGCTTGATCTTGCCGCTGCGGCGTACGATCCATTCCTGACTCCCCACCCGGCAGGCGATGAGGCTGTCGGCTCCGAGGTACTCCAGACTGAGCACTTCCGCCGGGAGCCCCGAATCCGTAAGGGTGATCTTCTCCGGGCGTACCCCCAAGACGAGGCCGTCGAGAGGCGTTTTCAAAGAATCCTCGATCGGAAGCGTGCTTGCATGGCGGGCCGCCTCCGGATCGTCCAAGGGCAGCAAATTCATCGGCGGGGTGCCGATGAATCCGGCCGCAAAAAGAGTGGACGGGCGGGCGTAAAGCTCGTCGGGTGGGGCGAACTGTTCGACATGACCGGCGTTCAGCAGCACGATGTTGTCGGCCATGGTCATGGCCTCGACCTGATCGTGGGTGACGTAGACCATGGTGATCCCCAGACGCTGCTGCAACGAGCGGATCTCACGACGCATCTCGTGGCGCAGCTTGGCGTCCAGGTTGGAAAGCGGCTCGTCCATCAGACAGACCGGGGCCTCGCTGACGATGGCCCGACCCAGGGCGACCCGCTGGCGCTGGCCGCCGGAGAGCTCGGAGGGCTTGCGCTGCAGCAGCCCCTGCAGGCCGAGCAGCTCCACGGCTCGATCCAGTCGCCGCCGCCGCTCGGCCGGCGGAATTTTGCGCACTTTGAGGCCGAAGACGATGTTTTCGTCCACGGTCAGATGGGGAAACAGGGCATAAGACTGGAACACCATGGAGACGTTGCGGGCAGCCGGAGGAAGGTGGGTGACCTCCCGGCCGCCGATGCGGATCACGCCCTCGGTCACGCTTTCGAGCCCGGCGATCAGCCTTAAAAGGGTGGACTTGCCGCAACCCGACGGGCCGAGCACCACAAGCAACTGGCCCTCTTCGGCGGTGAAGCTCACCCCATTTACGGCCCGCAGGTTCCCCCAGGCCTTGACGATGTTTTCGAGCTCGATCCGCATTGCGCAGCGATCTCCCCAAATGTCGTCGAATAACCCGCACTGTCTTGTTCTTACGGGGTAGCTTCTGGAAGCCGCCAGGATAAGGCTTGGGAAATAGCGAGTTCTTTTAGCCGGTTAGAATTTGTTTCGGCGACCATTCCACCTCCGAACGGAGCACGATACCAAAGAACATTGTAGGAGTATGTTCGAATCCGATTAGAGGATCGTGAGATTCGTGATAACTCGATGGGGATGGGCGAGAGGTTCGGGCAGGAGCAGACAGAAAAACCCGCGCGGTAGGAGCCATGTGGAGGGAAGCCAGCATCAGCGCCTGTCCGGCAGGCTTCCCGGGGAGGGCGGAAAAAAACCGCCTCCCCTTGAAGGGAAGGCGGTTTTCGGGCGATCCTGCCGGCCGGGGATTAATTGCCGGCCGGGGGCTTGATGGGCCCGCGCACGGGGTCGCGCAGAGGATCCGCCGGGGCCTGCGAGGCATTTTTCGAGTTGGCCGCCCCGGTTAGACCTTTGGAGTCGACCGGGTTGGGCCGCTGCTCCTGCCAGGGCTCCTCGCTGGGGCCCTGGGCCCCGCCGTTTGGCCCAAAACCTACCGCGGAGGCCTGCTCGCGTTTGCTTGTCGCCACCGGCTTCTTTTCGGCCGCCTGCACCTTTTTCTTCACCTCCGCTTCCGGCTTGACGACTCGGGGTTTTTCCGTGGTCTGAGCCTCGTCGGCCGCCCTCGCGGCCGGGCCACCGCTGAGCAGAAGGAACGCACCGCACGCCACAACCGCACAGACCCGTCTCACCATGATTCCGCAGCTCCTTTCGTCGGCTGGATTTCCCGGGGCACCAAGCATCGTCACCGGCTTTTTCCCCGGCAAGCACAATTAAAAATAAGCTTACCGTTAGTCGCCTTACGAGTCAACCGCCGCATAAGAAATGAATGAAAAATCAACTGGTTGTATCTTATCATAGGCTTTGGTGTCCACCTTTTCCACTTGCCTCAGTCCGAAAGGTGTTGCTCTTCGGGTTCCCCATCTCGGACGGGAGGCGACGTTCGGAAAGTCAATGAAATGCTTGGCCCCACGGCAATGGGTCTGCTCGGTGCGGCGGCTGTAATGGCGGGAGCGAAGAGCTTCTCGAATCGGGTCTAATCGCTTGGGTTTGGCCTCCGACCGGCTACGGGCACTTGGCGTGCGGCAAAGTCATGAAGAGGAGATACGTTGCTTGCATTTTGCATCTTGACCATCCCATGCGAAGCAAAACGACTCAACCAAAAAAGATAAAGAACACGGTCTTTTTTACACGGATCAAATGGGGGGACGGCCATCCACAACATCCATACGATAGCCCCAATTTCATGTTGCCCCCTGCTGTAATGACGTTGGGATTTGTCTTGGCGCTGCCTTTGAAATCTTTCCAGAACCATGAATCAACGATCTTGTGGCGTCCATAACAGCGAAATCCGAAGAGGCCGGCGGTTGGAAATGGGGTGGGAAACTGTTTCGAAGGAAAAATAAAAAGGGCTGATGAATCATCATCAGCCCTCGATCGTCTAAATTTGGTGGTCCCAACGGGACTCGAACCCGTGTTACCGACGTGAGAGGCCGGTGTCCTAGGCCGCTAGACGATGGGACCGGAAAGAGTTGTTTTCTTAGCCCAACTCGGTTTCTGTTGTCAATCGCTTTCCGCGAACGCCTCAGCCGGATCTCCGGCCGCGACGGAAGCCGACCAACAGGTAGACGAGGAAGCCGACGAAGGGAATCGAGGCGATGACCCACCAGGCGGCCTTCGCCCCGGGGGAGCCGAAATCCTTCTGGGCGACGTCGACGACCGCCCAGATCGTCCCGATGACGAAAGGAACGCAGAGGGCGAGGAAGATCAGGATCGTCTGCAACTCCGCCATGCCTCAATTCCTCAACCGTTCGGCGACCGCAAGGATCGCGTTCACGTAGTAGACACTCGGGTTGTAGGCGTGGATCGCCTTTTCCCGGCGCTCACGCTCAAGCCCCGGCCGCCAGCCGTGGCGCCGGAGGTAATTGGCGATGCTCGCCACGGCATCGGCGTGCGCGAAGAGGTCGACCCGGCCGTCGCCGTCGCCGTCTTCCCCGTAGGCGAGAATGTTGGTCGGCATGAATTGGGCGAACCCCACGGCTCCCGCGTAGGAGGCGGGGACGGCGGCGGGGTCGATCCCTTCGCGCTCGGCGTAGCGCAAGAGCGCCTTCAGCTCGCGGTAGCCCCATTCGGCCCGCTTCTGCACGCGCTCGAGATAACGTTCGCGGCTGATCCGGCGCTCGGGAGGCAGGATGCGGTAAAAGTCTTCCTGGAAGGAGGGATCGGTCAGCGCACCGAGCGTGGAGAGAATGTTCAGCGCCGAACGCCCGCCCGTCACCGTGCCGAGCCGGCTTTCCACGAGCAGGATGGCCGTGATCACCTCCCGTTCCACCCCGAAGGCCGCCTCGACGCGTTCGAGCAGCTCGGCGTGGTCGGAGAGGTAGGCTTTCGCGCGGGCGATCGACTCGGGCGTAGTGAACTGGTCGTAGTTAAGCTTCGCCTCGCTGTGCAGAAAGAAACGCGAGACCCCGTCGGCTTCGACGAAGACCTCGGGCCGGGCGTAGAGCCGCTCCACGGTCTCGGGGGAGAAGCCGTCGGCGACGAGCCTTTTCTTGAGCGCCTCGAAGGCGGTCGCCGCACCCTCCTGCCCTGCGGCCTGCCCCAGCCACAAGCCAAACAAAACCCCCAATGAGAAAAGCCATTTCCGGTTCATGCCCGATCCTTGGAGGAGAATCGGCCCGGAGGAAATGTCCCGGGCCGCCCGCCGGGCCGAGGCCTGAAGCGTTGCTCCGCCCTGCGCTGCATGGTAGCTTGATTCAACCTACCACAGAGCGCTCCGATGGTGAAGAAAGCCGCCAAGACCCTCTTTACCTGTCAGGCCTGCGGTTACCGCGCCCCCCGTTGGATGGGCAAGTGCCCCGACTGCGGGGCCTGGGACTCTTTCGTGGAGGAGCGTCCGTCCGCGGCGAGGGGGACGCTTTCGCGGCCCGGCAGTCACGCTTCGAATCCGCCCGTTCCGATCGAGGCGATCGAAATCGAGACCGAAACCCGGCTGCGGACCGGAATCGCCGAGTTCGACCGCGTGCTGGGCGGGGGACTCGTGGCCGGGACCCTCGTTTTGATCGGCGGCGATCCCGGGATCGGCAAATCGACGCTCATGCTGCAGGCGATCGACGGGCTGGCGCGGCAGAACCTGCGCGTGCTCTACGTCTCGGGCGAGGAGTCGACCCGCCAGATCCGGCTGCGCAGCCGGAGGCTCGCCTGCGGTTCGTCGAACCTGCTCGTCGCCTCCGAGGTGGAGGTCGAGGCCATTCTCGCGATGATCGAGGAGCTGCGCCCCACGGCCGTGGTCGTCGATTCCATCCAGACGCTTTATTCCCCCGAGCTCGGCTCCGCCCCGGGCAGCGTGAGTCAGGTGCGCGAGGCAACCGTACGGCTCATGCTCGCCGCCAAGCGCACGGGGGTCTCCATCTTCCTCGTCGGCCACGTGACCAAGGAAGGGGCGATCGCCGGGCCGCGGTTGCTCGAGCACATGGTGGACACCGTGCTCTACTTCGAGGGCGACCGCAACCACATCTTCCGCGTCTTGCGCGCGGTGAAAAACCGCTTCGGTTCGACCAACGAGATCGGCGTCTTCGAGATGAAGGATGCAGGGCTCGAGGAGGTGACCAACCCCTCGGCCGTCTTTCTCTCCGAGCGGCCCGCGGCGGCCCCCGGGTCGGTCGTCGCGGCCAGCCTCGAAGGAACCCGCCCCATTCTCGTCGAACTCCAGGCACTCACCGCCGGGGCGAGCTACGGCACGCCGCGGCGCACGATATTGGGGCTGGACGCCAACCGCGTCGCGCTGCTCGCCGCCGTGCTCGAGAAAAAGGCGGGGATGCCTCTCATGGGTCTGGATCTCTTCATGAACGTGGCCGGCGGGGTCAAGGTATCCGAGCCTGCGGTCGACCTCGCCGTCGCCGCGGCGATCGCCTCGAGCTTTCTCGACAAGCCCGTCCCCCCAGGCACCGTGGTCGTGGGCGAGGTGGGACTCACCGGCGAGGTGCGGGCGGTCGGCCAGGCCGAAGTGCGCATCCTCGAGGCACGCAAGATGGGCTTCACGCGCTGCCTGCTTCCCCAAAGCAACCTCGAGCGGCTCCCGGCCCCCGAGGGAATCGAGATCCTGGGCGTGCGCTCGGTCAGCGAGGCCGTCGCGGCGCTCTTCTAAATTGACTTTTTTCGCTATACCGGTGTATTGGTAACAATTTTCAATCGTTTTCTTCTACCGGAAAAGATCGGCTTTCTGGTGATGCGTCGGCAGTTCACGGCGGCGGCGAACCGCTGGGAGGATCATTACGCACGGCGCGCCCGCCGCGAGCGGTATCCCGCACGCTCGGTCTACAAGCTGGAGGAGATCCAGAAACGCTTTCGCATCCTGCACCCCGGAGATGCGGTGCTCGACCTCGGCTGCGCCCCGGGCTCGTGGCTCCTCTACGCCGCCAAGACGGTCGGGGACAAAGGAAGGGTGGTGGGCGTGGACCTGAGCCCGGTGACGATCGCGCTTCCCCCGCAGGTGAGCGCACTCACCGCCGACGTGCTGGCGATCGCCGCGGACGCGGAGGCCTTTTTCGGACGCCGCTTCGATGCGGTCCTGAGCGACATGGCCCCCGCCACGACCGGAAGCTCCGGGGTCGATGCCGCGCGCTCCGAGCGGCTCTGCGAAGCCGCGCTGGCGATCGCCCGCGCCGTGTTGCGCCCCGGCGGCGGTTTCGTGTGCAAGATTTTCCAGGGAGACGGGTTTGCGGCCTTCGCCCAGGCCGTGCGCGCCTCCTTTTCGGCTTTCCGCATCCACAAACCGCAAAGCAGCCGCAAGGCGAGCCGTGAAATCTACCTCATCGGCATAGGAAAACGCGAGGAGGATCCATGTCCGGCCACAATAAATGGGCAAGCATCAAACACAAAAAAAGCGCCAACGACGCCCGGCGCGGAAAAATCTTCACCAAGTTGATCAAGGAAATCACGGTCGCCGCACGCCTGGGCGGCGGGGACCCCGCCTCCAACCCGCGGCTGCGGGCCGCCATCCTGGCGGCCAAGGCCGAGAACATGCCCAAGGAGAACATCGAGCGCGGGATCAAGAAGGGCACCGGCGAGCTCGAGGGGGTCAATTACGAGGAGAGCATCTACGAAGGCTACGGCCCGGGCGGGGCCGCGGTGCTGGTCGAATCGCTCTCCGACAACAAGAACCGCTCCGTCGCCGAGATCCGCCACATTTTCTCGAAAAACGGCGGAAACCTCGGGGCTGCCGGCTGTGTCGCCTGGATGTTCAAGAAGAAGGGCTATCTCGCCATCGAGCGCTCGGCGGTCAGCGAAGAGGCGCTCATGGAAAAGGCGCTCGAAGCCGGCGCCGAAGACGTCCGCGAGGAGGGAAACGTCTACGAGGTCATCACCGCGCCCGAAGATTTCGAGACCGTGAAGGCCGCAATCGACGAGCTCCGGGTACCTTACGTCACGGCCGAGATCACAATGCTGCCCCAGAACACGACCGAGCTCACGGGCAAAGACGCCGAGCAGATGGTCCGCCTGATGGAGATGCTCGAAGATTGCGACGACGTTCAGAAGGTCTACACGAACGCGGACATTCCCGAAGAACTCGTCAGCCGCGCCTGAGCGGCGTTGCCATCTTCGTCCCCGCCCCGTTTTCCGCCCCGGCTTGCGCCACGAGCGCCCGGGGCGGGGTTTTTTTTACTCCTCGATCTTCTGCACGTCCGCACCCGGGGGAATCTCGAAGCGGAAAAGCGAAGGATCCAGGTTCACGTTGAACTGCGGCTGGAGGATGTCGATGCGCGTGTCGTCGCCGAGCTCGTTCAAGGTCACGATGCGCACGATGTAATGCGCGCGCGGGGTGACATAGAGCCTGACCTCGGAGAGGTTGAGGCTCCCCCGCTCGCGCGGCGTAAGCTTCAACTCGTAGAGGTATTCCCCTTCGGCCTGCGCCATCGTGATGTGGAACTTCGTGCGCACCAGGGAGATGTCCGAGAGAAAGCTCGCCCCTGTTCCGTCGCGGAACAACGCCGGCGCGCCTCCGGTCATGACGAGGTTGTCCTGGGGCCGGTGGATCCAGAGCGTTTTGCCGTCGGTGATGATCACCTGGCGCTCGGGCTTTTCGTACTCCCAGCGCATCATGCCGGGATAGCGGACATAAAGGCGGCCGGAGGCGAAGTCGGTGATCTCCATGGAGCGGATCGTGGACTCTTGGAGAAACTCGGCCGCAAACTGAGAGCCGGTGTAACGCCGTTCGAGTTCCTTCAGCACCGCCTCGACGGGCGGCAAACCGGCGGCCCGCGCGCAGACCCCCGGGACGATCAGGCAAAGCCCGATCCCCCAGCACAGAAAGAAAAGCAAGCGATGCCGGTCAACCATGTCGCACTCCCCTCTTCGCAGGGCGTCCTCGCTTCCCCCGGAATCAGCTGCGGGGATGAGCGCCCTCAGGGTAGAAGCCCCGCCCGGCCTTGTCAAATCCCGCGGCAACCCCTTTAGAGGAGCCGCCGGAAGATCTCCTCCAGATCCGCCGCCTCCTTCGGTGCCGCCGCCCCCGCGATCGCGGCGTCCGCATGAAAAATCCGGCCGAATCCCGCTTGGCTCAGGCGGTCGATGCAGGCCGTCTCCCGGCCGAGCCGCTCCTCGTCCACGGCGACCAGGCGCTCGCCGCGGGCGAGCAAGGTTTCGACGGGGGCCGCGGCCAGAAGCTCCCGCTGCCGGCGGCCGCGCTCGCGGGCGCGCAGCAGCAGCCCTTTTCGTGCCGCAAGCAGCGTCTCGATCCCCCCCGGGGGAAGAGGCTCGGCCAGAAGCTCCAGCGCGTAGGAAAACGCCTCCTCGTCCTGCGGCCGATCAAAGTCCAGCCGCTCAAGAAGGCGCAGAAGAAAGGAAGCGCTCTGCGGGGCCCCGGAGGAGATGCGCGCCCGCCGGATCCGCGTGCGCAAGCGCAACCGCAGCGAAGTATCGCCCAACCCGTCAAGGGCCTCAAGAAAGATCCCCGGCAGATCGCGCCCCACGCCGAGCCGTTCAATGAAGCCCTCGAGACGCTCGGGGGTCGAGGGAAGTCGCACCTCCCCCCCGCCCGGCAGGCGGAAAGCGACCTGCCGGACCTGCCGGCAGAGGTTTTGTGCCGTCTCCTCGATCTTCCGGCGGCTCCATCCCCTCTCGCCGAGCAAGGCCTCGACCCGTTCGACCAGTTCTTCGGGGGGGCTGAAGAGCAGCGCGATCAGACTCTCCGCTTCCGCCTCTTCCCCCTGGGCGCCGGCCGCAAGCCGCTCCGCCGCCCGCTCCCCCCAGGTGCCCGCCAGGAACGCCGCGGTCGCGGCGGGGACCTCGAGGCCGCCGGCGAGAATCTCCGCCAGCAGATCCCGAATCGCGTCGGCCGCGGGTTCGGATGGGGCGGGCGAAGAAGCCATCTCCTGCCTCAGGTTAGATAGGCCGAAAGACGCAACGCGAGCTCTTCGGCGGCGAGGGCGCCGGGGATGCTTTCCTGAAGCTCCCCGCGATCGAAGACGAAGAGAAAGGGAACGCTCAGCACCCCCAAGCGGGAGGCGGTCTGCGGATTCGCCTCCACATTCACCTTGGCCACGCGCAGCCGACCCCGCATCCGGGCGGCCAGACGGTCGATTTCCGGGGCGGCCGCCCGGCAACTCGGGCACCAGGGCGCCCAGGCGAAGAGCAGCACCGGAAGCGGAGATTTCAAAACCCGCTCCTCGAAGTCGGCGTCGCTCACGGCCACGGGCTGGGCGATGCGCAGCTCCCCGGTCGGAAGCGGTGCGGCGCAGCGGCCGCAGCGGGGGGCGGAATCGATCTTCGAGGCGGGGATGCGGTTTTTCGCCCCGCACCCGGGGCAGCGCAGGACAAAGGGGGGATCCGCCCCCGGCGCTTCGCCGGGACGCGCGGGAAAAAGCGCTCTCCCGCAGCGGCCGCAGCGCGCCTCGGGCGCGCCCAGGCGCTGCGCGGCAAGGCGGTTCTTCGCCCCGCAGGCGGGGCAGGAAACGATCGGGCTCGAAGCGTCTTCCATCGCGGCTTTCGGATTCGCCATCGGCGCGGAAACGATAAAGCGGCGGATCGGGAATGTAAAGAACGGCGCCCCGCGTTCCGCAGGGGGCGCTTTTGTGGTAAAAGGACGTTTGCCCCCGCGCGGAGGCGATCTCCGGACGGGCGGCCAAGGAGAAGCGTGGAAACCTGTGTTCTGATCATCGGGGGCGGCGTGACCGGGGTCGGTCTGGCCCGGGACTTGAGCCTCCGCGGCATTGACTGCACGCTCGTCGAGGCCCGCGACATCAACGCCGGGGCTTCGGGTGCCAATCACGGACTGCTCCACAGCGGGGCGCGCTATGTGCGCAGCGACCCCGAATCGGCCGTGGAGTGCCGCGAGGAAAACCGCATCCTGCGGCGGATCGCGCCCCATTGCATTGAGGAAACGGGCGGCCTCTTCGTGGCCGTGGCCGGAGACGACGAGCGCTACGCCGCCGACTTCCCCCAGCTCTGCCGCCGTGCGGGCATCGACTGCCGGGAGCTGGCGCCGGGGCAGGCGCGGGAGCTCGAGCCGCTGCTCGCGGATCGGCTGATCGCCGCCTATGCGGTGGACGACGCGGCGATCGACCCTTTTCGGCTCGCCCTGGACAACCTCGGGGAAGCGATGGACCGCGGCTGCCGGGTTTTGCTCGCCGCCCGCGTGGAGGGCTTCGAGATCGAGGGAAGGCGGATCCGGAGCGTCCGCATCCTCGAGCCCACGACGGGGGAACGCCGGAGGATCGCCGCCCAAGTCGTCGTCAACGCGGCAGGCGCGTGGGCGAAGGAGGTCGCGGCCCTCGCCGGCGTGCCGCTTTCGATGACCTGGTCCAAGGGAAGCCTGCTCATCACCGACCGCCGGCTCACCCAGCGGGTCATCAACCGTCTGCGGCCGGCCTCGGATGCCGATATTCTCGTTCCCGGCGGGACGGTCTCGATCCTGGGCACCAGCTCCGTGCGGCTCGATTCCCTCGATCAGATCACCCCGAGCCTCGCCGAAATCGACGGCATTTTGGAAGCCGCCTGCGACATGGTCCCCGCCCTGGCGTCGACGCGTTTCATCCGCGCCTACGCCGGGGTGCGGCCCTTGGTCGGCGGGGGAGGGGAGGCCCCCGGCGACCGCCTGCTCCGCCGCGGCTTTGCGCTCTTCGATCACGCCGCCCAAGGCCTCGACAACTTCCTCACGATCACCGGCGGGAAGCTCACCACCTACCGCCGCATGGCCGAAAAGGCCGCCGACCTCGCCTGCCGCAAGCTCGGCCTCGATGTCCCCTGCCGGACGGCGGATGTGCCCATCGCGCCCCGGGCGGCCAGCCGCTGGGTGGAAGCGGGCGCCGGCCCCCGCGGCTGGCTCGAGGCCTGCCGCGAAGCGCAGGAACGGCTTCTGTGCGAATGCGAGATGATCCACGCCTCCGCCGTGGACGAGGTCTGCGAAGCGATCCGGCGCCAGGGGGGACGCCCCTCGCTTTACGGCATCGGGCGCCGCAGCCGGGTGGGCAAGGGAATCTGCCAGGGGGCGTTCTGCGGCCTCCGCGTGAACGCCCACCTTTATGACCGCGGGATCCTTCAGGGCCGGCAGGGGATCGCCGATCTGCTTACCTTTCTCGGGGCCCGCTGGCGCGGCATGCGGCCGATCCTCTGGGGGACCGCGCTCGCCCAGGAGGAACTCCAGGAAGCGCTGCATTGCGGCCTCTTCAGCCTGGATCTCGAAAACCGCCGATGACGACCACCCACGAAAGCGATTCCGACGTCGCCGTGATCGGAAGCGGCATGGCCGGCATGAGCGCCGCCTGGTTCGCCGCGCGCGCCGGTCTCTCGACGATCCTGATCGGGCGGGCGGGCGGAATCCTCTTCGCCAGCGGCATGATCGATCTGCTGGCGGTGCACCCGCTCGCACCGCGGCGCCTGTGGGAGAACCCCTGGGAGGCGCTCGCGCGGCTCGCGGCCGACGAACCCGCGCACCCGCTGGCCCGGATCGCCCCCGCCCGCATCCGCGAGGCGCTCGAGGCCGTCACCGGCGCGCTTGAGGAAAGCGGCATGGCCTACCTGGAGGCGACGGAGCGGAACCGCTGGGTCCTGACCGCGCTCGGCACCTTCCGGCCCACCTTTCGCGTCCCGGCCACGATGGCCGCGGGCATCGCCGCCCGCGAGGCGCAAGCCGCAGCCCGGATCGTCTCGTTTCAGGGCCTGCGGGGGTTCAGCGCCCGAGGCATCATCGCCTGCGCCGCAGAACACTGGAGCGGACTGAAGGCGGCGACCCTTTCCTTTCCGACGGTCGCGGCCGGGGGCGAGATCTTCCCCGAAAGGATGGCGCGCGCGCTCGAAACGGCGGAGGCGCGTGCGGCCCTGGCCCGGGCTCTCGAACCCTGCCGCGAGGGCGTCGAGGTCCTGGGGCTGCCCGCCGTGTTCGGCATCTCGCGATCGGCCGAAGTCCATCGCGACCTCGAAGCGCGCCTGGGCATCCCCCTCTTCGAGATCCCCACCCTCCCGCCGGGGGCGACCGGACCGCGGTTCAAAGAGGCCTTCGAACGCGCCCTGGACGCCGTGGGCGTACGGCGCATCTCCGGGCAGAGCGTGGTCCGCGTGCAAGCGCTGGGAAAGGGCGGTTTCCGGCTGGAGACCGAAAACCGGGATTTCTCGCCGCCGTTCGAGGCCCGCGGGGTGATTCTCGCCACCGGCCGCTTCCTCGGCGGCGGCCTGCGCGCGGAACGGGGCCGCCTGACGGAGGCGCTCTTCGGGCTTCCCGTCGTCTTCCCCCCGGACCGCGAGGACTGGCACCGCATGGATTTCCTCCACGCCGGCGGCCACCCGCTCAACCGTGCCGGGATCGAAACCGATCGCTTCTTCCGCCCCCTGGGTCCGGGAGGCGAACCCTTCCATCCCCGGCTCTTCGCCGCGGGAAGTCTGCTTGCCCACCAGGACTGGGTCCGGGAGCGTTGCGGCGCGGCGCTCTCCATCGCCACCGCCTGCGCGGCGGTCGAGGGGCTGAGGGGGGAGCTCGCCTGATGCGGTCTTTCTCCTCTCGAATCCGGTACCGCCCGGGGAGACCGCCTTCGGAGATTCAGGGGTCGGCTCCGTGGTTTTGATCAAAATCCTCACCACCGTGGGCATCGTGCTCGCCCTCTCGCTGGTGGCCGAACGGGCCGGGCCGCGCATGGCGGGCGTGCTCTCCGGCTACCCCCTGGGGGTGGCGCTCAGCCTCTTCTTCATCGGCCTGGAGATCTCCCCCGAATTCGCCGCGCAAAGCGCCGTGTTCGCGATCGCCGGCCTGTGCGCCACCCAAACCTTCGTCTGGGTTTACTACCTCGCCTCCCGCCGCATCCGACGCGGCTGTATCGCCGCATCGACGCTTGCCGCCACGGCCGGTTATTTCGCCGCCGCCGCGGCCCTGCGGCCGATCCCCTTCAACCGGGCCGCGGCGCTTTCGGCCGCTTTCGGCGCGATGGCGGTCTTCACCGTGCTTTTCCGGCGCATTCCGGACGCCCGCATCGCGCACAGCGTGCGTTTCACGCCGGCCGTCTTCGCCTTGCGCGCCCTGCTCGCCGCGCTCATCATCGTCGCCGTCACCGCCGCGGCCCATGCCGTCGGCCCGGCATGGGCGGGGCTCTTCTCGGCCTTCCCGATCGCCCTCTACCCCCTCTTGTTGATCGTGCATCTCACCTATGATAAGGCCCACGTGCACACGATCATCAAGCACTTCCCCCGCGGCATGGGGGCAATCGCCGTCTACGCCCTGTGCGTCTCCTTAGCCTACCCCGCCTGGGGAATCGGCTGGGGGACGGCGGCGGCCTTCGCCGCGGCGACGGCTTACCTGGGCGCCTTCGTTTTCTGGATGTCCCGCCGCCGGCCTTGAAACGCCAGGCAAGGAGGACGCAAGTCAGGAGGGGCGATGGATGCGAAGCTTTTGACGCTGATCGATACCGCCATTCGGCGCGAGGAGGAAGCCTACGCCTTCTACCGCGAACTCCGCGGCCGGGTGGTGGATGAGGCCTCGCGCGAGACGATCGACGGGATCGCCGAGGAGGAAAAAAAACACAAGGAGTTTCTCGAACGGTACCGCCGGGGGGACTGGGAAGTCGGCGAGCTTCGCCTCTCCGATCCCGTCTACTACCGCATCGCCGAACACCAGCGGGAGCCCGAAGTGCGCGAGGATCTGGGCCGGCCCGACGTTTTTCTCATCGCCGCGCACCGCGAGCTTCGCTCTCACCGCTTCTACAGCGCGCTCGCCGCGGAGCACGGGGAAGGTCCGGCCCGGGAGCTGCTCGCACGCATGGCGACCGAGGAACTGCGCCACAAGGAGAAGATGGAGTACCTTTACGCGAACACGGCCTTCCCCCAGACCTCGGGCGGTTGAACCGAGACGGCCCGGCCCGTCACCGGGAAGGATCCACGGGAATCACGGTGACCGGAACGGGCGAGTGCTTGAGCACTTTCTCCGCCACGCTGCCGAAACGGAAATTTCCTTTCTCGCCGTGGCTCGTCATGACGACCAGGTCCACCTTCTCGCTTTCGATCTTCTTGAGGATTTCCTGCGCCGGATCCCCCACGGCGACATGCTTGATGTAGAGCGGGCAGCCCTCGAGGTATTTTTCGCAGATCTGGGAAAGCCTCTGGGTTGCGGTCTTGCGGGCGTGCTCCATGAGCTCCTGCACCCGTTTTTCCTCGAAGGCGCCGTACCAGCCGGCGTGGTGGGCGATGTCCTCGATGACGTAGAGGACGTGGATTTCGGCCCCGGACTGCCCGGTGAGGGATTTGACATGCGGCAGGGCCTTTTGGGAGGTGCTCGAAAAATCGGTCGGCCAGAGGATTTTCTTCACGTCCATGCGTTCCTCCTCGCGGGTTCCTTAAGCCACGCGTCTTTGGGTTTGCGCCGAACATAATTTCCGCCGTTGCGGTTGTAAACGGGCGCGGATCGCCGCAGAGGGGCGAGGCGCAAAAAAAGCCCGCGGCGGCCTGTTCGGCCGCTCGCGGGCTTTGCTTCTTTCCGCCGAGGGCGCCGGATTATTTCTTGTCGTCCTTCACTTCTTCGAAATCGGCGTCGACGACGTCCTCCTCGGGCTTGGTTGCACGTGCGCCGCCGGAGGCCGCGGATTGCTTGGCGCTCTCCGCCTGAGAAGCCTGCTGGTACATGGCCTCGGCAAGCTTGTGCGAGGCGTTGGTCAACTCTTCGCTCAGACGCCGGATTTCTTCCTTGTCGTTGCCCTCCATCGCCTTGCGCAACCGTTGGATGGCCTCTTCCACCCGGCTTCGCGTCGCCGCATCCACCTTGTCGCCCAAGTCTTTGATCGAGCGCTCGGTGGAATAAATGAGGGCGTCGGCGTGGTTTCGCGCCTCGACGAGTTCCCGCTTGCGGCGGTCCTCATCGGCGTGGAGCTCGGCGTCCTTGATCAATTTGTCGATCTCCTCCTTGCTCAGCCCCGAAGAGGCCGTGATCTGGATCGATTGCTCCTTGCCGGTCGCTTTGTCCTTGGCCGAGACGTTGACGATGCCGTTGGCGTCGATGTCGAAGGTGACCTCGATCTGGGGCACCCCGCGCGGCGCCGGGGGAATGCCGACCAGCTCGAAGCGGCCGAGCGTCTTGTTGTCGGCGGCCATCTCCCGCTCGCCCTGGAGCACGTGAATCGAGACCGCCGGCTGGTTGTCGGTGGCGGTCGAGAAGATCTGGCTCTTGCGCGTGGGGATGGTCGTGTTCTTCTCGATCAGCTTGGTCATGACGCCGCCCAGGGTCTCGATGCCGAGCGAGAGCGGAGTAACGTCAAGCAAGAGCACATCCTTGACCTCGCCTTTGAGCACCGCCCCCTGGATGGCCGCGCCGAGCGCGACGACCTCGTCCGGGTTGACCCCCTTGTGGGGCTCCTTGCCGAAGATGCGGCGCACCCGCTCCACGACGGCCGGCATCCGCGTCATGCCGCCCACGAGGATCACCTCGTGGATGTCGCGCGGGCTCAGGCCCGCGTCCTTCATGCAGATGCGGCAGGGTTCCTCGAGCTTGTCGAGCAGATCGCTCACCAGCGACTCGAGCTTGGCGCGCGTGATCTTGAGGTTCAGGTGCTTGGGACCGCTTGCGTCCGCCGTGATGAACGGCAGGTTGATCTCGGTTTCAAGGGCGGTCGAAAGCTCGATCTTCGCCTTCTCGGCGGCCTCCTTGAGCCGCTGCAGGGCCATCTTGTCGTTGCGCAAGTCGATCCCCTGCTCCTTGCGGAACTCGTCGGCGACGTAGTTGATCAACCGCATGTCGAAGTCGTCGCCCCCGAGATGGGTGTCGCCGTTGGTGGCCTTGACCTCGAAGACGCCCTCCCCGATCTCGAGAATGGAGATGTCGAAGGTACCGCCTCCCAGGTCGAAGACGGCGATCTTTTCTTCCTTCTTCTTGTCCATCCCGTAAGCCAGGGCGGCCGCCGTCGGCTCGTTGATGATGCGCAACACGTTCAGGCCGGCGATCTTGCCGGCGTCCTTCGTGGCCTGGCGTTGGCTGTCATCGAAGTAGGCCGGAACGGTGATCACCGCGTCGGTCACCTTTTCCCCGAGGTAATCCTCGGCGTACTTTTTGATGTAGGCGAGGATGAACGAGGAGATCTCGGCCGGACTGTACGTCTTGCCCCGGATGACGATGCGTGCATCGCCGTTCGGCGCCTCCTCGATTTTGTAAGGCAGCACCTTGCGGTCGTACTGCACTTCCTTGGACGAAAACTTGCGCCCGATCAGCCGCTTGACGCCAAAGACGGTGTTCTCCGGGTTGGTGATCGCCTGACGCTTGGCGATCTGGCCGACCAGACGCTCCCCCTTGTCGGTGACGGCGACGACCGACGGCGTCGTCCGTCCGCCTTCGGGGTTGGTGATGACCTTGGGCTCGTTGCCCTCCATCACCGCCACGCACGAGTTTGTCGTGCCCAGATCAATCCCGATGACCTTCGGCATAACGTATTTCCTCCTTCAAATCGCTTGATGACGAAAAAATCGTTCGGATGGATCCTCAAGCCGGCGGCCGATCCCGCTCGGTTCCCGAGTCGCGGTTCCCCCCGCTCCCCCCTTCACGGGTCGAATCCACCGCCGCGGCGGAGACGACCACCAGTGCCGGCCGGAGCAGCCGGTCGTTGAGCAGATAGCCCCGCTGCATCACCCGCAGCACCGTGTTCGGGGCCACCGCCGCGGTTTCCTCCTGCAGGATCGCCTCGTGAAACTCGGGATTGAAGGGCTGACCTTCGGCTTCGATCGGCTTGACGTGGAATTTTTCGAGCACCCGTTGCAGCTCCCGCAGCGTCAGCGCCAGACCCTGCTTCAGCGGATCCTGCGCGCTCCGGTCGGCCGCCGCCTGGAGGGCCATTTCCATATGGTCGACGACCGAGAGCATCTCGCGCAGGAGGGACTGATTCGCGAACTTCCGCAGATCGTCCATCTCCCGCGCTTGTCGTTTTTTGAAGTTCTCGAACTCGGCCGACACCCGCAGCAGACGCTCGTAGTTCTCCCGCGCCTCCTTCTCGCTCGCCTCGAGGCGGCGCGAGAGTTCCGCCGGATCTCGGCCCGCCGGGCCGGAGGGGGCAACCGACTCTCCCCCGCGGGCCCCCTGCGCCGAGGCGGAATCCGAAGATTCCTCCCCTGGCTCAACTTCGACGGCCGGCTCCGCACCGGCGGGTCCGGTTTCCTCCACGGATTTCGCCTTCAGCCCTTCGTGACCTTTGGAATCCATGCATCCTCAAAAAAAACCGACAGGTGCCGTTTTTCAATCCGCGGGAAAGATAAGGCGCAAGCCCCCCCTGTCAAGGCGCGGGTTGGAATGATTTGCAAATGAATTCGGGAATTATGGGAGGGTGGGGGAAATTCGCGCCCTGCGGGGCGTTGGGGCGGGTGGCCCGGGTTTCCACCACCCCGGAGCCTCCCGCGACACAGGCCGCATCACTGATCGCTGCTTCCTTCCGGACCTGACGAGGTTCGTGACCGCCTGTTGCGCAGGGCCCGAAGGAGGAGCCCCGGACCACACGCCCCAACGCCCCGCAGCAAGCCGGCCGCTGTTCGCAGGGCAAAGTGCAGCATAGCCGGATCACCCGATTTTGCAAGGAAAATTTGACTTGCCCGGCCTGCTGCCGTAAAAACTCCACATCGGGCATGTTTCCCACCCCCCTGCTTCAGCCCCCGACGCGCCTTGATCGCCTCTTCGACCGGGCGCTCGCGCGGGGCCGCTTGATCGACGCGGGAGACCGGGTGCTGGTCGGGGTTTCCGGCGGCCCGGACTCCATGGCGCTGCTCTATCTTCTCGCCGCCCGAAAGGAGGCCTTACGGCTTTCCCTGGGGGTTGCCCACCTCGACCACCGGTTGCGACCGGAATCGGGCGAAGAGGCCGCCTTCGTGGAACAGGCGGCGTCAGCCCTCGGGGCCGCCTTCCATCTGCGGCGGGTCGACGTGCGCGCCCTCGGCCGCAAGCTCGGACTTTCGCTCGAAGCGGCCGGCCGCCGCGCACGCCGGGCGTTTTTCGAAGAAACCGCCCGCAGCCTCGGCTATAGGCGGGTGGCGCTCGGGCACCACGGGGACGACCTCGCCGAGGGCCTGCTTCTGAACCTCTTGCGCGGCGCAGGCCCTCTCGGGCTCTCCGGCATCCGGCCGTTTCGCCCCGACGGCCTGGTCCGCCCGCTTCTTGCCGCAAGGCGGGCGGAGATCCGCGAATACCTGGTGATCCGGGGGATCCCTTCCCGCAGCGATCCGACGAACGCCGATCTCGGCTTCGCCCGCAACCGCATCCGTCAGCGCCTGCTTCCCCTGCTCGAGCGGGAATACCGCTGCGGGGCGGCGGAGGCCCTGCGCCGCGCCGCCGGCATCTGCGCCGACGAAGACGCCTGGCTCGAGTCCCTGGTCGATCCTCTGGAAGAGAAGATCTGCCTTTCCCGAAGCGTCGACCGCATTGTCTTCGATGCCGCCGGTCTGCTGGCTCTTCCGCCGGCCGCCCGGCGCCGCCTCGTGCGCCGGGCGTTTCTGAGGCTGACCGGGACCCTGGAGCGATTGGCCTTCGTCCACGTGGAGGCGGTGCTGGCCCTCCTCGAGCGAAACGACGCCGCGGGTCCCGTTCGCCTGCCGCATGGCGTTCAGGCCCTGCGGTCCCCCGCGGGTCTTCTTTTGCGGGGGGGGGGCGATCCACGAGAGACCCCAGGGCGGCAGGCCCCGGGGGAGGAATTCGCCTACCGCCTCGAGGACTTCGGCGCCGTCTACATCCGCGAAGCCGGGGTGAGGTTCGAGTTGCAACCGGTGCCGGCCGCCACGGCCCGCATCGCGCTCCGGGACGACCCGCGGGTCGCCTTTCTCGACGCCGCGGCCGTGCGCTTCCCGGTAACCGTGCGTAACCGTCGGCCGGGCGACCGCTTCCGACCGCTCGGCTCCCCGGGATCGCGCAAGCTCAAAAAATTCCTCCGTGACGCCGGGGTCCCGCGGGAAGAGCGGGCCCGGCGCCCGATTCTGGTTTCCGCAGGACGCATCCTCTGGGTGGCGGGCCTACGCATCGACGAGGCGGCTCGGCTGACGGAGGGTAGCCCCACGGCCGTCCGCGCCGAAATCCGGTTGGCAGAGCCGGAAGGAATGTCTATTTTAGAAACCTAAGCGTATCGAACCCTTCTGACCGCCCTTCCCCGCTTCAGGCCGCACAACGGATTTTTCCTTGAATCCCGAAGCCTCCTGCGGGATACTCTCAGGTTGCGGACGTCAGCGCCGAGGGCGACGATTCACCCGGAGGAAGAGAGCCTTGAACCCCTTCTACAAAAACCTCGCCTTGTGGCTGGTCATCACCCTGATGATGGTGATGCTCTACAACTTGTTCAGTCAGCAACATATCGGGGAGGCCTCGCTCAACTACTCGCAGTTTCTCTCCATGGTGCAGGAAGACCGGGTAGCGGAGGTCGTGATCCAGGGCCGGGAGCTCTCCGTCACCGACGTGAACCGCTCCCGCTACCGCGTCTTTGCGCCCCAGGATCCGGACCTGATCGGTCTGCTGCGTCAGAAGCGGGTCGTCATCAGCGCCAAACCCGAATCCGACACCCCCTGGTACATGTCGCTGCTCGTCTCCTGGTTCCCGATGCTGGTGCTCATCGGGGTGTGGGTCTTCTTCATGCGCCAGATGCAGGCCGGAGGCGGCAAGGCCCTCTCCTTCGGCAAAAGCCGCGCCCGGCTCATGTCGGACACCTCCGAAAAGGTCACCTTCGCCGATGTCGCCGGAATCGACGAGGCGAAGGAGGAGCTGCAGGAGATCGTCGATTTCCTGCGCGACCCGAAAAAATTCACCCGTCTGGGCGGCCGGATCCCCAAGGGGGTGCTGCTGATGGGCCCGCCCGGAACCGGAAAAACGCTGCTCGCCCGGGCGATCGCCGGCGAAGCCGGCGTCCCCTTTTTCAGCATCAGCGGATCGGATTTCGTGGAGATGTTCGTCGGCGTGGGCGCCTCGCGGGTGCGGGATCTCTTCGTCCAAGGCAAAAAGAACGCCCCCTGCATCATTTTCATCGACGAGATCGACGCCGTCGGCCGGCACCGCGGGGCGGGATTGGGCGGGGGGCACGACGAGCGCGAGCAGACCCTGAACCAGCTCCTGGTGGAAATGGACGGCTTCGAGTCGAACGAGGGCGTGATCCTGATCTCGGCCACCAACCGCCCGGACGTCCTCGACCCGGCGCTGCTGCGGCCCGGCCGCTTCGACCGCCAGGTCGTGGTGTCGCTTCCCGACATCCGCGGGCGCGAAAAGATCCTTGCCGTCCACATGCGCCGCACCCCCATCGCCCCCGACGTGAACGTCCACACGCTCGCCAAGGGCACGCCCGGGTTTTCCGGAGCCGACCTCGAAAACCTGGTGAACGAGGCGGCCCTGCTCGCCGCCAAGCGCGGCCGCGAACGGGTCGAAATGCGCGACTTCGAGGATGCCAAGGACAAGGTCTACATGGGCCTCGAGAGGAAATCCAAAGTCATCCGCGAGGAGGACCGCAAGGTCACCGCCTACCACGAAGGCGGACACGCGCTGGTCGCGCGTTTTCTTCCCGAAACCGACGCCGTGAACAAGATCACGATCATCCCCCGCGGCCGCGCGGCGGGCGTGACTTGGTTTCTCCCCGAGGAGCGCGATTTCAAGTTTCGCGACCAGCTCGAAAGCGAGCTCTCGGTCGCTTACGGCGGCCGGGTCGCCGAGGAACTCGTCTTCAACCGCATCAGCACGGGGGCGGCCAACGACATCAAGCAGGCGACCGCGCTCGCCGAGAAGATGGTGCGCAGCTGGGGGATGAGCGATGTTCTGGGTCCCCTGAACTACGCCAAGGGCGAGGATCACGTTTTTCTCGGCCGGGAAATTCTGCAGCACCGGGACTTTTCGGATGCGACCGCCCAGCGGATCGACGAGGAAATCAGCCGTGTGGTGAAGCAGGCCTACGACCGCGCCCGCCGGGTGCTCGAGGAGAACATCGACATTCTCCACCGCCTTGCGGCGCTGTTGCTCGAGAAGGAGACGATCCTCGGACATGAGCTCGACGCCCTGATCTTCGAGCTGCGCCCCGGCATCGACCTGCCCTCGAAGAAGATCGACGAGGAAGGGGGGGGGCCGGCCGAGGAGCCCCGTCCCGCCGACCTTCCCCGCGACCCCACCCCGCAGCCCGCCTCGAGCTGATGACGGCCCGCAGGTCCTACACACTTCGCTGGGGGCGATTCCGGCTGGAGCTCGGCCGCCGTACGGCGATCATGGCGGTCCTGAACGTGACCCCCGATTCTTTCTCGGACGGCGGACTCTTTCTCGATCCCGAAAGCGCCCGCCGCCAGGGCGAGCGGCTCGTCGCCGAAGGCGCCGACATCCTCGATGTCGGCGGCGAATCGACGCGCCCCTTCTCCACCCCCGTGTCGGCCGAGGAGGAAATCCGGCGCGTGGTTCCCGTGATCGCGGCCCTGGCCCCGCATCTGCCCGTTCCCGTTTCGATCGACACCACGAAGGCGGCGGTCGCCCGCGCGGCGCTCGCCGCCGGGGCCTCCCTGATCAACGACGTCTCGGCCCTGCGCTTCGACCCCGAAATGGCCGCGGTGGCGGCCGAATCCGGCGTGCCCGTCGTGCTCATGCACATGCGCGGCGAGCCCCGGACCATGCAAATTGACACCCGCTACGCGGATCTCATCGGGGAGATCCGCGGCTTTCTCGCCTCCGCCGCGGAGGCGGCCCTCGCGGCGGGCATTCCGCGCGAGCTGATCCTTCTCGACCCCGGGATCGGCTTCGGCAAGGACGCGGCGCAGAACCTCGCGCTGATCGCCGGTCTCTCCGCGTTCGCCGACTTGGGCTATCCCCTGCTCGTCGGCCCCTCGCGCAAGTCCTTCCTCCGCAGGCTGCTCACCCCCCCCGGAGGCGAAGAACCCGCGCCCCGCAGTCCCGCCGTGGAGGACGGCACCCTGGGCGCCGTCGCCGCGGCGGCTTTAAACGGCGCCCACATCGTCCGCGTCCACGAGGTCCAACGGACACGGGCCCTGCTGCAGGTGATCGACGCCCTTTGCGCTCAGGAGCCCCAAGCGTGCACAGCCCTCCCTTCGGAGCGCCGCCGACCGTGAACGCCCCCCCGCCGGCGGTCCCCGACCCGATCCGCATCCCGCTCGTCCTCGGCCGACCGGGTTTCGAGGACTTCCTCAGCGCCTGGCTGGTCCCCGGCCCCCCCGTCTGCGTGGTCGACCCGGGTCCGGCTGCGACCGCCGATCAGCTTTTCGCCGCGCTTGCGGCGCACGGCGTCTCCGGGATCGATTTTCTGCTTCTCACCCACATCCATCTCGATCACGCCGGGGGCGTCGGCGGGATCGCCCGCCGCTTCCCCCAGGCCCGGGTCGTCTGCCACCCCAAGGCCGTCGCTCACCTTGCGGATCCCACGCGCCTCTGGGAGGGCTCGCGCAAGGTCTTGGGATCCCTGGCCGACGTCTACGGGCCGGTCGAAGCCGTGCCCGCAGAGCGGCTGCTCGCCGCGGACCGCTTCGAAGAAGAGAAAATCACACCGCTGCTCACCCCCGGTCACGCCGCCCACCACGTGAGCTTCGCCGTGGGCGACCTCCTCTTTGCGGGCGAGGCCTGCGGCGTGGTTTACGACCGGGGGGATGCCGGCCTCTATATGCGCCCCGCCACCCCGCCCGTCTTCGATCTCCAGCAGGCGCTGGCGAGCCTCGATCTTCTCCTCGCCCGCCGGCCCGGACGCATGGTCGTCGGGCACTCGGGGCTCTACGCCGACGGCGCCTCCCTTCTCCGCCGCCACCGTCTGCAGCTGGAGGACTGGGAACGCCGGATTTCCGGCCTTACGGGCCGGACCCTCGAGGAGATCGCCCGCGAGCTCCTCGCCCGGGATCCCCTCCTGGCGGCGTTTTCCGCCTTCCCGGCGCCGACGCAGGAACGGGAGCGCTACTTCCTGGAAAACAGCCTCAACGGTTTTCGGGGGTGGATCGCTTCCCGCCGGCCTTGAACGGCCGCGGGCCCGAAGCGCAAGGGGAAGGGGGCTCAGGCCCGGCCCGTCTCCCTGAGCTTCTCGCGGAAGATGCGGTAGAAGGCAAGGTGGTCGGTCAGGCCGCGGTTCAAGATCTTCGGGAAATCCTCGATGTTCTTCGCGTTCACGATGAGGTTCACGCTTTTCAGAAACGCGGTCATGTTGTCCATGGTGCGGTGGCGGTTCGAGAGAAGAACGACGAACATGTTGCGGCGGATCGACATCCCCAGCCGCTCGAGGAACAGCAGCACGCCGTTCGTCTCGGGGTCGTCGGTGTCGAACTCCTCGTCCACGACCACCACGTCATAGGTGTGGTAGCGCATGCGCTTGAGCGCCTCGCGGGCGTTGTCGGCGACCGTGATCTGGTAGTCCATCTGCTGCAGGCTCTCGAGGATCGGCTTCTTCAACAGCGGGTGCTGCTCGCAGAGCAGCGCGGTCTTGCCCTCCTCCTCGATGAAATCGAAAGGACGGTCGGCGTCGTTGTAGGCGCCGGGGTCGATCTCCCGCAGCGAGACGATCGATTCGGCGCCCGCCGGGACGGGGGCGGCGCCGAGCGCGATCGGCGTTCCGCAGCGCGGGCAGGGCAGGGCCGCCCCCGGGCCCGAGGGCAGCGGTTTTCCCTCCGGCAGCTTGAAGCGGCTGTGGCAACGGCTGCAGGCAATCGTGGCCATCGTCTTCCTCCCGGCCGGCCTCTTCGGCGATCAGATCATCCGGCTGTAGGATTTGTCGATCTCGAGCTTGCCGATGTCGGTCGTCGCCTCGCCGCGGGCGCTCTTGATCATGTCGATGCCGCGGCCCACCACCCCGCGGTGGGAGGCGTAGGCCATCGCCGTCTCCTGCGTGATGCTGCCCTGCTCGAAGAGCGCGATCAGATTCTGGTCGAAGGTCGTCATGCCGAAGGCGGTCCCCGTCTCCATGATGTCATAGAAGGTACGGCCCTCGGTCTCGCCGTTCAGAATCGCGTCTTTCACGCGCAGGTTGGTGCACAGGATCTCGAAGGCCGCCACCCGCCCCCCGCCGACCTTGGGCAGCAGCCGCTGGCAGACGATCCAGCGCAGGGCGTCGGCCAGGCGGATGCGGATCTGACGCTCGTCTTCGTTCGGGAACATGCCGAGGATGCGGTTCACGGTCGATCCCGCATCCGTCGTGTGCAGGGTCGTCAGCACGAGATGGCCGGTCTCGGCCGCGCTCAACCCGATCTCGACCGTTTCCCGGTCGCGCATTTCGCCGACCAGAATGACCTTGGGTGCCTGCCGCAGGGCGGCGCGCAGGCCGTTGGCGTAAGAATCGAAATCCATGCCCAGCTCCCGCTGATTGAAGGTCGCCTTCTTGTGCGGGTGCTGGTATTCGACGGGATCCTCGAGGGTGACGATGTGGACCGGGCGCCGCTCGTTGATGTCGTTCAGGATGGCGGCGAGCGTGGTCGTCTTGCCGGAGCCCGTGGCCCCGGTCACGAAGACGATCCCGTTTTTCTCGCGGGCGATCTGGTACATGGCTTTGGGCAAGCCGCGGTCCTCGATCGTCGGGATCTTGGATTCGAGCTTGCGGCAGACAATCGAGAGGTGGCCCCCCTGGGAGAAGATGTTCACCCGAAAGCGGGCCTTGCCGGGAAGGGCGTAGGAGAGATCGCAGGAGCCGGTCCGCAAAAGCGCCTCGGTCAGCCGGCGGTCCTGGTTGATCAGGTTGAGGGCGATCGTCTCGGTCTGGAAGGCCGTGAGCGGACGGGTGTGGTTGCGGATTTCCACGGGGACAAGCTCGCCGGCGGTCTCGACCTGCAGGGGTTTGCCCACCGTGAAGTTGAGGTCGGAGACCTCGCGGTGGGAATCGAGCATCTTGACCAGAATGTGATCGATTTCCTGCTTTTTCATCGGCAACCCCCGGCGGGAACGCCCCGCTCTGCGGCCGGCCTCAGGCCTCGGTGAAATCGACGGGCGGGCCTTTGATCAGAGGCCGGAAGCGGGCCTTGTCGTTCGCCTTGGCGTAAGCTTCCTCGGCGCTGATCGCCCCGCGTTTCAGGAGCTCCATGATCGAATCGTCGAGCAGCGTCATTCCGTATTTCTTCCCCGTCTGGATCATGGAGGGGATCTGATGGCTTTTTCCCTCCCGGATCAGGTTGCGCACGCCCGGCGTGGCGATCATGATCTCGAGGGCCACGATGCGGCCGACGCGGTCGATGCGCTTGAAGAGCACCTGGGAGATGACCGCGCGCAGGCCGTCGGCCAGGGTCGAACGGATCAGGGCCTGCTCCTGGGCGGGGAAGACCTCGATCACGCGGTCGACCGTCTTGGTTGCCCCGGAGGTGTGGAGCGTGGAGAAGACGAGGTGGCCGGTGGTCGCGGCCTCGACCGCGAGCGAGATCGTCTCGAGATCGCGCATTTCGCCGACCAGGATGATGTCCGGGTCCTCGCGCAGCGCCCCGCGCAGGGCGGCCGAGAAGCTCTTCGTGTGGATGCCGACCTCGCGCTGGTTGATGATGCACCCCTGACTCTGATGCACGAACTCGATGGGGTCTTCAATGGTGATGATGTGATCCTTGCGCTGGCGGTTGGCGACGTCGATGATCGAGGCCAGCGTCGTCGATTTTCCGCTGCCCGTCGGGCCGGTCACGATGACCAGTCCCCGGGGCAACAGCGCGAGCTTGGCGACGACCGGCGGCAGCCCCAGCTGCTCGGCCGTCAGGATCGTGCTCGGGATTTCGCGGAATACGGCACCTACCCCGTTTTTCTGCATGAAGTAGTTGGCCCGGTAGCGGGCAAGACCCGGAATCTCGTAGCCGAAGTCCACATCCCCGGTTTCTTCGAACACCTTGATCTTGTGCTCGGGGGTGATCTCGTAGAGCATCGCCCGCAAGTCGTCGCTCGTGAGGACCTTGTATTTCACGCGCTCGATTTCGCCGCGGATGCGCAACGCCGGCGGCTGGCCGGCGATCAGGTGCAGGTCGGATGCGCCCTGCTCGTGCATCAACCGGAAGAAAGCGTCGATCTTGGCCATGGTCCGCCTTGTGCGCCCCGGATCAGCCGCCGGGGGTGAAGATTTGGAGTTTTTCGTCCTCCCGGTCGCGCTCGGCCTGCTCTTCCCGGTCGGCCTCGAGCAGGCGCCGGTGGGCGTCGATCACGGAGGCGATCTCGGACTCGAAGCGCGCCCGCCGCCGCCGCAGTTCGGCGATCGACTCCTGGAGCTCGGAGAGCCGCTTCTGGCCTTGGCGCACGAGCTGCTCCGCCCGGCCGCGGGCCTCGGCGACGATCAGCTCCGCCTGTCGCCGGGCGTTTTCCTGCATCTGGTCGAGAACCTTCTGCGAATGCAAAAGCGCCCGCTTGATCGTCCCCTCGCGTCCGCGGAGCTCCTCGAGCTCCTCCTGCGCCCGGTGCAGTTCCTCGGTCAGCCGCAGCACTTCGCGCTGCAGCGCCTCGCAGGCCGCGGCCGCCTCCTCGAGAAACCCTTCCACCTCCCGCGGGTCGTAGCCGCGGAAAACGGTCCGGAAGCGGCGCTGCTGGATCTCGAGCGGGGTGAGCGTCATGCCGGCCTCCTTTCGCCTGCGGTCATCGCAGCCCGTAGGCGAGTTCGTAGAGGCTCGCCACGGCGAAGTGCTCGAGAAACAGGATCGCCAGGACCACGACGAGCGGGGCGAGGTCGATCCCCCCGAAGACGACCGGAAGCCGCCGGCGGATGCGCCACAGGACGGGCTCGGTCAGGTTGTGCACGAAGCGCACGATCGGGTTGTAGGGATCGGGGCTCACCCAGGAGAGCACGGCACGGGCGATCACGATCCAGAGATAGGCGTTGAGCACCACGCTCAGGACCTTGGCCAAGGCGAACAGGAAATGGCTTGCCAGAAACATCGGTCGTTCCCATGCTGATGGTATTTTCGGCCGGGCGGGACGGTGACTTGAGCGGAAGGCCGGGCCCCCCCGAGGAGCCTCCGCAAGTGAAGGCCCTGAACGGTCAGAATACCACGGATCGCCTCCGGGCTCAAAGCCGGGACGGGACCCGGTTCAGCCCCCGGCGATCATCGGGACGAGAAAGACCTCGGCGCCGTCGGGGATGAGGGTGGCCGCAAAGCGCGGACGGGAGACGTAGCTGTCGTTCACGCGCACCAGGGGGGTGTCCGCGGCGCGGCCGAGCTCGGCCAAAAGCTCGGCCACGGTCAGTCCTTCGCGCCAGGGATGCTCTTTCCCCCCCACGCGGATCATTCCCGCACCCCGTGGGCGGCGAGGAGCGCGACCACCTCGGGAAAGTCGATCCCCAGCCGCCTCACCGTGGCCAGCGTCGGGATCCCCTCCGCGGTCCAGCCCCGCCGGCGGTAGACGGCGTCCTGCAGCCGCTTGTACTGAGCCTCGCGGTGAGCGCGAAGCAGCGCCCGCTTCTCGGCCGTGGAGAGGGCGGCGATGTCCCGGTCGGGGTGGATCTCCGCGAGCTGGCGGTCGTAGCGCTCGGCGCGCGACTCGTATTCGAGATCGGTCACCGGGCCGACGGCGCGGTAGGGAATGCCGTCGTGCTCGCGGCGGCCGAAGCCCATGCGCAGGTTGAAAAGCCGCTGGAAGTTGTACACCGCCTCGCTCATGCGGATGAGATCCTCCGGGGTGGACTCGCGGCCGGTCACGGCGCTGAAGTACTCGGCGTACCAGCGGACGTGTTTCATCACCTTGGCCGGCTCGGGGGTGTCACGGTTGTCTTCGGGGACGATGTCGTTCCAGGGCAGCTTGCAGAGCCCGCAGAGCGAAAACCAGGTGCGGAACATCGGAAACCAGTGCAGGGCTTCGGCCTTCTGCTCGAAGGTCGGCATGAAGTTGTGCACCATGTCGAGGAAAATGAGCCAGGCCTCGTCGTGCTGCGGGCCCTTCAGGGCGAGGCCGTAGCCCCCCTGCTGGGCGAGCGATTCCTTGGTCATGTACTCGGAGAACTCCAGCCCCTTCGCCTCCATGCCGATGTCGGCGAGCAGCCCCGGATCGGCCCCCCAGCGTTCGGCGAAGAGCGCCTTCATCCGCCGCACCCCCTCGCCCACGAGGCAGCCGAAGCCCTCGCCGCGCGCCATCTGGTGCAACAGCTCCAGGGCGGCGAAGCGGTTGCCGAAGCGCAGCTCGAGCCCGCCCGTCGCCTCCGGAGGAATCAGCCCGAGCTCGAAGCATTCCATGGCGAAGGCGGTCGCCGTGCCGACCGAGATCGTATCCAGGCCGTAGGCGTCGCAATAGAAGTTCATCTCGATCACCGTGTGGGGATCGAAAATGCCGAGCAGGGAGCCCAGTCCCGCGATCGTTTCGTACTCGGGGCCGTCGACGAAGACGGGGATGCCGCGGTAGGGACCGGTGAGGGGCACGAAATCGCGCACCCCGTGCGAGCAGGCGACCGTGCAGCCCATCCAGCAGCCGTCGAAACCGGGGTCGAAAAGGCGCCGAAAGACGGCCTGGCCCAGGTTCTCGGCTTCGCGGTGGCTTCCGAAGCGGAAGTTGTGCGTGGGCAGAAGGTCGTGATCGTTCATGATCGTGACCAGGTGCGTCGTTCCGATCACGGCCATCTCGTTCTGTTTGGCGTCGAGCTCGACGATCTCCCGCGAATGCAGCCGGGAGACCGCCCTCAGCCGCTCGCGGTCGGCGGGGGCGTTCGTGTCGATCGTGACCGAGGATTCGGTGCGGGCGACGACGGCGCGGAGCTTCTTGTGCGCCAGGACCGTGCCGATCCCGCCGCGGCCGGCCTGCTTGTATCGCGCCCGCTTGCGCTTGGGGTCGTACCAGCTGAAGTTGAGGCAGCCGAAGCGGGTGTGCCGCGCGGCCGGCCCGGTCGAGACGACCGAGACGTCCCGCGGCCGGCCCTGCGCGAAGCGATCGGTCAAAAACGCCGTGAGCGCGTAAGCATCTTCGGGGAGCCCTTCGGCCGCATAGAGCGTGACGTTCTGCTCGATGCCGTCCACGACGAGCACGACCTCTTCCGCGGCGAGGCCCTGGATCTCGAGGGCGTCGAAGCCCGCGAACTTGAGAAAGGGGCCGAAGTAGCCGCCCACGTTCGAGTCGATGACCGTGCCGGTGAGCGGCGAGATCGTGGCGGCGATGCTCTTCCCCGAGCCCGGGTAGGTCGGCGTTCCCCCCAGAGGGCCACAGGCGATGCAAACCTCGTTTTCGGGGTCGTTCCAGCGGGTCTGGGGCGTGACCGCCTGCCAGAGAAGCCAGAGGTCGAAGCCCTTGCCGCCGATGAAGAGACGCTCCATCTCCGGGCTGACGGGCTTGACGGTCACCGCCGGCGGCGACAGATCGACGTGGAGGGTGCGGCGGGTGTAGCCGCGTTCGACGGCACTCCGGCGGTAGGGAAAGGAAAGCCTGGGTTCGAGTCGGATCACGCTCATGAATCGTCTCCTGGGTTCATTTCAGTTTTTCGACGCGATGGAAGTCCCGGTAGGGTGAAAACTCCGCCAGCACGATCTCGTCCTCGGCGTCGGTCCTCCCCGTGATCATGCGGCAGAGGATCTCGCCTACCCCGGTGCCGAGCATGAGCCCTTGTCCGCACATCCCGGTCGCGTGCAACAGCCCCGGCACCTCCCGGTTCCAGCCGACGATCGGCGAGCCGTCGGGCGTCATGGGGTAGAGCCCGCGCCACGTGCGCCGCACCCGCAAGAAACGCAGGCGCGGCACAAGCTCGACCAGACGCGTGCAGACCTGGGGCAGGAAGGCCGAGGTCTCGCGCTTGTCGGTGCCGACGATGGGCGGCTCGGGGGTGAGGCAGAAAACCACTTGGCCGTGACGGTTCTGGTAAAAGTAAAAATTTTTGGAGCCGGGGGCGGGCCGCATGTCGACCACCATGCAGTGAAAAAACGGCGCGACGGGCTCGGTGATGCCGGCCTCGTGGCTGTCGGGGACGACCGGAAGACTCACCCCGACGCTCCGGCAGAGTTCCGCGGAGAAGGGGCCCGCGGCGTCGATCACGACCGGTGCGGCGTACCGAGCCCGGTCGGTCTTCACCCCGGCCACGCGGCCGCCCTCGATCTCAATCCCCCCCACCGATTCCTGGAAGCGGAAGGAGACCCCCAGCCGCCGGGCGTGACGGAAGTAGGCGTGGGCCACGAGAAGCGGCGAGATCGAGCCGTCCTTGGGGGCGAAGGTCGCCCCGAGCAGCCCGTCGCGGCGGATGCCGGGCACGATCTCCCCTACCGCCTCGGGGCCGATGAAATCGATCGCGAGGCCGAAGGAGCGCTGCAGGGGAAGCAGGCCCTGAAGCAGTCGGGCGTCCTCCTCGCGGTAAACGGGGTAGAGATAGCCGCCTTCCAGCCACTCGATATCGTCGCCGTACGTCTCCCGCCAGGCGGCGAAGATCGCGAGCGAACGCCGACAGACGAGAATTTTTCCGGGTGCGGAGTGCGTCGCCCGCACGCCGCCGATCGCGTGCTTGTTTTCGCCCTGCCCCGGCGAGGGATGCCGGTCGAGGACCAGGACGCGCAGCTTCTCCCGGCCGAGCGCGAGCGCGGTGGGCAAACCGACCGAGCCGGCGCCGACGACGATCGCATCCCAGCGTTCAGGCATCGCCTTCCTCCCGCACGCCGGCGAAGGCGCCGATCGGCACCTCGACGAAGAGCGGCCGGTCGACGCGGTCGGTGACCGCGGCGCGGTCGATCCCCTCCTCCTGAAAGATCCGGAAGACGAGCGGCCGACAGGTTTTTGCGCCGCAGGCACCCATGCCGGCCCGGGTGAGGGCCTTGAGCTGGTTGAGGTCGCGGATTCCCTCGCGGATCGCGGCCCGGATCTCGCCCGCCGTGACGCGCTCGCAGCGGCAGACGACGGCTTCGTCGGGCGGCGGGGCCTTCTCGTAGAGGGGCAGCGGATCAAGCCGCCGCTCCTGCACCCAGATCCCGGCCGCCCGATCGGCCAAGAGCCGCTCGAGCCGCACGCCCACGAGCAAGGTGCCCGGGTGCTTTTTGCGGGTCCTCACCTTCACGACGGGAAACCGCCCGAGGATCGCCCCCTCGGCGTCGGTCACGGAAACGAGGGTTCCGACCTCGACCTTCTCCCGCCAGATCTCGTAGGGCAGCACCACGAGGGGGTGCTCCGGGTCGCGCCGGGCGTCGACCAGGGTCACGGCAAGCCCCGGGCAGACGGCCACACAGCTCGCGCAACCGGTGCACTCGGTCCCGGGGACGAAATAGGGCAGCCCCGTGATCGCGTCGTTCTCGGTGCGGATGCCCTGCCGGGGGCAGACCGCGGTACAGGGGTTGCAGGGAATCTCCTGGAAGCAGTGAAAGACCGGGTAGACCGCTCCCGCGGGGGAGGCGGGCGGCCGGAGGCCGCGGACGGATCCGGGGCGCGATTTGAGGATCTCCAGCTTCCGCTCCCAGTCGCGCGGGATCTCCCCCGCATCGGCCCCGAGCGCGCGGGCGATCCGCAGCCCGGCGATCTTCCCGCTGAACAGGGCGGCCGAGGCCTCGGCGATCTCCTGCGCATCCCCGGCGCAGACGACGGGGATCCCGAACTGCTTCGCCTTGAGGGCGAACTCGTTCACTTCCGCCAGGCCCACGGCGACGAGCACCGTATCCACCTCGAGGGTCCGGGCGCTCGCCGGCAGGAGGCGGAAGCGCTCGTCCACTTCCGCGATCGTCGCCGCGGTCACGTGTTCCTCGCCGTGGGCGCAGACGATCGTATGCCGGGTGAGGATCGGCACCCCCAGGCGTTTGAGCTTATCGGCGTGCACGCGGTATCCGCCCACCTCGGGCAGGGCCTCGACCAGCGCGGCGACCTCGATCCCCGCCTGCAGGGCATGGTAGCCCGCGATGAGCCCCACGTTTCCTCCTCCCACAATAAGCACCCGCGAGGCGCAGCGTACGAGATCCCGGTTGACCAGCGTCTGGAACGCCCCGGCGCCGTAAACGCCGGGAAGGGTGTTTCCCGGAAAGGAAAGCATCCTCTCGCGGGCGCCGGAGGCGACGAGCAGGTGTCGGGGACGGATGAGCCTGTAGCGCCCCCGCTCCACGGCGCCGATCCGGCCGTCGGCGAACACGGCGACCGCCGTGGTCTGAAGGCGCACCTCGACCGCGGGGCAGCGTTCGATTTCGGCGGCGAGCAGGCGCCCGATTTCGAAACCCCGCGTTCCGGCATGGCTGTCTTCGACCGAGCCGAAAAACTTGTGCGTCTGCAGGACGAGCTTGCCGCCGAGCCGATCCTTGTCGTCGAGCAGGAGTGTTTTGACCCCCCTGCGGCCGAGCTCGATCGCCGCCGCAAGCCCGGCCGGCCCGCCCCCGATCACGAGCACGGCAACCTCGATCTCCTCGACCGGACCGGTGGCGACGGGGGCATCCTCCGCGGGCAGCCGCGGCAGGCCGCGGAGGCTTTCGAGGCGCATGCCCGGCCGAAGCGGGGTCATGCAGGCCTTGACGGGTTGGCCGTCGGCCATCACCAGGCACTGGGAGCACTGCCCGTTCGCGCAGAAGAGCCCCTGGGGGCTTCCGTCCTTTACATGCCGTCCGAAGACGTGGATGCCGCAGGCGGCGAGGGCGGAGGCGATCATCTCGCCGCGGAAGCCGAACAGGGGCCGGCCGTCCCAGGTGAAGGGGACTTCCTCCCGGGCGGGGATGGAGACAATGGGGTGGCGCTCGATGCGGTTCATGTTCGAGAATCCTCGATCCGGCGGGCGCGGAGGGGGAGGCGGCCCGCAGGGCTCCGGCGGTGCGGAAGATCGCGGACGGGTCGTCCCTCGGCTGCGGCACGGCGTTGCATGCGGGCGTTGAAGCGGGTCACGTGGCCGGCGGCGATGCGACGGGCTTTTTCCGCATCGCCCCCGGCGACGGCGGCGACGAGGGCCTCGAGGTCCTCGTAGTTCTCCCGCAGTTCGGGCTCGGCCATGGACAAAAACCGGTCGTAGTAACGGTGGATGTTCTCGTGGACGGAGGCGAGGACGCTTTGGTAGATCGGATTCCCGGTCGCATCGGCGATCGCCAGATGTATCCGCCGGTCCGCCTCCAGGAACTCCTCGCGACGCGCGGGACCGGCCTCGAGAGCGGTGCGCGCCTGCGCCAGAAGCCCCCGCAGCCGCTCGATGTCGGCCGGGCGGCGCCGCCGGGCGGCCCGGGCGGCGACCTGGGCCTCGATGCCCTCGCGGAACTCGGCCAGGTGGGCCAGGGAGACTTTCTGCAACCGGATGAGTCGCGCGAGGGTCTCGGTCACGCGCCCGGGGTCCGGCCGGCTGACGACCGGCCCCCCCCCGGTGCCGAGGCGGATTTCGATCAAGCCCTTCTCCTCGAGGACCCGCAGCGCCTCGCGCAGGGTCGGGCGGCTCACCCCGAACAGCGCCTTGAGCTCGCGCTCCGCGGGCAGGCTTTCGCCGGCGGCGATTTTCCCCGAGAGGATCGCCTCCTCGATCTGGGCGACCACATCCTGAAAGATTTTGGTCGGACGGACCGTCTGGAACAAAAACCCCCTCCGCTAAATGGTCTGACCATTTATACCCGAACCTTGCCCGGCGGTCAAGCCCCGCGGTCGCGCCTTGCAGGGTTGACACTCGCCCGGGGACTTTTTACAAGGCGGCAGGCGGGATGCCTGCCGTCCCGGGGAAGGAGGATTTCGTGGGCGCGATTCGCGGAAAGAAAATCGCCTTTTTGGGCTCCGGGAACATGGGCGAAGCCCTCGTCGCCGGACTGGTGCAATCCGGGGCCGCCGCCCCGGAGGACATCCTCTGTACCGACATCCGACCGGAGCGGCTCGAAGAGATGCACGCCCGCTACGGCGTGCGCACGACGGCGGAGAACTTCGAGGCGGTCGCCGCTTCGGAAATCGTGATCTACGCGGTCAAGCCGCAGCTCATGGCCGAGGTCCTCCAGGAGACCGCGGAGGCGCTCGACCTCTCGCGGCTGGTGATCTCGATCGCGGCCGGGGTGCCCCTGCGGGCGATCGAATCGCTGCTGCACAAGGAGCTGCGCCTGATCCGCGCCATGCCCAACATCGCCGCCTCGGTCAAGGAGTCGGCGACCGCCATCTCGGCCGGCCGGCACGCCCGCCGCGAAGACATCGATCTCGCCCTCGAGATCTTCAACGGCGTCGGCCGCACGGTCTTTCTGCGCGAAAACTACCTCATGGACGCGATCACGGGTCTGAGCGGCTCGGGGCCGGCCTACATCTTCATCATCGTCGATGCGCTCGCCGACGCCGGCGTGAAAATGGGCCTTTCGCGCCAGGACGCCCAGTTTCTCGCCGCCCAGACCCTGCTCGGCGCGGCCAAGATGCTCATGGAAACGCGCGAGCACCCCGGACAGCTCAAAGATCGCGTCACCTCCCCGGGCGGCACCGCGATCGCCGGCATCCACACGCTCGAGAAAGGAGGCTTGCGGACGACCCTCATCAACGCCGTCGAGGCGGCGACCCTGCGCTCGAAGGAACTCGGGGAAACGATGATCCGCTATTTCGCCGAAGCGAACCACCCGTCCTGAGAAGGAGCCTCCCATGGCACCCGCGCCGCACCCCGGAATCCGACCGAACCCCTCGGGCGATCTGCCGCGCATCGATGCGAGCGCTTTCGTGGACCCGAGCGCTCAGCTCATCGGCCACGTGGTGATCGGGCGGCGGGTCTTCGTCGGCCCGCAGACCGTGTTGCGGGCCGACGAGCCCGACAAGGCCGGCCGGGTGCACCCCATCGTCATCGAAGAGGACGCTTGCCTCCAGGACGGAGTCATCGTCCACACCCGCGCCGGATCCGAAGTGCGGATCGGCCCGCGCTGCAACATTTCCCACGGGGTCGTCATCCACGGCCCGGCCGAGATTCACGCCGACAGCTTCATCGCCCTGCGGGCGGTCGTCTACCAGGCGGAGATCGGCGAGGGGGTCTGGGTGGGGGTCGGCTCGATTGTCATGCGCAGCCGCATCCCTGCCCATGTCTGGATCCCGGCCGGATCGGTGATCCGCTCGGAGACCGAAATCCGGGGATTCCGCCTGGTCGACCTCAAGGAAGAGAAACACAAGAAAGACATCTACGACGCGACCGCGGCCCTGCGCGAAGCCTACCGCCGGCTGGCCTCCGAATAAAAAACCGGGCGGGGAAACCGCCCGGTCCGCACCGGCGGGAAAAGAGACGGCTCAACGGCTCAGGGGATGACCCCCATCCCCTTGAGGACCGAGAGCATGATGGCGGCGGCCATCACCGAGCCCACCTGCCCCCCCGTATTCGCCCCCACGGCGTGCATCAACAAAAAGTTGTTGCGGTCATACTTGAGCCCCTCCTTGTGGACCACCCGCGCCGCCATGGGGTAGGCGGAAATGCCCGCCGCACCGATCAGGGGGTTGATTTTGCCCCGGGTCGCCGCACACATCAGTTTGCCGAAGAGCACCCCGCAGACCGTGTCGAGGCAGATGGCGACAAAGCCGAAGACGAGGATCATGATCGTCTGCGGGGTGAGAAAGGCACGGCCGTCCATGGTCGCGCCGATCGAGATCCCCAGAAACAGCGTGACCACGTTGGCGATCTCGTTTTCGGTCGCCTTGACCAGCCGCCCGACGACGCCGCACTCTTTCATCAGGTTGCCGAGCATGATCGTCGCCAGCAGCGGCAACCCGCCCGGAGCGATGAAGCCGCCGAAGATGGTGACGACGATCGGAAAGAGGATGCGCGTGGTCTTGGAGGCGGGCGTGGTCGAGGTGATCTCGGACATGTTGATGCGGCGTTCCCGTTCGGTGGTGAGCAGCCGCATGATCGGCGGCTGGATGATGGGAACGAGCGACATGTAAGAATAGGCGGCCACGGAAACCGCGGCGAGCAGGTGCGGGGCGTACTTCGAGGAGACGTAGATCGCCGTCGGGCCGTCGCAGGCCCCGATGACGCCGATGGCGACCGCATCGAGCTTGTCGAAGCCGAAGAGCAGCGCCAGGGCGATGGTGAGGAAAATGCCGAACTGCCCGGCCGCGCCCAAGAGAAAGATCTTGGGGTTTTCGAGCAGGGGGCCGAAATCGGTCATCGCGCCGATTCCGATGAAGATGAGCAGCGGAAAGAGCTCGTTGGCCACGCCCATGTTGTAGATCGTGCGCAGGAAGCCCTCCTCGCCCATCAGCTCGGCAAGCGGAATGTTGACGAGAATCGCCCCGAAGCCGATCGGGACGAGAAGCAGCGGCTCGACGTCCTTGCGGATGCCGAGATAGAGGAGCAGGCAGCCGACGGCGATCATCACGGGGTTGGACCAGTGCAGATGCAAAACGCCGGCGGCAAGCCCGCTCAATCCGTTGAGGATGGCTTCCAGCATAAGAGTCTTTCGCCTCGCGTTTTTCTAAGGTTTCAGGACGATCAGGCCTCTTCCTCTTTGGCGGGGAAGAGCTTTTTCAGCAGGTTCATGAGGGCCGCCAGCAAAGCGAGCGCAACCAGCGTTCCGCCCATGCCCACGACCAGAAGCGTCAGACCGAAGCTCAGGTTGTCCATTTTGCCCCTCCTCGGACGGCGAACCGGTCCGCCGGCAAACAAAGCGGGCACCCCGCCTTACCGCAAAGAGGAAACCGGCGGGATGCCGTTCGGGCCGCTATTCTATTGCGCCTTTCCTCGAGGTCAAGGATAAAGAAGAGCCTTCTCTTCGCGAAAAGCGCCCGGTTTGCCACCGGATCCTCGGGGTGCTACAGTGCCGGCATGTCGGAAATGAAGCGCCTTGCCCCCGGCCGTCGGCCCAACCGAGACAAAGGCGGATGCTGACGATCGAACGGCTCTCCTCGGGAGGGGTGATTCCCGATTATTTCTGCCCTGCCGCCTGCCGCCACTGCCTCTACCGCTGCGGTCCGGAGCGCAAACGCCTGGATCTCGATCCCGCGGAGGCCGCGGCCCTTTTCCACCGCTTGCGCGCGCTCGGGTGCGGCGCCGTGCACATCGGCGGAGGCGAGCCCCTCTTCAACCCGCAAGGCGCGGAAGCACTTCTCGAGGCCGCCCAAAGGGCCGGGGTGGAGATCGACCATGTCGAGACGAACGCCTCCTGGTTCCGGGATCTCCCTTCGGCCGTGGGGATCCTCGAGCGTCTGCATGCGAGGGGCCTGGGCACGGTGCTCGTTTCGATCAGTCCTTTCCACAACGAATTCATCCCCCTTCGAAAAACCCTGGGGGTGATGGCGGCTGCACGGCAGGCGGGTCTGCGCGTGTTGCCCTGGGTGGCGGACTTTCTGCCCGAGCTCGAGGCCTTGGGAGCCGACAGGCCCCATCGGTGGAAGGAGTTCATCGACCGTTTCGGGGAAGACTACCTCCGGCGCATCCCCGGGCGCTACTGGATCCACCCGGGGGGCCGGGCCCTCGACACCTTCCGGCCCCTCCTCGGGGGAAAACGACTCGGGCAGATCCTCGAGGAGAGCCCCGCCTCCTGCGCCCGCGAGCTCTCCGACACCAGCCATTTTCACATCGACCTCCACGGGAATTACATCCCCGGGCTGTGCGCAGGACTGGCGATCGCGGCGGAAGACCTGGGAGAAACGCTTTCCCCGGAGCGCTATCCCCTGATCACGATCCTCGTCCACGAAGGGATTCGCGGTCTTTTCGCCTTCGCCCGGCGGGAGACGGGTTTTGCGCCGGCGCCTGGAGGCTGGTGGAACCGCTGCGACCTCTGCGATGCGATCCGGCTTTTTCTCTTCGAGCGGGGCTGGAGCCGCTCCCAGGAGCTTTCCCCCCAGGAGTTCTATCGACGAAGGAGTTCCGCATGCGATCCGCCGTTTTGCTCTTCCTGATGCTCGCCGCCTCTACCGCCGCCGCAGCCCAGGAGATCCAGTGGCACGGTTTCGAAAGCGGCATGGCCCGCAGCCGCTTCGAGAAAAAGAAAGCCGTGCTCTACTTCCGTGCCGACTGGTGCCCCTATTGCGCCGAGATGGAGCAGAAGACCCTGCGCGATCCGGCGGTGGTGGAAGCCTTGAACCGCCACTTCATCGCCATCCGCATCGATTCCGACCGCGAGAAGGAGACGGCGCAGATGTTCCGGGTCAAAAGTCTGCCGGACCTCTGGTTCATGAGCGAGACCGGGGAGGTGATCGGCCACCGCCCCGGCTACATCCCCCCGCCCCAGATGCTGAAAATCCTGAACGCCGTGAACGCCACCGGAAAGATGCAATGAGCGACCGTCCGCGAAGCCCGCAGCCGCCGCAAGCAAACAGCGACCGCGGATCGCGCGCCGCTCGGTTTTTCGCCACGCTTCTGGTTGCGGCCGCGGCCGCGGCCGGCTGCTCCCTGCCGGCTGTCCGGCCCGCCCCGCCGGCCGCGGAGTTTCCGCGCTGGAAGATCGTCTCCGGCCCCGAAGGCCGTCCCGTTTCCTGGGAAGAGATGATCGCCGAGCTGCGCGCGGCGCGGGTCGTTTACATCGGCGAAACGCACACCCAGGCTGCGCACCACGAACTGCAGCTCGGCATTCTGCGGGCGCTTGTTTTTTCGGATCCCGCGGCCTGGTCGCTCGGTCTCGAGATGTTCGACACCGGCTACCAGCCGGTCCTGGAATCCTGGTCGCGGGGGGAGCTGGGGGAGGAGGAGTTTCTGCGCCGCACCCACTGGTACGCGAATTGGCGCTACGACTTCGGCCTCTACCGCGCGATCCTCGAGTTCGCCCGCGATCAGCGGCTTCCCCTCCACGCCCTGAACATCCCCTTTCACATCCCGCCCAAGATCCGGGTGGGCGGAATCGAGTATCTCTCCGCCGCCGAGAAAGCGTTTCTCCCCGCGGAGATCGATCTCCACGTCGAGGAGCACCGCCGCTTCGCCGAGGCCGTCTTCGCGCGGCATGAGTTCCGCAACCGGGTCCGCTTCGAGGATTTCTACCTCGTCCAGTGCGTCTGGGACGAGGCCATGGCCGAAGCGGTGGCCCGGCGGCTGGGCTCGAAGCGGATGGTGGTTCTGGCCGGAAACGGACACATCCAGTACCGCTACGGGATCCCCGCGCGCGCTTTCCGAAGAAACGGTCTGCCTTTCCGCACCGTCTACCCTCTCTCGCCCGGCGAAGAGGTCGCCCCCGGAATCGCCGATTACGTCGTCGCCGCGCACTGATCCTGCCCTCCGCCGGACCGGTTTCCAGCCGAGAAGCGATTTTTTCGAATGATCACTATATTTTGTAAATTTTCCTTGACCATCCCCAAGATGTTGGGGTAGGATGGAATTGAAAGATCATTTCCGAGCCTTCAAACCGCCCTCTTCCGAAATCTTCTTCCCCGGAGGGCGCCGGCCTGTTATGGCCGTCCCCGAAGCGAGCAGGTTTTCGCCGACGCGCGTTTTGAACAAACCATCAACGGGAAACGACCAAGAGGTGTTTCGTGTTTGAACAGATCGAGAAACGTGACGGCAGGATTGTGGAGTTCGATTCCTCCAAGATCACCGCGGCGATCGCCAAAGCGGGCCAGGCGACCGGGGAGTTCGAGGAGCGGGAAGCGAAAAAGTTGACCCTCCGCGTTCTCACCCTCGCCCATGAGCTGCGCCTGGGGCCCGTGCCCAAGGTGGAAGAGATCCAGGACATCGTCGAGCGGGTCCTGCTCGATTCTCCCTACTACCGCACGGCCAAGGCCTACATCCTCTACCGCGAGCAGCATGCCCAGATCCGGCGCATCGCCACCCGCGCCCATGTCGATCTCGTCAACCACTACATCGAGAAGCTCGACTGGAAGATCCGCGAGAACAGCAACATGAGCTACTCGCTGCAGGGGTTGAACCATTACATCTCCTCGGAGATCACCGCCGCGTACTGGCTGAACAGCATCTATCCCCCCGAGATCCGCCGCGCCCACCTCGAGGGGGATCTGCACATCCACGACTTGAACCTTCTCGCCGTCTATTGCGTGGGCTGGGACCTCCTCGATCTGCTCCGACAGGGTTTTCGCGGGGTCGAGGGCAAGGTCGAGAGCTCGCCCCCGAAGCACCTGAGAAGCGCCCTGGGGCAGATCGTGAACTTTTTCTACACCCTTCAGGGGGAGGCGGCGGGCGCCCAGGCGATCTCCAATTTCGACACCCTGCTCGCCCCCTTCGTCGCCTGGGACCGTCTCGATTACCGCGAGGTGAAGCAGGCGCTCCAGGAATTCGTCTTCAACATCAACATCCCGACCCGGGTCGGGTTTCAGACTCCTTTCAGCAACATCACCGTGGACCTCCGGCCGCCCGCGAACCTGCGGGATCTCCCCGTCGTGATCGGCGGCCGGGAGCAGCAGGCGACCTACGGCGAGTTTCAGGCCGAAATGAACCTGATCAACCGCGCCTTCGCCGAGGTCATGATGGAAGGCGACGCCCGCGGCCGGGTATTCACCTTCCCCATCCCGACCTACAACCTGACCCGCGATTTCGACTGGGAAAACCCCGAACTCGAGCCCCTGTGGCGCATGACCGGCAAATACGGCATCCCTTACTTTTCCAATTTCATCCAGTCCGACATGGCCCCCGAAGACGCGCGCTCGATGTGCTGCCGGCTGCGGCTGGACAACCGCGAACTCCTCAAGCGCGGCGGCGGCCTCTTCGGGGCGAACCCCCTGACCGGCTCGGTGGGGGTCGTCACCCTCAATTTGCCGCGTCTGGGCTACCTCAGCGACTCGGAAGAGGACTTCTTCGCGCGGCTCGGCCGCCTGGTGCAGCTTGCGGCCGAGAGCCTGCAGATCAAGCGCAAGGTCCTCGAGCGGTTCACCGACAAGAACCTCTACCCCTATTCGCGCTTCTACCTGCGGGAAATCAAGAAAGCCTTCGGGATCTACTGGAAAAACCATTTCTCGACGATCGGCGTCATCGGCATGAACGAGGCCTGCCTGAACTTCCTGGGCCAGGATCTCACCACCCCGGAGGGGCAGCGCTTCGCCCTCGGGGTGATGGACTTTCTGCGCGAGACCATCTCCGGCCTGCAGGAGACGACCGGCGCGCTGTTCAATCTGGAGGCGACCCCGGGGGAAGGGACCTCTTTCCGTCTGGCCAAGCTCGACAAGGAACGCTTCCCCGACATCCGCTGCGCGAACGAGCCGGACGTGGGCTCCCGCGGGGCTGCACCCTACTATACGAACTCGACCCACCTGCCGGTCGGCTTCACCGAGGATCTCTTCGAGACGCTGCGGCTCCAGGAGGAGCTGCAGACGAAATACACCGGCGGTACGGTGCTGCACATCTATCTGGGCGAGGAGATCCGGGACCCGCTCCTCGTGCGCAACCTCGTCCGCCGCATCGCCTCCGGCTACCGGCTGCCCTATTTCACCCTCACCCCGACCTTCAGCGTCTGCCCGACCCACGGCTATCTCGCCGGCGAGCAGCCGGTCTGCTCCCGCTGCCAGGAGCCGACCGAGGTCTACTCCCGGGTGGTGGGCTACCTGCGTCCCGTCAAGCAATGGAACAGCGGCAAACAGGCGGAGTTCGAAAACCGCAAAACCTACCGTCTGGCGCTCTGAGCGGGGAGGGCGGGTCGATGCACATCGGCGGGTTGCAGAAACAGTCCTTCATCGATTACCCGGGCAAGATGAGCTGTGTGGTCTTTCTGTCGGGATGCAATTTCGACTGTCCTTACTGCCACAACCCGCAACTGGCCGGGCGGGGGGAAGCCTGCGCGCAGCGGCTTCCCGCCGAGGCGATTTTCGATTTCCTCGCCGCGCGGCGCGGTTTTCTCGAGGGGGTCGTGGTCTCCGGAGGCGAGCCCACCCTGCATGCCGGCCTGCCGGATTTCTGCCGCCGGATCAAAAATCTCGGCTATCCCTTGAAGCTCGACACCAACGGCAGCCGGCCCGCGATGCTCTCGCGGCTGATCCGCGAGGGCTTGGTCGACTACGTGGCCATGGATCTCAAGTCCGACCCCGAGAGCTACCCCGAATGCCTCTGTGACCGGGCCCGGCGCAGCGACATCCAGGCCAGCGTGCGCATCCTGCTCGACTCCACAATCGACTACGAGTTTCGCACGACCTGCGCCCGGCCGTTCGTTTCCCCGGAGATCGTCGAGCGCATCGCCCGCTGCATTCGGGGCTGCCGGCGCTATGCCCTCCAGCCCGTGCGGCTGGGACGGCTGATGCACCCCGAGTTTTTCGACGGCATCGAGCCCGTCTTCAGCCCCGAGGAGATGAGCGCCCTGCAGCAGGCCGCGGCCCCCTGGGTTCGGGAGTGCGTGCTGCGCTGAAAAAAGTCTTGTCCCGCCGCGACGGCCGTGGTAAGGAAAAGCGCTCGCCTCGCAGGCTTTTCCCGTTCCCCGCAAGACCGCGACGACAAGGACCCAAAGGAGGAGGGACCTCGATGGACAGCGGCACCCGGTTTCTCACCTTCACCTCGATTCTCATGCTCGCTCTCATCCTGCAAGTGGTGCTGGCCGTCGCCGACCAGCGCGACACTCCGGAAAAGGCGGCCGTCGAATTCGCCGCGGCCTATTTCTGGCTCGAGCCGTCCATGTCCGAACGCCTGTGCCGTGAGCTCGCCTCCGCCGCGAAAGCCGACCCCGTCGCCTCCTTCCTCGAGCGCAAGGAAAACGAAGCCCGCGCCTCGGGGTTTCCGCCGCACTACCTGAAGCAGGGCCTCTACCACGTGGATACGCGCACGCTCGAAAACGACGGCGAGACCGCCAAGGTTCTGCTCCGCGGCGAGCGGCGCCGGACGATCAACCCCGTCTACGGGTTGATTGCGCGCTGGTTTGCGGTCGGCGAAACCCACCCCGTGGAAGAAACCCTCGTTCTCAAGAAGGAAGCCGGTGCCTGGAAAGTTTGCGGCCGTCCGTTCCAGTTGCTCGAAGGCTGAACCCAACCTCTTTCCTCCGGCGCCCCCCGGTCAAGAGAGGGGCTCCCCCCGGAGGCCCCTTTCCCCTCCGCTCCGGCGAGGCGGTCGATGACGGGGGCCGCCTTTTTTTATGCCCGTCTGCAAACCCGCGCGCGGGAGATCGCCCAAAGCCAACCGCCGCTCGCCTTCTACCGAAAGGAGGCGGAAGCCGTCGCCCGGTCGTCTGAAATCTTCGATACCGCCCCCCTCGTTGTCGAGCTGCGCCGTGACCTCGCGGGTCTTTTGGAGGAGGGATACGGTCACGGCTTCCGGCATGCCGCGCGTGTCGCCCTGGACGCCGGCGCCCTCTGCTGGATCGAAGGCCGCGCCGCCGGCAGTGAGGAACCGGCGCTGCGCCGCCGGGTGGAGATCGCCCAGGCGGCCGGCTTGTTGCACGACGTGCTGCGGCGGGAAGAAAATCATGCCGAACGCGGCGCAGCCCTGGCGGCGCGTTTTCTCTCCGGCCGCCGGCTGCGGAGCGAGGAAATCGAGGACATCCGCATCGCCATCCGCAACCACGAGGCCTTCAAGCCCGTCGCGGCCGTCGACTCGCGGCAAGGGGCTCTTCTCTCCAACTGCCTCTACGATGCCGACAAGTTCCGCTGGGGCCCGGACAATTTCACCGATACCCTCTGGGAGATGGTGGCCGCAACTCGGATGCCCCCGGAGGAATTGCTCGCCCGCTGGCCCGCGGGGATCGAAAGCCTGAAGCGCATCCGGGAGACGTTCCGCACCCCCACGGGCCGGTGCTACGGACCGCAATTCATCGACACCGGTCTCGCCATCGGCGAGAGGCTGTATCGCCTGCTGGCGGAAGAGGTCGCGCGACTGCAATCCGAATCGCCGACTTCGCGTTGACACCTGCGGCGGAGTTCTCCTATAGTCCCGCCGTTTCCCCCGGTTTCCGCCTTAGCCCCACCCTACAGCTCGAAGAAGGAGGACCTGATGAGCGCGACCGGTTGGCCCACGCCCCACTGGCCCGAAGGTGTCCCCCGCGAAATGGAGGGCTATGAAAAGCCGCTTTATTCGGTTCTCGACGAAACGGCACGAGCTTTCCCGGAGCGGGTCTACACCGTTTTCAGCGACGCCGGCCGGACCTACGCCCAGGTCAAGGAGACCGCCGACCGCATCGCCCGCTTTCTCGCGGACCGCGGCATCCGCAAAGGGGACCGGGTGGCGATCTTTCTGCCCAACCTGCCGCACTACCCGCCGGTCTATTTCGGGATCCTGAAGGCGGGCGCCGTCGCCGTTACCTGCAACCCTCTTTACAAGGCCCAGGAGCTGCAACACCAGCTCCAGGACTGCGGGGCGAAGGCCGTCTTCTGCATGGATCACCCCGTCTTCTACCCCACGACCGTCAAGGCGATCGAAGGGACGGCGGTGGAAACGGTCATCATCTGCGGCGTCAAATCCTACCTGCCCAAGCTCAAGGCCCTCCTCGGGGGGCTGCTCGGCAAGATCCCCCACGCCGCCTCCTACGAGAAAGGCCACCTGTTTTTCGATGACATCGTGGCCCGATCCCGGCCCGAGCCGCCCGCGGTCGAGATCGACCCGCGGCAGGATCTGGCGCTCATCCTCTACACGGGGGGAACGACCGGCGTGCCCAAGGGGGCCTGCCTCACCCACGCGAACTTCGCCTACGACCTGGCCGCGATCACGGCCTGGATCCGCCTCGTCCACGAACCGGGGGCGCCCCCCGAGCCGCAGCGCATGGCCTTCCACACCTACCTCGGGGTTCTGCCCTGGTATCACAGCTTCGGCATGACCTGCGCCATGCTCTCGGCCTGTGCGAGCGCCAGCCGCCTGATCTGCGTCCCCGACCCCCGCGCCGGCAACCCGCCTTTCACCGAGGTGTTGAAAATCGTGCAGAAACAGCGGCCGACGGTGATGCCGGCCGTACCGACGATCTTCATGGCCTTCACCAACCACCCCCATCTCGACCGCTATGACCTCTCCTCGCTGCTCGGCTGTTTCTCGGGGGGAGCGCCGCTGCCCCCGGAGGTCTGCCGGCGGTTTGAAGAAAAGACCGGGGCGGTCATCTTCGAGGGCTACGGTCTGAGCGAAACCGCACCTGTCGTCACCGTGAACCCCACCAATACGCGTCAGCGGCGCATCGGGACGATCGGGTTTCCCATTCCCGGAACGGACGTCAAGATCGTCGATCTCGTGACCGGCCTTCAGGAGCTGCCGCGGGGCGAGGACGGCGAGCTCGCCGTCTGCGGGCCCCAGGTGATGAAAGGCTACTGGAACAAGCCCGAGGAGGATGAGCGGGTCTTCCGCACCCTCGACGGCAAGCGCTACTTTTTGACCGGCGACATCGGTCACATTGACTCCGAAGGCTACATCCACATCACCGACCGCAAGAAGGACCTGATCCTGGTCGGCGGCTTCAACGTCTATCCGCGGGAGGTGGAAGACGTCCTCTTCCAGCACCCGAAGGTGGCGATCGCGGCCGTGATCGGGGTCCCGGACGAGAAAAGCGGCGAGGCGGTGAAAGCCTTCATCCAGCTCAAGCCCGGCGAGACCGCGACCGAAGAGGAAATCCTTGCCTTCTGCCGCGAGAAGATGGCCGGGTACAAGCGGCCCAAGTTCATCGAGTTCCGCGACAGCCTGCCCATGTCGAACGTCGGCAAGGTGCTGCGGCGGCTGCTGCGCCAGGAGGAGCGGGCCAAAAAATGAACCGGCCGCTTTTCTTTTCCCCCCTGGAGGCGTTCGTCCCCCGATGAAGCATGCGGCATCACGCTGGCTGGCGCGGCACCCCTACACGGTGACGAGCCTCGTTTTCTTCGGGGCGATCCTCGTAGGCTGGCTGGCCCTCGGTTGGGGCGAACGCCAACTTGCCTTCGTTTTGCTCCTCTATTTCATTGTGGCTCTGGGCGTGCGCCTGGACGAAATCTTCCGCGCCATCGGCGGATCGAGCGTCAACCCGGCCTCGCCCTCCGCCGACCCCGAGACCATCCTCTCCCAGCTTCGCGAAATCCGCGAACTGCTCCGCCGCATCGAACAAAAACTCTAGGGACGTCCATTTTTATATCACTTGATGCGCCGGACGCGCCGTGAAATCCCCGGTCTGCGTGTCGACCGAGGCTCATCCTCACCCCATAATGATATAAAAATGGACGTCCCCTATTTCACGAGAGGGTTGCGGAAGCTGCAGGGCATGAGCGCGGCGCATTTGCCGCAGACATGGGTGGTCGCGGGCAGTGCGGCGAACTCGGAGACCACCGCACGGTTTTCCTTGAGCCGCTCCCAGCAACGCCGGCGGTCGAACCCCTCGCGCGTGAGGGCGGTGACGGGACAGGCCGCAATGCATTGGCCGCAGCGTTTTCCCGCCCGGAGAAGGCAGGCTTCTGCGGTGAGGAGAAGGGGCTGCTCCCCGAGTTCGGCCTCCGTAACGAAGCTTCCCAGCCTTCCCGCGCAGCCGGCCGGCGTAATGAGCAGCCGATGCGTCCCGAAACGCCCCAGCTTCACCAGATGACCCAGGTGCTTGTGCGACCAACGGGCGACCAGGCGCTCTTCGTCGAAATTGTGCGTCGCCGGGGTCAGGGCGCAGCGGAAGCCCCGTTCCTCGAGCCACGCCGCAAGCCTTTGGGCCAAATGCTCGATCAGCGCGTTTGTCTGCACATAGGAGAGACCCCAGTCCGCGCTGGGGCGTTCACCGGCCCGGTTTTCACGCACGAGTTTGTTTTGGAAGGGGATGAAAAAAACGACCACCGAGCGCGCGGTCGCAAGCAGATCCCGAGGCAGGAGATGGTCGGAAGCCGCCATCGCCGGCAACGCCGCAAAGCGTTCGTCGGCGGGAGCCGCGGCGACCAAGGGCTTTCGCCACCAGGGTTGGGCTCCGCTGCGGGCCGGTTCGGCGGCGACGGTCTCCTCGGCCAGCCGCCGCAGAGCGGCGATTCCTCCTGCGTCGTTCATGGCCGCCTTTCTTTTGCGGATGCCCGCTCTTGCGCGCTTTTCCATTCTTCGACCCTGCGGTTGTAGCAGGCGATCACATCACGGCGCGAGAGCATGCCGATCAGCTTCCCGGAGTCCTCCTCGGAGACGACCGGGAGGCTGTCGATGTTTTTGATCGTGAATTTGCGGAGCACGGTTCCCAGATCTTCCGAAGGCGTGGTCGCAATGATGTCGGCGGTGGCGATGTCTTTCATCACCACCAGCGGCTCGATTTCCGGGGAAAAGAGGACGGCGCGCACGTCGTTGATCGAAAAAATGCCCTTGAGCTTTCCCTCTTCGTCCCGCACGGGAAAATAATGCTGTTCGGTCCGGGCGAAAAGCGCCTTGAAGTCGACGAAGCGCATACGCTCCGGGATGACTTCGACGGGACGCACCCGCTCGAGAATGTCCCGTACACGGATCGCCTGCAGGACGTCCACGAAAAGCTCGCCGGCATGCGCCGGGGAATCGAGGCGGCGGCGGACCTGGGCGGGAAAGAGGCTGTAGCGACGTGCCGCGAGGTAGGCAACCGAGCAGACCAGCAGGCAGGGGATGAGCAGACGGTAGGAGCCGGTCATCTCGCTTACGAACAGAATGATCGAGATCGGCGTGTTGGCGACCGCGGCGACGAAGCCCGCCATGCCCACCAGCGCGAAGGCGCCCGGGGAGGAGACGACCGCCGGAAGCATCCGGTGAAAGAGCTCCCCGGCGATTGCTCCCAGCGCGGCGCCGATCACGAGCGACGGGCCGAAGAGTCCCCCGCTCCCCCCCGAGCCGATGGAAAAGGAGGTCGTGAGCATCTTCCCGGCGGCGAGCGTGATGAGGATGGAGAGCGGCAGGGCTCCGGCGATCGCCTGCTCCGCGTAACCATAACCGAAGGAGAGCGTGTGCGGCAGGAAAAAACCGATCGTTCCCGTGAGCATCCCTCCGATGGCGGGCTTGAGCACCGGGCAAACCCGCAGCCGACGGAAGCCGGCGGCGATGCCGTGGTAGAGGCGGACGAAGACGACGGCCCCTCCCGTGACGAAGAGGGCGAGCAGAAAATACGGGCCGAGCTCCAGCGGGTTGCGAAAGGAAAAGGCCGGCGCAGCGAGCAGCGGCTCCCAACCGTAGACGGAGCAGAAGAGGCAGTAGGCGACGATCGATGCCATGCCCCCGGGGATGATCACTTCAAACTCGAACTCCGGATCGCGGTAGAGAAATTCGGCGGCAAAGAGCGCCCCCGCCAAGGGGGCACGAAAAATGCTTCCGATGCCGGCGGCGATGCCAGCCGCCATCAGAATGCGCCGCTCCCGGGGCGTAAGATTCAGTCTTCCGGCAAGAAGCGATCCCAGACCTGCGCCGATCTGGGCGATGGGCCCTTCCCGTCCGCCGGAGCCACCGCTGGGGATCAATATCGCCGTGGCGATGGTTTTGACCAGCGGCACACGGGCCGGGATGCGTCCGTCGCTTTCGTGGTAGGAGCGGATGGCGGCGTCGTTGCCCCCGCCCGCCGCCGCAGGGCAGAAGCGAGTCACAAGAAAGCCGCTCGCAAGCCCGCCCGCCGCCGGCAGGAAAAGGAGCACCCAGCGGGAAAACCGCCCGTCCCCCGGCGGGAAGAGCACGGCCTCTCCCGTCGCCGCAGGCGGCCGAAAACCCGCCAGAGCGTCCAAGAGAAAACGCATGCCGGCCTGGCACAAAAAGAAGAAAATGACGGCGGCCGCGCCTGCGATCAGCCCGATGGCGACGGTGTAAAAGGCCCAGCGGCCTGCCCGGGCAAGGCCATGTGAGGATGCGTCTTGGGGCGGATGCGACCCTTCGGCCATGAACACCGCGCGGCTCCCTTTCCTCGTGGGAAAACGCTCTATCCTCCAAGAGTGCGGATCATGGGGGAGACTCAAACCGCCGCAACGCCCGTCTTCCAAGAGCGCGCCGACGAAAAAGGGCCGGAGGGAACCCCCGCCGGCCCGGGACTTCAGGTTTCTTTCACCAAATCGGCCTTCAGGCCCATTTCTCCAGGTCGATCGTCTTTTCGGTCTTGGCCACGATCGAGGTGCCGGCGAGATCGCCGGTGATGTTGAGACAGGTGCGGCCCATGTCGAGAATGGCGTCGATGCCGAGGATCATGGCGTAGGCCATGGCGATTGCCGAGCCCTCCTTCACTTCCAGGCCGACCGAGTTCAATACCATGAGCAGCATGATGACGCCCGCGCCGGGAACCCCGGCCGCGCCGATCGAGGCGAGCGTCGCCGTGATGATGATCGTCATCTGAGCGCCGAAATCCAGCGGCTGTCCGATCGCGAAGGCCACAAAGAGCGCGCAGACGCCCTGGTAGATGGCGGTCCCGTCCATGTTGATCGTCGCCCCGAGCGGCAGCGTGAAAGAGCCGATGCTGCGGGGAACGCCCAGGTTTTCCTCCGAGTTGCGCAGCGTGATCGGCAGCGTGGCACTCGAGCTGCGGGTCACGAAGGCCGTAAGCATGGCTTCCTTGGCTCCCGAAAGGAAGCGGCCGAATTTCAGACCGAAGATCTTGAGCGCAATCCCGTAGGTGATCAGCAGATGTGCAACCAGCCCGACATAAACCGTGAGCGTCACCATGCCGAGCGGCCCGAGGGCCTTGGATCCCTGCTGGGCGAAGACGACGGCGATCAAGGCGAAGACGCCGATCGGGGCGTATTGCATCACCCCGCGCACAATCGAGTACATCGCCTCGGCGGCGCCGTCGAAAAACTGGAGGACGGCCGCCGCCCCGCCGCTCAGGCGCTCATCGCGGCTCTGGGCCAGAAAGGAAAGGGAGATGCCGAAGATGATGGCGAAGAAAATGATCGGCAGGACATCCCCCTTGGCGAGGGATTCGATGGGGTTTACGGGGATGATGTTGATCAGCGTGTCGACCACCTTGGGCTGGGTGAGCGCCTTGCCCGCCGCCTGGCCGGCGCTTAGGTCAAGGCCCATCCCGGGCCGGAAGAGGTTGGCCGAGAGCAGTCCGAAGGCCACGGCCAGGACTGTGGTCGCCATGTAATAGATGAAGATCTTGACTCCTACCCGGCCGAGCTTGGAAGGGCTGAGACTGGCCGCCCCCACGACCAGCGAAAAGAAGATGACCGGGACCACGATCATGCGCAGCAGACGGATGAAAATATCTCCGAAGGGCTTCACCCACAAAATCGAGGAGCCCGCAGCCAGACCCACGATCGCCCCCAGGATGAGGCCGATCAGGATCCGCACAAGAAGGTTGGACTGAAAATACCATGACATGAAGCCCGCTTTACGCACCGTTTCCTCTGCCATGGGCCACCTCCGAAGGTTGGGGGAGCATCAATGCGGACGGTTACAAGCTTTGATGTCACCGACCGACCTGCCTTTTACTCCATGGCGCCCATGTTTGCAAGAAAGTATTGATGTCATCGGGCTTTTAAATTTGGGCAATTGTTTATTTCCTTTGCGATGAGTCCTTTTTCGATCTCTTTGATTTTTCGATTGGATATCGATTTCTTTACCATCTGATTCTTCGCTTCGTCCAATCTGGTTTCTAAAAGTTTGAATGCCCCAACAATGGTTTTTGCGTACATGGTGATGTCTTTTGGGGTTAAGACGGGAATTTTATATATCGCTGCATAATCGCTGGTTACCGCAGACGAAAGCACGGCCGCTGTGCCAGGCAAAAGACCACCGTTATCAAAAATTTCGTTGATCTTATTGCTCATGAATGTAATGCCACCCAAATCGGTTTTTATGAGCATAGAAAGTTGTGCAGCGATACGGTTTTTTTCTTCGGCGGTTTTTGCGCGTGCAAGGCCTCTTCCAAGTGCAACAAGTTGATTCGCTATATTTTTTTGGACGTGGAACAGCGATCCTTTAATCCGCGGGTAAGGGTTTTTCGGAGTAAAAACAGGAAAGTTTAGAGATCGCGCCGATTTGACCAGGCATTCTTGAACAACGGTGTTATCGTAGTGATCATTGGCTCTGACCACCAGGGTCGTTTCTTGAATTAAATCCTTCCACGCCGGAACGAATGCTTTGGATTCAACAATGATTGTGGGAAGGCAACACAACCCCAGCTGCTCCATCAATTTTCTTTTATTGCCAATGGGAACATTTCCTTCACTGTCTTCATTGGGTCCGATCCCCCCCTCTCCGGCGTTGATGGTGATCATCGTTGCAACAGGCATGTCCCCGATTCGTAAAAGGGTGCCGATGGTGCAACCCACACTGAGCGGAGTATCTTCGGTACCGTAGAGGAACCGATCGGGATAGTTCGTGAGAAAGCTATGGACAACCGCCTTGGATACGGCGGTGATCAAGGCGGAAGGAACCTCCGACACCCCTTGACCGATGACCCTGCCGAAGATCTCGGTAGCCAGCGTTTGCGGGCAAAGGGCGCTTTTTCCCACAGCCGAGTTCATCAATGCTTTTTCGGCAGGTGTGATTCCATGGCGCGCAAAGGCAACTCCTTTTCCTCCACTGTATAAACAAACTTCTACAACGCTTTCGATGAGGTTTACACGAATTTTAGAAATTCGCAGATCCAACCGTGCGGCTTGGTTCATAAGGCGGGTGACAACGGCAAACCCCGCCCCATCCTCTTGGACAAAGCCTGAGTGGCTGTTTGCATGGCTGACCCCGATATGCCCCGCAAGGCCGGCTTTTGCTTGCTTTATCTTTGAAAATGCGATTTGCATTTCATCTCCCGGTCATTTACAGCAGGCAAAGAGCGATTTGAGGAACGTAGGCAAGAACAAGAATCGCCGCCGACATGGCGAAAACGAAGGGCAGTACCGCATAACTCAATTTTTCGATGCTGATCCCGCTGATTCCACAGCCGACAAAGAGATTCACACCCACCGGAGGCGTAAGAAATCCGACGGAAGCCGATGCGATCATGATAATTCCGAAATGCGTCATGTTGATACCGGCCTGCATGAGCAAGGGCTGCAAAAGAGGTGTCAAAATAAGAATGTTCGCCAACGCGTCCATGAACGTTCCTAGAACAAGAAGCATGATGATGATGGCAAGAAGAAGCAGGTTGGGATTATTGGCCAATCCGGCCAGCGCTTTCACCAGGGCGTTGGGAACATTATAGATAAGCAGAATCTGACCCAAAGCCGTTGCAGTGGCGACCACCAAGAAGATGGTGGCATTGGTAATTGTGGTTCCGCGCAAAATAAGCCATAGTTTCTGTTTTGTTATATTTTTTAAAACAACGCCTTCGATAAATAGAGCATAAGTCACCGCGATGGCACCAGCTTCCGTCGGCGTTGTGATTCCCCCGTAGATTCCTCCGAGTACGATGATGGGAACCAATAAAGAATATTTCGCCTCGTAGAGGGCCGAGAGTGTCTCCTTGATAGAAGCCTTGTTGCTCTTAGTATTGAATCCGTGATATTTTGACAGAAAATAACACACGATCATCAATACGATACCAATAAAAATCCCGGGGACGATTCCTGCAATAAACAAATCGCCAACGGAAACATTGGCCGTCGTCCCGTAAATGATGAGAGGAACACTGGGGGGGATCATCACCCCTAAGCAGCCGGCGGCGACATTGGTCGCGGTGGAGAAGGATTTGGAAAACCCCTCTTTCTCCATGGAGGGAATCATGATCCCTCCCACGGCGGCAACGGTAGCGGGTGCCGATCCGCTCAACGCGCCGTAAAACATGCAGGTCAGAACCGATACGTGCGCAAGCCCGCCGGTGATATGACCGATCAGACAACGCGAGACCTTCAGCAAGGAACCGGCCATGCTGCCTTTTTGCATGATTTCGCCCGCCATGATGAAAAAGGGGACGGCGAGTAATGGAAAGGCATCCAACGACAAAAACATCTTTTGCATCAGGAATTGTACCGGAAGTCCTGCCGCAACGACCGCAAGAGCGACGCTCAACCCGATCGCAACTCCTATCGGGACGCTCAAAATGAGCAATAGCGGCAGCAAAATGGCGACAATGAGAATTGGGGCATCCATTGCTTATCCTTTTATTGAATCATTGATCTCCGTCGCAATGCATTTCTGATCGGCCTCACACGCCATTATCGCCGCTTCAAGGGGCGGGGCAGTTCGGTTTATCGATTTTTTTCATGCCTAACGCAGAAATTTTTCTAAAGTTCAATCTAGCATTATCAAATTGTTTTGATGATCGAAAAAGCGATTATTTCGTTGATTTTTCTAGCGCTTTAAAAATATTGTAAATGATTAACAATCTAAATTCTAACCTTGTCGTCCGCACGGTTTGAGCGCTTGAAATCTTGCACAATCAAATTCTTAATGATAATTGTTTTGCGCACCGCCATAAGCAAGAAGCCGAGCGGCAAACAAATATAAGCGAAATACATCGGGAATTGAAGCGCCGGCGCAAGCTGATTGGATTCTTTAACGAAAACAACCATCTTCAGCCCCCAAACAAACATCAATCCGCAAAAAAATAATGTTATGAGGTAAGCAATGACCGCGATCATTGTGCTCTTTTTTCCGCTGAACATCGTTCGAATCACTGTAACCTCAAGATGGCGCCTTTCCGCAGCCGCATAACTTGCGCCGATATAAACGGAAAAAACAAAAAGATATCTTGCCAACTCTTCGGGCCAATCAAAAGAGTCTTGCAATATATATCTTTGGAAAACTTGCAATATGATAATTGCGGCCATTCCCGAAAGAGCGAGCGACGAAAAAACTTCCTCAAATCTATTCAAAAAATGATAGAAGGGTTTCATAAGATCTCTTAAGAAGGGGGCAGACAATATCTCTTATTGCCTGCCCCTTGTCGTTATTTATCCATTAGGTTTCATTTTTCTTGAACGGTTTTCCGCATTTCCTCGATCAGTTCGGGAGGAACGGCGTAGGCAAACGCTGGCGCCACCTCTTCGGTAGCCTTAATCCACCGGGCACGTTCTTCCGGCGACAATTCGATGACTTCCCCTCCTGTTTCTTTGATTTTTTGGATGATCATCGATTCGTTGCTTCTGATTTTGTTGCGTTCAAATTTCTGCATGACAGCAAAAGATTCATTAATCCATGTTTGCTCTTGCGGCGAAAGCTTTTCCCAGAAGGGTTTGGATACCAAAACCAAATGCCCGCTGTAAAAACTGCGCGTGAGAGTTACATATTTGGTTATTTCCGGGAATTTATTAAACCATGCCAAATTCAAATCAATATCTATGGCATCCACTGTCTTTTGCTGCAACGCCGTATACACCTCGCCCCAAGCGACCGGCGTTGGATTCATCCCGAGGGCTTTCAGAATGGCGATATGAGCCTTGGAGTGGGTCGCTCGAATTTTAAGACCCTTAGCATCTTCCAACTTCCGGATCGGGCGGCTGGAGAAGACCTGCCGAAAACCAATATCGATATACCCCAATCCCAAAATTCCGTTTTTTTCCAGTGCGGAGGCCAGTTTTTTCCCGATCGGGCCATCGGTAATCCGATCTGCGGCCTCATAGCTGGGAATAATAAATGGCATATCCAAGAACATCAATTGCGGGTTAAACACCGAAAAATTGTTGCAGGCATCTGAGCCCATCTGCAAAACACCCATCTGGAGCCCCTGGACCACCGCATCAAAGTTTCCATATTTCGAGCTGTCATAAATATCTACTCGAAAGACACCCCCCGATCGCTTTTCAAGATCCGCTTTAAACAGCTCATAGCCTTCTCCCATCGGATGCTGCGGGACGTTCGGATGGGCAAGTTTAATCACGATTTCTTTCGCCGCTGCCGGCGAGTTCCATAGGCCCATCCCAAACAGGATGGCCAAAGAAATGAGGATGTGAATGATTTTTGGGCCCCGCTTTTTCATCGTTTTCTCCTTCCTTAAACCATCAATTTTGTTGCCAGGAAGCACGACCTTCCACATTGAACCCCATGCGAACTTTTTCCTTACTCCGCGACCGGCTCGAGGCCGAGAAGAGGCCGGATGTAGGCATAAAGGCCGGGCGAGCCTCCGGTGTGGACGAAGAGCACTTTTTCGCCCTTGCGCAGTTGTCCCTCACGGCTCAGGCCGATCAGGCCGGCCATCGCTTTCCCGGTGTATACCGGGTCAAGAAGGATCCCCTCGGTGCGAGCGAGCAGCTGCACGGCCTCGACCATACGGCGGTTGGGAACCGAGTACTTCGGCTGCCAGTAGCCGCCGACACAACGGACCGCCTCCCGCGGGATGCCGCCGCGCACCTTGAGGCGCTCCGCGGTCCGGCAGGCAAGATCGTAGACGAGCGGCTCCTGCTCCGCCGGCTCGCGGCTTACCCCTACACCCACGACGGGGATGTCCAGGTTGCCGCCGATAAACCCCGTGACCAGTCCGGCGTGGGTCCCGGCGCTGCCCGAGGCGACGACGACGCGGTCGATCGCCAGTCCCAGCGCGAAGAGCTGCTCCTGGATCTCCTGGGCGCAGGCGACGTAGCCGGTCGCCCCGATGGGGTTCGAGCCGCCGCCGGGGATGATGTATCCTTTCCTGCCTTCCCGGCCGAGCTCCTCGGCGACTTTCTGCATGGCCGCCATCGTGTCGCTGCCGCCGGGGACCACCTCGATCTTCTCGACCCCGAGCAGGCGGAAGAGGAAATTGTTGCCCGAGGCCTCGGGGTTGTAGCTTCCCGGAACGCGCTCCTCGAGGACCAACCGGCAGCGGAGCCCTTCCTTCACCGCCGCGGCGAGCGTCAGCCGGCAATGGTTGGACTGCACCGCCCCGCAGGTGATCAGGGTGTCGGCCCCCTGAGCGAGCGCGTCGGCCACGAGAAATTCGAGCTTGCGGGTCTTGTTGCCCCCGGCCGTGAGACCGAGCAGATCGTCGCGCTTGATGTAGATCTCGGGTCCGCCGACGGCGGCGCTGAAGCGGGGCAAAAACTCGATCGGCGTCGGCCCGGGCGTATAGCGGCGACGGGGGAATCGGGCGAGATTCATGCAGGACCTCCTTCAGATCCAAGTTGGATGATGGCTTCGATTTCGATGTCCACTCCTTTGGGCAGAGCGGCCACCTGGACCGCGGAGCGGGCGGGGCACATCCCGGGAAAATGTCGGGCGTACACCGCGTTCACCCGTGCGAAAAGCGAAAGATCGGTCAGAAAGACGGTCAGTTTGACCGCCCGCGAAAGATCCGTTCCCGCCGCGCGGGCGACGGCGGTCAAATTTTTGAGGCACCGATCGACCCGCGCTTCGATTTCGCCGGCAACCGGATTTCCGGTTTCGGGGTCGAGCGGAAGCTGACCGGAGACGAACAGAAACCCCCCGGCGGCTACCCCCTGGGAATAGGGACCGATCGCGGCGGGGGCGTCGGCGGTTGCAACCTGTCGCGGGGAAGAAGTGGAACGCATCGTTTTTCCTTTCTGGGCGGCGCTCTGGTGCTCAGAGCTGCGGCAGCTCCTGCTCCAGGCGGATTTTTTTCAGATAGCCGTAGACCGTGTATTTGGAGATCCCCATCCGCAGCGCCACCTGGTCGACCGCGCCCTTGATCTGGAAGACCCCGCTTTCCTCGAGCGCGCGCAGAAGCTCCAGCCTCTCGGTGGAGGACATGAAGGGGGGCTGCTTGCCGATCCGGGCGACCGTCTGTTCGAAGAGCGCCTCGATCGTCTCGGTGATCGAGGTGGCGAAGGTTTCGGTTTTCTCCTCGCCGTTGAAACTCTCCGCTGCGGTCGTGAAAACCTCGAGGGCTTGGGCGGCGTTGCGATAATCGGTGGTGTCGAAGTTGACGCAGAAGGCGGCGACGACCTCTCCTTGGCGGTTGCGGACGAAGACCGTGCTCGATTTGAGCACGCGGCCGTCGCGGGTGGTGGTGCGATAGTTGTAACGGTCACCGATTTCCCGGCCCTCGCGCCGCAGGGCCCGCACGACGAGGTCGGTCAATGGACCGCCGACCTTGCGGTGGGTCACCTCACCGGCGATGTGGCAGATGGAGTGCCGTGGATCGGAGAGATCGTGGACGACGACTTCGAGGTTGCGCGGGAAGGTCCGGGCGAGCGCATCGGCGATCCGGGCCAAGGTCCGGAGAATCCACTCCCGCTCGTCCATGGAACCTCCCTGAAGGGAACGACAGCGTTTACCATGCCTACTATCGAACAAATTTTTTGATGTCAAACAAATTTTTTGTTTTCTGCCACTGGCGACGTTCGCAACTGCGGTTTGCGTCTGATGCGGGGGTATCTTTTTTGACAGTGAGCCGAGAGCATGTTATGCAGCGGCCCTTTTTCATGACCGAGCTTTAGAAGATGCGCCCCTGGGAACTTGAATGGCAGCTCTTGAATGACAGGTTAGGATTGCTTGGATGAAACCGTCTCGATACTCGCTCTCCCTCCTGCGCGGAGATCTCTTCGGGGGTCTCACCGCGGGGGTCGTCGCTCTGCCGCTGGCGCTCGCCTTCGGCGCGGCGAGCGGCGCCGGGCCGATCGCCGGCCTTTACGGCGCGATCGGCCTCGGGTTCTTCGCCGCCCTGTTCGGCGGTACCCCCTGCCAGGTTTCCGGTCCGACCGGCCCCATGACCGTGGTCTTCGCCGCCTCCGTGGCCGCCTTTCCGGCGGATCTCTCCCTGGGGTTCACGGTCGTGATGCTCGCCGGGGCGCTGCAGATCGTCTTCGGCGGGATCCGGATCGGCGGTTTCGTGCGCTACATCCCCTACCCGGTGATTTCGGGATTCATGAGCGGAATCGGGGTGATCATTCTCCTGCTGCAAATCCATCCTCTCCTCGGCCAGGAAAGTGTCGGTTCCCCCTTGCTTGCGCTCCTCGGCCTGCCCCGGGCCCTTGCCGGGATGCAACTCGAAAGCCTGCTCCTCGGCGGGGTCACGCTGCTGATCGTGTTTCTCACGCCGGCGCGCATCACGCGGGTCGTCCCCTCACCGCTCATCGCGCTTCTCAGTGTCAGCCTGCTCGCGGCGGGGCTCGCCCTTCCCGTGAAAACCATCGGCGAGATCCCCGCCGGGCTGCCGGACCTCCGAGTTCCGGCGCTGTCGGCGGAGCACCTGCCCCGGATCCTCGCCATGGCGATTGCGCTGGCGGCCCTGGGGAGCATCGACACCCTGCTCACCTCGCTTGTGGCCGACTCGATGACACGCGAGCGCCACGACTCCAACCGCGAACTCATCGGCCAGGGGTTCGGCAACCTGGTCGCCGGCCTGCTCGGCGGGCTCCCCGGCGCGGGGGCGACCATGCGCACCGTGGTCAACATCAAGGCCGGCGGCCGGACCCGAATCTCCGGGATGATCCACGCGCTGTTCCTGCTCGCCGTCCTGCTGGGACTCGGCAAAGCGACGGCTCACATCCCCATGGCGGCCCTCGCCGGAATTTTGATCAAGGTCGGCGTCGACATTCTCGACTACCGCATGCTCAAACTCCTGAAACGAACCCCCCGTCCGGATCTCGTGGTCATGGTCGTCGTGTTCGCCGTCACGGTGTTTGTCGACCTGATCGTCGCCGTCACCCTCGGCATCGCGCTCGCCGCCCTGATGCTTACCTGGCAGATGGCCCGGCAGACCCAGGTCAACGTGTTCGAGGTCGCTCCGGCCGACTGGGAACGCAACCTGGGCAAGCAACTTCAGGAAGAGAGCGATTACGGCATCCGCGTAATCGCCGTGCGCGGCGCTTTTTTCTTCGGAATGACCGCCCAGATGCAGGACAAGATCAACCGGCTCCTCGGGGCGAAGGTCGTCATCATCAACTGCTATCATGTCCCCTTCATGGACACCTCCGCCGCCTTCGCCCTGGTCGAGATGGTGGAAAAGCTCAAGGCCGAGGGGATCCGCGCCATCCTCGTGGTGAACGAGGGGGTCGGGCTGGACCGCATCCTCAAAGACCTGAACTGCGCCGGGGTCTTCGGCGAAGAGGGCATCCAGACCGACTACCGCCGGGCCGTAGAACTCGCGCGTCGGCAGATGAAAGTCGGTCTTTCCGGCACCCCGCCGTCCGAGTCCCCGCCGCCAAGCGCACCCGAAGGAAGCAGCCCTCGTCGGAGCCATCCGGCTTGACAAGCACCACTCCTTTACGACAAGAGCTCCCTACGGCAGAAAGCTCGAAAATGAGCCATGAGCGCGATTCAATCTGGGGCTCTTTCCAAGACCGCAAGAGAGGAGGAAACTCGAAAATCCGGGCGCTTCTCATTTTCTTGGTTTTTCTTGGCGGCGGCGTCGCCGGAGCCGCGGAAGCCGACATCGATCGACACCCTGCATGCCCGCTTTGCGGCATGGATCGCGGGCAGTTCAGTCACAGCCGCATGTTGATCGTGTTTGACGACGGAAGCGAAACGGGGACCTGCAGCCTTCGCTGCACGGCGGTTGAGCTCGTCAACCGTCTCGATCAGACGCCGGTTTCCTTTGCCGTGGGCGATTACCGCACCCGCAAGCTGATCGACGCCGAAAAGGCCTTCTGGGTCCTCGGCGGCGACCGACCGGGAGTCATGAGCGCTCGCGCCAAATGGGCCTTCGCGGAGCGCGAAGAGGCGGAGCGTTTCGTCCAGGCTCACGGGGGAAGGATCGTCGGTTTCGAGGAAGCCCTCCAAGCCGCGTTCCTGGATCTCTACCAGGACACGAAGATGATCCGCGAACGGCGCAAAGCTAAAAAGTAAGGGGACGTCCATTCATATATTGGTATGCCGGTTCATTTTGCGTTCCCGCCCTCTCCTCTAACTTCCCGCTTTCACCGATCGTTCTATGGCTGGCAATGGAGAGCGGGTAATCAAGTGATATAATAATGTACGTCCCCTTATGCCTTTAGCTGCGGATCATGACAAGCATCATCTTGAAGCGCTCGGCCGCCTGCAGAGCGTGGGGCACGTTTGCGGGCATGATCAGCATCTCTCCTGCGGTCACTTCTTTCAACTTGCCCCCGATCGTCACCGACGCCCGGCCCTCCAGGATGAAAACCAGAGCATCGAAGGGAGCGGTGTGCTCGCTCAGGCCCTGACCGGCGTCGAAGGCGAAAAGGGTGACGTTTCCGGTTTCCCGTTTCACGATCGTCCGGCTCACGATCGAGCCCTCGGCATACTCGACCAGCCGGCCGGCGACAAGCGGCACGCCCCGCACTTCCGTGGATTCCTGGGTCATAGTCCTCTTCCCCTTGAGGGAGGGTTTTCCCCTCTTGAGCGGAAAAAGTCAGCCTCTCAGCCCATTTTTTCGAACTGGTCCTTGCCCACGCCGCAAATGGGGCACACCCAGCCTTCGGGCAAATCCTCAAACGCCGTCCCCGCCGGGATACCTCCCTCGGCATCGCCTTCCGCAGAATCATACACATAACCGCAGGGTATGCACTGCCACTTGTCCACGATAAGGTTTCCTTTTGCAGGTTCAGAATCAAGCCGAAGCAAATGAATTCCCGTACACGGTTTTTGAGTCGCGGGCAACCCGTAGGCGCCTCTTCCCCGGAGAGCGGTCAATTCGGAATTCCCGGTCCGCCCCGTCGAAGACGGTAGAAAAGAAGAAGTGCGATGAGGCTTAGCACGGGAAAGATCCAAAAGCCCGCCCCGTAACCGGCCGGTCCGGCCGCGCGGACGATCCCTCCCATGAGGGGCGGCAGCACGAAGCCCCCGAGAGCGCCCAGACCACCGATGATGCCGGCGGCTCCGCCGACCGCAGCGGGAGTGTAGCGGGGGGCCAGTTTGAACACCGCCGCATTGCCGAACCCCATGCCGAGCGCCAGCATTCCTTGAACCAAAACCGAAGCGGTGAACGCATGCTGCGCAAGGGCCATCGCCGCCCCGCCGAGCCCCACCGCGGCGAGTGAGGCGGCGACGATGGGCTCACCGCCCAGGCGATCGGCGACGATCCCGCCGACAACCCGCAAGAGGCTTGCGGAGAGCGAAAAAAGAGCGGTCAGCATCCCTGCGCCGACCAGCGAAATCTCGAACCGCTCCACCCAAAAGGTGGGAAACCACACCGTCAGGGCGATGAAGCCGCCGAAGGTGATCAAGTAGAAATAGGTCAGCACCCACGTCCGCCAGTCGCGGCCCGCCCGCCGGATGGAGGCCAGAGCCTTTCCCTCCGGAACCAGCTCTTCGCCGCAGGCGCGGCGGAGTTCCTGGGGGTCCACCGCAAGGCCCATCGCGCGATATTGAAAATAAGGGGCGTCCTTCATCCACAACCCGATGGCCAGCGTGGCCGCCAGCAGCCCGACCAGCCAGAGGAGGTAGGCCGCGGTGAAGCCGAAATGGTTCACCAGCACGGGAAGAAGCAATGCAAAGAGGCCCGGGGCGAGATTTCCCAGGCCGCCGTAAAGGGCGAGCGCGGTCCCCTGCCGCCGCTGCGGGTACCAGTAGGAGACGGCCGGCACCCCGACCGAGAAGACGGCGAGGCCGCAACCGCAGAGCATGGCAAGCCCCAGCAGAAGCGGAAGATGCTCTGCCCGCGGTGACCCCACGACGCCGAAGAGGACGGCGATCCCCGCAATGCCGGCGGCGGCGAGCAACAACAAAAAAAGGACCGGCCTCTTGCCCCCGTAGCGGTCGACGAGGGCGCCGCAGGGGATACGCAGCAAGGAGCCGGTCAGGGCCGGCGAGGCGGCCAGCAGCCCCAGCCAGAACGGCCCCGCATCAAGGGTTTGGCGCAGCCGGGGAAGCACGGGCCCGAAGGCCGAGACTCCGGCGAAACCGATGAAAAAGGCAAGCGTCGTCCAGCCCAAAGCGGCACGCGGCGACGAAGCCGCCAGGCAGACGGCCGGCTTTTCGCCCATGGTCCTCCTTTCTTCCCCAGCCCGTCTTCAGACGGCGGGCTGCCGCCGAAAAACAAGCGGCCTCCGCCGCAGATAGGTGATCGGCACACTCCAGATGTGCACCAGACGGCAGAACGGTGAATAGGCAAGCAGGGTGAAAGCGGCGAGCACGTGCAGCCGGTAGCGCAACGGGACATCCGCCATGAGGGAAGGATCGGGTTGAAAAACAAGAAGGCTCCGGATCCAGGGGGCGATCGTGTGCAGCACGTCGAAGCCGCCGGCAAAGACGCTGTAGGTGCCGACCCCCGTGACCAGGGCCAGGCCGAGCAGAGTCACGAAATCGCTCGCGCGGCTCAGGCGCCGAACCCGCGGGATGAACGTCCTGCGAGCCAGCAGCAGCAGCGTACCGAGGAAAGCGGCGCTGCCGACCACGCGGCCGCCGGCATGAGCGATCGCCGTGTGGGCGGCACTGTCGATCCCTACGGCGTCGTAGAGGCTTTGAGGTACGAGCAGGCCTGCGGCGTGACCGGCGAGGGTTCCGAGCACCCCGAAATGGAAGAGAATCGTCCCCGGAAAAAGCCAGCGCTTCTCGAGCAGCTCGCTCGAATGGGCGTTCCAGCCGTAGCGGTCGGTGACATAGCGGTAGGCGTGACCGAGGACGAAGACGGCAAGGCAGAAGTAAGGATATGCGACGAAGAGGGCCAACTCGGTCGGATTCATGGGGTGTCCCTTTCCTGGCGCGCCTTCGCCCCGGGCGGTACGGGAGATCGCGGGAACACCGCGCACAGAATCTCCAGGGGCACGGCATAGGGAGAGCCCCGCTGGCATAGGGCGGCCTGCAGCTCAGCGACGGCGCCCCCGAGCGAGGCGATCTCGCGGTCCGCCGCGGCCTCCGGCACGAGCGACAAAAACTCGAGCAGCAGCGGCAGGAAATCAGGGAGCTCCCCTCCGGCCGGCTCCCAACCGCATCTGCGGTAAAGGGCGAGTAGACCGCAAAGGGCCAGGCCGCGTTCCTCTCCGGGCGAAACCCCATGGGCGGTCAGGTTCAGACAGCAGGAGGGGGAAAGATCGAAGGTTTCGGTGTACCGCTCCTGCCGCACGAGAAGCGGCTCCGCCGCCAGTTCGCGCACGAAGCCGGACAGGCGCCGGCGCACCGACTCGTCGCCGATCTCCGCGACGGCCTCCGCCAGCACGGCCTGCGTTTCCGGCTCGGGGTAGCTCAGGCAGGCGGAGAGTACGCGGAAAATCCACCCCGGCGCATCCGGGTTCATGGAAACCCCGCACGTTCCTGTGCCCGAGCCGCCCGGCGCTCGGGGCCGGGCGGACGCGGGGGAATCACGAAACGCTCCTGCAGGGGAGCGAGAGCCAGCAGGCGGTAGATCGCCCGCAGCCTCTGCGGATCCAGCCCGGCGCGGGCAAGGCGTGCGCCGTCCAAGGTCTCCCCCAACCGTTCCGCGCGCATGAACGCCCGCAGCAGGATCATCCGTTCCAGGACCTCGCGCACCGGCTCCTCGTCGCCCGCCGCCAGGAGATGGGCGAGATAGCGCAAAGGAATCCTCATCCCTTCCGGATCCTCCGCGGCCCCCCCGTCGTCGAGGCTTCGTCCGGGGCTGAGGGGCGGGATGTACCAGACCATGGGCAAGGTGCGGAATTCCGGATGCAGGGGCAGGGCCAGCCGCCATTTCCGGATCAGCCGATCCACGGGCGAACGGCGCACGGCTTCCAACCACGGCGCGGGCAGGCCCTGGCGGACCGCTTGGGCGGCGACCCGGGGGTCCTCCGGATCAAGCAGGAGGTCGCGCTGTGCACCGAGAAGACTCCGCGGGTCTTCGACTGCGGCGGCTTCGCGGATGCGCTCGGCGTCATAGAGCAGCACACCCACGTAACGGATTCTCCCCACGCAACTGTGGGCACAAAGGGGAGGCTGCCCGGTTTCGACGCGGGGATAGCAGAAAAGGCATTTCTCGGCCCGCCCCGCATCCCAGTTGAAGTACGTCTTCTTGTAGGGACACGCCGAGACACAGAACCGCCATCCGCGGCAGCGCTCCGCATCCACGAGGACGATGCCGTCTTCCTCCCGCTTGTAGAGGGCGCCGGAGGGGCAGGAGGCGACACAGGCCGGGTTGAGGCAGTGCTCACAGAGCCGGGGCAGATAAAAAAGGAAGACCTTGCGGAAGTGAAGGAAGGCCGCGGCATCGAGTCCTGCGAAATTCACGTCCTCCTTGCCCGTTTCGTGTACGCCGGCAAGATCGTCCTCCCAGTTCGGTCCCCAGCGGATGTCCATGGCCGCCCCGTCGAGCAGCGAGCGGGGTCGCAAGGCCGGCTGATGACGGCCCGCCGGGGAGGAGATCAGGGTTTCGTAATCATAGGTCCAGGGTTCGTAGTAGTCGTCGATCCCGGGAAGATGGGGATTGCAAAAGATGCCGGCCAGCCGCGCGAGCTTGGCCCCGGAGCGCAGCCCGAGTTCTTCTCCCCGTCGGACCCAACCCCCGCGCCAGAGCTCCTGGTTTTCCCAGCGCTTGGGATAGCCGATGCCGGGTTTGGTCTCCACGTTGTTGAACCACATGTATTCCGCGCCGCGGCGCTGGGTCCAGACGTTCTTGCACGGCAGGCTGCAGGTATGGCACCCCAAGCATTTATCGAGATTCAGCACCATCGCCAGCTGCGCCCTAATCCTCATCCCAGATCACCTCCCCCGCCCTGCGTACGAGGATCCATTCGTCGCGCTGCGAACCGACCGGGCCGTAATAGTTGAACCCGTAGCTCATCTGGGCGTAACCGCCGATCATGTGGGTCGGCTTGACGACGATGCGTGTGACGCTGTTGTGGGTGCCGCCGCGACGGCCGGAAAGGGGCGCCAGCGGGGTATGAATGAGACGTTCCTGCGCATGGTACATGAAGGCCTTGCCCCGGGGAATGCGGGGGCTGACGACCGCCCGAGCCATCACCACCCCGTTCACGTTGAAGCACTCGAGCCAGTCCGCATCGCGTACCCCCAAGGCGGAGGCGTCCTCGTCGTTGATCCAGATCGCCTCCCCGCCGCGGAAGAGGGTCAACATGGGAAGCGTGTCTGCGTAGGTGCTGTGAATGGACCACTTGGAGTGCGGCGTCAGGTAGTTGAGCAGGAGCTCCCGGCGCTCCCGGCGATCCAGCCGGATCGAGCCCAACGCCGCCGCATCCAGGGCGGGCCGATAGAGAGGCAGCCCCTCGCCGAAGGCCAGGATCCAGGGGTGGTCCAGATAGCAGTGGGCGCGACCCGTTAACGTCCGAAAAGGTACCCCGTGTTCGATTTGGATCACAAACGGCGCGTAGCGCCGCCCCTCGCTTTCGATGCCGCTCCAAACCGGGCTGGTGATGATCTTGCGCGGCTGGGCGACGAGATCCTCGAAGCGGAAGCTTTCGCCGCGGCGGGCGGCGCTCAGGTGGGCGAGGGCGAGGCCGGTCCGTTTTTCGAGCGGCGCCCAGGACTTCACGGCGACCGCGCCGTGGGTCTCCGGAGAAAGGGCAAGGATCGCCTCCGCCACCTGCCGTCCGTCCGCAAGCGAGGGCAAGCCCCGGGCGATGCCGTCTTCAGCGACGGTGCCCAAGCGTTCCTTGAGAAGCTCGATCTCCTCGCGCACCGGCCAGGCGAGCCCTTTCGCTCCGACTCCGGCCTCGGCCGCAAGCGGACCCAACGCGGTCATCATCCGGAACGTATCGGCCCAGCGGCGTTCGACCAGGGCGAGCTGCGGCAGGGTTTTGCCGGGAACCGGTTCGCACTCGCCCCGCCGCCAGTCGCGGACTTCGGGCTGAGCGATTTCGCCGGGGGTATCGTGAAAGAGGGGGGTCGCCACCAGGTCGCGGCCGGCTTTCAGGTGTACGGCGGCGAGCCGGGAGAAGGCCGCGGCGAGGGTCTTGAACTGATCCCAGTTCGTGCGCGCCTCCCAGGGGGGATCGATCGCCGGCGTGAACGGATGAACGAAGGGATGCATGTCGGTCGTGTTGATGTCGTGCATCTCATACCAGCCGGCCGCCGGGAGGGCGATGTCCGCGTAGAGGGCGCTCGTAGACATACGGATCTCCAGGGTCACCAGCAGGTCCAGCTTGCCCTCCGGGGCGGGCTCCCGCCAACGCACCTGTTCCGGCCGCAGGGGGCTTTCGCGGTTCATCACCGCGTTTTCGGCGCCGAGGAGATGCTTGAGAAAGTACTCATGCCCCTTGGAGCTCGCCCCCAGCAGGTTCGCACGCCACAGGAAGAGAACGCGCGGAAAATTCGCCGGATCATCCGGGTCTTCGACGCCGAAGCGGATTTCCCCCGCGCGCAGCCGCTCAACGACGCGGGCGATGACCTCCTCGTCGCTGCGCGCGCCTCCGGCCTCGGCCTCGCGCACGAGATCGAGGGGGTTGCGGTTAAACTGCGGGTAGAACGGCAGCCAGCCGAGACGAACGGCGGTCACGTTGTAGTCGGCCGGATGGCGCGGCAACCCGGAAGGAGCCACCGGGGAGAGCAGGGCATGCGCGTCGAGGGTGTCGTAGCGGAACTGATCGGTGGCGAAGTACCAGAGGGAGGTTCCGTTCTGCAACCGCGGCGGCCGCCGCCAGTCGAGCGCGAAGGCCAGCTGGGACCACCCGGCCTGGGTCCTCACCTTTTCCTGTCCGACATAATGCGCCCAGCCGCCGCCGTTTACGCCCTGACAGCCGCACAGGGTGGTGAGCAGCAGAATGCTGCGGTAGATCGTGTCGCTGTGAAACCAGTGGTTGGTGCCCGCGCCGAGAAAGATCATCGATTTTCCGCCCGTCTTCGCCGCGTTTGCGGCGAACTCGCGCGCTACCCGCACCACCTGCGCGGCCGGAACCCCGGTGATCGCCTCCTGCCACTCGGGCGTGTAGGGCCGCGCGGCGCCCTCCGCCGTATCCCCCGCCGCAACCTTTCCCGTGCGCTCGTCGCGGGCGAATCCCAGGTGGGAAGCGAGCAGGTCGAACACGGTGGTGACCGTCAGCTTCCCGGCGGGACCGTGCGCGAATCGAACCGGGACCCTTCCGCGCTGCAGGGCGGCTTTTCCCGGAACGCCGAAGAAAGGCGAGAGCACCTCCACCCAGCCTTCGGCCCCTCGGGCGAAGCTGAGCTGCGGGTCGAGGGGCTCCCCCCGGAGGGCATCTTCCGGCTTGAGGTTCCAGCGGCCTTCTTCGGTCCAGCGAAAGCCCAGGCTCCCGTTGGGCACGGCCCAGCGGTCGGCGGTTGCGTCCCGGACGACCGTTTTCCAGCGCGCCTGGGGGATGTCGATCCCCAGATCGGAGGCCCGCAGAAAACGGGCCGGCACAAAGGCATCGCCCCGGGGTTCGAGCACCACGGCAAAGGGAAGATCGGTGAAGCGCTTGGCGTAGGCGACAAATCCCGGGGTTTCCTTTTCGAGGTAGAACTCGCGGAGAATCACATGCGCCATCGCCAACGCCAGAGCGGCGTCCGTCCCGGCCCGCGCGGGAAGCCAGGTGTCGGCGAATTTCACGTACTCGGCGTAATCCGGGGCCACGGCGACCACCCGCGCCCCCCGGTAGCGTGCCTCGGTAAAGAAATGGGCGTCCGGGGTGCGCGTCATGGGCAGGTTGGTCCCCCAGACGATCATGTAGGTCGACTCGTACCAGTCTGCGCTCTCGGGGACGTCGGTCTGTTCGCCCCAGACCTGCGGCGAGGCGGGCGGCAGATCGCAATACCAGTCGTAAAAACTGCAGAGCACGCCGCCGATCAGGGAAAGGAACCGGGCCCCCGAGGCGTAGCACACCATCGACATCGCCGGAATGGGGGTGAATCCGTAAATGCGGTCCGGGCCGTGTTTTTCAATCGTGTGCACGAGGGCCGCGGCGATCAGATCGGAAGCCTCCTCCCAGGAGACCCGGACAAAGCCGCCCTTGCCGCGCTCCTGCTGGTAAGCCCGGCGCTGGGCCGGATCCGAGACGATGCTTTTCCAGGCGGCGACGGGATTTCCCTCCCGGTCAAGCGCCTCGCGCCAGCGCTGGATGAGCGCGGAGCGAACCAGAGGATGCTTGAGACGCACAGGACTGTAGGTGTACCAGGAGCAGCTTGCGCCCCGCGGGCAACCCCGCGGTTCATGATCCGGAAAACCCTCCCCGCAGCGGGGGTAGTCCGTCCGCTGGACCTCCCAGGCGATGATGCCGTCCTTGACGAAGACATCCCAGGAACAGGAGCCGGTGCAGTTCACCCCGTGAGTGGAACGCACCTTCTTGTCGTACTGCCAGCGGCGGCGGTAAAGGTCTTCCCATTCCCGCTGCCCGCAGCGCGACTCGGCATGGCCTTGGGAAAAGGTCTCCCGGCGGCAGGTTCGGCTGAAAGGCCGGAGGAAGCGGAGGCGGGAGAGAAAGCCCGTTTCGTTCATGGCGCATGCCTCCCGGAGATCCAGGGAGAAACGGAAACCCGCCTTCGGCGGATGCGCAAGCCTGCGGAAAGAAGCTGTCGGACGGCGGGCAGGTGCAGACTTTCTACTCCGAAGGAGATTGCCCTACCTTGACTTAGGTCAAAAACAGTCGGCCCTGGGGCTTGGGAGGTGGATCCCCCGGGACGTTCGGCCGACAGCCCCGGGGGGGAAGGAGCGTCACTTGAGGTCGGCGAGGCTCGCTCCGAAGTTGATGTGGAAGACGCCGCCCTCGAGAACGAGGGCGGGAACGGATTTGACGCCCAGCTTCTCCGCCTCGGCGACCCGCGTCTTTTCGCTTCCGAGATGTACGATCTCGACATCGAAACGGCTGCGGTCAAGACCGCCGACCACTGCGCTCTCGGCGCTCCGGCACACCGGGCAACCGGCATGATAGAAGATGGCTTTCGGTTTCATGGCGTTCGCCCTCCTGGATTCGGAGAAATCGCCGTGCTTCCCACGGCACCTGAAAGGTGAAGCCTTGCCCCAGCGAAGTAAAGAACGTACTTTTCGGTAACCTCCCCCCCGAAGGATCGGCCATGAGCGCAAAAAACGGGAAAGCCGCCCGGCTGCCGAATGTCTCCGTCGCCCGCATGGTGGAGGAGATCGTCGGCTGCAAGTGGTCGCTCGGCCTGCTCGAGCTTTCCGCGGCGGGCATCACCCGGCCCGCGGCGTTGCAGCGCGCCTGCCCGGGGCTTTCGGCCAAGGTGATGAACGAACGACTGAGAAAGATGGTGCGCTTCGGGATCCTCGAGCGCGTCGCCCACGGCGAAAAGCCGCCTTTCGAGGTTCACTACCGGATGACGGCTTTCGGGAAGCGTTTCTGCGGGCTTCTGAGTGAGGTACGCCGTCTGCAGGAGGAGGTCGACCGCAGCGCCTTCATCTCCGAGCCATCCCCCTGAGGCCCACCGCGTCTTTCCCGTCCTGCAGCCGGAAAAGGCGGAAGATCAGAAGATCCTCGCCGCAAGCCCCTGCAGGGCCTGCCATGCAAGCGGGACGAAGACCGCAGGCAGCATGTTGCCGACCTTGAGCTGGCGCAGCTCGAGGAGGTTGATGCCGAGCGCCACGATCAGCAGCCCCCCCACGGCGGACATCTGCGCGACCACCTCCGGCTGGAGCAGGGGCTGGATGGAAGCGGCGCTGACCGTGATCAGCCCCTGGTAGAGGAAAACGGACACGGCCGAGAAGAGCACCCCTACCCCCAGGGTCGAGGCGAAGAGGATCGATCCCACCCCGTCGAGAATGGATTTGGCGTAGAGCGTCTGGTGATTTCCGGCAAGACCGCTTTCCAGCGACCCCACGATCGCCATTGCCCCGACACAGTAGAGCAGGCTCGTGAAGACGAAGCCGCGGGCGATGCCCCCCTCGTCGCCGCGGGAGACCTTCCTTCCCACCCAGCGGCCGAGATTCTCCAGCCGGTCTTCGATCCTCAGCCCCTCGCCGAGTGCGCTGCCCACGGCCAGGCTCAAGATCACGAGCAAAAGCGCCTCGGAGGCGAGCGCCGATTTGATGCCGATCAGGAGCACCGCCAGGCCGATCGCGTGCATCACGGTCCGGGTGTAGGTCTCGGGGATCCCGCCGCGGAAGAGAAGCCCGATCAGGCTTCCGGCGACGATGGCGAGCGTGTTGACGAGGGTTCCCAGCAAGGCGCTTCTCCTTTCCGGTTCCGAGGCGGGCGGGTCGGCATCCTATACGGAAAAAGAGAGAGCGGCGCAAACGGCCGCGGGAAGGCGTGGAGCCGTGCTCCCTCAGGGGGTGAACAGGGCGGCCCAATCGGCGGCCGCGACCCCCGGGATTTCGATCCCTTGTCGGGCAAGGAAGTCTTCGATGCGCGATGCGGCCTCGGCGGGGAGGGCGCCCTCGAGAGTCTCCGCCAGCCGCTCGACCCCGTCCGGCGGGTAACAGAAAAAATCCCCCGAGAGCGAAACCTCCTGCAGCTTTCCTTCGAGCAGGGCGAAGTCGGCCCGAAGCAACCCTCCCTTCGCCTTGTGCACGCGGCGGAGAAGATGCAGGCCGGAGCGGATGCGGATCTCGCGCCCGCGCCCTCTGCCGCGCCGCGCGAGCAGCCAGGACTCGCTTGCGAAGACGGGGCGCAGCGCTTCGACTTTGGCGCGGAGCGCAGGATCGACCTCCCGGGGGACGAGCGGCCCCACAAGGCGGGCGAACTCCTCGGCCAGAAGCCCGCGCACACGCTCCGGTGTCCAGGCCGCGGCCCGCTCCGACCCCAGCTCGCGGCCGACCGTGGAGAGGTTCTCCTCGAGGGTCTTGAAGACCTTGTCGCGGAACTTTTCGTCGGGCACGTTCAGCACCCGGGCCATCGTCCTGTAGTCGAAGTCGAGGATCACGTTGCCCACGAAAACCAGGCCCTCGCCGATTTCCCCGACCCCGGATCCGCTCACTTTGCGCGCCCCGGCGACGATGTCGTTCACCGGCTTGTATTCGGCCGCCACCCCCATGCGGCGGTAGACGCGCACGACCGGCTCGAGGAAGCGGCGGTAGAAGGCATCCCGCGACGCCGGGATGCGCGGGTCGTCCCGCCGCAGGACGAGCTGGAAGAAGACCTGCCCGCCGTCGAGATAGACCGCCCCCCCGCCCACCTCGCGACGATAGACCGGAATGCCCCGCTCGCGGCAGAAGGCGAGATCGACCTCGCGCGCCGCGTCCTGGTGGTAGCCGACGCAGACGTAAGGGGTCGCGGGCGAGAGCAGAAAGAGCCCCTCACGCCCCAGATCGGCCAGCGCATGGTAAAGCAGCTGGGAATCGAGCGCGGGAACACGTCCGAGATCGTAGAGATCCATCGCCTCCTCCGTCCGGGAAATCGCCTCCGTGAGGACTTCCGCGCGCGTCAGTCCGGCGGGCGCTTCGGCTCGGCGAGCGCCCGCCGCAAAAGCTGGACGATGTCCAGCACCTCGAGCGGCACGCGGTTGCGGCGCACGTGGCCCGTCATCACCCGCACGCACTGCTGGCAGGCGGTGACGACCGCCCGGGCGCCGGTGGCGAGCACCTCCTCGATCTTCGCCGCGGCGATCCGCGCCGCAAGCTCCGGGTCGACCATCTCGAGGTTCCCGCCGCCCCCGCAGCAGAGGCAATCTTCGCCGTGGTGGGCGAGTTCGACGAGCCGGAGCCCGGGGATCGCGCGCAGGAGTTCCCGCGGGGCCTCGTAGACCCCGGCCCCGCGCCCGAGATCGCAGGGGTCGTGGTAGGTGACGGCGAGGGGCAGCTCTTTGAGGGGAATCCGTCCCGCACGCAGGAGGGAGAGCAGCAGCTCGGGGGCGGAGAGAAGCTCCACGGCCGCCCCGTAGTGCTCGCGCCACATGCGGTAGCAGGAGGGGCAGGCGAAGACGGCCCTCTTCGCCCCGCGGCCTTCTACGGCGGCCAGGTTGTGCTCGCGGAAGGCGGCGAACATCTCCATCAGGCCGGCCCCGAGCATGGGAAAGCCGCAGCACCACTCCTCTTCGCCCAGGAGCGTGAAGTCCGCCCCGGCCGCCTCCAGGATCTCGGCAAAGGCGACCGGGATTTTCTGCGCCAGCGGGAAATAGGCCGCAACACAGCCGGTGAAGTAGACGACCTCGGCCCGCTCCTTGCGGAAGCCGTGATCGGGGGGCCGGCGCATCTCCTCCACCCATTCGGCCCGCTCGGCGTTGTCCTCGCCGAAGACATTGCGGCTTTCCTCGAGGTGGCGCCGGATCGCCTCGATTTTCGCCGGAAAGCGCTTTCGTCGGACGAGCTCGCCGCGAAGGGCCGCCCAGAGCTCCTTCAGGCGGATCCCGAGCGGACAGACCGTCTCGCAGCGGCCGCAGAGCGTGCAGCGGAAGGCGTCTTCGGCGAAGCGCTCGAGGGTCTGCGGGTCGGGCGGCCGGCGGCGCAGCAGCCGGGAAAGCAGCCTGCGGTCGCGGAGAAGAAGGGTTTCCACCCCCCGCAGCCGCGTAAGGGGGGCCAGTCCCCCGCTCGCGGCGGCGGAGGCCGCGGGGCAGACCTCGGCGCACAGCCGGCAGCGCGTACAGGCGCCGGCCTCGAGCATCTGGCGCAGGCGGAAGCCGGTTCTGCTCATGGCTTGGCGAACTTTGCGATGTCGGCTGTGAGCCAGGCGCGCACGGCCTCCGGCCCGTGGATGAGGCGGGCGAGCCCGGCCTTGTCGTCGGGCCGGATGCGGTACATCCAGCCCTTGCCGTAGCAGTCCTCATTGACGAGACCGGGGTTCTCCTCCAGCTCCTCGTTCACCGCCGCGAGCTCTCCGCTCACCGGGGCGTTGATCTTGCCCAGCCACTTGCCGGATTCGACCTTGGCGAAGCGTTTTCCGGCCTCGAGGCGCTTTCCCGGCTCGGGGAGCTGGACGAAGACGATCTTGCCGGCAAGCTTCTGGGCGAAATCGTCCATGCCCATGACGAGGAACTCGCCTTCGTCGCGCACCCAGTAGTGGTCCTTTTCGTAGTAGAGCTCATCGGGCATGAGATAGCCTTCGATCTCCATGGTCCCCTCCTTCCCCGAAGCGATTCCCCGGACGCATGCTCCCCGCGGCCGGCGGCGTCCTCCGCTCGGGGGGGAGAACGCCGGCCTCCTCGCTTCCGAGTGCGATCAGCACCGGTGCGAGCAGGATGTGAAACATCGGTCCGAAGGGGATCCAGGCGACGAAGATCCCCGTGAGCACCGCATGCAGGTACCAGACCGGCGCATAGAGCTCATCCAAGCCCGGCCGGCCGTGAAAGATTCGCGCCAGCCCGTCCCCCACGAAGGCGAAGGCCGCGCCGGGCGGGTGCCCCGACATCGCGATCCGCATCCCCTCGAGCAGAAAACCCGCGGCGGCGATCGCGGCAAGCAGCGCCGAGCCCGCCCAGGCCCCGCCGGGAAGGCCGGGGAGCCCTTTTCCGCCCTCGAGGAGCCGCCGCAGCAGGGCGGATGCGGTTCCGGCAAGGAGCGCAAGGCCGGTCAGCTCGAAAAAGAGCGCCGAGGCGGGGGCGTGGCGATCAAGGAGCACCCAGGGCCAGGCGCTCTGCGGCACCCGGTGCGAGCCGGCAAGAGCGGCGAGCCCCCAGAGGCAGCGCAGGCCGATCGGCCAGGCGATCAGGGCGTGGATCAGCCAGCGGCCGCGGACGCGCCGGTAGAGCCTGCGCTGGAGCATCCCATCCAGAACGAAGCGCACAACCCCCTGGCGCAGCGCCTGCCGCTTTCGGGCGATCGGGGCGCCGCCTGCCGTATCGCCGGCGCGCAACGCGGAGGATCCTGCCCCTCCGCCCGCCGCCCCGAACCAGAAAAAAAGGCTTGCGGCGATCCCCAGCCCGAAGAGGAGCAGCGCGACGCGGGTCACGGGATCGGCCGCGGTGAGGGTGCCGGGATGGCAGGGGAGACAGAGCAACCCCCTGGGCGGAAGCGCCACGGCGGAGGCGCCGAGCGCGTTTTTCGGGTGATGGCAGCGGCGACAGCCGTCCGCGGCGGAGGCCGCGGTCATGTCGTGAGTGATCGCCGCGGCGCCGGGGGGCCGTGCCGCCGTCACCCGACCGGTTGCCGGATCGCGGCGGGGCGTGATTCCCTCCAGATGGCAGGCGACGCAGGATACGGTCAAGTGCGCGTCGTGGGCCACCGTTTCGTCGTGGCGGATGTGGCAGGCGAGGCAATCGACCCGGGGTTGGCCCGCATGGGCGTAGCGGGCGGCCTCCCGGTGGCAGGCCAGGCAGGATACGCCGGCATGGGGGCGAAACGAGGTTTCTTCGCTCTCCAGGCGGGGGGCCGTTGCAAAAGCCTCCGCTGCACCTTCGGTTGCGCCCTCGCCGTGACAGGGAAGGCAGAGGCGCCGGGCATCCCGGGCCGCCTGGGGGCTCCGAGGATCCCGGAGCCGGTGGCAGGCCAGGCAGGCCTCTTCCGCAGGCGGCAGTTCGGGCAGCCCTTTTCGCTCTTCGTGGCAGCGGGCGCAGGAAACCGGTGCCTCCGGGGCCCCGGCGGCGGGTGCGTGCGGGTCGTGGCAGGCGACGCAGCGTCCGTAGTCCATCCCCGCCGCGAGGGTCTTGCCGGCATGGCGCTCCGCTTTCAGCTCCTCGAGGACCTCGGCGTGGCAATCGGCGCATCGGCCGGGGTCGAAGGCTCCCCCGGCGAAATTTCCCGGCTCGGGGTGGCGGGGCAGGCGGGCGATCTCGGCATGGCAGTCCCGACAGAGCATGCGCCCGTGGCCGGAGGCATGCCAGCGCGCCTCGTCCACGAGCCAGCCTCCCTCGGCCGAGCCGGACGACGGGAGAAGCCCCAGCAGCAGCACGGACAGAACTCGCAGGACCGCAGCCATCGTCTCAGGGGAGATAGATGGCCCAGCCGAGCGCCTCGCGCGCGGCCTCGGCGAGCGACTCGGCGATCGTGGGGTGCGGCAGCGCCGCGCGGGCGAGCTCCTCGAGGGTGGCCTCCATCTGCAGGGCGAGCGCCCCCGCGCCGATGATCTCGGTGGCAAACGGGGCGAGCGCATGGACCCCCAGAAGCTCGCCATAGCGTTTGTCGCCCACGACCTTGACCACCCCGTGGGCCGCCCCCTGGATCATGGCCATCGGCGTCGCCGCGACCGCCGCCGTTCCCGTGACGACATCATATCCCGCCTCCTCGGCCTCTTCTTCGCCGAGACCCACGGAGGCCGCCTGCGGGCTGGTGAAGGCGATCCGGGGGACCACGCGCGGATCATAGGTTCGGGCCGCCCCCAGGGCGTTTTCGGCGGCGAGGATCCCCATGGCCGTCGACCCGTGGGAAAGGTCGGGAAAGCAACCGGTCGCATCGCCCACGGCGAAGATGCCGGGAACGGCGGTTTGCAGCTGTTCGTTCCCCCGCAGGTCCTTCAGCCCGACCGATTCGAGGCCGAGATCCTCGAGGGCGGGGCGGCGCTCGAAATGGATCACCCGCTCGAAGGCCCGCGTCTCCTCGCGGTCTTTCACGGAAAGCGTGACCGCAAGGCCCCCTTCGGGGTTCCTGGACGCCCGGATCACGCGGCATCCGGCAAGAAAGGTCACCGGGTCGTTTTTCCAGGCGGCGCGCAGCCGCTGGCCGATTTCGGGGTCGAAACCCGGAAGCAGCCCGCGCTCGCGCGCCGCCACGGTGACGCGGCAGCCGCAGGCGGAGAGAAACTGGGCCCACTCGAGCGCCCAGGGGCCCGCGCCGAGCAGGAGGGCCGAGGCGGGAATCTTCGCCTCCTCGAGCAGCCGCGCGGGGTGGACCACGGCTTCGAGATCGGCGCCCGGGAAATCCGGCCGCGCCCAGGCGGCGCCGACGGCGAGGATGACGGCTTTCGCCTCATGGAGGGATTCGCCGACGGCCACGCGGCCGGGTCCGGCAAGACGCCCGCGGCCGGCCAACAGCGACACCTTCTTCGCCTTGAGCAGCCCCTCCGTCCCCATGGCGAAATAGGAGACGAGCTCGTCTTTCAAGCCGAAGAGGGCCCCGGGGTCGATTTCGCCGGCCACATCCCGCAGTCCCAAACGCGCCGCCGCCGCCAGCCCCCGGCGGCGCTCCACCGCGGCCGCGAAGAGTTTGGTCGGTACACAGGCGCGGTTGAGGCAGAACCCTCCCCAGTGCACGGCCTCCACGAGGGCGGTCTTCGCCCCGAGCTGGCTTGCCCGGACGGCGGCCGCAACCCCGCCCGGACCGGCGCCGATCACGATCACATCATAGGACTCCGCCACGGTTTCCTCGCCTCCCGGGATCGTTTCCGGGGCTCACAGCATGAGCGCCGGTTCTTCGACGAAGCGGCTGACGGTCTGGAGAAAAGCCGCGCCGGCCGCCCCGTCGATGATGCGGTGGTCAAAGGTGAGGGAAAGAGCGGTCCGCGCCTCGATGCGGACCTCGCCGGCGACGGCGACCGGTTTCTCCTCGATGCGGCCGACTCCCAGAATCGCGCTCTCGGGAGGATTCACGATCGGCGTGAAGCGGTCGATGCCCCAGGCCCCCAGGTTGGTGAGGGTGAAGGTCCCGAGGCTCAGCTCATCCAAGGTGAGCCGCCCGGCCCGGCCCGCCGCGGCGAGACGCTGCAATTCGGCCTCGATCTCCTCGAGCGTTTTCGCGTCCGCGTGGCGCACCTTGGGGACGAAGAGCCCGTTTCCGAAGTCCATCGCCACCCCCACGTGGATTTCCCGCCAGACGCGGATCACCTCCCCCTCGACGGAGGCGTTGATCCGGGGGTGCCGACGCAGCGCCCGCGCGATCGCCTGGACGAAGAAGGCATTGTAGGACACGGGCGCACCGGCCTCTTTTCTTTTCCGGCGCAACCGCAGGAGCGCTTCGGCCGAGGTCTCGGTATGCAACGTGATCTGGGCCTGGCTGGATAGACTCGCGTGCATGTTGCGGAAGATCGCCCGCCGCACGCCGACGATCGGAATTTCCTCGAGCACCGTAAGCGCGCTCCCCCCGGGGGCTGCCGGAGCGGGTCGGGGCTCTTCGAGGGCGCGCATCACGTCCGCCCGCACGATGCGCCCCGCGGGGCCCGAGCCGGTGAGGGCGGCGAGATCGATCCCGTGGGCACGCGCGATCGCCCGCGCCGCCGGGGAGGCCTTGATTCGGCTGGAGGGAGGAGCAGCGGAAGGGGTTGCGGCGGCGGCCGCGGGGGCAACGGCCGCCGCCTCCTCCCCGGTCACGGCCGCCCCAGGCTTCTCCAGGGCCAGACGCGCCAGCTCGGCCGCATCGGCGGCGAGGAATCCCACGACTTCGCCGACCGCGATCCGGCTGCCCGCGGGCACGAGCGGATGAAGCAGCCCCTCCCCCGGAGAGGGCATCTCGTAGGTGACCTTGTCGGTTTCCAGCACGAGAACGATCTCCTCCTTGCGGACCCGCGCGCCGGGGGCCGCCTTCCAGGCGACGAGCACCGCCTCTTCCATCGTCAGTCCGAGCTTGGGCACCGCGATTTCGATCGCCATACGCTTGCGCCTTTCTCAGCGGTTGCAGACGCTGCGGGCGGCCGCGACCACGTCGGCCGCCCGGGGCAAAACGAAGTCTTCGAGCGGGGGCGAAAAGGGAATCGGCACGTCCTTCGCCGCAACCCGCAAAACCGGGGCGTCGAGGAAATCGAAGAGCTCGGCCTGGATGCGCGCGGCGAGCTCCGCGCCGAAGCCCCCCGTCAGACAGGCCTCGTGCACGATGACCGCCCGGAAGGTTTTGCGCAGCGAGGCGGCGACGGTATCGAAATCGAGCGGCTTGAGCGTGCGCAGGTCCACGATCTCGGCCTCGATCCCCTCGCGGGCGAGCTCGTCTGCGGCCTCCCGGCACAGGAAGTAGCCCGAGCCGTAGGTGAGAAACGTGACGTCCCGCCCCTCGCGCTTGATCGCCGCCCGACCGAGCGGGATGAGAAACTCGGGGTCCTCGGGCACCGGGCCCTCGCGGCGGAAAAGACGCTTGTGCTGGAAGAACATGACCGGATTGTCGTCGCGGATCGAGGCCTTCATCAGCCCCTTCACATCGGCCGGCTCGGAGGGGACGACCACCTTGAGGCCCGGAGTGTGGACGAACCAGGCCTCGAGCGACTGGCTGTGCTGGGCGGCGGCGCGCAGTCCGGCGCCGTCCGGGCACCAGACGACGAGCGGCAGCTTCACCTGACCGCCGAACATGTAGCGGATCTTCGCCGCCTGGTTGCAGAGCTCGTCCATGCCGCAGGTCACGAAGTCCGAAAAATGAAAATCGACGATCGGCCGCATGCCGGTCAGCGCCGCCCCCACGCCGCAGCCGGCGATGCAGGTCTCGCTGATCGGGGTGTCGAGGATGCGGCCCGGGAACTTCTCGGGAATGCCCTTGAACTGTCCGAAAATCCCGGCATGGGCGGTCAGGTCTTCGCCGAGGATGAAGATCCGCTCGTCGCGGGTCATCTCCTCGATCAGGGCCTCGGCCAGCGCGGCCGAGGCGCTCAACAGGCGATCGCTCATCTCCTCCCTCCTTTTCGCCGCGGGGGCCGTCCCGGCGGCCGGATCCGCTGCAGCCGCGCGATTCTCAGGCGAAGAGGTCTTCGAGCGCCTCCTCCGGACGCGGAAAGGGGCTTTCCTTCGCGAAGGCGACCGCGGCGTCGAGCTCGGCGCGGACCTCCTCCTCGATGCGCCGGATCTTCTTGGCGGTCAGCACCCCGCGCCGGCGCAGATATTCTTCAAAGCGGCGGATCGGATCGTTTTCCGCCTGCCAGCGCTGCACCTCGGAGGGATCGCGGTACTTCTGGGGATCGCCCTCGAAGTGGCCGCGCACGCGGTAGGTCTTGTTTTCGATCAGGCTCGGTCCCTCGCCGGCCCGTGCCGCGGCCACGGCCTTGCGCGTCGCCTCGCGCACGGCGAGCACATCGTTGCCGTCGACCCCGTAGCCCGGCATGTTGTAGGCCGCCGCCCGCAGGCAGAGATCGCCGACGGCGCAGGCGTAGCTCTGCGGGGTCGTCGAGGCGTAGCGGTTGTTCTCGATGACGAAGAGGACCGGCAGCCTCCAGATCGAGGCGAGATTCATCGCCTCGTGCACCGGCCCGCGGTTGGCGGCCCCGTCGCCGAAAAAGACGACCGCCACCTGGTCGCTCCGGCGCAATTGGATCGAAAGCCCCGCCCCCACGATCAGGGGCAGGCCCCCGGCGACGACTCCGTTCGCCCCCAGGATGCCGATCGAAAAATCGGCGATGTGCATGGAGCCGCCCTTGCCCTTGCAGTAGCCCGTCGCCTTGCCGAAAAGCTCGGCCGTCATGCGCCGGACATCGGCGCCCTTGGCGATCATGTGGCCGTGGCCCCGGTGGGTGGTCGCGACGTAGTCGTCGGGCCGCAGGCAGGAGCAGACCCCCACGCTGGAGCCCTCCTGCCCGATCGAGAGGTGAATGAAGCCGGGGATCTGACCGGCCGCGAAGTACTCCCCGGCCAGGGTTTCGAAGAGCCGGATCTTCACCATCGTGCGGTACATCGTCCGCCAGGCCGTCTTTTCGACCGGGCGATCGTCCATGCGCTCCTTCTCTTTGGCCATAAGCCTCCTTTCCCGGCGGCGGCGGCCGGCCGCCTCAGGGTTCGGGGTCGGCGCTTTCGCGGAAGCCGAGGACCTTCATTTCCACCGCGGGATCGAAGCGCCGCAGGGCCTCGATCCCGGCGAGTACGCCCAGGGTCACCTCGCAGGTGATGAGCACCGGGGCGGAGCCCGCGATCAGATGCCCGCCGCGGCAGCGGGCGGATCCGTCGCTCACGAGGGCATGCACGTGCAGGTAACGCCCGCCGTCCTCTTCCAAGCCGATGGTCCCCTGGGCAGCGACGAGTTCGAGCGGTCCCTCGATCGCGATCGGCTCGCCGTAGCCTCCCCCCGCCTTGTTGGGAAGCGGGACCGCGGTGAAAAGCGCGGCGCGCCGCAGGCTTCCGATCGCCGCGAGCACGACGGCGCAGGAAATCCCCCGCTCGCGGCAGACCTGCTCGATCCCCGCAAGCACATCGCAGCCCGGCTCGAGGCGGAAGGACACGATTTTGCGGATTGCGCCCGCGGCATGCCCGATCTTCATCGCTTCCCCCACGGCCCGGATGCGCTAAACCATGAGCGAGCCGCCGTTGGCGTCGATGCAGGCTCCGGTGATGTTGGCCGCGGCATCGCTCAGCAGAAACCCGATGACCCAGGCCTGCTCCTCGGGATCCGCCCAGCGGCCGCGCGGAATGGAAGCCGCCACGCGCTCGATCTCCTCGGGCGTCGTGGTGGAGAGCGTCATCGGGGTGAGGGTCGCCCCGGGACAAAAGGCGTTGACGCGGATCCCCTGCCGCCCGTACTCGCGGGCAAGATGTCGGGACAAGCCGACCAGGCCGTGCTTGGCGGCCGTGTAGTGCGCCCCGCCGAGGATGCTGCAGCTGCGGCCGGCGAGCGAGGCGACGTTCACGATCGCCCCTTTGCCCCGCGGCAACAGGTGGGGGATCACCTCGCGGCAGAAAAGAAAGCAGCTCCGCAGGTTGACCGCCAGGACGAGATCCCACTCCGCGCTCTCGATCTCCGCGAAGGCCGTACGGCGCAGGATGCCGTGCCCGTTCACCAGAAAGTCGAGCGCGCCGAGATAGGAAAGCGCGCCGGCGACCGCGGCGCGGACCTCGGGCTCGCGGGCGGCATCGGCACGGGCGGCCGCAAGGCGTCGCTCCGGGAAGCTCCGCCGGATCTCGGATGCAGCTTCCTCCAAGCGCCCTTCGTCCAGGTCCACAAGCAGAAGATCGGCCCCCATGGCGGCGAGGTGCCGCGCGGCCGCGCGGCCGATGCCGCTCGCCGCTCCGGTCACGATCCCGCATTGCCCCTCGAGCGATAGATTCCAGACCATGGAACCCCTCTTTGGGCCGGCCGTTCCTCTTTCTCAGCCGCCGAGCGTCACCCGCGGCAGCCAGAGGACGATTTCCGGGAAGATCATGCAAATCGCCAGCCCCGCAATCTGCAGGACGACGAAGGGGACGACCCCCTTGTAGATGTCGGTCGTCTTGATCTCGGGCGGCGAGGCCCCCTTCACGAAGAAAATGGCGTAGGCGAAGGGCGGGGTCAGAAACGACATCTGCAGGTTCACGCAGACCAGGATCGCAAACCAGAGGGGATCGAACTGCAGGGCCGAGGAGATCGGAAGAAAGATCGGAACGACGATGTAGAGCAGGCCCTGCCAGGAGATGAAAAACCCGCCGATGAAGAGCGTGAACATCATCACGCCCAAGATGAACCAGCGCCCGAAAGGAAGCCCGAGGAGCATGCTTTTGACGAGTTCGCCCCCGCCCAGGAAGAGAAAGACGGAGTTGAAGACGCCGGCGCCGATGATGATGAAGAAGACCATCGCGGTCACCAGCAGCGTCGTCTGCGCGGCCGCGCGGAGCGTCGCGAAGGTGAGCTTGCGGTAGCAGGCGGCGAGCACCAGGGCACAAAAGGCCCCCACCCCCGAGGCCTCGGTCGGGGAGGCGATCCCTTCGATGATCGAACCCAGCACGGCCACGATCAGAAGCACCGTCGGGACCATCTGCCAGATGGCCCGGAGCCAGAAGCGCCGATCGCGCCGGGGCATCTCCTCGCGCGCGATGGCCGGGGCGAGATTCGGATTCAGCCAGGCGCCGATCCCGATGTAGAGAAGGTAGAGGGCCGAGAGGAGCAGGCCGGGGAAGAGGGCCGCGGCGAAGAGCTTGGCGACCGAGAGGTTCGCCATGGGTCCGTACATGACGAGCATGACGCTCGGCGGGATCAGGATTCCCAGGCTGCCGCCGGCGCAGACGACGCCGGTGGCGAGCCCTTTGTTGTAACGGCGCTTGAGCATCGCCGGCACGGCGAGCAGCGTCATCGTGGTCACGGTCGCCGCGATCACCCCGGTGCAGGCGGCGAAGACCGTGCAGGTGAGGATGGTCGCGAAGGCCAGCCCGCCGCGCACCGGGCCGAAGAGCTCGTAGAGCGTCTGGTAGACGTTCTCGGCGACCTCGGTCTTTTCGAGGACCGTCCCCATGAAGACGAACAGGGGCACGGCGATCAGCTCCTCGCTTTCCATGGTGCCGAAAAAGGAGAGCATCGACATCTGGAAGATCATCGGCCCCATGTAGGCGAACCCGAAGACGATCGCGAGCAGCAGGAGCGCGAAGGCGAGGTGTACCCCTCCGATCACCAGCACCAGAAGCAACCCCATCATGATCACGGCCGCGGCCTGATCGGGGATCATGCGGGCCTCCCCGCGCGCAGGGTCCGGATGCAGCGCGCGATCTCGGAGACGGCCTGGAGGCCGAGCAGGAAAAACCCGAGGGGGATGAGGCTCTTCGGCGGCCCGGAGGGGAAAAACCAGTTGGTCGTGGAGAGCTTTTCGTCGGCGGCGAAGGCCTCGGCCGCAAAGCGCACGCCCGCCCAGGTGAAGAGCGCGGCCGGCACCAGGAAAAAGAGGAGATAGATGATCAGGTCATAGACCGTCTTCGCCCGCTCGGAGAGGAGGTTGTAGACGATGTCGATGCGGATGTGGTTTTTCTGCAGCAGCGTGTAGGCCCCGCCGATCAGGAACTGCGCCGAGAAGAGCATCCAGCTCGTGTCGTAACCCCAACCCGTGGGCGCATTGAAGACGTGGCGCGCCGTCACCTCGTGGACGACGACGAAGAGCAGGGGGATCACGAGCCAGGCGGCGAGGTTGCCCGTAAGGCGGCTTGCGCCGTCGATGATTTTGAAGAGGAGCATCTCTCGGAGTCTCCGGGGCGGCCGCCGGGGAAGCGATGGATTCCTCCCCCGGCGGCCGGGGTTTTAAGAGAAGGCTTCGCCCAGCCTCAATCGAACTTGGTGAAGTCGTAGTAGGGCCGGAACTCCTGGATGAACTTCTTCTGCGACTCCCAGACCTTCTTGAAGAAGGGGTCCTTGGCCGATTTTTCGTCGATGATCTGCATCGTGATCTCGCGCGTCTTGGCTTGGTCCTCCTTCGAGAGCTTGGTCGTGATCGTGCCGTAAGCCTCGAGCTTTTTGTTGGCGGCGATCGTGTCCTGCCAGAAATCGGCGTAGCCCTGGATCGTGGCCGCCAGGGCCGCTTTTTCGACGATCCCCTGAAGGTCGGCGGGAAGCTCCTTCCAGGATTTCGTCTTGATGATGAGCTGGAAGATGTTGTTCGACATGTGCACCGGCGGCCCGAAGCGGTACTTGCAGACCTCGTGCAGGCCGAGGCTCATGTCGTAGGAGGGCTCGAGCATTTCGGCCGCATCGATCAGCCCGCGCTGCAGACCGGGAACTACCTCGCCGCCCGCGAGCAGGACGACGGAGGCCCCGAGCTTTTCCCAGAGATCCATGCTCAGACCGGCGGCGCGGATCTTGAGGCCCTTGATGTCGGCGAGGGTCTTGACCGGCTTTTTGGTCCACACCTGCTCGGGGGGGGTGAGGCCCAAGGGGAAGACGATCAGCTCGTCGCCGTACATCTCCTGGGCGAGTTGCTTGCCGCCCGCGCCGTACATCCAGACGATCAGGTCGTTCATCTCGAGAACCCCGCCCGGCAGCGTGTAAAAAAGGTCGCCCGCCGGGTATTTGCCTTTCTGCCAGGCCGGGGTGTTCAGCCCGAAGTCGAGCATGCCGTCGCGCACGGCGTCGTAAATCTTGGTCGGCGGGACGATCTCGCCCGCATCGTGAAGCGTGAGCTGAAGCCTGCCCCCGCTCATTTCCTCGGCATACTTTTTCCACAGAACGATCGTGTGCTTGCCGAGCGGCGAGGCGATCCCGAAGCAGGACTCCCCTTTCCACTTGACGACCTTGTCCGCCGCCTGCAACGACCCCGCCGCCAAGGCGAGCGAAAGCAGGCACACCCACCCGATGATGAGAACCCGTTTCTTCATGCTTCCTCCTTTCCGTTGGGAGGCGCGGCGGCGCATCACCGCCCGCTCCCGCGTTGCGCCGTGGGGGTTTCCGCCTCGAAGACGACCGCAGCCTTGATGAAGCCTGCGGGCGGATGCTCGGTTGCGGCAAGCGCCTTCTCGAGGTCGTCCAGCCGAAAGATCGTGTTGTTGATCTTCTCGAAAGGGACGCGCCGGGAGTCGATCAGGCGCACGGCGTCGGCGACGTTTCCGGCCTGCCCCTTGCCGCAGACGACCCTCACATCCCTCCAGACGAGGTCGTCGAAGGCGACCGGCGTCTCGCGGCCGCCCGAGAGCCCGATGCACACGACCCGGCCCGAGGGGCGGACCAGCGCCAAGGCCGTGCGAATGGCTGCGGGCACCCCCGAGGTCTCGATCACCACATCGGGCGGCCCCCTCAAAAGATCGGGCACGGCCTCGCGCGGGTCCTCGCGGTCGACGGCGACGATGTGCTCGGCGCCGAACTCGCGGGCGAGGGCGAAGCGGGTCTCGTCCGCGGACAGCCCCAGAAGCACGATCGGCCCGACTCCGCAGGCGATCGCCGCCGCAAGCGTGCACAGCCCCTGCGCGCCCGCCCCGCTGATCACGAGCCGGGTTCCGAACCCGGCCTCCCCCAAGGTCTTCACCCAGCGAAAGCCGTTGCCCACGACCGAGGAGAGGCAGGCTGCGAGATCCGGGGTCTGCGGGGCGACCCGGTGAAGAAGGCTGCCCTCGACCAAGATCACGTATTCCCCGTATCCGCCGCCCAGGTGCGGCGGCCGGTCGCAGGGGATCGAGATCCCGTAGAGCCGCACGTCGGGGCAGTTGTGGTAGTGGTGCTCGGTGCGGCACCAGGCGCAACGGCCGCAGGGGATGTAGGGCTCGGGGGTCACCCGGTCGCCTTCCTTCCAGCCGTGGCGCGCGGCCGCCTCCCGGCCTGCGGCCACGACCTCGCCCACGAACTCGTGGCCCATGATCAGGGGAAATCGCGCGCGGCCGACCTGGCCGTGGAAAACCTTGACGTCGGTCGCGCAGACCGAGGTCGCGCGCGTGCGCACCAGGACCTCTCCGGGGGCAGGCTCTCCGACCGGGAAGCTCCGAAACTCGAGGCGACCCGGCGTCGTCACGACCATGGCTTTCGCCTGCATGCGCCGTTTCCCTTCAGAGGCTCTCCGCGCAGAGCACCCGACGCGAAGTCCTCCGCGGCAAAGGCTTTTCCCCACCGGCGACGGCAACGAGGCCGTCCTCGAAGCCGAGCAGGATGTGGGAGAGCAGATCGCCCTTGCGTCGCAGCCGCGAGAGGACAAATTGCCGGGCGAAGGCGAGATGCCGCCGCATCAGGATCTCCGCCCGGCGCGCCTCGCCGTCCTCGATCGCGCGAAAGATGTCGACATGCTGCGGATGGGCCCGGTGCAGATGGTCGGTCGTCAAGAGGTTCACGTTCTGGATCATCCAGATCCGGCCGAGGATCGTCCGGCCCATCTCGGCGAGCGGCCGGTTGCGGCTCGCCTCGAAGATCAGAATGTGAAAATCCTGCTCGAGATCGAGAATGCGCGGCTTGTCGCCGCCGGCGATGCAACGTTCGACCTCGGCAAGCAGCTGGGTGAGCCGACGGCGATCGGAAGGGGATAAACGCTTCGCCGCCTGGCGCGCGGCGAGCGCCTCGAGAGCGATCCGGAGATCGTAAAGATCGGCCACGCCTTCGAGGTCGAGGGCGCTCACGCGGAAGCCCCGCCGGGGTTCTCGCGCGATCAACTGCTCTTTCTCGAGCATGCTGAGCGCCTCGCGCACCGGCGTCGGGCTCATTTGGAGCGCCCGGGCGAGATCGCCCACGCGCAGACGGGCACCGGGTTTGAGGCGGTGATGCACCACCCAGTCCTTGAGATGCGCATAAGCCTGATCGGCGAGCGAAAGCCGGGTCAAGAGGCGGCTCCCGGGAAAAGGGGGCGGCGCGGAGAGACGGCTTTGCGCATAGCAAGGGGCCTGAGGGGATGTCAAGAAAAATATGAAAGAAAATATTTTTGAACAACGATCATAAAATTAAATGTCCTTTAGCACAGCGCGGATGGACTTCAGAAGAAAAACGGGAGAAGGGGAAACGGCGGAAGGGGGGGGGGGGCGGCGCCGGGCCCGGTCAGGGCATACGGTAGATCATCGAGTTGACATTCATCCCCGCCCCGACCGAGGCGAAGACGACGATATCCCCGGAGTGCAGGCGATGACCGTCCAGCCGGCCGCGCAGAATGAGGTCGAGCAGGGTGGGCAGGGTGGCGACCGAGCTGTTCCCCGTCCAGGAGATGATCATCGGCATGATGTCCTCGGGGACCTCGCGCACGCGGTAGAGGTCGAAGAGCCGCCGGATGATCGCCGCATCGAGCTTTTCGTTCGCCTGGTGGACGAGGATCTTCTTCACCTCCTGAAGGTCGATTCCCGAGGACTCCAGGTTCTGCTTGACCACGAGGGGAACGGTCTTGACGGCGTACTTGTAGATTTCGTGGCCGTTCATCTTGATGTAGAGCTCGCCGCCGTTTTTCTCCGGGTTGTAAGAGGCGCCCATGTGCAGGAGATAAGCATGGTCGACGGCGTCGGTGCGCGCCAGATGCGAAACGATCCCCGCCTCCCCGGCTCTCGCCTCAAGAAGCGTCGCCCCCGCGCCGTCGGAGTAAATCATGCTGTCCACATCATGCGGGTCGGCGATCCGCCCCAGCGTCTCCGCCCCGATGACGAGGATGCGGCGCGCCATGCCGGCACGGATGAAGCCGTCGGCGGTGATCATGCCCTGGAGCCAGCCGGGGCAGCCGAAGGGCAGGTCGAAGGCGACGGTGTAAGGGTTGCGGATGCCGAGGCGGTGCTTCACGCGCGAGGCGAGCGTGGGGACGGTATCGCAGCGGAGGTTGCCGTTTTTCACATCCCCGAAGTTGTGGGCGACGATGATGTAGTCGAGGCTTTCGCGGTCGCGCCCCTCGAGAGCGGCCTCGGCCGCGGCGGCGGCCATGTCCGAGGCGCAAAGATCCGGCGGCGCGTAACGACGCTCCTCGATCCCGGTGATCTCGTGAAGCTTGCGGATGATCTCGGAATTGCTCTTTTCGAGGCGCCCGCCCCGCGGGTCGAAAAAGGTGTTTTCGAGGAAACGCTGGTTGGGAATCCTCAGGGGAGGGATGTAGCTGCCTGTCGCGGTGATGATCGATCGCCCTGCGGCCATGATGAATGCACACCGGCTCCTTGGATGATAAATAGTTCAAGATAGCTTTTTTCAAATAGGCAATCAAGAAAAAAGAAGGGGGGTTTCGCAGGCTGCGGCATGGGAAACGGTTACCGGTCAAGCCCTCTCGCACCCGCTCTGGCCAGCATGACGCGGCCATGATACAAGGCCGTCCTGCGGTTGCGCTCCTGGGGGAAAACGAAGCAGCCGGCGGCGAAGGCATGAAAATCGAAATTCTGGATGTGCAGCGGCCGGGGGATCTCGAGGAGTGGATTCGATTTCCCCTGACGCACTATCGGGGGGATGCCCGTTTCGTCCCGCCGCTGCTGCGTGACGAGCGGGATTTCTTTTCGCGAAAGAAAAACCCTGCCTTTCGGATCGCCGACGTCCGCCTGCTTTTGGCGAAACGGGAAGGCCGGACGGTCGGCCGCGTCTGCGGGATCCTCCACCGCCTGGAGGCCGAAAAGCTGGGTTATCGCCGCGGGCGGTTCGGATGGTTCGAAAGCACCGAGGACCCCGCGGTCGCCCGGGCCCTTCTCGGGGAGCTCGAGGGCTGGTTCCGCGCGCAGGGCTGCCGCGAGATGACCGGACCGCACGGTTTTTCCGATCTCGACCCCGAGGGGCTCCTTATCGAAGGCTTCGAGTCCCTGCCGACCGTGGCCGGAAGCTACAACAAGCCCTACTACCCGCGCCTGCTCGAGGGCTTCGGTCTGGAAAAGGAAGTCGACTATTTGGAAACCCGTTTCCGCCTCCCGCAGGAGACCCCGGCGCTGATCCGCAGGATGGAAGAGCGGGCGCTTCCCGCGGCACGGGAGGAGGGGTTGCAGCTTGTCGCGGGGTTGACGAAAAAGAGCCTCCGCAATTGGGCGGAGCCGTTCTGGGAGGTCCTCGAGGAGGCCTTCGCGCCCCTCTACGGGGTCACGCCGCTCAGCGCGGAGCAACGGCGCTTCTACGAGCGAAAATATTTTTCCTTTCTCGATCCCCGCTTCGTCCAGCTCGTCGCCGACCGTGAAGGACGCCTTCAGGGCTTCTTCCTGGGCCTGCCCTCGCTCAGCCGCGCCTTCCAGAAAGCAGGGGGGCGCCTGCTGCCCTTCGGCTGGGTGGCGATCACGCGCGCTTTGCGGTGCTTCGACACGGTCGATTTCTATTTCGCCGGCGTGCGCCCGGGGATCAATCCACGCAAAGTGCTCCCGCTCCTGGTAGTCGGCATGTGGCAAAACCTGCGCGCGGCCGACGTCACCTTCATCGAAACCAACCGCGAGCTCGAAACCAACACGATGATCGTGGGCATCTGGTCGCGCTTTGAGGGGATCTCCCGCCGCCGCACCCGAATCTATCGCAAGAATCTCCGCTGAACTTCGGCCTGGCGGTCGTGCCCTCCGTCTTCCCCGCGTTTCCATTCGGCGGCAAATGTCCAGGAAAAGAAGACAGTCGCCTGCCGCCTCGGCTTCACCCCAATCGGACGGATGGTCTCTGTATCCGATGGAATATCCGTGGGTTGATTATAAGAGAAAAAGAATGCCGCCGGTTTGGGTCAAGATGGCATGTTTCTTGATGGATTGTTTTCGGGGCCATGCGGAGGAAATTTCGGTGCCCCGCCGCCGGCCCGCCGCCTGCCGAAGCAGTGGGAGGGAGACGGAAAAATGGAGGAAAGGAGCGAAAGATGATCGACCTGGGCACATGGGGCAGCATCGAGTTTTCGTGGAGCTTTCTGCTCGCCGTGGGCAGCATCGTGCTGATTGACCTCGTCCTTGCGGGGGACAACGCGGTGGTGATCGCCATGGCCGTGAAGCATCTCGAGGGCCGGAAGCGCACGCTCGCGATCGCCTGTGGCGCCGGCGCGGCGGTCCTGGTGCGTGTGGCCTGCACCTTTGCGGTCGCACGCCTCCTTTCGCTTCCCTTCATCAAGTTGATCGGCGGCGCGGTGATCGTCTGGATCGCCGTCAAGCTCCTCACCTCCGGGTCCGAGGAGGGGCACGAGGTAAAGGCGGGACGCGGTCTGCTGCAGGCGCTCTGGATCATCGTCGTCGCCGACTTGAGCATGGGGATCGACAACATGCTCGCCGTCGGGGCGGCAAGCCACGGGAACCTCTTTCTCCTCCTCTTCGGTCTGTTCCTCTCCATTCCCTTCGTGGTCTTCATGAGCACTTTGCTCGCCCGCCTCATGGACCGCTTCCCGATCATCCTCTGGCTGGGAGCGGCGATCCTCGGCAAGGTGGGCGGCGAAATGATGGCGACCGACCCTTTCGTACACGCGCGCCTCGAGCTTCCCCACGGCGCTGAGTACGCCGCGATGGTTTTCTTCACTCTCTTCGTGCTTCTTGTGAGCCGCTGGATCCTCGTGCGCCGCAGGCAGAGCCCTCCGGCTTACTGCTCGACATGGGCGGGAGGGCCGGTGCCCCTTTGGCCCTCGCCGGTCGCTTGGGCCCGCATTCCCTGGGGGCCCGGCGCCTATCCCTACTGCTGAACGCCTGCGGTTTTTGCGGCGCCCCTCTTGAACCGTCCGCATGCCGATGGTAGAGGGGCGCTTGCCGCTTGCGGGAGGCACAGGGGACCGGAAGAGCCTTTCGCGGGGAGATGACGGTTGGCGATCCGATTCGCGCGGATCCGGCCGTCACACCGGCGAGAGGCTCTTTCGTCTTGCGCCCACCGGGGCCCAACGCCCCCTCTCGGAGGAGGACCGACCGATGGCTTTTGCCGAAACCGCCGCTTTGATCATTTTCCTCGTGACCATCACCTTCGTGATCGCCGGATGGATCGACAGTGTTTTGGCGGCACTGATCGGGGTTGCGGCCATGATCCTCTGCGGCCTCATGACCGATCTCGAAGCCTTTCAGACCGTCGACTGGAACCTAATCGTCATCCTGCTGTCGATCTGGATCATCTCCGGCTTCTTCGGCAAATCCGGCGTTCCGGAATACCTCTCCGCGGTCGTGCTGCGGGCCTCGGGCGGCGATGTCGCCCTCTTCGTGGTCGGGGTGGGGGCGCTCGCCGGATTCGTCTCCATGCTGATCGACAATGTGGTCGTGGTGCTCATGTTCGCACCGGTCATCTTCCATGCCTGTCGGCGCTTCCGGTTCCCCGCCTTCGAGCCCGTGCTCTTTATGGGCATGTGCGCCAATTTCATGGGCACGGCGCTACTCTTGGGCGATCTGCCGCCGCAGATGCTCCACAGCGTTTCCAAGATCGAGTTCTGGGGCTTCATTTGGCACATGGGCCGCCCCTCTTCGTTTTTTATCCTGCTGATCGCTTACCTCTTCACCTGCGGCTGTTTCTACTGGCGTTTTCGGAGGCGCTATCGCGGCCTCTGCATGGACATCTCCTGCATGCTGGAGGAGAAACCCCTCGACCACATCCGCGATAAGCCCTTCGCCATCATCACCTGCGCCATCTTTCTGTTGACCATCCTCGCCATGGCGTTGCGCGAATACTTGGGCTTTCACCTGGGGTTCATCGCCATGTGGGGGGCGCTGACCATTATCCTCTTCTTCACGCTGTTCCGGGAGCGCTTCACCGTCGAAATCCCCGATGTCGAGGAGGTCCTCAAAGAGCTCGATTGGCGCGCGGTCTTTTTCTATATCGCCCTCTTCGCCTTGGTGGGAGGGCTCGAGCATTCCGGGGTGATCAAGATCCTGGTCACCCACATCACCCCGCTCATGCGCGACAGCCTTGTCGCCGGCGCGACGGTCCTCTACTGGGTGACCGCACCGATCGTCGGTATCGTCGAACACGACGCCTACATTCTCACCCTGCTCTACGTCATCCGCGACCTCGGCGCCGAGGGGGTCAATCCCTGGCCGCTCTACTGGATGGTCCTCTGGGCCGGCACCTTGGGCAGCAACCTCACGGTCGCGGGAGCCCCGGCGCTCTTCGTCGCCAAGAGCCTCGCCGAAAAGGAGGACGGCCGGGAGAGCACGGTGCGCCAATTTCTCTCCATGTCCGTGCCCTACGTCCTCGTTTCGCTCCTTTCTTGCTACGTTCCGGCCATGTTGATCTGGGTGTTGCCTTTCGCCTGAAGCCGCCTTGCCGCTTTCCGGCTAAAGGTTTCCACCGGATCGCCCGATACTGTGCTTTGAAGCCGCGACGATACGGTGGAACCTGTCGGGGAGCTCCCCCTTGCCTATGCAGCCGGTTGAGTCCGCTAATCTCGGCCAGACCATCGTGATCGAGGGCGAAACCCCCTCGACGGCCGGCTCCTATCACCCCCACCTCACGATCTTTTCCGGACCCCACAGCGGGCGGCGTTTCCGCCTGAACTGCGGCCTCACGACGATCGGCCGCTCCCCGAAGGCCGATCTCGTCGTCAACGACAACCGCGTCTCGCGCATCCACTGTACGCTCGAATGGCTCGGCGAGCAGATCGTGATCGAGGACAAGGGCTCGACGAACGGTACCTTCGTCGACGGCTGCCGCATCGCCCGGGCCGTGCTGACGCCGGGGGTCGCCCTGCAGATCGGGCTTTCCATGATGCGGCTCGAGTTCAAAACCGAAGCCGAAATCCGCATGGAGGAAAGCCTCGTCCACTCCGCCACCTTCGACAGCCTGACCGGGGTCTTCAACCGCGCCCACTTCCTGCGACTCGCCGCAATGGAGGCGGCCTGGGCCCAGCGCCACGGCCAACCGCTCGGCGTCGTCCTCGCCGACCTCGACCGCTTCAAAGCGGTGAACGACCGCTACGGCCACCTTTGGGGGGATTTCGTCCTGACGAAATTCGCGGGAATTCTCGCGCAGAGCAAGCGCTCGGAAGACCTGCTCGGCCGCTACGGGGGGGACGAGTTCATCCTGCTGCCGCGCGGCGGAATCAGCGCCGAAGATCTCTATTCCTACTGCGAACGGCTGCGCCTTCGCGTCGAGGCCTGCCCGGTGAGCTTCGACACGGTCACCCTCGTGCTCTCGGTTTCGCTCGGCTTCCATCTCGAGCCGATCGGCGAACGATCTCCCGAGGAGGCCCTTTCCGGGCTGATCGAGCGCGCCGACCGCGCGCTCTATCTCGCCAAAGAGAAGGGCCGCAACCGCACCGAAGGACAACCCGCCGCCTGAGCCCACCGGTCCCCGGCTTCCCGCCGCGTCTGTTCTTCAGGCATCGGAGACGGTCGCGCGGCTGACGATCCCCTTGCGCTTCTTGTAGCGCTGATAGACCAACAGCACGGCCAGCACGACGAGGCCGAGCACGTCGGTGCGGACATCGGGGTGGATCAGGGTGAGCCCCCCCGCGAAAAAGAGAACCCGCTCCGCCCAGTTCATCGGCGCCCAGAAAAAGCCGATCATGGAGGCGCCGATCGCCGTCATCCCCCCGCAGGCGGTAAGCAGCGTGTGGATCATCTCGTACCAGGTCGTGTCCACCCAGAGCATCGCGTTGTTGTAAACGAAAATGTACGGGGTGATAAAGGCCCCGATCGCGAGTTTGGTCGAGGTGACGCCGGTTCTGAAGGGATTGGATTTGGCGATACCGGAGCCCGCGTAGGCCGCAAGCGCGACCGGCGGGGTGATGTCGGCCACGATCCCGAAGTAGAACACGAACATGTGCGCGGCGAGCGGATGCACGCCGAGCTGGGTGAGGGCCGGGGCGGCGATGGTCGAGGTGATGATGTAGTTCGCCGTCGTCGGCACACCCATCCCGAGGATGATCGAGGTGATCATGGTGAAGACGAGCGTGAGGGGGAGGCTTCCGCCGGCCAGCTCGACCAGGCCGTTGCCGAGCTTGAGGCCGATCCCGGTCAGGGTGACCGCGCCGATGATGATGCCGGCCGAAGCGCAGGCAAGCGCCACCCCGATCGCGCCGCGGGCTCCCGCGGCGAGCACATCGACGATGTCCTGGGGGCTCATCCGGGTCGCCTTCTTGATCAGGCCCGCGATCACGGCGGTGATCAGACCCAGCAGGGCGGCGTAGATGGGCGTGAAGCCCGAGGTGAGAAAGTAGATGATGACGAAGAGCGGCGCGATGAGATGCCCGCGATCCTTCACGACTTGCCAGAAACGGGGCAACTCGTCGCGGTTCAATCCCCGCAGGTTGCAGCGCTTGGCCTCGAAATGAACTTCCATGAAGACGCCGAAAAAGTAAAGGCAGGCGGGGATCGCGGCCGCCTTGGCGATCTGGATGTAGGGGATGTTCAGGAACTCGGCCATGATGAAGGCCGCCGCCCCCATGATGGGCGGCATGATCTGGCCCCCGGTCGAGGAGGAGGCTTCGACGGCGGCGGCGAACTCGGGGCGGTAGCCGAGGCGTTTCATCATCGGGATCGTGAGGCTGCCCGACTGCACCGTGTTGGCCACCGAGCTGCCCGAAACCGTACCCTCGAGGGCGCTGGTCACGATCGCCATCTTCGCCGGGCCGCCCGAGGCCCAGCCCGCCACGGCATTGGCGATGTCGATGAACAGCTGGCCCAGGCCGGACTTTTCGGCGAACGCTCCGAAAAGGATGAAAAGAAAGATGAAGGTCGCCGAGACTCCGAGCGGGATGCCGATGATCCCCTCGGTGGTGAGGTACATGTGCGAGGCGATGCGTTCGATCGAGTAGCCGCGGTGGGCGAGAAAGCCCGGGAAGTAATTGCCGAAGTAGGTGTAGAGGATGAAGAAGGAGGCGAGGCAGACGATCGGCAACCCCACCACCCGCCGCGCGGCCTCGAGCGTCAGGAGCACGCCGAGAACCCCGGCAGTATAATCCAGACGCGTATAGTCCCCGCCGGCCATCATGATCCGCATGTAGTTCAAGGCCATATAGAGACCGATGTAGCAGGCGAGCGCCGTGAGCGCCCAGTGGTGCCAGCGCAGGCGACCGTCTCCTCCCTCCCGGCGGGCCGGATAGAGGAGATAGGTCAGGGTCAGCGCGAAGGCGAGGTGGACCGAGCGCTGCAGCTGCGCCGGGAGCAGGCCGAAGGCGGCGGTGTAAATTTGAAAGATCGACCAGCAGACGGCAATTCCATAAACGAGCCACTTCGAAAAACCGGAGAGATCGCGCACGGCCGACTCGCGGTCGACCTTTTTCAGGATGCGCTCGATCTCCTCTTGGGAAACGACTTCCTCCGCCTCGGGCGCCGTCCCGGCGGCCGGGACCGCCTTCGGGTCCTGCTCTTTCTCTTTCGCACTCACGGGGAGCACCTGCCTTTCCAGAGCAAATCGGAAATCTCCGCCTTCCCGGGACGCAAGGTCAGTGCCGCTCCGGGAGGGGCCAGGCGATCCAGGAAAACCACTTCTTCCCGGAAGAGGAGCCGGTGGTCGGCCATCCGCCCCACCCGCAGGGTGACTTCGCCGACCGGCCGATTGACCGTCCATTCGAGAATCCCGCCTTCGAGCACCCGGAGCGTGCCTTCGTCCGTCGATCCGTCCGGCATGCCCGCGCCGAAGGCGTCGAAGCGGGACTTCACGATCACCAGTTCCCCCTCTTCGATCCGCAGCGTGTCATAGACGGGCCTGCGGTTCACCGAGTGCACGTAGGCGAGAACCACTTCCTCGCCGGTCGGCAGCGTGCGGCAGAAGACCCGCACCCCTTCCGGTTCCCGAACGACCTCGAGAACCCCTCCTGCGGCGCAGGCGGAGAGGAAGGCGGCCGCCATGGCCGCGGCAAGCGGAAAAATCCGTTTCAATGCGCCGCGCCCTTCCCCGCGGGAAAGCCTCACGGCACCGGCGACGAAACCGGAAAGAAAAGGCCGAAGGGGCGGCTTTCGCAAGGAAATCGGCTCATGCCCGCTTCGGCCCTTTTCTTCGGTTTTGCCGGTGACGGCGCGGGCTACTTCATCGCGCCCTTTTCCTTGTAGTATTTCACGGCCCCGGGGTGGAAGGGGATCGAAACGCCCTTGACCGCCTTGTTCAGGTCAAGCTCCTTGCCCTTGGCATGCGCCGCGGCCAGTTCGACCTGATTTTCGAAAAGCGCCTTGGTCAGGTTGTAGACGACGTCTTCTTTCAGCTGATTGCCGGCGATCAACACCGCATTGACCGCCACCGTGTTCACCTCGGCGTCCTGACCCTTATAGGTGCCGGACGGGACCTTCGCCGGAGCGAGGAAAGGATATTTGGCGACGAGTTTTTCGGCTTCGGGCCCCTTGATGTCGAGGATGCGGATCGCATGCTGCGTGGAAACGTCCATGATGCCGGCATTGGGGATGCCCGCCGTCACGATGAAGGCGTCGATGTGTTTGTCCTTGAAGGCGTCCGCGCTCTCGGCGAAGGAGAGGTACTGCGGGTTCACGTCCTCCTTCTTGAGACCGTAGATGTCCATGAGCTGCCGGAAGTTCGCCTCGGTGCCGCTGCCCGGGGCCCCCACGCCCACCTTTTTCCCCTTGAGGTCGGCGAAGCTCTTGATCGGGCTGTCGGCGCGGACGACGACCTGGATGATCTCGGGGTAGAGCACGGCGATCGCACTCATGCCCTTGAGGGGTTCCTTGAAAGCCTCTTTGGCGTTGAAGGCGAAATCGAGCGTGTCGCTCTGGACCAGCGCGAGCTCCACCTCCTTTTTGTTGATCAGCCGCACGTTCTCCGCCGAAGCGCCGCTGGTTTGCGCGGTCACGCTCATGTCCTTGATCTTCGCGCTCCAGATCTTGGCCATCGCGCCGCCGAAGGGATAGTAGGTGCCCGCCGTTCCGCCGGTCGCCAGAACCAGTTTTTCGGCGGCCTGCGCCGCCGCCACCGTTCCGACCAGCGCCAGAACCAGAAGACCGATTGCAAACCGTCGCGACATGAAGCACCTCCTTTTTGGGGGTTGGGTTGGCGGAGGTCCGAGTAGCCCTCGGACCGCTGGGTGACGCATTTGAGGAAAAGTCATATTAGACGGCGAAGAAGCGAAGTGTCAAGGCAAACCGCCGCGGATCGCCGCCGAGTGCGGAATTGACTTCGGCCGGCCGCAGGTTATCATCCGCCGGTCGTAACCCTTTTTCCCGGAAAACAGGAATCGAGGATGCCGGCCGCGGGATCGATCGTGCTTATGGGCTCGGGGGAGCTCACCGCCACCATGGTGGAGGTGCACAAGGAGAGGCTTTCCCGCCTGGGCCCTCAAGCCAAAGCGGTGTTCCTCGACACACCGGCCGGCTTCCAGCTGAACGCCGACCAGATCGCCGACCGCGCGCGGCAGTACTTCCGCCGCCGGGTCGGCTGCGAGCTCACGACCGTCTCCTGGAAGAGGCGCGCTTTTCCTTCTTCCCCCGAAGGGGAGCAGGCGCTCGCCGTGCTGCGCGGGGCCGACTACATTCTGATCGGTCCCGGAAGCCCGACCTATGCCCTGCGCCACTGGCGCGAAACTCCCGTTGCCGACATTCTCGCCCGCCGGATCGCGGCCGGCGCCTGTCTCGTCGCGGCGAGCGCGGCGGCCCTCACCGTGGGCCGCTTCACGCTTCCCGTCTACGAGATCTACAAGGTCGGGGAGGACCTGCGCTGGGAGCCGGGCCTGGATCTCCTCGGCCGCTTCGATCTTCCGCTTGTCGTCGTGCCGCACTGGAACAACGCCGAGGGCGGAACCCACGACACGCGCTTCTGTTTCATGGGCGAGCCTCGCTTCCGCGTCCTCGAGGAAATGCTCCCGGCCTCTTGCGCCGTGCTGGGTCTGGATGAGCACACGGCCTGTATCCTCGATCTCGCCGCCGGCGAGGCCCGCGTCCGGGGTACCGGAGGGATCACGCTGCGGCGCAGGGGCACCGAGCTCCGTATGGAAAGGGGGGCGCGGGTCCCGCTGACCGCTCTGGGAGATAAGGCCGGTGCAGAGCGGACCGACGCCCCCTCGCCCCCGCGGCCCCCCGCAGGACGGCAAGCCGCGGCGGAGCCGTTCTGGTCCCGCGTGCACGGCCTTGCCGCCTCCTTCCAGAGAGGGCAGGACGCCACCGACCCCGGAGCCATGGCGGCGGCGGTGCTGGAGCTCGACGCCTTGCTCTGGTCCGCCTTCCAGGACATCGAAAACCCCGAGACGCTCGCTCAGGGCCGTGAGCTTCTGCGGGAATGGATCGCCCTTCTCGGGGCCGCCTGCAGCGCCTGCCCCCGGACCCGGCCGGGGGCGATCGCAGCGCTGGTGGAGCGGACGCTCGCGTTGCGCGAGGAGATGCGCCGCAACCGCCGGTGGGCCGAAGCCGATCTCCTGCGGGAACTGCTCGGCCTCCAGGGCATCGTGGTCGAAGACACCCCGCAGGGGCCGCGGTGGCGCCCCGCCGAGGGAGAAGGCCGGTGATCCTCCGCGCCCGCGCCGAAAGCCTGGAGGGGCTCTCCCGACTTCCCCTCCCCTTTCCCTGCCCGTTCACGCTTCCGGCATGGATGGCGAGCTGGCGCGATGTCTTTTCCCCGAAAGAGGATTTCTGGGTGCGCTCCTTCTACGCCGGCAAGGAGCTTCTCGGTGCCGCGGCCCTGCGGATCGAAGGGGGGCGGGGCCTTCTGGCCGGCGACCCGGAGGTATGCGACCACCTCGACCTGCTGCCCGCACCCGGTCGCGAGCGGCTCTTCGCCCGGTCCGTTCTCGAAACGCTGGCGGCCGAGGGGATCGGGGGCCTCGATCTCTTCGCGCTGCGGCCCGACGCCGCGGTGCTCACCGCGCTTGTCCCCGCGGCCCAAGAGGCGGGCCTCGAAGTGGAAATCCGCGAGCGCGCCCTGCTCTTCGCCATGGACCTCCCCGCCCGCTGGGAGGACTACCTCGCGCGGCTCTCCCCCAAAGAGCGCCACGAGGTGCGCCGCAAGCTCCGGCGCTTGGAAGAACGCGGCTTCGCCCCCTTCGAACTGCACGCGGGGAAAGAAGAAGCCGCGGCCGCCGTCGAGATTTTCTTCCGGCTCTTCCGCCGCGGTCGCCCGGAGAAGGCGGCCTTCCTTACGGAGAAGACCCAAACGTTCTTTCGGCTGCTCGCGCTGCGGCTGCCGGAGTTCCGGCTGGGGCTGGTCCGCGTTGACGGGACTCCGGCCGCCGCGGTATTCTGCTTTGACTATCGCGGGACCCGCTACCTCTACAACAGCGCCTACGATACGGCGTTCTCCCCCTTGGGCGTGGGAATGGCGTGCAAGATCCTGAGCATCCGCGATGCCCTCGCCCGTGGGCTTTCCCGCTACGATTTTCTCCAGGGAAAGGAACCCTACAAACGCCGGCTGGGCGGGAAGCCTGTGCCTCTTTTCGGTTGCCGCATCGAACTCGGAGCCTGAGACATGAATCCGCCCGCGCCCTCCGCCGCCCTTTCGATCGCGATGATCTCGCTTCACTCCGGCCCACTCGGTCCCCTCGGGGCGAGCCGCACCGGGGGGCTGAGCGTCTGCCTGCGCGCGCTCGCCCGCGAACTGGGTCGAGCCGGTCATCGCGTGGATCTCTTCGCTCCCCCGCCCGGGGATGCCCATGGGGAGGAACCGCTCCCCCTGGCGCCGAACGTCCGCCTCTTCCCCGTGGCCGCCGGGATTTCCAGCTCCGCCCTCGACCTTTATCGCCAGGCGGAGGAGATCCTGGGAACCATCGAGCGCCTTCGCCGGCGGGCGGCAGCCCGCTACGACCTCGTCCACAGCCACTACTGGGCCTCGGGACGCACGGCCGAGCTCGCCTGCCGCGCCTGGGGCGTCCCGCATGTCCTGACCTTGCACACGCTCGCCGCCGGCAAACGGCGCTTCCGGGCAGGCGGGCAGGAGCACTCCGTCCGCCTCGCGACCGAGCGCCGTCTCGCCGCCGCCTGCGACGGGCTGATCGTGCCTTCGCCGCGCGAAAAAGAGATCTTGCTGCGGTTCTGCCCCACGGCGTCCGACCGCACGGCCGTCGTCCCCTGGGGCGTCGACTTCGAGGGCTTCCGGCCGATCCCCCGGCGGGAGGCGAGACGGCGGCTCGGCATTCCGCAAGCTTCCGAAGTCGTGCTCTACGTGGGAAGGGTCGTCCCGGAAAAGGGCTTGAAGCGTCTGATGTCCGCCCTCGCCCATCTGCGGGGGCGCGCGCGACTCCGCCTTCTCGTCGTGGGCGGCGACGGTGCAGACGACCCGCGGCTGCGCCTGCTCGCCGCCCACATGCGGGCCCGCGGTCTCGAAAACCGGGTCACCTTCTGCGGCCGGGTCACGCCGGAGGCGCTTCCCCTCTTTTACAGCGCGGCCGATCTCCTGGCCTTGCCCTCCTCCTACGAGAGCTTCGGCCTCGTGGTCCTCGAGGCGCTCGCCTGCGGCACGCCGGTCGCCGCCACCCCGGTCGGGGCCGCGGAGTTTCTCCTCCGCGACGGCAAACGGGGCCGGCTTGCCTCCGGCTTCGCCCCCGCCGACCTCGCCCGGGCGATCGCCGATCTCCTCGATACCCACCTGCACTCGCCGTTCATGGCGGAGTCGCTCCGCCGCTCCATCGCGGCCTACGGCTGGGAACGGACGGCCGCGGGGGCGCTGGCGGTCTACCGGGCGCTGCTCTCCGGCCGGGAAAACACCTCGACCGCCGCGGCCGGGACAAGCCTCTGCTGCGGCTGCGGCCTCGGCCGGGGCCACCGCTGAAGGAACTCCCCGTGAGCGCCCCCGCCGACGTGCTGGCCATCGCCGCCCACCCGGACGACTGCGAGTTCGGGGCCGCCGGCACGATCGCCCGTTGGATCCGCGAGGGGAAATCCGTGGTCTATGTGCTCTGCACGAGCGGCGAGAAGGGAACGAGCGACCCGGAGCTTACGCCCGAGGCCCTGGCCGCGATCCGCGAGGAGGAACAGCGCGCGGCCTGCGCTCTGCTCGGCGTGCGCGAGGCGGTTTTCCTGCGACTTCCCGACCAGGGCCTGGAGGACTGCGCCGATTTCCGGCGGCTGCTCGTGCGCCAGATCCGTCGCTACCGCCCGCGCGTCGTTCTCACCTCGGACCCCTACCGCCGCTACCTCTGGCACCGCGACCACCGCATCGTCGGCCAGGTCGTCCTGGACGCCGTCTTCCCCTGCGCCCGCGACCGGCTATCCTTCCCCGAGCTGTTGGCCGAGGGGCTCGCTCCGCACAAAGTGCGCGAGATCTATTGCTGGGGGTCCGAGGAGATCAACTGCCGGGTCGACATCACGGAAACCTTCGATCTCAAGATCGCCGCCCTGCGCTGCCACCAAAGCCAGCTTCGCGATTTCCCCCGCGGCGACCCCGTAGCCTGGCTGCGCGAGCGCTGCCGCGAGACGGCGGCCGGCGAGTCCTTCGGGTTGGCCGAGGGGTTTCACCGCGTGGAAGCCCCGCCCTGAGGAGCCTTCCGCGCTCGGCGGGGATCAGGGTCGCTCTGCGAGAAAGGCGATCTGCGAAACCCGCGGCGGACCCGCGGCAGGAAGGATCAGGCGCACGACCGATCCGGTCGGGGGGTAGCCGCTCGCGCCGGCAAGACGAAGACGGGCCTTGTTCTGCGGGTGAAGCTCCTCTCCCATCGCCCAGAGCAGGGTGAAGGCGATGACGTCCCCGTGGGTGACGGCGGCCACCGCCCCTCCTTCGTGCCGCCGCCGCAGGAGCCCGAGGAAACGCACCATGCGCCGCACGATATCCTGCGGCTGCTCGTAAGGCGGACCCTCGCCGGTATAAAAATCGTCGCGGCGCACGCTGAGGATCTCCAGCGGCTCGCCTTCGAAACGCGTGTAGACCTCGTCGATCAGCCGCGAGATGCGGACGGCAAGGCCCGCCTGCGGGGCGGCGATCGCACGTGCCGTCTGCCGTGCCCTCAGCCGCGGGCTCGCGTAGAGGGCCTGCAGGGGGATCGCGGCCAGCAGCCGCGCCGCCCGGAGCGCCTCTTCCCGGCCGCGGGCGCTCAAGGAAAATCGCGGCAACCGGCCGTAGAGGATGCGCCCCGGATTGTGCACATGCCCGTGGCGCACAAGAAAGACGGTGGTGTCCGCCGCCGGCCGGCGGCCGAATTCTGTGCCGCTCATGGATCGCTCGCGCCTTCCCGCGGAGGGCCTTCCCCCCTCAGGAGGCCTTCCTCCCGGAGGAAACGTTCGACGTCCCGAAAAAAGCGTTCTCCCTCGGGCGGGCAGTCGTTGTGCCCCGCCTCGTAGGCGATGAGCCTTGCGCGGCGGGAGACGTTCCGAAGTTTTTCCGCATGGCCGAACGGGACGATCTCGTCGTGTCTTCCGTGCATCAGGAGCACCGGCCCGGAGTAGCGCTCGAGCGCGGCGAGGTTGTCGAAGGGGTCGCGGAGGAGAAACGGCGGGGCGAAATAGCGCGCGGCGAAGGCCTTCACGCTCGTGAAGCTGGAGAGCAGGATGAGCCCCGCGGCGGGACGCCGCAAAGAAAGATCGCAGACCGCCCCGCCGCCGAGCGAGCGGCCCAGAAAAACGATGCGGCCGCGGTCGACCTCGGGCCGGGAGACGAGCCGGTCGTAGGCGAGATCGAAGGCCTCGGCGATCCGTCGCTGCGAGGGGGAACCCTCCGAGCGCCCGTAGCCGGGGTACTCGACGAGCAGAAGCGCAAGGCCGAGCTCCCGGAATCGGCCCAGCGTTTCGGGCCAGAAGTCGATCAGCTCGCCGTTGCCGTGGGCGAAAAGGATCGCCGGGGAGGGCTCCGGGTTCGCCGGCGGAGGAAGGTACCAGGCCTCGACGCGGCCGAAGGAGGCGGAAAGCCACCAGCGCTCGAAGTCCCGCCCTTCGAACGCAGGCTCTTCGGGCGCGGGGATCATCCAGCGGGGAAAGAGCACCTGGCGCTGCAGCGCAAAGAGAACGAAGCACCAGCCCAGGTAAAGGAGCAACAGGATTTTCAGCGCCGAAAGCATGAAGCCGACCTCGCCGCGGGGAAGGACGCCGGTGTCGTCCCAAAGGTGCGGGCACGGGAACGGGAACCGGCTTCGGCCCTCGCCGGCAACTTGGCAGGAAGGGGAAAAGGTGTCAATCGCGAAACCGTCGGCGGATCGGCCGCCCAACCCATTTCGAACCTTCGGCTAACGTCGCGCCAACCTGGAAAGACGACTCTTTTTCTCCATTCGGGCGGAAGAGGCTCGGCCAAAACCTCCGCCCGTCGGAGGAGGGTTCATGAGTTCCCGACGACGCATCGGGCTCGTCGCCCACGACGAGCGCAAGAAAGACCTTTTGGAGTGGGTGCGCTTCAACCGTGTGACCCTCTCGCGCCATGCGCTCTGGGCGACGGGCACCACGGGCAGGATCCTGTCCGAGGCCTGCGATCTCGAGATCCGCCTGCTGAAGAGCGGACCCCTCGGCGGCGACCAGCAGCTCGGGGCGATGATCGCCGGAGGCGAGCTCGACATCCTGATCTTTTTCTGGGACCCGATGACCGCCCACCCGCACGACGTGGACGTGAAGGCCCTCCTGCGCATGGCGGTTCTCTATAACGTCGCCATCGCCTGCAACCGCGCGACCGCCGACTACCTCATCTCGAGCGATCTCTTCCACCGCGACTACCGCCCGGCCGCAGGCGACGCCCAGGCCGCCATGCGCGTGACGGGTTAGGCGGAGATCCGACCTTGCCCTACGCTTTCCGGTGCTTAGCATGGGCACACCCCTTCCGAAGAGGAGGGATTCCGATGAAAGCGATCTGCGCAGTCTCCGCGATGGTCATCCTGGCGGCGTTCACGGCGGTCAACCTCTTCATCCCCTATGCGCTTCTCGTGCTGGCGTTGGGGGCTGCGGGCGTCTGGGCCTTCGTCATTCCTGGCGGGATTTTTTCCGGGAAAAAGGGATCTTCCTGCCGCCTCGGCAGCTGCTGATTTCCAAAGCCCGGCGGATCAAAAAACCCTCAAGGGATTTTCCGAAAGGGCGATACTCCGGATCGGAGAAGGTGCATCAGCCCGGTGGGGAGGACTCCGTGAAGACCGCACGCGTCGTCGGCCCTCAATTCCTGAGGCTCACCCCGCAGCTCGAGGAAGACCCCCCGCCGCGCGAGACGGGCTGCCCCCTCTACCGGGGCTGCCTCGGAGCGGCGGCGGCGGCGAACCTCGCCCTCGACTGTTCCCGCTGCCCGGAGCAGGAGCATTCCCTCGCCGCCGGGACGGCAAGAGAGGCGGCCGCCTGCGCCTGACTCCGAAATCCTTCGTTTGACAGGGTTCGGGCTCTGGGCTATGGGGAAGTCCCGTTCGCTTCGGGCGACCCCATGGCCACGATCCGCATCCTTCTCTTCCTCACCCCCTTCGCCTTCGGGGCCTCGGTCCTGGGACTCGGCCAGGACATCTCCTGGGATCTACGGAACTACCATTACTACAACCCCTTCGCCTTTCTCTTCGACCGTCTGGACCATGACGTCGCCGTCGCCCATGTGGCCACCTATTACAACCCCCTGCTCTACATCCCCTTCTACCATGCCGTCACTCGTCTGCCGCCCAAAACGGTCGGCTTTCTGCTGGGATTTCTCCCCGGCCTGAACGCCTGGCTCCTCTACGCCATCACCCGGCGGGCGATCGAACCCGCGGATTCGGCGAAAGCCCGCTGGTTCTGCCTGGCGCTGACCGCGGGGGCGATGCTCGGCATGATTCACCTGGCCGAGATCGGAACGAGCTTCGGCGACACCGTCGTGAGCCTTCCGGTGCTTGGGGCGGTCTTTCTGCTGGTCAGGTTCCGGGAACGGCTCGGCGGCCCTCTCGCCGGCGGCGCTCCGGTTGCGCTCGCGGCCGGCGTGCTCGCCGGTTCGGCCTGTGGGGTGAAGCTTCCTTTCGCCATCTACTGCGTGGGCCTCTGCACGGCGCTCTTCGCCTTTCCGTGGCCCTTCCGAAGACGCTTCACCCTCGCCTTTCTCTTCGGCATCGGGGTCCTGCTTGGAATCGCGGCGACCGGGGGCTTCTGGCTGCTCGCGATGTGGCGGCGGTTTGAAAACCCCGTCTTTCCCTACTTCAACGAGTGGTTCCGCTCCCCCTGGGGGGCGGAGGGCTCCTACCGCGACGAGCGCTTCATCCCGCGCGGCCCGGCGATGTGGCTGCTCTTCCCCTTCTGGTTCAACGTGGAGCCCACCCGCGTGGGCGAGGTGGGCTTTCGCGACCTGCGTTTTCCCCTGCTTTACGTGCTTCTGGTCGCCGCCATGATCGTGGAGGTCCGTCGCCTGCTTCGCGGGGCGAACGCCGCCGCGGGCGAAGAGCCTCCCTCCTCCGGGCTCGCCGGGTTTTTCGTCACCTTTCTCCTCGTCTCCTTTCTCTTGTGGATGAAGCTCTTCTCCGTCTACCGCTACGCGGTCGTCTGCGAGTACCTCACCCCGCTCACCATCTATTTCCTGCTTGCCCGGCTCCTCCGCAGGCCGCGGCGGATCAAGGCCGCCGCGCTCGCCGCCGTCGCTTTCCTCGTTCTCACCCTCGATCCCGGCCACTGGGGAAGAAGACCCTGGACGGAGGACTACTTCGACATCGCGCTTCCCCCGCTTGCCGCCGAGCGCCAGGCGATCGTTCTCGTGACGGGACACGACCCGGTCGGCTACCTGATCCCTTCCTTTCCCCCGGAGGCGCGCTTTCTGCGCATTCAGGGCTTCGTGACCGGACCCTCGCCCAAGCTGAACGAAACCGACCGCCGGATGATGCGCGCGGTGGCGGAGCACCAGGGTCCGCTTCTCCTGCTCTATCGCATCTACGAGGAGTGGCACGCGTTGCACGCCCTCGAGTTCTACGGGCTCGCCTTGGACCGTGAATCCTGCCAGGGCTTCGTCCCCGGCATCGAACCCCAGCCGGAGCACCCCTTCTTTCTCTGCCGGGTGACCCGGCGGGCGACCCCCTGAAGGGAGGCTCTCCATGGATCGCGACAGCCTTCCGGCGCCGCGTACGGCCGTGATTCTTCCCTGCTACAACGAGGAGGCGGCGATCGCCCAGGTGGTGCACGACTTCCGCCGCGCCCTGCCCCAGGCCGCAATCTACGTCTACGACAACAATTCGACCGACCGCACGGCCGAAGTCGCGGCCGCGGCCGGCGCGCTGGTGCGCCGCGAGACCCGCCAGGGCAAGGGCCACGTCGTGCGCCGCATGTTCGCCGACGTCGAGGCCGACATCTACGTTCTCGCCGACGGGGACGGGACCTACGACGCGCAAAGCGCCCCGGCCATGATCCAAAAGCTCCTCGCGGAGCGACTCGACATGGTCGTCGGATCCCGGCTCACCACCTACGAGGGGTCGGCCTTCCGGCCCGGCCACCGGTTGGGAAACGATCTCCTCACGGGCTTTCTCGGACTCTGCTTCGGCCGCACCTTCCGCGACATCCTCTCCGGCTACCGTGTCTTCTCGCGGCGTTTCGTCAAATCCTTCCCCGCCCTCTCGACCGGCTTCGAGATCGAAACCGAGCTCTCCGTGCACGCCCTCGAGCTGCGCATGCCGACCGCCGAAGTCGCCACGCCCTACCGCGCCCGGCCCGCGGGCTCGGCAAGCAAGCTCCGCACCTACCGCGACGGCTTCCGCATCCTGATGATGATTCTCGACCTCTTCAAGGAGGAGCGGCCGCTCGCCTTCTTCTCGATCATCGCCGGGGTGCTCTCGCTCACCGCGATCTTGCTGGCCGTCCCGATCGTCGCCACCTATCTCGAAACGGGCCTCGTCCCCCGCTTTCCGACCGCGATCCTCGCGACCGGACTCATGATCCTCGCCTTTTTGAGCCTCAGCTGCGGCTTCGTTCTCGACACCGTCACCCACGGCCGCCGCGAAATGAAACGGCTGATTTACCTCTCCATCCCGACGACGCAAAAAGAAACGGGGGCTTGAGGCTCGGCGTCCACGGTTCCCGGCCGCGAAATTGACATCCCCCTCTGCATCATTAGGGTATACGACAGATTGAAGCCGGACAGAAACCCCGCGGAAAGGGGAAAAGATGTCTATGCGGGCTTGGCGTGTCCTCGGCTTGTGGTTCGGCGCTGTCGGGGCGGCCTTCTCCACGGCCGGCGCCGCCGGCCTCGAAATCGAGTCCCTGGTCCGCGAGGCGATGGCCCGCAACCCGGAGATCCGCGCCGCACGCGAGCGGGAAAACGCCTTGCGGGAACGGATCCCGCAGGCCGGGGCACTCGAGGACCCCGTCATCGGCCTCGGGCTCCTGAACGTGCCGCGAAACCTCGAGCTGGACGAGGAGGACATGACCGCCAAGGAGCTTTCCCTGGCGCAGAAGTTTCCCTTCCCGGGAAAGCTCCAAGCCGCGGTGGATGCCGCGGAGCTCGAGGCTCAGGCCGCCCGTGCCGAGGCCGAAGAGACGGAAAACCGCGTGGCGGCCGCGGTGAAGGAGGCCTTTCACGAGCTCTCCCACACCCACCGCGCGCTCGAGCTGACGCGCCGGAACCGGGAGCTGCTCGAGGAGCTCGCTCGCATCGGCCGCGCCCGCTATGCCGTGGGGCGCGGGCTGCAGGAGGAACTTCTGCGGACGGAGCTCGAGATCACGGGGATGGCCGATGAGCTGCTCCGCCTCGAGGAGCAGAAAACGGCGGCCGAAGCGCGGCTCGCCGAGCTCCTCGACCGCCCGGCCGGGGAGGTGTGGGAACGACCGGTCGACCCGGCCTTCGAGCCCCTGCGGCTCGTTCTCGAGGAACTCCGGCGGCGGGCCGCCGAGGAGAACCCGGGGCTGCGCGCGCTCCGGCTCGCCGTGCTCGCCCGCAGAGCCGAGGTCGAGCGCGCCCGGCGCGCGGCCTATCCCGATTTCACGCTCAAGTTCGCCTACGGCCAGCGGGACGACCGCCTCGACATGGTGAGCGGCATGCTCGAGATGAACGTTCCGATCTACTACCGCTCCAAGCAGGAGCGCCGCATCGCCGAGGAGCTCGCCCTCGTGCGCGCCGCCGAATCCCGTCTTGCAGCCGCGCAAAACGAGCTCTTCGCCCGGATCGCCCGGCTCGAGGCCCGCTTGCAGTCGCTCGAGCGCCGCATGGCGCTCTTCGGCTCGGGGATTCTTCCCCAGGCGCGGCTGCGGCTGGAAGCGACCCTCAGCGCCTACCGCGTCGACCGCACCGGTTTCGCCGAAGTCGTGGACGCCCGCCTGCGGCTCCACCGACTCGAGCTCGACGGCCATGAGGCGTTGACGGAATACGCAAAGACGATCGCTGCGCTGGAGGCCGCCGTCGGCGGACCGCTCGCCTCCGGGAGGTCGAAATGAACGCCTCGGCCGCACTCCTCCTTGCGCTCGGCCTGATCCTTTCCCTTTCCCGGCCCGCCCCGGCCCAGCATGCCCACGCGCCGGGGCCGGCCGCTCCTTTAGCGCCTTCGCCCCGGGACGATCTCGAAATGCTGAAAGGGCTGACCCTCGATCAGCTGCGCCGTGAAGGCAAGGCGCGCGAGATCCCGCCGGGAGCGGTCGAGATCGCACCCGAGGTCGGAAAACGGATCGGAATCCGCTTCGCCGCGGTCGAGAAAAAGTTCCTTCGGAAAACGATCCGTACCGTGGGCCGCATCGAGCCCGACGAGCGAAGGATCGCGGTCGTCTCCGCGCGCATCGGCGGCTGGATCGAGGCGCTGCACGCCGATTTCACCGGCCGCTTCGTGCGCCGGGGAGAGCCGTTGCTTGCGATTTACAGTCCGGAGCTCGTCGCCACGCAGGAAGAATACCTTCTCGCCCTCCGGGCGGAGCGGGAGTGGGGGCGGAGCCCTTTCTCCGAAGTCGCCGCTGCGGGACGGGAGCTGGCCGCCGCGGCCCGGCGGCGTCTGCTGCTGTGGGGAATCTCCGCATCCGAGATCCGCCGCCTCGAGGAACGGGGCACAGCCGAGACCACGCTCACCCTCCACAGCCCTCTCGAGGGGCACCTGTTGGAGAAACGGGTCCTCCGCGGCCAGTTCGTTGAAGCGGGGACCGAGCTTTTCAAGATCGTCGATCTTTCGGTCGTCTGGATGAGCGCCGAAATCTACGAAAACGAGCTTGCCGCGCTGCAGCCGGGCCAGGAGGCGGTCGTCCGGCTCTCCGCCGCCCCGGGGGAGCGCTTCACCGTCCGGGCCGGTTACCTCTACCCGACCCTCGACCCTCAGACCCGCACCGCCCGCGTGCGTTACGAGATTCCCAACCCCCGGGGTCTGCTCAAACCCGAGATGTTCACCGAGGTCGAAATCGCCGTCCCCTTGGGCCGGCGGCTCTGCGTGCCCGGAAACGCGGTGATCGACTCGGGGTTGCGCCGTATCGTTTTCGTGGAGGCGGCGCAGGGATTTCTTCAGCCCCGCGAGGTGCGCCTGGGGGTCCGGGCCGGGGACGACGTCGAGGTGCTCGAAGGCCTTGCCGCGGGCGAGCGCGTGGTCACGAGCGCCAATTTCTTGATCGACTCGGAGTCACGGCTGCGCGAGGCCCTGGGCGGCGGGCATCCGCACTGAGCGCCCGCGGCAAACGGGGTGGCCCCATGATCGAGACCCTGATCGAGCGCTGCGCACGCAACCGCTTTCTCGTCTTCGCCGTCGTGCTGCTGGCGACCCTGGCCGGCGTCTACAGCCTACGGCACATCCCGCTCGATGCCATCCCGGACATCTCCGATGTCCAAGTGATCGTCTACACGCCCTGGGAAGGCCGCAGTCCGGACCTGGTCGAGGACCAGGTCACCTACCCCATCGTCACCGCCCTGCTTTCGGCCCCACGGGTCAAGACCGTGCGCGGCCTCTCCGATTTCGGCTACTCCTACGTCTATGCGATTTTCGAAGACGGCACCGACATCTACTGGGCCCGCTCGCGGGTTCTCGAATACCTGCAGCAGATCGCCCGCCGCCTGCCCGAGGGCGCCTCGCCCGCCCTCGGCCCCGATGCGAGCGGGGTAGGCTGGGTCTTCACCTACGCCCTGGTCGACGCCAGCGGCCGGCGGGATCTGGGCGAACTGCGGGCGCTCCAGGATTGGCACCTTCGCTACGCGCTGGCGAGCGTCCCGGGGGTCGCCGAGGTGGCGAGCGTCGGGGGCTTCGTCCGCCAGTACCAGGTGAACGTCGACCCGCAGCGGCTTTCGGCCTACGGGATCTCGATTCGCGAGGTGATGGAGCGCATCCGTCTCTCCAACCGCGATGTCGAGGGGCGCGTGCTCGAGATGGGAGGCCGCGAGTACATGGTCCGCGGCCGCGGCTACCTCCGCGGGGCGGAGGACCTCCGCCGGATCGTGGTGGCTTCGCGCGGCGGGACCCCCGTTCTTTTAGGGGATGTGGCCCAGGTCGGCCTCGGCCCGGATATCCGCCGCGGCTTGGTGGAACTGGACGGGCGCGGCGAAGTGGTGGGCGGGATCGTGGTCATGCGCCACGGCGAAAACGCGCTCCGCGTCATCGACGCGGTCAAGGAGAAGATCGCACAGATCGCCCCGGGGCTCCCCGAGGGGGTGCGCATCGTCCCCACCTACGACCGCTCGGAGCTGATCCTTCTCGCCATCGGCACGCTGCAAAGGACGCTGTTGATCGAGATCGCCGCCGTAAGCCTGGTGGTGATCGTTTTTCTCTTCCATTTCCGCTCGGCCCTGGTTCCGATCCTGGCGCTGCCGGTCGCGGTCGCGGTCTCCTTTATCCCGATGATGCTGCTCGGCATCCCCTCGAACATCATGTCCCTCGGCGGGATCGCGCTCTCGATCGGCGTTCTCGTGGACGCGGCGATCGTCATGGTGGAAAACGGCATGCGCCGGCTCGCCGAGGAAGGCGGCACGGCCTCCCGCCGGGAGATCCTCGTCCGCTCCTGCCTTCAGGTGGGACGCGGCCTCTTCTTCGCGCTGCTCATCATTCTCGTCTCTTTCGCCCCGGTCTTCCTCCTCGAAGCCCAGGAGGGAAGACTCTTCCGGCCGCTCGCCTTCACCAAGACCTTCGCCATGGCCGCGGCGACGATCCTCGCCGTGACCCTCGTCCCCGTGCTCATGACCGTGTTTCTCGCCCGCGGGCGGATCCGTCCCGAGGCCGAAAACCCCGTTTCGCGCTTCCTGCACCGGATCTATGAGCCGGTCCTCCGGTTGGCGCTCCGCCGCCGCAAGACCACCCTGTTTCTGAACGCCCTGCTCATCCCCTTGAGCATCGGACTCGGCCTCAAAGCGGGAAGCGAGTTCATGCCGCCCCTCTACGAGGGGACGATCTTCTACATGCCGGTCACCGCGCCGGGGATTTCGGTCACCGAGGCCGGAAGGCTGCTTGCCCTCCAAGACCGGATTCTGAAAAGCTTTCCGGAGGTGGAGCGCGTCTTCGGCAAGGCCGGCCGCGCCGAGACCGCTACCGACCCTGCACCTTTCAGCATGATGGAGACGACGGTCCTGCTCAAGCCCCGGAACGAATGGCGACGGGTGAAGAACGACTTCGCCTCCTGGCCTTCGTCTCTCCGGCCGTTGGCCGCGTTTTTCCTCGGTCCGGAGCGGACGCTCACCTACGAGGAACTCGTCACCGAAATGGATCGGGCGATGCGTTTCCCGGGGGTGCAGAACTCCTGGACCATGCCCATCCGGGCGCGCATCGACATGCTCTCGACCGGCATCCGCACGCCGGTGGGGGTGAAGGTCTTCGGCCCCGATCCGAACACCGTGGAGGACATCGGCTTGAAGATCGAAGCGGTGCTCCAGGATCTCCCCGGAACACGGAGCGTCTTCGCCGAACGCGCCGCCGGCGGCTATTTCGTGGACATCGACATCCGTCGCGAGGCGATCGCCCGCTACGGACTCACCGTGGCCGAGGTCCAGGAGGTGATTCAGTCGGCGATCGGGGGGATGAATCTTACCCGCACCGTCGAGGGGCGCGCCCGTTTTCCGGTGAACCTGCGCTACCCGCGCGAGCTGCGCGACGACCTGGAACGCATCGAGCGGGTGCTGGTTCCGGTCCCCCCGCCGGAAGGACGGACGATGGAACCCGCCCGACGGCCGCCGGCCCAGATTCCGCTCGCCCAGCTCGCCGACATCGGCGTCAGCGCGGGCCCGGCCATGATCCGCAACGAGGACGGCCTGCTCGCGGGATACGTCTTTATCGACGTCGCCGGCCGCGACCTCGGCGGCTACGTCGAGGAAGCCCGCCGGATCGTCCGCGAGCAGGTCGCGCTTCCGCCGGGCACGTTTCTTTCCTGGAGCGGGCAATACGAGTTCCAGCTCCGCGCCCGGGAGCGGCTGCAGATCCTGCTTCCCGTCGTCTTTTTCGTCATCCTGATTCTGCTCTATCTCGCCTTCCGCTCGCTCTCCGAATCCCTCATCCTCATGGTCGCCGTGCTCTACGCCATGACCGGGGGAGTGATCCTGCAGGTGCTGCTCGGCTACAACTTCAGCGTCGCGGTCTGGGTGGGCTACATCGCCCTCTATGGGATCGCGGTCGAAACCGGAGTCGTCATGGTCCTCTACCTCCAGGAAGCGCTCGACCGCCGCCTGAAGCTAGGCTCCGTGAGCCCGCCGGACATTCTCGATGCGACCCTCGAGGGTTCGGTGCTCAGGCTTCGGCCCAAGGTGATGACCGTCGCCACGACCCTGATCGGGCTGCTGCCCATTCTCGGCTCCTCCGGAGTGGGAGCCGACGTCATGAAGCCGATCGCCGCCCCGATCGTGGGAGGGCTGGTCACCTCGACTCTGCATGTGCTGATCGTCACTCCGGTCATCTTCGCCATGGTCAAGGAACGCGCACTGCGCCGGGGGCGCCTGGGTCCTTCAAACGCCGAGGGAACAGGAAACGCCCCGTCCCCGGCTCCCCCGAAGGAGGAACATTCATGAAAACAGCTCCTGCCATCCTCGCGGCCGCAGCGGCCGCGCTGACGCTCTGGGCTCCGGCCTTCCCGAGCTTCGCCCAGCATGGACACTCCCACGGCGCAGGGCACGGCGGCGCTTCGACGGCCGGCCGGGAGCTCCTCGTCGACGGACTGCGGATCGCTTTCCACGTCATGGGCAACGCCGAGCACCGCAAGATGCTGCGGGAGATGAAGCTCCCGGACAACGTGGAGCCCGAGAGCACGCACAACATCACGGTGACGCTCGCGGATGCCGCAACCAAGAAACCGCTCACGGGGGCCTCGGTCGGCATGAAGGTCGTCGACCCGCGGGGGGGCGAACAGATCCGGCCGCTCTCCTACAACGAAGGCCTGCAGGGCTACGAGGGCTTCTTTCGTTTGCCCGAAAAAGGAACTTACGAATTCCTCGTGGTGGTCCGCATCGGCGAGGAGCGAAAGACGGCGGGGATCGCTTGGGAACGACAATGAGCCGGGGCGGGGAGGGGCGGCCGGCCTGAAGGCCGGACCGCCCTTTAGTGAATGTCGTCGTAGCCGTCGCCACCGTTTTCGCCGGCGCCGTCGCCCGTGCTTCGGTCGCCTTCGACCCCCTGGTAGCCGACCAGGCCGTAAAGGACGAATTCCTAAGGCAGCGCGAGATCGAGGCGGTCCGTCTCTGCGCCTCCTGCTCAGGCTTTCCGAACGGGTGCGATCTGCGGCGGGCATGCCGCACCGACAGGAAACCCCGCCGCGGCCGGGGCAGGGGCCCCGATTCCGCCGCCGTGCGCCAAGGCCTCGAAATCGGGGTAGGCGATGCCGGCGTGTTCGCTCAGGTCGAGCCCCTCGAGTTCCTCTTCGGGCGAGACGCGCAAGCCGACCGTGGCGGCGATGGCTTTGAACAGCAGCCAGGCCGTGGGAAACGTCCACAGGAAACAGGCCGCCACCCCCAAGGCCTGGACCCCGAGCCGGCCGAGATCAAATCCCTCCATGTGAAAAAGGCCCGCGGCCAACGTCCCCCAAGCCCCGTTCACGGCATGGACGGAAATCGCCCCCACGGGGTCGTCCACCTTGCGGTGCTCGAAGAAGAGCACCGAAAACACGACCAGCACCCCGGCCGCGGCGCCGATGAAGGCGGCGCTTGCCGGCGTGACCGTGGCGCAGGGGCTCGTAATGGCCACCAGCCCGGCCAGCGCGCCGTTCAGGGTCATGCCGACCTCCGGCTTGCCGAAACGGATCCATGAGGTCGCCATCGCCAGCAGCGACCCGGCGGCGGCGGCGAGGTTGGTGTTGACGAAGATCAAGGCGATCTCTTTCTTCGCCGCCGTGGTGGAGCCCGGGTTGAAGCCGAACCAGCCGAACCAGAGAACGAACACCCCGAGTGCGGCGAGCGGCATGTTGTGCCCCAGGATGGGTTTCACCCGTCCGTCCGGCAGGTACTTGCCCAGCCGCGGCCCCAGCACGAGCGTCCCGGCGAGCGCCGCCCAGCCGCCGACGGAGTGGACCACCGTCGAGCCGGCGAAGTCGATGAAGCCGAGCGACTCCAACCATCCCTTGCCGTGGTGAAGGCCGCCCCAGGCCCAGGAGCCGAAGACGGGGTAGATGACCGCGCTTACGACGACGCTGTAAATCAGGTAGCCCGCGAATTTCGTGCGTTCGGCCATCGCCCCCGAGACGATGGTCGCCGCGGTGGCGGCGAAGACCACTTGAAACATCCAGAAGGCGAGCACCCAGGGATCTCCGCCGGGCGTGAACCCGCTTAAGAAAAAGCCGCTCGTTCCGAACCAGCCGAAGGGGCTCTCCCCGAACATCAGCCCGAAGCCGACCGCCCAGAAGGCGAGGGTTCCCGCCGAGAAATCCATGAGGTTCTTCATCAGGATATTGATCGCGTTCTTGGCCCGCGTGAAGCCGGTCTCGACCATCGCGAAACCGGCCTGCATGAAAAAGACGAGCGCGGCGGCGATGAGCGTCCAGACATAGTCGGCATGGACCTGAACGAGCTCGATCGCCGCGCGGTTCGAGGCGACGGAGGGCGGCTCGTCCGCCGCCCAGGCATTGACGGCGAAAAGGCCGAGGGTACAGCACAAGACGAATCGTTTGTTCATGACGATCCTCTCCTTGACCGAGGTTTTTTCGCGGCCCCAGCCTGGAAGTCGGTTTTGCACCGCCGCCGGTCAGGTCGCTTGCGGTAGGCGGAGCATCAAACACCGTGCCAAGATCTCATGTATGGAGATAACTGTCTAAAAACCTATACTTTTATTTCTTTTCGCATTGAACCCCATAGCGGTAAAATAGCGACAAAAATGTATTATCAAGATTAGTAAAGAACAAAAGTGAATTTTTTGAACCGTGGATCCGGCCCACACGTACGGCGGAAGAACCCCCTCCTCGGCTCTGCCGCTTTTGACAAGCGGGGCCGCGTGGAGTAGAAATCCCGGAAAAAGCCATTCGCCGGCGGAACCATCGGCGGGCGGCCTTCGCCTCCGGGGGGGGGCCGAATCCGGGTCGTTGCGGAAAAGGAGTACGTGATGAAAAAAGCAAATCGGTTCGCTTTCTGCCTGGTACTGGCCGCGGCGCTTCTCCTTGCGGCCCTCGGCTGCCAGAAAAAGGAGATCGCCTCCGGTGCGGGCTACGGTGCGGCGGGCGATGCCAGCGGCGCCGCCGGAACCGGTCGTCGGCCCGGCATGGGCGAGCAGGATCTCGGCGGAACCGCGGGCCGGGGAATCCCGGGCGGAGCAGCGGCCGCGGTGCCCGCCTCCGAGCGTACGGCGTTTGAGAACGAGGACATCTACTTCGCCTTCGACAGCGCCGCCCTCTCGCAGGAAGCCCAGGCGATCCTGCGGAAGAAAGCGGCCTTCCTCAAGGCCCATCCCCAAGTCCGGGTCACCATCGAGGGCCACTGCGACGAGCGCGGCACCAACGAATACAACCTCGCCCTGGGCGAGGCCCGGGCCAAAGCCGCCAAGGCCTTTCTCGTGGATCTCGGGATCCCGGCCGAGCGGCTGGCGACGATCAGCTACGGCGAGGAACGTCCGATCGCCAAAGGGAGCACCGAGGAGGCCTGGGCGAAAAACCGTCGTGCTCACTTCGTGATCGAACCCTGAGACCCGCCGCCGGCATCCCGATTCGCTCCGCCGGCGGAGAAGAGCAAGCACTCGAGGCGATGGTCCGCAAGATCGTCTCCGGCGGCCAGACGGGAGTCGACCGCGCGGCGCTCGACGCCGCCATCGAGTTGGGAATCCCTCACGGCGGCTGGGTGCCGCGGGGCCGTCGCGCCGAGGACGGCCCCGTGCCGGCGCATTACCGGCTGCGGGAAACCCCAAACGAGGAGTATGCCGAGCGCACCGCGTGGAACGTCCGCGACGCGGACGGAACCCTGATCCTCTCCCGCGGCCCCTTGACCGGGGGCTCCGAGCTCACCCGACGTATCGCACGGGAAATCGGCCGCCCCGTGCTGCACGTCGATCTTGCGCGCACAAGCGCCTTCCAAGCCTCGCAGCGCATTCTCGAGTGGCTTGCACGACACGAGATCCGGGTGCTGAACGTCGCCGGACCCCGGGCGAGCAAAGATCCCGGGATCTACGATCGTGCCCTTCGCCTGCTCGAGGCGGTCCTCATCCTGGATGCCGCCTCGCCCCGGCCCTCCGCAACGAAGCGTTCCCGCCCGCCAGCCGATACCCCGCCGCCGCAGCGCGTGCGCGAAGCCGTGGAGCAGATCAAGAACGATCTGCCGCTCAAGGACCGTGTGCGTATCGCCAACCTGGCGGAAAGCGAGCTGAACAGCCTGGAGCGCACTCTGGGCGAACGGATCATCCTGCGCTTCGGCCTGGACGGGGAGAACGAAACGCTTTTGCGCTCCTGCCGCTTCAGGGCCCGCCGCCCGCTGCGGGATGCCGAAGATGCGGCCGGAATTCTCCTGCGCGCCCTGTGGCTGGACTTGCGCCGCACCCACCCCTTGCGTCGCATTCGCTGAGCGCCGTCGCCACGACCCCACTTCGGAAAAAGGAATTTTTCGCGCTAGAATTGGGAAATGGAGATCCCAAAACGGCGGGTCCTGCACCCGCCGCCGGAAGAGCCGACCGCCTTGTCAATCCTCAAGAAAAACATCGCCTTTTCGGTTTCCCCGCCCCTCGAGCAAGGCATGGCATGAGGCTTGCTCGTCCTCGAAGAACGGAGGAGAGACAACTGCCGACTGACGGCCCGACGCGGGCCGCAAGACGATCGGAGGTGAACGGGGTGGGAATTTCGGACAATGATAACCCCTCGACACCCGAGGAGACGGCCGAGGAGATCGTCTCCGACCGCGGGGGAACGCGATCCGGCGGAGAGCGTCGCAAGCGTGACCTGCCCTATGACGGCAACGAGCGTCGCAGCGGCCGGGATCGGCGCCGCGGCTTCGACCGCCGCAGCGGCATCGACCGGCGCCGGACCCCGGAACGCCGCAACGAACGATCCCTTGCCTCCGAGGAGCGCGTCGAACGCCGCGATGCGCTGCGCCGCCTCTTTGGTCTCTTCTGAGGCCAAAGCAGCCGGGCGGCCGATCGTGATCGGCTCGAAGGCCGAAGCGCCCCGAATGGTTCCTTCCTTTACCGCTTCACCGCAGGATCAGACGAGGAGCTTTTTCACCGCGGCGATCACCGCACCGTAGTCGGGCTCCTGCGAGACTTCCTTCACGTGCTGCACATAGCGCACGACCCCCTGGCGGTCGACGACGAAGATCGAGCGCGCCAGCAACCTCAACTCCTGGATCAGCACGCCGTAGGCCCGTCCGAAAGCCCCCTCGCGGTGGTCGGAGAGCGTTTTCACCTTGTCCACACCGGCCGCTCCGCACCAGCGCTTCTGCGCGAACGGAAGATCCATGCTGACCGTGAGCACCTGGACCTCCGGTCCCAGAGCGGCGGCCTCGGTGTTGAAGCGCCGCGTCTCCATGTCGCAGACCGGAGTGTCGAGCGAGGGGACGGCGGAAACGATCAGCACCTTGCCCCGAAAGTCGGACAAACGGACCGCTTTGAGATCGTTGTCCAGAAGGACGACATCGGGGGCGGGCGTCCCTTCCCGGATCTCCTCTCCCACGAGCGTCAGCGGATTTCCTCGCAGCGTCACGGCTCCTTTGCGTTCCGACATCGCGATTTCTCCTTTTTTGTGGTTCGGAATTGACGGACAAGCGGCGAGGCCGCCCCGGGGGTAGCCCGCAGCGGCCATTTCGGAAACCGATGGTAGACCATAAGATCGCCGGGCTTCGAATCAAGGCCCGCCGCAGATCGCCGGTTTGACAGCTTCGGCAAACGGCATCATGATTCGATTAGAAATCCAAGAGCGCCGGTGACGCTTTCATCCCGGCACCCTCCTTTTTCAGCGCCACCGAAAGGACGCACCCGATGAGCCGGATCTTCTACCTTCAGGCCTCGCCGCGGGCGGAACAGTCCCTTTCGCTCGCCCTGGCCGATTCGTTTCTGGAGGCTTACCGCGGACTTCATCCCGCGGACACGGTCACCGTGCGGAACGTGTTCCAGGCCGACCTTCCTCCCTTCGACGGCGCGGTGCTCGCCGCGAAATACGCTCTGCTTCAGGGACAGCCGCACACGGCGGCGCAGGCCGAAGCCTGGAAGGCGGTCGAGCGGATCGCCGCCGAGTTCGCCGCCCACGACAAGTTCGTGATCGCCGCCGCGATGTGGAATTTCTCGATCCCCTACCGTCTGAAACACTACCTCGACCTTCTCATTCAGCCGGGGCTCACCTTCCGCTTTTCTCCCGCAAGCGGCTACCACGGGCTGGTCACCGGAAAACCGGCGTTTCTGGCGCTCGCCCGCGGCGGTGAATATCCGCCGGGGACACAGGCGGAGGCTTTCGATTTCCAGAGCCGCTACCTCAAAACCGTTCTCGGCTTCATCGGCTTCACCCGGATCGAAACCCTCACCGTGGAGCCCACGCTGGGCGATCCCGGACTCACCGCACGCCGCCTGGAAGAAGCTCGGGCGCGGGCGGCGGAAATCGCGCGCTCCTTCTGAGCCGTTCTTGATTCGGCAGGGCCCTCCATGGTTCGCTTCGCCCGTCTCGTCATGTTGATGCCGCTTCTCGCAACGGCCTCGGCCTTCGCTCAGGGGAAGGAAGAGGTCGACCACGACCTCTATGCCGCGCTCCTCGCCCGCCATGTGGAAAACGGTCTTGTGGACTACGCGGGGTTCAAGCGCGAGGAGGACACCCTCGACGGCTACCTCGATCGGCTCTCGCGGATCGACCCCGAAAGGCTCCCCCGTGCGGAGCAATTCGCGTTCTACATCAACGCCTACAATGCCTGGACGATCAAACTCGTTCTCAGCCGCTGGCCGCGGCTCTCCTCGATCAAGGATCTCGGGACCTGGTTCCGAAGCCCTTGGCGGATCCCCCTCGTCCGTCTGGGCGGACGTCTCCTGACGCTCGATGAGATCGAGCACGGGATCCTCCGGCCGCGCTTCGCCGACCCCCGCGTGCACTTCGCCGTGAACTGCGCCTCGCGGGGCTGCCCGCCGCTTCTCGCTGTACCCTTCCGCGGGGCGACGCTTGAGCAGCAGCTGGAGCGCGCGACGGCCGATTTCCTCAACGACCCCTCCCGCTATCGTCTTGAGGAGCCCGATTTTTATGTGAGTTCGCTCTTCCAGTGGTTCGCCGAAGACTTCCCGCAAGGAGTGCCCGCCTTTTACCTCCGTTTCGCCCGGAACGGACTGCGGGAGCGCCTCACGGTTGCCGGGGACCGCCTCCAGGTGCGCTTCCTCAATTGGGATTGGAGTCTGAACAGCCGCTGACTTCGGAGGCGGCCGGGTAAGGGGTTGAGGATTTGAAAAAAACTCCGATTTCTGGCAGGTAACAAGGCGGCCGGCCGCCCTCGAGGGCCGCCGTTCGTCCGAAAAGGAGCTCCCGCCCATGCCGCAACTCACCGATCTTCTCGCCCTGGGACAGTCGATCTGGCTCGATTTCATCCGCCGCTCGCTTCTCGATTCCGGGGAGATGGCCGCGCTCGTCGCCCGCGGAGTCCGCGGCATGACCTCCAACCCGGCGATCTTTGAAAAAGCGATCGCCGGATCGAAGGAATACGATTCCGAAATCGCCGCCCTGGCCGCCCGGGGGCTCTCCGACCGGGAGATCTACGAAACGCTCGCCGTCGAGGACATCCGCCGCGCGGCCGACGAGCTCCTGCCCGTCTATCGGGACTCGGAGGGCCAAGACGGTTACGTCAGCCTCGAGGTCGACCCTTTTCTCGCCCGGGACGCCGCGGCCACGGCCGCGGAGGCGAAAAGACTCTATGAGCGCGTCGGACGGCCCAACCTGATGATCAAGATTCCGGCCACGGTCGAGAGCCTGCCCGCGGTCACGGAGAGCCTGGCCGCAGGGGTCAACGTGAACGTGACCCTCATCTTCGGCCTGAACAACTATCGCGAGGTCGTCCAGGCCTTCTTCGCGGGCCTCGAGCGACTGGCCGCATCCGGGCCCGGGGTTCGGGGGGGGCATCCCGTGGAGCGGGTCGCCTCCGTCGCCTCCTTCTTCGTCAGCCGCATCGACACCGCGGTCGACCGCGAACTCGATACCCGCGGGGCGTCGGAACTCGCCGGCAAGGCGGCGGTCGCCTGGGGCCGCCTCGCCTACGCCGAGTTCCGCGACCTCTTCGCTCTGCCGCGGTGGCGCGAACTCGAGGCCCTCGGGGCGCGGCGGCAGCGTCTGCTCTGGGCGAGCACGAGCACGAAGAACCCCGCCTACCCCCCGACCCGGTACGTGGACGAGCTGATCGGACCGGAGACGGTGAACACGGTGCCGCCCGAGACGCTCACCGCCTTTCTCGCCGGCGGCCGCGCCGAAGTCACCGTCACCCGGGATCTTGAAGGGGCCCGCGCCCACATCGAGCGGCTGGCACGGCTGGGGATCGAACTCGAAGCCGTCGCCGCACGCCTCCAGGAAGAAGGGGTCGTCCTCTTCGAACAGCCGTTTCGCAAGCTGCTTGCGGCCATCGCCGAAAAACGCCGCGGGGAGGAGCAAAAACGCCCATGAACTCGGCCGAAGAGCTCAAACGCCGCGCCGCGCACGCCGCCTGCGAGGCGGTGCGCCCGGGAATGGTGCTCGGCCTGGGGACGGGGAGCACCGTCCATTTCGCCCTGCTGCGGATCGGCGAGCTTCTGCGCGCGGGCCGCCTGGCGGACATCGTGGGCATCCCGAGTTCCACGCGCACCGAGGAGACGGCGCGAAGCTTGGGCATCCCTCTGGGCGATCTCAAGGACCATCCGGCGATCGACCTCACGATCGACGGTGCCGACGAGGTCGACCCCGCGTTGAACCTCATCAAAGGGGGCGGCGGCGCGTTGCTGCGCGAGAAGGTGATCGCCCAAGCGAGCCGCTGCAACCTCATCGTGGTGGATGAAAGCAAGCTCTCCCCCCGGTTGGGGACCCGCTGGGCGCTGCCGGTCGAAGTCGTCCCTTTCGCGCGTGCGGCCGAGGAACGCTTTCTCGCCTCGCTGGGGGCCGCGGTGCGGCTTCGCCAGCGGGACGGCCGCCCGGCGGCGACCGACCAGGGAAACTGGATTCTCGACGCCGCCTTCGGGCCGATCGCCGATCCGGAGGCCCTCGCGCGTGCGCTGGATCGCCGCGCGGGCATCGTCGAGCACGGGCTTTTTTTGGGTCTCGCCCATGAGGTGATCGTCGCCGCGGCCGAGGGGATCCGCCGGCTCCGGCGTCCGTCGTAAGCCGATGCCCGGTCCCCTCACGCCTTCGTCGCACAAGGAGGAGAAGGCCATGAAACGAAACGACCTGCTGCGCAAGCTGAGCCTCGATCGCCGAACCTACCGCTTCTTCGACATCGGGCTGCTCGAAAAAAAAGGGGTGGCCCGCATCGGCCGCCTGCCCTTCTCGATCCGCATTCTCCTCGAAAACCTGCTCCGCCACCTGGACGGACGGGTGGTACGGGAGGACGATCTCCTCGCCCTCGCACGGTGGCAGAAGAGCTACGCCGCGCCCAAGGAGATCGCCTATTTTCCGGCGCGGGTGCTGATGCACGATTTCACCGGCGTGCCGGCCGTCGTCGACCTCGCGGCGATGCGCGATGCGGTCCAGGCGCTCGGCGGGGATCCCCGCCGCGTCAACCCCCTGGTCCCCGTGGACCTGATCGTCGACCACTCGATTCAGATCGACGCCTGGGGTACACGGGAGGCGCTGCGGGAAAACGTGGCCGCCGAGTACGGCCGCAACGCGGAGCGCTATGCGCTCCTCAAGTGGGCCCAGGAAAGCTTTGACCGCTTCCGGGTCGTGCCGCCGAACGCCGGAATCTGCCACCAGGTGAACCTCGAGGCGCTCGGCCGCGTCGTGTTGATCGATCGCGACCGGAGCGGGCGTCTCGCCTATCCCGACACCCTGGTCGGGCTCGATTCCCACACGCCGATGGTCAACGGCATCGGCGTTCTCGGCTGGGGGGTGGGCGGCATCGAGGCCGAGGCCGTCATGCTGGGGCAGCCCTATTATTTTTCGATCCCCGAGGTGATCGGAGTGCGCGTAAGCGGCACCCTCCGCGAGGGGGTGACGGCGACCGATCTCGTGCTCACGCTGACCGAGATGCTGCGCCGGCGGGGCGTGGTCGAGAAATTCGTCGAGTTCTTCGGGCCGGGCTTGCCGGCGCTCTCGGTCCCGGACCGGGCGACGATCGCCAACATGGCCCCCGAGTACGGAGCGACCGTCGGGTTCTTTCCGGTCGATGACCGGACCCTCGACTACCTGCGGCTCACCAACCGCGCCGCCCATGCGCGGAAGGTCGAGCGCCTCGCCCGCGCCCTGCACCTCTTCTACTCGGGCGAAGAAAAACCCGACTACACCGACGTCCTCGAGCTCGACCTCGGAACCGTCGTTCCCTCGGTCGCCGGACCGGCGCGGCCGCACGACCGGATCGCGCTGCCCGAGCTTCCGGCCGTTTTTCTGAAGACGCTCGCCTGCGGGACCGAGCGTCGGGTCGACCCGGCCCATCTCGAGACCTTTCAGCAGGAATCGGCCGTCACCGCCCAACCACCCGAGGCGTGCAGCCCCCGCAAGAAATCCTGCAGCCTGAACCTCGACGGGCGGCAGGTCCCGCTGTGCGACGGCGACATCGTGATCGCCGCGATCACCTCCTGCACGAACACCTCCAACCCTTCGGTCCTGATCGGGGCGGGACTCATCGCCCGCAAAGCGGTCGAGCACGGCCTGCGGGTGCCGCCCCACGTGAAAACTTCGCTGGCTCCGGGCTCGCGCGTTGTGGCCGACTACCTCCGGGATGCGGGGCTGCTGCCTTATCTCGAGGCGCTGGGCTTCCACCTCGCCGCTTTCGGATGCACGACCTGCATCGGCAACTCCGGCCCGCTTCGGCCCGAGATCGAAGAGGCGATCCGGCAACACGACCTGAACGTCGCCGCGGTGCTCTCGGGCAACCGCAACTTTGAGGCCCGGATCCACCAGCGGGTGCGCTCGAACTTCCTCATGTCGCCGATGCTGGTCGTGCTCTTCGCGCTCGCCGGCCGCATCGACATCGATTTCGCCGCCGAGCCGGTGGGGACCGATCCGCTCGGGCGCCCGGTTTATTACCGCGACCTCTGGCCGAGCCATGAGGAGATCGCATCCCTGGCCGGCCGCCACGTGCAGACGAAATTCTTCCGCGAGCAGTACCGCCGCATCTTCGAAGGCGACGAGTTCTGGCGCCGTCTCTCCGTCCGCGGCAGCACGACGTTTCCCTGGGACCCCGCCTCCACGTACGTCCGGCGGCCGCCCTTTCTCGAAGGCTTCACGCCCGCCCCGCCCCGGCCCACCGACATCCGCGACGCGGCCGTGCTGCTCGTTCTCGGCGACTCGGTGACGACCGATCACATTTCACCCGCCGGAGCGATTGCGCCGCAGACCCCGGCGGGCCGCTATCTCCTCGAATTGGGGGTCGAGCCGAAGGACTTCAACGCCTACGGAACCCGACGCGGGAACCACGAGGTCATGATGCGCGGGGCCTTCGCCAACATTCGGATCAAGAACTGGCTTGTCGCCCCCCGCGAGGGCGGGATCACGCGCAAGTTCCCGGAAGGCCACGAGATGACCGTCTTCGAGGCGGCGGCCGCCTACCGCGCGGAATCCCGCCCGATGATCGTGCTCGCCGGCCGCGAGTACGGATCCGGCTCCTCGCGCGACTGGGCGGCCAAGGGCCCGAGCCTGCTCGGAGTGCGGGCGGTGATCGCCGAATCCTTCGAGCGCATCCACCGCAGCAACCTGATCGGCATGGGCGTGCTGCCCATCGTGTTCCGCGAGGGCGAAAACCGTCGGCACCTCGGCCTCGAGGGCACCGAGCGCTTCGACATTACCGGAATCGCGGACCTGCGCCCGCGCAAGCGGCTGGAAATCCGCGCGCGCAAGGCCGACGGAAGCGAAATCGTCTTCGAGGGGATCGCCCGCGTGGACACCGAAATCGAGCTGGACTACTACGTCCACGGGGGCATTCTGCCCTATGTGCTGCGCCAACTCCTTAAGGGCCGCTAAGCCGGGGGCCCGGCCCTCGGTTTCGGTCGGCGCTGCGGCACCGACTGTATGAGCGCCGCCTCCGAGACGCTGATTCTCTTCACCCGGGCGCCGCGGCCCGGTGCCGTCAAAACCCGGCTCATCCCGCTTCTCGGCCCCTCGGGGGCGGCGGCCTTTCACCGGCGTCTGACCGAACATGCCCTGCGCGCGGCCCGGCAAGCGGCCGCACGCCGCGGCACCCGCCTGATCGTCTGCCATGACGGAGGCGGCGAAGAGGAGATGGCGGCCTGGCTGGGAGGCGAGCTCGATTTCCTCGCGCAGCAGGCGGGGGATCTGGGATGCCGCATGCGCGCGGCCTTCTCCCGGGCCTTCGCCGAGGGCGCAACGCGCTGTGTTCTGATCGGTGCGGACGCCCCCGGCCTGGACGCCGGCTACCTGGCGGAGGCCTTCGCCCGGCTCGCGGGGGAGGATCTCGTTTTCGGGCCGGCGTCGGACGGCGGCTTCACCCTGCACGGCATGACCGCGCGCGCCTTCCGGCGGGGAACCCCCCATCTCGACCCCGGCATGCCTTGGGGGACGGAACGGGTGCTCGCGGAAGCCTTGGGCCGCCTGCGGGACCGCGGCCGGCCGGCCGCGCTGCTGCCGACGCTCTTCGACGTCGACCGCCCCGGCGATCTCGCGGCCGCCTTCGAGCACCTGTGCCGGGGCCCGGGCCGCCCGTGGCTCACGGTCGTCCTGCCGGCCCGTAACGAAGCGGAGCTGCTCTCCACAACGATCGCCTCCCTGGCCCTGGGATCCCACCCGGGGGTCGAGGCCGTGCTCGTCGATGGGGCGAGCCGCGACCGAACGCGCGAGATCGCCGCCGCATCCGGCCTGCGCGTTCTCGCCGGCGAGCCGCCGCGCGCCTGGCAGATGAACGCGGGGGCGGCCCTCGCGACCGGCGACGTGCTGTTGTTTCTCCATGCCGACACGCGGCCTCCGCCCGACTACCCGGCGATCGTCCGGCGCGTGCTCGACCGCCCGGGGTCGGCGGCGGGCGCTTTCCGGCTCGGCATCGACGCTCCCGCAAGGAGCCTGCGGATCATCGAACGGGGGGCGGCGTGGCGCAGCCGCCGCTTCGGCCTGCCCTACGGGGACCAGGGGCTTTTTTTGCGGCGCGAGGTTTTCTGGGAGGAAGGGGCCTTTCCGCCGCTTGCCCTTTTCGAGGATTTCGCCTTCTTGCGTCGCCTGCGGCGCCGCGGGAGGATCGCGCTCGCGCCCGCAGCGGTCGCCACCTCGGCCCGCCGCTGGCTCAGGCTCGGCGTGGTCCGGACCTGGCTGATCAACCAGCTGCTCGTCGCGGCCTTCCTCGCCGGCGTTCCGCCCCGGAGGCTGGCCGCCTGGTACCGCTCCGGGGCCGCGGCTCAAGCTTTTCCGGTGGACGGTCGATGATCCCCTTCGGGGCCGAGGGATCCCGGGAGACGCGCAGCACAGGAAAAGGCCGATGAACGAAGAAACCTATCGGGTCCGGTTCGAACGCCCGCAGCTCGAGGATCTCGCCCGTGACGGGGCCGTCGTGGACATGCATTTTCACAGCCGCCTCTCCGACGGCCGCGACGACGCCGCGGCGATCGCCGCACGGGCCCGCAGGCTGGGCATCGGGGTCGCCGTCACCGATCACAACGCCGTCGCGACCGCCCTCGAGCTCGATCGCTTCGAGGACGTGCTCAGCATCCCCGGCATCGAGCTGACCTCCTGGGAGGGGACACACCTGCTCGTCTATTTTTACGATCCGCGAAGCCTGCGGCGCTTTTTCCGCCGTCACGTGGAGCCCTTCCGGGGGGCCGAGGTCATGTCCTCGCTGTCGCTGGGGCTGGCCTCCCTGCTCGAGCGCGCGCAGGACTTCGAGACGCTGACCGTCTTTCCCCACCCCTACTGCGGCAACTACACCGGGGTGCAGAACCCGCTCTTCGACGAGCAGGAGCGGGCGGCCTTCTACGAGCAAGTCGACGGGATCGAGGCGATCAACGCCGAAAACCTGAACCGTTGGAACCTGAAGAGCGCGCTGCTCGGTTTCAACCTGGGCAAGGCACTCACCGGCGGAAGCGACGGCCACCGGCTGGCCCGCCTCGGCCGTGCGGTCACCGCCGCGGCATGTCCCTGGAGCCGGCGCGCCTTCCTGGAGGCCGTGAAGGAAGGCCGGGCGCGCGTGGTCGGCAAGGAGATCGACCTGTTGCGCAAGGTGACCGAAAACGGCGCCCGCCTGCGCACGGGCATCCGTCACGCCCCGGACCTCGTCGGCAAAAACCTGCGCTTTCTCAACGCCACCTCGCGGCGGATTTGCGACTCCGTGCAGCGCAGCCTCACCGGGCGCCTGCGGGCGGCCGAGCGCAGGGGTCCCTGACTTCAGCTTGTCTCGCCGCGGGATCCGCCGCCGTCGTCTTCCTCCGGCGGCGACTCCGAGCCGGGGCGCCCGCCGGATTCCCTGTCGTCCAATTCTTCGCCGAAGACCGCGGCATAGATTTCCCAGACCGTGACCACGAGCGCGGCGACGATCGGGCCGAGCAGAATGCCCGCCGCCCCGAACATCCAGATCCCCCCCAGAGTTCCGAAAAGGACCAGCAGCTCGTGCAGCCGCGTGTCCTGTCCGACCAGCCGCGGCCGCAGAAAATTGTCGACGCTCGTGACGATCAGGCTGCAAAAGGCGAACAGGCCTGCGGCCTGGACCGTCTTGCCGCTCGAGGCGAGCACGATCACCGCCGGCAGCCACACGAGCGCCGTGCCGATCCCGGGGACCAGCGAACAGACGGCGGCGATCGTCCCCCAGAAGACGGCGCTCGGAACCTCCACCACGGCGAAGGCCGCCCCGACCAGCGCCCCCTGGAGAAAGCCGATGACGGCGACCCCCCGCAGGGTCGCCCGGGTGACCGCGGTGAAGCGGGCAAGCATGCGTTCGGACTCCCCGCGTTTCAAGGGCAGATGAGCGAGGATCCACGAAAGCATCCGCTCCCCGTCCAGCCAGAAGAAAAAAAGCGTGTAGAGGAAAAGGAAAAAGAAAAACAGGAACTGCGCCGTCATCACCGTGACCGAAGAGAGGCTTTCGATCAGAAAGCCGCTCAGCCGCCCGACGAGCTCTCCCGCCCGCAACAGGATCGTCTCGCGGTAGGGCGTCAGGGGCTCCACGAGGGGAAGCCGCTTGAGGGTCTCGCCGAACTCGGCTGGCGAGGAAAGCTGCCGCTGGATCCAGGGCTTGACGGCCTGGCTGATCTTGATCGCCTCGGCGGTCACGGCCCCCACCAGGAGAGCCAGCGGCACGATCCCCAGCAGGAGCACCAGCAGCAACGCGACGAGCGCCGCAAGCCGCGGTCTGCCGCCGAAACGCCGCGTCAGGCGGCGGTGAAGCGGTTTCGTGAGCGCGGCGAACAGGGCGGAGAGCGCGATCCCCAGAAGAAAGGGCCGCAACATCGCCAGCAACAGGCCGGAGAGCGAAACGAGAAGCAGCAGGACGAAGGCTTTCCGAAACCAAACCTGGCTCATCGGTTCCTCCCCTCCTCCGCGGCCGACTTCGGCGCGGCGGGACGGCGGGCGTGGAGCATGTAGTTCACCCGCGTGTGTCCCCCCGAGCGGAAACGCCGCGTGAAGGGATGGTAGTGCAGGCCGCAGAAGTCGGCGGGCTGAAGTCCCGCGCGGCGGCAGAAAGTGCCCAGCTCCGCGGGGCGGACGAATTTTCTGTAGCGGTGCGTCCCCCGGGCGACCAGGCCGAGCAGCCATTCGGCCCCGAGGATGGCGAAGACAAAGGCCTGCGGATGGCGGTTCAGGGTCGCGAAAAAGACGTCGCCGCCGGGACGGACGAGGGCGCCGCAGGCTTGCACGACCTCGGCCGGCCGCGGTACGTGCTCGAGAAGCTCCATGCAGGTGACGGCATCGAAGCTCCGCCCCGATTCCGCGGCGAAGGCCTCGGCGGTCCCCACCCGGTAGTCGATCGCCAAAGCCGAGACCGCCGCATGCCGGCGGGCGGCCGCGACCGCCTCGGGGGAAGCGTCGATGCCGGTGACCCGGGCCCCCCGGCGGGCGAGAGCCTCGGCGAGGATCCCTCCGCCGCAGCCGACATCGAGCACCGTGCGGCCGGCCAGCGGGGTGCGCGCGGCGATAAACGCGAGACGCAGTTCGTTGATCGCATGGAGCGCACGAAAGGGCCCGGCGGGGTCCCACCACGAATCGGCCCGGGCGGCGAAGCGGGCGATCTCCCGCGGGTCGGTGTTTCCGTTCACGCTCACGGCCTTTCGCGGCGCCCGCCCCGTTGCGAAAGGATCATGCCGGCGAGCATCAACCCGCAGCCGACGAGCGCCCGAGGGGTGAGCCGCTCTTCGAGCAGCAGATAGCCTCCCAGGGCGGCGAAGAGGGCCTCGAGACTCATCAGGATCGAGGCATGGGCCGGGTGCGCGCGCTGCTGCGCCACGACCTGAAGCGTGAAGGCCACGCCCACGGAGAAAATGCCGCCGTAAAGGATCGGGCCCGCGGCGGCAAGAAGCGCTGCCGGGGTGACCGTCTCGCAGGCTGCGGCCACGGCGAGCGAAAGGATCGCGCAAATGGAAAACTGCGCGCCGGCGAGCTCCACCGGCCGCGAACGCGGGGCGAGCCAGGCGACCAGCAGCACCTGGGCGCTCCAGAAAAACGCGCTCAGAAGCAGCAACCCGTCCCCGGGTTCGAGGCTGAAGGAGGCGGTCACCGACAGCAGATAGAGGCCGGCGGCGGCGAGAAGCGCGCCCAGCGCGGTCGCAGGAAGCAGGGGCTGCCGCCAGAGAAGACCGAGCCAGGGAACGATGACCACATAGAGTCCGGTGATGAATCCCGCCTTTCCCGCCGTCGTCGAAAGCAGCGCGACCTGCTGGAGCGAGGCGGCACCGAAGAGCACCGCCCCCAGGGCGAGCACTCCGCAGAGCCGTCTGCCCGGTGCGAGCCGGAGGGCGGGCGGGGGAACCTTTCCCCGCGCGCGAAGCAGCAGGGGAAGCAGGGTCAGGGTCCCCAGGCCGAAGCGGAAGCCGTTGTAAGTGAAGGGACCCACGTGGTCCATGCCCAGCCGCTGCGCGACGAAGCCGAAGCCCCAGAGGGCGGCGGTGAGCAGAAGCAGGAAGTCGGCGGAGAGCGACGTGCGATTCACCCGCGGGATCCTGGGGGAAACATCCTGCGGCCCCGCAGCCGGCTACCCCCGGACCGCCGGGCGGCGGGCCTCGGCCGAAGCCGGGCATTCCTCCAGCTCGTCATAGCTGAAGCCGACCGCGGTGAAGCGGGAGCGGAAACGGTTCACCTCTTCCTTCACGTCCCGGCGCCCGACGACGCAGGCGTGGATCAGACGGGCGATTTCCTCCATTTCCGGCTCGCGCATCCCGAAGCGCGTCATCTCCTGGACGCCCAGGCGGATGCCCTCGGGGCGGTCGTGGTTCCGCAGCGGTTCGTGAGGCAGCATGTTCATGTTGAGAATGATGTCGTTCGCCTCGAGGCGGCGCGAGACGGTTTCCCCGCCGCCGAAGGCCTTCACGTTGACCGCGACCTGGTGGCTTTCGGTATAACCGAATTCGCGGCCCTGGACATCGAAGCCCAGCCGGTCGAGGGCCGCGGCGAGCGAACGCGCGTTGCGGATCGTCTGGTCGGCGTAGGCTTCGGCGAAATCCATCATCTCGTAGGTGCTGACGGCGAGTTGGGCGAGCGTGTCCAGGTGGTGGTTGCTCGAGGAGCCGGGAAAAGCCCCGCGGTCGATCTGGCGCCACTCCTCTTCTTCCATGTTGCTCAGGATGACCCCGCGCTGGCTGCCGAAGTAGGTCTTGTGCGTGCTTGCGGTCACGACCCAGGCGCCTTCGGCGAGCGGGTTCTGGAAGCGTTTGCCGGCGATCAGACCGAGCACGTGGGCCGCATCGTAGACGATGCGCGTGCGCGTGCGGCGGCAGATCTCGGCCAGCTCGGCGACCGGCTCGGGGAAAAGAAAGAGGCTTTTGCCGAGGACGATGAGCTTCGGCCGGACCGACTCGATCAGAAACGCGGTGCGCTCGATGTCGATGTGGTAGCCGTCGGGGGTGAGGGGGAAATCGACGATGTTGCGGGTGAACTTGCCGAGGGAGCCGAGGCGGTGGTGGCTGATGTGGCCGCCGCCGGGGGTCGAGTTCACCAGCACGACGTCGCCGGGAGCGACGAAGCGGCTGAAGACGGCCTCGTTGGCGTTCGTCCCGCTCACCGGCCGCACTTCGCAGTGGGTGCAGCCGAAAAGGATCTTCAGGTGCGCCTCGAGCTGGGTTTCGATCTCGTCGATGTAGCCGGTGCCGCGGTAGTAGCGCTCGCCGGGATGGCCCTCCGCGTAGCGGTGGGCGAAATCCGAGGCGCCGACGGCGCGGGCGCGGCGGCTCAAGACGTTTTCGCTGGCGATCAGGTTGAGGCACTGTCCGCGCCAGAGCTCCTGGCGGCGGACCCACTCTTCGACGACGGCGATTTTCTTGGCGTACATGGGTGCTTTCGTTTCCGGGGAAGTCCGCTCGGCCCGCAGGCGTCGGGGAATTTCGCGACCGGCGGGGGAATCCGGCACGGCGGCGGCGCCGGGCGGCGGGGATGCGACTATAGGGAATGCCCCCCGGGCTGTCAACGGTCGGGAACCCCCCAGCCCCCGCCCGCGGCGACGCCGATCGGTCCGTTTCAGACGAGCGGCCCGATCGCTTCTTCGACGGCCTGCAAGATGGCGCCGCTGCGCATCAGCCGCAGGACGGCGGCGATGTCGTCGGCGAGCACCCGGTCCCGCTCAAGCGGCGGGACCGCCTCGCGGATCACGCGGTAGGCGGCACGGGTGCCCTCCCCGGCCTTCAGGTTGGTGAAGAGATCGAGCGCCTGGGCCGCACAAAGCAACTCGATCGCCACCACGTGCTCGGCGTGATCGACGATCTGCCGGCACTGGCGCGCGGCGATCGTGCCCATGGACACGTGGTCTTCTTTGTTCGCCGAGGTGGGAATCGAATCGACGCTCGCCGGGTGAGCGAGAACCTTGTTTTCGGAGACCAGGGCGGCGGCGGTGTACTGAGCGATCATGAAGCCGGAATTGAGCCCGCCGTCGCGCACGAGGAAGGCGGGCAGCCCGCTCAGCTGCGGGTTGACGAGCCGCTCGATGCGCCGCTCGGAGACGTCGGCGAGCTCGGCGGCGGCGATCCCCAGAAAATCGAGCGCCAGCGCGATCGGCTGCCCGTGAAAATTGCCCCCGAGCAGAAACTCGGAAGTGTCGCCGAAGAAAAGCGGGTTGCCCGTGGCCGCGTTCATTTCGATCTCCAGCACGCGCCGGGCGTGGGCGATCGCATCGCGGCTCGCCCCGTGGACCTGCGGCGAGCAGCGCAAAGTGTAAGCGTCCTGGATGCGCGAGCAGTCGCGGTGGGAGGAGATGATTTCGCTGCCGCGGGTGATGCGCTCGAGGTTCGCGGCGGAGGCGACCTGCCCGGGGTGAGGCCGCAGGGCATGGATGCGCGGGTTGAATTCCATGCGGCTGCCCATGAGCACCTCGAGGCTCATCGCGGCGGCAAGATCGATCAGCCGCGCGAGCCGGCTGGCGTCGTGCACGGCAAGCGCACCGATCGCCGTCATGACCGCGGTTCCGTTCACCAGGGCAAGCCCCTCGCCCGCCCCGAGCCGCAGCGGCTCGAGGCCGCAGGCGGCGAGCGCCTCATGGCCGCCGAGGCGGCGTCCCTCGACCCAGGCCTCGCCGCGGCCGATCAGCACGAGCCCCAGATGGGCGAGCGGCGCCAGATCGCCGCTTGCCCCGACGGATCCTTTCTCGGGAACGACCGGGACGATGCCGCGGTTGAAAAGCTCGACCAGCCGCTCGACGGTCTCGAGGCGCAGCCCCGCGTGCCCGAGGGCGAACTCGCGCACGCGCAGGCCGATCACGGCCCGAACGGTTTCCTCGTCGAGGGGCGAGCCCACGCCCGCGGCATGGCTCATGAGGATGTTCTCCTGCAGCCGTTCGGCGTCCGCGGTCGAAATGGCGACATCGCTCAACGCGCCGAAACCGGTCGTCATCCCGTAAATCTTCCGCCCTTCCCGGATCCAGCCCTCGAGCAAAGCGCGGCTGGCGCGGATCTTTTCCGCGGCCGCGGGGGAAAGGCCAAGACGCGGCTTCCGCCGCGCAAGCGTCACCAGATCCTCGATCGAAAGCGGCGCTTCGCCGACGATCAGCTCACCCATGGACAATCCCTGCCTCCTTGTGGCGCTCATGCGGGTCGATCTTAGGACGGTCGCTGCGGGTTTGTAAAGCGTACCCGGCCGCGGGCGGACACTGTTTCCAGGCTGCTCACAAAAAAAGTTGCAACTCTATATCTTGTGGGTTAAAATCGGAATGAATACAATTTTTGGGCGGGATGCTGCGTTATTCGGCACCGCCGAATTCAAACGCCAAAAGGAGGAAAGACATGCCGACTGCCAAGAAGACGACGGCCAAGAAAACCACCGCCAAAAAGACCACCGCCAAAAAACCCGCGGCCAAGAAGACGACGGCCAAGAAAACCACCGCCAAAAAGACCACCGCCAAAAAGAAATAATCCCCCACGGGTTTTTCCGAAAGACCCGGCCCGCCTCCCGCCGCGGCCGGGTCTTTTTCGCCCTCCCCCTGGGCCCGATCTTGAAAAAACGGCCGCCGCCCGGTACTTTCGAAAATCCCGTCTTTCCCTCCGGTGCCTGGCCGCAGGGGCAACCGAGGTCGAAGGGATGAACTTTCAAGTCTGCCCCAAGGGGGTCTCCGCGGTGAAGGAGTTTCGACCATGAGCGGATGGAGCCGGATTCTCGAATGCGTCCCCAATTTCAGCGAGGGCCGCAACGCAAACGTGATCGATCGCCTCACGGCCCCTTTCCGCAACCGGCCCGGCGTCAAGCTCCTTGACTGCCAGAGCGATGAAAACCACAACCGCTCGGTGGTCACGGTCGTGGGGGAGCCCGAGGCGCTCGCCGCCGCCGTGCTCGAAGCCATGGAGGCGGCGATCGCCGCGATCGACCTGCGCCGTCACCGCGGCCAGCATCCGCGCCTCGGCGCCGTGGACGTCGTGCCCTTCATCCCCGTGAAAGGACTCTCGATGGCCGAGGCCGTCGCCGTCTCCCGGCAGGTGGCCGAGGAGGCGGCCCGCCGCTTCCGGCTGCCGATCTTTCTCTACGAGGAATCGGCGACGGCCGCGCACCGCCGCAATCTCGCCGACATCCGCAAGGGACAATTCGAAGGGCTGGCCGAAAAGCTCCGCCTTCCGGAATGGCAGCCCGATTTCGGACCCGCCGCGGCCCACCCCACGGCCGGAGCGATCGTGGTCGGGGCGCGCATGCCGCTCATCGCCTTCAACGTGAACCTGGGCTGCGACCGCCTCGAAGTGGCCGAAGAGATCGCCCGGCGCGTGCGCCACATCGGCGGCGGCCTGCGCTTCTGCAAGGCGATCGGAGTGGCGCTGCGCGACCGCGGCATCGTTCAGGTGTCGATGAATCTGACCGATTACACGCGGACCGCTCTCTACCGCGCCTTCGAGCTCGTGCGCATCGAGGCCGAACGCTGGGGGGTCCCCGTCGTGGGAAGCGAAATCGTGGGGCTCGTTCCACTGGCGGCCCTCGTCGATGCCGCGGCTTACTACCTGCGGCTTGAAGGCTTCCGCTCGGAGCAGGTCCTCGAAAGCCGGATCTACGAATGAGCGGATCGACCCCAGGCGGAAACCGATCCAGGGACGGAAACCTGATCGTCGAGAACGCCGCCGAGATCGTCACCTGCGCCGCGGGCCGCGCCGCACGCGGCGGCGCGGCGATGGCCGACCCCGGCGTCCTCTCCGGCGCCCTGCTTGTCATCGAGGACGGACGCATCACCCACCTCGGACCCGCCGAGCGGGTGCAAGCCGAGCTCGCCGCCCGCGGAACAGCGGTAGATCGCTTTTCCCGTCTCGATGCCGCGGGACGATGCGTTCTGCCCGGCTTCATCGACGCGCACACCCACCTCGTCTTCGCCGGCGACCGCGTCGATGAATTTTCCCGGCGGCTGGCCGGCGAAGGCTACCTGGAGATCCTGAGCCGGGGCGGGGGGATCCTCAGCACGGTGCGCGCCACCCGGCGCGCCTCGCGCGAGGAGCTCGTGCGGCTCGGGCTCGCGCGTCTCGACGCCATGCTCGCCCACGGGGTGACGACCGTCGAGGCGAAGAGCGGCTACGGTCTGGACCGCGAAACCGAGATTCGGCAGCTCGAGGTCGCCCGCGAACTCGACCGCCGCCACCCGGTGGACGTGGTCGCGACGTTCTTGGGCGCTCACGCCGTTCCCGAGGAATACCGCGGCCGGCCTTCCGCCTATATCGACTTCCTGATCGCCGAGGTGCTCCCCGAGGTGGCCTCCCGCCGGCTCGCCCGCTTCTGCGACGTCTTTTGCGAAACCGGCGTCTTCTCCCCTCAAGAGGCCCGCAGGATCCTGCAGGCGGCGGCCGATCTCGGGCTGGGGATGAAGATCCACGCCGACGAGATGAGCGCGCTCGGCGGGGCCGAGCTCGCCGCCGAACTCGGGGCCGTCTCGGCCGACCACCTGCTGCACGTCTCCCCCGCGGGGGTCGCGGCCCTTGCGCGGGCGGGCGTGGTCGCGGTCCTTTTGCCGATGACCGCCTTCAGCCTGCGCGAGCCTTACGCCCCGGCGCGGGCCATTCTTGAGGCGGGCGGGGCCGTCGCCCTGGCGACCGACTTCAACCCCGGAAGCTGCTGTTCCGAGTCGATCCCGCTGCTCGCCGCGTTAGGGGCGGTCGCGCTGGGGCTCACGGCCGGGGAGATCGTGACCGCGCTCACGATCAACGCCGCGGCCGCCTTAGGGCTTGCCTCCTCCATCGGCAGCCTCGAGGTCGGAAAGCAGGGCGATCTGGTCGTCCTGGATGCCCCGTCCCACCGCCACCTTCCTTACCGCCTCGGCGTCAACCTCGTGGAACGGGTCGTCAAGCGGGGCAGGATCGTCTTCGACAAACGAAATCCGGGAGGAACCGCATGCTCGCCGAGCAATCGATCCTGAAGTATCTCGAACGGACCGCCAGCGCCGAACCCGTTCCGGGAGGCGGCAGCGCGGCCGCGCTTTGCGGGGCGCTCGCGGCCGCGTTGATCGAGATGACCGCGCGTCTCACCCTCGACCGCAAGGGCTTCGAGGCCGTGCGGACCGAGATGGCGGCGATCGCGGAGACGGCCGCCCGGCTGCGCGGCCGGCTCGCCGAAGCCATCGAGCGCGATGCCGACTCCTACCGCGGGGTGCTCGCCGCCCTCCGTCTGCCGAAAGGCACCCCCGAAGAGCGCGCGTCCCGGGCGCGCGCGATCCAGCAGGCGACCCGCCATGCGGCCGAAGTGCCCCTGGGCGTGGCGCAGGCGGCGCTCGAGCTCCTCGAGCTCGGAGGGGCGGTGATCGCCCGCGGCAACCCGAACGCGGCCTCCGACGGCGCCGCCGGCGTGCTCGCCGCGCGCGCGGCCGCGCGGGCCGCGGCCGGAAACGTACGCATCAACGCCCGGGCCCTCGAGGAGGACACGTTGCGCAACGAGCTGCTTGCGGCCGCCGCGCGGATCGAAGCCCGCGCCGACGCCGGGGAAGCCGCGGCGCTGGCCTCCTGGAGATCCTGAGGCGAAGGCGCCTTCGGAGCGGGAGCGCGCGGCGGGCCCCCGGGAAAGGCGAATCGCGGCGCACGGAAATCCGGAGATGCAGGCTTCCTACACGTACTTGAGCGACGACGAATGGAGGGAGCGCACCGCCGCCTTCGAGCGGCTCGCCCGGCGCTGTGCGCTCTGCCCGCGCCGCTGCGGCGTCGACCGCCTGGCGGGGGAGCGGGGGTTCTGCGGCGCACCGGGGGAACTGGTGATTTCCAGCCTCTTCCCCCACCACGGCGAGGAGCCTCCGATTTCCGGGACACGCGGCTCGGGGACGGTCTTCTTCACCTACTGCACGCTGAAATGCGCCTTCTGTCAGAACTGGCAGCTCTCCCACAAAGGGGAGGGACGGCCCTACGGCACGGAGGAGTTCGCCCATAAGCTGCTGGCGCTCCAGCAGCGGGGCTGCCACAACATCAACCTGGTGACGGCGACCCATTTTCTGCCCTGGATCCTCCCCGCCCTGCACCGCGCGGCCCGGCAGGGCCTGCGCCTTCCCCTCGTCTACAACTGCGGGGGCTACGAACGCGAAGAGGTCGTCGATCTCCTCGAAGGAATCGTGGACGTGTGGCTGCCGGACATGAAATACGGCGACGACCGGCCGGCCGCGCGCTACTCGCGGGCGCTCGATTACGTCGCCGTCAACCGCGCGGCCGTGCGTCGGATGTTCCGACAGGTCGGCCCCTTGCGGCTGGACGGGGAAGGAATCGCCCGCCGCGGCCTGATCCTCCGCCACCTCGTGCTCCCCGGGAACCGGGCGGCGAGCGATCAGGTGCTCTCCTTTCTCGCGGACGTCTTCGACCCCGAGGATCTCACCGTGAGCTGGATGGCCCAGTACCGTCCCCTCTACCGCGCGGGGGAGTATCCGGAGCTCGCCGGCCGCCTTGACCCCGCGGAATACGCACAGAGCTGCCGGACCCTGCTCCAGGCGGGCTTTGCGGGCTTTCTCCAGGATGCCGAGCGCCTGGACGAGGCCTTCGTGATCGATTTCCAATCCCGCAAGGAGGAAGCCCTGACGGGGCAGCCCGAAACCGGCCCGCCTTCATCGACGCGGCGGGCGAAGGGAGCCGCACATGAAGTGGACACGATGGGCCAACTTCCGGACCGTGCTCGCGGCCGCTCTGCTCTGGATCGGCTGCACGACGCCTCCGCCGCCGCCTTCCTCGCCGGGAGCCCCGGCAGCCGGGGGTGAGGAGACCGCGGGGCCCTTTCCGGCGGACTACGAATCCCGCATTCTCAGCTGGCTCCGGGTGCACGAGGCCGATCCCGAAAACGTGGAGATCCTCTCGCTTGCCGCACCGCAGCTGCGGACTCTCGAGCAGGATTTCCCCGAACAGGGTCTCGGAAAAGGGGAGGCCGTCTGGGAGTCCGTCCTCGTCACCCGGAAGAAGAGCCCCGCGGGGCCGCCGCGTACAAGCCGGATCCTGTTCCGCGACGGCGTGATCCGCGCCGTGCTGCGCTGAGGCGATTTCCCTTTACGCCCCCGATTCCCGGCCGCGCAGGGGATGGGCGAGGTCCCCCGCGTCGATCATCCGGGCGAGGAGCTCCCGTTCCGGCCCGCAGGGAAGCCGCCCCCTCAGCTGGGCGGTGAGCACCCGTTCCCCCGCCGGGTTGGTCCACTCCGCCTCGGCCTCGGCGCGTCCGTCCTCCTCCAAGCGCGTGATCGTGATGGTGCAGCAGAGCCTTTCCCCAAAATGGACCGGCTTGAGGAAACGGAAGCTCATGCCGCTCGCCAGCCATCCTACCTGCCCGCCGAATTCGCAGATCATGGAACCGGCGAGCAGCCCGTGGCAGATCCGGCCGCGAAAGCCCTTGGCCTCGCTCCAGCGGGAATCGTAATGGACGGGGTTGTAGTCGCGCGTGAGATCCCCGAAGGCCCGGGTCTCCTCCTCGGAAAAGGCACGGTGGATCCGGAACCGGTCTCCGACCTTGAAGCCGCGTACGGCGGCCTGCCGAAGAGAAACGCCCATGGCCTGCCCCTTTCTCTTTCTTGGATCTCCCGCCTCGGCGTGCGGCCCCGCCGCGCCCTCAGAGAACCTGGATCCGCTCGAGTCCCTCCCGTCGGCAAAGGCAGTCGATCAACCCCGCACAACCGGTCATGAGGTTGTCGCCGAACGGAGCCCCCCAGAGCACCGGCGGGCGGATCCCGGCGGCAAGCTTCCGTTTCGGTCCGGTCGCCAGGATGCAGCCGAGCGCCTCTTCGCCCGCGGCACGCCGGAAATACGCCCCGTGACCCCCCCGGGCGACCACACGACCATGATCGATCTCGCCGGCCGCCGTGCTCCGGATGAGTTCCTCAAGCCGTTGCGGGGTGAGATCCCGCGTGTGGATCTCCACGAGAGCGCAGAGCTCCCCCCTGTCCAAGGCCGCGCAGACGGTATGGGAGGTGGCGATATCGAGCACCAGAAAGGGCCGGTCTCCGGGCGCGCGGGGATCGAGCGCGGCGCCCGCCACGGCGGCAAGTCCGCTGTCCATGGCGTACACCGCGGCGGCGGGGATGCGGCGGGCGCTTGTCACGGCGCTTCGCAGGCGGTTCAGGGCCGCGGGGACTTCCTCGGCCCGCCAGAGAAGTTCGGAAAGGGGTCGCCCCGACTCGAGGGGCTCGCGGTAGAGGCGGTGGCGGAAGTCGAGATGCGAGGCCCCCGCCGGGGGGACACCGTGATCCTGCAGGCAGAGGGCCACGAAATCGAAGACGAAGGGAACGCCGAATCCCTCGATGATCGCCCGGATCCGCTCGACCTCGATGTCCTCGAGCACAAGGTGGGAAAGCGACGGCGTGCGGTGCAGCGCCTCCGCTTCCGCGGCGTCGATCACCTGGAGCCCCCAGCCGCCCACGACCTCCGGGTCGTGGTGCAGGGTGGCCGTCGCCTCGCGCGTGATCCAGACGCGGTGGATCGCGGCGCGCCGCCGCAGGACCTCGGTCACCGGGCCGCCGCCCATCTCGCCGCCGGTGACCAACAGATCCCCCGGCAGGCGCTCGGCCCGCTCGGCGATTGTGCGCACGGGGGAGGCGACGACGGCTTTGAGCGGCGGCTCGCGCGCGGTATCGACAAAGAGGATGTCGAGGGTCCCCGCACCGACGTCCAGGCAGAGGATGCGGCTCATGGCGGATCTCCTTCTTTCCGTGCGGGAGAGACGGACGCCGCGCCCCGTCGGGGCACCCCCATCATCAGCCATGCGGCGCCGGCCGCGCAGGCCGCGCCGATGCCGAAGGCGACCGCGTAGGATCCCGTCACGTCGCGGAGCATCCCCGTCACCCAGTGGGTGAGAATGGCGCCGGAGCCGTAGAACGGCGTCCACAAGCCGGCCACGGTGCCCATCGCCTCCCGCGGGAAGTAGTCGCCGGCACAGGCGCCGTAAATCGGAAACGTCGCGCCGTAGCAGCCGGCGAAGAGGGCGGTCAATGCGCAGAGCTCGGCGAAATCGGGTGCGCCGAGGGCAAGCCGTCCGAGCACGAGCGCGACCGCGAGGTTGGAGGCGAGGATCGTGTTGCGGCGGCCGAAGCGGTCCGATGCCGGAAGCAGGCTGAGCACGCCGGCGACCTGGAACAGCCCGTGAACCGTCGCCAAAAGTCCCGCGCGCTCAAGGGAGACTCCCGGCCGGCCGGCGGCGAAGTCCACGAGAAAGGTCGTCAGCCCGTAGAGCCCGAAGGAAAGCAGGGCGTAGGAGGCCCCGATCCGCCAGAAGACCGGCAGGCGAAAGATGTCCGCGAGGCGAACGCTTTTTCCGGCCGGCGCCGGCGAAGCGCCCTTTGCCCCGGCGGCCTCTCCCCAGGGCCGGCGGCCGCAGGCCGCGGGATCGCTTCGCAGCAGAAGCCCGTTCGGCAGCACCAGGACCAGAGCAGAAGCCCCCAGCAGGGTCCACGCCGTCCGCCAGGAGGTCGACTCCATGAGCGGCGGAAAGAGGATCCCGGAGGCGGCAAAACCCAGCCCGTAACCGGTCGAGAGCAGCCCCAGGGCGAGCCCGCGGCGCGCGGGGGCGAACCAGCGCTGGACGAGGGTGATGACCGGGACCCACAACCCCGCTGCACCGAAGCCGGCCAGGCCGAAAGCAACGGCCGCCGCCGCCAGCGAATCCGCCCGGCCGAGACCGAGCACGCCCGTTCCGAGGACGAGCAGACCGCAGGCGATGACCCGGCGCGCCCCGAGGCGGTCGGTGAACCAGCCGGCGAGGGGTGCCACCCCGATGTAGACGAAGAGGTAGGCGTTGTAGATCGTCCCCGCCCCCGTGCGGCCGAGGCCGAGCTCCTCGATCATCGCCGGCAGGATCACGCCGTATCCCAGGCGGACGGCGTAGTTGACGAAGAGAACCGCAAAACACAGGCTCAGGATGGTCCAGGCCGAGGGCGAGACGAAAGCGGTTTTTCCGCGGGGGGTCATTCTCCGGTTTCCGTCCGCCATGGGGAAAAGCGCACCGCCTGCCGCGCCCGGTCCATGGTTGTGGAACCGCCGCGATGCCTTCAGACCTTCAGGGTCTCCCCCTGCCGCGGAACCGCGACCGCGTATCCGTCCGCCCGGAGCGTCCGCTCGAGCGCCAGCGTCTGCTCCTCCTCCCCGTGCACGAGGGCGATCCGCCGGATGCGCAGGTTCGCCTCCCGCAGAAAACGGCGGATCTCCTCGCGGTCGGCGTGTCCGCTGAACCCGTCGAGCTTCACCACCCGCGCGCGCAGGGGATAGTCCTTGTTGAGAAAGCGCACCACCGGCTCGGGCCCGCGACGCCCGGCCCGCTCGTATTCCCGTCCCCGCTCCTCGATGCGTCGTCCGAGCGTGTTTTTGGCCATGAAGCCCACGATCAGGATCGTGTGTTTCGGGTCGTGGATCTTGAAGCGCAGATGATGCAGGATCCGGCCCGCCTCGCACATGCCCGAGGCGGCGATCACGATCTGGGGACGGTCCTCGCGGTTGAGGGCCATCGATTCGGCGACCGACTCCACCAGCCGCAGCGACTCGAAGCGGAAGGGGTTTTTGCCCCGGGCGATGAAATCGTTGCGCGCCTCCGCGTCGCAGGCTTCCAGGTGGGCCCCGAAGACCCGCGTGAGGCGGACCGCGAGCGGGCTGTCCACGTAAACCGGAACGCGCGGAAGGCGCCCCTCCTCGAAGAGCTCGTGCAAGACGTAGAGCAACACCTGGGTGCGGCCGAAGGCAAAGGCCGGGATCAAGAGCGTCCCGCCGCGGGCGAAGGTCTCGGCGGCGACTTGGGCGAGGCGGCCCTTCAGGTCGGGGACCGACTCGTGGAGACGGTCGCCGTAGGTGCTCTCGAGGATCAAAAGATCGAGATCGCGCTCTTCTTCGGGGAAGACGAGCTCGGGATCGTTATAGACCGGCTTTCCGAAGCGACCGAGATCGCCCGTGAAGCCGATCCGCCGGAGGGCTCCGTTTTCCCGCGCGGAGATCACGGCGATCGCCGAGCCGAGGATGTGACCCGCCTCAAAGAACGTGCAGCGGACCCCGCCGCCGACGGCGAAGGGTTCGCGGTACGGATGCGGGGCGAAGGCGGCAAGGGCGTTTTCGGCATCGGCGAGTGTGAACAGCGGCTCGACGGCCTCGAGCCGCAGTTCGGCCAACAGCGCTCGGATGCGCTCGACATCCAGCTCGTGGCCGTTGCGTTTGAGCATCCGCTTCACGGCCGCCGCCTCCGGGGGAGGCAGGCCGCCGGGGACGTGCCGGCCGGCATGCAGCAAGGCCGCGCGCAGGGTCTTGTAGTTCAGGTAATCGGCGTCGGACTGCTGGATGCTCGCCGCGTCGGGAAGAAGGTAGTCGCAGGCGGACTTCGTCGGGGGGGTGCAAAAGACCGGTCCGGCGTAGCCGCCGCGCATGAGCAGCGGAAGCCTGCCCGAGTGGTCGGCATGGGCGTGGGAGAGAACGACCGCGCCGATGAGGGCGGGGTCGAAAGGCAACACGCGGTTTTTCTCGGCCGCCTCGCGGCGCCTTCCCTGGAAGAGCCCGCAGTCGAGAAGGATGCGCTGCCCTCCGGCCGTGACGAGGTGCATCGACCCCGTCACCTCGCGGACCGCACCGTAGAACGTGACGACCATGCAGGGGAACCTTTCGGGCTCGACATCCCGTCCGCGGGCGAAGCGGGCGAGGATGGCGGCTGCAAACCTCTAGCCGAGACTAGCCGCCCTGTCAATGCCGAGCGCCGAGGCGGGGTTGAGTCTTCGTCCGTCCCGCGATACAAGAAACCATGCGCGCGCAAGTAAACCGCAACTCGAGGCGGCTTCTGCGTTACGGGGTGTTCGCGGCTGCCGTGCTCTGGGCGGCCCCGGCGACGGGCACCCCTCCTGTCCGCGCGGACGCCGTGGTCGAGTTTCTCGACGGCGACGAACGCGTTCTCGCCCGGCTGATCGTGGAAACGGCCCGCAAGCCCGAGGAGCACGCCCGCGGCCTGATGGGTCGGCTGCTCTCCGATCATCTCTACGGGATGCTCTTTCTCTTCGACCGCGCCCGTCCCCTCGCCTTCTGGATGCGCGATACCCCCACCCCGCTCGACATCTTCTTCGTGGACGAAGAAAAGAGAATCCTGAACATCGCCGCCCACACCGTCCCTTTCTCCGAGCGGCTCTACCCTTCGGCCGGTCCGGCACGCTACGTGGTCGAGGCCCGCGCCGGCTTCGCCGAGCGCTACGGGATCCGCCCCGGCCACCGCATCCGCTGGAGCCGCGCCCGCTGACTCCATGGAAGCCCGCGCGATCAGCTTCAGGCGGTGGGCGCTGCTCCTCGTTCTGCTCGGGACGCCGACGGCGGCTTTTCCCGACGGCTCTTTTGTCGGCGTCAATTACGGTCCGTTCCACCGTCCGGGGCTCTACCCCGGCGGCCCCGAAGAGCCGACGGATGCCGAGATCGTCGAGGACCTGCGCACGATCGTGCAGGCGGGCTTCCGCCGGGTGCGCACCTACGGGCTGGAGGGCGTGCTCTCCCGCATCGCGCCGCTTGCCGAGCGGCATGCGCCGGAGCTCCGTTTTCTGCTCGGGGTCCACACCTGCGGTGCAGGCGGAGGGGGGATCCCGTTTTCGCCCCGCACGCGGGCCCAGCTCGCCTCCGCCGTGGCCCTGGCGCGATCCTGCGCCAACATCGCCGCGCTCGTGATCGGAAACGAGTGCCTCCCCGGGGAGCCGGAGGCCTGCCCCGAGCCGGTGCGCGCCGAGGAGTGGGTCGCCGGCGCCGCCGCCCTGCGCCGGCAGCTTAGGCAGGCGGGAAGGGAGCTTCCGGTGACGGTCGCGCTGTCGATGACCGCCGCCGTCGACGCGGCAAGGGCGGAGGCGAGGCAGGTTGCGCCGCATGTGGATTTCCTGCTCGTCAACGTGCATCCCTTTTTCGCCCCCGTCGCCGTCGAACGCGCCGTGTACGAAAACCTGGAAGCCTCGATCCGGCGCCTGGAGGAAGGCTTCCGCGGGCTGGGAAAGCCGCTTTTCATCGGCGAGACCGGCTGGCCGAGCGCCGGGACCCCGCACGGTCCGGCGCGACCCGGGGTTGCGGCGCAACGGCGCTTCGTCCACGACCTGTCCCGCTACGCCCGAGAGCGCGGTTTGGGGGTGCTGCTGTTTGAAATGTTCGACGAGCCCTGGAAGGAGAGGGAACGGGGCGGGGTCGGCCCCCACTGGGGTCTGTTCGACTCTCGGCGGCGGCCGAAGTTTGATCTGCCAGTCTGGTAGGACGCCGCCGCAGAGGGGATTCAGTGCGCCGTGACCGCGGCGGGGGCTGCCTGCGCTGGGTGCCGCAGGCAGGCGAGCCGGATGAGGGTCTCGGCCATCGCGGCGTGGGAGAACCCTTCGACCTCGGCCGCGCTCGCCATGCTGGCATCCTCGCTGATGTCGGGGTTGGGATTCACGTCGAGGACGTAAAAAACGCCGTCCCGCAGCCGCACGTCGAGCCGTCCGTAGTCCCGGCAGCCCACCGCGCGGTAGGCCAGGCGACAGGTGCGCTCGAGAGCGGCGCGCTCGGCATCCTCCAGGGGAGCGGGAAGCAGCGTGCGGATCTTCTCGTAGGGGATGGAGCCGGGAGTGAACTTGGCGTCGTAGGTGCAGAGCCGCTCGCGGACGTCGTTCAAGCACGAAAAGTCCATCTCCGCCGGCGGCAGCATGCGGATCGTGCCGTTGCCCCAGAGCGAGACGTGAAATTCGCGGCCGTCGATGAATTCCTCGACCAGCGCGGGGATGCCGGAGCAGGCGAGCAGGGTTTCGACCCGCTCGCGCAGCTCGCCGGCATCCATCACCACCGACTCCGAGGTCACCCAGTCGCTGCAGTGGCCGACGGCGGGCTTGACGATGGCCGGAAAGCGCTCCCACTCGCCCGGGGCAGGCGGCCGGTCGAAGATCCGCCACGGCGGGGTGGGAAGGCCTTGCGCGGCAAGCAAGCTTTTGACGCGGTGCTTTTGGTAGCTCAGCGCGAGCGTTTGGGATCCCGACCCGGTGAAGACCAGCCCGCGCTCCTCAAGGGCGCGGACGACGATCCATTCGCTGTGCCGGATTCCCGGGATGCCTTCGCACCAGTTAAAAAAAAGCGCGCGCCCCGGGTCGATCTCCCCGAGGCGCGAGGCGAAACGGCGGTCCTCCACCGCAAAGGGCTCGATCCGATAACCCTCTTCCGCCAGCCGCGAGGTGAGCCGATCCTGGGCCTCGAAGACCTCGGCCCGCTCCGCCGCGGTCCATGCGGAATCGAGATCGAAGAGCAAAAAAATCCGCAGGTGTTTTCCAACGAAGTTAACGTTCACCTACGAATTTCTCCCCATTTCCGGTTTTGGATCTTGCGGTCCGGGAACGCCGTTTTTTATGTCACCCTCTATGGTTATCCCCGTTTATAACCGAGCGGTTGTCCGTGTCAAGCAGAATTGCAACACCAGATATGGTGGTCCGAAAAGGGAATCTATTCTGGCAGAGCGGGCATTCAGAAAATTAAGGGGTGTGGATTTTCTCGACGGGGAAACCCGGACCGCCGGAGGGGCCATCGCGATTCCGCATCGGCGAAGGTTCTCAACGCCGGGCAACAGGAGAAATGTCCCGGGAAGAAGCCGGAAATTGCTTGCTAGAAAAATGGGAAACGCAAAAGGGCGGGGAAAGACTCGATGCGGCAGTCAGTCCCGGAAGCGCCTGCGGATCGAATCGCGCTCGTGGGGCGAGAGTCGGTCCCAGCGTTGCAGCTGGTCTTCCATGCGCCGCCGTTCCTCGGGCGGCATCTGCTGCCACTGGCGGTAGCGCTGCTCGTAGCGATCGCGCTCGCCCGGTGACATGCGGTTCCATTCCTCGTAACGCCGCCGGAGCTGCTCGCGCTGGTCGGGCGGAAGCTGCTGGAATTGGCGATAGCGCTCTTCCATGCGCGGCCGCTCCTCGGGAGGAAACTGATCGAGAAACGAACGGGAAGGACCGTCGCGCTGTGAGAGCCATGCGCCGCCTTCGGGGGCGGCGGCCGCCGGGGGGGAGGGAGCCGGGACATGGGAAAAAGAATTCGCGGCGGAAACGGCCGTCCCCGCCCGGAAAATGAAGCACGCGGCCACGAGAAGACTCCATGCCGCCCGCACGCCCGGATGGACGGCCTCAGGCCGTTTTTTCGCTGCGCGCCTCATCCCCTCCCTTTTGCCTTTCCTCTTCCGGCCCCTCGGGGTTGCCCGATGGGGCGTCAAAGAGATCGACCACGTGAACGATCTTTTCGATCGTCTCCAGCTCCCGCAGAAGCTCGAAATGGCGGATCACCTCGATATCGTGGGGGCTCCACTCGGATACCCTTTCCGCCTCGCCGGGCGCCTCCGGCCGCTCCAGGAAAAATCGAACGCCTCCCCCCACGGCGACCACAAGCACGAGAGCGGCGGCAAGGGCCGGAAGCGGTCGCGGAAACCCTCCGCCGAACCATGCCCTCCAGCCCCGAGACGGTGGCTTCTCCAGAGCGCTTCGGACCGCGGCGCAGAGCCGGTCGACCTGGGCCGGCGAGAGCTCCGGGGAGTCTGCCGCGCGCCGCCCGGCGGCGAAAAGCCGGATCAGCCGTTCTTGCTCCGCACGGCAGAGCGCGCACTGCCGCAGGTGGGCTTCCACAAGCCGGCGCCGGGCGGAATCGCCGGGCGGCTCCCCCGTGACCTGCAGCAGCAGGTCCTGCTCGAGTTGCAGACAGAGCGGCTCCTTCATGAAGAACCTCCCCCCCCGGGGACCTGCCGATCCAGGAGCGTTCCGAGTTGCTTGCGCAGACTGCGCGTCGCCCGGAACAGGTGCGATTTGACGGTGCCCTCGGCCATCCCGGTCAGCTCCGCGATTTCGGAAAGGCTCATCTCCTGGAATACCTTCAGGGTGAAGACCGTCCGTTGATGCCGGGAGAGCCGCCCCACGGCGCGCCGCACCTCGCGCTCCAGCTCGCCCGCCGCGATGCGGAAGACGGGGTCGGTTTCCTCCGGAGGAGCCATCGCCGCCGCCATCGGGTCCTCGAGCTCATCCGCATCGTCCTTTTCCCCGCCGCGCCGTCCGCGGAAGAAGAAGTCGCGCCAGCGCCGTCTGCGCCTGCGGGCGTCGTGAGCGGCGTTCACGGCGATGCGATAGAGCCAGGTGGAAAACCGCGAGCGCCCCTCGAACGCCGGCAGACTCCGGAATACCTGCAGGAAGACATCCTGGACGACATCCCGGGCCTCTTCGGCATCGAATCCGCAGAGCGGAAAGACGATCCGATGCACCCGGTTTTGGTACCGCCGGATCAGCTGCTCGGCTGCGCCTGGGTCACCCCGGCGGGCGCGGTCGACCAGGAGGGCATCCGTCTCCGCCGGGGCGACCGCGGCGGAAGACCGCTCCCTCGGCGCCGTCGCGGAAGGGTGTGCCGCGCCGCCGGAGCCGGGGTTCACTCCGGAAAGCCGGGCCTTGGGGTCGGGCGCGCTCACAAGAGATCGATCCTAAACGAAGGACCCGCATTTGACAAATCCCCGCCTCTGAGGGCCTCCGTTCGGCAACAGCGCTTTCCCCGGCGTCTCGACGATCTTCCGCAGACCCCGTTCAAACCCTTTAGACGCCGTCGCGAGCGCTTCGGTTTACGGGCCATCCGGCCGCACCCAGGCCTTCACCTGCGCGCCCAGCGCCCGGAGGGCCTCGAAATCGCCCTGGACGCGGCCGACTTTCAACACCGGCGCGGCCGCCCGAGGCTCGGAGCCCCGACTGGCCGGAGTCGGCCCGAAGAACAGGCAGAACCATCCGCTCGGCCCGTGGTAGGCGAGATCGCCGATTTCCAGCACCTCGACCGTCTCTCCGGGGTAGGCTCCGAAGCGCGGGCGGGTCGTGCCGTAGTATTCCTCGCCCCAGCGCGACCAATCGCATTCGAGGGGCAGCCCGGCGGCCAGCGCCCGGCCGGCGGCCGTGTCGTTGAACTCGCCGCGCAAAACGAGGGTCTCGATCTCGATTCGAATGGGGGTGGGCATGAGGGGATTCTCCGGCTTACCTGGTTCCGCGGCTCCCCCGGACCGCAGGCAGATCCCGGGGCCCGGGGTCTTGGGCCTCTGCGATAGCGCCGCAGCCCGCCGGGTGTCAAGCCGGATCTTTGAAACGCCGGGTTGACGGATCGATGCTTTTCCGTGAGAATGCGCGGCCGCGGGCGAAAGGCTCCCCGCAAGCCGCGAAATCCTCCTGCGCTCCGGAGTTCGATGGCCCCGCCTCTTCACGACGAAATCCGCAAGGGCCTTCTTGCGGCCGGCGGCGGTGTGTTGCTCACGGCCGCCTTTCCGAAAATCGGGCTTGCCGCAGCGTCGGCGATCGCCCTGGTGCCGCTGCTCTGGGCGATCCGGGAGGCGGGACCCGGCGAGGCTTTCCGCCGGGCGATGGTCTTCGGGATCGCCCACTTCGTCTCGCTCCTCTATTGGCTTATCCCCACCATGGTCCGCTACGGAGGGCTCGCCCCGCCGCTTGCAGTCGGAATCCTCTTTCTTTTCGCCGCCGTGCTGAGCCTGCTCTTCGTCGCCCCGGTGGCGGCCGGCCTTGCCGTCGCCGTGCGACGGCCGGTGCATCTGCTTTGGGCGCTGCCGCTGTTCTGGGCGGGTTTCGAATACCTGCGCTCGTTTCTTTTCACCGGATTTCCCTGGGCTCTTCTCGGCACCGCCCCGATCGGCTGGCTGCCCTTCATTCAGATCGCCGATCTCGCCGGGCCCTACGGCATCACCGCCGTGCTCGCGGCGGCCAACGCCGCGGTCTTTTTGTTGCTGCTCTCCGCCGCGGGGCGCCGTTGGCAGGGGTCCCGGGTTTCCCGCCCGGCGGCGGTCGCCTGCGCCCTGGCCGCCGCCGGCCTTGCCGTTTCGGTCTGGGGCTACGGGCTTTTGCGCATCGCGGAAATCGACCGCCGCACGGCCGAGGCCCCCCGCCTGCGGGTCGCCGTCCTGCAGGGCAACATCGCCCAGTCCCTGAAATGGGATCCGGCCTTCCAGGCCGCCACGATCGACACCTATGTCCGCCTTTCCCGGGTCGCGGAGCAGCGGTCCTCCGAGCTCATCGTCTGGCCCGAATCGGCGGCGCCCTTCTATTTTTTAGCCGAAATCCCTCCGACACGCCGGCTGCTCGAGGGCATCGCCGACTCGCGCGCCCACTTTCTCATCGGCGCCCCCGCCTACGAGCTCCGTGCCGGCGGAACCGCCGATTACTTCAACAGCGCTTTTCTCCTCTCCCCGGCGGAGGCGCGGGTGCTGGGCCGCTACGACAAGGCTCACCTCGTCCCCTACGGCGAGTATGTGCCCTTCAAGGAGTACTTGCCGTTTCTGGGGAAAATGGTCGAGCACGTGGGCGATTTCACGCCCGGGCCCGAGGGCCGCACCCTCGCCATGGCGGGATGCACGCTCGGCATCCAGATCTGCTACGAGATCATCTTCCCCGCCCTTTCGCGGGCACTCGTCAAAAACGGCGCCGAGCTGCTGATCACGATCACCAACGACGCCTGGTACGGCAAAAGCGCCGGGCCCTACCAGCATTTCGCCCTCGCCGTGCTTCGGGCGGTCGAGACCCGCCGGGCGCTCGCCCGTGCCGCCAACACCGGGATCAGCGCCTTCATCGACCCGGTGGGCCGCGTGCAGGAGGCAACCCCGCTCGAGGTCGAGGCCGTCGCCGTGCGCGAGCTTCCCTTGCTCACCGAAAAGACGGTTTACGCCGCCGCGGGCGACCTGGCGCCGGCAGCGGCGCTGGGGATCTCGCTCGTGCTTTCGCTTCTCGGTCTGCGGCGCAGGCGGCGGGAGCGCAAAAAAGGACTGCCCCCGCCGGCCGGATCCGTGATATAGAGGGGCGAAAGACGTTTGGCGCGTACTAAACCGCCGGAAAGGAGAACCCGACCCATGAGCTACGAAGTCAAGCAGGCCCTGCGCGAGGCCAGGTCCCGACTCGAAAAGATCCGAGGTTGTCTTTGACCCCGCCGGCATCGAAAGGCGGTTGCAGGAAATCGAAACCGAGCTCTCCCGGGAAGGCTTCTGGAACCGGCCCGAGGAGGCCCGGAGCGTGCTCAAGGAACGCACGGCCCTCCACCAGCGTCTCGAGCGCTTCCGGCGGCTCGACTCCGAGCTGCGCGACGCCGAGGAGCTCTACGATCTCGCCGCTGCGGAGGAAGACGAGGCCACCCTCGCCGACCTTCACGTCCAAGCGAACGCCCTTGCGCGCCGGATCGAACGCTTCTCCCTGGAGCTGATGCTCGACGGCGAGGACGACGCCAAAAACGCGATCGTCTCCATCAACGCCGGGGCCGGCGGAACCGAAGCCCAAGACTGGGCCGAGATGCTCTTGCGCATGTACACCCGCTGGGTCGAGCGCAAAGGCTACCGCCTCGAGCTGATCGACCTGCAGCCGGGAGAAGAGGCGGGAATCAAGAGCGCCACGTTCACCGCCGCCGGAGAAAACGCCTACGGCTACCTCAAGACCGAAGTCGGGGTTCACCGCCTGGTGCGCATCTCGCCCTTCAACGCGAGCGGAAAGCGGCACACCTCCTTTGCCTCGGTCTTCGTCTACCCCGAGCTCGAAAACGAGATCGTCCTCGACATCGACGAGAAGGACCTGCGCATCGACGTCTTCCGCGCCAGCGGCGCCGGCGGGCAGCACGTGAACAAGACGAGCAGCGCCGTGCGCATCACGCACCTGCCGACGGGGATCGTGGTCCAGTGCCAGCAGGAGAAGTCCCAGCACCGCAATCGGGACCTGGCGATGAAGGTGCTGCGCGCGCGGCTCTACCAGCTGGAGAAGCAAAAACAGGAGGAAAAACTGCGCGAGATCCACGAGAGCAAGGAGGAGATCGCCTGGGGCAACCAGATCCGCTCCTACATCCTGCAGCCCTACCAGATGGTGAAGGACCACCGCATCGGGCTCGAAATCGGCAACGTGAACGAGGTCCTCGACGGGGGGATCGACCCCTTCATCGAGGGGGTTCTCCTCGCGCGCGGGACCCGAGCCTCGAAAGCGGCCTGACCCGCCCGGCGATGAACCCGCGCACGATTCTCGCCCGCACCTTCCCTCCGGGATCGCCCGCTCTCCGGATCGTGCTGCGGCACGGCGAACAGGTGGCCGCCCGGGCGCTCGCCGCGGCCGAAAAGCTCCGCGCCCTGACCCCCGACCGCGCCTTCCTCGAGGAGGCCGCCCTCCTGCACGACATCGGGGTCGTTCTCACCGACAGCCCGGGCATCGGCTGCCATGGGGAGGCGCCCTACATCTGCCACGGGGTGCTCGGCCGCGGGATCCTCGAGCGCGAGGGTCTGCCGCGGCATGCGCTCGCCTGCGAGCGTCACGTCGGGGCGGGAATCACCGCGGAAGAGATCCGGCGGCGGGGGCTTCCGCTCCCGGAGCGCGACATGTTGCCGGTGTCGCTCGAAGAGGAAATCCTCTGCTGGGCGGACAAGTTCTACTCCAAAACGGGGGAGAAACGGCCGGCCGAGAAATCCCTGGAGGAAGTGCTCGCCGGGTTGCGGCGCTTCGGGGAGGAGTCGGTCGCGCGTTTTCTCGCCTGGCACGCTCGCTTCGGGTAGGCGGCCGGGCGGCGGAAACCGCGCCCGGCCGCCCGCATGCTCACCAGCCGCGCATCAGGTAATCGTGGATGGAATTGGCGGCGAGCCGGCCCGCTCCCATGGCGAGAATCACCGTCGCCGCCCCGGTCACGATGTCGCCGCCCGCCCAGACCCCCTTTTTCAAGGTCTTTCCGGTACAGGGGTCGGCCTCGATGTAGCCCCATTTGTTGACCTTGAGATCCGGGGTCGAGCTCGTAAGCAACGGGTTTGCGCCCGTCCCCACGGCCACGATACAGAGGTCGCATTCGAGCGTGAACTCGGAGCCCTTCACCGGGATCGGCCGCCGGCGCCCCGAGGCGTCGGGTTCGCCCAATTCCATGCGGATGCACTCCATGCCGACGAGACGGCCTTTTTCGTTTCCGAGGTAGCGCACGGGATTGGTGAGGAGGAAAAACTCGATTCCCTCCTCTTCCGCGTGGTGCGCTTCGGCGGCCCGGGCGGGCATCTCCTCGCGCGAGCGCCGGTAGACGAGCCGCACGCGGTCGGCACCGAGGCGCAAAGCGGTGCGCGCGGCGTCCATGGCCACGTTGCCGCCGCCCAGCACGACGACGTCCTTGCCGCGCGGGATCGGGGTGTCGACCTGGGGAAAAAGATAGGCCTTCATCAGGTTGGCCCGCGTCAGGTATTCGTTCGCCGAAAGGATGCCGACCAGGTTTTCGCCCGGGATGTTCATGAACTTGGGCAGACCCGCTCCGAGCCCGAGGAAGACGGCCTGATAGCCTTCGGCGAAGAGCTCATCGAGCGAGACCGTGCGGCCGACGACCACGTTGCACTGCACCCTCACCCCGAGCCGCTCGAGGAAGTTCACCTCCTGGGCGACGATCTCCTTGGGCAGGCGGAACTCGGGGATGCCGTAGAGCAGCACCCCGCCCGGCTTGTGGAAAGCCTCGAAGATCGTGACCTCGTGCCCCTTCTGGATGAGGTCGCCGGCGACGGTGAGCCCGGCCGGCCCCGAGCCCACCACGGCCACCCGTTTGCCCGTGGGCGAAGCCTTCGGGGGAAGCGCCCCCGATCCGTGCGCCCGCTCCCAGTCGGCGACGAAGCGTTCGAGGTTTCCGATCGCGACCGGCTCGCCTTTCTTCGCCAGCACGCATTTCCCCTCGCATTGGATCTCCTGCGGGCAGACCCGGCCGCAGACCGCGGGCAGGCTGTTCTGTTTCCAAACGTGACGGATCGACGCCGTGAATTCCCCGGAGGCAATCAGACGAATGAAGCCGGGGATGTCGATCCCCACCGGGCAGCCCTCGACGCAGCCCGGGTTTTTGCATTGCAGGCAGCGCGAGGCCTCTTCCCGCGCCATCTCGGGGCTGTACCCCAGGGGAACCTCGAGAAAGTTGCGCGCCCGCTCCTTCGGATCCTGCTCGGGCATGGGGACCCGGCCCTTCTTGGTTTTCTTCTCCTTGACCGTCGCCTCTTCAGCCATGCGATCTCCTCCCCACGGATTTCCGGTTGCGCACCCGGGAACGGTTCACTTGCGGTGCCAGGACTCTTCCATCATGCAGAATTCCTGAAAGCAGGCCTTTTCCTCCTCGCAGTAAGCCTGCAGCCGCAGCATCAGTTCGTCGAAATCGACCTGGTGGCCGTCGAACTCGGGCCCGTCGACGCAGGCGAAGCGCGTCTCGCCGCCCACCGTGACGCGGCAGCCGCCGCACATCCCCGTGCCGTCGACCATGATGGGGTTCAGGCTGACGAGGGTGGGCACGCCGTACTGCCGGGTCAGCTGGGAGACGAACTTCATCATCGGCACCGGACCGATGGCGACGACCTGATTGATCGTTTCGCGGTCGAGAACGTCTTTGAGGGCGTGCGTCACGAACCCCTTGCGGCCGTAGGAGCCGTCGTCGGTGCAGACGTGGAGCTCATGGGAAGCGCGCCGCATGAAGTCCTCGAGAATGAGCAGGTCCCGGGTGCGCGCGCCGATGATTGCGATCACGTGGTTTCCGGCCTCCTTCATCGCGCGGGTGATCGGGTGCAGCACGGCGACCCCCGTGCCTCCCCCCACGCAGACCACCCGGCCGAGCTTCTCGATGTGGGTCGGCTTGCCGAGGGGGCCGATGACGTCCTGGTAGCCGTCGCCCACCTGGAGGGTCTTGAAGAGCGCGGTCGACTTGCCCACGACCTGGTAGATGACCGCGATTACGCCGCGCTCGGGATCCGTATAGGCCATCGTGAGCGGGATCCGTTCCCCGGTCTCGTTGGCCTTGAGGATGACGAACTGGCCGGGTTTGGCCTTGCGGGCGATGAGCGGAGCCTCGATTTCGTTGAGAATCACGGTTCCCTGGGACATCTCTTCGCGCTTGACGATCTTGAACATGATCCTCCTCCCTGGCGGGAAAGTGGTGGGGCCGCAAGAAGACCGCTGACAAACAAAGCAAGAGGTCATAATTTCAAAATTGATGCAACAAATCAACCCTTCTCCGGCCCCCATGCCGCTCTTCGACAGTCACTGCCATCTGGAGGATGCGGCCTTCGACGCCGACCGCGGGGCGGTGATCGCCCGCGCCCGGGCGGCCGGCGTGCGAGGCATGATGACCGTCGGCACGGACGTGGAATCCTCGCGCCGCGCGGCGGCGATCGCCGCGGCCGAACCGGGGGTCTTCGCCGCCGTGGGGATTCACCCCCACGACGCGCGGCTCGCCTCGGAGGCGGCCCTGAAGGAGCTCCAAGACCTCGCCCTTCACCCCCGGGTGCGCGCCTGGGGCGAAATCGGCCTCGACTTCCACTACCTGCACTCGCCGCAGGACCTCCAGGAGAAATGGCTCGAACGCCAGCTCGCCGCGGCCGCGGAGGGCGGCCTGCCGGTCATCTTCCACGAACGCGCCAGCCGGGGCCGATTCCTCTCCATCGTGCGCGCCGCCCCCCCGCCCGCGGGCGCGGTCGTGCACTGCTTCAGCGGAACGGCCGACGAGCTCGAGGGCTATCTGGAACTCGGTTTTCTGATCGGCATCACGGGGAGGATCACCTTTCCCGGGCGTGGGGCCGCCTTGCGGGAGCTTGTGCGGCGGATTCCGCCGGACAGGTTGCTCGTCGAAACCGACGCCCCCTGGCTCACCCCCGACCCCGAGCGGAAAGGGCAGCCGCGAAACGAACCGGCGCGGGTCGCAGGGGTGCTTTTGCGGCTTGCCGCCGCCCGAGACGAGGATCCCGGGGAACTGGCCCGTCGGGTGACGGAAAACGCCTGCCGCCTCTTCGGGATCGACGGCCTTGCCGATCCGGAGCCTTTCGGCTAAATTCGATCCCGACCGGGAACCCAAACCCGAAGTCCCCGATTTTCCCCCCGGCGGAGCCGACCCCGATGATCGCACGGATTTTGCTTTGCCTGGCCGCCCTCGCCCTCCTCTTTCTCGGCCCGAGAGCGGTGCCGCCCTCGCTCGCCGCGCCCAAGGAGAAAAAAGACGACGCCCGACCGATCGCCGTCGGCGTCGAGGAGCGTGCGGCGTTGTTTCTCACCCTCTATCAAGGCGACTTCAGCCTCGTGCGCGACCAACGCCGCGTCAGCCTGCCCCTCGGCACGGTCGAGTTCCAGTTCCTGGAGATTCCCGCGACAATCCTCCCGGAGAGCGTCCGCCTGCACGCCGTGGGCGAGACCCCGCTGCGGATCCTCGAGCAGCGCCACGAAGCCGACCTGATCAGCCCCCAGCGCCTGCTCGAGCGCCATGTCGGCAAAACGGTCAAGCTTTTCTTCGAAAACCCTTTCAGCGAGCGCCAGGATGAGATCCCGGCGACGCTGCTCTCGATCGAGGGCGGAGCGGTCTTTTTGATCGACAACGAGGTCACCTACAACCACCCCGGCCGCATCATTTTCCCCAAAGTCCCCGAGGGCCTGGTCAGCCGCCCGGCGCTCGCCTTCATCGTGGAAAACGCCGCTTCCCGGCCGCAACGGATCGAGGCGGCCTACCTCGTCCACGGCCTGAGCTGGCAGGCGGACTACGTGCTCGTCCTTTCCGAGCGCGAAGACCGCGCGGAGCTCACGGGATGGGCGACGATCGAAAACGAAAGCGGGGTTTCCTACCCTGCGGCGGTCGTGACCCTCGTCGCCGGCGATGTGCCCATGCTGCCGCAGACGGGATTCCGCTGGAAGAAAAAGCGCTTCGACTCCCCGGAAGAACATATCCGGGCGTACCGCCCCATGGAGGAAGCGCCGCGGGAGGAATTCGGCGAAGTACACCTGTTTCGGCCGGAGCGTCCGACCACGATCCGCCAGGGCCGGATGACCCAGCTGCGTTTTCTCGGCGCCGAGGGTCTCGCCGTCAAACGGGAGTTCCTGCTCGTGTCCCCTGGGCGCCATCGCTCCGACCGCCGCCAGGAAGGGGTTTCCCGCGAGAACGCCTACGTCGTGCTCGAGATTGAAAACCGCAAGGAGAACCGCCTGGGGATTCCGCTGCCGTACGGCATCGTGCGTGTCTACCGTTCGGACGCTCAGGGGGCGCTCCAGTTCGCGGGAGAAGACCGTCTGAAAGCGGCCTCCCCGGGTGAAAGCGTGCGGTTGACGACCGGACGCGCCTTCGACCTCATCGCCGAACGGCGTCAAATTCTATGGAAAAAGCTTGCCGCGGACACCTTCGAGACCGCCTGGGAACTGCTCTTGCGAAACGAGCGCCGGGAAGAGACTTCGCTGCGCGTCATCGAGTCGATCCCCGGCGACTGGATGATCGTTTCCGCCTCGCACCCGCACCGGAAGTTGACCGCCGGTGAGGCCGAATTCCGCCTTTCCGTGCCGCCGGGAAAAGAGGTCAAGCTCAGCTACACGGCGAAGTTCCGCAGCGAATGAATCGGATCATCGCCCGCGTGGCGCTCCTGCTTCTTCCGGCCCTGGCTTCCGCCGCGGCCGCAGGCGAACCCTTCCGCGTGGGGGAGGCGCTTCTGTGCACGGTGGAGCGCTCGAGCCTCCCCGGGAACGCCGGAAAGCGCATACTCCTCGCCGGTCTCGATTCGCCCGCCCCGAAGGCGGTTTTCGAAAACCACATCCGCGCCGCGCTGAGCCGCATCTTCGATTCCGAGGAGATCCTCGTGCTGCAGCTCGTCGCCGCGGTGAGCGGCAGCGTCGACACCTTCGTGGTCGACAAGACGGCCGGGCGCTTCGCCCACGTCTCGGCCGGCATCTTCCCCGTCGAGGTCCACGCCGCGGCGGAAACCGGCACCTGCCGTCCGGTCGATCCGGAGGCGCCCTTTCCCTGAGCCGCGCGGCATCGGGGCTCTCCACGCATCGCAGCACTTCCCGCCTCAAAAGCGGCTTCCAGAACCCCCCTCCCCTGGAGGTCCTCCGGTTCACGGCTTTTTCGCCCGGCTGACTGCGCGGGAAATGGTTTCCCCCGCCCGGTGGGACTTCCCAGGGTCATCACCGCTCTTGGGCTCGCCGGCGCCCATGAACGCTTTCCGCCCCGGGGGCGCTTCGGGGTCCCGGAGGTCGGCCCGCCTCATGGGGTCAACAGATGCGCGACCGCCTGCTCCAGGCCGTCCAGGGTGAGCTCGAACATGGGAAAGAAGCCGCGGATCGCCCCGATCGTGCGCGTCTCGGCCCAGCGCTCCGCCGGCCGCGGGTTCAGCCAAGCGCGGTGCCGGAAGGTCTCGGCCAGGAACTCCAAGCAAGCAATCGAAGGCTGGCCGCTGCGCTCCTCGAGCGCGATCGCCCCGTCGGTCGCATAGAGCTCCCAGGGCGCCATGCTCGCATCGCCCACGACGATCAGACGAGTCGCCGGGTCGAGGCGGGCGAAGTCCGCAATCGGCTGCGGCTTGCGCCACCGCGCCGGGTCCTCCCAAAGGGTCGCATAGATCGTGTTGTGGAAGAAGTAGGTCTTGAGATCCTTGAACTGGGAGCGGGCGTAATCGAACAGCGTCTGGACGACGGGGATGTAGGGGTCCATGGACCAGCCGCCGTTGTCGATCGCGAGAATCACCTGCAGCCGATCGCGAAGCGCACGTGCGAAGACGATTTCGATCTCGCCGGCGTTGCGCACCGTGCGCCGGATCGTCGCCGCGACGTCCACCCGGTCGCGGGGCCCGGCGGGGACGAGGTGCCGCAACCGCTTGAGCGCCTCGCCGACAAGCGCCTGGGTGAGCGGCCCCTCCTGGGAATAGTCCCGGTAGCGCCGCTCGAGGGCGACGCGCACGGCGGAGCGGTTGCGGGAGACGCCGCCGACCCGCATCCCGCCGGGATGCACGCCCGCGTGACCGAAGGGGGAGGTCCCCCGCGTTCCGATCCAGCGGCTGCCGCCGTGGTGGGTTTCGGTTTGCTCCCGCAGGCGCCGCCGAAAGAGCTCGAGGAGCGCATCCGGCGAAAGACCCGTCAGGCTTTCGGGCTCGAGCCCGAGCGCGCGGGCGAGCTCCCCGGGGTCCTGCAGCCACGATTCGAGGAGCGCGCGCGCGAGCGCATCGATCTCCGGACCGCGCGGCTCGGGGAGCTCGGCTCCGTGGAAGCTGCGGGCGAAGACCTGATCGAAGCGGTCAAACCAGCGCTCGCTCTTCACGAGGATGCTCCGCGCTGCGCCGTAAAAATCCTCGAGCGAGGAGACCAGCCCCGCCGCGAGCGCTCGGTGGAGCGTTAGAAAAGCGGTCGGGCTGACGGGGATCCCCGCCTCCCGCAACCGGTAAAAGAAGGAGATGAACACCCCCCGGCCTCCCGCAACGGCGTGGCGTCCGCCTCGTCCCCTCAGGAGCGCCTGCTAGCGGTCGCCTCGCGCGCGCGCAGGAAATCCTGGCTTTTTTTGAAGAGCACCCCCAGGTAGGGCGGCTCGCCGCGTTCGAGATCCCGCGGCCGGAAGTCGGGATCCGCCTGCAGCGCGCGGATCCAGTTCAACAGCTCGCGGGTCGCGGGCCGCTTTTCGACGCCCTCGATGCGGCGCAGGCGGTAGAACGCCGCGACCGCCTGCTCGAGAAGCCGGCGGTCGAGATCCGGGAAGTGCACGGCGACGATGCGCCGCATCATCTCGGGGTCGGGAAAAGCGATGTGGTGGAAGTTGCAGCGGCCGAGGAAGGGATCCGAGAGGTCCTTTTTCGCGTTGCTCGTGATCAGGATCACCGGCCGGTGGTGCGCGCGGATCGTCTTGTCGATTTCGATGATGTCGAAAGACATCTGGTCGAGGACGTCGAGCATGTCGTCCTGGAAGTCGGTGTCGGCCTTGTCGATCTCGTCGATCAACAACACGGTGCGTCGATCGGCGGTGAAGGCCTGGCCGATCTTGCCCATGCGGATATAATCCTCGATGCGGCTCACGTCCCGCCGCGAATCTCCGAAGCGGCTGTCGTTCAGCCGGGTCAGGGTGTCGTACTGGTAGAGGGCGTCCACCAGCTTCATGCTCGACTTCACGTTGAGGACGATGAGGGGCATCTCGAGGGCCTCGGCGATCGCGTGGGCGAGCATGGTCTTGCCCGTCCCCGGCTCGCCTTTCAGCAACAGCGGCATCTCGAGGGCGATCGAAACGTTTACGATGCGCGCCAATTCCTCGTCGATCACATAGCGCGACGCCCCCCGGAATCGATTTCCGGCCTCGTTCATGTGGCCACCTCGCGAATCGATATCCCCGCACGGATGCGCTCGGAGAGGCCGCGCGTGAGCTCAAGCCCTTTCCAGGCAAGCTCGCGGGGCAGCGTCCCCAAGCCGCAGGCGGGGGTGATGAGCGACTGGGCGAGGAGCTGCGGGGCGGAAACGCCCAGGGCGCAGACCCGGCCGGCCTGATTCCGGAAGCGCGCCTCCAGGCCGTCGAGCGTCGCGCGCGCGAGATCCTCGGGGTGGAGGGTCGGCACGATGCCCCAGGCGATCACGCCCCCCCGGGCGAGGAAGCGGCGGATGGGGTCGGCGTAGATCACAAAACGGTCGAAAAAGCAGGAGGCATCGAAACTGACGATATCGGCCTCGGAGTCGAAAACGAGCGTCCAGTCGGCATTGGCGCAGATGTGCACGCCGGCAAGCGCCCCTTCCCGATGCACGGCTTCGATCACGGCGGCGAGCCCCTGGACGATGTCCTCGCGGGCAAGCCCGATGTGCTGGGAAGAGCCGAAGGCCGTGATCGCCGGGTCGTCGAAAAAGAGAAGCACCCGGGGGGCGATGGCGGAGAGCCTTCGCACCTGCCAGCGCGCCCGAAGCGCGAGCAGTTGCAGCAGGGCCTCGCGCAGGGAGGGCTCGTAAAAAATCGGGCGGCCGCCTCCGTCGGTGAAGCTCATGCCGAAGCTGACCGGGCCGATGATCTGCCCCTTCACGGCCCAAGGGGGGGTCTTCCAGGAGGAAGCGCGCCGTTCAAGCTCGAAAAAGCCCCCCGCCGCCTCCGGCCGCAAGGCGAAGCGCGAGGTCTCGAGATCCCGGAGGCCCTCCTCGATTTCCAGCACCTCGGCGTAGAAGGACTCGAGCTCGCCGGGAAAGTCTTCCCCCTCGGTGTCGACGAAGACCCGGCCCTCCGCCTCGCGCAACCCCGGCAGACCGGCCGCGAACTGCCGGGTGATCATCTCGCCGGGAAGCTGCGGCAGCTGCACCCAGAGGGGGATCTCGGGGGTGAAGCGCTCCACCCACTCGGCCGCCTCGCGGTAATCGCTGAGGGGCAGACTGCCGATCTGGCAGGGAAGCGCCTGGCCTTCGAAGCGGGGAGACTCCATGTCCGCCTGCGCCGGAAGAGGATGCGGCGCGGGACGGACTCCTCTCGGGCGGCCCCGCGCCTCGGGGGTCCTATAGGGGATTCCCCGAGCGCTGTCAAACGCGCGCGGCGCGCCGGAAAGCGGCCTTGCCCGCGAATTGACAGGGTTTCGGGGGGGTGGTAAGGAAGATGGGCGGTCGTCCATCGGATCGGGAGGCGGCCGGAACCGAGGATCAGCGATGGCCGACATCATCTCCCTCGACGACAAGCTCGAGTCCAGCCGCGAAAAGAAAGCGGGCCTCCAGCGGCGGCAGAAGGCCCTTGCGGTGCGGCGGGCCATGCAGTGCACGGGCTGCGCGCACAAGTGCGAGAAATGCGGCGCGCAGGTCGAGCCGCGGGCGGGTGCATCGCTTGGCCGCCGGCTGCCCTACCGCTTCTGCGAGGCCTGCGAAGAGGAGTACACCGACTACCTCGAGCGGCTTCAGGGGCGCGGCGACCCGGACTGCTACTGGCACAACGAGGCCTGGCTCGACACCTGGCGCAAGTGGATCGACTACCAGGGCAGTCTCGACCGTTATCTCAAATCCCGGGAATTCGTCCGGCTCCTGCGGGAGTTCGAGCCGCCCGGACCGGAGGTTTAGGAGGCCCCATGTTCGGAATCGGCATGCCCGAGTTGATCATCATCCTGGTGATCATCCTGATCATCTTCGGCGCCGGAAAACTCCCCGAGATCGGCTCCGGGATCGGCAAGGCGATCCGCAATTTCAAGGGTGCCGCCGAAGAGGACGGGAAGGAAAAGAAAGCCCCGGAGAAGATCGACGAATCCAAGAAATCCTGAGGCACCAACCGGGCGTTTTCGGCCCGCAGTCGGGGTTCCGTGTCGAAGGGGCGGTCGGGCCACATCCCGGCCGCCCCTTCGGTTTGAGGAGAGAGCGCCATGAATACGATCCACCGCACGGCCGTGATCGGCGCCGGCACCATGGGCCATGGGTTGGCCCTCGTCTTCGCCCGCAACGGTCTGCCGACCCGGCTGGTCGACCTCGACGAGGCGGTTCTCGAGACGGCCAAACGCCGCATCGCCGCCGCCCTCGAAACCCTCGCCGCCGAGGGGATGGCCTCCCCGGAGGAGATCCCCGCCGTCCTTTCCCGCATCCACACGACGACGCGGCTCGAAGAGGCCTGCGCCGAGGCCGATTTCATTCTCGAGGCCGTGGTCGAGCAGGTCGAGGCGAAGCGCCGCCTTTTCGCCGACCTCGACCGGCTCGCCCCGCCGCACGCGATCCTCGCCAGCAACACCTCGCACCTCGACCTCTTTTCCTTCGTCGAAACCGGCCGGCCCGCGAAAGTCCTCATCACCCATTGGTTTGCCCCGCCGCACCTCATCCCCTTGGTCGAAGTCGTGGGCGGCCCGCAGACCGCCGCGGAGACGATCGCCGCCGTCCGCGATCTGCTTGCCGCCCTGGGCAAGAAACCGCTCGTCCTGCGCCGGTTCCTGCCGGGATTTCTCGCCAACCGTCTGCAGGCCGCCCTGACCCAGGAGGCGCTCTTTTTGCTCGAAAACGGCTACGCCACGGCGGAGGAACTCGACGAGGCGGTGAAGCAGAGCTTCGCCCTGCGCACGCCGTTTCTCGGGGTCATCCAGCGGCTCGATTTCGCCGGGCTCGACCTCCAGCAGGCGATCCTGAAAAACCGCCGCTACGTGCCCCCCGCGCCGATCGAGCGCGCGGCCGCGGTCGATACGCGGGTGGCCCAGGGGAGGTTGGGGGTGAAAACGGGGGCCGGCTTCTACGACTACGGCGGACGATCCCCCGAGGAGGTTTTCCGCGCCCGCGACCGCCGGCTGATCCGCCTGCTGCGGCTTCTCGAAGAGGCGGGCCCGATCTGAGAGGGCTCAGAACTCCGCGAAGTGTCCCTGTTGCGGCGGACGATCCTGCCGGGCGGGAACGGCTTCGCGCTCGATCCTCTCCACCCGGCGGAATCCGCGCGGCAGCATGCGCCCCCGCCGGCCGCGTTCCCCGCGGTAGGCTTCAAGCGCCTCCGGGCCGAGGCGCAGGGAGCGCTTGCCGGCATGGAGCCGTAGCGCCTCGCCGGGTCGGAAAGCGACGAGGTGCGCCAGCCGCTCCTCGCCGGAGGTGAGCCGGGCGCGCGGAATGTGGAGGATCTTGTTCCCCTTGCCCCGGGCGAGCACGGGAAGCTCGCGCGCGGCCACGATGAGCATCAGACCCGCATCGGTCACCGCGGCGAGCAGCCCCTCCTCGGGGTCCTCGAGAACCGCCGCCGGCAGAGCGCTGGCTCCCGCCGGGAGTTTCAGGACCGCCCGTCCCTTCTGGTTCCGGGCGAGCAGTTCGGAAAAGGCGGCGACGAAGCCGTAGCCGAAGTCGCTCGCCAGCACGAGGCGCGTCTCCTCCCCCGCGATCGCCACCGAGACGAAGCGCGCGCCCGCGGGAAGCGGAAAGCGTGCCGCCAGCGGCTCGCCGAAGCCGCGGGCCGAGGGCAGGCGGTGGGCCTCCAGGCTGTAAGTGCGGCCGGAGGAATCCAGAAAAAGAACCGGTTGGTTCGAGCGGCCGCGGGCTGCGCCGAGAAAACGGTCGCCCGGCTTGAAGGCCAGGCCGGCGGGGTCGAGTTCGTGCCCCTTCGCCGCCCGGACCCAGCCGTTCGCCGAAAGCACGACGGTCACCGGCTCGGCGGGGGTGAGATCCTGCTCGCGCAGCGCCTGCGCCTCCGGGCGCTCGACGATCCGTGTCCGGCGGGAATCTCCGTGGGCGGCCGCATCCTCGCGCAGCTCCCGCTGCAGGAGGGACTTCAACCGCCGCTCCGAGGAAAGGGTGGCCGCGATCGCGCGCGCTTCGGCCTCGAGCTCGGCCTTCTCGTTCTTCAGGCGCAGCTCCTCGAGGCGGGCGAGCTGGCGCAGCCGGATCTGGAGAATCGCCTCCGCCTGCGCCTCGCTCAGGCCGAAGCGCCGCATGAGCTCGGAGCGCGGCTCGTCGCTCTTGCGGATGATGCGGATCACCTCGTCGAGGTGCGCGAAGACGACCAGGAGCCCTTCGAGGAGATGGAGGCGCTCGGCGATCCGCTCGCGGCGGTGCTGCAGCCGGCGGACGACGGTTGCTTTCCGGAAGGCAAGCCATTGCCTCAGGAGCTCGGGCAGCCCGAGCGTCTGGGGACGGCGGTTCAGGCCGATCACCGTGAAGTTCAGCCGGAAGCTCTTCTCGAGGTCGGTCGTGGCGAGCAGATGCCCCATCAGCGCCTCGCGGTCGACACGGCTCGAGCGCGGCACGATCCGCAGGCGCACGGGTTCCTCGTGATCGGACTCGTCGCGCACGTCGGCCACCAGGGGGAGCTTCTTGGCCGTCATCTGGGCGGCGATCTGCTCGATCACCCGTCCGGTCGAGACCTGGTAGGGAAGCGCGGTCACGACGATGTCGCCGTTCTCGAACTCGTAGGTCGCCCGCAGCCGGATCGTCCCCTGGCCGCTGCGGTAGGCCTCGAGCAGCTCGTGCCGGGGGGTGATGAGCTCGGCGCCGGTCGGAAAGTCGGGGCCGTGGATGAAGCGGCAAAGCTCCTCGGCTCCGGCCCCCGGGTGGTCGAGCAGGTGAATGCAGGCCTCGACCACCTCTCGCAGGTTGTGGGGCGGAATGTCGGTCGTCATGCCGACGGCGATGCCGGTGGCGCCGTTTAAAAGCACGTTGGGCAGCCGCGCCGGGAGGGTCGCCGGCTCGCGCAGGGTGCCGTCGAAGTTGGGAACCCAGCTCGTCGTGCCCATCTCGAGCTCGCGCAAAAGCACATCGGCGTAAGCCGAGAGCCGCGCCTCGGTGTAGCGCATGGCGGCGAAATCTTTGGGGTTGTCGACCGAGCCCCAGTTGCCCTGCCCCTCGATCAGGGGATAGCGCGTGGTGAAGGGCTGGGCGAGCAGCACCATCGCCTCGTAGCAGGCGCTGTCGCCGTGGGGGTGATACTTGCCGAGCACATCCCCCACGGTACGGGCGGATTTTTTGGGCTTCGCCGCCGCGCGCAGGCCGAGCTCGCTCATGGCGTACACGATGCGCCGCTGCACGGGTTTCAGGCCGTCGCCCAGGAAGGGCAGCGCCCGGTCCATGACCACGTACATCGCGTAGTTCAGATAGGCCGGCCGCACGAACTCGACGAGCGGCAGGCGCTCGACGCCCGGACGGGCGGCGGGTTGCGATCGAGCCATCGTACCCCTTCTCCGTGAATCTCAGAGGAGGTCGGCCGCAGCCCGGTCCCCTTCCTCCTCGAGCCATTGCTTGCGGTCCTTCACGCGCCTCTTGGAAAGCAGCAGATCCATGACCTCGTCGCCCCGGGCGCGGTCGGGCAGCGTGAGCTGGACCAGACGCCGCGTCTGCGGGTGCATGGTCGTCTCGCGCAGCTGCAGGGGATTCATCTCGCCCAGCCCTTTGAACCGCTGCACCTGGATTTTCCCGCCGCCGGCCTCGGCCTGCAGCCGCTCGAGCGCCGCCTGTTTTTCCCGCTCGTCCACGGCGTAGAACACCCGGCTTCCCTGGTCGATGCGGTAGAGGGGCGGCATGGCGACATGAACGCGGCCGGCCTCGACGAGCGGCCGGAAATGCCTGAGAAAGAGCCCGCACAGGAGCGTGGCGATGTGCAGGCCGTCGGAGTCGGCGTCGGCGAGGATGATCACCTTGCCGTAGCGCAATCCCGAAAGGTCGCTCGAGTGGGGGTCCACCCCGACGGCGACGGCGATGTCGTGGATCTCGCGCGAGGCGAGGATCGCTTCGGGGTCCTCTTCCCAGGCGTTCAGAATCTTGCCGCGAAGCGGCAGCACGGCCTGAAAGCGCTTGTCACGCGCCTGCTTGGCGGAGCCGCCGGCGGAGTCGCCCTCGACGAGGAAGAGCTCGGTCTGCTCGATGTCCTGGGAGATGCAGTCGGTCAGCTTCCCCGGGAGCGCGGGTCCCGCCCCGAGACGGCGGCGCACGACGCGCGCCGCTTCCTTGAGCCTGCGCCGGGCGTTCTCGACGGCCATTTCGCAGAGCCGCTGGGCCACGGCCGGATCTTGGTTCAGAAAGCGCGCAAAGGCGTCCTGAACGACACTGGCGATGAAGGCCGTGCACTCCCGCGTCGCCAGCCGCTCCTTGGTCTGTCCGGTGAATTGCAGGTCGCTCAGGCGCGCCGAAAGCACGTAGGCGGCGCGTTCCCAGAGATCCTCGGCCGCAAGCCTCACCCCGCGGGGGATCCAGCCGCGGAACTCGCCGATGTCGCGCAGGGCGGCGAGAAGCCCCTGGCGGAACCCGAGGACATGGGTGCCGCCGAGGGGGGTCGGAATCAGGTTCGCGTAGCTCTCGGCGATCCCTTCGCCGCCCTCCGGAAGCCAGAGGACGGCCCAGCTCACGGCTTCCCCGGCGCCTTCGGCCTGGCCGCTGAAGGGCGTCTCCGGCAGCCGCACGAGGTCCTGGACGCTCTCGAGGAGATAGTCCCGCAGGCCGTCCTCGTAGTACCAGCTGTCGGTCTGACCGCTCGCCTCGTCGTGGAACGAAACCTTCAGCCGCGGGCAGAGCACGGCCTTGGCGCGCAGCGTATGCCGCAGGCGGCCCACCGAGAAGCGCACCGTCTCGAAGTAAGCGGGGTCGGGCCAAAAGCGCACCGTGGTCCCGGTCTCGCCGCGGCCGGCCTTGCCCGCTTCCTTCAGCGGGGCAAGGGGCTCCCCGCCCTCGAACGCCATGCGGTAGATGCGGCCGCCGCGACGGACCTCGACCTCGAGGCGCCGTGAAAGGGCGTTCACAACCGAGACCCCGACCCCGTGCAGGCCGCCGGAGAAGCGATAGTTTTTGCCGTCGAATTTCGCCCCCGCGTGCAGCCGGGTCAGAATGACCTCGACGCCGGAGACCTTTTCCTCGGGGTGGGTGTCGACCGGCATGCCGCGTCCGTCGTCCTTCACCTGGAGGGAGCCGTCGCGGAACAGGACGACCTCGATGGTGCGGGCGAATCCGGCGATCGCCTCGTCCACGGCGTTGTCGATCACCTCGTGGGCGAGGTGATTGGGCCGCGTCGTATCGGTGTACATTCCCGGGCGGCGCCTTACGGGATCCAGACCGCGCAAGACCTCGAGGTCGGCCGCGTTGTAATCCGAAAAACCGTTGCCCATCCGTCTCCCCCGTAACGAAAAAGGGCTCTACGCCCCTCAACCGGTTGCGGTCCCGGCGGATCGTCTATCCCAGCGATGGTGGAATCAGGGTATCAGAAAAGTGGCGTCATGCCAACGACGGCACGCGGTTCGGAGAACCGAACCGGAAGGAACAGCCCCCGCCGGGCCGCGGCTCTCCCGCGGCCCGGCCTCCCTTGACCCTGGGGGGCCTTGGCGGCGGCAGGAGTTCAGAAGGGGATGTCGTCGTCGGTCGGGGAAGGCGGCTCGTGCACCGCTCCGGCGGCTCCCCGGGAGGCGGGGACGGCGGCGGCGTCCGCCTTTCCGGGCTGGCCTTCCCGGCCGCCCAGGAACTGCACATCATTGGCCACGATCTCGGTGCTGTAGCGCTTGACGCCCTCCTTGTCCTCGTAGGAGCGGGTCTGCAACCGGCCCTCCACGTAAACCTGGCGCCCTTTGGCGAGGTACTCGGCGCATCGCTCGCCCAGCTTGTCCCAGGCGACGACCCGGTGCCACTCGGTGCGTTCCTTTTTTTCTCCGGTGTTCTTGTCCCGCCATTCCTCGGAGGTGGCCACACTGAAGCGTACGACCGCCGATCCGTTCGGGGTGTAGCGGACTTCGGGGTCGTTTCCGAGGCGCCCGACGAGGATCACCTTGTTGATTCCGGCCATGGCAAGCCCTCCTGGTCGAACCGACGTACCGCCCCGCGGCGGGGCGACGCGCGGATTGCGAAATCTTGCTTTCCTTTTCACACAAAGAGGCCCGAGTCAACCGGCGGGGGCCTTGCCTCTTCCCCCGCGATTGACTCGCCGGAGGCGCTGATGGTAGGGGATCCTCCGTCCCCTTCGCTCCGCATGGAGGCCCATGAAGACCGTCATCGAGCCCTTCAAGATCAAAACCGTCGAGCCTCTGCAGTTCACGACCCGCCCCCGGCGCGAGGAGGTCCTGGCGCGGGCCGGCTGGAACCTCTTCTGCGTGCCCGCCGAGGAGGTCCTGATCGATCTCTTGACCGACTCAGGCACCTCGGCCATGAGCTCGCGGCAGTGGGCCGGGATGCTCGACGGAGACGAGGCCTACGCCGGGGCGCGGAGCTTCTACCGTTTCGAGAAGACGGTGCGGGAGCTGACCGGCTACCGGCACGTGATCCCCACCCACCAGGGCCGCGCGGCCGAACGCATCCTCTTTTCAATCCTCGGCGGGCCGGGGAAGATCATCCCCAACAACAGCCACTTCGACACGACGCGGGCGAATATCGAGGTGAGCGGGGCGGAGGCCGTGGATCTGCCGACGGAGGAGGGGCTCGCCCCGGCGCTGGTGCGGGACTTCAAGGGAAACATGAACCTCGCCGCCCTCGAGCGGCTGCTCAAGCAGCAGGGCCGGGAGCGCGTTCCTCTGGTCCTCATGACCGTGACCAACAACGCCTGCGCCGGCCAGCCCGTGGCGCTCGGCTGCATCCGCCGGGTCTCCGAGCTCTGCCGCTCCTACGGGATTCCCTTTTTTCTCGACGCCTGCCGCTTCGCCGAAAACGCCTGGTTCATCAAGACGCGCGAGCCCGGCTGCCGCGCGAGATCCCCGCGCGAGATCGCCCGTGAGATGTTCGCGCTCGCCGACGGCTGTACGATGAGCGGCAAAAAAGACGGCTTGGTCAACATCGGCGGGTTTCTCGCCCTGAACGACGGGCAACTCGCCCAGCAGGCGCGGAACATTCTGATCGTCACCGAGGGCTTTCCGACCTACGGCGGGCTCGCCGGCCGCGACCTGGAGGCCTTCGCCCAGGGCTTGGAAGAGGTGCTCGAGGAGGACTACCTGCGTTACCGTATCCGCTCGATCGCCTACGTGGTCGAAAAGCTGGACGCCTTGGGCATCCCCGTCTACAAGCCGGCGGGCGGCCATGCCGTCTACCTCGACGCGGCGGCCTTTCTCCCCCACATCCCGCCGCAGGAGTTTCCGGGGCAAGCGCTCGCCTGTGCCCTCTACCTCGAGGGCGGCATCCGCTCCTGCGAGATCGGCTCGGTCATGTTCGGGAAAACCGATCCCGAAACGCTCGCCTTCCGCCCCGCGCCCCTCGAGCAGGTGCGCCTGGCCGTGCCGCGGCGCGTCTACACGCAAAGCCACATGGATTACGTGATCGAGACGATCGCCGCGGTCTTCGACCGCCGCCGGGAGCTGCGCGGGTTGCGCATCCTCTCTGCGCCCCCCCTGCTGCGACACTTCACGGCCCGCTTCGAGCCGCTCTGAACGACACGACGAACGCTCTCCGCTCCGAAAGCGGCCGCCCAGCCCGCGGATGCCGCTGGGGCGAGAGACGAAACGGCCGGCCGCCTCGCTTTCAGCCCGGCGCGCGCCGCGCCGCCACCCGCCGCTTCTGCAGGAAATAGACGCCGGCGAAGCCGGCCAGCCCCGCCAGATCGGTGTAGAAGCCGGGCTTGACGAGGCAGAGGGCCACGGCGAGCAAGAGGATCCGCTCGATCCAGGTGTCGTCGTCCACGAGGAACCCCTGCATCCCGGCGGCGAGCGCATACATCCCGATCGAGGAGGTGATGAAGATCCAGCAGGCCTCGAGCACACCGGCGAGCCCGGGGGCGAGGCCGATCAGCAGCATCTGCGGCGCGGTGATGAACATGTAGGGCAGAAGGAAGGTCCGCATGTCGAGCTTGAAGGCCTCGACCCCGGTCTTGAAGGGGTCCGCCCCGGCGATGCCCGCCGCGGCGTAGGCCGCCAGACACACGGGCGGAGTCCCGTCGGCCAGAATCCCGAAGTAGAAGACGAAGAGGTGGGCGGCGATGAGCGGGGTGTCCGGTTTCATCGCGATCAGGGCGGGCGCCATGATCGTCGCCATGATGACGTAGTTGGGGGTCGTGGGGACCCCCATGCCGAGGATCAGGCAGGCGATCATCGTCAGCCCCATGGCGAGGTAGACGTTGCCGAAGGAAAGCTCGACCAGGATGTTCGTCATGTTGAGCCCGGCGCCGGTCAGGCTGACCATGCCTACGACCATGCCGGCGCAGGCGCAAGTGACCCCGATCGCCGCCATGGAGCGCGCCGCGTTGTAGAGCGCGTCGATCATCCGCAGGAGGGCTTCGCGAAAAGGCTTCCAGGAAGGCGCGCGCGCAACCGGCTTTTCCGTCGCGGCTTCCGCGGGCAAAAGGCCGGCCGAGATCAGGAGCGCTCGCGCCAAGAAGATCGTCACCGCGCAGCCGATGGTCATCGCCGCCGCGGTGAGCGGCGTCAGGCGGGCGACGATCAGGGCGTAGAGGAGCACCCCGATCGGAACGAGGTAGTGCAGCCCCGAGAGAAGCGTGGGAACGAAGCGCGGCAGCATCTCCCGGGGGACCCCGCGGAAACCGTACTTCGTCGCCAGAAGGTGTACGGCCCCCAGCAGCGCGAGCTGGTCGATCACCGCCGGCAGCGCGGCCGCGATGCAGACCTCGAGGTAGGGGATCCCCAGAAACTCGGCCATGACGAAAGCCGCCGCCCCCATGACCGGAGGCATGATCTGGCCGTTGCCCCCGGCCGCGGTGTCGATCCCGCCGGCGATCTCGGGCTTGAAGCCCACCTTCTTCATGAGCGGGATGGTGAGCGTGCCGATGGTCGCGGTGTTGGCGACCCCCGAGCCGGAGATCGTGCCCATGAAGGCGCTCGCCACAACCGAGACCTTGGCCGGGCCGCCGCGCGTGTGGCCGACGAGCGACATGGCCAGCCGCATGAGGTACTCGCCCGCCCCCGAGCGCTCGAAGATCGCTCCGAAAAGGACGAAGGCGAAGACGAAGGTCGAGGAGACCCAAAGCGGGATCCCGAAAATGCCCTCGCTTGTAAGATAGAGGTGATCCACGATGCGGCGGAAGGAGTAGCCGCGGTGGGCGAAAATGCCGGGGAAGTAAGGCCCGAACAGCCCGTAGAGGACGAAGAAGCCCGTGATGACGACGAGCGGCCATCCCACGGCGCGGCGCGAGGCCTCGAGCACGAGCCCGATCGCGAGAACCCCCATGACGAGGTCGAGCGAGGTGGGATCTCCGATGCGGCGCACCAGTTCCTCGTAAAACAGACTCACATAGGCGACCGCCCCGGCCGCGACCAAGGCGAGCAGCAGATCCAGGGGCGAAATCCCCTTGCGCGCCGCCCGTCGTGAAAAGGGATAAAAGAGAAAACAGAGGGCAATGGCGAAGGTGAGATGGATCGAGCGCTGCAAGGTCGAGGTGAGCACGCCGAAAAAGGCGGTGTAGAGCTGGAAACCGGAAAAGCCGAGGGCGATCCCGAAGGCGAGGCGACGGGCCCAGCCGGTCAGCCGGCGCCCCCCGTACTCCTGGGTTTCGACGATCTCCGCGGCTTTTCTCGCCAGCGTCTCATCGCGCGCCATCAAGGGTTCCATGAGCCGTGTCCGTCTTCAGCGGGTTGCGGGTTCGGCCGCCGCCGTACCCTCCGGGAGTCCCTCCCGCCAGAGCGGGAGCCGAGCCCGGCGGCGGACGGCGATCTCGGCGATTTCCCCTTCGGGCAGGAGAAGGGGGAGGGCGAAGCTTTCGCCCCCGATCGAAAGCTCGGCTTCGTTGACCGGGGAGACATAAAAGCGCAACGCTTCCATCCGAGCGGCGGCGGCGGACACGAACGTTCCTTCTTCCCCCTCCCGGGTGAGCCCGGTGGCGGGCAGCCCCGGCCCGTGGGAGGAAAAGCGCGTCGCGACCAGGCGGAGTTCCCCGCCGGCCTCGACGTGGAAAACGGCCTCGACCGGCATCCGCTCCACGGAATGGATGTAGCGCAGGCGGAATTCATCGCCCGCCGCGACGGGGGCACGGAGGGCGACCCGCTCGGTGCGCACCCCGCGGACCTCGAGCACCGGTCTGGGGAAAAACAGAAAAGCCCCCGCCGCGGCCGCAGCGACAACCAGGCCGACCGATGCGAAAACCGCTCCGTCGCGGCGCGACCCTTCCCGCCGGTTTCCCGCCGGCGGGAAGGGACCTCCAAGAGCAGCCGCTATTTCAGCAACCCTTGCTCTTTGAAGAATTTTTCCGCTCCGGGATGAAGCGGGATGGACATGCCGGTGAGCGCGGTCGCAAGCGTCAGCTCCCGTCCCTTGGCATGCGCCCGCTCGATGTCTTTCAAATTGTCGAAGATGACTTTCGTGATGCGGTAGGCCGTGTCCGCATCCATCTCCGCGCGCGCCGTGAGGATCGCCATCACCGCGACCGTGGGGATGTCCTGCTCGACGCCTTTGTAAGCCCCCCGGGGAACGACGGCCGGGGTGAAGAAGGGGTATTTCTTGATCAGCGCCTCGCGCGGGGCGCCGTCGATCGGCACGATCACGCAATCGACGGTCATCGCCGTGTCCACCAGCCCCGCAGCCCCCACGCCCACGGAATAGAAGGCGGCGTCGATGCGTCCGTCCTTCAGGTAATCGGCCGACTCGGTCGCCGTCAGCCGCTCCACCTTGGCGAAGTCCTCGAACTTCATGCCGTAGGCTTCGAGGATCTGCATCGCGTTCTGCTCGGTGCCCGAGCCGAGGGGTCCCACGCAAACGCGCTTGCCCTTGAGGTCGGCTACGGAGGCGATCTTGGCGTCTTTCCGCGCCTGAATCTGGCAGTGCTCCTGGTAAAGGGCGGTGATGCCGCGGATGTTCGTGACCGGCTTGTCGAACATGGGCTTCACCCCCTGCAGGGCGTAATAGGCGATGTCGTTCTGCAGGATGGCCATGTCGGCGTCGCCGGAGGCGATCAGCTTGGCGTTCGCCACCGAAGCGCCGGAGGACTCGACGGTGATCTTGATGTCGGGCAGATTCTTGTGAGCGATGTTGGAAATGGCCCCCGCCAGCGGGTAGTAGACGCCCACCACCCAGCCGGAGGCGATGGAGACGAACTTCTTGGCGGCATGCGCGAGATCCACCCCCTGGCCGCCGAGGGCCAGCAGAGCGGCCGACAGGACGACGACGAGCCACTTGCTCCTTTTCATGCTTCTCCTCCTTTGGGTTGAACGGGGTTCGGGACCGGAAGAGGCCGCCGTCGGAAAGAGACGGCGGATCCTCCCCTCCGGGAGGGAGGGGCGATCGTCGAAAACGCTCCTCAAGCTACCGGGAGGAGGCAGAAATGTCAACGCCGCGGACCCCTTCGGATTGCTTTCCGCAGGCGGATGCATTACAAGATTCGACCGATGGAAAGCGCGCGGTCCCCGGGGGCCGGCGGCGCCGTTCCGCGGTCCATACCGAAATTCGAGATTCCCGATGACCCTTCGAGAGCCCAGCGTGCGTTCCGCCCGGGGCTACGGTCTTCTTCTCCTCGCCCTCCTCGTGCTGCCGCCGGAGCAAGCGGCGCTCCCGGCTTTGGCACAAGGCCCCCCGAACGCCCCTCCGCCGCTGGTCGTCACCGCGGCGATCACGAGCGGCCGGGTCGTCCCCGAAGCCGAATTCATCGGCACGGTTTTCTTCAGCGAGGTCTCGCGCACGGCGACCGAGGTGGCCGGCCTGGTCGAGCGTGTCGCCGTGGAGGAGGGCGAACGCGTCCGGGCGGGGCAGGTGATCGTGGAACTCGGCACCGATCTGCTGCAGAAGCGGCTTGCCACAGCGCGCGCCTCACGCGCGCAGGTTTTGGCCGAGCTCGATATCGCGCGGATCGAATACACGCGGCGAAGCCGGCTCTTCGAAAAGGGCTCGATCGCCGAGCAGAGCTACGACGAGAACCGCTTCCGCGTGCTCGCCCTCGAGCGTCGCGCCGAGGCGCTCGCCGCCGAGCAGGAGCGTCTGGAACTCGAAATCCACAAAACGCGCATCCGCGCTCCTTTCGACGGGGTCGTGATCCGCCGGGGGGTCGAACGCGGCGAGTGGGTGGACGTGGGGAAGACCGTGGTCGAAATCGGCCGCGACGCCTGGATCGACATCCGCGTCGACCTCCCCGAACGGCTGCTCCCTCGGGTGAAGCCGGAGGCGGCGGTGCGCGTACGCATCGGGGAAGAAGAGCTCGAAGGCCGGGTACACGCCGTCGTCCCCCGCGCCGACATCTCCACGCGCACCGTGCCGGTCAAGGTCCGGGTCGGAAACCGCCGCGGCTTCATCGAAGGGCTGTCGGCCACGGTGCGGCTGCCGGCCGACCGCCCGCAGGAGGAGGCGCTGCTGGTGCCGCGCGATGCGCTCCTCACGGCCGGCGGGCGGACGATCCTCTTCGTGGTGGACGCCGGCCGCTCGCGCGCCGTTCCGGTCACGGTCACGGCCTACCTCGAGGACAAAGCGGCGGTCACCGGACCGGGCCTCGTCCCCGGCCTGCCGGTCGTCGTCAAGGGCAACGAGCGCCTGCGGGACGGCCAGCCTGTCAACCCGGGCTCCTGACCCCCGCGATCGGGAGCGCCCGCCAACGGACTCATGGATCTCCTGCGCGCCAGCATCGAAAAACGGGTCAGCGTCTTCGTCGGCATCATCCTCGTCGTCCTCTTCGGCACGATCGGGCTGCTCCGCATGCCCTACCAGCTCAGCCCCACGGTGATCGAGCCCGAGATCACGGTCACGACCCTCTGGCCCGGGGCGACCCCCTACGAGGTCGAGCGCGACATCATCGAGGAGCAGGAAAAGGTGCTCAAGGGCATCCCCGGGCTGATCGAGATGGAGAGCACCTCCTCGAACGCGCAGGGCACGGTCACGCTTAAATTCGCGATCGGCACCAACGTCAACGACGCGCTGCTGCGCGTCTCGAACAAGTTGAACGAAGTGCGCTCCTACCCCGAGACGGTCGAAAAGCCCGTGATCACCGCCACCGGGTCGGCCACCTCGCCCATCGTCTGGATGGTCCTCAAGACCGAGCCCGGAAACCCCGCCTCGGTCTACACCTACCGCACGTTCTTCGAAAACCACATCCGCCAGCATCTCGAGCGGGTTCCCGGTGTCGCCGATCTCTTCGTGGGCGGGGGAACCGAAAAGGAACTCCAGGTCGAGGTCGACCCGCACCGCCTGGCCGCCCACCGGCTGACCCTCCCGGGGTTGATCGAGCTTTTGCGCGCCGAGAACACCAATGTCGCCGCGGGCACCCTGGGGGTGGGGCGCCGCGATTACCGCATCCGCTCGGTCGCCGAATTCCAGCGTCTGGAGGACCTGGAGGAACTGGTGCTCGTCTCCGACGGCAGCCAGCGCGTGAAGCTCTCCGAGGTCGCCCGCGTGCGGATCGGCTACGAAACCCCTACGGCGGCGACCCTGCATCTGGGCACCGAGAGCATCGCCGTGGGGGTCAAGCCCGAACCCGAAGCGAACGTCCTCGAGCTGACCGACCGGCTCGAAGAAGTGGTGCGGAAGCTGAACGAAGAGAAGCTTCTCCCCGAAGGCGTCCGTCTGCACTGGGTCTACGATCAGCGCCCCTACATCCGCGGCGCGATCGCCTTGGTGAGCCAGAACATCCTTCTCGGCTCGGCGCTCGCCGTGGTCGTGCTGTTCGTCTTCCTGCGCAGCCTCGCCTCGACGCTGGTCGTCGCCATCGCCATCCCGATCAGCATCGTCGGGACCTTCCTGTTCATGAACCTCTTCGGCCGGTCCCTGAACGCGGTCAGCCTCGCCGGGATCGCCTTCGCCGCCGGGATGCTCGTCGACAACGCGATCGTCGCTCTGGAGAACATCGACCGCCACCGCAAGATGGGCAAATCCCCCTTTCAGGCGTCCTACGACGGCGTGCGCGAGGTGTGGGGGGCGCTGCTCGCCTCGACGTTGACGACGCTGGCCGTTTTTCTCCCCGTCGTCTTCCTGGAGGAGGAGGCGGGTCAGCTCTTCCGCGACATCGCGATTGCGATCACCTGCGCCATTTCACTCAGCCTGTTGGTGTCGGTCCTCGTGATCCCCATGCTCTCGCGGCTGCTCTACCGCCTGATCCGTGACGAGGCCGCGCTCCGGGCGACCGCCCGGGCCGTGGGCCGGGCCGGAGCCTGGTGCTCGGCCGGGCTGTTCGCCTTGATCCGCCTCGCCACGCGCTCTTGGCTTTCGCGGGCGGTGACGGTCACGGGCTTCACGGCGCTCGCGCTCGTCGGCGCCGTGCTTCTTTTCCCCAAGATGGAATATCTGCCGCAGGGCAACCGCAACCTCGTTTTGAACCTCCTCGTCCCGCCCCCCGGCCTCTCCTTCGCCGAGCGCAAGGGGATCGGGGAGCAGATCTTCGCCTCCGTCCGCGACCACATCGGCCGGGATCATCAAGGACTGCCCGGCATCCGCAACATGTTCTACGTGGGCTCCGAGCAGATCATGCTCTTCGGAGCGATCAGCCTGCACGAGCAGCGCGCCGCGGAGCTGATTCCCCTCTTCCGCCGGACCATCGCCTCCATCCCCGGCATGCTGGGGGTGAGCCTGCAGGCCGGGGTTTTCCAAACCAGCCTCGGCCGCGGCCGCACGATCGATGTCGACGTGATCGGCGAGGATCTCGAGCGCTCGATCGCCGCCGCGGGGCGCCTGTTCGCCGCGATCCAGCAGACGATTCCCGGCTCGCAGATCCGGCCGGTGCCTTCCCTGGAACTGCTTTTCCCCGAAATCCGCCTTCTCCCCGACCGCGACCGCCTGCGGGCGGTGGGCATGACCGCACGCGACTTCGGCTTGCTCGTCGATGTCCTCATGGACGGCCGCGACATCGGCGACTTCAAGCAGGAGGGGCAAAAGAAGATCGATCTCGTGCTCAAGGCCTCCGCCGTCGATATCGCCACCCCCGAGGCCCTCTACGAGGCGCTCGTCGCCGTCCCCGGCGGCCGCGTGGTCCCGCTTTCTTCGCTCGCCGCCCTGGAACGCACGACGGGCGTCACCCAGATCCGACATCGGGAACGGCAGCGGACGATCACCCTGCAGGTGACCCCGCCCGCCGCCGTTCCCCTTGAGGCGGCCATGGAAACGATCGCCACCCGCATCGTCCCCGAGCTCAAGGCGAACGGCGCGCTCGCCGGCGTCGAGGTCGAGCAGAGCGGCACGGCCGACAAGCTGACCCAAGCCCGCCGAGCGCTGCAGTGGGATTTTCTTCTCGCGGCCGTAATTTGCTACCTCCTCATGGCCGCCCTCTTCGAGCATTTCCTCTATCCCCTGATCGTGCTTTTCACCGTGCCGCTCGCCACGTTCGGGGGGCTTTTCGGCCTCGCCCTCGTCAACCGCTTCGTCGCCCCCCAGCCGCTCGACATTCTCACCATGCTGGGCTTCATCATCCTGATCGGCGTGGTCGTCAACAACGCCATCCTGATCGTCCACCAGTCCCTGAACAACCTCCGCCTCTACGGGATGGACCCGCGGCAAGCCGTCCTCGAGTCCACGCGCACGCGGCTGCGGCCGATCTTCATGTCGGCGCTCACCAGCCTCTTCGCCATGATCCCGCTCGTGCTCATCCCCGGTCCGGGCTCGGAGTTTTACCGCGGGCTGGGAAGCGTCGTCCTGGGAGGACTTGCGGTTTCCACCGTTTTCACGATCTTCGTCATCCCCGCGCTCCTGCTCGGCGCCTTGCGGGAGAAACCGGCCCCGCGAAGCTGAACACGCCTCCTTCCCCCCCGCGATTGCTTTTGCGCCGGGCGGGATTATGTTGCGTTCATCCCAATTCGCCAACGAAAGGCCCGGCCATGATCGACAAGCGTGAACTGTGCGAGAAGATCCGCACCCTCTACCCCGACGTGGGCGCCTGCGGCCTCGACGTCGATGCGCAATGGGACGAGGCGCAGAAGTCCTGGGTCGTGCATCTGAGCCGCGGCAGCTACCGGCTGAAGACCTACCTCGAAGAAAAGGACGCCGAACAATGCCTGATGGGCCGCCAGTGCGTGAGCCTGGGGATCGAGATCGCCCAGCTGCGGGCGAACATCGAGCGGATGAAGGAAGCCTGACTGCGGCCCCCGGCGCGGAGCGCGAGGAACGCGACAGCCTCGGCGCGGTCCGGGTCCCGGCGCAAGCCTACTGGGGGGCCCAGACCGCCCGCGCGGTTCGGAACCTCCCGATCGGGGAGCTTGCCGTGCCGATCCCGCTCGTGCGCGCGATCGCCCGCATCAAGCGCGCGGCGGCGGAGGTGAACGGGGATCTCGGGCTGCTCGCTCCCGAGGCCGCCCGGGCGATCGCTCAGGCCGCCGGCGAGGTGCTCGCGGGGCGCTTCGACGATCAATTCGTGGTGGGGGTCTTTCAGACCGGCTCGGGCACCTCCACCAACATGAACGCCAACGAGGTGATCGCCGCACGGGCCAACGAGATCCTGACCGGCCGCCGCGGCGGGAAACACCCCGTCCACCCGAACGACCACGTGAACCTCGGCCAGTCGAGCAACGACGTCATCCCCTCGGCGATCCACATCGCCGCCCTGGAGGCGATCCGCGGCCGTCTGGATCCCGCGCTCGAAAAGCTCGAGCAAGCCCTCGCCCGCAAGAGCGCCGCCTTCGCCTCCGTGCGCAAGATCGGCCGCACGCACCTGCAGGACGCCGTGCCGATGACCCTCGGGCAGGAGTTCTCCGGTTACACGCGTCAGATCGAGCTCGGCCGCGAGCGGCTGAAGTCCCTGGAACCGCGTTTGTCCGAACTCGCTCTCGGGGGGACGGCCGTCGGCACCGGGGTGAACGCCCACCCCGCTTTCGCCGCGGCGGTGATCGAGCGCATCGCCCGCGAGACCGGAATTCCTTTCCGGCGGGCGACGAACCCCTTTGAAGCCCAGGCCGCGCGCGACGCCGCGGTCGAGGCCGGCGGCGTCCTGCGGACGATCGCCTTGAGTCTCTCCAAGATCGCCGACGATGTGCGCTGGCTGGCCTCGGGCCCGCGCGGCGGGCTGGGGGAAATCCGCCTTCCCGCCCTTCAGCCCGGCTCCTCGATCATGCCGGGCAAGGTGAACCCCGTCGTCCCCGAGGCCGTGCTCCAGGTCGCCGCCCAGGTCATCGGCTGCGATGCCGCGATCGCCTGGGCCGGGCGCGGCGGGAACTTCGAGCTGAACACGATGATGCCGGTGCTCGCCTGGAATCTTCTGCTCGCGATCGGGCTGCTCGCGGATGCCGCCGGCGTCTTCGCCGAGCGCTGCGTCGAGGGCATCGAAGCCGACCGCGAAACCTGCGCGCGGATGATCGAGCGCAGCCTCGCTCTGGCCACGTTCCTCGTGCCGCGGCTGGGCTACGACCGCGCGGCGGCCGTGGCCCGAACGGCCTGGGAAACGGGACGCACGGTGCGCGAGGTGCTGCGAGCGGAGCGCCTTCTTTCGGAGGAAGAGATCGAGCGCCTCCTTCCCCAAGCCGAACCATCCCCGGGAGGTCCCCCATGAGTCGCAAGAAGCGTTACACGGTCAAGACCGCCTGTCCGCAATGCGGCTGCACCGCAGCGACGGTGCTGACCGCCGAAGAGCTCGAGAAACGCTACGGCCATGTGCCCAATTTCGATCTCGAATGCGGCGAGTGCCTAGCCCGGTTTTCCGCTCCGGCCGCGGAAGCCTGCCCGGAGTGGGACACCGAGTGCCGCCGGAAACGGTAGCGCGGCGGCTCACAGGGATAGCGCGGCCTGGATCGCGCGATAGGTCATCCGGCAGCCCATCCAGACCATGAGCAGGCCGGCCACGGTTTCGCAAGCCCGGCGAAAGCGCAGGAAAAAGGCCGACGCGACGGTGCCCAGGAGAAGAAGGCCGGGGACCGTACTCAAGCCGAACCAGAACGCCGCCGCCAGGCCGGTGGAAAAATCGGCCGTTCCCAGTGCCAGGGCGAAGACCGCCCAGGACATGCCGCAAGGCAGGAGCCCGAAGAGGGCACCGAGAAGAAAAAAGGCAATGAGCGAGCCTCCGGCGGTGGGAGTTTCCTTGAGCCGGCGGCCGATCCCGGACAGCCGGACCAAGAACCCGTCGGTCAGAAAGCGCGGCTCCCGAATCCACCCCAGTCGGTTCAACCCCAAAAGAAAAAGCGCTGCGGCGGCCGCGGCGGAAAGGATCCCTGAGGTTCCGCGAAAGACGGCGCTCTGAGGATCGATCCCGCCGGTGGTGAAAAGCTCGCCGATTCCGCCGAGCGCTCCGCCGACCGTCATGTAACAGAGGACGCGTCCCGCGTGGTAGGCGAAGTGGGCGAGCAGGCGCCCGCTCGCTGCCGGAAACGCGATCACCAGCGGTCCGCACATCCCCAGGCAATGCGGCGTCGCCAGAAGCCCCAGAAGGAACACCGCGGCAAGATCGATCCGCACGACGAACCTCCCTTTCCCTCAGGCCGGCCGTGGGTTGACGCCCGCGGCCGGGCCGTGATAGACCGGGCCGCATTCGGACCTCGGCTTCGAGCCTCCAGGCCCGCGATACCCCCCATGGACCCTTCCTCCCCGCAGGCCGCTTTTCGCGGCCGATCCCGCCTGAACCTCTTCTGGGCCCTGTCGCGCACCCCTCATGGCCTGCTCGACATGTGCACGCCGCCGTTTGCGGCACTCCTTTGGCTGGGAGAAACGCCTCCGGCGGCGGTGGCCGCGATCGGGCTCGTCACCACCTTCGCCGGATATACGGCCGTCTACGCGCTGAACGACTTGGTCGACTTCCGCCTCGACCGCGAAAAAATGAAGCATGCCGGAGGGTTCGCTCGGGACGAGGCCGACCTCGACGGACGCATCGTCCGCCATCCGTTGGCCCAGGGCCTTCTCTCTTGGGCTCAGGGCGTCGCCTGGACCGTTTTCTGGTCGCTCGTCGCCCTCGGGGGGGCTTTCCTCCTCAACCCGGTTTGTGTGGCGATCTTCCTCGGCGGCTGTCTTTTCGAGGCGCTCTATTGCCGGCTGTTCCGGGTGACCCCCCTGCGTGCGCTCGTCAGCGGGGCGGTCAAGACCACGGGGGCCGTCGCCGCCGTGTTCGCCGTGGATCCCGCGCCCTCGGAGGTCTTTCTCCTCGTCCTGTTTGCGGCGGTGTTCGCCTGGGAGATCGGCGGCCAGAACATCCCCAACGACATCGCCGACCTGGAGGAGGACCGGCGGCTGGGCGCGCGCACCCTGCCGGTCGCCCTCGGCGCCCGCGGGGCGGCTCGGCTCGCCCGCCTTCTCCTCGCCGCGGCGGCCGTCTTGACCGCAGCCGCTTTCTTGCTCGGCCGCCGTCCTTTTCCGGTGGGGTTCGCCTTGCTTTCGTTTGCCGGCTCGTGCTACCTCTGGTGGCGTCCCGCCGGGCGCCTGAAGCGCCGCCCGGACCGCGGGACGGCGCTGGCCCTTTTTAACCGCGCAAGCCTCTATCCCCCGCTCCAGCTGTCTTTGGTGGCCGCGGCGATTCTGTGGAACCGCTGGATCCCCTAACCCCGAAAGACCCCCGCGAACGGAGAACAGAGCGCTCATGAAAATTTTCACGCCCGAAGAGCTTTCCGCGTTCAACGGCGAGGCCGGCAAACCGGTCTATGTCGCCCACGAAGGCAAGGTCTACGACGTTACGGAAAGCCGCCTCTGGAAAAACGGTCTGCACATGAAACGGCACCGGGCCGGCGCCGATCTCAGCACGGAGATCGGGGGCGCTCCCCACGGCCCGGAGACCCTGGTGCGTTTTCCGCAGGTCGGCGTGCTTGCAAAAGCGGCGGACCCGCTCGAGGAACGCCTGCCCGCCCCGCTCGCCGCTCTGCTCAAGACCTTCCCTTTCCTGCGTCGCCACCCGCATCCCATGACGGTGCATTTCCCGATCGTCTTCATGTTCTCCGCGACCGCCTTCAGCCTGCTCTACCTTCTGACGGACGAGAAATCCTTCGAGACGACCGCGTTTCACTGCCTCGGGGCCGGGGTGTTCTTCAACGCTCTGGGCATCGCCACCGGTTTCTACACCTGGTGGTTGAACTACCTCGCCCGCCCGCTGCGCCCGGTCCGCATCAAGATCCCGCTCACGATCCTCCTCTGGGCGATTTCGGTGGTGCTTTTCGTCTGGCGCTGGAGAGTTCCGGGCATCCTCGATTCCCTGAGCGGACTCGGCCTGGCTTACATCCTGCTCGTCCTCTCGCTTGCCGTGCTCGTCACCGTGATCGGCTGGAACGGCGCGGCGATGACCTTTCCGGTGGAAAAAGACTGATCGGTCGGCAACCGGCGACGATAGAGCGCGAGCACCCCGCAGCCGAAGAACTCGATCCGCCTTTCGCAGACCAGCCCCGCCCCCTGAAGGGCTTGCCGCAGATCGGAACCTTGGAAGCGGTCGTGGGGCGGATGGACGACGAGCCGGCGGGCGAGCGCGTTGGCGTAAAGGCGCGGATAGTACTCCTCGAGCAGGTAGAACCCTCCCGGGCGCAGCACCCGGGCGATCTCGGCAAGCGCCGCACGCCAGTCGGGGATGTGATGCAACACCCCGCAGCCGACCACGGCGTCGAAGACTTCCGCCCGAAAGGGAAGCCGCGCGGCATCGGCCGCGCAAACCCGCACCGCCGCAGTCTCCGCGGCGAGCGCCCGCGCGGCAGACCGAACCATCCGCGGGTCCAGATCGCTCAGAACGAGCTTTCGCGGCGCAAACCGCCGGAGGATGCCGCGGCCGCCGGCTCCGCCGCCGCAGCCGATCTCGAGCATCCGCCCGCCCGCAGATCCCGGGGCCACGCGACGCATCCAGCTCAGCACGGCCGCCTGCATCGCCCGGCGAAAGGGGCTCAGGACGAAGAACCGCTCGAGGGGATTCAGCCTCACGGTCCCTCCGCAAGCCCTCCGCTCTCATTTGCAGGCCAGGTGCGCGACGGCGATCCCGTTGGTGAACGCTCGCCAGCGGACCTCGCAGAAGCCGACCGCCCGGAGCAGGTCAGCCAGCTCCTCGGGAAGAGGAAAGGTACGGATCGATTCCGGCAGGTGGGTATAGGCCCGGCGGTTCCCGGCGATCCACTCGCCGAGCACGGGCATGATGCGAAAGGAGTAGAAATCGTAGAGCAGGCGGAACCCGGCCGAGGTCGGGCGCGAAAATTCCAGGCAGAGCAGCCGACCGCCCGGCCGGAGCACGCGGTGGATCTCGGCGAAGGCGCGCCGCATGCGGGTCACGTTGCGGATGCCGAAACCGACCATCGCGGCGTCGACGGCGCCGTCGCGGCAGGCGATCTCCTCGGCGTTTCCCTGCACGGGCCGGACGAACGCACCCTCCGCCCTGCGCTTCAGCTTAGGCAGGCCCGCCAAGATCATGCGGCGGTTGAGATCGTAGAGAACCACCCGACCCCGCGGGCCCACACGGCGTGCGGCCAAAAGCGAAAGATCGCCTGTACCGCCGCAGACATCGAGCACCCGCATCCCGGGCCGCAATCCGAGCAGCCGCACGGCCTGTCGTTTCCAGGCATGGTGGATGCCGAAGCTCAACAGGGTGTTCATTCGGTCGTAGACGGGGGCGACGGCCTCGAAATGCCGGATCATGCGCGCGGTCTTCTCCTCGACGGCGACGGCCTCGAAGCCGAAGTAGGCTTCGCCCCCGCCGCCGGGAGGCTCTTCCAGCGCCGACCGTCGCCGCTCCGCCCGCCACCACCGGGGAAAGGACCGCATGGCGCCTACGCCGGCCTCTGCGCCGGGGCCGGGGCGGTCTGCGCGTCTGCGTCCGGGGCCTCCGGCGGTCCCGATCCGCCGCCGACCTCTTCCAGAAGGGCCTTCAGCTCCTCGCCGGCGATCGTTTCCTTTTCGAGCAGGAGATCCACCGAACGCTCCAGGATAGGCCGCTTGCGCCGCAGGATCTCGAGGGCGCGCTCGTACTGGCGGCCGATGATCTCGTTCACCTCGCGGTCGATCTGCTCGGCGGTCGCCTCGCTGTACTCGCCGCGGGGCTCGGGGATCGCATTGAGGAACTGGGCGCGGCGCTGGGAGGCGTAATAGACCTGCCCGATCGAGCCCATGCCGTATTCCTTGACCATGCTGCGGGCGATGTCGGTCGCCCGCGAAAGATCGTTGTGCGCCCCGGTGGAGATGTCGCCGATCACCAGCTCCTCGGCCGCGCGGCCGCCGAGCAGGGTGGCGATCTTGTTTTCGAGCTCGCTCTTGCTCATCAGGAAACGGTCCTCGGTCGGAACCTGCATGGTGTACCCCAGCGCGGCGATGCCCCGCGGGATGACCGTGATCTTCTGCACGGGATCGGTGCCGGGGAGGCTCATGGCCACGATCGCATGGCCGAGCTCGTGGTAGGCGACGATGCGCTTCTCGCGCGGGTTGATCACGCGGTTTTTCTTTTCCAAGCCCGCGATCACGCGCTCGACGGCCTCCTGGAACTCGGCCATGCCCGCCGCCTCCTTGCCGCGGCGCACGGCGAGCAGCGCCGCCTCGTTGACGATGTTGGCGAGATCGGCCCCCACCATCCCGGGGGTCATGTTGGCGAGGGTTTCGATGTCCACCGTCTCGTCGTAGCGGATTTTCTTCAGATGAACCCTGAGGATGGCCTCGCGGCCCTTGCGGTCGGGGCGATCGACGAGCACCTGACGGTCGAAGCGGCCGGGACGCAAAAGCGCCGGATCGAGAATCTCGGGACGGTTGGTGGCGGCGAGCAGGATGACCCCCACCTGCGGGTCGAAACCGTCCATTTCGACGAGAAGCTGATTGAGCGTCTGCTCGCGTTCGTCGTGACCGCCTAAAGTGCCGAAGCCGCGGGCCTTGCCGAGCGCATCGAGCTCGTCGATAAAGATGATGCAAGGGGCCTTGGCTTTGGCCTGGGTGAAGAGGTCCCGCACCCGCGCGGCCCCGAGCCCGACGAACATCTCCACGAACTCCGAGCCGCTCATGCTGAAGAAGGGCACCCCGCTTTCGCCCGCGACCGCCTTGGCGAGCATCGTCTTGCCCGTACCGGGCGGACCGACGAGGAGGACCCCCCGCGGCATCTTCCCCCCGACCCGGGTGTAGCGCTGCGGCTCTTTGAGGAACTCGACCACCTCCTGCAGCTCCTGCTTCGCCTCGTCCACGCCGGCGACGTCCTCGAAGCGCACTCCGACCTCGTTTTCCATGTAGATCTTGGCCTTGTTCTTGCCGAGGGACATGAAGCCCGGCTGCTGCCCCTGCATGCGCTTGATGAGAAAATACCACACGCCGACGAAGAGAAAGATCGGGATCACCCACGACATGAGGTCGCGCAGGAAAGTGGACTCGACCTCGCCTTTGAAGACGACCTCGCGCCCGGCGAGCATCTGCGCGATGTCGGGGTCGACGCGCACGGTACGGAAGAGCTCCCCCGCCCCGACACCCGAGCGGCCGTCCCGCAGCCGTCCCTGGATGATGTTCGCGCTGACGGCGACCTCGCTCACCCGGCCCTCGTCCAGGGCCTTGAGAAATTCGCTGTAGGGGATGGTCTTGACCGAGAGGACCGAAAAAAGCGCGTTCTGGATGATCAGCACCACCCAGATCCCGAGCAGCACATACCACATGGAAAATTTCTGATGCTTTTCCATCCTCCCGTTCCTCCGATGCCGGATCCCGCCGCCGGTCGGGGCGGTCGCGGGGTATGTGGGGATGATCGCAGCCGGAACAATAGGACAAGGGGTAGAAACTTGCAAACCCGAAGGCGGCGCACGCTCATGGGGCGGATTGCCCGTTGCGAGGGACTCCGATCCGCGCTATGGCGCGAGAAGCCCCGAACCGTTCAGCGCAACCCTTGGAGGGATCCCGTGGAATACGAAAAGGATTGGATCGCCAACGCCTATGCGGGCATGTCGCGCCGCCAGTTTTTGTCTCAGATGGCGGCCGCGGGCGCGTCCCTGACCGGTTTGGCGCGCGCCGCGCAGGCGGTCGAAGGCGAGATCCTGCGCACCCCCACCGACGGCCTGCGGGAGCTTCGGGAAACCGCATCTTCCGGGGACTTTCCGGTTCCGCTTTACGCCGCGTGTCCACAGGCCGGCGGACCCTTCCCGGGGATCCTCGTCATCCCCGAAATCTGGGGCATGCACGAGTACATCCAGGATGTGGTGCGCCGTTTCGCCCGCCGAGGATATTTCGCCCTCACCTTCGAGCCTTATGCGCGCACGGGCGGGGTGCTCACGATCGAGGACCGCAACCGGCTGCTTTCGATCGTGAACGCCGTCCCCGACGAGCAGGTCATGGGCGATCTCGAGGCCCTCGTCGCCTGGGTGAAGGCTCGGCACGAGGCCCGCAGCGACCGCATCGGGGTGACCGGCTTCTGCCGCGGCGGGCTCTACACACTGCTCTTCGCCGCGCGCAGCCCCGCGGTGCGCGCCGCGGTCGTCTGGTACGGCCAGATCCGGCCGCCCCTCACGCCGGGGGTCCGCTCCCAGGGACCGCTCGAGGTGGCGGGGGCGATCCGCGCCCCGCTCCTCGGCCTCTACGGCGGCGCCGATCTCGGCATCCCCCTCGACGACGTCCGCAAACTCGAGGCCGCTTTGAAGGCCGCCGGGAGAACGGCCGAATTCGTGATCTACGAGCACGCCCCCCATGCCTTCCATGCGGACTACCGCCCGAGCTACCGCGAAAACGAAGCCCGGGACGCCTGGGCGCGCTGCCTCTCCTGGTTCCGGACCTACCTCGGGGATTGAAGGGCGCCGGCGGGAGCGGGGCGGGAAGCGGAGCGCACGAAGAGCCAGGTGCTGCCGATCACGCTCAGACTGCTCAACAGCATCGCGCCGGCGGCGACCAGGGGGGAGAGCAGACCGCTCATCGCCAGCGGGATCCCGACGGTGTTGTAGCCGAGGGTCAAGAGCAGGTTGCGGCGGATCGTCCGCTCGACGCTGCGGGCGAAATCGAGAAAAGCCGGAACCCCGCGCGGATCGGGCTGCATGAGGGTCACGTCGGCCACCTCCCGGCCGAGCGGCCCGCCGCCGAAGAGCGCCAGGGCGAGATCCGCGCGCGCAAGCGCCGGGGCGTCGTTCACGCCGTCCCCCACCACGGCAACCCTCTGGCCGCGGCGGCGCAGATCGGCGACGAAGCGCTCCTTGTCCGCGGGAAGCAGCCCGCCGCGGGCCTCCGGGATTCCGACCCGGCGCGCCACGGCGGCCGTCGTCGTCTCCCCATCCCCGGAGACCAGGGCGACCGCCAGCCCCCGCCGTCGCAGCGCGGCGACCGCCTCCGCGGCCCCCGGCCGCAGCTCGTCGCCGAAGACGAAGAGGGCCGCCGGCCGTCCCCCTGCGCTCAGGTAGACCAGCGAGCGACCTTCCGCGGAGCCGCCCCGGCCTTCGATCCCCGGTCGGATCGCGGAGATCTCCTCGGCCAGGAACTCCGCCGAGCCGATCTTCACCTCGCCGCCCCGCCACAAGCCGGAGATCCCGTTTTCCTCGGCCTGCACGACGGCGACGCGCTCGGGGCGCAGACGCCGGTCCTGGGCTTCGCGCCGGAGCTCGAGCGCCACGGGATGATCGCCGCGCTGTTCGAGACCGGCGGCGAGAGCCAGGGCCGTGTCGGCAGGCAGGCCGCCCAGGGGGATGATTTCGAGGAGCTTCCAGGCCCCCTCCGTGAGGGTGCCGGTCTTGTCGAAGACCACCGTGTGGATGCGGCCGGCGTTTCCGAAGGCCTGCGCGCGGCGGACGAGAAACCCCTTGCGGACGGCGAGGGCGATCGCCGCGGCCCGCGCCAGCGGGACGGCGATGCCCAGAGCGCACGGGCAGGCGATCACGCAAACGGTGATCGCGCGCATCAGTGCCTGCGCCGCCGCCTGACCGGAAAAGAGCCCCCAGCCGGCGGTCCCGGCCGCCAGCAGCAGCACCCCGGGCACAAACCAGGGCAGGATGCGGTCGGCGGCGCCCTCGAGATCCGTCTTGCCCGCCAGCGACTCCTGCACGACGGCGATCATCCGCCCGAGCAGGCTCTCCTCCCCCACGTGTTCCGCCAGCACCGTGAGCGTCCCGGAGTGCAGCCGGCTTCCGCTGCGCACGGGGTCGCCGGGTTTGCGCGCCTGGCGTCCGGGCTCCCCGGTGATCATCGCCTCGTCCACCAGCCCCGCGCCGCCCACGACGGTCCCGTCGGCGGCGATCACCTCCCCCTCCTCGACGCGGAACAGATCGCCCGGGGCGAGCCTTTCGGCGGACACATAGCGCCCTTCGGGAAATCGTTCGTGAACGATCTGGACCTTGGAGGGGGATAAATGGAGAAAGGACTCCATCTCTTCGAGAACCCGATCCCGCGCCTGCCGCTCGAGCAGACGCCCGAGCAGCGCAAGCGTCACCAGCATGCAGGCCGTGTCGAAATAGAGGTGGATTCCCCCCGCAGCGAATTCGACCAGGCTGTAGCCGAAAGCGCTGAGCGCCCCGACGGCGATCAGGCAATCCATGCCGGGGAGCCCGCGTCGGGCTCCCTGCAGCGCCCGCCGGAAAATGTCCCTGCCGCCCCAGGCGAGCACCACCGTCGCCATGACGGCCATGGGCCAGGAGAGGCTCGCCACCGAATCGGCCGGAAGCGCGGTAAAAAAGCCGAAATAAAGGGCGGCCGAGAGCATCATCACGTTCATGGCGAGAAAGGCCGCAACCCCGAAGCGCAGCCATTCCGGCTGCGTCCGCGAGGCGGGTCGCTCCTCGGCGGCCGGCCGCACGGGGTAACCGTAGGAAGCCAGCAGTTCGCCGATCCGTCGCGGAGAGAGTCTCGTCGGATCGTAGATCACCTTCAAGCGGTCGGTGGCGAAAGCGCAGGAAGCCGAAAGAACTCCGGGCAGGCGGGCGAGCACGGTTTCGATCAGCCAGGCGCAGGCCGGACACACCATGCGCTCCACGGCGAGCGTGAGCGTCAGGCCGGAGGACGGCGAATCCCCGGCATCGGTCGGCGGCAAGGGTTCGGCCTCCGCCGGCGCTGGCTCCGGCGAGGAGGGCAGGATGCCGCTTTCCCGGCAGCGGCGGAAAAGCTCGCTTTTGCGGAAGGCCTCCGGATCCGGGGAGCCGGCGGCCTGAAGGAGAATGCGGAAGACCTGGCGGCAGCCGCGGCAGCAGAAAGAAAAGCTCCGGCCGGCGGAGGCGAACTCGAAGCCCTCGGCGCGGACCGGCAGACCGCAGAGGTCGCAGGAACGGAGCGTGAGCTTTCGGGGAAGGGGTTCGAGCCGCGCTCTGGGCATGGGAGATCGCCGTGTAAGGTTTGGATTAGGGCCGCGGCCCCAAAGAGCCGATAAACGCGACGACGCTCCAGCGGTCGGCGATCGGAATCGTGGTGTCGAGCGCCGGCTGGCGTCCTCCGGGAATTCCGTAACTCACGGTGCGGAACAGCTCTGCCGCGGGCTTTCCCTGGACGACCGCCGAGCGCAAATCGGTCGGAAGCGGCGCAAAACTCTGCCCCACCGTGCCCTGCCCGTCGTAGTGCGGTCCGTGGCACTGGGCACAAAAGGTGAAATAGACGGCCCGCCCGCGCTCACGGCGGGCGGGATCGTCAAGCGCAAACGGGGGGGAGAGCTCCTCGACAGGCGTCAGCCGCAGCAATCCGTCCCCGCCCGCTAGCGGCACGACCCCCGCCTCCATCGGCAGAAGGGGCTCCTCGTGGGGCTTGATGGCCGGGGTCTCGCGCATGCGGCCGTAGCGGAAATTGTTGTCGTAGAAGATCAGGGCCTGATAGGCCCCCAGTACGACGACGAAGACCAGGGCCAGGGCCGATCCGAATTTCTTCACCGCTCCTCCGGGGCTTTCAAGATCCCCTGCGCATAGGCTTCCTCGTTTTGCAGGCCGCGGACATGCTGGGGATAGGGCAGCGGCGGGTACATGGCGTAGGCGGACTCGCCGGGGACATCGGGGACCGGCCGGTAGTCCCAGTCGGGTGGACCGAGATCCCCGATCCAAAACCAGGCGAGCCACCCCTGGAAGAAGACGAGCGCGACCAGCGCGGCCACGATGCCGACGCTGCGCGCGGGGGAGCCGTGTTCTTCGCGGACCTCATTCATATCCGCACCTTAGCGACGCCGATGCCGACGATGTAGAGCAGACACCAAAGTACGGTGCCCGCCACGATCAGCACCAAGACGAAGGGAAACGGGGCGTTTCGGCCCTCGATGCCGCCGGGATAGCGCTCGATGATCCGCTCCCGCCGCTCTTCCGCCCCCGGTCGATCCAGGTGGTGGAAGCCGAGCGCGAGGGCGAAGAGCAAAACGAAGGCAAGCGCCGGAAAGAGGTAGAGAACGAAATGCTGCAGGTTGAGGACATCGAAGATCCGCATGGTTCAACGGCCTCCGGGGGCGAGCGAAAAGAAAACGAGCACGCCGCTGCAGACGAGCCCGGCGCAGGCCAGCGCGAAGAGCACGCCGGTCTCGATCCGCGCCCGCCGGGTCAAGCGCCGCGGCGGGGCGGGAGGGATCCCCGGCTCCAGAGGAAGATAACGCGCCCGCTGCTGGTCCTGGAACTGACCGCCCCGAAGCGCCCAGGCGAACACCCCCAGCGCGACCGTGAACCCGATCGCCATGTAAGCCACAAAATAGGCGAACACCATCTTGCGCCGTTCCTCCGCGCGCCGCGGCGCGCTCAGGGTTCCCAGGAAGCGTCGATGCCCCGGGGTTCTTCGTTCGCATCGCTCTGGTTGATGAAATACCGCGCCACGTAATCGCCCACTTCCCAGATCTTCTGGGATTCGAGGTCGCGTTTGAAATAGGGCATGGCCGTGCCCGTGATCCCGTTCATGATCTGGTAGTAGAGAATGCCGCCCGAGATCTCCCTGCCCTTGAGCACGGTGAAGTTGAGGGGCGGAGGGTAGATCCAGGGTTGCGCCGGGCCCATCCCGTCGCCGATCGGGCCGTGGCAGCCGATGCAAAAATATTGATAGATCCGCTGTCCGCGCTGCAGGCTCGCCGCCGAGGTGGGATAGGGGTTGGGGATCTCGCGCCAGCCCCGGGGCACCTGTTCCGCAAGCCAGCGCACGTTCGCTTCGACTCCGGCCTCGTAAGCGCGGACGGATTCGGCCTTCCAGAAGTTTTGACGTTCCATGCGCCGGTCGGCCTGCCGCAGGCCGAGGCTCTGCACGTAGCGTGTAAGCAACCGGATCCTCTCCGGCCCCAGCCAGGCGAAGGGCGGCATGATCGAACTGGGTCGGGTGTAGCGGGGATTGACGAAGTGGGCGATGTGCCAGTCGTCGGGATGCTCTCCGCCCGCCTGGGAGAGATCCGGCCCGGTGCGCTGCGAGCCGAGCTGGATGGGCTCGTCGGCGATGTAGTCGCCCGCCTGGGCGATGCGCTCGGAGCCCATGTCCCAGTCGAAGGCTCGGATCGCTTGGCTGTGGCAGTATACGCAGCCGTTCTGGAGATAGATGCGGCGGCCCGCCTCTTCCTCGGCCGTGCGCTCGCGGTAAATCTCCGAAGGGCTTCCGTCCTGCTGCACGGCGGGGAAATAGACGACGGTAGCCACGATCGCCGCCAGCAGCGCGAGCACCCCGCCGAGAATGACCGAGGGCGTCATGCGCATGGGACGCCTCCACGGGGGGGGAAGTAGAGCGAGCGCACGACGTTGTAGAGGCCCACCCAGGCCCCGGCGAGGATCAGCAGGCCGAGCGAAAGACGCAGGACGTAATAAGGCTGGATCTCGGGCAGCGTGCGGTAGAGGGTTTCGCCGTTGTACCAGGCCTGCCCCTGGATCAGGCCGACGACGGTCAACACCACGGCGAAGCCGGTGATGCCGATCAGAACGAGCCAGTATTGGAGGTCGGCGAGATAACGGCTGAACAGGGGGCGGCCCGTGATGCGCGGCAGGATGAAGTAGAGACCCCCGAGGGCGGTCACGCCCGCGAAACCCAACACGCCGATGTGCGCGTGGCCGACCACCCAGTTGTTGTAATGGGTGATGCGCTGGACATCGGGCAAGGCCATCATGGAACCCTGAAGATTCACGAAGAAGTAGTAGATCGTCCCGGTGAAGACGAACTTGGCGCCGATGTCCGCATGGATCTCCCCCAGCTTGCCCTTCACGGTGTACCAGATGTTGATCAGGAAGACCATGACCGGAATCACCATGGCGACGCTGTCCACGATGGAGATGGTCTTCAGCCAGGTGGGAACGGGCGTCTGGAGCAGGTGGTGGGTGCCGATGTGGGTATAGACGACGATGAGCGACCAGAAACCGAGAAGCGAGAGCGTGTGGCTGTAAAGAGGACTCCGCGTCGCGATCGGCAGAACGTAGTAGGCGACCCCCAAGGCGAGCGGCGAAAGAAGCAGTCCGAAGACGTTGTGACCGTAAAACCAGAGCAGGATTGCATCGGGGATGCCCTTGAGCGCACCGGTGTCCGGCTTCCAGACGACGTTGCCGAGGGCGTAGGTGCAGGCGGTGAGCACGACCGCCGCCGCTGCATACCAGATCGAGACGTAAAGGATGGGTTCGTTTCGCCGCCGGATGGTGAGCAAGAGGTTCACGATCACCAAGCCGAAGCTGGCGATGATCAACAGGTCGGCTCCCCAGGGCAGCTCGGCGTACTCCCGTCCCTGGCTGTAGCCCAGCGAAACGCCGACCAGCCCGGCGGCAAGCGAGACGTTCCAGAACAGCGCCGAGAAAACCCCGAGGGATTCGCTGAACAGCGGGGCCCGGAGCAGCCGCGGGACATAGTAGAACGCGGCGGCGAGCAGACCGGGGGTGACGAACCCGAAAAGAACGGCGTTCACATGCATCGGCCGCACCCGGCCGAAATGAATGTACTCGACGTTCGCCAAAAAGTCGGGGGCGATCAGGTAGCCCGCGGCGATCATGCCGAAGCTCGTCGCCAGGGCGAACCACAGGGCCGAAGTCAGTGCGAAGGCCCGTGCCGTGCGGTCGGCGTGCACGACGGCGCTTACGGCTTCGCTCACGTCCGGTTCCTTTCAGGACTCCATCGGAGGCCCCTCAGTTGTGGCAGGAAAGCCAGCAGTCCAGTTGGGCGTTCCGATTCCGGTGGCAGGTGATGCATTCCCCCATCCTCCAGAGCTTCTGCGGCAGGCGCTGCAGCTCTTTCACCTCGCCGTGACATTCCTCGCAGGCGACCTCGCGGTTCACGTGCCGTTGGTGGTTGAAGAAGACGTGCTCGGCGATGACGTTCACCTTGACCCAGGGGGTCGAAACCCCTTGCTGCGCGTACTCGTGTTCCTTGCGGATCCAGGGGTGGTTGACGATGATGTAATTGTGGCAGTGCAAGCATTTTTCGACCGGAGGCATGCCCGGGAAATTCGAATCGGCGACGTAGGGGTGGCAGTACTGGCACTGAATCTGTTTGATCCCGCTGTGCACGTGGTGACTGAAGGGGATGGGCTGCTCGGGGCCTTCCGGCCGGGGCCAGAGATAGAAGAAATAGAGCAGCGCCCCGAGGCTGACGAGGATCGCCGCGGTAGTGCGGAAGGCGATGCGGTTGGCGCGGGAGGCCATACGGTTGCGCCTCCTTCAAGGCCCGGCCGGGCGGATCCCGGGCAGGAGCTCGGGGAAGATCCGGAGCATGGCGGAGACGGCGAGCACCATGAGGCCCAAAAACCCCGCGAACACCAGACCGTCCAGGGCCCCGACCGGCAGTTCGACCGCCTCGGGGTGAAGCGCCGGCCCGACGAGCAGCAGGTGCTCCAGCCACAGCCCGGCGAGGACGAGAATGCACAGCGCGAGCATGAACCGCGGCATGGATTTCACCCGGCGGTTGATCAGCACCAGGAAAGGCAGGGCGAAGGCCGAAAGGAACACCGTCCAGGCGACGGCGTTCCAGGGCGGGGTGAGCGTGCGCCGGATGATGTAGTAGGCTTCCTCGGGGATGTTCCCGTACCAGATCACCATGAGGTGCACGTAAAAAAAGTCGGCCCACAAGAGGCAGAAGGCGAAGAAGAGTTTCCCCAGGTCGTGGAAGCAGGAAAGGGGCACCTCGCGTTTCGCCCGCTCCCGGATCAGGACCGCGAGCACGATCACCCCTCCCAGGCCGAGGTAGAACGCCTTGACGAAATGATAGCCGCCGAAGAGGGTCGAGTACCAGTGCGGGTCCAGGCTCATGACGAGGTCGAAGCCGATCAGACTGAGGACCAGGGCGTAGGCGGCGCAATAGAGCCCGCCGCAAAGGCGGCGGCGGCGGCCGATGCGCTCGATGTCCTCCGGGCCCCGCGGCAGCCGGCGGGAGACCCAGCGCCGCAGAGCGCTTCCGCCCTCTCCCGTCGTCATGCGCAGCTTGAGGTCCTGGAGGAGGAACGCCCAACCGATCCCGTAAAGCAGCAGGAACCCCAGCCCGTCGCGGGTCAGCAAGAAGGGAAGGTTCAGCCAGACTTCCTTGCCGTGAAGGTCCTCTCCCAGCCAGGGAAAGACGGATTTCCCCCCGAGCGCGAGAGCGAAAAAGCAGAGAAAGGAGATCGGAAAGAAGCCGGCAAAAGCCTGCGCCAGGCCGCTCACCGGCACGGCCCAGCGCGCCCGCACGGTGCTGGCGACCGCCGCCAGGAGCACCCCGCCTTGGGCGATTGAGGAAAAGAGCAGAAAGTTGATGAGCAGCGCCTGCCAGGCGCGTTCGGGGCGATCCCCCGCCAAGCTCGCGGCGAAGGCCGCCGCTCCCGCCGCGACGCAAAGCCCTCCGAGGATGCGGGGCGTCCTTCCGACCGCCCGCGATTCCCCAGAAGGCGACACCGGCTTCCTCATGGCCACAACCTCACCTCGGCCCCCTTCTTGCGGAAAAATTCGAGAAGCTCCCCCTCCCGGCCGGCCGGGCAGGAGGCGAGCACCCCGAAGCGATCGGCCGAGCAGCGCGGGTCGTAGGTTTCGAGGCCCCGGAAGTCCGGCAAGCGCGTGCAGACGAGCAAGCCGACGACGTTGCCGATCACCGAAAAAAGGATCGTGCACTCGAAACCCACGACGAAAAAGGGGATGAGCGCGACCACCGGTTTTCCGCTCACGATCAGGTTCCATTGCACGGCGGTGAAGATCGCCAGCGCAAAGCCGAAGCCGAAGCCGAAGAGGCCCCCGGCGAGGGTGAACCAGCCGACCGGGGATTTTCGGCCGCCCACGGCCTCCCGGAGCCGCGCGCTCGGAATCGGGCTGTGCGCCCGCCGGAAGGTGAACCCGGCGGAAGCGAGATCGCGGATCGCGCGCGCAGCCTTGCCGTCGTCGGGGAACAGCCCCAGCACCCGGACTTCAGCGGCCATGGGCGAGGGTCTCCTTCATCTCCGTCATGGACACCGAGGGCAGATGCTTGCAGAAAAGCACGAAGAGCAGGAAGAACAGGCTGAAGCTGCCGACCATGATCCCGTATTCGACGATCGTCGGCGCGTAGAGCCCCCAGGCGTGCGGTGCGAAATCGTGGGCCACCCCTCCGATGATGATCACGAAACGCTCCCACCACATCCCGAAGTTCACGACCAGCGAGAGCGAAAACAGCGCGGGCAGGCTGCGGCGCACCGCCGGCGCGAGGAAAAGCAACGGCAAGAGCACGTTGCCGACGACCATGAAGTAGAGTCCGTAGGCGTATTCGCCCGTCGCGCGCCAACGGAAGGATTCCCACTCGACGGGGTTGCCGCTGTACCAGGCGATGAAGTATTCCGTGCCGTAGGCGAGGCCGACCAAAAGCCCGGTCAGCACCATCGTCTTGGCGACGTTTTCCAGGACCGCAACGGTGATGATGGCCTCGTAGCGAAAGATGCGCCGCAGCGGGATCATGAGCGTCAAGACCATCGCCAGCCCCGAGTGGATCGCGCCGGCGACGAAATAGGGGGCGAAGATCGTCGTGTGCCATCCCGGGACAACGCCCAGGGCGAAATCCCAGGAGACGACGCTGTGCACGGAAATCACCAGCGGGGTCGCCAGGGCCGCGAAGAGAAGATAGCCCCGGCTGTAGTGCAGCCACTGGTCGTGGGCCCCGCTCCAGCCGAGCGAAAGCACCCGGTAGACCTTTTGCCGCATGCCGGTGGCGCGGTCACGCACGGCGGCAAGGTCGGGAACGAGGCCGGTGTACCAGAACAGCGCGCTCACCGTGAGGTAGGTGCTGATCGCGATCACGTCGAACATGAGCGGGGAGAGGAAGTTGGGCCACAGTTGCCGCTGGTTGGGGTAGGGCAGCATGTAGTAGACCTGCCAGAGGCGCCCCAGATGGATGAAGGGGAAAAGCCCCGCACAGCAGACGGCGAAGACGGTCATCGTCTCCGCGGCGCGGGCGATCGGGTTGCGCCAGCCGGCGCGCAGAAGATGCAGGATGGCCGAAATGAGCGTCCCGGAGTGGGCGATCCCCACCCAGAAGACGAAGTTGATCAGGTAGGTTCCCCAGGCGACGGGAATGTTCTGGCCGCCGACCCCGATGCCGACCGCGATCTGGTAGACCCAGCAGCCCGCCCCCAGCAGCACGCCGCAGAAAAGCAGCAGGACGATCCCCCAGTAGCCGCGCCGCGGCGGGGTTAGCGTGGCGTGCACGGTCTCATCGATGCGGGCGAAGGTGAGTTCGCTCACGGCCGGGTTCTCCGGGGCGGGCCCGCGCGGCGGGCGGCGGGGAGTCGCTTCATGCTTCCTCGAGCACCTTCTTCAGGTAGATCACCGCGGGCTTGGTGTTGAGGTAGCCCAGGACCTGGTAGGCCCGCGGGTCATCGCACAGCCGCCGCACGCGACTGTCGGGGTCCATCAGGTTGCCGAAGACCAGAGCCTCCGTGGGGCAGGTCTGCACGCAGGCGGGGATCGCCTCGCCCTCGCGGAGGGGCCGCTTTTGATTGCGGGCCTTCGTGCGCGCTTCCTTGATGCGCTGGATGCAGAAGGAGCACTTTTCCATCACCCCCTTGCTGCGCACGGTGACATCGGGGTTGAGCTGCAGGGGCAGCGGATCCGGCCAGCTCCAGTCGAACCAGTTGAACCGGCGCACCTTGTAAGGGCAGTTCTGGGAACAAAAGCGCGTGCCGATGCAGCGGTTGTAAATCTGGTTGTTCAGCCCCTCCGCGGAATGGTGCGGCGCGTAGACGGGGCAGACCGACTCGCAAGGGGCGTTGTCGCAATGCTGGCAGAGCATGGGGAGAAAATAGACCCGCTCGGGACGGCTCTCGTCGTGGTAGCGCACGATCTCGAGCCAGGCCATTTCCCGGCCGCGGGCGACGGCCGTCTCGCCCACCACGGCGATGTTGTTTTCGGCGTAGCAGGCGGCGACGCAGGCCGCACAGCCGATGCAGCGATCGAGATCCACGACCATCCCCCAGCGGATTTCCGTATGGTCGTGGGGCGGGTAAAAATCCCGCTTCGGATCGTAACCCTCGGGAAGCGGAAGCGTGAGCGGAAAATCGTTGAGGGTGAGCCCCGCCTTGCGGGGTTTCAATCCCCGCCGGAGTTCGGCGGGGCTGACGGTGCGTACCAGCTTGCGGCCGTGCTGGATGCGGCTGCCGTCGGTGCGCGCTAGCAGGATGCGCCCTCCCGCGGGGTGAATCTCGACCCGGCAGAGGACCCCCGCTTGCCCGCCGCCGAAGGGCTCGAGCCGCGGCGAAAGCAACCGCAGGGGGTTCGCCCCCCGGTCCTCGGCGTAGCGGCCGTAAGCCCGGTGTCCCTGGCCGACGGCGTGGACGAGGAGCCCGGGAACGACGGTTTCGGTCGCGTAGGCCGGCGCTTCGATCCCTCCGCCGGGACCGGAGAGACGGAGCAGGTCGCCGGTCTCGACGCCGTGGGCCCGCGCCGTTTCCGGGTGCAGACAGACCGGGGTCTGCCAAGCGATGCGGGTCAGGGGATCGGGGATTTCGCACAACCAGGGACGGTTCGCCCCGCGGCCGTCAAAAAAGCGGATCGAGGGCACGGGGGCGAGCAGGATCCCTTCGGGAGGCAAAGGCGGGGGGCGCCGCAGCAGCTCGGGGAGGCGGTCCGGCGGATCGGCGGGAGGAGCGCCGGTCAGCTCGCCCGGCGGGGGAAAGAGTCCGCCCTGCTGCAGCATGCGCGGCCAGTCGGAGGCCGTCTTCAACAGCCCCCGCTCGAAGAGCCTGCGGGCGATGAAGCTGCGATAGTCGGGGGCAGGCTTTTCGCCCTCGGGGAAAGCGATCGCCAGCCAGAATTCCCCCGCCCCGGGCGCCGTGCTGAAGCGCCCCGCCGCCGGCTGCAAGCAGGAGGGCACCGGGGTCCAGCCGTTGTAATCGTCCCAGGATTCGAGGGCGTGAGCGAGAGGAAAGACGAGATCGGCCGCCGCGGCGGTCTCGTCGAGAAAACCGCCGAGCGCCACGACCAGGGTATCGGGCCGGGAAAGGGCCTCCGCCGCCTGCGCGGACGGGGGGAGGTGAAAGAGCGGGTTGACCTGGTTGAGAAACAAAACGTCCACCCGGCCGGCGGCCAGGTCCTCGAGCAGGGACAGGATCTCGGCGCGCGGGGCGGCGATTTCCACGCGATGGCGGTTTACGGCGTCGATCCGCAGCAGGCCGGGATCGAGAACGCGCTGCAGGAGGTTCGCGGCGAGGTTGACCCGCAGGCCGTTCTCATCGCTCTGCCACATCCCCGCACCCAGCACGAGCGGCCGCTCGGCGGCGGCGAGCGCGCGGGCGATCTCCTCGAGATGCGCCACGGGGATCCCCGAAACCTGTTCCACGCGGGGGAAAGGGGCCGCCTCCGCCGCCTGCGCGATCCCGCGACGCAGGCTCTCCGGCAGATGTCCGCCGCGGCCGAGGGCGAGCAGCCGGCCGAGCAGGCCGAGGGCGACCCAGGACTCGGCGCCGGGCCGGCAGCCGTACCAGCGGTCGGCGTTCGCCCCCGTGAGCGACTGAAACGGAGCGACCCAGACAAAACGCCCCTTGCCCTCGCCGCGGAGGGCATGCATGGTCTTGAACTTCCAGGCGTACTCGACGGGGGAGAGCCAGGTTTCCAGAAACTCGGCACCGAAGCCGAGCAGGCAGTCGGCCTGATCGAGCCGGTAGGAGACCAGGCCGTCCACGCCGAAGACCTCGCGGTTGGCGGCGCGCAGGGTTTCGTAAGCGTAGGGCTCGAAGATCGTCGGCCCGGGGGAACTCCAGCCCCCGAGAACGGCCCGCTGCAGCGCGAGAGCGCTTTCGCCCACGACTTCGCTTAGAAGACGTACCCGGCCCTCCCCGCGGCGGGCGGCCTCCTGGACCCGCGCGGCGATCCGAGAGAGCGCACGGTCACGGGAAATCGGGACCCAATGGCCGTTTTCCTTGAGCAGCGGGGTGGTCAGCCGATCGGGATGGTAGAGCGCTTGGAGCGCCGCCTGGCCCCGCAGGCAAAGCCTGCCGCGGTTGAGAGGGTGAAGCGGGTTGCCCTCGAGCTTGATCAGACGGCCTTCGCGGTTCTTGGCGATCAGGCCGCAGCCGGCCGGGCATTCGCGGCAAGTGGAGGCGTACCAGGTGGCGCGTCCCGTGACCTGGTCGCCCGTCGCCTGCGGCGGGCTGAAGAGGAATTTCGGGGACTCCGGGCTGCAAGCGGCGGCGAAGGCGACGCTTCCGCCGCCGGCCAGCTGGAGAAAACGGCGTCGATTCATGGTCTCACGGATTCCGGCTTCGCCTCAGGCCGGATCCTGCGGACGGGGGGACGGGTGGCGTCTTTCCGCCCGAAACAGGGAACGCGACGCAGATACGGCATGCCGCCTGGAAGGGGATTGAGGGTTTTCGCTACGGCCGGAAGCGGGCACACCGAGCCCGCCTCCGATATCGGTCAAGGTCTATAACGGATCGCTCCGCGGGGTGTCAAGGGTTCGCCCGGCGCAGCCGCAGCCCGATTTCGAGCCTCTCGAGCGAAAGCCGGACGACATCGGCCAAGCGCGGCTGCCGCCGCAGGAAATCGGCGCCGAAGGCCCGCACCTCTTGCGGCCGCTCGCGCCCGGCGGCGGGGATCACGGCCGCGAGCACGCGCTCGTGGATCATGGGATGCAGCCGCTCGATCTGCCCGCGCCGGCCGGTGTACCAATCCCAGAGGAGGGCCCCGGTATCGCGCCGCGCGGCCAAGGCGGCGACGGGGAGGAAGAGGTTTCTCTCCGGCACCGCGGTCAACAGCAGATCGAGCACCCGCTGGGCGAGCTCGGGCGCCGCGAAGCCCCCCAGGGCGGCAAGGAGCGCCATGCGCTCGTGTTCGCTGCGCGAGGCGCGCAGGCGGCCGAGCAACCAGGAAAGCTCGGCAGCTCCGCCCCGCCAGGCCGCGATCTGGAGCACGGGACGCAAGAGATCCGGATGGAGGCGATCCCCGCGGCGCATCTGCCGGAAGCGTTCCATCGCGAAGTCCGCGGCCTCGCGGCAGCCCAACCGCGCGGCGTCATAGAGGATCCGCTCGCGAAGGCGCGTTCGCCCCCGGGGCTCGGCCGCCTGGGGCTCGAATCCGATCGCCGCGAGCACGGCGCCGAAGCGGCTTGCGAAGCAGGCGGCGACCCGCCGCGCGGTCTGCTCCCCGGACCACAGCCAGGCCTGGGTAAGCTCCGCGGCGACCGCACCGAGCGGCAGCGGGTCGTCCTCCTCTTCGAAAGCGGACACCAGGGCCAAGTGTTCCTCGAGGCCCGCCTCCCCGGCGAGCACGCGCGCGAAGTGGTCTTCGAGCAGCCCCCAGCGGTCGGCCGGCGGAAGACGCCGCTCGCGCGCCAGGCGCACGAGGGCTGCGAACAGCTCCGGATCCTCGTAAAACACGCGGTAGTAGCCGTTCTGCCCGTCGTTCAGCTTGCAGGCCACCGCCCCCGCTTCGAGTTCGAGGGTCCGCTCCGGGGTGTCGAAGAGAAACTCGATCGTGCGCGAGGAGCCGTCGGCGGCGAAAACGCGCATGCGGAGCGGAATCATCCAGGTCTGCGCCGAGGTCCCCGGCAGACAGGTGAAGCGCCTCTGGCACAGGTGCAGGCGGCCGCCCTCGCGCCGGACCGTCACCCGGGGGAATCCCGGCTGGCCGACCCAGTTCCTCAGCAGGGCCGTGACGGGAAGGTTCGAGGCGGATTCGAGCGCCGCCCACAAATCACCGCTCACGGCGTGGCCGTAGGCATGCGATTCGAGGTAGCCCCTGAGTCCGCGCCGGAAGGGCTCGGGGCCGACCCAGCCCTCGAGCTGCCGCAAGAGGCTGGCGCCCTTGTTGTAAATGATCGGTGCCGTGCTCGTGTTGATCACCAGGTGCTCGCCGCCGGGGATCTCGATGGCGACGTTCTCGTGCAGGGCGTCGCGGTGCAGGGCGGCGGCGGTCGTCGTTTGCAGGAACTCCTCCCAGGTCTCCCAGCCGGGGTAAAAACGGTCGACCAAGCCGTAGCCGAAGTAGGTGGCGAAGCTCTCGTTCAGCCAGAGGTATTTCCAGTCCGCGGGGGTGACGAGGTTGCCGAACCACTGGTGGGCGATCTCGTGGGCGATCACCTCGCAGATGCGCTCTTCGGCCGACGCGGAGGTGATCCCGGGGTCGTGGAGCAAGAGGTTTTCGCGGAACGTGATCGCCCCCCAGTTTTCCATCGCCCCGAAGGCGAAATCGGGAACGGCGATCAGGTCGAGCTTGGGCAGGGGGTAGGGCACCCCGAAGATCTCCTCGCTCGCCGCGAGCGCCCGGCGGCCGAATTCCAGGCCGAAGCGCCCCCGCTCCGCGGTGCCGGGCGGGACGACCAGACGCACGCGGGTGTCGAGCGGGTGGGGATGGACCTCAAGCTCCCCCACGGCGAAGAAGACGAGGTAGGTCGGCATCGGCGGCGAGGGGGCGAAGCGCAGGCGCTGCCGGCCGCCGGGGAGGGGCAGGCGCTCCGCGACCGGGGTGTTCGCGACCGCGGTCAGCGACCGCGGCACCTCGATTTCGATCCGGAAGCGCGCCTTCACGCCCGGATGGTCGAGGCAGGGGAAGGCGCGGCGCGCGTCGCTTTCCTGGAACTGGGTCACCGCCAGCCAGCGCGTGCCGCGGCCCCGGCGGATGCGGCTGCGGTAAAATCCGGCCATGCGGTCGTTGATTTCCCCGCGGTAGGCGATCTGAAGCGCGAACTCGCCGGAGGCCGGGCGCGGCAAAAAAATGCGCAAGGTTTCCTTCGCCGGATCGATCTCGAAGCGGCAGGCCGCCCGCTCCTCGCCGCTCTCCAGCTCGCAGCGCCAGATCGCAAGATCGACGGCGTTCAAGACGATTTCCTCCAGGGGGTCCGCCGCGCGCAGGCGGAGGCCGGCCTCCCCGTCGAAGCGGAAGCGGAGGAGATCCGGAACCAGGCGCAACGCATATTCGAGCGGCACCCACGAGGGCATGGTCTGTCCCCCTTCAGGCCGCCCGCTGGTTTTACGCCGCGGGCGACTCCGTGCTATCGTCGGTGAAAAACGGCTCCTTGTAGAGGAAGGACGCCGGGTGTGTCAAACCCCGTCGCGGAGGTCGAAGATGAGCGTGATCGTCGATTTTTCGCTTTTTCCCCTCGACAAGGGGGAAAGCCTCTCCCCCTATGTCGCCCGCTCGCTGCGGATCATCCAGGAAAGCGGTCTGCCCTACGATTTCCGGGCCATGGGCACGAGCCTCGAGGGGGAATGGGACGAGGTCATGGAGGTCGTCCGCCGCTGCCTCGAGGCGATGCGCGCCGACTGCAATCGAGTCGTGCTGCACCTGAAGGCCGACTGCCGCAAGGGCCCGGGCGGACGGCTCCAGCGCAAGATCGACTCCGTCCGCGAAAAGCTCTGAAGGCGACAGCGACCGTGCGCACCGTCTGCACCTACGACTGCCCCGACGCCTGCACCCTTCTCGTGGACGCCCTACGGGGGGGAGGCTTCCGGGTGCGCGGCGACCCCGAAAGCCCTTTCACCCGCGGGGCGGCCTGTGCCAAGGTGCAGCGCCATCTGCGGCGGCTGTCCCACGAAAGCCGCATCCTCGCCCCCCGCCTCAAGACCGCCCGCGGCTGGCGCGAAATCGCCTGGGAAGAGGCGCTCGACCGCGCCGCGGCGGCCATCCAGGCGCGACGCAGCGAACCCGCCTCCATCCTGCACATCGCCGGCGACGGCGCCAAGGGGGTGCTCAAGGAAGCGGTGAACCTACTGTTCGCCGAACTGGGCAGCCGCCGTACGCGGGGCTCGCTGTGCGACGCGGCCGGATATGTCGCCACCGTCGTCGACTTCGGCGCCCGCGAAAACAACGACGTCGAGGAACTCCTCCGGGCGCGCGCGATCGTCCTCTGGGGCAAGGACCTGCAGCGCAGCTCCCTCCACACGGCCGCCCTCGTCCACCGCGCCCGGCGCGCCGGGGCCGAGGTCGTCTCGATCTCTCCCCAAGGGGAAGAAAACCGCCCCTTCGCCGACCCCCTCATCCGTATCCGGCCGGGCACCGACCGTTTCCTCGCCGCCGCCGTCCTGAGGCGGCTCGCCGACGAGGGAGCGCTCCCGCAGGAGCGCTTCGCCTGCACCCGCGGCGCGGAAGCCTTCCGTCGCGTTCTCTTCTCCCGCACGGTGTCGGAGTGGCTCTCCGCCTGCGAGGTTCCCACCGCGGAGGCCGCGCGGCTCGCGCGCCTCTATCGCGAGGGAGGGCCGGTATCGACCCTGATCGGTGCAGGCCTTCAGCGCTATCGTCGCGGCGGCGAGACCGTGCGTTGGATCGATGCCCTGGCCGTGCTCAGCGGCAACATCGGCCGTCCGGGGGCGGGCGTCTACTTTCACCTGCATTCCTTCCACAACCTGGAGCTCGGCTGGGTGCGGGGCTCGAACCCCGGAGGCCGGCCGGCGCTTCCGATCGCCGACATCGGGGATGCGATCCTCGCCGCCGACCCTCCGGTCCGCTTGGTCTGGGTGAACGGCAGCAATATCGTCAACCAGGCCCCCGACAGCGGGAAAACGGCCGCGACGTTCTCCGGCGTCGACGTCAAAATCGTCGTCGATGCCTTCCCCACGGACACCGTCGAGCGGGCGGACCTGGTTCTCCCCTGCACCTTGATGTTCGAGCAGGAAGATGTTGTCGGATCCTTTCTCCATGAATATGTTCAATACGCCCGATGCGTGGTGGAGCCCCCCCCCGGAGCGCGGGACGATTACTGGATCGTCCGTGAAATCGGCCGGCGTCTGGATCCGCCGGTGCTCCTGCCGGAGCCGGAAGCGGCTCTGCGGGCCGCACTTCGCTCCCCCTGGCTGAAGACCAGTCTCGAGGAGTTGCGCGCGAAGGGCTTTGTGCGCTCCCGGCGGCCGCGGATCGCCTTCGAGGGGATGCGCTTCGCCCATCCGGACGGGAAGTGCCGCCTGCCAACGGCGATCCACGAGGAGGAGCCCGCACCGCAGGGCTTTCCGTTGCGCCTGCTCAGCCTCGTGCGCGGGCGGGCGATCCACTCCCAGATCCTGCCCGAGGATCAGGACCTGCCGCCCGCGGCGGGGATCGCCCCCGACAGCCCGGGGCTATCCGGAATCGATCCCGGCCGGCCGGTGGCGATCGTCTCGCCGCTTGGCCGGATGCGCGTGCGGTTGCGGATGCTGCCGGGGCTGCACCCGGAGGCCGTCCTCGTCCGGCGGGGGACCTGGATGCGCCTGGGCGGCGGGATCAACCGGCTGATTGCGGCCCAAATCACGGATCTGGGCGCGGGAGCGGCTTTTTACTCCCAGTTCGTACGCCTGGAAAACGACTGAACGCCGCGGCGGATGGAAAGGGCGGCGGCGAAGATCATGCAACGCGATTTTCCCTTCGTGGACCTCTGCCGCGAGTGGTCGCGGGAGGCGGGCGCCCTTATCGGGCCGCAGGCGCGCCAGGCCTTCTTCCGCGAGCGCCTGCCCGACCTGCTGCGGGACGGCGCTCGCTGGCGGGCCGTCCTTCTCGCCCTCGCCCGCGGGGCCGGAGGCGGCGGCGAGACGATTTTCGAAACCGAGGTCGTGCTCTATCGCGACCCCGCGCGTCTGTTTTCGCTGCGCATTTATCTTTTCGGTCCGGGCGATCACACCCCGGTCCACGATCATTCCTCCTGGGGCGTATCCGGACCGGCTTTCGGCGAGCTCGAGGTCGTACGCTACCGGCCGGCCGCGGAGGCGGGGCGCCTGCTGGCCCTGCCGCCGCAGCGGCTTCGCCCGGGGCAGATCGAATGCACGCCGGCGCTGGAGGAGGGCATCCACCGCACGGGCAGCCCGGGCCCCGGCGCAACGCTGATGGTCAGCGTCTACGGGACCCCTCAGCGGCGGCTCTATCTGCAGTTCTACGACCCGGAAGGCGGCCCCCCCCGGCGGGTCTACCCCCCGCGGCTCAAACGCAAACGGCTCGCCGCGCGGATGCTCGCGGAATGGGATTTCGCCGGCCGCGCCGCTTGCCTGGAAAGGAACTCCGTATGAACAGCGAACCGCAACGCTACGATGTCGCCATCCTCGGCACCGGCCCGGCCGGCCTGCAGGCCGCGATCCATGCCGCGCGCCGCAAGGTCTCGGTCCTGGTGCTCGGCCGCGAGAGCCAAAGCAGCATCTACCATCACCACCTCGAAAACTACTGCTGCCTCTTTCCCACGACCGGCGAGGACATCATCGCCGCCGGTCGGCGGCAGGCGGCCTCCTTCGGCGCACGCTTCCGCGATGAGGAGGTGCTTTCGCTCTCCGCGGAGAACGGCCGCTTCCGGCTCAAGCTCGAAGGCGGCAGCGAAGTGCTGGCCACGGCGATCGTCATCGCCACCGGGACGGCCCGCCGGCGCCTGGGGGTGGAGGGCGAAAAACGCTTGCTCGGCCGGGGGGTGAGCTATTGCGTCGAGTGTGACTGTACGTTCTATCGCGACAGCGAGGTCGCCGTCGTGGGTGGAGGAGCGGCCGCCGTGCACGGGGCGCTCACCATGCTCGACTACGCCCGCACCGTCCACCTCGTCTACGAAACCCTCGAGGCCGCGCCCGCGCTCGCGGAGGAACTCCGCCGCAGCGCCGTCGTCGGGCACCCCGGAAGGCGCGTGACCGAAATCCTGGGCGGGGAGTCCGTGGAGGCGATTCTTCTCGACGACGGCACGCGGATCCCCGTTCAGGGAGTTTTCATCGAACTCGGGGCCAAGGGAGTTCTTGAGCTGGCCGCGCTGCTCGGGGTTCGGCTGGACGAGGAGATGAAGCACATCGCGACCAGCCGCCGGATGGAAACCAGTGTCCCGGGGATCTACGCCGCAGGCGACATCACCGGGCCACCCTGGCAGGTGGCCAAGGCCGTGGGCGAGGGTTGCGTCGCCGGCCTTGAGGCGGCGGCCTACGCGAAGAGGGCGGCCGCTGCGGCCGAGGCGTAAGTCCCCAACCGCGTTCGCCCCGCTTGCCCCGGAGGCAGGTCGCGGCCCACCACCGGCCGCAGCCGGAGAAAGGGATCGCCCCGTAGAGTCAAAAGAATGGCACCCCCTGCGCCGCAAAGACGCCGCGAGGTCGGAAGAGGACCTTGATTCCGCCGCCGTTTCCGCGCCATTGCGAATCCTCCCGTTTGAGGCCTATGCCCGGCACGGCCGTTGCATGTTATCTCCGCGAACCTCTCACTCCTAACCCCTGCCGCCGCCGACCGATCCTGAACGCTTCCGGAGGGCGGCGGCCGGATGACGGTACCCCCGTTGCAGGAGCGTTTTTCCCCATCCTCGTCCCGGGATCCCGCGAGCCTGCAACCCGACGGTGCGGGAGAGGATCTCTTTTCCCGTCTTTTCCTTGCCCTTCCCGAGATCGTCTGGCTGCTGGACCTCGAAGGCCGGCTGCTGGCGGCGAATCGGCAAAGCGAGGCGCAATTGGGTTGCCGCACGGCCGCTCTCCGCGGGGTCGGGCTTGCGGACAACCCCGCGCTTACAGCCGCGGCGGCCGAACGCCTCGCAGCGGAGCTCGCCCGCATCCGTAACGGCGGGGGCGAGGGTCGCTTTGCGCTGCAGCTTGCCCTTCGTCGGCCGGACGGGGAGGAATCCCTGTACACCTTGAAGGGGTTCGTCCTGAATCTCGAAGAGGAAAGACCCCCTGTCGTGGGGGTCGTTCTGCAGCCGCTTGCCCGTCAGGAACCGGCCGCGGAGCAGGAGAGCGCGACCATCCGCTCGCTTCTCGATGCCATTGAGGCCGCGGCGTTTCTGATCGACCGTGGCGGTCGGGTGCTCGAAGCGAACCGGTTCGCCTTGGCGCGGATGCAACGGCCGCGGGAAGAGGTGATCGGAAAGCCGCTGATCTCCTTTCTGCCCCCCGAGCTCGGGGAGGCCCGCCGGGCAAAAGGGCTCGAGGTGCTCGCAAGCGGCCGGCCCTTGCGTTTCGAGGACGTCTGGGAGGGGAAAATCTTTGCCACCGCGGTCCAGCCCGTGCGCGACGCGGCGGGGGAAATCGTTCGGCTGGCGATCGTCAGCCGCGAGGTGACCGAAGAGCGCCAGGTCGAGGCGGAACGCCGCAGGCTTTCGCTCCAGCTCCAGCAGGCCCAGAAAATGGAGGCGATCGGCACCCTGGCGGGCGGAATCGCCCATGACTTCAACAACCTGCTCATGGCCATCCAGGGGAACATCTCGCTTGCCCTCTTCGACCTCGACCCCTCCCACCCCCAGTATGCCCTGCTCGCCAACGTCGAGCGCCTCGTGCAAAGCGGGGCCGAGTTGACCTCCAAAATCCTGGGCTACGCCCGCAAGGGCCGCTACCAGGCCCGTGCGGTGCATCTGAACGAGCTGCTGCGGGAGACCGCCGAGACGTTCGGCCGGATGCGCAGGGAGATCCAGATCCTCTATGAGCTTTCTTCCGAGCTGCCGCCGGTGATCGCCGACCGCGCCCAGATTCAGCAGGTGCTGCTCAATCTTTTCGTGAACGCGGGCGACGCCATGGCGGACAAGGGAACCCTTACGCTGGGAACGAGGCGGGTGGCGGCCGAGGAGATCCCCTTTCGGGCCTATACCGTGAAACCGGGCGTCTATGTCGAGCTCACCGTCCGCGACACCGGCTTGGGGATGACCCCCGAGGTGCGCAAACGGATTTTCGAGCCCTTCTTCACGACCAAGAAGATCGGGCGCGGAACCGGGCTCGGGCTCGCTTCCGCTTACGGCATCGTGAAAAGCCACGGCGGCTACATCGATGTGGTCTCCGCGCCCGGTGAGGGGGCGACCTTCTACGTCTACCTGCCGGCGGCCGCAGCCGCGGCCGCCGCAAGCGACCGGGAAAAGAGGCCTTGGGCCCCGGGTCGCGGCACGCTTCTCCTCGTGGACGACGAGCCCGAGGTCCTCGAGGTCACGGCCTGCATGCTGGAGCGGATCGGCTACGAGGTCCTGCGTGCGAGAAGCGGCCGGCAGGCGATCGAGATCTTCCGCGAGCAGGGTGCGCGCATCCGGCTCGTTCTGCTGGACATGATCATGCCGGAGATGAGCGGCGCGGAAGTCTTCGAGGCGCTCAAACGGATCGACCCCGGCGTGAGGGTTCTGCTCGCCACCGGATACAGCCTGCAGGGAGAAGCCCGCGAGATCCTGAACCGCGGCGGGGCAGGGTTCATTCAAAAGCCCTTCGATCTCGAGGAGCTCTCCCGCAGGCTCGCCTCCGCCCTTGCCCCGAGCTGAGTCTTTCCGAAGGTCGATCTGCGCTCGCCGCTTGCGGATTTCCTCGCCGGCCTGCGTCGGTCCACCGTGCGAAGCCCTCTCCCTTCCCATTTTTCCCGGACGCTGAGGGAACCCTTGTCGAAGCGGCTCGGGCGGATCGGGGATCCGGCCTCAGAGCGGTCTGATCTGCGGGGCGCGAAACAACGCCCGTTCATCGGAGGCGCCCCGATGAGAAGGCCCGGGGAGGTCGCAGCAGGCGGGGGAAGCGGGGAACGCGTGGTGTTTCCCACCTCCCCCGCTCGAGGATCACCCTGGAGTCACGTCCGCCGGAGATCGAAGCGGTCCAGATTCATGACCTTGTTCCAGGCGGCCACGAAGTCGCGCACGAATTTTTCCTGCGCGTCGTCCTGGGCGTAGACCTCGGAAATCGCCCGCAGCTGGGAGTGGGAGCCGAAGATCAGGTCGACGCGGGTTGCGGTCCAGCGCCGCGCACCCGTCCGGCGGTCGCGCCCCTCGAAGGTCTGCCGCTCCTCGGTGATGGGGTTCCAGACCGTGCCCATGTCGAGCAGATTTACGAAGAAGTCGTTGCTCAGAACGCCGGGACGCTTCGTGAAGACGCCGTGGGGTGCGCCCTTCCAGTTGGCCCCCAGAACGCGCAACCCCCCGACGAGGACGGTCATTTCGGGTGCGCTCAGGGTGAGCAGTTGCGCCCGGTCGACCAGCAGCTCCTCGGCGGAGACGGCATAGACCTTTTTCAGGTAGTTGCGGAAGCCGTCGGCCTCGGGCTCGAGCACGGCGAAGGAGGCGGCGTCGGTCTGCTCCGGGGAGGCGTCCATGCGCCCCGGGGTGAAGGGCACCTCCACCGCGTACCCCGCCGCCCGGGCCGCCGCTTCCACCGCTGCGCAACCGCCGAGCACGATCAGGTCGGCGAGCGAAATCCTTTTGCCTCCCTTTTGCGAGCGGTGGAATTCCCCGCGGAGCGCTTCCAGCACGCCGAGCACGCGGGCGAGCTTTTCGGGTTCGTTCACCTCCCAGTCCTTCTGCGGAGCAAGGCGGATACGGGCCCCGTTCGCCCCGCCGCGCTTGTCCGAGCCTCGGAAGGTCGAGGCCGAGGCCCAGGCCGCGGCGACAAGCTCCGCCGTCGACAGTCCCGCGGCGAGAAGCTTCGCCTTGAGGGCGGCGATGTCCGCGGCGTCGATCAGGGGATGATCGACGGGGGGAATCGGATCCTGCCAGATCAGGTCCTCGGCGGGGACCTCGGGGCCGAGGTAGCGCGTCTTCGGCCCCATGTCGCGGTGCGTCAGCTTGAACCAGGCGCGGGCGAAGGCGTCGGCGAAGGCCTGAGGATTTTTGTGGAAGCGGCGCGCGATGGGCTCATAGATCGGATCGTAGCGCAGCGAGAGGTCGGCCGTGGTCATCATCGGCCGGTGCTTCTGAACGGGGTCGTGGGCGTCGCGGACGAGGTGTTCTTCCTTCACGTCCTTCGCCAACCACTGCCAGGCCCCCGCCGGGCTTTTCACCAATTCCCACTCGTAGCCGAAAAGCATGTCGAAGTAGCCCAGATCCCATTTCGTGGGGTTGGGCTTCCAGGCCCCCTCGATGCCGCTGGTGATCGTGTCCGGGCCCTTGCCGGTGCCGAAGCGGCTGATCCAGCCCAGACCCTGTTGTTCGATCGGCGCGGCTTCCGGCTCCGGCCCCACGAGTGTGGGATCGCCCGCGCCGTGGCACTTGCCGAAGGTGTGTCCGCCGGCGACCAGGGCGACGGTTTCCTCGTCGTTCATGCCCATGCGGCTGAAGGTTTCGCGCACGTCGCGTCCCGAGGCCACCGGGTCGGGGTTGCCGTTGGGGCCTTCGGGATTCACGTAGATCAGCCCCATCTGCACCGCAGCGAGCGGGTTTTCCAGCTCGCGGTCGCCGCTGTAGCGTTGGTCGCCCAGCCACTGGGATTCCGGTCCCCAGTAGATGTCTTCCTCGGGCTGCCAGATGTCCACCCGGCCGCCGCCGAAGCCGAAGGTCTTCAAACCCATGGACTCGAGCGCGCAGTTGCCCGCAAGAATCATGAGATCGGCCCAAGAGATGCGGTTGCCGTACTTTTTCTTGATCGGCCACAGAAGCCTTCGCGCCTTGTCGAGGTTGGCGTTGTCCGGCCAGCTGTTGATCGGGGCGAAACGCTGATTGCCGCTGCCGCCGCCGCGGCCGTCGGCGGTGCGGTAGGTGCCGGCGCTGTGCCAGGCCATGCGGATCATGAGCGGGCCGTAATGCCCCCAGTCGGCGGGCCACCAATCCTGCGAATCGGTCAGCAGGGCATGGAGATCTTTTTTCAGCGCCCGGTAATCGAGCTTTTGGAATTCCTCGGCGTAGCGGAAATCGGCGCCCAGGGGATTGGAAGCCGGAGCATGCTGGTGCAGGATGCCGAGATTCAACCGCTGCGGCCAGAAATCGCGGGGCGAAGGCCCCCGCCCCGCCGGCGTCCGGCCCTTTTTTTCCCCGGAAGCCGGGCAAGGATTCTTGTCGTTCATGGCTTTTTCTCCTTCCGAAGTCGACGGCTGCTCCCCGCGGCAAGCGGCGGGGAAGACAAGTGCGTTGCGCTCCACGGCGCTCGCCGTCCCGGCGCGGCGCCGCAACCTCGGGAACCCCCCCCGATCCGCGTTCATCAGGGTCCCGGCCGGCCGTCTCCCCCCCGGCGGTCCTTCATCTGTAAGGCGGGTTCCCCTTCCCGCCGGGAACATTCCGGGCATAGCCCGAAAAAATCGACGCGGTGCGCCTCAATGCGGAACCCGGTTTCCGCCGCGATCTCCCGGGCGAGCGTCTCCAAGGCTGCCAGATCGGGGTCGAGAATTTTGCGGCATCGCGTGCAGATCACGTGCGGGTGAGGATAGGGGCGGTTTCCGTCGTAGCGGCTGCTGGCGTCGGCGAAACCGAGCTCCAGCACCTCGCCCAGTTGTTTGAGCAACGAGACCGTCTTGTAGACGGTGGCCAGGCTCATCGTCGGGAAAGTCCGGGCCACTTGCTGATGAATCTGCTCCACCGCGGGATGCCCCTTGCTTGCCGCAAGAACGCGCAGGATGGCGAGCCGCTGGGGGGTGATGCGGATCTTTCTTCGTCTGAGACTGGCGAGCATCTGCGCCAGACGATCTTCCGCGGCAGGATGGTGGATCAGGGGCCCCTCGTTTCTGGAAATTCACTATTTTTCGATAATCTATTTTTCTGGATAATCTTTTTCCATTTTGGGGTCAAGAAAAAAATCCCCTTCGCGATCGCTTCTCGGAAATGATGCCCGGGCTGAACCGCCGCTACCGCAACATCAGGCGCGGGAGCCCCTGTTCAGCAAGAGGCCGACGAGGATGGAAAGCAAGGGGATAAAAAGGAAAAAGCCTTCCCCCGGTCCTCCATGCTGCGGGGTGGTGGCCTGGAGAAAACAACCGCCGCCTCCACCACCGCCTCCGCCGCCTGAGCCCCCGGAGGACGAGGACGCAGGGCAAGGCATGATGGTATCGCCGACATCGGCGCAGGCGGGTCGCGAAAAATAGCTCTCGTAGCCCTCGGTGTCGTAGGCGGTGACCGCAAAGTAGTAGCGGGCGCCCTTCTCCAGATCGGTGACGGTGAAACGCGGAGCAGCGGCGTTCTCCAGCTCGCTGAGCGCCACGTAACCGTAGAGCTCGTAGGGCGGTCCCGGGATTCCGCGGGAAAGATAGACCCCGTAGCCCTCGAGATCCGCCTCGGAATTGGGATCCCAGGCCAGAGTCACTTCGGCCGCCGCGGCGATGGAGCCCCATAAAAGAAAAACGAGCACCCAGGGCAAGAAGGCTTTGGCTCCGAAGAGGGTTCCGCGGGGGGTCCGCGCTGCGGCGGCCTGATCACGGGGAAAGAGGAACGGGGGCGCCTGCCTCATCCTACACCTCCGGGAGATGAAATCCGAGGAAAGACCTCCGTTCACCTCCCGAAGGTTTTTCCCCATCGACGCCTGCGAAGTTAGCTGAAGGGCTGGGACCGACGAGGTTGTCCCTCGCCCGGAGGGCGATACGCCCCGAATGCGTGGTTCCTCCGCTTCCGGTCAAGACCGGAATTCGGCGATCGATTTATGGTAGCAAACAGACAAAGATCCTGTCAAATCGACCGGTTTGATCAGCTATCGATCCTCTCTGCAGGGCTATCCGCCCGGATGGCCTTCGCAGCGCGCCCGGATCCCGGCGAGCATCTTTTCGGTCAGGCGGTGCATGCGGCCGGGAACGCCGAGGATCCGTCCGAGGAAAAGAAGCCCTCCGCGGAAGCGCTCCGAGCTTCGGAGCAGCACCCCTCCCTCTTTGGGGATGAAGCTCCAGCGGTGCACGGCCCGGATGCCGAGGCGGGAGCCTTCCCAGACCACCTCGCGTCCCGGCTCGCAGGAAACGACCCGCGGGGTGACCCGCAGCGGGAAGACAAACGGCCGCACGCGGAAGGCGAAACAGGCCCCGGGCGCAAGGCTCTCCCCCTCCACGAAGGTGCATTCCTCGCAGGCCGTGTTCCATTCCCCCCACTCTTCAAGACGCGAAAACACTTGCCACACCCGCCGGAGAGGGGCCCGGATGAAAACCTCCGCCTCGATGGTCATCTCGTTGATCACGCCATCCTCCCGTTGCCGGCCCGGCTGAAGCCGTGTAAGGTATCCACCGAGATGACCTCTCCAGCCTTCGCCTGACGGAGGGAAAGGCTTTGGTCCCGGCATCGCTGATCGAGGAAGCCGCGCGGGCGATCGCCGCCCGCTTGCCGCTCGTCGCGCTCACCGGAGCCGGCATTTCGGTCGAAAGCGGGATCCCTCCCTTCCGCTCCCCGGGCGGCCTCTGGGAGAAGTTCGACCCCGCGGTCTACGCCTCGATCGAGGCCTTCCGGCGCGACCCCTCGAAATACTGGAGCATCCGCGGCGACTTCATCCGCCGCCTGGATGACTTCATCCCCAACCCCGGCCATATCGCGCTCGCGGAGCTCGAACGCGCGGGCCTGCTCCGCCACCTGATCACCCAGAACATCGACGGACTGCACCAAAAGGCCGGAAGCCGCAGCGTAACCGAACTCCACGGAAGCCTGCGGGAAATCTTCTGCCTCGCCTGCAACCGCCGCTATCACGCCCCGCACATCCCCCCCGGCACCCCTCCCCGCTGCGACGACTGCGGCGGGGTGCTCAAGCCGAACACGGTGCTCTTCGGCGAGGCGCTCCCGGCCGAGGCCTTGGAGAGGGCCATCCAGGAGGCGGCGACCTGCGGCTGTCTGCTCGTGGTCGGCACCTCGGCCGTCGTCCAGCCGGCGGCCTCGCTGCCGCGGATCGCCCGCGGCAACGGGGCTCTCGTGGTCGAGGTCAACCTCGAGCGTTCGCCCGCCGGCGCCGAGCTCTTCCTCGAGGGCGCGGCGGGCGTCATTTTGCCCCGGCTGACGGACGCGCTCCGTGGGAGCATCCGACTCCGGCAGTCCAAAGGAACCCGGCATGGAGAAGATCCGCCTCGAAACCTGTGACGACCTCGCCTTGCTGCGGCTTGCAAACGGGATCCCCAATGCCCTTGACCCGGAAACGGTGGAGGCGCTCCACGAGGCATTTGCCGGAATCGCGCCGCGCTTCCGGGGCCTGGTGCTCACCGGAAACGAAAAATTCTTCTCGATCGGGCTGGATGTGCCCCGGCTTCTTTCCTCGGGCCGGGAGGAGATGAGCGCCTTCTGGAACCGCTTCGAGGATCTCGTGATCCGCCTGCTCGAGCTTCCTCTTCCCACCGCCTGCGCCCTGGGAGGCCATGCGACCGGCGGCGGGGCGATCCTTGCGCTCGCCTGTGACCTGCGCTTCGGCGCCGAGGGCCGACGGCTCTTCGCCCTGAACGAGGTGCAGATCGGAGTTCCGGTGCCCTACCTCGCGCATCTGCTGCTCGCCCGGCTCGTCTCCGACCGCGCGGTCCGGGAGATCGAATGGCGCAGCCGCTTCCTCGAGCCCGCGGAGGCCCGGGAACTGGGCATCCTCGACGGGCTTGCGGCCGCCGGGGAACTGGAAGCGCACACCCTCGAGGAGGTCCGCCGCCTCGCCCGCCTGCCCCGGCAAGCGCTCGCCGTCACGCGCCAGCATCGCAACCGGCGGCTCATCGCCGAGTTCCAGGCCCGGCGCGCCGCTCTCAACCGCGAGTTCCTCGACTGCTGGTTTTCGCCGCTCGCCCGGGAGCTTCTCGCCGCGGCGGCGCGCAAGTTCTGAGCGCGCCGCCCTCTACTCCCAGCCCGCCTGCCGCCGAACCGAGCGCAAGGTGAGCACGAGGGCGGTCTTGAGGGTGTCGTTTACGCCGGCACCGGTGGCGGCGCTGGCGGGAAAGGCGGGTGCCTTGAGCTGGCGGTTGTAGAAACGATCCATCTCCTCGATGCTCATCAAGGGCACGCCGGCCTCAGCCAGATCGCGCTTGTTCCACTGCATCACGACCGGGAACTGGAAGAGGTTGATGCCGTAGTCTTTCAGGTTCTGCGCCATGTCCTTGAGCGATTCGATGTTCTGCTCATGGCGTACGCGCATCGAGTCGGCAACGAAGACCACGCCGTCGGCCCCCTTGAGCACGAGCTTGCGGGTGGAAGCGTATTTCGTCTGTCCGGGCACGGTGTAGAGCTGGACCCGCACCTCGCAGCCCTTGATCGTTCCCAGCCCCATGGGAACGAAATCGAAAAAGAGCGTCAGGTCCCCCTTGGTCTTGATCGAGACCATCTCGTCGAGCATGTGTCGGCGGCTGTGCTGGAAGATGTACTGCAGGTTGGTGGTCTTGCCGCAGCGGCCGGGGCCGTAATAGACGATCTTGATCTCCACTTCCCGTTTTTTGAGATTGACGGTCGCCATGGGCCGCGGGGGGATCCTTCCGGCAGGAAAACAGCGTGAAAACGAGCCCCTGTCGTTTTCATCATAGAGAAGCCAAGGGGGAGAGTCAAGAAAGAGGCCGGCGGAGAGGGCGCGTCGTTCGACTATAAACGTTGAATATCGTTAGTGTTTATTCTTTCCGGCAGTTTCGCGCGGGCGCACGCCGGACCCCCGGCCCAGGAGAGCGACGCGCTCTTCGGGGGAAAGACCGCCCCGATATTCGTCGCCCCCCCTTTTCCGGGCGGGCCGTTTGGCCCGCCTGTCGCGGCGGGAAGCGGCTTTCAGGCGGAAGGGGAGGAGCCTTGCGCCTCCAGGCGTGCCCGCCTGGCGTCACGGTTTCTGGCCAGCCGCTCGAGGGCGCGCGCGACCTCGTTCAGCGCCTGGAGCCGCTCTGCGGCCTCGCGGTAGTAGCGTGCCGCCCGGCTCTCCAGGCGCCGGGCGGTCTCCAGCACCTCGGGGGCCCCCAGAACCGCCGCCCCCTCGCAGGCCTCGCAGAAGGGGGCTCGGGTGAACCCGGTGATCGGCTCGAGGATCATCTCGGTCACGTTCTCCCGGCGGATCCGTTGCACGGTGCGGGCGTTCTGCGCCGCCCCGGCGGCAAGCTCGGTGAACAGCCCGCGCAGCGCCGCGCAGCCGGGATTGTCCGCCGCGGCTTCGTAGAAGCGGCGATCCTGATCTTCCAGTTCTTCCGCAAAATTCAAAACGCTGCCGAAATTTTCAAGCGGCATGAATCTCTCCACCCCTTCCGCGCCAGGAGGACTTGAACGCCCCTCTGTGGCCGGCGGCGATATCCCGGCGCGATGGTTACATCCAGCGCTCGATCATGACTTTGGTGTCGGTGAAAAACTGGAATATCTCCTGGCCGTGGCCCTTGATGTCGCCGAACATGGAGTTTCCGGCCCCCCCGAAGGGGAAGTAGGCCATAGGAGCGGCAATCCCGATGTTGACGCCGATCATGCTCGGCTTGACGCGGTAGCGGAACTCGCGCGCGGTGCGGCCGTTGGTCGTGTAGATGCAGGCCGCGTTGGCGAAACCGCGGGTGTTCACGAGTTCGATCACCTCCTCCAGGTTGCGGCAGCGGATGACGCTCACGACCGGACCGAAGATCTCCTCGCGGGCGATGGTCATCTCGGGGGTGACGTGGTCGAAGATCGTCGGGCCGACGAAGAAACCGTTCGGGCATTCCGGCACCTGGGGGTTGCGGCCGTCGAGCACGAGCTTCGCCCCCTCGGCGATGCCCTTTTCGATGTAGTTCAGGACCCGTTGCCGATGGGCGGCGCTTACCAGCGGACCCATCGTCGTCTTCTCGTCCAGTCCGTCCCCCATGCGCACGGCCCGGGCGGCCGCCGTGAACCGCTCAAGCAGCCGATCGGCGACGTCGCCCACGGGGGCGAGAATCGCCCCGGAGAGGCATCGCTGCCCGGTGCAGCCGTAGTAGGAAGTGATCAGCGAAGGCATGGCCAGATCGAGTTTCGCATCGGGCATCACGGCGACCACGTTCTTGGCCCCCCCCAGGGCCTGCACGCGTTTTCCCGTCGCCCCGCAACGCTCGTAGATGTAACGCGCCGTCGGCGTGGAGCCTACGAAGGAAACCCCGGCGATGTCGGGATGATCCAGGATGGCGTTCACCACTTCGCGCGAGCCGTGGACGAGGTTCACCACCCCCTCGGGCAGCCCGATTTCGTCGAGGATTTCAAAGATGCGGGTCTGGGTCATCGGGACCTGTTCGGAGGGCTTGAGCACGAAGGTGTTGCCGCAGACGATCGCATAGGGAAGAAACCACCACGGCACCATCGCCGGGAAATTGTAAGGCGCGATGGCGGCGAACACGCCGATCGGCTGCCGCCAGCCCGCGCAGTCAATGTCCTTGGCGATGTCCTCGAGGCTGTAGCCGCACATGAGCGTCGTGACCGCGGTGGCATGCTCCACGTTTTCGATCATGCGCCGCACCTCGCCCCGGGCTTCGTCGATGACCTTGCCCTGCTCGCGCGTGAGCACGCGGGCGATCTCCTCGAAGTGGTTCTCGAAGGCGTCCTTGAGGCGGAAAAGATAGCGCGCCCGCGTGATCGGCGGGGTCGAGCGCCAGTCCGGAAAGGCCGACCGGGCCGCCTGCACGGCGCGATCCACATCGGCCGCGTTGCCGTAAGGAACCTGGGCGATTTTCTCCCCCCGCGCGGGGTTCCAGACATCGCCGAAGGTGCGGGACGCCGAGGCGACCCACTCCCCGTTGATATAGTTTTTCATGACCGGCACTGCCATGGAAGAGCCTCCTGCCTGTTGGGGAAATCCAAAAACGCGGGGTGCACTTCCCGCGCATCCTCTGCGTGGTGCCAGCTTAGTGGAAGCCCGCCGGGGGTGTCAAGAACCGCACCCTAAAAATTGCGGATCATTGCATTCTTTTGACAGCAAAAGACGAAATCGGATAATCTCATCCTCGAGGATTTCCGAATATGAAAAAAAAGAGGGACAATCCTGCGCCCGGGCGGGGGGAAGACCCCCCCGCTCCGGCGCAGCCCCGCAGCCGACGCCTCGATGCTGTGGACCGCAGCCTGATCGAGCTCTTGCAACGGGACGGCCGGATCTCCCACTCCGAGCTTGCGCGCCGGATCGGCATCTCCGAGGCGACCGTGCGCAGCCGCCTGCAGCGGCTGATCCGCGAAGAGATCATCCAGGTCGTCGCCGTGAGCAACCCCCTCAAGCTGGGCTTCGGCGTGGTGGGCAGCCTGCGCCTCGAGGTTGAAGTGCCCCGTCTGGAGCGCATCCTGCGCGAGCTCCAGGCGATCCCCTCCCTGTGGCACATCGTTCAGACCGCAGGCGGAGGGGCGATCGATGCCGAGTTCGTGCTGCAAAACTTGGATGAGCTGCGCATCCTCCTCTACGAGCGGATCGGCCGCATCCAGGGCGTGCGGCGGACGGAGACGACGCTGTTTCTGCACTACGTCAAGCGCCGCTACGATTGGGGAACGGCCTTTCCCTGAGGCCTCCCGCCGCCGCCGAGGGTTCCGTAGAAAATCCCCACCTTCAAACCGCCATGCACCACATCATGCCGGTTCAAGCCGAGCGGGGCGACCTCGGCCGCAAAGGCTTGAGGGGCGAACAGCGCCACGCGCCAGCCTGCATAACGTTTTCGGAGGCGGGCGACGACCGCCCGGAGCAGAACCCGCGCCGGCGCGCCCGCAGCCAGGCGTCTGCCGTAGGGAGGGTTGAGAACGAGGATCCCCGGGGCGGCGGAAACCTCGCCCGGCTCCAGGGTGAAAAAATCGCGGCAGGCGACCTCGACCGCATCGCCCAGTCCTCCGGCGTCCAGGCTCTCCGCGAGCAACCGGCAGGCTTCGAGGTCGCGGTCGGAGGCGAAGATGCGCGGCGCCTCCAAGATACGGAACCCCCGCGACGCCAGCCGCCGGAGATGCTCCCAGGCAGGAGGGCGGAAGGCGGGCCAGTCGAAAAAGGCGAAGGAGCGAAACCATCCCGCAGGGATTCGCTTGGCGATGAGAGCGGCCTCGAGGGAAAGCGTCCCTCCCCCGCACATCGGATCGAGCAGCACCTCTTCGCCCGTATACCCGGCGAGCCGGAGCGCCGCGGCGGCGAGCGTCGCGCGCAACGGGGCCTTCGCCGCCCCACGACGCCTGAGGCCCCGGCGGTGGAGCGGCTCGCCGCTGGCATCCAGGGAGAGCTGGAAACGATCCCCCTCCCCGCGCACCCAGATCCGTTGCCGGCTCTCCCCGCTCGCGGCGTCGGCAGCCGGGGCGAGCCGCGAGCCGATCGCGGCTTGCAGGCGCTCGGCGATCGCCCCGCGGTGATGCAGGCGGCAGCGGTGGACGGTCACGGAAAAACCGGGGGCGCATCCCGGCTTGAGGTAAAGCTCCCAGGGAAAGCAGGCCGCCCGCCGCTCGAGGTCCGCGAAGCCCGTGGCGCGCAAGGCCGTTAAACGCAAGAGAATGCGCGTCGCCGTGCGCAGGGTGAGGTTGGCGCGGTAGAGCTCGGGGAGGCGCCCCTCGGCCTCGAAGCCGCCGGGAAGGACAAGCGGTGGAGGCAGCCCTGCGGCCTGGGCCTCCTCCGCGCCGAGGATCTCCAACCCGGGCGCCGTGACCGTAAAAAAGCGGTGGGCTCGGGCGATGACCCCGCGCCGGATGCGCCTTGGCGTGGCCGCCGAGCTCATGGTTCCCCCCGCGGGCGGAGCGCAAGGCGATCCGCCGCCGTGCGGGCCCGGATCCGGATGGGGGCCCGTTCATCGGGTTCCGGACGGATCTGCAGCAGAATCACCGCCGCGATCACCAGCCCGCCGCCCACGATCTGCAGGGGCTCGAGCCGCTCCCCCAAGAAGAAAAAAGAAAAGAGCCCCGCCAGAAGGGGTTCGACCGTGGAGACGATGCTCGCCCGGGTGGCGCGGATGCGGTTGATCCCCTCGAAATAGAGTCCGAAGGGGACGATCGCGCCCACCAGGGCAATAAAGAGGACCCAGGGCCAGACCTCCGCGAAGCGCTCGTGGCGAAAGGCCTCGAACGGCGGATGGAGCAGGTTCCACTCCAGCGCGGCGACCCCGAGGGCATAGAAGAGCACCGTCCAGGGCGGGTAGCGGTGCATGCCCGCTTCCCCATAGACCGACCACCAGGCGAAGGCGCAGGCCGCCGCCAGACCGCTGGCGATCCCGGCGGCGTGCAACCCGAAAAGATCGATGCGGTAGGCACCGACCGCGAAGAAACACCCCGTGAAGGCGGCGGCGATCGCCAACCCCGCGCGCCGCCCCAACGGCTCGCGCCGCACGAGCCTGACGTAGAGCGCGATCAGGACGGGGGCAAGGTATTCGAGGACGAGGGCGGCGGCGACCTGCAGACGGCTGATCGCATACAGATAGGCGATGTTGATCGCCGCCATGCCGAAGGTGCCGAGCAGGAAAAAATAGGGGAGGTCACGCCGCGCGATCCGCAGCAGGCGCGGCTGCAGGAGCGCAAGCGCAAGGGCGAGAACCGCCGCCGCCGTCGTGAGACGAAGCTGCACGAGCTGAAAAGGCGTGATCCCGCATTGGAAGAGAAACTTGGCGGCGGCGGCGCCCGCGGCCCAGCAGGCGGCGGCCAGGAGGACACAGCCGTAGCCCACCTGCTCGGAAATCCCCTTCACGATCCGCCTCCCGGCCGCCGCCCCTTCGCGGTTTGCTTTTTGAAACGGTTCGGGATAGGCATGCGAGGCCGGCAGGCGGGGGGCCCCTGCGTCACGACCTCCGGCCGGAAAGCGAAGAGATGGCAGCCGTCGCCAAAGCAACGCCGGTCTTTCTGGAGCAGGTTCCCGATTACGAGCGCGGGAAGCTGCGTGCGGCCGTTTGCCGCCTGCTCGAGAAGACCGCTCCGGCCGTTCGCCGCGGCGATCGGGTTTTGATCAAGCCCAACCTTCTTGCCCCCGCCCCGCCCGGCCGCGCGATCACCACCCATCCCCACGTGGTCCGCGCCGCCGCGGAATGGGCGCTCGACTGCGGCGGGCGGGTCCTGGTCGCCGACAGCCCGGGCATGGGCTCCTTCGAGCGGCTGTTGCAGGAGGGAGGCTATGCCGCCGCGCTCGCGGGGCTTCCCCTCGAGATCCGGGCTTTCCGCGAAACCGGGAAGGTCGACGTCGGCCCGCCTTTCGGGTCGATCCCGCTCGCCCGCGAGGCGCTCGCGGCGGATGTCGTGCTGAACCTGCCCAAGCTGAAAAGCCACTGCATGATGCTCCTCACCCTGGGAGTGAAGAACCTTTTCGGTTGCGTCGTCGGCCTGGCGAAGCCCGAGTGGCACCTGCGCTGCGGCATCGACCGCGCCGGATTCGCCCGCCTGCTCGTCGCCATCTGCACGGCCGTAGATCCCGCCGTGACCCTGCTCGACGGGATCCTCGCCCTCGAAGGCGACGGGCCGGGAAAAGCAGGCCTGCCGCGTCCCATCGGAGTGCTCCTCGCCTCCCCGAATGCCCCGGCCCTCGATGCCACCGTCTGCCGCATGCTCGGCCTCCCCCCTGCGGAGCTCCCCACCCACCGCGCGGCGCTCGAGCTCGGGGCCCTGCCCGCGGCGATCGAGGTGCAGCAAGAGCCGCCGCGCGTGGAGGAGTTCCGCTTTCCCGTGCTCGCCCCGCTCACCTTCGGCCCGCGCCGCCTCGAGCACCTGATGCGTATGCACCTCCTCCAGCGGCCGCTCCTTCGATCCGGGGCGGTTTGCCGCGGCTGCGGGGAATGCGTCCGCTCCTGCCCGGCGAAGGCGGTCGCCGCCGGGCGCGGCGGCGTGGTCTTCGACTACCGGCGCTGCATTCGCTGCTATTGTTGCGTGGAGATGTGCCCCCACGGGCTTCTGCGGACGGCGGAGACCGCCCCCGGACGTCTGCTGCGCCACCTGGCGGCGCTGCGGGATCGGCTCCCCCGGCGGCCGCACCGCCCGGATAAGCCCGGGGGCGAAAGGCCGGCGTGCACCTAGCTTCCGCGCCGCAAGGCCCCGAGACCGCTCACGGCCGCCGCGCCTCAAGGTTGCCGCGGTTTTCCGTGGCAGCCGTTGCAGGTGGTGGGTCCGGTTTTCGCCAGCTTCGGCTTGGCGCCGGTTGCGGCGGCGGCGCGCTGAAGGTTTAAGTTGGAAGCCTTGATCTCCTTGTGGCAGCCGAGCCAGCAGGTCTGGTGATAGGCGTTCTTGAAGTAGGTCATGTCCGTTGCCGCGGCTTTGCCGGCGAGCGGCGGCGGGGCCTCCGTGGAATCATGACAGCCGGAAACCATGCAGCCCATGGGCGGCTCGGTGCCGTCGAAGGTGTGGTGGCAGCGCACACAGGCGAATTCGAAATGCGCGTGATGGGGAAACTCGACCGGACCGCGCCGGCTTTCGACCCCTTCCGGGGCGCGCAACGTGTAGCGCTCCTCGCCGAAGCAGCTGTTCTCCTTCGAAGCGGAAAAGCCCTGCATCACCCCCGCCAGGATCGCGAGGATCCCGGCCACCACCGTCCAGCCGACTTTCTTGCGCATGGATCCGAGTCTCCTTTCCCCGTCAAGCCGCTTGCCTCGTTCAGGGGCGCCCCCCCCGCGCCGCGGGCGGATCGCGACGGGAGAGGCCCCGGGTTCATGGCGTTTTCCGCTCTGCCTGTTTACCAGAAAATTCTGTGGAGTCAAAGGACGGAATGAGGGAGTCGGAAGCCGTTCGGAAACAGAAATCGTACGCGATCGAAGCGGTGATTCTCGAGGGGGGCGCACGCGGCATGGACCGCGTCCGCCGCGTGCTCCGGCCGGGTTACTGCCTGCGGGCCGCCCGCGGGATTCTCGCCGGAGGGGACCCGATCCTGATCGGAACCGGCTTTCCGGTGGCGGGCAGCTTCGAGACCGACGGACCGCTCGGGGCGATCGCTCTCTACCGCGTCCTCGAGCACCTGGGGCGGAAGCCCTGGTTCGGCTGCGCACCGCCGATTTCCCGGGTGCTCGACGGCTCTTTCCGCACCCTCGAGATCCCGATCGCCGGATGGGAGGAGACCCGCCCCTTTGTGCTGCGGGCGCTCGCGGATCTGCGGCCCGGCGCGGTGGTCGCAATCGAACGGCCGGGGGTCGCCGCCGACGGCCGCTACTACAACATGCGCGGCGAGGACATCAGCGACCGGCTGGCCAAATTCGACCTCTTCTTCGATCTCTTCGGAGGCTTCACGGTCGGCGTCGGGGACGGCGGCAACGAGATCGGCATGGGAAACGCGCTCGCGGCCCTGACCGGGCTTCCGATCCGGCCTTCGGTCACCGGCTGCCGTGAGCTTGTGATCGCCGCGGTGAGCAACTGGGGGGCCTACGGCATCATCGCCTGCATGGGGCTGCTGACAGGGGAAGACCTCTTCGGCCTCTTTGATCCGCGGGAGATCCTCCGGGACCTCGTGGACCGGGGCGCCGTGGACGGCCGGACCAGCGCCGCCTCCTGCACCGAGGACGGGTTTCCCCTCGGGGCCGGCCTCGAGCGCATCGAGCGCTTGCGGCGCCTCTGCCGTCCCTGAGCGCCCCGTTCTTCACCTTGCGCGGGTGGCGAGATAGAGTCCTCCGATCGCCGCCTGCAAGAACGCACACAGGAGCAGCGCCCCCCGGAAGGCCTCGACGCCGCGCGGGTCTTCCGGGAAAACCCCTTGCAGGAAAAGACCCAGACCCTGCAGAAAGACGGCCGGGCCGAGCATGGTGAAGAAATTCACGCCGCTCATCGCCGCTCCGGTCATCTCCCGCGGAAAGAGCCTCTTCGCGTGGCTGTAGACCTGCCAGCCGGCGGAGGAAAAGAGGCCGTAGACGAAGAAGAGTCCCCCCGCCCCCGCGGCGCAAACCCCGGGCTCCAAAACCCGCAGGGCCGCTCCCGCGGCCGCCAAACCCAGCAGTCCGCAGGCGACCACCCCTTTGGGCGAGCCGAACACACGGTCGGCGAGAACGCCCCACAGGGGGGCGCCGGCGATGACGCCGGCGTTGAGGGCAAGCAGGATGTGCCCCGCCTCCCGCGGCCGGAACCCCAGGGCCTCCATCAGAAAGGGCCCCGCCCACAGGGTCTGCAACGCGGCATGGGTGCCGTAGCGCACGAAGGTGCTCCCCGAAAGGATCCAGTAATCACGGCTGCGCCACAGGCGTCCCAGAAGCCGCATTCCCCCCGCCTCCCCGGCCCCGGCCTCCCGCCGGTCGGGGGGTACCCAGAGCAGGAAGGCAAACAGGGCGAGCAGGTGCAGGAGAGCGACCGTCTGCAGGGCCGCCCGCCAGCCGAGTCCCTCGACGAGCAAGACCAACGGCGTCGCGGCGGCGAGGTTGCCCAGGGTGCCCGCGGCGTAGAGCAAGCCGGAGACGGTCGCAAAGACCGCGGGGGGAAACCAGGCGGCGAGCAGCTTGAGCGGCCCCATCAGGTTGCAGGCCATGCCGACCCCGAGAAGCAGCCGGCCGGCCAGGCCTTCGGTGAAGCCGCGGGAGAAGGAAAAAAGCAGCGCTCCGGCAAGCCCGAGCAGTGCGCCTACGGCCATCATCCGTTTGGCGCCGACCCGGTCCAGCCAGAGGGTGAGCGGAATCTGGGCCAGGGCGAAGGCGTAAAAAAACGCCGCCGAAAGAAGCCCCAGAGACTCGGTGTCGAGCGCCAGGTCGGCGATCAGCCAGGGGGAGAGCACGGCATTGGTCGTGCGGTAGAGCTGAGAGAGAAAAAAGTGGACGGCGCAGATCGCGAAGATCCGCCAGGCGCGAGGCATTGAGGATCCCTTTCCCGAAAGCGTCGCGACCGGGGAGGTCGGCACCCCTCTATCCTTTTGCGGCTCTCAAGTCAAAAACCGGGCTCCCTCCGGCCCCGCACGGGCATTGACTCCCCGGGGGCTTCTCTATAGGGTGACCCCGCGGGCGGGGTCCCCCCGCTCGCCGCATTTCGACCCCGGAAGGAGGCGGACCCAGATGAAGCCGCTTGACCCCCGCGAGTTCCTTGACCTCGATCCCGGAGAGCGCCTGCTGATGGGGCCCGGCCCCAGCAACGTTCCGGCCCGCGTGCTGCAAGCGCTTGCCGCCCCCTGCATCGGCCACCTGGACCCGGTGTTTCTTGCCGTCATGAACGAGACCCAGCGGCTGCTGCGCCACCTCTTCCAGACGCAGAACGCGCTGACGATCCCGGTGTCGGCGACCGGCAGCGCCGGCATGGAAGCCTGCCTCGTCAATCTGGTGGAACCCGGCGACGAGGTGCTCGTCGCCGTGAACGGCGTCTTCGGAACGCGCATGGGCGACATCGTCCAGCGGATCGGCGGACGGCTCCTCCGGGTCGATGTCCCTTGGGGCCGCGCCGTGGACCCCGCCGCCGTGGCCGAAGCCTTGCGCGGCCGCGCCCCCCGGATCGTGGCCGTGGTCCATGCGGAAACCTCGACCGGCGCCTGCACGCCGCTCGAGGAGCTCGCCCGGATCGCCCACGAGGCCGGCGCCCTGTTTCTCGTGGACTGCGTGACCTCGCTCGGCGGCATGGAGGTCGCGGTCGACCGCCTGGGGATCGACGCCGCCTACAGCGGCACCCAGAAATGCCTTTCCTGCCCGCCCGGGCTGGCCCCGCTCACCTTCAGCCCCGCCGCCGTCGCCCGGCTCGAAGCGCGCCGTCACCCGGTCGTCAGCTGGTACCTGGACCTCGGGATGGTGCGCGATTACTGGGGAAACGAGCGCAAGTACCACCATACGGCACCGGTCAACATGATCTGGGCCCTGCGCGAGGCGCTGCGGCTCATCGCCGAAGAGGGGCTTGAGGCGCGTTTCGCCCGCCACCGGCTGAACCACCGCGCCCTGGTCGCCGGCCTGGAGGCCATGGGCCTGGAGATGCTCGTGCCCGAGGCCGAGCGGCTGCCTATGCTGAACGCGGTGCGCATCCCCGAAGGGGTGGCGGAGGCGAAAATCCGGCGGGCGCTGCTCGAGGACTACGGCATCGAGATCGGGGCGGGGCTCGGCCCGCTGGCCGGCAAGATCTGGCGCATCGGCCTCATGGGCCACAGCTGCCGGCCGAAGAACGTGCTGCTGCTGCTTTCGGCCCTCTCCGTGCTCCTGCGCTCCGAGGGGTTCCGCCTCCGCGGGGACGCCCTCGAGGCCGCCCGAGCGGTGTATGCGGCCGCCTGAGCGCCCCCTGCCCCGCCCTCTGTTGCGCGAGCTGCGTCGCATCGTGGGCGCGCCCTTCGTCGCCGAATCGGCGGCGTTCTCCGAACTTTACGCCTACGACGGCTCGCTTTCCCGCGGCGCGCCGGCAGCGGTCGTCTTCCCCGCCGACGCCCGGCAGACCGCCGCCGTGGTGCGCACCGCCGTTCGCGCCGAGGTTCCCTTCGTCCCCCGCGGCTTCGGGACCAATCTCTCGGGGGGAACGGTCCTTTCGGAAGGCGGGCTCGTCGTCTGCCTCTCCCGCCTGAACCGCATCCTTGCCGTGTCCATCCCCAACCGCTGCGCCGTGGTCCAGCCGGGGGTGACCAACCAGGAACTGCAGCAGGCGCTCGCCCCGCGCGGCTTCTTCTACGCCCCGGATCCCGCAAGCCAGAAGGTCGCGACCCTGGGCGGAAACGTGGGTGAAAACTCGGGCGGCCCCCGCTGCGTGAAATACGGGGTCACGGTTCATCATGTGCTCGGGCTGGAGATCGTCACCGCCGAGGGGGAACTTCGACGCCTGGGCGGCGTAGCGCCGGACCCGCCCGGCCCCGACCTGCGCGGGCTGCTGATCGGAAGCGAGGGCACCCTCGCCGTCGTCACCGAAATCACCGTGCGCATCCTTCCCCGGCCCGAGGCCGTACGCACCTGGCTGGCCGTCTATGACTCGGTCGAGGCCGCCGCCCAGACGGTGGCCGAAATCATCGCCGCGGGCATCGTTCCGGCAGCGCTCGAGATGATGGACGCTCCGGTCATGCGGGCGGTCGAGGAAAGCCGCCCTTGCGGATTCCCTCGCGATGCCGCGGCGGTGTTGCTGATCGAGATCGAGGGGTCGGCGATCGGACTCGATCGGCAGGCCGGCCGCATTCGCGAAATCTGCCGCCGCCGGGGCGTCCGCGAGATCCGCGAAGCGCGAAACGAGGAAGAACGCGCCCGGCTGTGGGAAGGCCGCCGCGGCGCTTTCGGCGCCGTCGCCCGCCTCGCCCCCAATTACCTCGTCAACGACTGCACCGTGCCGCGCACCCGCCTGCCCGAGGCCCTGCGCCGCGTCGAAGAGATCGCCCGCGCTCACGACATCCTCTGCGGCAACGTGTTTCACGCCGGAGACGGAAATTTGCACCCGCTTTTGCTCTTCGATTCGCGCCGCCCCGATCAGCTCGAGCGCGTGCACCGCGCAGGGGAAGCGATCCTCCAAGCCTGTGTCGAACTCGGAGGGACGATCTCCGGGGAGCACGGAATCGGCCTCGAAAAGCGCCAGGCGATGCGGTTGGTCTTCACCGAGGAGGAGCTTGCCCTGCAGCGCGACCTGAAAGGAGCTTTCGACCCCGCGGGATGTCTCAATCCCGGAAAGCTCTTTCCTCCGCCGCAGGAGGCTGCAGGATTGAAACGCCCGGCGGACGCCCTCTCTTCCGCGGAGGAGGCACTCGTCCGACGCGTGCGGCAGGCCTTCGCCGCCGGCGAACGGCTCCGCATCCGTGGAGCCGACTCTCTGGGCATCCGCGGCGCGGAGGAACCGGACGAGCGGCCGGTTCTCGCCACGGAGGCTCTCACGGCCGTCGTGGAGCTCGACCCGGAAAACCAATTCTTCACGGCCGGGGCGGGGCTTTCCCTTTCCCGGGCCCAAGAGGCGCTCGCCGCCTGCAACCAGTGGCTTCCGCTCCGCCCGCCGCCCCTTCCCGGCCGGCGCACCCTGGGCGGCATCGCCGCGACGGCGGCGGCGGGCCCCGAGCGCACCGCCTACGGCTCGCCGCGGGAGCTGCTCCTCGGTCTGGGCTTCGTGGACGGCCGGGGACGATTGCTGCGGGCCGGCGGCCGGGTGGTCAAAAACGTGGCCGGCTACGACCTGACCCGGCTTCTGGTCGGATCGGCCGGCAGCCTCGCCCTGATCACGCGGCTCACCTTCCGCACGGCGACGCGGCCCGAGCGCTGCGCCGCTCTGGTGATCGATGGGGATCTCGCGGCGCTTTCCCGCCTGGCCGGGCGGGTCCTCGCCGCGCCCCTCGAGGCCGTGATCGCCGCCGCCGCCCATGCTCCGGAGGCGGGCTTTCGTCTGTGGCTCGGCTTCGAAGGTCTCGCCGAAACCGTCGCCCGCGGAATCGAGGAGGCCGCCCGGTGGGCGCGGGAGGAAGCGCTGGTGAGGTTCGCGGCCTCCGACTACGATCTGCTCGCCGGTCCCTTTCCCCGACTCTACGAGGAGATCGCCGCCCGGCCCGGTCTTTTGCGCATCGGCGTCCCTCCGGAGCAGGCCTCCGCCGCCGCCCGCAGCGTCCTCGACGGATTCCCCACGGCCCCCCTGTGGGTGGACTTCGCCGGCGGACGGATCGCGGCGGGGCTGGAAACCCTGGAGCCCGGCGTTTGGCGAAAACTCCGCGGCGAGATTTCCGCCCGCGGCGGCCATCTCCTCCTCGAAAAAGCCCCCGCGTCGTTTTTGCCTCCCGACGGCCGCGCCTTCCCGGAGATGGCGGAGGATCCCCTCTTTATGCGCCTCCGCGCCGCCTTCGACCCCCGCGGCATCTTCGCCGCCCATCCGCCGCAGACCGCTTGCGACCCGTGAACCTCAAGGCCGATTACGACGAGATCGCCCGTTGCAACCGCTGCGGCTTCTGCCAAGCGGCCTGCCCCGTCTTTCGGGCGACTGGAAGCGAGGCGGGGGTCGCCCGCGGAAGGATCGCCCTGCTGCGGGCCCTGATCGAGGAGCGGATCGCCTGGGATGCCGGTCTCGAGGGTCCGCTCTTCGACTGCCTGCTCTGCGGGGCTTGCACGGCGGCCTGTTTTCCGGCCGTGCCCACCGCGGAGCTTCTGATCCGGGCGCGATCGGCCTACCTCACGCGCGTGGGGCGCAAGGCCGCCCACCGGCTGCTCTTCGACCGACTGCTGCCCGACCCGCGGCGTCTGCAACGCGCCGCGCGGGCGGCGGCGATCGGCAAACGGACCGGGCTGAGCCGGCTGGCCGCCGCGTTGGGGCTTCTGCGGGCCTTCGGCCGCAATCTGGCCCGGGCCGAGGAGATTCTGCCCGCGCTTCCGCGGCGCGCTTTCCGCGAGGAGGTCGCCCCCGGCGTTTACGCGGGCGCGGGAAGAACGGGGACGGTCGCCTATTTCGTCGGCTGCGGGGTCGATCTGCTGCACCCCGGGGTCGGCCGCGCGAGCTTTGCGCTCCTGCGCGAAAGGCGGCGCCGGGTTCTCGTCCTCGAAAACAACTGCTGCGGCCTTCCGGCATGGTCCGCGGGCGATCTCGCCGCCGCGCGGAGGCTTGCCGCCGCAAACCTCACGCTGCTGAACGATCCCTCCGTCGAAGAGATCGTCACCGACTGCTCAAGCTGTGCCTCCTTTTTGCGAAGCGCCTCCCGTCTGTTTCCCCCGACCGATCCCCGGCACGGGCAGGCCCGAGGTGTCGCGGCGAAAATCCTCGATCTCGCCCCCTGGATGCATGCGGAGGGATCGACGCCGGCCGAAGATCTGCGCGGACGGCGGATCACCTTCCACGATCCCTGCCACGCCGCACGCGGCTTGGGTGTCCGGCGCGAGCCGCGGGAGCTCCTCGGCCGCATCCCCGGGGCCGAGTTCGTCGAGCTGCCCGAGGCCGACGCCTGCTGCGGCGGGGCGGGGTCCTACGCGCTGTCTCACTACGATCTCGCGATGCGCGTGCTCGAGCGCAAAATGGAAAACCTCAAGCGCACCGGCGCCGATTTGCTCGTCACGACCTGCCCGGCCTGCATGATCCAGCTCGCCCACGGCGTGCGGCGTGCCGGGCTTGCGGTCGAGGTGCGGCACCTCGTGCAGCTCACGCGGCCGGGGTCGTCGGGCTGAGTTTTGAAATCACGGCCTTCGGCCGTTTCCGAAAGGAGGACAGCATGGCCACGATTCGACGGTATGTCCGCTATCGCTTCGAAGGACGGATCGGGTGCGCGATCCTGGAGGAGGGGCTCGTCTACCCCATCCACGGCGACGTCTTCGAAGACGGCGGCAAGACCGGCGAGGTGTTGCGGCTGGAGGAAGTGCAACTGCTCTCTCCCTGTGTGCCGACGAAAATCCTCGCCGTGGGTTTGAATTTTCGCAGCCATGTGGGCAACCGACCGATGCCGCAAAAGCCGGAGCTCTTCTGGAAACCGGTCTCGGCGCTGCTTGACCCCGGAGAGGCGATCCGCATCCCGGCGGACGCGAAAACCGTGCACAGCGAGGGGGAGCTCGTCCTGGTCATCGGCCGCCGGGCCAAGGGGGTGACGCCTGCGGAGGCCGAGGCGTGCATCTTCGGCTATACCTGCGGCAATGACGTGAGCGAGCGCGAATGGCAACGGGGCGACCTCCAGTGGTGGCGCGCCAAAGGGGCGGACACTTTTGCGCCGCTGGGGCCGGCGATCGCGGTCGGCCTCGATTGGCGCACAAGCCGCCTGCAGACACGGATCAACGGCACGGTGCAGCAATCCCAGAGCCTAAGCGATCTGATCTTCGACCCCGCCGCGATCGTCAGCCACGCCAGTGGCGCGGTCACCCTGCTGCCGGGAGACGTGATCTTCACCGGGACCCCGGGGACCACGGGGGCGATCCGCCCGGGCGATCTGGTCGAGGTCGAAATCGAGGGTATCGGCTGCCTGAGAAACCCCGTCGCCGCAGAAAACGAAGACGGGCATCGGGGGAGGGCCTCATGAACGCCGCCGATCTGCAGGGGATCTTTCCCCCCGTTCCCACCCCCTTCGAAAACGGAAAGCTTGCCCTCGAGCGGCTCGCGCAGAACATCGCGCGCTGGAACGCCACCGGGCTGCGGGGCTACGTCGCCTTCGGATCGAACGGTGAGTCGGTCTTTCTCGACGACGAGGAAAAGCTCGCCGTGGTGCGGACCGTCGTCGAGGCCGCCGCCCCGGGCATGGCGGTCATCGCCGGAACCGGCTGCGAGTCCACGGCACAGACGATCCGGTTGACGAACGCCTGCGCCCGGCTGGGCGCCCACGCCGCCCTCGTCGTCACTCCCTTCTACTACGGCCCGCAGATGACCGAAGAGGCGCTCTTCCGCCACTTCACGGCGGTCGCCGACGCGAGCGACATCCCGATCCTCGTCTACAACGTGACCAAGTTCACGCATCTCTCCGTCAGCGTGCGCCTGGCCGCCCGCCTGGCCGAACACCCGCGGATCATCGGCATCAAAGACAGCAACGGCAACGTGGCGGCCCTCGGCGAGCTGATCGCCCGGGTGGACCGCAAACACTTCGCCGTGCTCGTGGGGACGGCCGGGGCGCTCTTCGGCGCCCTCGGCCTGGGGGCTGCGGGCGGCATCGTCGCCCTGGCGAACGTCGCCCCCGAGGCCTGCGTCGCCATCGCCCGGCACGCCGCCCGGGGCGAATGGGAGGAGGCGCGCCGGCTCCAGCTGCGGATGCTCCCCGTGAACACCGCGGTTACGGCGACCTACGGGGTCCCCGGGCTGAAGACCGCCCTCGACCTGCGGGGTTATTTCGGCGGCGAGCCCCGGCCGCCGCTGCTTCCTTCGGGCCCCGAAGCGCGCGCGGCGATCGAAAACATTCTGCGCCAAGCCGGGCTTCTTTCCTGAAGCGTCGGGACGTCTTTTTTCCGGCCGTGCACCATGGCGCCCATGGCGGCCGTCTGCAACATCGAAAGCCCGGCGAAATACGCCGCCCAGGCCGGGACCCCTCCCACAAGCGGCCCGACCTCGCCCCAGGCCCAAAAATCGTGGGCGAGCACGAAGATCGCCAGCTGCACCGGCACCCAAGGGGTTCTGAGCCAAGGAGGAATTCCCCACGCCGCCCGCCGGCGGCGAAGCCCTTTCATTGCCCACACCCCTCCGTAGGCGGCGAAAGAGAGCGCCATCACCCAGACGACCGGCAGCACCGGACCGGGGTCGAGCCAGCGCGCCTGGAACACCAGCAGCGCCGCCTCCCCGGTGAGGATCGAGGCCGTCGCCGCGCCCGCGGAGGGCCGGCGAACGTAGAGGCCGAAGAAAACCGTCGGGAACAGCACGGCCAGACCGGTGAAGGAGGCGGTGGCGATCTCCAGAATGGTCGCCGGCGGCTTGCAGGAAAGGGCCCATCCGGCGAGCGCCAGGCCGACGACGAAGAGCCGGCCCGGAAGCGCCCCCCCCGTTTTCCCCGGCCACAGGCGCGGCAGCAGATCGCGGGAGAAGAGCGAGCTCAAGGTCAACAGCTGCGAATCCAGGGTGGACATGAGGGCGGCGAGCCCGGCGGCGACCACGAGCGCGGCGAAGAGATCGCCCGCCGCCGCTGAAAGCACCAGCGGCAGAATCCGGTCCGCCTGCTTCCCGGTGAGATCCGGGAAGGAGAGGTGTCCCAGGACCCCCACGGCCACCGGAGCGGCGAAGAGCCCCGTGCAGAGGAGGGGATAGGCGACCATCATGCGGCCGATCGCCCGCTCATCGCGCGCGGCGAAGAAGCGCTGAAAGAGCTGGGGGAACATGGGGTCGCAAAAAAACCAGAGCGCGAGATAGCTGAACCAGATCCCCGGCAGATAAAAGCCTTGGGCCCCGGGGCGGCCAAAGAGCTCGGGGTGACGCGCGAGGACCTCCCGGCTGGCGGCGGCGAAGCCCCCGTGAGGGGATGCGGCCACGAAAACGGCGGCAACGAGCAGCCCGAAGAAGAGGACCCCCTGAAAGAGATCGGTCCAGGCGACGGCCCGCAGCCCCCCCCGCAGGGTATAGAGGACCACAAGCGCGGTGACGATCCCCGCGCCGGTGAAGGCCGGGATGCCGAGGAGTTCCTCGAGGGCGTAACCCGCCGCCAGCGGCTGGAGCGCAATGTAGGGCAGGGTGAAGACGATCATCGCCAGGCTGAAGAGCATGGCAAGGGCCGGGCTGGCGTAAAGGTGCCCCACGAGCTCGGCGGGGGTGATCAGTCCTTTCGCCCGGCCGATGCTCCAGGCGCGGCGGCCGATCACCCAGAACGAAAGGGCCATGAAGCCGGTCCCGAAGCCCATGATCGGGAAAAAGGACCAGCCGTCGCGGTAGCCCGCCCCCGAAACCCCGAAGACCGTAAAGGCCGAGAAATTCGTCGCCGCCATGGTGGCGAGCAGCACCCATCCGCCCAACCGGCGGTCGGCGAGAAAATAGGAGGCCGGCGTCGCCCCCAGGCGCGTGCGCGCCAGCCAACCGATCGCGAGCACGGCGAGCGCATAGCCCCCCAACACGAGAAGTTTCGTCTCCATGCCCGCCCTCCCCGAAAACCGCACCCGACAAAAAAACGCCATCCCGACCCGGGTCGGGATGGCGTTCGCCTGACATGACCCTGTTGACGAAGAACGCGGCCGGAGTGCCTCCGGCGCGGGCCTTTCTTTAGTGCGGCTTTCCCTGCGTCGTCAAGTCCTTCTTCTTTTTCCGGAAATCCGTTTACAGGATCCCGTATCCCATGAGCAGGGCGCAGACGGTCATGATCAGTCCGCTCCACAGGAGCGCCATGGTGGTGTAGCCCATGACGTCCCGGGCCGAAAGCCCCGCCAGACCGAGCAACGGCAGCGCCCAGAAGGGCTGGATCATGTTGGTCCACTGATCGCCCCAGGCGACGGACATGGCCGAACGCACCATGTCGATTCCCATGGTCTTCGCCGCCTCGATGGTGATCGGACCCTGCACGGCCCATTGCCCGCCGCCGGAGGGCACGAACAGGTTGATGATCCCGGCGGCCCAGAATTGGAGCATGTAAAACGTTCCGGCCGTGGAGACGGCGACGAACCAGCCGGCGATGACCTTGGCGAGTCCGGTCCCGACCATGATCCCTTGGATGCCGCCGTAGAGCGGGAATTGCAGGGCGATCCCCCCCGCGCCGCGGATCGCGATCGAGATGGCGTTAATGTAGTTCACGGGCTTGCCGTGGAGCAGCACCCCGCAAATGAAAAAGATGAAAATCACGATGTTCAGGTTGAGATCGAAGCCCTTGGCGCTGAAATGGCGGTAGAGGTAGATCAGGCCCAGAATCCCGAAGATGAGGTTGATGATGACGCTGTGGTCGATGCGCTGGGCGATGGTCGGATTCTCCGGCCGCGGCACCCGCACCGTCGCGCTCTCCACCTCCTTGAGCTTTTCGGGGGGGATGAGCTTCACCTCTTCGCGCCGGGGGTGGATGAAGGCGTAGAGGAGCGGCATGGTCAGGACGATCAGGATCAGCGGCACGAGGTTGAAGGCGGTGAAGATGCTCTGGGAGACCGGGACCACGGCCCCGGTCGCCTTCTCGATGAAGTTCTGGGCGTGCTTGGCCGTGGCGCACACCAGCGGGATCGAACCCGAAAGACCCATGTGCCAGACGACGAAGCCGGAGTAGCCGGCGGCGATCAGGTAGGGAAAGTCGACCTCGCGGTTGCGGCGGGCGATCTCGAGGGCGAGCAGCCCGCTCACGATCAGCCCGAAGCCCCAGTTGATCCAGGAGCAGATCCCGCCGACGAAGGCGACGATCATCCCCGCCCGCACCGGCGTGGAGCCGATCCCGGCGATGGCGACAAGCACGCTGTTCACCGCAGGCGTGAGCGCCAGCGCATGGCCGGTGATCAGGATCAGCACCATCTGCATGGCGAAGGCGATGATGCCGTAAATCCCATCCCCCCAGGTGGTGATGACCTTCAGGAAGCCGGCATCGGTGAAGATCAGGGCGAGGATGGCGGAGAGGAAGGTCAGCAGAATGGCGAACAGATAGGCGTCCGGAAGGTAGTTGCGCATCAAATGGGTGAAAAACGAGGCAAGGCTTCTCAGCATGGGGATCCCTCCTTCCTGTTGCGGTTCAGCCGCCCGCCTTTCGGCGGCGTTCTCTCTTCCACGAATCCCGAGGCGGAAAGGACCTTCCTGAGGCGCGCTTGGGGCGGTTTATACTCCCGAATCGGGGTTTTGGCGAGAAGAAAATGGCACCCCGAGATTGACTTCGGCCTCCCCGAGGAAAGCGAGCAGGGTGTGCCGGAGCTCCGCCCAGGCCCGCCGGCCCGCGCTCTCTTCGTCTAGAATCAGGTGGCGGTAGGCACCGGCGAGCACCGGCCGACTCACGCGCAGGGGATGGATCCGCCAGCGGTCGAGCCGCTGCTCGGAGACCAGGCCTTTAAGCCCCTCGAAGGAGATCAGCTCGTCGCCCGGGTCCACGAAAACCAGCGTCGGGATGTTCAGCCGCGGTCCGAGATGGGCTTCGAAATGCTTCAGGGTTGCGAAAAGGGCGTTGTACGCGGCGACCGGGGTCCCCGGATTCGCCGCATACCCTGCGGGGGCGGGCGTGGGCAGGACCAGCCCCGGGAAAGGGGAGAGCAGCCGGATCGCCCGGTCCCAGGGACGCAGGCGGAGCGCGGGCGCCAGCAACACCATGCGGGCGAAGGCGACCTCGGGGCGGGAGACGAGAAGATCGCAACCCAGAAGCGCGCCGTAGGAGAAGCCGACGAAAACCGCCTCGCCGGAGGCCGCCGCGGCGACGCGGCGCACTTCGCGGAATCCGGCGATCGCCTCCTCGGCCCAGAGCGCATGTCGGCAGGATTGGAGAGCGGCCAGCCGGTCCCGGCGGGCATCCGATCCGGACCGGGCCGCGAAATTTCCCCCGTGGCCGTAAAGCTCCAGGAGAAAGGCCGCGATTCCCGCCGCATGCAACAGCGCGATCAACGGCCGCATCCGCTCCGGGTCGAGGTTCAGCCCGTGCAGGACAAGCGCCGCGCCCCGCAGCGCCCCGCCCTCCGGATAAAACCACCTTCCCGGAGCCGGCGCTGCGCCCATGGCCCTTCAGCCGACCAGGGGGAGGACGGCCTGACGGAGGTCTTCGATCCCCAGAGCGACGGGAAGCGCCTCCTCGATGCGTTCGACGAGGACGAGCCGGAGGGCGTCAAGCACCTCGCGGGGGACCTCCTCGAGGTCTTTCTCGTTTCGCCGCGGCAGGATCACCGTGGACAAGCCCGCGCGGTGGGCGGCGAGCAGCTTCATCTTGATCCCTCCCACCGGCAGCACACGGCCGCGCAGCGTCACCTCGCCGGTCATGCCGACATCGCCCCGCACGGTCCGGCCGCTGAAGAGGCTCGCCATCGCCAGCACCATGGCGACCCCGGCCGAGGGGCCGTCCTTGGGGATGGCCCCCGCAGGAACGTGCAAGTGGACGTCGCTCGTTTCAAAGACCGCCGGATCGACGCCCAGCGTCTCGGCTTTGGAGCGCACGTAGCTGTGGGCGATCTGGGCGCTTTCGCGCATCACCTCCCCCAGGTGGCCGGTCAGGGTCAGGGTCCCCTTGCCTTTCATGCGCGTCGCTTCGATGAAGAGGATGTCACCGCCGAAGGAGGTGACGGCGAGACCCGTGGCGATCCCCGGGATCTCGATCGGCTCGGAGCGCTCGGACTCGAAGGCCTCCTTGCGCAGCACCTCGCGCACGAGCTCGGGGGTCACGAGTACATGGCTCCACTGCTGCTCGACGATCCGCACCGCGCTCTTGCGGCAGACCGCTCCGATCGCCCGTTCGAGGGAGCGCACCCCGGCCTCGCGCGTGTAGTCGCGCACGATTTTCCGCACCGCGTCGTCGGTGAAGGTGATCTCTTCCTCCCGCAGGCCGTTCGCCTTGAGCTGCCGCGGGATGAGATGCCGGCGTGCGATCTCGAGCTTTTCGGCCTCGGTGTAGCCGTCGAGGGCGAGGATCTCCATGCGGTCGCGCAAGGGCGCGGGGACGGTTTCGAGCTGGTTGGCGGTGGTGATGAAGATCACCTCGCTCAGGTCGAAATCGACATCCAGGTAATGATCCCGGAAGGCGCGGTTCTGAGCCGGGTCGAGGACCTCGAGCAGCGCGCTCGCCGGATCGCCCCGCCAGTCCTGGCCGATCTTGTCCACCTCGTCGAGCATGAACACCGGGTTGCGGGTGCCGGCGCGCCGGATGGCCTGGAGGATGCGGCCGGGCATGGCACCGATGTAGGTGCGGCGGTGCCCGCGGATCTCCGCCTCGTCGCGCACCCCGCCCAGGCTCATGCGCGTGAAGCTGCGGCCGAGCGCGCGGGCGATGCTCTTGCCCAGGCTCGTCTTGCCCACCCCCGGCGGCCCGACGAAGCACAGGATCGCCCCCCTCGCCTCGCCGTCCTCCGCCGCTTCCCCGCCGGCCGCGCCCAGGCTCCGCTCGGCGCGGAGCCTGCGGACCGCGAGCACCTCGAGGATGCGCTCCTTGATCTCCTGCAGCCCGTAGTGATCCTCGTCGAGGACGCGCCGCGCATGGCCGATGTCGGTGCGGTCTTCGCTCAGCTTTTTCCAGGGCAGCTCGAGGATCCAGTCGAGATAGGTGCGGATCATCGAGGTCTCCGGCGAGTGGGGGGACATGCCGCGCAGGCGCTTGAGTTCGCGTTCGGCCTCTTTGCGCGCCTCCTCGGGCAGCTCGGCGGCGGCGATCTTTTCGGCGTACTCGTCGGCCTCGGCCCGGGAGTCGTCGGCTTCCCCCAGCTCCTTCTGAATGGCCTTGAGCTGCTGGCGCAGGAAATAGTCGCGCTGGGCCTTTTCCATCTCCTCCCGGGCGTCGCTCTGAATCTTCTGGCCGAGCGAAAGGAGCTCCTTCTCCCGGGCGAGGTGGGCGACCAGCAATCGCAGCTTCTCTTTCAAATCGTCGGCCGCGAGCACCTCTTGGGCCTTTTCCAACTCAAGCCCCGCGTAGTTGGCGACCAGATAGGCGAGGTAGCGCGGGTTCTTCACCTGGGCGAGGAAATCGGCGGCCTCCTTGGGGTAGTTCGGCGAGAGGGCCACGACCTCGCGCGCGAGGTCGAGCAGGCTGCGCTGCAGGGCGTCGGTCTCCAGATCCTCCTCCACGCGGTCGGGGGCCACGGCGATGCGCGCCTTGAGGTAAGGCTGCTGGGCGGTCCAGAATTGGATGCGGAAGCGCTCCAGACACTGGACAATCACGCTGAGGTGCCCCTCGGCGTTCTGGGCGACGCGTTCGATGCGGGCGATCGTCCCCACCTCGTGCACCTGCCCGGGCATCGGCTCCTCGATCCGCGGCTCCTTCATCGCCACCAACCCGATCAACCGCTCACCCTGGCGGGCCTCTTCAATCAGTTTGAGCGAACGGGGGATGCCGATCGAAAGGGGGATGATCGTAAACGGAAAGGCGACCGTGTTCCGCAGCGGCAGAATCGGCAACTCCTCCGGGAGCGCAACCGAGGCGCTGGCCGCGGAGGACTCCTCGGACTCGGGCGCCATACGAAAGGCTTGGGGACGGGTCATCCGTGCTTGCTCCTGAACGGCGGATTTTTGATCCCAAGGTAATGACCCCGGCGGGATTGTAAAGGAAGAAGTCGAGGCCGTTCTTGACAGCGGAGCCGGGGGCGTGGTAGGCGGAGTTCAAATTCGGCCAACAAGGCGCTTTTCGTGGACGGACGGTTCCTCGGCTTTTGGTGCTTTGGAATCGTCCATCCGGGATCCTGAAGGAAACGATCGTTTTTTTTGGGGGGCCCGGATGGACCGGCGGCGGTCTATCCGGAGCCTGGAGGTGGAGCTCCGAGACCGCTCTCGGAGCTCTTTTCTTTTTTCGACCCGCCCGCGGCGCCCGCCGGAGGAGGATTCCGCCATGATACTCGAGTTGGAAAAGGAACTGACGCCGGAAGGAAGGACCCAGCTCATCCGCCGGCTCAAGGCCCAGCGCTGCGACTGCCGGGAACTTCCCGCCGTCGAGGGCACGCAGCGGATCGGGATCCTGGGCAAGGCCGGGATGAGCGAGGAAGAGATCGGACGGCTGCCGGGGGTCGCACGCGTCGTCCGCGTGACCACGCCCTACAAGCTCGTCGGCCGCCAGATGCACCCCCAGGACACCCTCGTCCGCGTGCGCGACGTTCTGGTCGGCGGGGAGAACCTCTGCGTGATCGCCGGCCCCTGCGCCGTCGAGAGCCTCGAGCAGGCGCTCACGATCGCCCGGGAGGTCAAACAGGCCGGGGCGACCCTCTTCCGCGGCGGAGCCTTCAAGCCGCGGACCTCGCCCTACTCGTTTCAGGGACTCGAAGAGGACGGCCTCAAGATCCTGGCCGAGGTGCGCGAGACGCTGGGACTTCCGGTCGTGACCGAGATGACCTCGCCCTCGCAGGCGGATTTGATCTTCAAATACGTGGATGTCGTCCAGATCGGCGCCCGCAACATGCAAAACTTCGAGCTCCTCAAATGCGCCGGCCGCATGGGCAAGCCCGTCCTGCTCAAGCGCGGACTCGCCGGCACGATCGAGGAATGGCTCATGTCCGCCGAATACATCCTCTCCGAAGGCGACGGACAGGTGATTCTCTGCGAGCGGGGGATCCGGACCTTCGAGCCCTACACGCGGAACACGCTCGATCTCTCGGCGATCCCGGTGATCAAGAAACTCACCCATTTGCCCATCGTCATCGACCCGAGCCACGCGACCGGAATGCGCGAGAAGGTGAGCCCTATGGCGCGCGCCGCGGTGGCCGCCGGAGCCGACGGAATCATGGTCGAAGTGCACCACGACCCGCCGCGGGCCCTTTCCGACGGCGCCCAGAGCCTCTACCCCGCCCAGTTCCGCCAGCTCATGCGCGACCTCTATGTGATCGCCCCGGTGATCGGAAAACGCCTCGACTTCAGCCACATGGACCGCGTCCGCACCATCGGCCGTCGCGCACAGGAGGCCGGAAACGCCAAGCCGCGCGCGGGCTTCATGGGCCGCATCGGAAGCTTCAGCCACAAGGCCTGTCAACAGTACTTCGCCGATGCCGTGGAGGCCGTATCGCTGCCCACCTTCCGCTCGATATTCGCGGCGATCCGGGAAGGCCGCATCGACTACGGGGTGATCCCGATCGAGAACTCGCTCTCCGGGAGCATCCACGAAAGCTACGATCTCCTGCGGGAATACGACTTGAGGATCCTGGGCGAGCTGACGATCCGCATCACCCAGAACCTGCTTGCTCGGCCGGGGGCCGAGCTGGAGGGGATCCGGCGGGTGCTCTCCCATCCCCAGGGCTTCGAGCAATGCCGCCGCTTTCTCTCCCAATTCGACTGGGAGCAGGTGGCCGTGAGCGACACCGCCGCGGCTGCCGAGCGCGTGCGCGATGAAGAGAACCCGGCGCTCGCGGCGATCGCCAACCAGAGCGCCGCCGAGCACTACGGGCTCACCGTTCTCGTCCCGGGCATCGAGGACAACCCGCGAAACTTCACCCGCTTCGTCGTGGTCGGCCGGGAGCCGATCGAGCCGCGGAAAGCGACCAAGTCCTCGCTGCTCTGCTCGGCGCGAAACGAGCCCGGGGCCCTTTTTTCCATTCTGGAGGTCTTCGCCGCAAACCGGGTCAACATGATCAAGCTCGAATCGCGGCCGATCCCGGGGGAACCCTGGCGTTACCTTTTCTACATCGACGTCGAAGCCGACCTGGAAGCTCCGGAGATGGACGCGGTCCGTCGGGCGATCGAGGAAAAAAGCGAGTTCTTCAAGCTGCTCGGCTGCTACGGAAACGGTTGACAGAAAACGGCCGTCCGCTTTAGAGAAAACGGGATGGGCCGGAAAAAGGCGCACGGCGGGAGACGAAAGGCATGGAACGGGTTCGCTGGCAGGAAGTCGAAGACACGCCGATCACCAGCTTCCCCTACAAGGGCAAGCCTTACCCCGTTAGGGGAATCCGCGTGCGCTGGCTCTCCCGCTTCGGCGATGACGGGACGGGCTACCCCGAATACGGCCTGCGCCTCTTCACGGCCCAGCCCGGCGGGGAGATCCCCATCCACAACCATTTTTACATCCAGAGCATGTACATCCTGAGCGGCCGTTTCGAATGCCGGCGCTTCGACCCGCAAACCGATCAGCCGACGATGACCCTGATCGCCGAGGCCGGCGACACGGTCGTCGTCCCGAGTTTGGAGCCCCACGGAATGCGGAATCTGAGCGCAACCGAACCGGCCTCGTTTTTGTGCTGCATCTGCAACGTCTACGAGAGGGAATCCCTCTGAGCCCGGGCAGGCTCCGGCAGCCATGAGTGCGACCTCCGCCAACCTCTACCTCTGCGGCATGCGCGGCACGGGAAAAACCGCCCTCGGCCGGATGCTCGCCTCCGAGCTGGAGGTTCCTTTTCTCGATCTCGACCTCGAAATCGACCGCCTCCTCGGCTACCCGCATGCCCGCCTGATCGCCGAACAGGGTTGGCTCGCCTTCCGGGAACTCGAGTACGACACCTGCAAGCGGCTCGCCCGCCGCGAAAAGTCGCTGATCGCCTTGGGGGGCGGAACCGTCCGTTACGCCTGGAACCGCGACCTGCTGCGGGGAACCGGCTTTTTCGTGCTGCTCACCGCGCCCGTCGAGGAACTCGCCCGGCGCCTGCAAAGCGAGCGGCGCCCCGCGCTCACCCGTGCGGCGAGCCTCGAGGAAGAGCTCCGCGCCGTCTGGGAGCGATCCCAAGAGATCTACCGGCGGGCGGCCGATTTCGTCTATGACACCGCCGGAAAATCCTTGGCCGAGGCGGCCCGGGACCTTCTGCCCGTGGCGCGCGGCTATCTCCAGAACGGCTGTCCGCCGGGGGACGCCTCATGCCCGGTGCTCCGCTGACGGAAAACGACGCCTACCGCACCCCGCCGAAGCCCGGCCGGCCGATCGCGCGGAAATTTCCGACCTTCTGTTTCTACCTGCGGATCGCGGGCATCGTGCGGCGGGCATCGGCGCTCGCCCGCCGGGGGCTCTACGACGACACCCGCTGGATCGAAAGCAGCCGCGCCACCGTGCAGGCGCTCGAGGCCGTGGGGGGGCGCTTCGTGATCGAGGGGTTGGACTTCGTGCGGCGGCTTGACTCGCCCGCCGTCTTCATCGCCAACCACATGAGCATCCTCGAGACCTTTGTGCTTCCCTGTCTGATCGTCCCGCACCGGCCGCTCACCTTCGTGATCAAGGAGAACCTCGTGACCTACCCCTGGTTCGGCCACGTGATGCGTTCGCGCGATCCGATCGTCGTCGGCCGCGAAAACGCGCGTGAGGACCTCAAAATCGTGCTCGAAGAGGGCCGCAAACGGCTCGAGAACGGGGTATCGGTCGTGATTTTTCCGCAGACGACCCGTGCGATCGGCTTCGAGCCGCGGCAATTCAACAGCCTGGGGGTGAAACTGGCGGGGCGTTGCGCCGTGCCTGCGGTTCCGATCGCTCTCAAAACCGACGCCTGGGGGCTGGGAAAGCGGCTGAAGGACTTCGGAGCGGTCGCTCCGCAGAAGACCGTACACATCCGTTTCGGAGAGCCGATCTCCGTCGCCGGCGCCGGCAAAGAAGAGCATGCCCGCATCGTCTCCTTCATCGGAGCGGAGATGGCGGGCTGGCGGGACTGAAGGGGGCGGCGACTGCCGCCCCCTGCGTCCTCTCCGGCGTCGTGGAGACCGATCAGAAGAAGCGGTACTGCAGGCCGATCGCCAGACCCCAGACGTCCTTGTCGAGGGTTGCGCCCGCCGGCGCGCGGGAGGAGGAGCGGTCGACCTTCTCGGATTCGTACCAGACCTTCAAGCCCCCCAGGGAGAGGCTCAAGCGCTCGGTCGGACTCCAGACCACGCCGGCGGCGATCGTGTTCGCATCCAGCTCCGGGGCCTCGGGCAGCAGGTCGTAGGATTCCATCCCCTGGATGTCGGTCCGCAGATACCCCACGCTGAAGCGCCACTGCGGGTTCAGGATGTACTCGAGGGTCACCCCGTAGTCCATGCTGTTTCCCGGCATGGAGTTCTGGAAGCGCGCCCCTTCGAGTTTCGCCTGCTTTTCGAGATAGTAGTTCAGGTTGGGCTCGATCCTCAGCTTCCCCGGAATGATGAAGTAGGAGAGCCCCAGCGACAAGTAGCCGGGAAGATCCTCGCGCTCATGGGTTCCGTCCGTCCATCCGACCCCGCGGGAGACCGCCTGGCCGGGGGAGTTGTCCTTGGTGTCGGCCTTGAAGTTCAACGGCGTGTTCGACATGTAGGTGGCGGCGAAGGTCAGATCCGGGATGGGCATCCAGTTGAGACCCAGGAAATAATTGAAGGCTTCGTCGGTACGCTCGATCTTGACCTTGACGCTGTTCAACGCGCCCTGGGCTTTGCCCTTGAAGGTTTGGCTGGCGTCCACGAAGCGGATACCGCCGCCGATCGAGAGGGTGTCGATGAGGCGGAAGGAAGCCCCGAGGCTGTAGCCGACGTAATAGCTGTCGGCCTCGATGAACTGGTCGATATTGGTCGGGTTGCCGGCGGGCCCCCCGAGATAGGTTCCCAGCCCTCCCAGGGCTCCGGGAAGACTCAGCATGGCGGTGCGGGCGTTTCCGTCGTCATAGCGCACATAGCCGCCGCCGCCGGGAATGGTGACCGCGAAAAATCCCGCCCAGCGATCTTTCTTATAGACCGCGAAGAGCCCCGGGATGATGGAGGCCTCCTCGGACTCGAGGGTCCCCAGGTTGAGAATGGCCGGCGAGGAAGGAAGCCGGTTCGTGTAGTCTTTCATGAGGTAGATGCCGTCGGCCTTGAGGTAGAGCCCGTCCTTCATCAGCACCGTGCCCGCGGGATTGAAGGCCGCGGCGTCCGCCATGTCGGTCGCTGCGTTGCGGTTCAGCGTGCGGATGTATTCGGCGCTCCAGTTTTGCTTGTTGATGATCCCCCCGGCGTAGGTCGTCGCAACGAGCCCCGCCAGGAGCAAGAAGACCCCCATTGCCATCCCTGCCTTGCGCATCGTCTCCCTCCTGCATGTTTGGGTTGAACCGCCAAGCGAATCTTCCCCCTGCGGCATGACTCGGGGGGGAACAGGCGAATCGCTTTTCTCAGGGAACCTCAACCGATCTTTTCTTTTGATTTCGGGTTTCCGGATACGCCCTGCATCGCTTCAGAATGCCGGCGGGGATGAAGCCCGCAAGGGCTTTCGCTGAATGGGCGTTCAGCTTTTATAAGAGAATTTTTTCTATGGCAAGCGAAAAGTTTGGGTGAAAAAAATATCTATTTGTTTTATCAAGTCTTCAATTCATGAACGGCGTTTTTTCGATGACGATCCCTCACCGCGAAGCGAAGGCCGTGACGCTTAAACCGCTTCGATGGTGGAAGGCGGCTTGGGGGCGAGATGGTAGGTAACGCTCACCACCCCGGGAACGCGGTGCAGGAGGGCTTCGGCGAGAGCCTCGAGCGTCGCCCAGGGAAGCCGCATCGGGGTGGCGGTGCGCGCATCCTTGCTGTCCCAGCAGCGGATCTCGATCTGCTGACCGAATTCGCGCCGGCCGCGGCGCAGCCCCGTGACGCGGTCTTCATGCAACACGGCGAAATACTGGAAGGCCCGGCGTCCTGCGAGCATCTCCTCCACGACGGCGGTCGCCCGCCGCACGGTCTCGATGCGCGCAGGGGTCGCCTCCCCGATCACCCGCGCGGCGAGCGCCGGGCCCGGAAAGGGCATGCGACCGTGAATTTCCGGCGGCAACCCCAGGGCGCGGGCCACCTTGCGCACGCCGTCCTTGCGCAAAGCGGCCAGCGGCTCGACGATGCGATAGCCGAAGGCCTGCTGCGGGTCGATCCCGAGCTGCTCGAAAACGTTGTGCTGGCGTTTGATCCCGGCGACGGTCTCCTCGATGTCGGTGAGGATCGTCCCCTGGAGAAGAACCCGCGCCCCGCTCTCTTTCACGAGCCGGCCGAAGACGTCGCGGTAGAAGGTGCGCGTCACGGCCTCGCGTTTTTCTTCGGGGTCGGTGACCCCGCGCAGGGCGGCGAAGAACTCGCGCCGGGCGTCGACCAGGGCGACGGGAACCCCGAGCCTGCGGAACAACCCCGTGACGCGCCGGGGCTCGCCGGCGCGCATCAGGCCGTTGTCGATGAAGACGGTCTTCAGGCGCCTTCCCAGGGCACGGTGGCCGAGCATCGTCACCACCGAGGAGTCGACCCCGCCCGAGAGGGCGTTGATCGCCGTATCCCCGCCCACCGCCTCGCGGATGGCGGCGACCTGCTCGTCGATGAAGCGCAGGGGCTGCAACCGTGGGGCCGAAATTTCGCGCATCGGGGAGGCTCCTTTCCGAGGAATCGCCGCCCGAACCGCCGGCTTCAATCGCGGCGTGCGGCTTGGGCCGCTTCCATCATCGCTTCGGCATAGGTGGGATGACCGTGGACGGTGCGGGCGATGTCCTCGAGGCTGGCTCCCATTTCGATGGCGAGGGCGGCCTCGGCGACCATCTCCGCCGCCCGGGGTCCCAAGATATGGGCGCCCAGCAGGCGGTCGGTCTTCCGGTGGCCGATCACCTTGACCAACCCCTCGGTCTCGCCGGCGCAGCGGGCGCGTCCGTTTCCGGTGAGGGGGACGACCCCGGTCACATAGGGGATCCCGCGGACCTTGGCCTGCTCCTCGGTCAGGCCCACCCCCCCGGCCTCGGGGGCGGTGTAGACGATGCCGGGAATCGCGTCGTAGTTCACTTCGCCGAAGCGGCCGGCGATCCGCCGGGCGAAGGCCGCTCCCTCGGCCGCGGCCTTGTGAGCGAGCATGGGCCCGGCGACGAGATCGCCGATGGCGAAAAGACCGGGGGCGGCGGTGCGCCAGGCTTCGTCGACCGGGATCGAGCCGGTCCGGGGGTCGGGCCGGATCCCCATGTTCTCGAGGCCCAGGCCGGCGGTCAGGGGCCGGCGGCCGACGCTGACGAGGAGCTTGTCGAAGGCGAGCACCTCACGCTTGTTTCCGGATTCGACCTCGACCCGCACCTGCCCGTCCTCGACCGCGGCGGCGAGCACCCGGGTTTCCAGACGGAACTCGAACCCCTGAGCCTTGAGCACGCGCAGCAGCCGGCGTCCGATCTGGCCGTCCATCGCCGGGACGATCGCCGGGAGCATCTCGATTACCGTCACCTGCGCGCCCAGCCGCAGCCAGATCGAACCGAGCTCAAGGCCGATATAGCCCCCGCCGATCACGCCGAGACGGCGCGGTACGGTGTCGAAGGAAAGCGCCTCGGTCGAAGAGACGATGAACTTCCCGTCAAAAGCGGCACCCGGAAGCGCGGCGGGCTCGCTGCCCGTGGCGAGAAGAACAGTTTGCGCCTCCAGGCGGCGCGTTTCCCCGCCGGAATCCACCTCCACCTGCCGCGGCCCGGCAAGCCGGGCCGTGCCCCGGAGAATCTCGACGCGGCGGGTCTCAAGCAAGCGCCGGACGTGGGCGGTAAGATCGCGGACGACTTCCTCCTTGCGCGCGAGCATGCGCCCGAGATCGAGCTCCACGCCGGAGATCCGCACCCCGTGCTCGGCAAGGCGCCCTCGGGCGATCGCGAAGTGTTCGCTCGAATCGAGCAGCGCTTTGCTCGGGATGCAACCCTCGTTGAGGCACACCCCCCCCAGACGCTCGCGCCGCTCGATCAGGACGGTCTTCAGCCCCAGCCCCGCCGCGTGCGCCGCCGCGGTGTACCCGCCGGGCCCGCCCCCGATCACCACGAGATCGTAGCCTTCCGCCATGGTTCAAATCTCCATCAGGATCCGCTCGGGATTCTCGATACACTCCTTGATGTGCCGAAGGAAGGTGACCGCCTCGCGGCCGTCGACGATGCGGTGGTCGTAGGAGAGCGCGACGTACATCATCGGCCGGATGACGATCTGGTCGTCGACCACGACGGGCCGCTTGTCGATGCGGTGCATGCCGAGGATGCCGCTCTGGGGGGTGTTGAGAATCGGGGTGCTCAACAGCGAGCCGAAGACTCCCCCGTTGGTGATGGTGAAGGTCCCCCCCTCGAGCTCGGCGAGGGTGAGGCGGTTTTCCCGGATGCGCTCCACGAACCCGCGCACGGCCTGCTCGATCTCGGCGAAGCTCAGGCGGTCGGCATGGCGGATCACGGGAACGACCAGCCCGCGCTCGGCGCCTACGGCGACGCCGATATGGTAATAGTGCGGGTAAACGATGTCGCCGCCGTCGATGTAGGCGTTGATCTCGGGCACGGCTTTCAGCGCCTCGACGCTCGCCTTGACGAAAAAGGACATGAGCCCGAGGGAAACCCCGTGCTTCTTCTCGAAGGCTTCCTTGTAGCGCCGGCGCAGGTCGAGAACGGCGCCCATGTCGATGTCGTTGAAGGTGGTGAGCATCGCCGTGGTCTGCCGTGCCTGAAGCAGACGCTCGGCGATGCGCCGCCGAATGGGGCTCATGGGCTTGCGGGTCTTTTCCTCCGTGAGCGGGGCCGAGCAGGGGGGGCAGACCGCCGCCGTGTCGGGCGCAGGAGCGGCGGCGGGTGCGGAGCGGCTCTCGAGGTAAAGCAGCACATCGCCCTTGGTCACGCGGCCGCCGGGGCCCGTGCCGGGGATTTCGCGCACATCGATTCCCCGCTCGGCGACCAGCCGGCGCACGGAAGGGGGAAGATCCCCCGGGACGGCCGCGGACGGAGAAGCGGCCGCGGAGAGCTTCGCCGGCAAGGCTTCCTCCGCGGCCGGCTCCGCCTTTTTCGCCGCAACACTTTCCGCATCCGCCGGGGGTGCGGCCGCCCGCGGGGCTTCCACCCTCCCGGCCGCCTGCCCCTCCACCTCCTCGAGCATCCCTACCACCTGCCCGATTTTTACGGTCAATCCCTGGGCCACGCGGATGGAGAGCCTGCCGGTCGCCTGGGCGGTGACCTCGAGGGTGACCTTGTCGGTTTCGAGAACGAGAAGTACTTCGTCCTTGCGGACGAGATCGCCGTCGCGCTTAAGCCACTGCGCCAACAGCGCCTCGGTGACCGACTCGCCGACACTGGGGACGCGGATCTCGATCGCCATGGAACGCCAACCTCCCGCCGACCGGACTTCAGCGGCCGGAATCGCCTGCCGCGAAGACCCGCTCGATGATCTCGGCCTGCTCGCGCCGGAAAACGTGGGGAAAGCCCGTGGCCGGCGTGGAGGAAGCCTTGCGGCCGACATAGGTCAAGGGCTTCCCCAGAAAAGCCTCGAGCCGGGGACGCAGGAAGCTCCAGGCCCCCATGTTTTCGGGCTCGTCTTGGACCCACAGCCAGCGTCGCGCCTGTCGGAAGCGGGTAAGCGCAAGCCGCAGCGGATTTTGCGGAAAGGGGTAGAGCTGCTCGAGGCGGATGAACGCCAGATCCTTCCGGTTCTCCTCCCGCCGCCGGGCGAGGAGCTCGTAGTAGATTTTGCCGCTGCAAAAAATGAGGGCTTCGGCCCCTGGGTCGGCCTCGGCGTCCTCGAGCACCCCGCGGAAAGAGCCGGCGGCCAGCTCTTCGAGGCGCGAGACGGCCTCCGGGTGACGCAGCAGGCTCTTCGGGGTGAGGACGACCAGGGGTTTGCGGAAATCGGCCTTCACCTGCCGGCGAAGCAGGTGGAAATACTGCGCGGGGGTGGTCGGCTGGCAGAGGATGAGATTCTCCTCGGCACAAAGCTCGAGAAAGCGCTCCGGCCGCGCGCTCGAGTGCTCGGGGCCGAGCCCTTCGAGTCCGTGAGGCAGAAGCAGGGTGAGGCCGCTCAGCCGCTGCCACTTGGCCTGACCGCTGGCGATGAAGAGGTCGATCACGGACTGGGCGTTGTTCACGAAATCCCCGAACTGCGCCTCCCAGAGGGTCAGGCCTTCGGGACGGCCGAGCGAGTAGCCGTACTCGAAGGCGAGCACGGCGGCCTCGGAGAGCGGGCTGTCGAAGACGGAGAAGGGCGCCTGCCCGCCGCCCAGAGCGTTCAGCGGCACAAAGCGTTCCCCCGTCACCCGCTCGACCCAGACCGCGTGCCGCTGGCTGAAGGTGCCCCGCCCGCTGTCCTGCCCGCTCAAGCGCACGGGGTGCCCCTCGACGAGAAGGCTCGCCAGGGCGAGGGCTTCGGCGTTCGCCCAGTCGATCCCCTCCCCGGAGGCGACGGCGGTCTGGCGTCGCTCGAGGATCTTTTCGAGCTTCGGGTGCAGGCGGAAGCCCTCGGGGGGACGGTTGAGTTGGCCGGCGAGGCGCCCAAGCGTTGCGGCGTCGACCCCGGTCTTGAGCGTGACCGGCGAGTAGGTCCCGCTGTACGCTTCCCAGAACTCGTAGAACCGCGGCTCGGGGAAGGTGCACACGCTGCCGTGGACGGCCTGCCAGTCCTCCTCGAGGCGGGTGCGCAACGCCTCGGCGATGCGCGCGGGCTCCCCGGGATCGACGACGGCCGCCTCGACCAGGACCTGGGCGTAAAGCCGGTCGAGCGGGGGCCGGTTGCGGATGCGCTCGTAGAGCAGCGGCTGCGTGAAGTAGGGCTCGTCCCCCTCGTTGTGGCCCCAGCGTCGGTAACAGACGAGGTCCACGACCACGTCCTTGCCGAAGCTCCAGCGGTAGTCGGTCGCAAGCCGCATCACGTGCACGGCGGCCTCGGGGTTTTCGCCGTGGACATGAAAGATGGGCACGGCGAGCATCTTGGCGACGTCGGTCGCGTAGCGCGAGGAACGGGCATGCTCGGGCGGGGTCGTGTAGCCGATCTGGTTGTTGAGGACCACGTGTACGGTTCCGCCCGTCGTATAGCCGGCAAGCCGCGAGAGGTTCAGCGTCTCGGCCACGACCCCCTGGCCGGCGAAGGCCGCATCCCCGTGGAGGAGAACGGGGAGCACGGCGGCGGTCCCCCCTTCGCCGATCCTTTCCTGCCTCGCCCGCGCCAGACCCTCGACCACGGGGTCGACGGCTTCGAGATGACTGGGGTTGTTGAGCAGCACGACGCGCAGGGGACGGCCCGAGGCGGTCAAGATCTCTCCCTGGTAGCCGTGGTGATACTTCACGTCGCCCGCACCGACGAGCATCCCGGGGTCGTAGCAGTTTTCGAACTCGCCGAAAATGTCGGCGAAGGGTTTGCCCAAGAGGTTCGCCTGGACGTTGAGGCGGCCGCGATGGGCCATGCCCAGGATGACCTCGCGGCAGCCGAGCTCGGCCCCCCGTTCGAAGAGAGCGTCGAGCGCGGGGATGAGCACATCGCCCCCCTCGAGGGAAAAGCGCGTGACCCCTACGTATTTCGTGTTCAGAAACTGCTCGAAGACCGTGCTCGCCACCAGCTTCTCCAGAATGCGGCGCCGCAGGGCGGAGTCGAAGCGCGGGGCGTTGCGCACCGGCTCCATGCGCTCGATCAGCCAGCGCTTCTCCTCGGGATCCGGCAGATGCATGAACTCGACACCCACCGCGCGGCAGTAGGTCTCGCGGAAGCCGCGGAGAATATCCCGCAGGGGGGCGCGCACGTTTTCCGGACCGTCCGGGACGAGAAACGTCCGCTCGAGATCCTCGGGAAGCAGGCCCACCGCCTCCAGGCCGAGCAGGGGGTGCTCCGTCGGACAGGCTTCCAGCGGGTCAAGACAGGCGAGCAGGTGCCCGAGGGTGCGGTAACGATGGATCAGCTCCTGAACCCGGCCCTGCTTCAGCGCCGCCCCCGCATCCGCGAGGGAGATCGCCCCCCCGGATTGGGCCAGCTCGAAGCCTTCGAAGAAAAATCGCCAGTCGGGAGGAACGGCCGCCGGATCGGACTTCCAGCGGCGGTACTCCTCCTCGATGTAGTCGAAGTTCAGGGTGACGAGCGATGAGGCCATGGCCCGGATGGTTCCTTCGCGGAAAAAGGTCGCCCCGCACCCGGCCGGAAAGCGGGGTGCTCTCGAAGGGAAAAGCAGGATTTCGCCGCCCGGAAGGCAGGATGCCCGAAAAACCGCCGCCCGCTCCGGATTTCTTCGTTTGGTTGGGTTGCGATCATAAAAGAAAAGTGTGCAGGGAGTCAAACCGGGAAAGGTCACAAATTTTTGCATCCCTGCAGGTTCCGTAGTACGATGAACTTGATGACGCCCCGAACTCCCGCCCCCCCGAGGTGACCGGACCATGGCCCGCACGGCTGGCGATGCCCGCGACCTCGTGCTGGAATGCGTCGATACCCTGCTTGCGGTGGTCGAGGAGAAGAACTGGTCGCTGCGGCAGCACTGCGAGCGGGTGGCCAACGGCGTCGCCCAGTTCTGCAGCCGCTTCCAGCTGATGCCGGCCAAGGAGATCGACAACCTCTATTACGCCGCGCTGCTCCATGACTTCGGTCTGATCTTCGGCCCCCCCGAACTGCTCGAAGCCGCCGAGGAAACGGCCGACCGCGGTGCGTTGAGGCAGCACCCGCTGCTCGCCGAAAAACTACTCTCCTCCATGGGCGCCCTCTCGCGGGCGCTGCCTTTCATCCGCCACCACCACGAGCATTGGGACGGAAGCGGGGTCCCCGACGGGAGAAAAGGCGAGGAGATTCCGCTCGGTGCCCGTCTGATCGCCCTCTTCGACTGCTTCGACGGCCTGACCTCCCCGCCCTTTCCGCGCCAGGGCCTTGCGCCTCAGGCGGCCCTCGAGCGGATCATCGAACTCTCCGGGAAACGCTTCGACGGCAGCCTGGTCGACAGCTTCGCCCAGTACATCGAGTCCGCCCCGGGGACCCCGGAAGAATACATCCGCGGCCGCAAAACCGAAAGCGTCAACCTGAAGGAGGTCTTCGCGCGCATTCTCCAGAAGTTTGCGGCGGGCCGGATCGCGCTGCCGGTGATGCCGCAGATCGTCCAGGAGCTCGAGCGGATCATCGCTCGGCCCAACCCCACGGCCGACGACCTCGCGGCGGCGATCGAAAAGGAGCCGGTCATCGCCCTGCGGCTGGTTTCGATCGCCAACAGCCCGGCCTACCGGGGCATGAAAGACATCCGCTCCGTGCGGCAGGCGATCCCGCGGCTGGGGCTGAAGGAAACCATGAACCTCGTCGTGGCCATCGCCCACAAGAGCCTCTACGAAACCGCAAGCCCCCACTACCGCAGCCTTATGGAAAAACTCTGGGGGCACGCGCTCGCCACGGCCTGGGCCGCCAAAGGCATCGCCCGGCTCCTGAACCTGCCGGATCCCGACGTCCTCTTCCTCCTCGGCCTCACCCACGATATCGGCAAAACTTTTCTCCTGCGGGCCTTCTCCGAGGAAGAGGCCGTGAAGACCGTCGACCTGAAGCTCGTTCTCACCGCCGTCCAGGAGGCGCATTTGGGGGTGAGCCAGCTTCTGCTCAAACGCTGGGGATTCGACGAGCCGTTTCTGCGCGCGGTTTCGCTGCACGAAAAAAACGACTTCGACGCCGCCGTCTCCCGGGAGGCGCTCGTCGTCAACCTGGCGAACTTCCTCACCCGCACGATCGGCTACAGCCTGCTCGAAGGCGAAGCCCTGAACCCCGAGGAGATCGGCTCCGCCCGGCTGCTCGGCATCGGCCCCGAGCCGTGCCGCCGCCTGGGGGAGGAAACCCGTACGCTGTTGAAGGAGTTGTCTCCTTTCTTGTAATCCTTGGCCAGCCCAAAGCGATCTTCCATCGCCTGACGCCGCTCCGGAGGAAACATGCCGCTTCGCGCCCCGACCGCCCTCGACTCCGAGGAAGCCGTGCAGCAGCTGAACGAAATCGCCCAGGTGATCGTGGGCTTGCTGGGCGAGGCCAGCCCGCGGCGCCGGGAGCACAGCGAGCGGGTCGCCAATCTCGCCGCCCACTTCGCGGAAGGAGCCGGCTTGCTTGCGGGCACGGCGCCCCACCGGCTCTACCTCGCCGGCCTTCTGCACGATGTGGGCCACATCGGCTCGCCCCCGGAGGAGAGCGCGACGCCCGGCGACGAACAGGAGACCCGCGAGCGGCGCCACCCCGTGGCCGCGGTCCAGGCGCTCTCCAAGTTCCACGGCTTCGCGCCGCTGCTTTCCGCCGTGCGCCACCACCACGAGCATTTCGACGGCCGGGGCTACCCCGACGGCAAGGCGGGCGAGGCGATTCCCCTGGAGGCCCGCATCCTGCGTCTCGTGGACCGCTGGGACCGGCTCACGGCGGGGCCCGGGGCGCTGGAGCCGAAGGCGGCGATCGATCGTCTGCGCGAACTCGGGGGCAGCGAACTCGACCCGCGGCTCGTCGAGCCCTTCATCGCCTTTCTCGACTCCGGCGGGATCGCCGCAGGAGACTTCCTTGCCCGCAAGGAGGCTTCCTTCATCCGGCAGAGCTTTTCGGGCATCCTCCAAAAGTTCAGCTCGGGCAAGCTCGTCCCCCCGGCGATGCCGCAGGTGGTCTTCGAACTGCGCAACGTGATCCGGCGCCAGGACTCCTCGGTCAAGGACCTGGCCGATGTCCTCGAGAAGGATCCGGTGCTGTCGTTGCGGCTGATCGCCGTCGCCCGCAGCCCGGTCTACAAAGGCTACGGCGAGGTGAAGAGCGTGCAGGCGGCCATTCCGCGCCTGGGGTTCAAGGAGACGCTGAGCATCGTGGTCGCCATCGCCAACAAGAGCCTTTACGAGGCCCGGCACCCTCAGCACCGCGTCCTCATGGACAAAATGTGGGTGCACGCCCTCGCCTGCGCTTACGCGGCGAAGCTCGTTTCCCAGAGCCTGCTCCTCGAGGACCCCGAGGGCGTTTTCCTGATGGGCCTCACCCACGATGTGGGCAAGGTCATTTTGCTGCGGGCCTTCGCCGAGCTGCCGGAGAGTCCGACGGTCAGTCCGGAGACGGTGCTCACCGCCATCCAGGACGCCCACCAGAGTGTCGGGGTGATGCTGATCAAGCGCTGGGGCTTCGGCGAAGAGTTCTCGCGGGTGATCTCGCTTCATGAGAAGGACGAGCTCACCGCCGACACCCACCCGGCGATCCTCGCCGTGCACCTCGCCAACCGACTCACGCGCCGCATGGGTCTGAGCTTCTTCGAGCCTGAGGCCGAAGAACCCGCCGCCATTGCCTCGGCCCGGCACCTCGGGATATCCTCCGAGGTGCTCGAAAAAATCGAGGCGCGGGTGAAGGACATCGTCCGGGACGTCGCCCATCTTTTCTGAAGGGAGGCTCGATGGAAACCTATCCGCTGCCCCTGGTTCCCGGCCCGGTCCGCGCGCGGCCGGAGGTGCTCGCGGCTTACGGCCGGGATTTCGGCTCGGCCGACCTCGAAGAGGAATTCTTCGCCCTCTACGCGGAAACAACCGCCCGCCTGCAGCGCATCCTGCAGACCCGCGCCCCGGTCGTCGTTCTGCAGGGCGAGGGGATGATGGCGCTCTGGGCGGCGCTCAAAAGTGCGCTGGCCCCCGGGGATCGGGTCCTGGCGATCGCAACCGGCGTCTACGGTTACGGGATTGCGGAGATGGCCGCCGCCGTGGGCGCCGACGTCCGCACGGTGGGGCTGGATTATGACCGCACGCTGGGAGATCTTGCCGCCGTCGAACAGGCGATCGCCGCGTTCCGCCCCAAGATGATCACCGTCGTGCACTGCGAGACTCCCTCCGGAACCCTCAACCCCCTGGCCGACCTCGGGCGGCTCAAGCGCGAAACGGGGGTTCCCCTTCTGTACGTCGACGCCGTCTCGAGCGTCGCCGGCGCCCCGGTTCTGCCCGACGCCTGGCACATCGACCTCTGCCTGGGCGGATCCCAGAAATGTCTCGCCGCCCTGCCCGACACCTGCTTCCTCTCGGTGAGCGAAGCCGCCTGGGAGGTGATCGCCCGGGTGAAGTATGCGGGCTACGATGCGCTGCTTCCCTTCCGGGATGCGCTCGCGCGCCGCTTCTTTCCCTACACGCCCTGCTGGCAGGCCACGGCCGGCCTGAACGCAGCCGCGCAAGCCGTGCTCGAGGAAGGACTCGAGGCCTGCTTCGCGCGTCATGCCGCGGTCGCCGCCCACTGCCGCGGACGGCTGCGGCGCGCGGGTTTTGCGCTCTTTCCCGCCGCCGACGCCGTCCCCTCCCCCACCGTGACCGCCGTACGCGTGCCGGAGAAGATCGCCTGGCCGGACTGGGACCGGCGCTTGCGCCGGCGGGGCCTCGTCGTGGGGGGGAGCTACGGGCCGCTCACGGGCAAGGTCTTCCGCCTGGGCCACATGGGAACCCAGGCGGACCGGGGGCTCGTCGATGCGGCGGTCGACATCCTGGAGGAGGAGCTGGGCAGGCTTGGCTGAAGGCGGGGAAGCGCTCCTTCAGGGCGCCGGAAAATGCGCCGCCTCCCAGGCGAGAAGCGCGCGCTTGCGCAAGACCCCGCCGCCGTAGTTCCCGAAGCCTCCCCCCTGCGGCAGGATGCGGTGGCAGGGAATGAGGAAAGAGACGGGGTTCGCCCCGACCGCGGATCCCGCGGCGCGGGCCGCGCGGGGCCGGCCCGCCGCCCGCGCGAGCGCACCGTAGGTCGAAACCGCACCCGGAGCAACGGCGAGAAGCGCCCTCCACACCGCAATCTGAAAGGAGGTGCCGCGCACGGCGACGGGAATCTCCGGAACGGCCTTCCCGAAGGGATCATCGAAAATCACGGAAATCCAGCGCGCCGTCGTTTTTCGGTCCTCCCGCACGGCAGCCCCCCGCCAGAATTCGGACAGCTCCCGCCGGGCGCGCGCAAGGTCCTTCCCCTCACGAAAGGAAAGCCAGCCGATTCGCTCCCCCAGCAGTCCCAGAAGACAGCCGCCGAAGGGCGTGGCGTGAAACCCGCAGCGCAAGGGCTCCTGCGGCGGAACCGTTTCGATCACTTCGAGCTGCACGGCGGGCCGGCCCGGAGGCCGCGCCCGGCTGAGGCGCGTGATCCGCCGCCCCTCGAGTCCACCGGGGGTCAGCAGGGAGAAGAACCGCTCGGCGTCGACTCCGCTCCAGCGTTCGACCGCCTCGCGCAGCCGCGCGGCGGTCCATCCGAGCTCGCGCGCCACGGCCTCCGGGGAAAGCGTCTTTTGCGGCCGCTTCGCCACCACGCCGATGGCGGCCTCGATCAGGGGGTACTGTCGGCTTCTCCCGGCGAAAAGGGGGGCGGGCATTTTCCCTCCGGCGGCTTCCTCGGCCCGGGACTTGCCCCGGGATCGAGAAGAAGTTACAGATCAGGCGTTACGCCGGCTTCCGCGGGCCTGACGGCGGTGGGACCCGGGCAAGGAGGATTTCCATGGCAAGGCGCAAAAGCCACCCCCCGCGGCCGCGGTCGGTGTTCATCTGGGACCTTCCCACGCGGCTCTTCCATTGGATCCTCGTTTGCCTGGTGGCCCTGGCTTACGTCGCGGGCGATCTCGGGGGCAATTGGATGGTCACGCATCTGCGCGCGGGGGAGGCGATCCTGGCGCTCCTCCTCTTCCGCCTCGTCTGGGGCTTTCTGGGAAGCACGCCGTCGCGCTTTGTTTCCTTCGTCCGCGGCCCGCGCGCCGTGCTGCGCTACGTGCGCACCCTTTTCGTGCGCTCCACCACGCCGCATCCCGGCCACAACCCGCTCGGGGGCTGGTCGGTGCTTGCGATGCTGGCGCTTCTTTTCGTCCAGGCCGTCACCGGCCTCTTCGCCAACGACGACATCTTCGTCACCGGTCCGCTCTACGCGTGGGTCAGCAAGGCCGCCAGCGACCGGCTGACGAAGATCCATCTGTTCAACCGCTGGTTGCTGGCGGCAACGGGGGGAGTGCACATCGCGGCGGTCTTTTTTTACCTGTTCTACAAGCGCGAAAATCTGATTCTCCCCATGATCACGGGGAAAAAACGCTGGCGCGGCGCTGCTCCGCCCCCCATCCGCCGCGCCTCCCGCTTGCTTGCGTTGCTGGTTGCGCTCGCCTCTTTCGGGGCGGTCTGGCTGCTCGTCCGTTAGCCCGGAGGCGAAGCGCTTACTTCCGGCGGTAGCTGTCGTGGCAGGCCTTGCAGCTGGCGCCGGCGGCGCCGAAAGCGCTCCGGATCCCGCTCAGCTCACCCGCCTTCGCCGCCGCGAGCAACTTGGCGACCTCGTCCTGATTCGCGCGCGCGAGCTTCAGGAAATCTTCCTTCTGCGAGAGCGCCTCGGGGCGAAGCGCGCTTGCCTTGTCGCTTCCGGCCACCTGGAAAGCCTCCCAGGGAAGCTTGAGCAGGGTCGCCACCAGCGAGGCGTTTTCCTCGAACGCCTCGCGCACGAAGGGTGTCTCTCCCCGCACCATGGCCCCCAGGCGCGTGAAATGCGTCCCCAGGACGGACATCACCGACTGCCGGTACTTGATCGCATCCTCCACCTTGGCGAACTGCGCCCGAACGTCGCCCGCCGCCCAGATCATGACGACGGCGGAGCAGATCGCGGTCCACGCGTTCTTGTTCATCTTTCCCCCTCCCTTGCGGACAAGAAAAAGTTTCTGCCCCGACACGCGGGATAAGTCCTCATATCAAAGCCTCGGCCGGGAAACCAGAGGCGTATCCAAACGGGAGAGGGCGGAGGCTTCTCTTGAACTCTCCGAAGATCACGCTTGACATCGGGGCCTATGGGCTGTAAAAAAAATTACAAATTAAAAACAAATGAATCGTTTTTTTCAAAATGCCGTTTGACCTCCTTTTGCAAAATCGTGCCGCTGCACTCACCCCGTCCCAACGCAAGGTGATCGACTATGTTCTTGCGCACGAGGATGAGGCGGTATTTCTCACCGTTCCTGAAATCGCCGCACGCGCCCGCGTCAGCGCCGCCTCCGTCGTCCGGGCGGCGAAATCGCTCGGTTTCGAGGGCTTCCCCGACTTTCAACACGAGCTGCGCAATTTGTTCCGCGAAAAGCTCACCACCAGCGCCCGGTTAAAAAAATCCGAAATCCCCGACGAAGACGGCGAAGTGTTGCGCGCCATCCTCTCCGGCGACATCGACAACCTGAACGAAACCTTGCACCGCAATGACCCACGGGAATTCCGCCGTTTCGTGGAGGCCCTTGATCGTGCCGGTCGCATCGTGATCATCGGCTTGAGGAGCGCCCATTCGCTCGCTGTCTTTCTGGCCGTCGCGCTCGAGTTCCTGCAGCGGGAAGTTCTTTTGCTACGCCCCGGAATTGGCACCTTCTGGGATCGGCTTTACCGACTCCGAAAGACCGACGCCCTTGTGGGCATTGGCTTTCCCCGTTACACGCGCGAGACTGTGCAGGCGCTCGAATACTGTAGGAGCCGCGGCCGCTGCACCTTGGCCATCACCGACAGCCCAATCTCTCCGCTTGCCCGTCATGCCGATTTCATTCTGACGGCTTCCTGCCGGATGGATTCCTTCGTGGAATCCTTCACTGCGGCGCTGAGCCTCATCAACGCCGTGGTCACCTCCCTTGGCCTGAAAAATCGCGCGACCACTCTCGAACGACTGAATTCTTTAGAAGCTTGTTGGCGTGAGCGACAAGTCTACTGGGAGCCCTAACGGACGGAGAAAAAGCCGAGGGAAATTCACCGGAGAAAGGAGGTGAAGCCGCTTTTTCGCCATACGGGGATCCTGTGAATGCTGCCATCCTCCCACAGACGATCCACAAGGAGGGATGTCATGAGCAAACGCCTCGTTTTCATCATTCTGGTTCTTCTGGCGGCGGGGTCTGCGCTGCGGTCGCCAGCCGATGCCGAAACTCGCACGTTTCTCACCCTTGCCTCCGGCAGCCCGGGCGGTGTCTATTACCCGCTCGGCGGCGGCATGGCCGTCGTGATTGAAAAAACCGTGCCCGAACTCCGTTGCGCTTCGGAATCCACGGGGGCCTCGGTGGAAAACTCGCGGCTCGTGGGCGGAGGAAATTCCGACATGGGCATGGTGATGGGCAGTGTGGCCTACAAGGCCCTCACGGGGCAGTCGCCTTTTGAGAAAAAACTGGACATCACGGCCCTGTTCCAAATGTATCCCGCCCCGGAGCACATTGTGACGACAACAAAAAGCGGCATCCGCTCCATTGCCGACCTCAGAGGCAAGAAAGTCTCGATCGATGTGCCCGGAAGCGGCTGCGCCATCATGGCCGCGGCCATTCTCGAAGAGGCCGGCTTCGATCTCAAAAAAGATCTCACCATCGCGAACCTCTCCCAGTCAGAATCCGTGCAGGCCCTGAAGGACGGCGTCGTGGACGCGGTGTTTTTCAATTTCGCCTATCCCGGAGCGGCCGTGATGGACCTCGCGGCGACAAGGGACATCGTGCTCATCGCCCTTGAAAAGGACCTTGCCGACCGGCTGGTCAAAAAATACCCCTACTATGTCCAGATCACCATCCCCAAAGGGACCTACCCCAAGGTCGACACCGATGTGCTCTGCCTCGGAGATTCCAACCTGCTGATCGCCCATGCCAAGATGCCCGAGGACATCGCCTACAAGGTGGTTAAGGCGATCTTCAGCAATGTCCGGGAAGGCCAGTACGCGCTAATCAACATTCACCCGATCGCGGCTCAGCTGACGCCGGCCAATGCGGTGAACAGCCCGCTCCCCCTGCATCCCGGTGCAAAGAAATACTTTCGTGAAGTCGGCGCCTTGAAATAATTCCCCCGCCCGCCTCGGCCGGCGGCGGCCGGGGCGGGCCGGAGGTCCGGCATGATCGTGACACAAGCAATCCAGGCCGCCGTTCTGCTGGTGGCAGCAGCTGGAGGGCCGGTGTTCGGCCTTGCCCGCCTTCATGCAGAAGACCACCTCGGAGATTTGCGGCTGGAGATCCTCCGTCGCGACGACGGCCGGATTCTGTGGCACACTTCGGTTTCAGCGGGAGACCGCTTCGAAATATATTTCCGCCATTCCTCCGATCACACGCCCGTCTACGATCTTTTCGAAGTCTCCGCCGAGGGGGGCTTTCTCCTTTTAGAGGAGCGGTTCCACTGGTACGGAGCAGGCCTCGAATTTCACCCCTCTGCGGATGTTTCCTTCTCGTCGGAGGGGACGAGAATTCGCCTGCGGCGGCCGTTTCCGGTGATCGCGCTACGCACAGGCCTGACAGCGGAGCACTGTCTCCGGATCCGCGACCGAGAGATTTCGCTGCTGGCGATAGCCCAGGGAAGCGACGCGTTATGGATCCGCATCGGAAAAGCCGCGACATACGAGCCTTAGCCCAGTTGGATTCGGGGTCCGATCCCGATGCGAAATCCGGGTTGACGCAACACCCCGCTGCCGCGCAGAGGGTGCTTGAACGCTTCGAGCGCAAGCGCCACTATAACGGCAAAATCGGCCTGCTGGTTCAAGCCGTTGCAATACTGACCTCTGGCTATCACCTGGTCTACGCCTACGGGCACCCGTTTTTCGCTCTCGACCATCGCGCCTTGCACTGGATGTTCCTTTCGGCCCTTCTTTTTCTTCTTTACCCTTTTTCGAGGAAACGCTCGCCCCGCAAACGGATCTCGCTGCCCGATGCCCTTTTGCTGGCTTTTTCCTGCGGGATCTGCCTCTGGATATTTTTCCAGTCTTCCACCATCATGAAAAGGGCCGGCGCTTACGCCCCTCAAGACGTGATCCTCGGCACAGCACTCGTCCTCATCGTCCTGGAGGCCGCACGCCGCTCCACCGGACCCGCTGTGCCGCTGATCGCCATGGTTTTCCTCGCCTATTCGCTTTTCGGCCCTTATCTGCCCGAAGGCATCAGCCACCGGGGCTACTCCCTAAAGCGGCTCAGCACCTATCTTTCCCTGTCTACCGACGGGATCTTCGGGGTGCCTTTGGGGGTTTCGGCCAACTTCATTCTGCTGTTCATCCTATATGGCGCCCTGTTGCGGAAAACGGGCGCAGGTCAATTTTTTACCGACATCGCTTTCGCTCTGACCGGCTGGACTCGCGGCGGCCCGGCCAAGGCGGCCGTGGTCTCAAGCACATTTTTTGGCATGATTTCTGGAAGTTCTGTCGCCAACACGGTGACCACCGGCTCCTTCACCATCCCGCTGATGATCCGCACCGGCTACCCCGCCCATTTCGCCGCCGGGGTTGAGGCCTCCTCTTCCACTATGGGGCAGATCATGCCTCCCATCATGGGAGCTGCGGCCTTCATTATGGCCGAGTTCTTAGGGATTCCCTACTACCGCGTTTGCGTAGCGGCCGTGATTCCGGCGATACTCGCTTTCTTTTCAACTTTCATGCAGGTCCACTTCCGGGCCGTCTCGCTAGGGCTGAGAGGCCTGCCCCGCAAGGATTTGCCGAGCATTCGCGGGACCCTGTCCCGGGGTTGGCACCATGTCTTTTCGATCGTTCTGCTGGTCGCCTTCTTGATGCAGGATTATTCTCCCGAACGAGCCGTGTTCTGGGCTATTCTGGCCACGATCGTTTCGTCTCTCCTGATGTGTGCGCTGCGGCGGGAATCGCTCCGAGTTCTCTTGCGACGGTTGATGGAAGGGGTGGTTGAAGGGGCCGTCGGCGCTGTGGAAGTCGCCGCCGCCTGTGCCGCAGCCGGTATCATCATCGGCTCGATCACCATGACGGGGCTGGGTATCAAGTTTTCCTCCCTGGTGATCGACGCTTCCATGGGCCATCTCGCTTTGGCGTTGCCTTTCACCATGATCGCCTGCCTTTTTCTCGGCATGGGGGTTCCGACCACGGCGCAGTACGTCATCATCTCCTCCCTTGTGGCGCCAGCCCTTGTCCAAATGGGGGTGGAGGCAATCGCCGCCCACCTCTTCATTTTATACTTCGGAACGCGTGCCGACATCACCCCGCCGGTCGCCCTCGCTGCCTACGCCGGAGCGGGAATTGCCGGTTCCGATCCCTGGAAAACGGGTTTGTCCGCCTTCCAGCTGGGCATCGCCGGATTCATTATCCCCTTCATGTTCATTTTCGCCCGCGAGCTGCTTTTTCTGGGGAATCTGCACCGCATCCTGCTCGCCCTATTCTCCGCCGTGCTCGGGGTGACCTGTTTGGCAGCGGCCGTACAGCGCTGCTTACAGTCACGATGCACCTGGCCCGAGACAATTGCTCTCTATTCGGTCGCCTTTCTGCTGATCCAGCCGGGGCTGTGGACCGACGCGGCGGGGATCTTGGTATTCACCGCCCTGTGGTTCCGCCAAAGGCGCGCACCGGTGTCCGGAAGGATAACCCCGCCCACCTCTTCCGCCTCTAAAGGCCCCCGGAACTTGTGAAGAGAATCTCCACCAAGGAGGCAAATGAAATGTCACATGCACCTCAAGAGGATCGAGTCTTTTATCGCAGTCCCCGCAAGAAGTACCCGACGGCGGTGCGCGCGGAGGGGATTCTGATCTACGACCAGGAGGGGCGGGCCTATATCGACGGCTCGGGTGGGGCGGTCGTCGTCTCGATCGGACACGGCGTACGGGAAATCCTGCAGGCCATGCAGTGCCAGGCCGCGCGTATCGCTTTCGCGCATGGCTCACAATTCACCAGCGAGGCGGCGAAGGAGCTGGCGCGCAAGATCGTCGAACTCTGCCCGCCGGGCCTTGAGCGCGTCTACTTCCTGTCCGGCGGTTCCGAGGCAGTGGAGACGGCGGTCAAAATGGCCCGCCAGTACCAGGTCGAACGCGGCAAACCGGAAAAATACAAGGTTATCTCCCGGTGGGCCAGCTATCACGGCAACACGCTGGGCGCACTCGCCTTGAGCGGGCACACAGGGCGCAGGCGACTTTACCTTCCCCTCATGCCGCACACACCCCACATCGCCCCCGCCTACTGCTACCGCTGTCCCTTCGGCCGGGAGCCCGACGACTGCCACATCGAATGCGCCGAGGACCTCGAGACGGCGATCCTCTACGAAGGGCCCGAGTCGGTCTCGGCATTCATCGCCGAACCCGTCGTCGGGGCCACGGCGGGAGCCGTGGTCCCCCGTGACGGTTACTTTCAGCGCATCCGCGAAATCTGCGATCGTTACGACGTGCTGTTGATCGTCGACGAGGTGATGACCGGCTTCGGCCGAACCGGCCGCAACTTCGCGATCGACCACTGGGGCGTGGCGCCGGATATGATCGTCGGCAGCAAGGGGCTGGCGAGCGGCTACAGCCCCATCTATTGCGTGGTATCTAAGGCCGAAATCCATGACACCATCCGTGACGGATCCGGCGTCTTCGTCCACGGCCACACCTACAGCCAGAATCCCCTTTCTTGCGCCGTCGCCTCAGCGGTCATCGACTACGTCCGGGCTCATGACTTGGTGAGGCGTGCAGCCGTCCGCGGGGGATATCTGTTGGAACGGCTGCGACTCCTCGAGCGGCACCCGATCGTCGGCGACATCCGCGGACTGGGGCTCATGGCGGGGATCGAGTTTGTCCGGAATCGCCGAACGCGGGAGCCTTTCGATCCCCGCCTCAAGATGAACCAGAAGATCGGTGGACGAGCTTTCGAAAAGGGGCTCATCACCTACCCCGGCGGGGGCGGGGCCGACGGGATCCGGGGTGATCACTTGTTACTTGCCCCTCCCCTGATCATCACCGAGGAAGAGATCGACCGCATGGTAGAAATTCTCGACGCTTCGATCGCCGAAGTCGCCGCCGAAATCGACGCGGCCTGAGAGCCCGCCGCGAAAAAAGGCCGTCCGGGAAAGGACAAGGAACGATGGAAAAGCTGATTATCACCGTCGCCCTCACGGGCAATGTCCCCACCCGGGAGATGAACCCTCATTTGCCTCTGACGCCGGAAGAGATCGCCACCGATGTCGCACGCTGCCGCGACGCCGGAGCGAGCCTGTTTCACGTTCACGCCCGAGACGCACAAGGAAAACCCACCCTGGATCCCCACGTGTATCAGGCGATCGTCCGCCGGATCAAAGAAAAGGCCCCGGAGGTCATCCTCCAACTGTCGACGGGGGCTCGAGCGGGAAAGGATTGGGAGGCCCGAGCCGCCCCGGTCCGCCTGTTGCCCGAAATGGCGTCGTTCACCACGGGCTCAAACAACCTCCCAGGCATTGTTTACGAAAACCCGCCCGCCTTCCTTGAATTTCTGGCCGCCGTGTTCCGGGATACCGGCGTCAAGCCCGAAATCGAAGTCTTTGAGGCCGGCATGATCGCCAATGCTCTCTACCTCCAGGCCAAAGGGTACCTCACCCCGCCGCTTCACTTCGATTTCGTGCTGGGAGCGCCGGGTTCCATGCCGGGATCAGTGCGCAACCTGGTCTTTCTGGCGGAAAGCCTGCCTCCGGGATCGACCTGGTCGGTGGCCGGCATCGGCAAGGCCGAACTCCCGTTGTCCACCGCCGCCGTCGCCATGGGCGGGCACGTGCGTGTAGGTCTGGAGGACAACCTGCGGCTCCCGGACGGTTCGCCCGCCTCCAATCCGGCACTGGTGGAAAAAATCGTGCGCATCGCCGAGGAAATGGGGCGCGGTATCGCCAGCCCGGAAGAAGCCCGACGGATTCTCAGGCTCGATCCGGCAAACCGCGACAGGATCCTCGAGCGCATCCCTGCGGGTTCTTGACGGATCAGCGCCAGTCGATCCGCGGCGGCCGCCGCGGCGCAAGCAGGCGGTAGGAGAATCGCGGCCGGCCCACCATGACCGCGCCGCAGACCTTGTGCTTCGCAGGGATGGCCAACGCCTCAAAGAGCGGCGGATGGGCGTTTGCCGCCATGGAGAAATAGCCCGCCCAGCAGGTCCCGAGGCCCAGCACGGGAGCATAGAGCTCGAGGTAGGCGAGCGCGAGTGCCGTGTCCTCGACGGCGAATCCCCAGTTGCGGTCGACATGGGCCACGATCACGTGGGGAGCCCCGCGCAACACGCGGTCGCAGCCCTCCTCCCAGTCGGCCACGACCCGCGTGAAGGACAGCAGTGCCGCGAGCTTGGGCTTCTCCTGGATGAAAGCGCGCATGTATTCGACGGTGAGCGCGGCCAAGCGGCGGGTCGCCGCGGGGTCTTCGACCACCGTCCAGTGCCAGGGCTGGGCGTTCTTGGCCGAGGGCGCCCAGCAGGCCGCTTCGATCAGGCGGCGGAGAAGGGCGCGCTCGATGGGAAGCGCCTCGAAGCTGCGGATCGAGCGGCGGCGGCGGAGAAACTGCTCGGCCTGCTCCGGGCCCGGCAGGAGCTCCTGCCGGATCGGGGAAAACTCCGCGGCCTCCAGCCTGGTCAGCCGGAAGGCCCCCGTCGGGCAGACGGCGACGCAATGGCCGCAGGAGATGCACCCGACGGCGAAATCGGCCCGCGGTACGGGAACGGGGTCGCCCTCTTCCAGGCGCAAAATGCGCGCCGGACATTCCTGCACGCACAGGCCGTCGCGGATGCAGGCGTCGGTGTCGATGACGAAGGGATTCATCAGCCGTTTTCCTTTCCGGATCGAATCGGTGGCGTCTTCTGCGATCCGGCTATAACCCGCTTTGCGCCGCCTGGCAAACCGCGCGCCGCCGCACCAGGCGGCCACGGTTGACCGCGGCGCCATCCCCTTGTAGAGGTGGGTTGGCGGACGGTCCCGACCGGCCCTCCCCCTCGGGCCGGCGAGAGCCCCCGCAACAGAGCGCGCAACGCTCCCGCCGGTCGGGAAGATTTCCATGCCGAAGCTCTCCTTCGAGGCGGCAGCCGAGCTCCTGGGAACGCACGAGATCCCGGGAAACGAGCGCGAAATCGCCGCTCTCTGCACCCGCCTGGGCGAGCTGCTCGAATGGAACGGCGAGGACTGGATCCGCTCCCACCGGGCGATGCTGCTTGCCCAGTGGCGCAGGGTCGTCGAATGCCGGCTGATTCCCTGATCCCGTTTTCGCGGAGGATCCCATGAGCCCCCTTTTTCAACCCGCCGCCTTGAAAGGAATGCTTCTGCGCAACCGTTTCGTCCGCTCCGCCACCTGGGAAGCCATGGCGACACCGCGGGGTGAGGTCACGGCACGGCTGGAAGAAACGATCGCCGCGCTCGCCCGCGGCGGCGTGGGGCTGATCATTTCCAGCCACGCTTACGTCCGCCCCGAGGGCCAGGCCGGGCCGGGCCAGATCGGAGTCTACGAAGACCGGCTGATCCCGGGGCTTCGGCGTCTGGCGGAAGCGGCACATGCGCACGGCGCGGCGATGCTGCTGCAACTCGCCCACGCCGGATATTTCGCCGACCCCGCGCTCACCGGCGTGCCCCCGCTCGCCGTCTCCGCCGCGGTCCGCCTGGACGACGTCGAACGCCGGGAAATCGAAAAGGAGGACATCCCCGGCCTCGTCGAGGCGTTCGCCCGGGCGGCCGGCCGCGCGCGGGAGGCGGGCTTCGACGGCGTGCAGATCCACGCCGCCCACGGATACCTCTTGAACCAATTTCTCTCCCCGCTCTTCAACCGCCGCCCGGACGCCTACGGCGGGACCCTGGAAAACCGCTTGCGGATCCACGGCGAGATCGTCGCCGCCATCCGGCGGCAGGTGGGCGACGATTACCCCGTCCTGGTCAAGTTGAACGGCAGGGATTTCGCCGCAGGCGGCCTCGAGGCGGAGGAGGCCGCGCAATCCGCCGCCCGGCTCGAAGCGGCCGGCATCGACGGGATCGAGGTCTCCAGCGGCATGACCCGGCATGCGCGCTACGGGTCCGCCCGCAAGGGGATCGCCCGTCCGGAAGAGGAAGCCTACAACCGGCCGGAGGCCGAATGCATCCGCCGGAAGGTCGGCGTACCGCTTCTGCTCGTGGGCGGGATCCGCTCGCTGGCCACGGCCGAGCGACTTCTCGCCGACAACGTCTGCGATTTCATCGCCATGAGCCGCCCCTTCATCCGCGAGCCCGACCTCGTGAAGCGCTGGCAGTCGGGCGATCTCCGGCCGGCGGCCTGCACCTCGGACAACCTCTGTTACGGACCGGCGCGAAGCGGCGAAGGTCTCTATTGCGTCACGGCGGCAAAGGAGAAGGAGGGGAAAGCTCCTTGACGAAGATCAGCTTGTCGTCGCCCGGACCGTAGAAATCCCGCAGGCGAGCCTCGCGCCGGAAGCCGGCATGACGGTAAAAGCGGCGGGTCGGCCGATACTGCGGCCGACCCGAAGTTTCGGCGTAAAGCCGCCGCCCGCCCGCCCGCCGGATGCGCTCCTCGGTGCGTGCGAGCAGAATGCGCCCCCGGCCGGCGCCCTGCCGGTCCCGATGGACCGCGATCCAATAAAGATCGAAGCTCGCCTGCGTCCCGGGAATCGGGCCGAAGCAGCTGTAGCCGCTCACGCGGCCCTCCTCTTCCACGAAAACGAAGTCATATCCGCTTGCGGTCCCCCGCGAGAGCCGTTCGGCGACCAGCTCGACGGCGATGTCGATCTCGGCGGCGTGGAAAAACCCCGTCGAAGAGACGATCTCGCGCACCCGATCCCGGTCCGCCTCACAGACGACTTCGCGGAAGCGGAACGCCGCGGCAGGCGCCTCCGGGAAGGCCGGCGAAACCGGGGCCAAACCCCGACAGCAACCTTTTCGGGGTTTTGGTTCGGCCGGCGATGGCGTATAATGCGGGTTGACGTTCACGGGAGAATGACCAGGGTCCGATCCGCAGGCATCGTCGTCGTACGGCGGCAGGATGCCGCCTGGCGCGTGCTGCTGCTGCGCGCCTTCCGCCTCTGGGACTTTCCGAAGGGCGAGATCCGGCCGGGGGAAGATCCCCTGGCCGCGGCCCGGCGCGAAACCCGCGAGGAAACGGGAATCGAACGGCTTTCTTTCCCTTGGGGCGGGGCATTCGTGGAAACGCCGCCTTACCGTCGGGGCACGAAGATCGCGCGCTATTATCTCGCCGAAACCGACACGACGCAAGTGGAACTTGCCGTCAACCCCGCACTGGGGAAGCCCGAGCATCACGAGTTTCGCTGGGTCGATCCCGACGAGCTCGCGGCTCTCCTTCCCCCGCGGCTTGAACCCGTTATCCGCTGGGTTCGCGGGAGGCTCGGTTCATGATCGACGTAACCGCCGCCATTTGGTGTGAAAACGGCCGCGTGTTGATCGCCCGTCGCAAACCCGGCCGTTCTCATGCCGGCCGCTGGGAGTTTCCGGGGGGAAAGCTCCGGCCCGGGGAAACGCCGCCCGAGGGGTTGGCGCGCGAGCTGCGCGAGGAGCTGGGCATCGAAGCGCAGGTGGGCGTGTTTTTCGGGGAAAGCCTCGATGCCGGGCACAGCCCCCCGATCCGCCTGCTCGCCTACCGCATCCGCGCCGTTACCGGCGCCCCGCGCTGCCTGGATCACGCGGAGCTGCGCTGGGTGCCGATCGCGGATCTCGGCCGGGAGGATCTTTGCCCGGCCGACCGGGAGCTTGCGGCCCGGCTGCGGAGGCAATCGTGAGCCGCCGGCGCCCGGTGTTTCTGCTGGCCGCAGCCCTCGCCGTTGCGCTGAGCCCGGCGCCGCCCGGAGCGTCCCAGGAGAAGCCTCCCCCCGCTTCGGCGCCGGCGGCGGAAACCGCGCGTCAGAAGCAGCTCGAGCGGGAGGCCTCGGTCAACCTTTCGCTCGCCAAGAAGGCGATCCAGGAAGAGGGCTTCGCCAACGGGCGCGTCGCGCTCAACGTCTGGAAACTCACGGCCATCGAGGCCGACACCTTCGATGCGCGGCTCTACGAAGAATTGAGGCGCCAGCTCTACGAAAAATCGCTCCGCGAAAGCCTGCGCTGCGTCGAGCAGGGAATCCTCCACCGCAACGCCGTCGACGCCGCGCGCTGCCTGCAACTCTACCGCCACCACGCCCAGGAGATCCGCCTCTTCGACGCCCGGCGCTACGAGGAACTCCAGCGGCGGATCGGCGAAATCCGGACCCGGGAAAAACGCTGAGCCCGCGCCTCCCCCGCCGGGGCTTCATGCGGCGATCGTCCGTCGCAGAAGCGGCCGCAGCTCGGCCAGCGGCAGCGCGTTCAGCACGTCCTTCTTTTCGAGCCATCCTCGACGCGCCTGCCCGATCCCGTATTCGAGATGCTCGAATTCCGCCGGCGCATGAGCGTCGCTGTTCACGGCGATCCGGACGCCCGCGGCGCGGGCCTCACGGCAGGCGGTGTCCGTCAGATCGAGGCGACGCGGGTGAGCGTTCAACTCGAGAAAGCAGCCGCGTTCGGCCGCCTTGGCGATCACGGCGGCGAGATCAAGGGCGTAGGGCTCCCGGCCGGGAAGCAATCTTCCCGTCGGGTGGGCGAGCATTGTGAAACAACGCCCATCCATGGCCCGCAGGATGCGGGCCGTCTGGCGTTCGCGGCTCAGGCGGAAGCCGCCGTGGACGGCGCCGATCACGAGATCGAGCCGGCCGAGCACCTCGTCGGGCAGATCGAGGCCGCCGTCCTCGAGGATCTCGACCTCGATCCCTTTGAGCAGGACGAAGTCCTTCCAGCGCTCGTTCAGACGATCGATCGCCTCGATCTGCTCGAGAAGCCGGCGCTCGTCCAGGCCGCGCGCAACGCGTAAACGGCGGGAATGGTCGGTGATCGCCAGGTACTCGAAGCCGCGCCGCCTGGCCGCCTCGGCCATCTCCTCGAGGGATGCCGTTCCGTCGGTCGCCGCGGTGTGCGCGTGAAGGTCCCCGCGCAGGTCGGCGGCGCTCACGAGAGCGGGCAGTCTGCCTTCCCGCGCGGCCTCGATCTCGCCTCGGTCTTCCCGCAGCTCGGGAGGGATGAAGGCGAGCCCCAGAGCCCGGTAGACCGAGGCCTCGGTCCGACCGGCGATCCGCGCCCCGCCTCGAAAGACCCCGTATTCGTTGACCTTGAGACCGCGACGTCTGGCGATCCGGCGCAGCGCGATGTTGTGCGCCTGGCTTCCGGTGAAATACTGCAGCGCCGCCCCGAAACTTGAGGCCTCGACCCGCCGCAGGTCGACCGGGAGGCCGCAGCGGAGAACGACGCCGGCCTTGGTCTCCCCGCGGGAGCGCACTTCGCGCACTTCCCCCCAGGAGACGAACCGCTCGATCACCGGGCTCCCCGCGCCGGCGTCCGCCACAAGATCGATGTCGCCGACCGTCTCGCGCCGGCGTCGGTAGCTGCCGGCGGCCTCGGCCCGCCGGACACCGGGCTGGTCGCGCAGAAAGCTGAGCAGCGCCTCCACCTGCGGCCGGGCCTCCCCGAGCGGTGTGCGCCCCGGCCCGGCGGAAGCTTGAGTGAGCGCCTCGAGAATCTGCCGCTCAAGGTTTTCGCCGAAGCCGGGAAGCGTTCGAATGCGCCCTTGCGCGGCGGCCTGAAGCAGCTCCTCCCGCGTCGCCAGGCCGAGCTCCCCATAGAGCGCCCGCACCCGTTTCGGGCCGAGCCCCGGAAGCCGCAGCATCTCCCGCAACGCGGTCGGAAGGCTTGTCCGCAGCCGCTCCAGGGTGGGCGTCGTTCCGGTTCGGACGAGGTCGGCGATCTTGGCCGCGAGCTCCTTTCCGATCCCGGGAAGCTGCCGGAGGTCCTGGCCGGCGGCCAGCAGGTCGGCCGCCTCCGTGCCCAGCCCCCGCAAAACCTGCGCCGCCCTTCGGTACGCGCGGATCTTGAACGGGTTTTCATCCTGCAGTTCGAGAAGATCGGCGATCTCCTCGAAGACGGCCGCGATTTCGGAATTGCCGATCATGTGGCCCTCGCCCGGATCTTCTCGCGGCGATCCCCGGTGTGACCCCCCGGAATCCATTTCCCCGCGCGAAAAGAGGCCGGTCCTCTTCGGCGGGGCTATTTTTTCACAGAAAGCCGATCTGCGCAAAGCGAGGGAGAAAGAGGGGGAGCGGCGCTCCTCTTCTAAGCCGTCGGGCCTTGGGGGAAGACGAGAAAACCCGAGGGTTTACGCCGAGGAAAAAGTCGGCTAAACCGATCGAGAAATCCGAATCGGTGTTTCAAACCTCAGAAACCCGGCAAGAGAGGACGCACCCATGGCCAGACAAAGGGAAAGCATGACCACGGCGGAGTTCTCGCGAGCGGCCGGAATCCCCGCCACGGTCGTCACGCGTCTGATCCGTGAAGGAAAACTGCGTGCCCGCAAGGAGGGAAAATCCTGGAAAATCCCCGCTTCCCAGCTCGACGCGGGGGCCGTACGCGAGCTGGCGGGCAAAGGGAAAAAAGAAAAGGGTCGAGGCCCCGTGCGCCGAACCGGCGGGAGGACGACAGCGGAAGCCGGCACCCGCTCCAGCCCGACGGCCAAAGCCGCAGCGGCGCCCGCGGAGGAGGCTTTTTCCGAGGTTTCCGCCGAAGGCGTGCCGCCCCAGGAAGCGTCCCCGGCGGGGGAAGCGAATTACTCCGTGGAGGAGTTCGCCGCCATGACCTATCTCACCGTCCGAGGGGTCCGCGAGTGGTTGAGAAGCGGCCGTCTGCGCGGGTTATGCACTCCGGAGGGGGAATGGCGGGTGGTCGCCAGCAACCTCTCCGTCCCCGAGATCCGCCGGCTGCTCCGAAAATAATTCAGAAGCGCCCCCCGCGGCCGAAGCCGCCCCGTCCCCCGCCGCCTTGCGGGCCGCGGCCGAAGCCGCCGGGACGGCCGTTTTCGCCGTCGCGGCGCGGCTCGCGCGCCTCGCTGACGATGATTTTCCTTCCCTGAAGCTCCCCGCCGTTGAAGGTTTCGATCGCCTGGCGCGCTTCCTCTTCGCTTCCCATCTCGACGAAGCCGAAGCCCTTGCTCTGGTTGGAATAACGTTCCTTGATGATCACCGCCGAGACCACGGTGCCGACGGTGGAAAAATTGTGCGTGAGATCGTTGGCGGTGATTTCCGCCGCCAGATTGCCGATGTAGAGCCGTTTGTTCATGCGGATGCCTTTCTGGGTCGGAGTCCGACGGCGAGCGTGGGCCGGACCCCCGGGAAGATCGGGGAAAAACGGAGGTGGATTCGAGGATGCGGCGCCTTCCCGCAGGAAGGCGCCGCAAACGTAAGAGAGATTACACCGCCTGGACATTGACCGCGGAGAGGCCCTTGGGGCCGCTCTGCACGTCAAAGCGGACAGGCTGGCCATCCTGGAGCGTTCGGAAACCGCTGCCTTCGATGGCACTGAAATGGACGAACACGTCGTTTCCGTCTTCGGCCTCGATGAAACCGAAGCCTTTGCGCTCGTTGAACCACTTCACTTTACCTTGCATCATCGTCGCCATCCTCCTTTCTTCAGAATTTTCAAAGGCGGATTACGACGACAGCAAAAAAGCCGCCACACTTTGAAGAGTGGCGGCTTTCCCCACGCTGCAAAATGTTTTCATCCAACCTTTTCGAATCCTGCTCTTTGCAAGAGCAGAATGGGGATAATGTAGTGATGAAAAACCTTCACGTCAAGAAAAAACGAGGGCGCGGGCCTCAGAAGGAGATCACCTCCCAGTCTGCTTCCAGGTATCGCCCCAAACTGGGGTGGCCGTCCATCTCGGCGCAGAGCGGCAGGCCCTGACGCCGGGCCTCTTCCAGTGACCCGGTCTTCGTCGCGCAGGCCTGGCAGACGCAATCGACCAGCGACTGCTCCCGCACCCGACGATAGAGCCCGGAGAAGGGCCGCTCCGGGAGGTCGAGCTCTCCGATCAGGCGCGTGGCCGCCCCTTCGATCACGAGCCGCACCTCGAATCCTCTCGCCTTCATGTCCAGCGCGTTCAAGAGCACATGCACAAAACACATCGGCTCGCCGTTGAAGGCGACCAAGACCACTTTTTTCATCCTCCGCTCCTTGACCGAAATGCCGCGCGCGTCGTTGAAACATCCCGACGTGGAATCCGGACACGCCCTTTTTCCGCCGGGGGCTTCAATCCTCCGCGCGCCTGAACCGGCGGATGCGCTCCAGCGCGAAGTCGTACTCGACCCAAGTGTCGAGGAAAGAGCCGATCGCATCGCGGTAGAAACGCCCGGCGGCTTTTCGATCCCCGGCGCCCTCGGCCCAAAAGCCGGCCGCCGTAAAGGCGACGAGCACCTGCTCGGGGACATCCCCCGCCTGGGCACGCAGCGCCTCCTCGGGCTTCCGCCCGAGCAACGTCTCGGCCACGGCATCAAAGAAAGGATCCCGCGTGCGTTCCAGAAAGCCGGCAAGCCGGGTGCGCGCCTCTTCCTCGCGTCCCAGGCGGCGCAGGATCCCCGCCTCCAGCAGCCCCAAGCTCATCCGCAGGGCGTTTTCGCGCACTCCGCTTTCCAGAAAAGCGCGGCCGTGCGTGAGCGCCTCCTCGAAAGCCTCCGCGGCCGCCGCCGCGAAGGCCAGCGCGCCGAGCGCTTGCCGGTTCTCGGGCTCGGCGGCGTAGAGCGCGGCAAGGAGGGTGCGCTTCTCGTCATGCGGCAGTCCGCTGTAGGCCAGCCGGGCGCGCATCGAGGCAAGCTCCGGGCGGCGTCGTTTCTTCTCCGCCTCCAGGCGGGAGAGCTCCTCTTCGAACCGCTCGGTGCGGCGCCGGTGGGCGGTGCGCTCCGCATCGGCGGTGAACCCGCGGCGACGGAGTTTGCGCACCTCTTCGAGCTTGGCCCGAATGAGGAACCGCTCCCAGCTTTCCAGCTCGACCGCCTTCAACGCCGTCTCCAGATGATCCTCGGCGGTCGCGGGGCGAGCGCGCTCGAGCTCGAGAATCCCCGCGAGAAAATAGAGCCAGGCCTTTTCCCCGGCCGTCGTCCAGCCCTCCAGGGCGGCCGGCAGGTCTTCGCCTCCCTTGAGTACGCGCACCAGATAGCCCTGGAACTCGGCCGGGCTCTTCCAATCCGCGCCTTCGAGGCGGCGGCGTTCGGCCTCGGCTTCGCGCCAACCCGCCAGGCGGTCGAGCAGCACCAGCATCCAGCGCGCCGCGTCGTCTTCGGGGTCGAGCGAAAGCGCCTGCCGGAAACGCTCGCGCGCCCCGCGGAAATTTCCGGTCGCCAGGTGCAGCACGCCGGAGGCGGCGACCAGCTCCGGCTGCAGGCTGCGGCCGAGTTTTTCGTCGGCGAGCGCCCGGGCCTCGACCCAGCGTCCCGCCTCGGCCGCGCCGCGGATCTCCGCCACGCTCGCCTCGATGGCGAAATCGGGCACTCCGTTCCACTTGACCCCTCCGGCCTTGAGATCGAGCAGCAAGCGTACGGCCTGCGGGATCGGCAGGATCAGCCCGATGTCCCAGACCGGGGTCACCATGGGAACGAGCCCTTGGGTGAAATCGACGGCCACGGCGGAGACGATCCCGATGACCCGACCGTGCTCGTCGATGACCGGTCCGCCGCTGTTGCCGCCGTGGAGCGAGGCGTCGATCTGGAACATGGTCTCGAAGGCTCGTCGCACGTTGCCGCGGACCACGCTCGCATTCACGGTATCGACCTGGGTGCGGCTGCCCAGCGGAAAGCCCAGGGCGATGACGCGCTTCAGCTTGGGAAGCTTTCGGGGATCGAGCTCCGGGTCGAGCGGCAGGGGCTGCAGCCCCGGCGGCAGGGGATCGACGCGGATGACGGCGAAATCGTCCTTTAGGGGGGAGCGCAGCAGCTGGCGCGTGCGCAGCGGCGGGCGGCCGACTCCGGCGATCTCGATCCGCCGGGGACCGTCGACCGAGTAAGCGTTCTCGAGAAAATAGATGTCCGACAGATCCGGGTTCTCGATCAGGCGGCCGGCGAGGTTGAACGCCCGCTCCCCCTCGAACCAAAGGTAAAGGCGGTACCCCAGTCGGATCTCGATCCCCCGGTCGCGGGCGTAGCGCACCACGGCATCGAAGCGCGGGTCTTCGAGCCAGGGGCAGACCACGTGGCGGCTGGTGAGCAGATAGCCCGCAGCATCCACGAGAAAGGCGGTCCCCTCGGAGACGTTGCGGAAGAGCCTCTCGCCTTGCGACTCGATCCAGTAATCCACAAGGACGAAGCCGACCGAACGCGCGTAGCGATTCGCGTATCCTTCGAGTACGGCCTCGGTATCGCGCCCGAGCTCGCGCAGAGCGAACCAGGCTGCAGCCGCGACAACCAGCAGAAGCGCCGCGGCGGCCACGATCCGGCGACGGCGTCCCCGCCGCGGCACAGACGAGGGCGCCGCGACGGGGACGCGGCCGAGACCCTCGCGGATCCGTCGCAGGGAGGCGGCGATCTCGGCCATGGACTGGGGCCGGAGATCCGGGTCTTCGGCCAGCATCACCCGCAGCAACACGGCCAGATCGTGGGGCATCTCCAGTTCGTCGACCTTCGCCTCGGGGTTTTCGACCTCGAGATCCCCGGCGAGCAGTTCGACGAAGATCTTGCCAAGCGACCAGATGTCGCTGCGGAAATCGAGCGGCCGGCCGCCCCGGATGTCGGGGTGACGCTCGAGCAGCCGGCGGAGCATGGGCGCGGGGCGGTCGAGGCGCGGGTCGATGAAGCGTGAAAGCTTGTAGTCGATCCGGACCTCCAAGCGGCCGTCGGGAAGCGAGACGGCCAGGAGATCGTTCAAAATCAGGTGGGGGATGAAGTGCCCGTGGGCATGGAGGGTGGCGAGCGTCTCGGCCGTCTGGACAAAGAGGTCGAGAAGCGTTCCCAGGTCCTGGAGCCTTCCCGAGGCGAGCAGCGTGCCCCAGCTTTCGGCGTCGACCCACTCGCTGATCCGGTACCAGAGTCCGTCCGACGAGCGGCGGATGGCGTGGTGGCGCACGAGCCCCGCAGCCGGCAGGCTCTGCAGTTTTTCGATCTCGCGCTGCAGCCGGGAGGCGATTTCTTCGTTCACGCCGGATTGCGGCGTGAACAGCCGGATCATCACCGGCTCGGAGGTGCGTTCGCGAAGCGCACGGCACAACAGGCTCGCGTAGCCCTCGTGCAGCACATCGACGATGCGGTAGTCATCGATGAATTCGCGCCGGGGGCGGAGATCCTGGCCGCAGGCGGGGCAGGCGGCGATCGCCTCGGCGACGGGCTGGTCGCATCGGGGGCAACGTTTCATGCGGAGGCCTCCCGCGGCCGGGGAAGGCAAAGGGGAAAAGGCTTTCTTCCCGGTTTTCCTTTATCACAGCTGCACCCCCTTGGCCAGCGTTCGGCGAAGGAAAGCGGCGGAGCGGTTGACGGAGGCCGGCGGAACCGCCCATAATTCGAAGGGATCCCCGTTTTCTTTCCGAGAAAGGCAAGCACGGATGTCCGCCGTCGCCTGCGCCGCCGCCTTAGCCCTGATGCTGTTGGGGATCTACGCCTTCCCCCTCCCCCGTCCCTCGTTCCGCGCTTTGTACTCGGCGGTGCCCGAGACTGTTGCCACGCGCCTTACCGCCTTTCGGCGCCGAAACCTGAAGCACCGGATCGTTTCCGGAACGCTCTGGGAATTCGCCGAGGTCGGCGCGGGCGACGAAGCCCTGGTTTTCCTTCACGGACTGGGGGCTTCCGCGGACGCCTGGTTTCTGCCGATGGAGGCGCTGAGCGGGCGCTTTCGCTGTCTTGCCCCGAGCTACCCCCCGCTCGGCAGCTGGGAGGCGCTCGGTGCCGGGATCCTCGCCCTGCTCGACGGCGAAGGCATCGCGCGCGCCCACTTCGTGGGAAGCTCGATGGGCGGGGTTCTCGCCCAGTTCCTCGCTTCGCGTGCCCCCGAGCGCGTGCGGAGCTTGGTTCTCGGAAACAGCTTCCCGCCGGACTCACGGATCGCGGCTCTGGCGCGGCGCGGGCGGCGGTTGCTCCCGTGGGTGCCGGAATGGGCGATTCTGGCCGGCATGCGCCGTAACGCCCGGCGCCTGCTTTCGCCGGCCGCCGGCCCGGGGGCGGCCCTCGTGGAGGCCTACCTCGTCGAGCAGACCTGCGGTGCGATCCGCAAGGCGCACGTGCTGGCGCGGCTTTCCTGCCTGAGCCGGGCCTTCGCTCCCCCCGATCTCGCCCACGCCGCCATTGCCTGCCTGGTGGCCGAGTCCGCAAACGACCCCCTCGTCGACGCCCCGCTCCGCGAGGCGCTGCGCCGGGCCTACCCCGCGGCCGCCGTGTGCGTCTTTCCGCAGGGCGGCCATTTTCCCTTTCTGAGCGAACCCGAGCGCTACAGCCGGATGCTCGGCGACTGGCTGGAGGGAAGCGGATCCGGGGCGCGGAGTGTCCCGCCGACTCGACCTCAGAACGTGCCCTCGCCCCAATAGTAAAAAAGCAGCAGCGCCCCGAAAGCGATACGGTACCAGGCGAAGGGGGCGAAGCTTCGGCGGGAAACGTAGGCGAGAAAGCCGCGGATCACGATCATCGCCGAAAGAAAGGAGACGAAAAAGCCCACGGCGAAAAAAGGCAGATCCTGGAGCGTGAGCAGGTGCTCCACGTTGCGGTACTTGACGATCGAGGCCCCGAGAAGAGCGGGAATCGCGAGAAAGAAGGAGAATTCGGCGGCGGCGGTGCGTGACAGGCCGAGGAGAAGCCCGCCGACGATCGTCGCCCCCGAGCGCGAAATGCCGGGGAAGACGATCGCGAGCACCTGGAAAAGGCCCACGCCGAGAGCCGTGCCGAGCGGGATTTCGTCCACGCCGGGCACCGCCGGCTTGCGCCGGCGCGCCTCCACCCAGAGGATCGCCGCCCCTCCCGCCGCGAAGGCCAGCGCCACCGGAATCGGACGGAAAAGATGAGCCTCGATCCACCGCTCCGTGGGCAGCCCGATCACCACGGCCGGCAAGGTTCCCAACCCCAGATTGAACAGCAGTCGACGGGCCCCCGCGTCGCGCCCGAGGTTTTGGAGCACGTGAAGAAACTTTCCCCGGTAGAGCCAGAGGACGGCCAAAATGGCCCCGAACTGGATGATGACGATGAAGGCGTTTTCCTTGGGGCCCTCGAATCCGAGAAGATCCCGCGTGAGGATAAGGTGCCCCGTCGAGGAGACGGGGATGAATTCGGTAACCCCCTCGACGATCCCCAGGAGGGCCGCCTTGGCGAGAACCCTGAGCTCCTGCACGATCCTTTTCCTTGACTCGTCGCAAGAGAGGCGGGCCTCCCGCCGCAGCTTCAGCCGTTGAGGCGCCGCGGGCCCGCCTTCCGGACGGCCGCACCCCGAGACTTCCGGACCTCAGTCCTGCCGGGCTTTCTCGATTTCCTGCCGGTGTTCTTCGGCGAGATCGGGGACGATGGTGATCAGGTCATTGGGGCTGCACTTGAAGTACAAGCAGAGCTTCTCGACGATGCTGACGGCGGTGTTGTAGCCCGGCTTGCGCGCGATCTTCGAGAGCGTGACCTTGGAGATCCCGGTCCGGCTGGAGATCTCGCGGTAGGTGATATTGCGGTTTTCGCGGCGTTTTTTCTCGGCGATCAGCGTTTTCAGGTTGTACTTGACCATCGGCTCGATCCTCGCCGTCGATCTGCTTGCGGCCGTTGCGGCCCGGCAACGACTGCCGGAAGGCGGCCTTTTCCCGGAGGGGGACTCTATCCCCCCTCGAGCGGCAATGCAACCACCCCTCTCAGCCGGCCTCGGCCCGAGAGCCCACCCGCCTCCGGGCGCCCATCCAGGCTTTGAGAATCACCCCCGCCGCGAGGAGCAGGCCGGCCGCGTCGGTCGAGGTCGAGGGGTAGAAGAGCAACAGCGAGCCCCCACCGGCTAACAGCCTCTCCATAAGGGACAGATCGCGTGAAAACCAGCCGACGACCGCCGTGTTCAGGAGGAGGATCGCCAGAGCGCTTCCGAGGTAGCGCTGGCCGATGGCGAGGATCGCCTCCCCGGGAGGCATCGCCTGGAGCGCGGGGACGATGAGCAGGCCGGTCCCGTTCAGGGTGAGAATGAAGATGATCCCCACCAAGTACTTGGGGACCGCGACCCGGGCCGCAAAAACCCCCGTTTTCACGGGGTCGGTGTTCATGACCGCCGCCGCGGCGTAGGCCGAAAGCGCCACCGGCGGGGTCACCTCGGCCAGCACCGCGTAATAGAAGAGGAACATGTGCGTGGCGAGCAGCGCGGCCTCTTCGGGGATGCCGTTCACCACCGCAAGCTGCTGGATGGTCGGGGCAGTGAGCGCGGAGGTGAGGACGTAGGTGGCGATCGGAGGCACCCCCATGCCGAGGATCAGGCTGAAGACGCCGGTAAAGGCCGTGGCGAGCAGCAGACTGCTCCCGCTGATCTTCATCATCACCAGGGAAAACTTGGAGGCGAGCCCGCTCAGCACCATCATGGACATGATCATGTTCGCCGCAATCACCGCGCTCGCGATGGGCAACAGGTGCAGGATGCCCTCGGCCAGCGCATCGGGGATGCTCTTGAGCGGCGGACGGACGGTGGGGTCCGCGTAGGCGAAGATGAGGAACAAAAGCGCCGCCAGGCTCACGGTGATGTTGATCGAATAGCCCCGGTAGATCAACGCGATGATGAGCGCGATCGGCGCGAAAACATAGGCATAGCGCCGGAAATAGCCGAAATCGTGTCCCGTATCGAGCTCGAGGGGCTGGAGCCGTCTGCGCCGCACGTAGAGCTCGTTGTAGACGGCGATCCCCAGCAGATACAGGAGCATCGGACCGATCGCCATGGTGATGATCCAGGAGTAGGGGATCGCCAGCAGCTCGACCATGATGAAAGAGATCGAGCCCATGACCGGCGGGGTGATGTAGGCGATCGAGCCTACGGTGGCGATGATGCCGGCCGCGACCAGCCGCTCGTAGCCCACGCGGTCGTAGAGCGAGCGCGTGAGGGTCGCCACGAATTGGGTGTCGGCCGCCCCGGAGCCGGAGAACATCCCCATCAGCACGGCCATGATGCTGCTCGTGCGTCCCGGCGAGGCGGGGCTGCGGCCGACGAAGAGCAGCGCGATGTTGGCGATGATGCGTCCGAAATCCATCTTCGAGATCACGGCGCCGAGGGTCGTGAAGTAGATGAGGTACTTGAGAGAAACCCCGGTGATCGTGCCGAAGATGCCGGCCTCGGTCTCGCAATACATTTTGCCGAGAAGCATGTCGAGGCTGAAACCGGGGTTGGAGAGATAGCCCGGGATCGTGTCGCCGTAGAGGTTGTAAAGGATGAAGACCATCACGAAGATCGGCATGATGGGCCCGCTCAGGCGGAAGATGACTCCCAGGACCAGGAGCACCTCGCACAGGCCCATGAGCAGATCCCAGGGCTCGGGAAGGATGGCGCGATAGATCAGGGTCTCGTATTCGGAGACGAGGTAAACGAACGGCAGAAAGCTGAGCAGGGCGCAGGCGAGGTTCGATGGGCGCATCAGCCGGGGGACGAGACAGGGCAGCATCGTCGCCGCCCAGAGGAGCGCCCCCGCCGCCTTGAGGCCGCCGGGGAGGTCCAGCTTGAAAAACTCGACGACGAGCAGGCTGCTCAGCGCCGCGAGCGGAAGGCTGCCGGCGGCGCCGCGCTTCTTCACCCAGAGCCAGTTCATCAGGTAGCCCAGAAAGGCGACCAGAAAGACGTGCGTCGCCCGCTGCACCTGCGTGAGGTCGAAGATGGAAAAACGCAGCCATGGAAGGGGAAGGTAAGGGTGAAGGACGAGGTAGAGGTGGTAGAGCGTTCCCAGCACCGCCGTTCCGTAAAGGATTTTCCGGATCACCGCGTCCACAGCAGCCTCACTTCCAAGCACCCGCCGGCGAGGTGCAGTTCATGGGATCCCAGGCGGAGATCGATGCCGCGCATGGAGCAGAGCCGGATCTCCTCCGTCCTCTCCAGGGCCACACGCTCGTTCCAGGGATGGACGCCGGCGGTATAATAGCTCTCCGTCAGCGGATCGGCCGCCACGGAAAAGTCCTCGAACCGGCGGCCGACGCGAAAGCGGATGGCCACGGGTCTTTCGGTCACGGAATGGACGAAGCGGATCTCCCCGCTCTGCCCCCGCCAGAGGAGAATCCGGCGCTCGGCCTCTTCGGTGACGACGACCGCCGGCCGGACCGCCGCGGCCAGCCCCAGAGCCATGACGGCCGCGGCGGCAAGAAAACGCCGGCGCACGGGCCGCGCCTATTTCACCAGCCCCTTTTCCTTGAAATATTGCACGGCGCCGGGATGGAAGGGGATGGCGCTCTTGCCGACAAACTTGGCCGTGCTCTCCGGAGTGGTGTCCCGGGCGGCCTTGACGGCGGCCCGCAGAGCCTCGAGGTTCTCGAAGACGGCCTTGACCAGCTTGTAGGCGAGATCCGCCGGAAGGCTTTCGGGGGCGACGAACATGTTCCAGAAGGCGAGCGTCGGCGTGTCGGCCTCCGTGCCGTAGATCTCCTTGGGGATGGGCAGCGAATCGGCCAGACCCTTGAACTCCTCCTTGAATTTCACGACTCCGGCGTCGCCATCCGGCAGCGCAACCAGGGTCATCTTGAGCCCTTTGCGGCCGAGCGTGTTCGTGAGCTCGACCAGCGACCCCGTCGGCAGCCCCCCCGACCAGAAAAAGGCGTCGATCGTGCCGTTGACGAGCGCCTCCTCGGACTCCTTCGCGCCGAGCTTTTCCCACTTCTTGAACTTGGCCGGATCCATGCCCGCGGCGCGAACGAGGTTCAGGGCCGTAAATTCCGTGCCCGAGCCCGGAGCGCCGGTGGAAACGCGCTTGTCTTGGAGATCGGCGAGTTTTTTGATGCCGCTCTTGTCGGTCGTGACGAGATGGATGAAGTTGGGGTACATCATCCACAGGATGGAGGCCTTCACGGGTTTGTCCTTGAACTTTTCATGCCGGCCGGTGGTCGTGAAATAGGCCGTGTCCGGCAGCACCGTGGCGACAAACCAGGTGTTCTTGTCGGGTTCGGTCTTGTCGCGAATGAGCATCATGTTGTCCACGGAGGCCGCCGTCTGCATCGCGGTCGCCGCGGCGAAGCCGGCCTTGTTGACGATCTCGCTCACCTGGGTTCCGTAGTAGTAGTAGACCCCGCCGATGCCGCCGGTGGCGATGACCAGCTTCGGGTTCTGCGCCTCGGCCTGCCCGAAGGTCGAAAGCAGGATAACGAGCACCACGATCCCCCATCGTTTCATTGCCGCCTCCTTTCGCTGACCATGTCGGTGTGGGCAAAAAACCTCAGGTATATTGAAGGCTCTTATCTGGAGCCGGCCGGAAAATCAATCGCCGAACAGGAAATTTCCGGTCGTCAGGCTCTGAATCGTATTTAGCAGAAACGCCCCCCCACCCTCACGGCGCCGGCCGCTGCGGGGGGTTGTCAACCGCGCGCGCTCTGGATCAGGGCAAGATCGGCGAGCACGAGGGCCGCCATGCTCTCGACGATGGGGACGGCGCGCGGCACGACGCAGGGGTCATGACGGCCGTGGGCCTCGAGGAGGATCGGGCGTCCCGCATAGTCGCATCCCTGCTGCGGGCGGCCGATCGTCGCCGGCGGCTTGAAGGCGACGCGAAAGAGGATCGGCTCGCCGTTGGTGATCCCGCCCTGGACGCCGCCGCTGCGGTTGGTGAGGGTCCCCAGGCGGCCGTCCTTCCATACGAAACGATCGTTGTGCGCGCTGCCGCGCATGCGCGCCCCCGCAAAACCCGAGCCGATCTCGAAGCCTTTGACCGCGGGAAGGGAAAGCATGGCCTGGCCGAGAAGCGCTTCGGCTTTGCCGAACACCGGCTCGCCCAGGCCCGCCGGAACTCCACGGCAGACACAACTCACCACCCCGCCGAGCGAGTCCTGCTCGGCGCGCACCCGCCCGATTTCCCTCTCCATGCGCCGCGCGGCTTGCTCTTCCGGACAACGCACGGCGAAGCGGTCGACCGCCGTTCGGGTGACCGTCGCCGGATCGACGGCGGAGCATTCGACTTCCCCGACCGCGCTCACCCAGGCGACGATCTCGATCCCCCAGCGCTCCCGCAGCAGCTTTTCGGCTACAGCGCCGGCCGCGACCCGGCCTACGGTCTCGCGGGCACTCGCCCGCCCCCCGCCGCTTGCGGCCTGGACGCCGTACTTCACGCGATAGGTGAAATCGGCGTGCGACGGCCGCGGGATATCCTGCATCGCCGCATAATCCTGGGGCCGCGTGTCGCGGTTGGCGACGTGGAGCGCGATCGGCGTCCCCAGCGTCAGGCCGTCTTCAATGCCGCTCAAAATCGTGACCCGGTCGGCCTCGTTCCGCTCGGTGGCCATGGCGCTTTGGCCGGGACGGCGGCGGTCGAGCTGCGGCTGAATGTCCTCTTCCCGCAGCGGAAGCCGCGGCGGGCAGCCGTCCACCACGGCCCCCACGGCCCGGCCGTGCGATTCGCCGAAGGTAGTGACCCGAAAGAGCGTGCCGAAGGTGCTGAACATCCTTCTCCTCCCCGTCCCTCTCCGGGGCGTTGCGGCCGTCTGCGATCGCCGGGCGACGCCGGCCGCCGTTCGAGGGACCGTTTGCAAAACGGGGCGCGGCGGAATAGAGAAACATCATCGCCCCGCGATCTGCGGGCTTCGAGCCGAAATCCCGCTCCCGGAGGGTGCATGCCGCGCTTCTGTGCCAACCTGAGTCTGCTGTTCACCGAGGTCGACTTTGCGGATCGTTTCGCTGCGGCGGCCGCGGCCGGCTTCCGAGCGGTCGAGTGTCAATTCCCCTACGCCTGGCCCGCGGAGCAACTGGCCGCAGCGCTCGCGGCACACGGCCTGCGGATGGTCCTGCACAACCTCCCGCCGGGGGATTGGGAGTCGGGCGAACGCGGCATCGCCTGCATCCCGGGCCGGGAGGAAGAGTTCCGCGCAGGGCTGGAAACCGCGATCGCAACCGCGCGCACGCTGGGCTGTAGGCGGCTCAACTGCCTGGCGGGAATCCCGCCGAGCGGCGTGCCCCCGGCGCGCGTGCGCGAAACGCTCGTCGCCAACCTGCGCCATGCCGCGGCGCGCCTGGAGCAGGAGGGGATCCGCCTTCTCGTCGAGGTCTTGAACGACCGGGACGTTCCGGGGTTTTCCCTCCGGCGCACCGCGGAGGCCGTGGCCCTCATCGAAGAGGTGGCGCACCCTAACCTCTTCCTGCTGTACGACGTCTACCACATGCAGACCATGGAGGGGAACCTCATTCGGACCCTCCGCACCCACCTCGGCCGGATCGGCCACATCCAGATCGCCGATCCCCCCGGTCGCCACGAGCCGGGAACCGGAGAGGTCAATTTCGGAAATCTTTTCCGCGAAATCGATGCGGCGGGCTACGGCGGATGGATCGGCTGTGAATACCTTCCCTCGCGGGACACGCTCTCGAGCCTCAACTGGCTGCGAGAGCTCGGGGCTTTGAGCGCCCCCTGAAAACTTGCCCGTAGGGTTCCAGGGAGGAAAAATGGGATTGCTGCGCAAGGTGGAAGAAGCGGAAGCCACAGGGAAGGTCCGGGAAGTGTACGAGGACATCCGGGCGGTCAAGGGCATCTCGTTCGTACCCAACTTCTGGAAGGCGCTCGCCGTATTTCCGGATCACCTGGAAGCCACCTGGAGCAAACTCAAAACGGTGATGAAGCCCGGCAAGCTCGATCTGCGGACCAAGGAGATCATCGCGCTCGCGGTTTCGATCACCAACAACTGCGAATACTGCATCCATTCCCATACGGCGGCGCTGAAGCGTCTCGGCCTGGACAACGAGGCGATCGGCGAGATCGTGGCCGTGGTGGACGTCTTCAACGGCACCAACCGCATCGCCAACGCCTACCGCATCGAGCCGGACGTCACTCCCGACCCGGATTGACGGGGCAGGCATTCAAGAAGGGCTTCGGAGGCTTTTGCCTGCTGCGGTCTTTGCGCACAAGCGGGAGCGCTGTGCCGTTTTCTCTCGAGGCAGCCCCTGTGAGACCCGTTTCGCCGGGAAACGGGAAAAAAGAAGCGCCGCGCGCTTTCCCGATCGGACAAGGCGGGATCCGAGGCGGGGCGGTGGGAAAGCGGCGGCGCTCAACGGCCCAGGCGGGCCATGACCTCACGGACGATTTCGCCGACCAAATCCTGCATCCGTTCCGGCTGCGCTCCCTGCAGGGGAGCCGCCGGCTTCAGCCCCAGCAGTTTTGCGGCGTTGTCGTACATAATCTTCTGCTTCACTTCGGGCTTGAAGGGCAGCTTCTCGTACTTCTGCAGCGCTTCCCGAAAATCGACGAAGGGGTGGGCGCTCGCAAAGAGGATCTTGTCGCCGATCATGGTGTTGGCCGCCTCGACGTAGGCTTCGGCCATGGGGGAGAATTCGTACTCGGAGAGGTCGATGAAGACGTTGCGGTTGCGCTGGGCGACGGTGATGGCCTCGTTGACCCAGGGGTAGCCGCCGTGGCTGATCACGATCTTGAGTTCCGGGAAGTCGCGGGCCACGAAATCGATATAGCGCGGGGCCACATGGTCGATGATCGCGTTGGGCACGAGGGTCGCCGGACCGGTCGTAAAGATGATCGGAACGTCGAGTTCACAGCACTTGGCGTAAATGGGATAGTATTTCGCGTCGTTGGCGTAGATCTGGGCGAGATAGGGGTCGACCGCCGCCCCACGCATCCCCAGCTCCGTAACCGAGGCCTTGAGCTCGTGGATGGCGCGCATGCCCTTGTGCGGGTCAAGACCGATAAAGCCGATGAACTTGTTGGGAAACTGGCGGACGAACTCGATCACGCTGTCGTTGTTGGAGCGTGCGCCGTAGGTGGTTTCGCAGTCCCTTCCCGTGATGACCGCCCACTCGACGTTGTAGCGGTCCAAATCCGCCACGACCTCGGGGACCGTTTGGGGCTTCATCTTCGAAAAATCGATCGTTTCGCAGAGCCCCTTGAACATCTTGCTGTTCTGGATGCCGGTGAGCACTTCGGCGGTGTTCGGCCGGAATCGGAAATCGATGACTTTCATCACGGGCTCCCCTCTTCAGGATCGAAGGCGCAAATTCCCACCCCCTCGTAGCAAAGAAGCAAACAGGATGCCATATCTCGCAAAAGATTTCCCCGGCAAAGATCCGGCGGCGGCAGCGGCAACATCCGCCCGCCAAGGAATTTTTGAACCGCTTCTCTCCTGCGGCGGAAGCGAAGCAACCTCTGTGAGGTTGACGCGCTCGATCCGCCGATCTGCCGCAAACTCAACCCGCCTCGGTCCGGCTTGCGTCGCGGGGAACACGCGGCGAGATCGACGATACAGAACTGTTTCATCCATCTTGCTTGTTGCAATAACGCAGCATATACCAGTAACTACCTGAATATCAAATTTTTCCTCGATTCCAGGCGACACGGGTTAAGTGCAAATATGCATCATGTGCTAGGGCAAGGCGAAATCGTTTGTCCAAGGAAAAAAACAAAACCAATTGAAATCCGTTATAAATTGGTCAATAAGCAATTGGATCGAAAAACAACGCCCCCCGAAAGAAAAGCTGCATTTTTGCAACTTCATTGGAAACCATGGCTTCTGAAAAACACCGGAACCTGGCTGACTGCCGCGCAGGTCGCCCGCGAAATTCATGCCGCCCGGCGCATGGGATTCGCAACGGAAGCGGTACGCGCCGATTACGGATAAAGGCCTCGTTTGGCGCGATAGTTGCTAAAACAGCCTCGAGGGCCGGGGCAGCCGTGACGCCGGTTTGCGACAGCGCGGTTCCACACGGCGCCGGGGCGGCATTCGCCCGGCTTCAAGGCCCGCGATCCCGGGAGGACGTTCATGGGCAAAGAGGTCATCTCCGTCGCGGACATTGAGGAGGCCGCACGCCGGGGAAGCCGGACGCTCAGCTTCCGCCCCGCTCAATCCATCGTGACCCCGGGCGCTTGGGACCGAGCGCGCGAACTGGGGGTCGACCTCCTCGAGGAGGGCTCCGCGGTCGCGGCGCCCGCCGCGCCTCTGCCCCATCCTGCCTCCCTGCCGGCGGAAGCGGAAGAGCTCGTAGGCGAAGTCTGCAGGAAACTGCGTGAGCGCCTTCCGGGAGAGCTCGACCCGACCGCGCTCGAAGCGCTCGTGCGCAACACCGTCGCCGCGCGCCTCGGCACGGAGGGCGCTCCGGCTGCGCCGCCGGTGCCCGCGGCCCGGGGGATCTTTTTCATTCGGGGCTCCCGACTTCTCACGGAGGCTGCAGGGCCGGTACCCATCGCCGAAAAAGCCATCGTGGCTGAAGCCCTGTGCGGCGGTGAGGGGGTGAAGCTCGCCGGCGGTTTCATGGAGTGGGAAAACGCCTCCTTTCGCCGTCGGGTGGAGACGGCGGAGATCGAGGTCGTTTTGGAAGGGCAGCTTCGGCTCTTCGTGGAGAACGAGCGGATCGAGGCCCGGGCAGGGGATATGCTCTATCTCGCTCCGGGAACCGAGCTGACCTACGAGGCCGCGGGCCGTGTGCGCCTCGCCTGCGTCAACGGCCTGCGCGCCTCCTGAGGGGACCGGGACGGCGTGGACATTCTCGAGCGCTGTGTCGAAACCTGTCGCCGCCGGCCGGGGACGGTCGCTTTTCCCGACTGCCTCGACGAGCGCGTGATCACGGCCGCCTGCCGCCTGAAACGCGAACGGCTCGCCGAGCCGATCCTCGTGCAGTCGCCCTTCGCCGTGCGCGGCAAAATCCGGGAAGCGCGCGCCCGGGGAACCGGCTTTGTGGTGGTCGATCCGGAAAGCCCGCCGCTCGTCGAGAGAAACGCAAAGCAGTTTTCCGAAATCCGGCGGGTGGCCGGAAAAACCGTGCACCCCGAGGAGGCCGAGGAAATCGCGCGCCAGCCGCTCACCGCCGCGGCGCTCATGGTCCGACGCGGCGAAGCCGAGGTCGGCGTCGCAGGCAACCTCTCGACCACGGCATCGGTGCTGCGGACGGGGCTGAGCGTGTTGGCCAAAAAGCCGGGCATCCGCACGATCTCGAGCTTCTTTCTGATGGTCTCGCCCGACAGCGATCGCCGCTTCGTCTTCGCCGACTGCGCCGTGGTCCCCGAGCCGACCGAGGAGTCGCTCGCCGACATCGCGATCGCCTCCGCCGCTCAGGCCCACAGCCTGCTCGGCGAAGAGCCGCGCGTCGCGCTGCTCTCTTTTTCCACCAAGGGCAGCGCCCGGCATCCCCGCGCGGAAATGGTCCGCCGCGCCGTGGAACGCGTGCGCGAGCGCGCCCCCGAACTCAAGGTCGACGGCGAACTGCAGTTCGACGCCGCCGTGGATCCCGAAGTGGCGGCTTTGAAGGCCCCCGGCAGCGTTCTCGCCGGACAGGCGAACGTCATCATTTTCCCCTCGCTCGAGGCGGGGAACATCGGCTACAAGATGGTGCAACGGCTGGCGGGATACCGCGCCATCGGCCCCTTTCTTCAAGGCTTTGAGGCCGGCTGGCACGATCTCTCCCGCGGCTGCAGCGCGGAGGACATCTTCCAGGTCGCCCTGCTCGCGATCTGCATGCGACGCGGCGGCCCATCGGCGTAATCGGCTTCAACGGCAGGAGGATCCGTGGACGCTCTGGGCATGATCGAAACCAAGGGACTCGTCGCCCTGATCGAGGCGGCCGACGCGATGGTCAAGGCCGCGCGGGTACAACTCGTCGCCTACAAACCAATCGGAGCGGGCTACGTCACGGCCCTCGTCCGCGGCGATGTCGCCGCCTGCAAGGCGGCGACCGACGCCGGAGCGGCCGCCGCGCGGCGCGTGGGCGAGGTGATCGCCGTTCACGTCATCCCGCGGCCCCACGGGGACCTGGACACCGTGTTCCCCATCCAGGCACGGGAAGAATAAACCGCCGGCCTCCGGCGGGGAAGCAAGAGGATGGACGCAAGCAGCCTCCTTCAACGGATCCGCGACGCCGGCGTCGTCGGCCAGGGCGGTGCGGGGTTTCCCGCCCACGTGAAGTTCGCCGCCGCGGCGGAGACCGTGATCGCCAACGGCTGCGAGTGCGAACCGCTGCTGTTCTCCGATCAGCGGCTGATGCAACAGCACGCGCCGGAGATCGTCGAGGCGCTCGAAGCCGTCATGGCCGCGGTGGGCGCCCGCCGCGGCATCATCGCGATCAAGCGAAAATACACCGACATCGGGGAACGCTTCGCACGGCTGATCGCCGGACGGCCGCTCGAGCTCGCGCGCCTGGAGAACTTCTACCCCGCGGGCGACGAGCACGTTCTGGTGAACGAGCTCCTCGGCCGGACGATCCCGCCGCTCGGCCTGCCCCGCGACGTGGGCGCCGTCGTCTCCAACGTGGGCACCCTCTTTTCGATCCGGCGCGCCATGGAAGCAATCCCGGTGACGCGTCGCTGGGTCACCGTCACCGGCGAGGTACGGCGTCCCGCTGTGCTCGAGGTGCCGATCGGAACCGCGGTCGAAGAGTGCATCGCCGCCTGCGGCGGACCTGCGGTGCCCGATCCGGTGCTGGTCCTCGGCGGGCCGATGATGGGGCGTTTTGCGGACGCCCCGGATGCCCCCCGGCGGGAGGTCGTCACCAAGACCACCGGTGGAGTGCTGCTCCTCCCGCGCGGTCACTTTCTCCACCGCATGGCGACCCTCTCCGTGCGCGACATGCAAAAACAGGCCGCCGCGGCCTGCATCCAGTGCCGCTACTGCACCGACCTCTGCCCCCGCCACAACATCGGCCACAGCTTCGAGACCCATCGCGTGATGCGGGCCTTCGGCGGCGGGCTCGGAGCCGCTCCCGGCGCCCTGCAGGCTTTTCTTTGCAGCGAGTGCGGCGTCTGCGAGCTCTTCGCCTGTCCGATGCGCCTCTCCCCGCGGCGCATCAACGCCCTCTTCAAAGCCCGCTTCCGCGAACAGCAGATCGCCTACGAGGGACCGCGCGAGGTGGTGCCCGCGCAGAGCGGGCTCAACCGGCATCGCAAGATCCCGGTTGCGCGCCTGGCGATCAAGCTGGACATCTGGAAATACCTGGAGATCCACCCCGTGGAGGGGGAGGCCTTACAGCCCGCGCAGGTGACGATTCCCTTGCAGCAGCATGCGGGGGCGGCGGCCGTCGCCTGCGTGCAGCCGGGCGAACGCGTGACCGAAGGAGCGCTGATCGGCGAGATCCCCGAGGGGAAACTCGGGGCGCGGGTGCATGCCTCCATCGCCGGAGAGGTGACGCGGGTGGACGGCGGCAGCGTAACGATTCAGAGGGGCTGAACCGTGGAAACCGAGCTCCATGCCGTGGGAATGATCGAGTTCAACAGCATCGCCGGGGGCATCGAGGGCGCCGATGCCATGGTCAAGGCCGCGCAGATCGAGCCTTTCCTGATGAAAACCATCTGCCCCGGGAAATTCGTCGTCGCCGTGCACGGCGAGGTGGCCGATGTCCAGGCTTCGATCGATGCCGGCCTCGCCTCGGGGCGGGATGCGATTATCGATCATTTCGTCATCCCCCATATCCGCATGGATGTCATCCGGGCGATCGGGGCGAGCCTGACGGACTACCGCGGCGGCGCCGCGTTGGGGGTGATCGAAACCTTTTCGGCGGCTTCCTGCGTCGTGGCGGCCGATGCCGCGGCCAAGGCCGCCGACGTGGACGTTCTGGACGTGCGGCTCGCCATGGGCCTGGGCGGCAAGGCCTTTTGCCTGCTCGCCGGGGACGTGGGCGCGGTCGAGCGCGCCGTCGAGGCCGGAGCCGAACGGGCCTCCACGGAGGGGCTGCTCGTGCGGCGGGTGGTGATCCCGGGGGTCGCCCCCGAGGTGCTGCGGCACATTCTCTAACTTTTGAACGTCCCCCCCCGCGGGGGAGAGGAAGGACCCATGGCCGAACAGCAAGCGCTGGGATTCGTGGAAACCCGCGGTCTGGTGGCCGCCGTCGAGGCCGCCGACGCGATGGCCAAGGCGGCCCGCGTGCGCATCAAAACCGTCGGCAACGCCGACGCGGCCCTGATCAGCGTCATCTGCGAGGGCGACATCGCGGCCTGCGCGGCCGCGGTCGATGCCGGCAAGGCCGCGGCCGCCCGCGTGGGCGATTTCGTCGGAAGCAACCTGATCGCCCGGCCCGATGCGGACACCGTGCGGCTGGTCGAGGAGAAAATCGATGTCCTGATGCCGCCGGCCGGGGGGACGGCCCAGGCCGCCCCCCGGCCGAAAGGACGGAAATAACCCTGCCCGCTCCCCGCGGAAACGGGGAACGGCCAAGACCCGGCGGCCCGCCGGGGCGCCAAGGAGAGCAAGATGAGTATGGACGCGTTGGGAATGATCGAAACCAAGGGACTGACGGCACTGATCGAGGCTTCCGATGCCATGGTGAAGGCAGCGCGCGTGACGCTGGTCGGCTACGAGCGGATCGGCGGCGGGTACGTCACCGCGCTCGTCCGCGGCGATGTCGCCGCTTGCAAGGCCGCCACCGACGCGGGGGCGGCCGCCGCGCGGCGCGTGGGCGAGGTGATCGCCGTCCACGTCATCCCGCGGCCGCACGGCGATCTCGAAAAGGTTTTCCCGATCGCCATGAAATAGCCGCGGCGGAAGCCCTCCGCCGCGGCTGTACGGGGCGGTTTTTTCTACGGGATCCCCGTGTTTTCGGCGACGGAGCGGAGACCGGCTGCCAGAGAGGAGACCGGCCATGGAACTCGGCAAGGTCATCGGCCAGGTGGTGGCCACGGTGCGCGACCCGGGGCTGCCGAATCTCACCTTTCTGCTCGTGCACATCGTCGACGAGCACGGCAACGTCACGCTGCCCAGTCAGGTGGCCGCCGACCCGATCGGGGCGGGCGAGGGCGAGATGGTCCTGCTCGTCCGCGGAAGCTCCGCCCGCCTGATCCTGGAGGGCAAAACGCCGATCGATCTGAGCGTGATCGGCATCGTCGACCAGATTTCCTCCGGCAAGAAAGCGATCTACGCGAAGTACGGGCCGGAGGGACGCAAATAACCGCCCGGGGGAGAGTCCATGCAGATCCAGCGTGAGCAAATCGAATCCATCGTCCGCGAAGTCCTCCAACAGCTCGCCGCCCGCGCCCCGCGGCAGACCGTCGCCGCGGCCGAAGGCGATTGGGGCGTCTTCGAGCGGCTCGAGGATGCGGTCACGGCCGCAGACCAGGCCTTTCGGCGCCTGGATACGGTCGCTTTGCGCGAGCGCGTGGTCGAGGCGATGCGACGTGCCGCGCGCGCGAACGCGCGGCGGCTTGCGGAAATGGCCGTGGACGAGACCGGCATGGGGCGGATCGAGGACAAGGTGAAGAAGATTCTCCTCGTCGCCGACCGCACCCCGGGGCCGGAGATTCTCTTTCCGAGCGCCATGTCCGGCGATGCGGGTCTGACCCTCGTCGAGAACGCCCCCTGGGGGGTCATCGCCTCGGTCACCCCCTCCACCAACCCCGCGGCCACGGTGATCAACAACGGGATCAGCATGCTCTCCGGGGGGAACGCCGTCGTCTTCGCCCCGCACCCGAGCGCCAAACGGGTCTCCCAGGAGGCGATCCGCATCCTCAACCGAGCCATTCACGAGGAAACCGGCCTGGTGAACCTCATGACCTGCGTCCGCCAGCCGAGCATCGAGATCGCCCAGAAACTCTTCACCTACCCGGGGATCCAGCTGCTGGTCGTGACCGGCGGGGAAGCCGTGGTCGAAGCCGCGCGCAAGACGACGAACAAGCGCTTGATCGCCGCCGGCGCCGGCAATCCGCCCGTGGTGGTGGACGAAACCGCGGATCTCCAGCGCGCCGCCCGCAGCATTTACGAGGGAGCTTCCTTCGACAACAACATCGTTTGCTGCGATGAAAAGGAGATCATCGCCGTTGAGGCGATCGCCGATCGGCTCAAGGGCGAGCTATCCGCCTGCGGGGCGGTCGAGATCACGCGCGAGCAGGCCGAGGCCGTCGCCCGCGCGACCCTCCTCGATTACCCCGGCCCCCAGGCCCGACCGAACCCGCGCTGGGTGGGGCGCGACGCAGCCGAGCTCGCCAAGGCGGCCGGCTTCAGCGTCCCGGAATCCTGTCGCCTGCTCTTCGTCGACGTGGGCCGGGACGTGGACCACGTCTACGCGCGCATCGAGCAGATGATGCCGCTGCTTCCGCTGCTGCGGGCCGCGGATTTCGCCGAGGCGCTCGAGTGGGCGCTCGCCCTCGAGCGCGACCGCAAGCACACCGCGGCCCTGCATTCGCGCGACATCGACCACATGGATGCCATGGCCAAGCGGGTGAACACGAGCCTCTTCGTCAAGAACGGCCCGGCCATCGCCGGCCTGGGAGCCGGCGGCGAAGGGTGGACCTCCATGACCATCTCGACGCCGACGGGCGAAGGGGTGACGAACGCCCGCACCTTCGTGCGGCTTCGGCGCTGCACTCTGGTCGGAAGCTTTCGCATCGTTTGACCCCCCCGGCCGGGGTTGTTTCCGCCGGCGGGTGAACCGCTGACCCCTGCGGCGAGGTGCCCCATGGTCCCGCTCTCCTGGACCGCAGTCAACCGCCGGCTCGAGCGCGCCGCGGCGGTACTCAACGCCGACGAACCCGCGCCGCTTCCCCCCGGACCCTGCCATCTCGGCATCGACCTGGGAACGGCCGACATCGTGGCGGTGGCGCTCGACGCGCGCGGGGAACCCTGCGCCTGTTTCCTCGAGTGGACCGAGGTGGTGCGCGACGGGGTGGTCGTCGATTTCGCCGGAGCGGTAGAGGTCACCCGCCGTCTGGTGGAGCGCGCCCAGGCGCGGCTCGGCGTCTCCTTCCGGGAGGCCTCGACCTCCTATCCGCCGGGGACCGATCCAAGGCTCTCCACCTACGTTCTCGACCGCTTGGGCCTCGAGGTGGCGGGGCTGGCCGACGAGCCGAGCTGTGTGGCGCGGTTGCTCGAGCTGGACCGCACGGCGGTGGTCGACGTGGGCGGGGGGACGACGGGCACGGCCGTCGTACAGCATGGCAAGGTCGTTTTCTCCGGGGATCTGCCGACCGGAGGTCGACACATCACCCTCGTGCTCGCCGGGCACTACGGGATTTCGATCGCCGAGGCCGAGGCGCGCAAGCGCAGCGGCGATCCCGCCGAGATCCTCCGCCTCGCACGGCCGACCCTCGAGCGGATGTGCGAGATCGTGGCCGGCCACATCCACGGCCACGACGTGCGCGAAATTTTGCTGACGGGCGGGACTTGCTGCCTGGCGGGCGTGGAGGGCGTCTTCGCCGAAGTGCTGGGCCTGCCCGTACGGCTTCCCGTCCAGCCGTTGCTGCTGACACCGCTCGCCATCGCCGCCCTCGGCCTCCACGGCGGCGGCTGAAAGGCCCCTTCGTTTCGGCAGTTCCCCGAGGAAATGGGGCCGTAACGAAGTTCGCTATCGGCCGCCGGTACCGAAGGATTCGGCCGCCGCGGCGGGCCGCTCGGGGGTGAGCAGTTCCGGAGCCTCGGTTTTCAGAAAGCGCCGGATCGCGCGCGCCTTCTCCTCGTCGAGCATGCGATCGCCCATCGGAAACTCGAGGCCCAGATATTCGTACTTGGGCTTGCCCATGCGGTGATAGTCGAGAAGCTCGTAGCGGATGCCGGGAAGCGTGCGGATATGCTCCACGATGGCGCGGATCTCTTCCACGGTATCGTTGAAACCCGGGATCAGCGGCGTGCGCACCCAGATCGGCAGGTCGGGGAAGTCCTCCCGAACCCGGTGCAGATTTTCGAGAATCAACTCATTGGATACGCCGGTGTTCTCGCGGTGCTTCTCGGAGTCCATGCTCTTCAGGTCGTAGAGCAGGGTGTCGAGCAGACCGCAGGCCTCCCGCAAATCCTCCCCGCGACAAAACCCGCAGGTCTCCATGGCCGTGTTGAGCCGCCGGCGGCGGGCCTCGCGCAGGAGCGCGAGGGCAAACTGCGGCTGGTGCATCGGCTCTCCGCCGCTCAGGGTAAGTCCCCCTCCGGAGCGGGTGTAGAAGGCGCCGTCCTCCTCGACGCGCGCAAGCACCTGCTCGACGCTTAAGACCTCGCCGTAGACGTTCAGCGCCCGCGACGGACAGGCGGAAGTGCAGAGCAGACACTCGGTGCAGACATCGCGGTCGATCGCAACCCGGTTCTCCGGGCCGGCCTTGAGCGCCCCCGCCGTGCAGACTTCGAGGCAGCGCACGCAGTTCTCGATCCCCAGGCACTTGTTGCGGTTGTAGATGAGCTGGGGGCCGGGTTTCTGCGATTCCGGGTTGCTGCACCAGAGACAGTGGAGGGGGCAGCCCTTGAGAAAGACGACGGTCCGGATGCCCGGACCGTCGTGCACCGAGTATTTCTGGATGTTGAAGACCACACCGCTTTCGGCCATGAGCCCTCAGCCCGCCGCCCCGGAGGCCGGTGCGGCTACAGGGTTTCGTGTTCGGTGCGCGCGATCAGGTCGTTTTGCAGATCGGGCGAGAGGTCCACGAAGTAGGCGCTGTAGCCGGCGATCCGCACGATGAGGCCGCGGTACTTCTCGGGCTCGCGCTGCGCCGCGAGCAGCGTCTGTTTGTTGATGACGTTGAACTGCACATGCCAGAGCTTGAGATCGCACCAGGTGCGGATGAAGGAGACGAGCTTGCGGGTGCCCTCTTCTCCGGCCACGCACTTGGGGGTGAACTTGATGTTGAGCAGCCGCGAGGCGCGCTCGCGGAAGTCGTAGTTCTTGCTGGCGAAGTTGGAGAGCAGCACCGCCGTCGGGCCGTTGCGGTCCGCCCCTTGGGAGGCGGAAGATCCGTCCGAAAGGGGCGTCCAGGCCTTGCGGCCGTTGGGCGTCGCCCCCACCACCTTGCCGAAGGGGACATGCGAGGTGAAGGGGACATAGCGCAGATCCAGGTGAACACCGAGCTCGCGGGCGTACTTGTGGGTGAACTCAAGCGCGGCGCGGTCGATCGCTTTCGCGATCCCGTCCGCATAAGCGTCGTTGTTGCCGTAGCAGGGCGCGTTCAGGAGGATGTGGCGCAGGTCCTCGCGACCCTCGAAATTGTGGGCGAGCGCCTCGAGCAGCTCGTCCATCGAAACCTTCTTTTCCTCGTAGACGAGTTTCTTGATCGCCGCAAGCGAATCGACCACGGTGCCGTAGCCGATGAACTCGAAGTAGCCGAGATCAATCCCGCCGGGGATCTTCGGCTGGTGGAGATCGATGCAGTGCTGCATGCAGAGATCATGGAGCGCCGAGGCGAGGGGGGCGGCGAAATGCTGCGCCCGCAGGCGGATGATGTGAACCTGCTGGATAAACGCCTGCTTGATGAACTCGGTCTGGTGGGTCAGATAGGCGTTCCAAAACTCCTCCCAGTTCCGGAAGTTCCGCGGATCACCCGTTTGCAGTCCGATCTGCTCCTCGCCGTACTTGCGCATCTTGCCGTTCAAGAGCGTCATCTCGAGCGCGGCGGCGAAGTTGATGTAGGCGCAGCCGCTCGTGTAGGTGTCGCGGTTGGGCATGCGCGCCTCGGAGCACCCCGAAACGGCGTAATCGTAAGCCTCCTCGAAGGTCGCTCCTTTGGAGACGTAAAGAGGGATCACCTCCTCGTCGTTGATCAGCTTGGGAAATCCCGACCCCTCCTTGATCGTCTCGGCCACCTCCCAGAGGAAGCGCTCGGGGCTGCGGGTGTGGATGCGCGCCGCCAGATCGGGGTAGTGCATCGGAAACTCGCGTTTGGAGCGCAGGAAGAGGTAGCTCAAATCGTTCGTCGCATCGCGGCCGTCGCGCGTCTGGCCGCCGATCGTCACCGCCTCCCAGTGGGCGTAACCCTCGTTGAAGGCGCCGCCCGTGGGGGAGATGTAGAGGTCGATGAACTGCGCCATGCCGAGCCACATGCACTCGAGGAGCTCGAGGGCGCGCTCGTCGGTCAGGCGGCCCTCCTCCTTGTCCTTCTTGTAGAAGGGATAGAGGTATTGGTCCATGCGGCCGTTGGAGATGATCGTCCCGGTCTTCTGCTCGATCCGGGAGAACATCTGCGTGAACCACTGCGATTGCATGGCTTCGTGGAAGCTCGTCGCCGGCTGTTCCGGGACCCGCTCGCAGATGCGCGCGAGTTCGGCGAGTTCGGCTTTCCGCTGGGGATCTCTTTCCCGGGAGGCGAGTTCCGCGGCCAGGCGCGCATGGCGCTTCGCCCAGAGGACGATCGCGTCGCAAAGGATGATGACCGCTTCCAGGAAGGGTTTTTTGTCCGTGTTGTCGATGGGGCTCAACGGGTCGAGGGCGGCCAAACGCTCCTCGGCCTCCTTGCGGATGCCCTTGAATCCCCGTTTGAGCACCTTTTCGTAATCGTGCACCCACTGGAGGCAGGAGCGGAAGGAGGCCGTCTCATTCACGATGAACCGCGAAATGAGGACGTTTTGCGGGTCATAGGTGTAGCGCAGCGTCTCCGCGGGCAGAGCCTTGGCGAGCGCCTCATGGAAGGTCTTGCCCTTCCAATACGGGGCGATCTCCTCGATCACCACGCGCGCATCTTCGGGATCGATGTCGAAGGGGGACTGCACCCGCTGCGAGAGCTGCTGCACGGCGAGGTCCAAAAAATCGCCGTCGAGTTCGGGGTAGAGAATCCCGTAGCGGCCCTGCTTTCCCGCCCGGCCGACCAGCAGCTGGTCTTCGTCGATGTAAACGGTGATGTTCGCGGCGATATGTTTGAGGGCCTTGGCCCAGCGCAGCATGAGATGCTGGCCTTCGGTTTGCTTCATCGACTCGGTGAAATAGAGGGCCCGCTCGATGTCGATCCGGGGACGCTGCATCTGAAAGCGCTTCATGATGCGGAAGACCCGCTCCCGGCCGGTTTCATATTTGCCGGACCGTCCCTGCATCTCGTCGATCAGGCGCTGCTCGTGGGGGGAGAGCACCTCAGAGCCTGGAACTTGGGACATATTTCCTCCTTGCACGCTGGCGATCATCAAGTGACGCAAAGGGTTTTGATTGGGGGTTGAACCGCCTGTCGCTGGATATCAAAGCAAATACCGTGCCTCAAAATCGCCTTTGCCGGCCGGCAGGTAAGGATAGGCTGCATTCTTGCGGCCGACGGCCTCCTGCGGCGATGAAAGGAAGGGCACAAAAAGAAATTCCTGTAGTTGCCTATCCTTCACCTTACGGGCCGAAAGGTTCCGCTGGCTCAAAATAAGTGCAATTTGGAAACAATAAAGGTTGGTTTTGGGGCGGGGAAGATGATTACACGAAAATATTTGTTGCGTTTTTGCAGCTATAGTTGCATTATTACAACAAAAATATTTTTTATCGTGCATAGCATCTGATACAAATCGGTCTCAATCGTTTTCGGAAGCGCCGCGCCGAAAGACGGAATAAAATAGATTTAATAAAATCAGTATTATATAATTTTTACGGCGCGGAACATGCTCGTGCTGTCGTCCCCCTGAGATCTTGAGACATTAATTTTCATGGCCTGTTTGTTGCAATATATCAATAGGCAGGCCGGAAAGTCATCCAGATCAAATCTGCAAAGGGAAGGGGGGATGGCCCACAAACCAAATCATCCTTTTCACTCTACCGGATTTATGGTTTTCTAAACAGATCGCAAGGATGGAGGAAAGAGATGAATCGTTTGCGAATCGCCGCCGCATTGATGATGGCCGCCTTCGGGTGTGCCCTTTTCGCCCCCGCCTCGGCGGAAGCCCAGAACTACAACCTCAAGATCCAGACCGCCGTCCCCAGCTCGAGCATCTACTTCAAGCTGATCGAGCGCATGGCCCAGCGGGTGGGGGACATGTCCGCCGGCCGCCTCAAGGTCGAGGTGCTGCCCAACGGCGCCGTGGTCGGCGCCTTCGAGATTCTCGACGCCGTGAACAAGAACATCGTCAACGGCGGCTTCGCTTGGACCCATTACTGGTCCGGAAAGCACCCCGCCGGGCTGCTCTTCTCCGCCCCCACGGCCGGACTCGGGGTGGGACTCGATCAGAACAGCGTCATGTCCTGGATCTACGACGGCGGAGGCGATGAGCTCTACCAAAAGTATTTCACCGAGGTCCTGAAGTACAACATCAAGGGCTTTCTTTGCATGCCGATGGGTCCCGAGCCTTACGGGTGGTTTTCCAAGCCGGTGAACTCGGTCGAAGACCTGAAGAAAATGAAGTTCCGCTCGCCCCCCGGCATCCCCGCCGAGTCGTTCAAGGTTCTCGGCATCCCCACCGTCTCCATGCCCGGCGGCGAGATCGTCCCTTCGGCCCAGCGCGGCGTGATCGATGCCGCCGAGTGGATCAGCCCGGCCGACGACGCCGCCCTCGGCTTACACACCGTCTGGAAGCACTATTACATCCAAGGGCTGCACCAGGCGATCTCGATCGGCGACATCTATGTGAACCTCGATTGGTGGAACAAGCTGCCCAAGGACCTGCAGGCGATTTTCCAAGGCGGCATCATGAGCCTGATCGCCGACACCATTCACTGGAACGTGAGCCAGAACAGCAAGTCCCTCAAGAAATTCGTCGTCGAAGACAAGGTCCAGATCCACGAGACTCCGCCCGACTACTATCCGGCCTATATGGCCGCCGCCCAGCAGGTGATCGACAAATACGCACAGCAGGACGCCTTCTTCAAAAACGTGCTGCAGGCAATGGTCGACTGGGCGAACGTGACCGTGCCCTATCAAGCCCGGGTGAACGCCACCTTCGCCACGATGGGCAAGACCGCCCTCGAAAAGGGCATCGTCGGCTACGAGAAGAAATAACCCCTTCCGCACCCGCGCCGGGGCCGCAAAAGCGGCCCCCGGCGTTTTTTCGCCAAGGATTTCATCCATGAACGAAGCAGAGGATAAAAAACAAGGCGCACCCTGCGGCGGCCTGCACAACGCGCCGCCCGGTCTCGCCCGCGTGATTGGGACGATCGATCGTATCAGCATCGCAAGCGGCAAGATCATCGCCTGGTTGATTCTCCCCATGTCCCTCAGCCTGGTCTACGAGGTGATCGCCCGCTACGTCTTCAACGCCCCCACCATCTGGGCCGGCGACATCAGCCAGATCCTTTACGGCGCCTTCTTCATGCTGGGCTCGGCCTACGCCCTGCAGCGCCAGCAGCACATCCGCACCGACTTTCTCTACGGCAAATGGTCGATCCGCACGCGCGGGATGGTGGACGCCGCCTGCTACCTCGGTCTCTACTTTCCGGCGCTGCTCTTTTTTCTCTACATCGGCTCCGAGTTCGCCTACCGCTCCGTGCTTTTCAACGAGCGCATCGTCACCAGCCCCTGGATGCCGATCATCTGGCCTCAAAAGCTCGCCATCCCTGTCGCGACGCTTCTGCTCTTGATCCAGGGAGTCTCCGAGCTGCTCAAGGCCCTCTATGCGGCCCGAACCGGGGTCAGCCTGATCGAAGAGCCGGTCGGCTCCGAGACTTGACCGGGAAGGAGGAAGGACACGATGAGTCCGGAAATTCTGGGGCTGGTGGCGCTCGGCTCCCTGTTCGTCTTCATCTTCGTCGGCTTTCCCATCGCCTTCACCTTGCTTTTCCTGGGGCTGGTGGTGGGCTACATCGGGATCGGCCCCGTGGTCTTTCACCTGATGACGCTGCAGGTCTACGCGATCATGAACGAGCAGGTGCTGGCCGCGGTGCCTTTCTTCCTCTTCATGGGCTACCTCCTGGAGAGCTCAGGGCTGATGGAGCGCCTTTTCCGCGCGTTCCAGCTGCTCCTCGCCCGCGTGCACGGCTCGCTCTACATCGCCGTCACCGCCACCTCGACGATCTTCGCCGCGGCGACCGGCATCGTCGGCTCCTCGGTCACGCTGCTTGGGGTCATGGCCGGACCGACCATGCGGCAAAGCAAGTACGACGTGCGCCTTTCGGCGGGCTGCATCACGGCGGGAGGGACCCTCGGCATCCTCATTCCCCCGAGCATCATGCTCGTGGTCATGGGACCCGTGGTCGGGGTTCCCGTGACCGACCTCTTCGCCGCGGCGATCTTTCCGGGAATCCTGCTTGCCGCTCTTTACTGCGGCTACTGCCTGATCCGCTGCCGGATGAACCCCGCGCTGGGTCCCGCCCTTCCTCCGGAGATGCACGCTCCCTCCGCCGTCTGGCTGCTCAAAGAGTTCATCCTCGGGGTGCTTCCGGTCACGATCGTGATTTTGGCCACGCTCGGCACGATCATGTTCGGGGTCGCCACCCCCACGGAGGGGGCGGCCTGTGGGGCGATCGGCTCGCTGGTTCTCTCCCTGGTCTACCGCCGCATGACGTTTTCGAGCCTGCGCTCCTCGATGTATCGCACGGTCGAGATCTCGGCCATGATTTTGCTCCTGTGCGCGGCCTCGAACTTCTTCGGTGCGGTCTTCTCCCGGCTGGGGTCGGCGACGATGCTCACGCACCTGCTCCTCGACATGAAACTTGACCCCATGATCATGTTGATCGCGGTCATGGCGTTGATCTTCGTTCTCGGCTGGCCGCTCGAGTGGATCCCCATCGTCTTGATCATCATTCCGATCCTCATGCCCATGGTGCGCGAAATGGGCTACAACCTGGTCTGGTTCTGCACGCTCGTCGCCGTGACGCTTCAGACCGCGTGGCTCTCCCCGCCGGTTGCCCTTTCCGCCTATTTCCTGAAGGGGGTGGTCCCCGAATGGAGCCTGCAGGACATCTACGTCGGCATGATCCAGTTCATGGGCCTCCAAGTGCTGGGAGCGGCGTGCATTCTCGTTTTTCCGTCGCTGGCGACCTGGCTGCCCCAGATGCTGCGCGCCTGAGAAATCCGGGCGTACCGGGCCCGGCGGCCGCAAAAGCCTTGGCGACCGCCGGGTCTTTTTCCCCTTGCCTTTTCCCCCGGGAGAGCGGAGGCTGAAGCCCTTCCATGGAGCCGATCGAGCCTTACATCGACCGCATCCTCGACGTGTTGAGCGACGGGATCTACATCTCGGACCGCGAGGGCTACACCCTCAAGGTCAACACGATGTACGAAAAGCTGATCGGCCTCAAAAAGGAGGAGCTCGTCGGAAAACGCGTTCAGGATCTGGTCCGGGACGGCGTCTTCGACGTCGTGCTCAATCCCACGATCGTCAAGACCGGTCAGCCCGCGACCTCGGTGCAGACGACCAAGAAGGGCCAGAAGCTCATCCTGAGCGGACACCCGATTTTCGACGCCGAAGGACGGGTCGCCCTGGTGGTGACCTTCGTGCGCGACGTCACCGTGATGAGCCAGCTCCGCGAGCAGATCGCCGCGCAGAAAAAACTCTTGGAACAGCTGCGCACCAACGTGCAATACATCACCGAGGAGACCTTCCAGCGCTTCCCCCTCGGCAGCTTCCGCAGCCGCGAGATGGCCCAGCTGAACAAGCTCATCGAAAAAGTCGCCGCCACCGACGCGACGGTGCTCATCCTGGGCGAGACCGGGGTCGGCAAGGAGTTCATCGCCCGCGCCATCCACCGCGCCAGCCCCCGCAGCGATCGCACCTTCTTCAAGCTCGACTGCGCGACCATCCCGGAGAACCTGATCGAGTCCGAGCTCTTCGGCTACGCGGCGGGGGCCTTCTCCGGGGCGAACGTGAAGGGCAAACCCGGCCTCTGCGAGATGGCCGACGGCGGGACCCTCTTCCTCGACGAGATCGGGGAACTGCCGCCCGGAATGCAGGTCAAGCTGCTGCGACTGCTCCAGGACCAGGAGATCATCCCCGTCGGCTCCACCCGGGTCAAGCGGGTCGACGTGCGGATCCTGGCGGCGACGAACCGCGATCTGGAAAAGGAAATCGAGCAGGGCCGCTTCCGCAGCGACCTCTATTTCCGCTTGCGCGTCGCCGTGCTGCACGTGCCTCCGCTGCGCGAGCGCCGCGAGGACATTCTGCCGCTGGCCGAGTACTTCCTGCGCAAATACGCGCTCAAATACCGCAAGGAGCTCCGCTTCGCCCCGGAGGTCGAGAAGGCCTTTCTCTCCCATCGCTGGCCGGGAAACATCCGCGAGCTCGAGAACCTGATCGAAAGCGTGGTCGTCACCTGCGACCGCCCGGTGATCGAGGCCGCCGATCTCAACTCCTGCATGCTCAACGACGACGCCGGCCGCGCGCGCAACCTCTACGAAAGCCTGGAGACCCGGGGAAAATCGCTCAAGGAAATCCTGCAGGAGATCGAGGCGGAGATCCTCACCGGCGCGCTCTCGGCCCACGGCTCGATGGCCAAAGCCGCCGCGGCGCTGCGTGTGGATCGCTCGACCGTGTTCCGCAAACTGCAGCGCGCGGGCAAAACGAAGGCCCCCGCCGGGGGGGGGCCTTCGCCGGGCTGAAGGGGCATCCTTTTTTAGGCACCGGTCCGGGCCGCCAGCGCCCGGCGCGTCTCGCGGACGATTTCCAGTTCTTCGTTGGTGGGAATGACGAGCAAGGCCACAGGGCTTTTCGCGGCGTGGATGGCGCGCGGTCCCGAGGCCGCGGCCTCGTTGCGTTCCGCATCCAGAAAAAGCCCCAGAAATTCCAGACCGGCGGTGATGCGCCGCCGGATCTCGGGCGAATTTTCCCCAATCCCTGCCGTGAACACCACCGCATCCAGCCCTCCCAGCACAGCCGCGTAGGCGCCGATCGTTTTGCGGATGCGGTAGCAGAACATCTCCACGGCGAGCTCGGCCTGGGCGTTTCCGTTGCGCGCCGCCGACAGGACATCGCGCACGTCGTTGCTGCCGACACCGGCCAAGCCGAGAAGCCCGCTCTGCCGATTCAAGAGATCGTTCATCGCCGCGGTCGAAAACCCCCGGCGCTCCATCAAGTACAGCACGGCCGCCGGGTCGATGTCCCCGCTGCGGGTCCCCATGAGCACCCCCTCGAGGGGGGTGAAGCCCATGCTCGTGTCCACGCTTCGCCCGTCGCGCACCGCGGTCAGGCTGCAGCCGTTTCCCAGATGGCAGGTGACGAGCCGCAGCCCCGCAGGGGCCCGGCCCAGGAAGCGCGCCGCTTCGGCGGCCACGTACTTATGGCTGATGCCGTGGAACCCGTAGCGCCGGACGCCGTCTTCGGCGTAAAACGCCGGGGGGATGCCGTAGAGGAAGGCGTGGCGCGGCAGGGTCGCATGAAACGCCGTATCGAAGACGGCGACCTGCACGGCGTGCGGAATATGCCGCTCGCAGGCGGCGATCCCGCGCAAATGGTGCGGGTTGTGCAGCGGCGCTAACGGCACGATCGATTCGAGATACGCCCGGACCTCGGCATCCACGACGACGGGACGGGTCAGCCGCTCGCCGCCGTGGACCACGCGGTGCCCCACGGCCTCGATCTCCCTGACCCCGCCGATCCCCCCGTGCTCGGGGTGGACGAGGGCGGAGAGAATCACCTCCACCGCACGGTCGGCGTCGGCGACGACGACGGGGGAGACGATCGTCTTTCCGTCCGCGCGCCGGTACTGGAGGCGCGTTCCTTCGAGGCCGATCCGTTCGACGATGCCGGAGGCGCGCGGGGCGTCGTCGTCGCCGAGGAAGAGCGTGAATTTGACCGACGAGCTGCCGGCGTTGATCGTGAGAATCGCCATGGGGAGGATCCGTTTCAGACGGCGCGGGAACGCGCGCGGCGGGCGCTGCGGGAGAGGGTGATGCAGACATGCTCGTCCGGAGCGCCCGGGGAGGCGGGTCTGCGGGCATCGGCCCCCTCGGCGAAATAAAAGCGCCGGATCTGTTTCTCTTGGGCCTCGAACGACCAGTGGACGTCGCGCCAGACATGGGCCGCCATCCCCCGGTCGCCGTTCTCGAAAGCCTCGATCAGCCGTTCATGATCGCGGCAATTGCTCAACTCCCACTCCCGGATATAGCCGCGGCGCGGGAAATCGTAGAGGCGCCGCTTCATGGGCGCAATGATGCGCTTGAGCATCTCGTTGTGCGAAAGGTCCAGGAACACGCTGTGGAACAGAATGTTGCCCTCGTAGTAGCCCTGGAAATCGCCTTTCTTGATCATGGCGCGCAGCTCGCGGTTGAGCGCCTTCATGCGCTCGAGATGCAGCGGCTGCACGTTGTCGAAGACGGCGAGGATGACGGTCGTCTCGAGCGCGCCGATGATCTCGTAGATGTTGCGGATATCCTCGAGGGTCAACCGGTTGACAAAGACCCCCCGGCGCGGGCAGATGGTGACGAAGCCCTCGGTGTCAAGCTGCAGCAGGGCGTCGCGCAGGGGGGTCTTGCTGATCCCCAGCTGCCGGCTGATCTCGTTCAGGTTCACCGCCGCCCCGGGAATCAGTTTTCCCCGGGTCAGCTCCTGGCGCAGGTAGTCGTAGACCTGCTCGCGGAGCGAGCGCTGCTCGAGCATCCCCTCTGCTCCTTCGGGCAAGGGACGATTATTTCTCGACCTCGGCGTCGCAGATCGCCAGGTTCCGATCGATCACCTCGAGGCCGAAATCGAGCTCCTCCTTCGTGATGGTGAGCGGCGGGCTGATCATGATCACCGAGGCGCCTCCGGCCATGATGTAGACCCCCTCCTCCATACACTTCGCCAGAAAGGTCATCTTGGCGGTCCCCGGCCGCGGCGGTTCCATCAACGCTTCGTGGATGGGCTCTTTCGTCTTGCGGTTCTTCACAATTTCGATGCCGCAGAAAAGCCCCTTGCCGCGGACCTCGCCCACGCAGGGGTGCTTGTCCTGGATTTCCCTCAGCCGCGTCATCAGATAGGCGCCCGTCTCGGCCGCCCGCTCGATGAGCCGGTCCTCCCGGTAGGCCTCGATCGCCGCCACCGCCGCGGCCATGGCAAGCGCGTGCCCGGAGTAGGTGTGGCCGTGGAGGTAGGGCGTGGTTTCGAATTTCTCGGCGATCCAGGGCCGCACGATCGTCGCCCCGAGCGGCACCGCGCCCGAGTTGATGCCCTTGGCCATGGTGAGGATGTCGGGAACGACGTTCCAGTGGTCCATCCCGAACCATTTGCCCGTGCGACCGAAGCCGGTCATGACTTCGTCGGCGATCAACACCATTTCGTATTTGTCGCAGATCGCCCGCACCATCGGCCAGTATTCGTCCGGCGGCACGATGATCCCGCCCGCGCCGAAGATGGGCTCGCCGATGATCGCCGCCACCCGTCGCGCTCCGCCCTCGAGGCGGACCACCTCTTCCACGTGTTTCGCACACTGGATGTCGCAGGAGGGATAGGTCGCCCCGAAGCTGCAGCGGTAACAGTAGGGGGGAAGAATGTGGATCGCCCCCGGCACGGAGGGCTCGGCGCACCAGTTGCGGTAGTCGGCCGACAGGGCCATCGCCCCCATGGTCGAGCCGTGGTAGGAACGCCAGCGGGAGAGGATCTTCTGCTTTCCGGTCACCCAGCGGGCGATCTTGGCCGCCCCTTCGTTCGCTTCCGTGCCGCCCGTCGAGAAAAAGGACTTCTTCAGGTCGCCGGGGGTGACCTCGGCCAGGAGTTTGCCCAGCCGCGCCTTGGGCTCGGTCGCCCACTGGGAGTTGACGCTCGGCAGCCGTGCAGCCTGGCGGGCGATGGCGGCGTTCACGCGATCGTCGCAGTGCCCGAGGTTCACGAACACGAACTGGGAGGTAAAATCGAGAAATTTCCGGCCCTCGGGGTTTTTCACCCAGCATCCCTTGCCCTCGACGGCGACGAAAGGCTTGAGCCCTCTCTGCGCCGTCCAGGGGGTCATCACGTACTCGGCCTCGTAGCGACGAATGGTTTCGGCGTCCAGGCTCTCGTTTCGACTGGCATCCGACATGGCATCCTCCTCTTGGCGCGAAAAAATCCCGCGGTTCCTTCTCAAAAGTTGTTTTCCAGCATGCCGACCACATCCGCCTCGCTGACGGTCCGCGGATTGTTGCCGATCAGCCGCGTCGCCCCTAAAGCGGCCCGCGCGATCGCCGGAATGTCCTGGCGGCTCACCCCGTAGTCCCCCAGCCGGGAGGAAATCCCCAGGTCGGCCAGCAGCCCCCGGACCGCCTGGACGGCGCACCGCGCGGCTTCAAGTTCCGAAAGGCTTTCCACAGGTTCCCCGAAGGCTGCGGCGATCCGCGCGAACTTGTGGGGCACGGCGATGGCGTTGAACTCCATCACCCAGGGCAGGATGAAGGCCGTCAGCAGGCCGTGGGGCAGGTGATATTTTCCGCCCACGGCGAGCGCCAGCGCGTGATCCAGCCCGTTCTGGGTGTTCGAGAAGGCCATGCCCGCGATGCAGGAAGCATAGAGCATGTTTTCGCGGGCGGCGACGTTGCGGCCGTTCGCGAAGGCCTGTCGCAGATTGCCGGCGACGAGGCGGATCGCCTGCAGGTTGAGCGTGTCGGTGAATACGGTCGCCCGCACGCCGACATAGGATTCGATCGCGTGGACCAAGGCGTCCATCCCGGTCATGGCCGTAACCCGCTGCGGCAGCTCGAGCGTGAGCAGAGGATCGAGGATCGCCGCGCGCGCGAACAGGTGGCGGCTGACGATTCCTTTTTTCACCTGGTTGCGGGTGTCCGAAAGGACGCTGATCGAGGTCATCTCGCTTCCCGTGCCGGCCGTCGTGGGGATCAGGATCAGCGGCACCCCCGGCCGGGGGACGAGCTCCATGCCGAAATAGGCCTCGATCGGCCCCTCGTTGGGGATCATCACCGCGGCGACCTTGGCGATGTCGAGCGAGCTTCCGCCCCCCAACCCCACGATGACCTCGGGTCGCGCGATCTTGGCGGTCTGAACGCAAGCCTGGGCCACCTCCAGGCTCGGATCGGACTGGACTTCGGTGAAGGCCGTGACGGAAAGGCCCGCCTTGTGGAGCACGCCTTTCACCGCTTCGAGCACTCCCGCCTTGACGATTCCCGGGTCGGTGACGACGAAGACCCGGTTTCCCTCCAGCCGCCGCACCTCCTCGCCGAGGGTCTCCAGGCTTCCCGCGCCGAAACGGATCCGCGGCATCGTCTCAAAACAAAAGGGGGCCATCTTCATCTCCTCCCATCCCCGGCCGCTCTCCCCTCGGAACCGCAGGCCCGCTTCCGAGAACGACCGGAAAAGAGTCAAAGCGTCAGCTCGCACGCGGCGGTGATCGTATGGCGCAACTTCAAAAACGCCATATCGGTGTGCTCCCGCGGCCGCGGGAGGTTCACCTCCCAGAGCCGGTCCATGCGGCCGGGAAGCTTGCCCTTCAACGTGACGATGCGGTCTCCCAGAAAGATCGCCTCGTCGATGTTGTTCGTCACAAAAAGGACGGTTCGCTTTTCGGTCTCCCAGATGCGGGCCGTCTCCTTCTCCATGAAGTAGCGCGTCTGGGCGTCGAGCTGCCCGAAGGGCTCGTCAAGCAGCATCACCTGCGGGTTGTTGGCGTAAGCCCGAGCGATCCCCACGCGCTGTTTCATGCCGCCGCTCAGCTGGTGGGGGTAGTGTTTTTCAAACCCGCCGAGCCCCACGAGCTCGATGTAGTGCTGAGCGATGCGCCGCCGCTCCTCCCGCGGCACCCCGCGCAGACGGGGTCCGAGCTCCACGTTGCCGAAAACCGTCTTCCAAGGGAAAAGCATGTAGCTCTGGAACACGAGCCCGCGGTCGGGACCGGGGCCGGTGACCGGCCGGCCGTCCAGCAACACCTGGCCTTCGCTCGGCGTCTCCAGCCCGGCGATGATGCGCAAGAGCGTGCTCTTGCCCGACTGCCCGGGGCCCAAGATGACCAAAAATTCGTTGTTGCGCACGGCAAGCGAGATGTCCTCGAGCACGTGCACCCGCTGTTTTCCCTTCTGGATGAAGACCTTCGAGATGTGGCGGCATTCGATCTTGGCGGTCATGGCCGGAAAGGGCCCCCCTCTCACAGGTCGCGGATGTCCCGCCGCCAGGGGCAGAGCAGTTTTTCGAGCCCGGCGATCAGGAGCGAGGAGACCCAGGCGACCAGGGCGATCATCACCATGCCGCCGATCACGAGCGCGGCGTCGGTGAATTTCATGCCCTGAACGATGATGAATCCCAGCCCCGAGCGCGAGGCGACGAGCTCGGCGGCGAGCACGCAGGTCCAGGCAAGCGAGAGCGAGATCTGCAACCCCGCGAAAATGGCCGGGAAGGAAGCGGGGAAACTCACCTGGAGGATCTCGTTCCAGCGCTTGCCCCCGAGCACCTTGATCACGTCGTAGAGCTCGGGCTCGATCAGGCGGATCCCGTTGTAAGCGTTCAGGAGGCACGGGACGAAGGTGCCGATGATAATGATGAAGATCTTCGATTCCTCGCCCACCCCGAACCAGAGAATGGCGATCGACACCCAGGCGATCGGCGGCATGGGCTTGAAGATGTCGAAGACGGGCTTGACGACGGCGTTCACGTAAGGGTTGAGCGCCATGAAGAGGCCGAGCGGGATGGCGACCACCGAGGCGAGAACGAAGCCGATGGCGATCCGCTGCGCGCTCGCCCCGATGTGTCCCCAGAGGGTGAGGCCGGCGAGCGTGTCGGTGAGCAGGCCGCGGAAGCGGACCACCACCTCCCACGGGGTGCACAGCCCGCCCTTGAAGACGCCGCTCGCCGCCACTTCGTGCCAGAGATAAAGAAACGCGGCCGAGGAGACGACGTGCAGGAAATACTCGTTGGTGATCACCCGGCGCAGCGTGAGCGGCCGCCGTTCGCGCACGCTCTTCTGCACTTCGTTGGCGATCGAGCGGTCCTGCCGACCCAGGCGCTGGATCCCCTCTTCCATCTCGACCATCGCCTACCTCCGGATGCCGGCGAGGAGCCGTTTTTCCACCTGGTCGATCACCATCCCGATGAGGGCCCCCATGACCCCCACCGACACCATACCGAGCACCACCATGTCCGGCAGCGCAAGCCTTCGTCCCATGGTGATGAGATACCCCAGGCCCTGGTCGGCGGCGAGGAGCTCGGCGGCGACCAGATTCGTCCAGCAGCTGGCAAGCGCGATCTGCAGGGCCCCAAAGACCATGGGCAGGGCGGAGGGGACGCACAGGGTCTTGAAGATCTGCCAGTCCGAGGCGCCGTAGGTGCGCGCCATCTGGATCAACGTGGGGTTCGTCATGCGCACCCCCACGAAGGCGTTGATCACGCAGGGGACCACCCCGCCGAGCCAGATGATAAAGACCTTGCCCCAGAGACCGATGCCGAACCAGAACACGGTGAGCGGGATCCAGGCGATGGGGGGGATCGGCCGGATCAGCTCGAAGATCGGCCGCGCAATCCCGCGCACGACCCCGAACCAGCCCATGAAGAGCCCGAGCGGCAGCCCGATGCCGAGGGCGAGGAGATAGCCGAGAAAGGCTTCCTGCATGCTCACCCAGGCATGAACCAAAATCGTCGCCCCGTCGGGGTTGGGGTTGGTGAGCTTTTCGACGAAGAGATTTCCCACCGCACTCGGGGCGGCGAGCATGGTCGCCGGCACGATCCCCAGCCGCACGATCAATTCCCAGGCGCCAAAAAAGCAGAAGATGCTAAAAAACGGCAAAAGAATCAGCCCGAGCGGCTTTCGAACCTTGACTTCCTCGTAGGCCATCCCGCAGGCCCCCTTCGGATCCGGGCTCCAGGAACATCCCGGCGGGAGGAGGAGCCCCCCGCCGGGGCTTCGGGGGTTACTTCAGATCGTCGGTCGGAATCGGGCTCTTGACCTGTTTGAGGAACTTGTCGGTCACGTAAGCCGAATCCTTGACCTTTTCGAATTCCTCGGGCTTGAAGCGACCCTGGGCGGTAAAGAACTCGGCGATCTGGGTCTGCCACTTCTGGGCCGTGCTCATCCCTTTCGAGGCGTCGAAGAGCTTGAGTTGCTCTTCGAGGTTCCAGACCGGATGATTGTCGATGTCGAGCTTGGCCATCTCCGCCGAGATGTCCATCCCGCCCCAGTCCTTCATGAACTTCTGGTAGAGCTTCACGACCTCGGGGTGGCTGCCGTGTTTGAGCTGGAAGTTGACGCCCCGCAGAAAGACGCGCAGGAACTTGGCCACGATCTCGGGGTTCTTGTCGCAGAATTCCTTCTCGCCGATCAGAACGATCGGCAGAGCGCGGCCGGTCGAGCGGACATCGGCCACCTTTTTGTAGCCCTTGGCTTCCGCGGCATAGGTGTGCGGAGCCCACAGGGCGACGATGTCGCCGATCCCTTTTTCAAAGGCCGCGACGGCCGAGGCCTGGTCCATCTGCTTGATGACGACGTCGCTGTCCTTGAGACCGAGCACGCCCAGCCACATGGAGAGCGCGTAGTGCGCCGAGGAGACGGTGGTGACGAGCACGGTCTTGCCTTTGACCGTCTCGGGCGAACCGTAGACCTCGGGGAACTGCTTGTTGAAGCCCTTGACCTTGTAGATGGGGCTGTCCGGACGGACGTAGACGTTGTTGGTGATCGACTCGTCGTTGCCGAGGCCGATCATGTAGGCGTTGTAGCGCAGGGCGCCCACCACCATGGGAACCCCCCCCAACCCGCCGATCACCCACTGCTTGGCGGGCAAGGCCTCGAGCTGCGCCATGCCGGAATCGAAGTAGGTGATTTCGAAGTCCAGGCCTTCCTGCTTGTCCCATCCTTTCTGCTTGGCGAGCCAAGGAAAGAAGGTTTCGTGTTCCGGCTGCCAGCTCATCTTGAGCTTGAAAGGCGCCTGGGCCTGCGCCGCAGGCAGGGAGGACCCGAAGAGAGCGATTGCCGCCAGAAGTGCACAAAGCGCCGTCCGTTTCATGGATCTGCCTCCTTTCGGAAACCTTGGGGATGCGATGGGATCGACAACCGACCGGCTCTCGTTGTTCGGACGCTCACCTCCTTCTTGGGGTTTGCGGGTTGCCCATGCGGCGCCGCGGTCGGCGCCGAATTCCGTCTCACCACCAGCGGATCAGCTCCGTCACCTCTTTGCGGATGGCGACGAAGGCCGGGTCGATCAGGTTGCGCGGCCGCGGCAGATCGACCTTCACTTCGGCCTTGATCCGGGTCGGCTTGTTGCTCAGCACAAGGATCCGCTCGGCCACGTAAACGGCTTCCTCGATGTTGTGGGTGACGAAAATGACCGTCGCCTTCAAGGTCTGCCAGAGCTTGACGAGTTCGTCCTCGAGGTAGTAACGCAGCTTGACGTCAAGCTGGCCGTAAGGCTCGTCCATCAGCAGCAGATCCGGGTCCACGGCGAAGGCGCGCGCGACCGTGATGCGCTGCACCATGCTCGCCGAAACCTGGTTCGGGTAGAGGTGCTGGGTCTCGCTCAGGCCCACGAGGCCGAGCATGGTATCCACGCGCTCGCGGATCTTCTCCGCGGGGAAACGCTTGAGCTCCATCCCGTAGGCCACGTTTTCGCGCACCGTGCGCCAGGGAAGGCAGGTCGGCTCCTGGAAGACGAAGGAGATGTTGTGCACCCGAGGGTCGGCGACCCGTCCGTCGATGAAGATGTCGCCTTCGCTCGTCGGAATCAGCTTGGAGAGGCAGTTGAGAAAGGTGGTCTTGCCGCAACCGGTCGGTCCCACGATCGCCAGAAACTCGCCCCGAGCGACCTGGAAGGAGATGTTGTCGAGGACCAACAGATCCCCGAAGCGCTTGGTCAAACCGCGCACATCGATCTTGACCGGAGCCGAAGCCGCAGGGTTCATGGGCCGAATTCCGCGTCCGCAAACGCCGCGGGTCCCCGGGGACGGAAAAGTTCGGGGAGGCGGTACGGAACGCCATCTGATGTATCAGATATCAGTTATCCCTGTCAAGGGGTCCCCTTGCACCCCTTGCAGTCGCGGCGGCGATTTTCTATAGACAGCCCAGGTTCCAAAATTCCGCGGCGGACGAGGGCCCGACTTCGCACCCTCGGAAGCCTCCCCCCATTCCTGCAAGCCCTGCGAAAGGAGGTTTCCCATGAAACGAACTCTGCTGTGGTTGCCGCTGCTTTTGGCCGCCCTGCTCGCCTTCGGCGCCGGCGAGACTTCGGCCCAGACCGTCATCTACGCCGCCGGCGCGGATCCCGACAGCCTCGATCCCCCGAACGCCGAGAGCAATCCCTCCGAGGCCGTCAACCGCATGATTTACGAAAACCTGGTCAAGTTCGACGCCAAGCTCAATCTGGTGCCGGGTCTCGCCGAACGCTGGGAACAGGCCCCCGACGGGTTGAGCTGGACCTTTTCTCTGCGCAAGGGGGTGAACTTCCACGACGGCACCCCCTTCAACGCCGAGGCGGTGAAGTACTTCGTCGAGCGCATGCTCGGCCCGGAAAAACCCTCGCGCGCGGCCCTCTACACTCCCTTCGTGGAATCGGTGACCGTGGTCGATCCCCACACGGTGCGCATGAATCTGAAGACCCCCTTCGCCTTCTTCCTGAACAACCTCGCCCACAGCGCCTCGGGGATCGGCAGCCCGACGGCGCACAAGGCGCTCGGCAAAGACATCGCCCGCAAGCCGGTCGGCACCGGCCCCTTCAAGTTCGTCGAGTGGGTGCACGGCGACCACCTGACGCTCACGCGCCACGACGCCTACTGGGGCGGAAAACCCAAGCTCGACAAAATCGTGGTCAAGACCGTGAAAGAGGATGCAGCCCGCGTCATGATGCTGCAGTCGGGGGATGCGCACCTGGCGGTCCGGCTGCCCGCCGAGGACATCCCGCGGCTCGAGAAGGATGCGCGCATCCAGCTCGACTCGACCGAGACCCTGCGTGTGCTCTACGTCGGCTTCAACTGCCAGAAGAAGCCGTTCTCCGACGTGCGCGTGCGCCAGGCCTTCAACCTCGCCACCGACCGCGAATCGATCGTGAGAAACCTCTACCGCGGCCGGGCCCTCGTCGCGAGCAACATCGTCGCCCCGCGGACTACGGGCCACGTGCCGCTGCCGTCCCACCCCTACGATCCCGAGAAAGCGAAGAAGCTCCTCGCCGAGGCGGGCTACCCGAACGGCCTGAAAGCCCGCTTCATCAGCCCCATGGGGCGCTACCCCAAGGACTACGAAATGGCCCAGGCCTTGCAGCAGCAGTGGAAGCAGGCCGGAATCGAGGTGAGCCTCGGAACGATGGAGTGGGCGGCCTATCTCGCCGCAACCCGCAAGCCCGTCGACCAAACCGACGTCGAAATCTTTCTTTTGGGCTGGGCGCCCTCCTCGGCCGAGGCCCGCTGGATCCTCTACCCCCTCTACCACAGCGAGCAGTGGGTGCCCAAAGGCAACAACCGCATCTTCTACTCGAACAAGGAATTCGACGACTACGTGGACAAGCTGACCAAGGCCACGGTCCAGGCCGAGCGCGACAAGTACCTCAAGCTCGCCCAGGAGATCCTCCATCGGGAGGTGCCGCAGATTCCGATCCTCGTCACCAAGGAGACGATCGGCTACACGAAGAAGCTCAAAGGGGTCATCAACTCGCCCCTGGAGCTGACCTACTTCGACCAGCACACCCAGCTCGAGAAATGAGCCCGGCCGGAGGGGCTTTCCGCGCGACCGCGGGAAGCCCCCGCCGGATTCCGCTCCGGCCCGCCGCGGCAGGTCCGGGTCCTGCATGATCCGCTACATCCTCAAGCGCCTGGCGATGCTCGTCCCCGTCCTCTTCGGGGTGACGCTCGTCTCTTTCTCGCTTTTGCAGATCGTCCCCGGCGACCCGGCGGTGCTGCTTGCCGGCGAAGACGCCAATCCCGAGTTCATCGAGGCCGTGCGCCAGGAATACGGCTTCGACCAGCCGCTTCATGTGCAGTACCTGCGCTTTGTCGCCCGCGCCGCGCAGGGCGATTTCGGCATCTCCATCCGCAACCGGCAGCCGGTGATCCACCTTCTTCTGCAGCGCTTTTCCTTCACGGTGCAACTTTCTTTTCTTTCGATCCTGATCGCCGCGGCGATCGGGCTGGTCGCCGGCGTCGTCTCGGCGACCCGCCAGTACTCGATCTTCGACCACGCGAGCATGGTGGGGGCCCTCTTCGGGATCTCCATGCCGATCTTCTGGCTGGGGCTCTTGCTCATGCTCGTCTTCTCCGTTCACCTGCGCTGGTTTCCGGCCGGGGGCTCGGGCGAGCTGCGCCATCTGGTTCTGCCGGCGGTCGCCCTCGGGGCGGCCTCGGCCGCCGTGATCGCCCGCATGACGCGCGCCTCGATGCTCGAGGTCATCCGCCAGGACTACATCCGCACCGCCCGGGCGAACGGCCTGCGGGAAACGGTGGTGATCTACAAGCATGCGCTCAAAAACGCGATGATTCCGGTGATCACCGTCTTCGGCCTCGAATTCGGCTACATGCTCGGGGGGGCGGTGCTGACCGAAACCGTCTTCTCGCTCCCCGGGGTCGGCCGCCTTATGGTGGAGGGGATTTTCCAGCGCGACTATGCGGTGGTGCAGGGGGCGATGCTGCTGGTCGCCACGACCTTCGTGCTCGTGAACCTCTTGACCGACATCGCCTACGCCTTCTTCGACCCGAAGATCCGCTATGAGTGAGCCCCTTGTCCGGACGAGCCAGGCGGCCGAGGTCTGGCGGCGCCTGAAGCGCAACCGCGCCGCGCTCGCGGGCGGCGCGATCGTGGCCGTGTTCGTTTTCACCGCCCTCTTCGCCCCCGGGATCGCCCCCTACGCTCCCGACGCCGGCGATCTCGGCCGACGGCTCGAGCCGCCCTCGGCCGAGCACTGGCTGGGAACCGACGAACTCGGCCGCGACATCTTCAGCCGCATCCTCCACGGCGCGCGCGTCTCGCTGCAGATCCAGCTCGTCGCCGTCCTCATCGCGCTCGTCGCCGGATGCCTCCTTGGGCTTCTGGGAGGATACTACGGCGGCTGGGCGGACCACGGGATCATGCGGGCGATGGACATCCTGCTCGCCTTTCCCGGCATTTTCCTCGCCATTTCGATCATCGCCGTCCTGGGTCCGGGGCTGCTCAACCTGATGCTTGCGGCGGGAATCTACTCCATCCCGCAGTTTGCGCGCATCGTGCGCGGCTCGATCCTGAGCCTCAAGGAAAAGGAGTTCGTCGAGGCCGCGCGCGCGGCCGGGGAGGGCGACGCCAGCATCCTGTTTCGGCACCTCTTGCCGAACGCGATGGCTCCGATCATCATCCAGACGACGCTGCGCATGGCGACCGTGCTGCTCACGGCCTCGGGGCTGAGCTTTCTCGGCCTTGGGGTACAGCCGCCGCACCCCGAGTGGGGGGCGATGCTCTCGAACGCCCGCCCCTATCTCATCACCGCCCCGCATGTGGCCACCTTTCCGGGGCTTGCCATCATGCTCGTGGTGATGGGGTTCAACCTTTTCGGCGACGGCCTGCGGGACTCGCTCGACCCGCGGCTCAAGGATTAGCCGCGCCATGCCGCTTCTTTCCGTGCGCGACCTGCGGACCCACTTCTTTTCGGCCGGAAAGGTCATCCGGGCGCTCGACGGCGTCTCTTTCGACATCGCCGCAGGAGAGGTCTTCGGAATCGTGGGCGAGACCGGCTGCGGCAAATCGGTCACCGCGCTCTCCATCCTGCGGCTCATTCCCTTTCCGCCGGGGAAAATCGTCTCCGGCTCGATCCGCTTCCGGGACACCGATCTGCTCGCGCTTTCCCCCGAGCGGATGCGCTCCTTCCGCGGCAAGGAGATCTCCATGATCTTCCAGGAGCCGATGACCTCGCTCAACCCCGTCTTCCGCGTGGGCGACCAGATGCGGGAGGTCATCGCGCTGCACCAAGGGCGGAGCCGCGAGGAGGCTTGGAACGCCGCCGTGGAGATGCTCGCCCGCGTGCGCATTCCGGAGGCCGAGAAGATCGCCCGCTGTTACCCGCACCAGCTGAGCGGGGGCATGCGGCAGCGGGTGATGATCGCGATGGAGCTCTCCTGCCGGCCCGCGCTGCTGATCGCCGACGAGCCCACGACCGCACTCGACGTCACCATCCAGGCCCAGATCCTGCGGCTTCTCCAGCAGATGCGCCGCGAGTTCGGCACCGCGATCCTGCTCATCACCCACGACCTCGGGGTCGTCGCGCAGATGTGCGACCGCGTGGCCGTGATGTACGCGGGCGGAATCGTCGAGGAGGCGGATGTTCTGGAGATCTTCGCGGCCCCGCGCCACCCCTACACCCAGGGGCTCTGGGGGGCGATCCCGCCCGTCGAGGAGGAGCGCGAAACCCTCGCCGTCATCCCCGGCACGGTGCCCGATCTTTCCCGGCCGCCCGCCGGCTGCCCCTTCCACCCGCGCTGCGGCAGGCGCTTCGCGCCCTGCGACCGCGAGCGGCCCGGGATGCGCCGGGTCGGTCCGGGGCACCGCGTGGCCTGTCACCTCTACCCGCAATCCGGAGAGGGATCATGACGGCGCCTCTGCTCGAGGCCCGCGGCCTGGTGAAGCACTTTGCGGTGACGCGCGGCCTGGCCGGCCGCAAGGTCTTCGTCCGCGCCGTGGACGGGATCGATTTCGCCGTCGGTGCCGGCGAGACGCTCGGTCTCGTGGGCGAATCCGGCTGCGGCAAGACGACGGCCGGCAGGCTCGTGCTCCGGCTGATCGAGCCCACGGCGGGCGAGGTCCGCTTCGAGGGGGAAGATCTCGGGCGCCTCGACCGCAAGGCGCTGCTCGCCCGCCGGCGCTCATTCCAGATCATCTTTCAGGACCCTTTCGCCTCCCTCAATCCGAGGATGACGGTCGCCGAGATCGTGGGCCGGCCGATGGAGATCCACGGCATCGCCCGCCGCGCCGAGCGCGACGACCGGGTCGCCGAGCTGCTCGAAGCGGTCGGCCTGCGGCGGGACCAGCTCGGCCGTTACCCGCACGAATTCTCGGGCGGCCAGCGCCAGCGGATCGGCATCGCGCGGGCGATCGCCACCCGGCCGCGGCTGATCGTGGCCGACGAGCCCACCTCGGCGCTCGACGTCTCCGTGCAGGCCCAGATCCTGAACCTCCTGCGCGACCTGCAGCAGCGCTTCGGGCTGACCTACCTCTTCATCTCGCACAACATCGGCGTGATCCGCCACATCAGCGACCGTGTGGCCGTGATGTATCTCGGAAAAATCGTCGAGCTCGCCGAAAAGCGCGCTCTCTTCGAACAACCGGCGCATCCTTACACTCAAGCGCTGCTCGCTGCGGTTCCGAAAACCGACCCCCGGCGGCGGGAAACCGGCCCCATCCTCGAAGGCGACGTGCCGAGCCCCGTGAACCCGCCGGCCGGCTGCCGCTTCCACACCCGTTGCCCCCGGACGATGCCGGAGTGCCGAAGCGAGGAACCCGCCTTCCGGCAGCTGGCCGACGGCCGGCAGGTCGCCTGCCACCTTTACTGAGCCGGTCCGGATGCGGCGGCTCCGCCCCCGAAACGAGGTCTGGCCATGAAACCGAGCGCTCCCACCCCCTTCTTCACCCTGATCCGCGGTGCCGAGGTCTTCGCTCCAGAGCCTCGCGGTCGAAACGACATCCTGCTCGCCGGCGAAAAAATCGCGCGCATCGCGCCGAAGATCGATCTCCCGCGGGATTTCGACGTCCTGCGCCTTCCGGCCGAGGGGAAACTCGCCGTGCCCGGTTTCATCGACCTCCACGTCCATCTTTTGGGCGGGGGTGGCGAGGCGGGTCCGGCAAGCCGCGCCCCCGAGATCACCCTCTCGCGGATCACCCGCGCGGGGGTGACCACCGTGATCGGGCTGCTGGGAACCGACGATGTCACGCGCCGGCCCGAGAGCCTGCTCGCCAAGGCCCTGCAGCTTGCCGCCGAGGGGATCTCGGCCTTCCTCTGCAGCGGGTCCTACCAGCTTCCGCCTGCGACGATCACCGGCAGCCTGCGCAAGGACCTCGCCCTCCTGCCCGCGGTGATCGGGGTCAAAATCGCCATCTCCGACCACCGCTCCTCCCAGCCGAGCTTCGAGGATCTCTGCCGCCTGGCGGCCGAGGCCCGCGTGGGAGGCATGCTGGGGGGGAAGGCGGGGCTGGTTCACCTCCATGTCGGCGCCGGGCCGCGGGGGCTCGAGCCGCTGCGGCGCCTGCTGCGGGAGACCGAGATCCCCGTCGGGCAGTTTCTGCCCACCCACCTCAACCGCACGCCGGCCCTGCTCGAGGAGGCGATCGCCTTCGCCCGTGAGGGGGGGTTCATCGACCTTACCGCCCGCGGCCGGAACCTCCGCTTCCGCCCTACGGTCGCCGAAGCGGTGGGGCAGGCGCTCGCCGCCGGAGTGCCGCTCGATCAGATCAGCCTGAGCTCGGACTCGAACGGCTCGATGCCGGTCTTCGACACCCAAGGCCGCCTCGTGCGGCTCGCCGTGGGCGAGATCGAAAGCCTCACCGAGGACTGGCGCCGGCTCGTCCGGGAGGGCCTCCCCCTGGATCAGGCGCTCCGGCTGGTGACCGCGAACCCCGCGCGGCGTGCGGGGCTCTTTGACCGCAAGGGGAGCCTCGCTCCGGGGAAAGACGCCGATCTTCTCCTGCTGGACCGCAGGCTGGAGATCGTCGCCGTCTTCGCCCGGGGAAGGCGCATGGTGGACCGCGGCAAAGTGCTGGTGAAAGGGACGTTCGAGCCCTGAGGGAGGAAACGATGCGCGCCAAAGAAAGCGCCCTCGCCCCGCCGCTGATCGGCATCAGCTGCTCCCGGCTGACCGGCGGGGCCTGGGGCGCCTATTCGCTGGGCCACTTCCTGGATTACACCTTCTCCGATTACAGCCACGCGGTGCTCCAGGCGGGCGGAGCGCCCGTGCTGATTCCCACGCCGCAGAGCCCCCGGAGTCTCAAGCGGATTCTCGCCGGGCTCGAGGGACTGATCCTGAGCGGCGGGCCCGATGTGCACCCGGGCCGTTACGGCGAGGAACCCGCCGCCGGGCTGGGCGAGGTCGACGAGGCCCTCGACCGCATGGAGATCCCGCTCGCCCGGCTCGCCGTGGAACACGGGATGCCGCTGCTCGGGATCTGCCGCGGGGTCCAGGTGCTGAATGTCGCCATGGGGGGAAGCCTCTACCAGGACATCGCCACCCAGCTGCCGCAGGCGATTTGCCACGCGCCCCGAGCCGACAAGTCCGTTCTCACGCACACGGTGCAGATCGAGCGGGGAAGCCTGCTCGCCCGCATCCTGGGAAAACGCGAAATCCGGGTGAACGGGAAACACCACCAGGCGGTCCGGGAGGCGGCGCCGGGGCTGCACCCCGTCGCGCGGGCCCGCGACGGAGTGATCGAGGCGCTCGAGCATCCCGGCAAACCCTTCGTGCTCGGGGTCCAGTGGCACCCCGAGGGAAGCTTCCGCGAAGACCCTTTTTCGCTCAAGCTCTTCCGCGCGCTCGTGCAGGCGGCGGCCGCGAAAAGGACGCCTCAGGCGGAGCGCGGCCGGTAGAGCCGCTCCAGGTAGGCGCGGGCCGCTTCCTCCCAGGAAAAGCGCGTTTCGGCCGCCCGTCGACGGATGGCCTCCCAGGCGCGAGGCTGACGGCGCAGCAGTTCGAGCGCCGCACGACAAGCGGACAGCAACCCCTGCACCTGGCCGGCGACCGTCTCCCCGGCGAAGCCGAAGCCGTTTTCCCCAGGCCGGACGGTGTCTTGGAGTCCGCCGACCAGATGCACGAGGCAGGGCTGGCCGGCGGCCATGGCCCGCATCGGACTGATCCCGCAAGGCTCGTAGGAGCTCGGCATGAGGAAAAGATCCCCCGCCCGGTAGAGGAGCCGGGCCGCCTCCTCGTCATACCCGTTCAGAAAGATCAACCCCCGGCGGCGCGCCGCCGTCGTCGCCAGAAAACCCTCGTAGTCCGGATCCCCCGCCGCAAGGAGAAGAAATCTTCCCTCCGGCTCAAGAAAATCGAGTACGTGCTCGAGGGCCGGTCGGCCGTCTTCCGCCGGGGCCCGCAGGAGAAAGAGTTTCTGGGCGACCGCCCGCGTCACGGCGGTCAAAAGCGGCCGCGGCCGCGCTTCCCGGCGGGAGAGCTCCTCCAGACGGCCGTGGGCGACGAAGTGCACCCCGGAATCGGGGCCGCCGGAGCCGATCCAGCCGCGGAGGATCTCTCGGAGTCCCCCGCCGAGCTCCGCCGGGGAGGGAGGAATCGATCCCCCGGGTTCTTCTTCGGGCCAACCGTTCAGGACGCCGTGCAATCGGCCCGCGGCGGCGGCCGCCTGCAGGTCGGCCTCGAGACCCTCTCCTCCGTAGAACCGCGGCGGGTCGCTCGGCCGCAGGATCTCCCGGGCGTAGCTCGGGGATACCGTATGCACGGCCTCCGCAAGCCGGATGCCCGCGGCCATGGGATTCACGCAGTGGGGCCAACGGGGATCGGCGATCTCCGGTTGCGGGAAAGAAAGCTGCGGATACCATGCCGCAAGCGAAGAAGGGTGGCCGGCAATAGGCCGGATCCCCTGAAGCGCAAGGTTGTGGATGGAAAAAACGGCGCGCAGGCGCGCAAGCCGCCGCAGCGCCGGATCGTAACGCCGGAGCAGAAAAACGAAACCGCAGTGCCAGTCGTGGAGATGCAGAAGCTCGGCGGAGCCCCAGATTCCGGCTTCTCCGGCGTGGCAAAAGGCCGCGGCGAACCGGGCGAAACGGGTGGCGTCGGTCGCGAAGGGGGTGTGCGGCGGGTCGGGGTGGTAGATTTGGCCACCCACGGCACCCCCGGAAAACGCCGGGTGGTCGATGACGAGGTGCCGCACGCCCCCCCCGTCATCCCCCGGGGGGGAAACCTCGTGGATCGATGAGCGTTCCTCCCCCCCGCCGAACGGAAAGGCGACCTCGGCCAACGGTCGGGAGGGGTTGAGCCGGTGAAGAACGCCGTAGGCGGGGGTGACGATCGTCACCCGGCAGCCGCAACGCGTCAGTCCGCCGGCGGCGCCCGCCACGGCGTCGGCCAGCCCCCCTACCTTCCCGCCGCGAAGCGCGGCGTTTTCGGCCGCGGCCATGACGATCCGCATGCCTGCCCCGCCTCCCGAAAAAACGCCCTCCCCCCGCCGATGCCCACGCCCCGGAAGGCCGCCGGCACCGCGGAGGATGAAGCTGCTTAACAGACGGTTGCAGGGGGATCAAGGCCGAAGCTTTCCTTAAAGATCCTTTCCCGCCGGGAGAATCGGATTTATACTCCCCGCTCGCTTCGACGATTCGAAGGAAGGTCCCTGCGTATGGTGCTCTGGTTGCTCTATCCGGTCTTCGGCGTCGCCGCCGGCATCCTCGCCGGGCTGCTCGGCGTGGGCGGCGGCATCGTGATCGTGCCCATGCTTGTCTTTCACTTCAGCGCCCAGGGGTTCGCCTCCCCGCACATCATGCAGATGGCGCTCGCCACCTCGCTCGGCAGCATCGTCTTCACCTCGATCTCGAGCTTCCGCGCCCACCACCGCCGCGGGGCCGTACGCTGGCCGGTCGTCCTCCGCATCAGCCCGGGGATTCTCACCGGCACCTTCGGCGGCACCTGGATCGCCGCCTGGCTTTCGACCCCGGCGCTCAAGGTCTTCTTCGTCTGCTTTCTCTACTATGTCGCCCTCCAGATGCTCGCCAACTACAAGCCCAAGCCGACCCGCGAGCTTCCGGGCACGGCCGGAATGTTCGCCGCCGGGGGGATCATCGGGATCGTCTCCAGCCTGGTCGGAATCGGGGGCGGATCGCTCTCGGTCCCCTTTCTCGCCTGGTGCAACATTCCCCTGCACCAGGCGATCGGCACCTCCGCCGCCATCGGCTTTCCGATCGCGGTCGCCGGCACCCTGGGCTACATCGTGAACGGCTGGGGAATCGCCACCCTGCCTTCCGGGAACCTGGGCTTCCTCCACCTGCCCGCCCTGGCGGGGATCGCCTTCTTCAGCATGCTCACCGCGCCGCTCGGCGCCCGGCTCGCGCACCGCCTTCCGGTCTCGCGGCTGAAGCGGATCTTCGCCGCCTTCCTGATCCTCGTCGCCACCCGGATGGCCTGGGGGCTCCTCTCCGGGTAGGCCGCAGCGGCCCGCGCCAAATTAGCATTGTCAAGCCTGGCACTCTCGCTTATAGTGCGGCAGCCGATGTCCGGTGGCGTCGTTCTTCATCGCGATCGGCCCTTTCGCCCGGCATGGAATCCTTCAGTACCCAAATCTTCGTCCTGCTTGCGCTGATCGTTGCCAACGGCCTGTTTTCCATGGCGGAAATCGCGATCGTCTCCTCGCGCAAGACCCGCCTCCAGCAGCGGGCCGAGGAGGGCGACGAGCGCGCGCGCATCGCGCTCGAACTCGCCAACTCACCCGGCTCGTTCCTCTCGACCATCCAGATCGGCATCACCCTCGTCGGCATCCTGGCCGGAGCCTTCGGGGGCGCGACCATCGCCGACCGTCTCGCCCCGGAGTTGAACCGCGTCTCCTGGATCGCCCCCCATGGCGCGGCCGTGAGCCTGAGCGCCGTCGTGCTGGCGATCACCTTTCTCACCCTCATCCTGGGAGAACTCGTCCCCAAGCAGATCGCGCTGCAGCACGCCGAGCGGCTGGCCGCCGCCTTCGCCCCGTTGATGCGCACGCTCGCCTGGGTGGCCGCACCGCTCGTGCGCCTGCTCAGTTTCACCTCGGCCCTCGTCCTGCGGCTGTTTGCGATCAAGCCCTCGGCGGAGACCTCGGTCACCGAGGAAGAGGTAAAGCTCATGATCGAACAGGGGACCCAGGAGGGGGTCTTCGAACCGACCGAGCAGGAAATGGTCGAGCGGGTCTTCCGCCTGGGTGACCGCACCGTGAGCGCGATCATGACGCCGCGGCCGGATGTCGTCTGGCTTGACGTGAACGATCCCCCCGAAGAGATCCAGCGCAAGATCACCTCCTCCTCCCACACCCATTACCCGGTCGCCGAAGACGAGATCGACCGCGTGATCGGGATGGTGAACACGAAGGATCTCCTCTCCCAGCACCTGGGGTGTCGTCCGACCGACCTGCGGGCCGTCCTGCGGCCTGCGCTTTTCCTCCCCGAAACCATGTCGGCCCTGGCGGTGCTCGAGCGCTTCAAGAAGAAGCGCACCCATGTCGCCGTGGTCATCGACGAGCATGGCGGCTTCCAGGGCCTGGTGACGACGAGCGATGTGCTCGAGGCGATCGTGGGCGACATCCCAACGCCCGAGGAAGACGACGAAGAGGAAATCCTCCGCCGGGAAGACGGCTCCTATCTCATGGACGGCAAGGTCCCCGCCGACGAGCTCAAGGAGGTGCTCGATCTCGAAGAGCTGCCCTACGAGGAGGAAAACCTCTACCAGACGCTCGGCGGCATGGTGATGGCCTACCTCGACCGCATCCCCCGCGCCGGCGACAGCTTCGCCTGGAAGGGCTTCCGCTTCGAGGTCGTCGACATGGACGGCCATCGCGTGGACAAGGTCCTTGTCCGGCGGGAGCCGGAGGAGCCGCCGCCGGCCGAGCGGACCTGAGCGGAACCCGGAGGGTTCGAGGCGGGCTTGCCGGCGGGACGGCGCAGGTCGAAAAGAAGGCGGCGCCCTCGAGCCCGCCTCCGACCGCCAGGGGGTTCATTTCCAGGAGCTGCGGCGTTTTGGGCCGTCACCTGCGGACACAGAGCGGGGCAGGAGGGCAACCGCGGACCATCCTCTCTCCGGAGAAAGCCGGAGACGTCAGGGCCGGGAGATCAGCTTTTGCCCAACGGCTTTTCGTGGCCGCGCCGCGGTCGCTCGGGAGAGCCTGCGGCGGCGTGGGGCTCCTCCCGGCCGGAGGCATGGAAGGCGACCAGGATGGTCACGCGGCGGTTCGAGAAATCGAAGGGGCGGGCGGGGTTTTTCAGGCGGCGGTCGGCGTAGCCGTTCACGCTCGTGATCTGCCGGTCGCGCACCCCCCCGTCCTCGAGCACGCGGCGCGCGGCGTTGGCGCGGTCGGTGCTCAAATCCCAGTTGTTGTAGCCCGTGCCGGCATAGGGGCGGCTGTCGGTGTGCCCCTCGATGACCACTTCGTTGGGCACCTGACCGATCCGCGAGGCGATCAGGCGCAGGAGACTGACGGCATCGGGCTTGAGGCGGGCGCTGCCGATGTCGAAGAAAAGGCCCTCGGACTGCTCGATCAGCTCGATCCGCAGCCCCTCTTTGGTCAAGGTGATCTGGATCTGGTCCTTGAAGCGGGCAAGATCGGGGAGCGCGGCGATCGCCTCCTTGAGCCGCTCGCCCTCTTCGCGCAGCGCTTCGGCCTCGCGCTTCTTTTCCTCGTCGGCCGAATCGGACTGGATCGGGGGCACCTGAATCTTCGAGTCGGTAAAGGGCCGGATCCCGTTCACCCCGTTCATCACGCCCGCGGCCGTCTTGTGGACCGCTCCGGGGTCGCGGAAATAGAGCGCCACCGACTCGCGGATGGTCGCGTTGTGGGCGATGATCCACAGCACGATGAAGAGAGCCATCATCGCGGTCACGAAATCGGCGTAGGCCACCTTCCAGGCCCCGCCGTGATGGCCCTCGTGACCCCCGCGCTTTTTCACCTTGCGGATGACGATCTTGTCGCTTTCGCTCAACTCTTCTCCTTCACGTGGGCTTCCATCTCCGCGAACTCCGGCCGCGATTCGCTGGGGATGCTGCGACGGGCGAACTCGACGCAGACCAGCGGACTGAAACCCCGAGCGAACGCGGAAATCGCGTTCTTGACCACCTCGAAGACCTGGATCTCCTTCTCCCCGGAAATGTCCAGGTTGGAGGCCAGCGGTTGGATGAAGCCGTAGCAGAGGAGAATCCCCAGGAAGGTCCCCACGAGGGCGGCGGCGACCTTCTTGCCGATCTCCCCGGCCGGGCCGTCGATCGCCTGCATGGTGATGACGATGCCCAGGACCGCGGCCACGATGCCCAGTCCCGGCATGGTGTCGCCGATCTTGGAGAGCACCTGGCTCGGCTTTTTCACCTCGTTGTGCTGGGTGTCGATGTCGCTCTCCATCAGGGCTTCGAGGTCGTGGGAGGCGATTCCGCCGATGATGACCATGCGGAAGGTGTCGGTCATGAAGGCGATCAGTTCCTCATGCCCCAGGATGTCGGGGTACTTGGAAAAGATCGCGCTCTCGGCGGGTGACTCGATGTGCTTCTCGAGGGCGATCAGGCCCTCTTTCTGGGCCATGTAGAGGAGCTCATAGAGGAGCTTGAGCACGGAGAGATAGGTCGACTTGGTGACCGTCTTGCCCTTCAGGGCGGCGAGCGTCTTGGCGAAGATCTTCTGCAGGATGTTCTTGGGCGCGGAAGCGAGCAGAGCCCCGAGTCCGGCGCCGGCGATGATAATGAATTCAGCCGGTTGCACGAGCACCATGAAGGGGCCGCCCGCTTCGGCGAACCCCCCCAGCACGGACAGCAGGACAACGGCGAAACCGATGATGACGAACACGCGAGACCTCTCGCCGGCTGCGACAGTCCCCCCCCGGCGACCCGGGCGTGGAATTCGGATCCCAACGGCTCTTGCATTCTCATTATCGGTATCGCCCCGGTTGGACTTTAGCCCTCCGAACCGATGCGGACCTCGTCGCCGACGCGCACGGTCCCGCCGCGGAGGACGCGGGCGAAGACCCCCTCGCGGGGCATGATGCAGTCGCCCGCCTTGTAGAAAATCGCGCAGCGGGTGTGGCACTCTTTGCCGATCTGGGTGATCTCGAGGATGGCCTCGGGGCCCAAACGCACGCGGGTTCCGACGGGAACGGTTTTCCAGTCGATCCCCACGGTGGCGATGTTCTCGGCGAAATCGCCGAAGGAGACCTCGAGCCCCCGGCTGCGCGCGCCCTCGATGCTCTCGGAGGAGAGCAGGCTGACCTGCCGGTGTCCGGGGCCGGCGTGGGCGTCCCCCTCGAGGCCCTGCTCGGGGCGGAGAACCGCCTCGACAACCGGCGTCTTGGGGGTCCCTTTCTTGCGGCTGACGGCGATGGAGACGATTTTCATCCGCGGCCTTCCTTTCCTTCGCGGCGCCCCAGGGGCGGCCCCGGGCGAGGTTATTTTCCGATCATGAAAATGCCGTAGGTCGCCCGCAGGTTGGGCAGAAAGCGCACGATTCGGCCGTAGCGGTCCTCGGAATGCGTGTCGATCGCGGCTTCCTGGAGGACCCGCAGCCCGATCTGTCGGATGAAGCGCCGGAAGTCTTTAAGCGTGATCACGCGAATGTTCGGGGTGTCGTACCACTGGTAGGGGAGCTGGCGGGAGACCGGGGCGTAGCCGGTGAAGAAGACCTGCAACCGGATGCCCCAGTGGCTGAAGTTGGGGAAGCTCACGATGCCCCGGCGCCCGATGCGCAGCATGGCGCGGATGAGGGCGTCGGGTTCGTAGACCTGTTGCAGGGTCTGGCTGAGGATCACGTAATCGAAGCGGTTCTCGGGGTAGTCGAGTACCTCCTCGTTCATGTCGCCCTGCAAGACGGAAAGCCCCTTTTCGATGCAGTGGGCGACCTTTTGCTCGTTTTTCTCGATCCCCTCGCCGCGCACCCCCTTGCGGGCGATCAGATAGCTCAACAGCTCGCCCTCGCCGCAGCCGAGATCCATGACGTGGGATCCCGGCTCGATCCACGAGGCGATGATCTGCAGATCATAGCGCATGCGGTGAGGTTTGGACTTCACGCTGGACCCTTTCCAGAAAGCCGTGGATCAGCGCCGAAAGCCGTGGGTTAGGCAAGAGAAACGCGTCATGCCCCCAGTCGGCCTCGATTTCGCAGAAGCTGACGTCCCGCCCGTTCTTCTTGAGCGCCTTGACGATTTCCCGGGACTGGTAGGTCGGGTAGAGCCAGTCCGAGGTGAAGGAAATCACGAGGAACCGGGCGCGGGCCTTGGCCAGAGCACGCACGGCCGATCCTGCGCCGTGCTGCAGGATGAGATCGTAGTAATCCGCGGCCTTGGTGATGTAGAGAAAGGAATTCGCGTCGAAGCGGTCGACGAACTTGCGTCCCTGGTAGCGCAGGTAGCTCTCGACCTGAAAATCGGCGTCGAAGTTGAAGGAAAAATCGCTCTTGTCCTGCAGCCGGCGCCCGAATTTCAGGCGCATGGCCTCGTCGGAGAGGTAGGTGATGTGCCCGATCATGCGCGCCACGGCGAGCCCGGTGGCGGGTTTCGGTCCGTCGTAATAATCGCCGTGGTTCCAGTGGGGATCGGCCATGATCGCCTGGCGGGCGACCTCGTTGAAAGCGATGGCGAGCGCCGAGTGCCTCATGGTCGTGGCCAGCGCGATGGCCGAGGCGACGCACTCCGGGTAGCGCACGGTCCATTCGAGGACCTGCATGCCGCCGATCGAGCCGCCCACCACGCAGAGCAGCCGGCGGATCCCGAGGTGATCGATCAGCGCCTTCTGCGCCGCCACCATGTCGCCGATGGTGACCACCGGAAAATCCAGGCCGTAGGGCCGACCCGTATCCGGACGGCGAGAGCCCGGACCGGTCGAGCCCGCGCAGCCGCCGACCACGTTCGAGCAGACGACGAAATAGCGCTCCGTGTCGATCCCTTTGCCGGGCCCCACCATGAAATCCCACCAGCCGGGCTTTTCGTCCTCGGGGGTGTACACGCCGGCGACATGCGAGTCCCCCGAAAGCGCATGCAGCACAAGCACGGCGTTGTCCTTGGCCGGAGAGAGCCGGCCGCAGGTTTCGTAGGCGAGGGTGACGGGGCCGAGCCGCGCCCCGCTCTCGAGTTGCAGGCTCTCCGGGGGCTGGGCGAAGGTGAAGAACTCTTTGCGAACGATGCCGACCGAGGCGCCGTTGCGATCGTGCTCGATGTATTCGCTCATGGAAGACCGAGGGAGGAAAGGGGCACCCGGGCGGTGAACACCGGGCAGGCGCGGCAGGAGGCCATCTTTTCGCGCCAGCTTCCGCGGTCTTCGCCCTCGCAAAGGGTCCCGGTGATCGCCCAGCAAAGGTCGCCGCTGTTCCAGCGGCCGGCGGGGCAAAGGCGGCGCGTTTCAGGCGGGCAGCCCTTCGTTTCCCAGCAATCCGGGCCGTTTCGAGCCCCGGCCTTGCGGCCGAGCAGAAGATAGAGCTGGCGCTCCACGGCCGGTGGAACCGTCCGCCAGCCCTGCTCGTAGCTGTGGACGGCCTTGAGCGAGACGGCGAGAACCTGCGCGATCTCTTTCTGCGTCATCTCCAGCGCCTTGCGGATGTTCTTAAACTCGCTTCGCTCCATCGTCGCCCCCGGGGCGCGGATCTCCGCCCGCGATGCGTCATGTTGCTATATCGCTCGAGCCCTGTCAATCGCCCTCCGTCCGCGGACCCGCGAGGGGGCGTGCGGCCCGGGGGGCCGCTTTGACGGAAGAGGAAAGCCCGTGGTAGGGTGATCTGTTCGATTCGGAAGGCGAAGCCCCATGAATGTCTTGATCCCCCCCGTTCCTTTCACCACCGGAAACGGCGGCATCCGCCGCTGCCTCTCGTGCGGCACGACCGAGAACATGAAACGTCGGCGTTACTGCTCGATCGAATGCCGCCAGAAGCTGCGCAACAACCTCAACATGCGCACCGGCCTGCTGCAGACGCTCCAGATCCGCTACGCCACCTTCTACTTCACCGACGCCCTCATCATGCTCGACATGCTGCCCTACGACTCGCGGGATCTGCTGAGCTTCATCTACCCCCGGAGTCGAGGCAAGAAGCCGGTCGACGATTTCTGCCGCATGTTCAACGATCTCGGAAACGCCTGGTGGGACGAGGTGCGACGCACGAAAAAACGCTACCTCGCCACCCGCCTCGTTCTTTCCAAGGCTCGGCCCATCGCCGGGGACATCCACTGCGTGCGGCCGCTTGAGGTGCGCGAGCCGTCCCGCATGGCCCGTTCGCTCACCTTTCTCAAGCTGCGCTCCCGCGACCTGCACTCCCCGAACTTGCAGCAGATCATCAAGCGGGCCTTCCGCCGGCGGGCAAAGGAAGTTCATCCGGACCAGGGAGGGGATTCGGCCCTCTTCCGCAAGCTGCGGGACGCCTACGAGGATTTGATCCGCTGGGCGGAGCGCCCGGTCTTCACCACCCGCCGCGGGTTCCCCGACAAGTGGTTCTACGAAGGAGCGCTCAACCGCTGGACCCAGCCGACCCCGCTGCGCCGCCTGCAATCGCCCTTCGCGGACGAAGACGAGCGCTTCTAACGCGGGAAGACGGCCCCCTGCGCCGCACTCGAGACCAGCTGCGCGTAGCGGGCGAGATAGCCGGTGCGGACCTTCGGCTCGAAGGGCGGCAGAGCCGCCAGCCGGCGGCGGATCTCCCGTGCACTCAGCTTCACCTGCAGGCGCCTTCGCGGAATGTCGATATGCACGAGGTCGCCCTCCTTCAGGGCCGCGATCGGCCCGCGCGCCGCGGCCTCGGGGGAAATGTGCCCTACGGCGGCCCCCCGGCTCGCCCCGGAGAAGCGCCCGTCGGTGATGAGCGCCACCTCCTTGTCGAGCCCCATCCCGGCGAGCGCCGCAGTCGGGGAGAGCATCTCCTGCATCCCGGGCCCGCCCCGCGGCCCCTCGTAGCGCACGACGACGACATCCCCCTTGCGGATGCGGCCGCCCGTAATCGCCCGGAAGGCCTCCTCCTCGGAATCGAAGATCCGGGCCGGCCCGGTGTGGTCGAGCATCTCCTCGGACACGGCGGCCTGCTTGACGATCGCCCCCTCGGGGGCGAGGTTGCCGTGCAGAACGGCCAGGCCGCCGGTGGCGTGCACGGGGTGCCGGCAGGGGCGGATCACCGCGGTGTCGCGGATGCCGGCGCGGATCGTGCGCAGCATTTTGCCGACCGGAAGGCCGGTCACGGTCAGGGCTTTCTCGTGGATGAGCCCGGCGCGGCGCAGCTCGGCCAGAATCGCCGGGATGCCGCCCGCGTGGAAAAGATCGACGACGTGATGCGGTCCGGCGGGGGCCAGCGTGGTCAGGTGCGGGGTCGTCTCCGTGAAGCGCCCGAAATCGGAGAGCGTGAGCTCCACTCCGGCATAGTAAGCGATCGCCGGCAGGTGGAGGGCGCTGTTCGTCGACCCCCCGAGCGCCATGTCGCAGACGATGGCGTTCTCGAAGGCCTCCCGCGTCAGGATGTCCCGCGCCCGCAGGTTCCGCTTGACCAGACGCACGATCGCCTGTCCGGTTTCCTTCGCGATCCACAGCCGCTCGGCGTAAACCGCGGGTGCGCTGCCGCCGTAGGGAAGCACCATGCCCAGGGCCTCGGCGAGGTTGCACATGGTGTTTGCGGTGAACATGCCCGCGCAGGAGCCGGCGCCGGGACAGGCGGCGCACTCGAGCTCGCGCAGTTCGCCCTCGCTCAGGGTGCCGGCCTTGACCCGGCCCACGGCCTCGAAGACCTTGTCCACCCCGACCTCGCGGCCCCCGTGGCGCCCCGGCAGCATCGGCCCCCCCGGCAGGAAGATGGAGGGCAGGTTCAGCCGGGCCGCGGCGATCAGCATCCCGGGGATGATCTTGTCGCAGGAAGCGACGAGCACGAGCCCGTCGAAGGGATGGGCCATGGCCATGATCTCGAGCGAATCGGCGATGAGCTCCCGGCTGGGAAGCGAGTACTTCATCCCGATGTGGTTCATGGCGATCCCGTCGCAGACCCCGATCGTGTTGAAGACGACCGGGGTTCCGCCGGCGGCGTAAACGCCGGCCTTGACCGCCTCCACCACCTTGTCGAGGTGCATGTGCCCGGGAATGATTTCGTTGAAGGAATTGGCGATGCCGATGACCGGCCGTTCCATTTCCCAGTCCGTAAACCCTTCGGCGCGGAGAAGCGCGCGGTGCGGAGCCCGCTCGGGACCGCGGATCATGAGGTCGCTGCGTTTGGCCATGGCGTTAGGTCCTTTCCTCCAAGGGCGCGCCCTGCTCAGATCATGAAGGCGCCGCCGTTGACGTCCAGGCAGACCCCGGTCACGAACGGGGAGTCCAACAGATAGGCGAAGGCCCGGACCACGTCGGCGACCCGGCCCAGGCGCCCGGTCGCCGTGCGCGTGGCCAGCTCGGCCTTTTGCTCGGCGGAGTAGCCGACGAAAATGCCCGCATCTTCGATGAAGGCCGGCGCGATGGCGTTCAGGGTGATCCCGAAGCGGCCGAGTTCGCGCGCGCCGTAACGCGTGAGCCCTAACATTCCGGCCTTGGAGGCCGCGTAGTGGGGCCCGATCACCCCGCCGCCGCGGGCGGCGATCGAGGCGATGGAAACGATGCGGCCGAAGCCTTTTTCCTTCATCCCCGGGATGACTTCACGGCTCCAGCAAAAGGCGGAGGAGAGGTTCGTGCGCAGGGTCTCTTCCCACAGCGTCGCGCTGACCTTCTCGAAAACCTCCGGGAGCATGATTCCGGCGTTGTTGACGAGCACGGCGACGGCGCCGAGTTCGGCGCGCACCCGGGCATGGTGCGCGGCCACCACGGCGGGATCCCCCGCATCGCCCTGGAGCAGAAGAAGCCTCCGCCCCGTCCGCATCCGGGAGGCCAGACGTTCCTCGGCCGCGCGGGCCGCAGCCTCGTGGCGGTGCCAGACGACGGCGAGCGAGGCGCCGCGCTCGGCCAGATACTCCGCGATGCCGAGTCCGATGCCGCGTGTCCCGCCGGTGACGACGGCTGCGGCTCCGTTCAGATCCTCAGTAGCGGAAATGCAGGACATACCAGTCGGTCTCCTCCTCCCAGAAGGAGAGGAAAAAAAGCACATGGTGCAGGCCGAAAGGAAGACTGCGGCGCACGATCCCGGCCTGAGCGAGAAGGGCGTAAGAGGAGCCCCGCGCCAGTCGGTCGAGCGCGGCGATGGGATAGCCCTCGATCCAGCTCATCCACTGTTGCGCCTCCTCGAAGGAGGGGGTCGTTTCGGCCTCGAACCCCTTCCAGGAGCGGCGCACGGTGAACTCGTTCTTCAGTCGGTCGAAACGCAGGATGTGCTCGATCACCCGGTCGGCGACCCGCTCGTCGAGCCAGAGGTCGCGGACACGGTTCAGCCGGACCGTGAAAACGATCGACACCGGTTTGCCCTCGAGCACCCGCTTTTTCAGCCGGTCCGGAAAGGCCCCCTCCAGCCCGAGATGCAGCAGCAGCCGCTCCTCGTCGGCCGAAACCGTGAGGTGGGACACCGACGCCGCCCCGTGGGCGGCCGTCACCGTCCCGAAAAGAAGGGCTGCGATCAAAACCCCGCCGAGGGGGCGAACCCTGGACACGAAAGGAGGCTCCCGTACCGTTTCCGACGTCGGCATCCCTCATAGCCGATCGTCCCCATCCTGGCAAGGAGCGCGGGCGGAACGCCGCAGGGCCGTTGTGCGCCGGCCGCGCCTTTGGTAAGATTCTCCCCCGGCTCCGGGTCGTCCCGGCGGGGAAGGGAAACGGTGCTCTCGCGCGTGTTCAGCAGTGCGCTCTCGGGAATCGAAGCCCTGCAGGTCGAAGTCGAAGTCGACATCGCCCGGGGTTTGCCCAGCTTCGCCACCGTCGGCCTGCCCGAAGCGGCGGTCAAGGAAAGCCGTGAGCGGGTCAAGGCAGCCATCGCCAACTCGGGCTTTCGCTTCCCCGCCGACCGCATTACGGTGAACCTCGCCCCGGCCGACATGCGCAAGGAGGGGACCGGGTTCGATCTGCCGATTGCGCTCGGTATCCTGGCCGCAGACGGCATCGTCTCTCAGGAGGCGCTTGCGCGGCACGTGGTGGCGGGGGAGCTCTCGCTCGACGGCCGGCTCAAACCCGTGCCGGGAATGCTCTCGACCGCGCTTGCCGCCAAGCGCTGGGGGTTCGCCGCCGTCCTCGTCCCCGCCGCGAACGCGCCGGAGGCCGCCGTCGTCGAGGGGATCGCGGTCCTGCCCGCCGGAAGCCTCGCCGAGGCGGTCGAGCACCTGAACGGCGACCGGCCGATTCCGCCGCTTCCTGCGGGGAGCTTCGAACGGCTCGAGGCCGATCCCGGCGGCGAAGAGGATTTCGCCGAGGTGCACGGCCAGGAGCATGCCAAGCGGGCGCTCGAAATCGCCGCCGCAGGCGGACACAACCTGCTGCTGATCGGACCGCCGGGATCGGGCAAGACCATGCTCGCCCGGAGGCTGCCCTCGATCCTTCCGCCGCTCTCCTTCGAGGAAGCGCTCGAGACCACCCAGGTGTACAGCGCGGCCGGACTGCTCGAACCGCGGCGCACCCTCATCGCGCGGCGGCCCTTTCGTGCGCCGCACCACACGATTTCCGACGCCGGTCTGATCGGCGGCGGAGCCGTTCCCCGGCCGGGGGAGGTGAGCCTCGCCCACCACGGGGTCCTGTTTCTGGACGAGCTGCCCGAGTTCAAACGGCACGTCCTCGAGGCCCTGCGCCAGCCCTTGGAGGACCGCCGGGTGACCCTTTCGCGTGCGGCCTCGACCCTGACCTACCCCGCCTCCTTCATGTTGGCGGCGGCCATGAATCCCTGCCCCTGCGGCTACCGGGGTGACAGCCGGCATGCCTGCCAGTGCACGGAAACCCAGCTTCGGCGCTACCGGGCCCGCGTCTCCGGCCCGCTTCTCGACCGCATCGACCTGCACGTCGAGGTGCCGGCCGTAGCCCGCGGAGAGCTGCTGCAACCGGCGGCCGCGGAGCCTTCCTCTTCGATCCGCGCCCGGGTCGCCCGGGCCCGCGCCGTGCAGCAGGCCCGGTTCCGCAAAAGCCGGGTTCTCTGCAACGCGCGCATGGGGAACCGTCACCTGCGGACCTTCTGCCCGATCGACGCCGAAAGCCGGCGCCTGCTCGAAGCGGCGCTCGAGCGCCTCGGCCTTTCGGCGCGCGCCTTTCAGCGCGTGCTCAAGCTCGCGCGCACGATCGCCGACCTCGAAGAACACGAGCGCATCACCGCCCGCCACGTCTCGGAAGCGCTGCAATACCGGGGATTCGAACGGATCGAGGACTCCCCGGAAGAATAGGGCCCGCGCCGGCGCACCTCCTTGACACCGCCGCGCCCCGCGTGGCAGATAAGCAAAGCATCGCACCGCATCCGACCCCCCGGCCACGGCCAAGCCCATGCACCGCAGCCCCCCGACCGCCGCCTCTTCCGGCCTGTTGGCCGGCCTCGCCCGCCTCCGCTCGGCCCTCATCCGGGTCGCGGGGGTGGTGTTTTTCTTTTCGGTCGTCGGCTACTTCTTCGCCGACTCCGCCCTGCGGTTTCTCCACCACCACACCGGGGTGCGCCTTGCGGCCTTCGGCATCCCGGAGGTGCTCTTCAGCCTGCTCGCCCTCGCGCTCGCCTTCGGGGTCTTCGCCGGCTTCCCGTACCTTCTCTGGGCCGTCCTCTGCGGCCTGCAGGCCGCGTTTCCCTCCTTTTCCGGCCCCCCCATGCGCCGCTATTGGGCCGCCGCGGTGGTGCTCTTCTTCGCCGGATTTTTCTTCTGCCTGCAGGTCACGCTGCCTTACGGCGTGGCCTTCCTGCTCGAGTTCGAGGGGCCCTCCGTCGAGGCGCTGATCTCGGTGCGCAAATTCGTCGGCTTCTGCCTGTTGTTTCTCTTCGCTTTCGGCATCCTCTTCGAGCTGCCGCTCGCCATGATCCTGCTCGGACGGCTCGGCGTCCTGCGCCGCGAGCGTCTCGCCCGGAACCGCCGCTACGCCGTGCTGGCGATCACGATCGTCTCCGCCGTCCTCACCCCCACACCGGACGCCTTCAACCTGGCTCTGATGGCGGTGCCGCTCTATCTGCTCTTCGAGGCGGGGCTCCTCGGCATGCGCCTGAACCGCAGCTCCGGGTTGCGATGAGCAAAGTCGTCGACCTCGCCGCTTTCCGCCGGAAATCCTTCGCGCAGAGGGCCTTCGGACCCTGGCGGGCGCGTTTCGGGGAGGACTACGGGGTGGAGACCCGACTGGTCGACCTCTCCGATCGCACGCTGCTCTTTCTCGCCACCCCGGGGGACGAGAGCGCAAACGCGTTCTACGAGCTGATCCTGGGGACGCTCGATCTGGGGCCTGCGGCCCGCTTTTTCTACCTCGAAAACGAGCAGCAGCTTCGCGTCGTCGACATCCATCTGCTGCTCGCCGATTTCGTACGCTTCGAGCTGATGCGCCGGATCGGCTGGCTGAAGGCGATCCCCGGGGCCGAGATGCGGCTCGTGGATCTCATCGGCCGGTTCGAGGAACAGCGCGCCGCCCTGCGGGAGCGCCCGCCGGAGCTCGCCGAATCCCACCCCGGCTACGAGGCCTACCGCAGCCTTCCGCGGGGCGACCGAGAGGTCTTCATCCGCCGCCTGCTCCGCGAAGCGATCGAGGTCTTTCGGGGCCGGCTGGGGGGTCCCTGAGGCCCGCTACGGCGCACCGGCCTCCCGGCGCCGGCGCAGCAGATCGAGGAGCTGCTCGCTGCCGAGCGCCCGCCGCAGGGCGGCGAGCTGCGCGCGGTAGAGGACGACCGCGCTGATGCCGAAGGCTTCCACGTCGTAGGCCGCCCAGGTCTCCCCCCGGAGCTTCAGACGCACCTCGAAGGGAATCTCGAATCCCGCACCGCGCAGAAGGCCCCGGACGGCGGCCTTTCCGGGAGCCAAGAGCCGCTCGTCCAGCAGACGCACCTCCTCGCCGGTGTAGCGCTCGAGCGCCCGGGGGAGATGGGCCGCGAGGAGAAAGCCGGTGAACTCGGCCGCGAAGGCGGCCCGGCCGTCGGGGGTCAGCTCCGCCCAGCCGAAGGAAAAGGCCCGTCGCGAAAACTCGTGGAAATCGACGGCGTCTGCGGCGATTTCGCGCAGCCGGGCGAGCTTGGCGGAAGGGCAGGCCGGGTCCTCGGCGCAGGGAAGGCGCAGCACGGCGAGCGCCTGCTCGAGATGCCGGCGCAGGGCTTCGATCGGCGCCTCGGAGGCGGCTCCGGCGCAAAACCCCGGCCCGAGAAGACAGGCGAAAACAAGGAGGCCGGCCCGGGTTCGTAACGCAATCCGGAACCGGAGGCCCGTGACCGCGGACGTCATCCCCGGCGGCGCAGGGCGGCGCGGATGCGCTCCATCGCCAGCGCCACCTTCTCGGGATCGTTAAAGGCGCTGATGCGGACGTAGCCCGCGCCGCAGCGGCCGAATCCCACGCCGGGAGTGCAGACGACGTTCGCTTTTTCGAGCAGAAGATCGAAAAAGGCCCAGGAATCCATCCGCGTGTCCACCCAGAGGTAGGGGGAGTGATCCCCGCCGATGCACTCGTAGCCGAGGTCGATCATTTCGCGGCGGATCAGGGCGGCGTTCTGCAGGTAGGAGTCGATGCGCTCGCGGCATTGGGCCTTTCCCTCGGGGCTGTAGACGGCTTCGGCCGCGCGCTGCACGGGATAGGAGACGCCGTTGAACTTGGTCGTATGCCGCCGGAGCCACAGGCCGTGCACGGAGTGCGGCTCGCCCGCCGCTGTCCAAGCCGTGCAGCTCTTCGGCACCACCGTGTAGGCGCAACGGGTGCCGGTGAAGCCCGCGGTTTTCGAAAAACTGCGGAATTCGATCGCCACCTCGCAGGCGCCCTCGATTTCGTAGATCGAGTGCGGCAGGCGCTCGTCGCGGAGAAAGGTCTCGTAGGCGGCATCGTAGAGAATGAGCGCGCGGCGCTCGCGGGCGTAATCCACCCAGGTTTTCAGCCGTTCGCGGGAAATCACCGCGCCGGTCGGGTTGTTGGGAAAGCAGAGGTAGATCAGATCCACGTCGCGGTCGGGCAACTCGGGCACATAGCCGTTGGCGCGCGTGCAGTCGAGGTAGACGACCCCGGCGTAACGGCCGTCGACGAAGTTCCCCGTGCGGCCGGCCATGACGTTCGTGTCCAGGTAGACCGGGTAGACCGGATCGGGGATCGCCACCGTGACCTCGGCGGCGAAGATTTCCTGGATGTTGGCGACGTCGCACTTGGAGCCGTCGCTCACGAAGATCTCGTCGGCTTCGATCGGCGCCCCCCGGCGCTGGAAGTCCTCGCGGGCGATCGCCTCGCGCAGGAACGGATAGCCCTGCTCGGGGCCGTAACCGCGGAAGCTCGCCGGGTCGGCCATCTCGTCCACGGCGCGGTGAAAGGCCGCGATGCACGCCGGGGGAAGCGGCCGGGTGACATCCCCGATGCCGAGCCGGATGATTTCCTTTTCGGGATGCGCCTTCTGGAAGGCGGCCACCCGCCGGGCGATGTCGGAAAAGAGATAGGAAGCCTGCAGCTTGAGGTAATGTTCGTTCACGCGGATCATCGGGACACCTCGCCGAAGGGGTGGGGAAATGTCTTGACTTCACTTGATCTCCTTAATAGGAAAAAAGCCTCATTTCAAGCCGTGCGGCGGGAGCCTTCGCGGGGCGGGGGAAAACCCGCGGCGGTCCCTTCGCGGAGGTTCACCACCCAGGGGAGGTCGTCATGAAAAGCCAGGGGTTCATCTCCAGGGGTCTGGTTGGGGTTCTGGCGGCGGCCGTGGTTGTTGCCGGGATCACCGGCGGCGCCGAGGCGCGCAACATCAAGGTCGGCATCGTCGACACCTACAGCGGTCCGCCCGCGGTGTTCGGCAACGACGCGTTGAACGGCTTCAAGATGGCCGTCGAGGAGATCAACCGCCAGGGGATTCTGGGCGGCAAGATCGAGTTCGTCACCCGCGACGACAAGTTCAAGGTCGACATCGGCCTCAACATGGCCAAAGAGCTCGCCCTCAAGGAAAACGTCGACGTGATCGTGGGGGTGGTGAACAGCGGGGTGGCGCTCGCCATCTCCGACGCCGTGGCCAAAAAGGAGAAGATCCCCTTCTTCACCTGGATGGGCAAAAGCGCCAACATCACCGGCAAGGCCGGCCACCGTTATGTCTTCTCGACGACCGAGAACACGGCCATGGCGACGAAGGCCGCGGCGACGGTGCTCGCGCGCAAGCCGTTCCTGCGCATCTGGGTCGCGGGCGACGACTACGAGTACGGCCACGCCTTGGACGACAGCTTCACGCACTATTTGAAGCAGCTCCGACCCGAGGTCGAGTTCCTCGGCCGAACCTGGTGGAAGCTCGGCGAACCCGACCTCGTCCCCTACTTCACGAGCATCCAGGCCGCCAAGCCCGACCTCGTCCATTTCTGCACCGGCGGAGCGAGCATGGCCAACGTGCTCAAGACCATTCAGGCGACGGGCCTGCACCGAAACACGGCGATCTATATCCACACGGCGATCGACTACGCCGTGCTCAAGCCCCTCGGCCTGAACGCTCCCGAGGGGGTCATGGGGACGATGGACTATCTCTTTTACTACCCCGAGATGAGCAGCCACCAGAAGTTCGTCAAGGACTTTCAGGCTCGCTACAAGACCCCGCCGGGGTTTCCGGCCTACCATGCCTTTCTGACCGCTCAGTTCATCGCCGAAGGCTTCCGCAAGGCGGGCAAGATCGACCGCGAAGCCTTCATCGACGCGCTGGAAGGGCTGAAGGTCGATTCCCCCGTCGGCAAGGTGGAAATGCGCGCCTGCGACCATCAGGCCGTTCTGCCGATCTATTTCGGAACCACCCGCCTTTCGCAGGAGCACCAGGCGGCCGTCGCCGCCGACATCCTCACCCTGCGGGGGGCCGAGGTCATGCCCACCTGCGAGGAGGTGCTGGGAGCCCGCAAGTAGGCCGGATCCCGGCTGCGGCGGCATGCGCTGCCCCGGAACGCGACAATGGAATCTTCCTTCAGCCTCGCGGCCTTTCTCGGCCAGTTTCTCGTGGGGCTCAGTCGGGCGATGATCCTCTTCATCGTCGCCTCGGGGTTGAGCTTCATCCTGGGCGTGCTGCGCGTGCCGAACGTCGCTCACGGATCTCTTTACATGATCGGCGCTTTCGCCGCCCACGCGATCGCCACCGCCCTGGGGAACCATCCGGCGGGTTTCTGGGCGGCGATGGTGGGCGCCCCGCTGATCGTAGGGGGGATCAGCCTCGCCGCCGAGCGGCTCCTCTTCCGCCACCTCTACGAGCGCGAACACCTTATGCTGCTGCTGTTCACCTTCGGGCTGGCCCTGATCTTAGGCGATCTGACCAAGATGACCTGGGGGGCGGACTACCGTTCGATCGTCCCCCCCCCGTTTCTTCAGGGATCGCTCGATGTCCTGGGGACGGCGCTGCCGCGCTACAACCTTTTTCTCTTGCTTGTCGGCCCTGCGGTCGCCGTCGCCCTCTGGCTCGTCTCCGCGAAAACGCGCTTCGGCAAGATCGCGCGCGCGGCCGCGGTCGACCGCGAGATGGTCGGCGCCATCGGCATCCACGTGAGCTGGGTTTTCGCGTGGGCTTTCGTTTTGGGCTGCATGCTCGCCGGCCTGGGCGGAGCGCTGGTCTCGCCCACGATCAGCGTCACCCTCGGCATGGATCACACGATCATCATCGAGGCCTTCCTGATCGTCACCATCGGGGGGCTGGGCAACATCTGGGGGGCGCTCGTGGGATCGCTCCTGTTCGGGGTCACGCAATCGCTCGGGGTTCTCGTTTTGCCGCAATTCGCCATCGTCTTCCCCTACCTCGCGGTGGTCCTCATCCTCACCTTCAAGCCGACCGGTCTGCTCCGGTCGGTGTGGTGAAAGTCACCCGCATGCGGCCGGCACGGAGCTTCTCTCCCGCGATGCTTTGGGCGCTCGGCCTTTGGCTGGCGCTGTTCTTCGCCCCGCTCGCGGCAGGACGATTCACGGTCTACCTCCTGGGGGTGATCCTCGTGACGGGCCTGCTCGCGATGAGTCTGAACCTGCTGGTGGGGCACGGGGGAGCCTACCAATTCCACCACGGCGCCTTCTACGGAGTCGGCGCCTACACCGCCGCGCTGCTGATCACGAAAACCTCGCTTCCGGCCTGGGTGGGGCTCGCCGCCGGTCCGCTCGCGGCGGCGTTCGCCGGGCTGATGATCGGCAGTCTTTGCATCCGTCTGAACAAGCTCTATTTCGGCATGATCCAGATCTCGCTCGGATCGCTCCTCTGGATCCTCGCCCTGCGCTGGTACGACCTCACCAACGGCGACGACGGCATTCACGGGATCCCCCTGCCCGAGGCCCTTTCCGGCTCCGGGTCGGCCTTCACCTTCCTCCTGGCGGTGGTCGGCGTCTGCCTGCTCGCCATGCACCGGATCCTCGAGTCCCCTTTCGGCACGACCCTCCGCGCCATCCGCGACAACCCCCAGCGCTGCGCTGCGGTCGGCATCCATGTCCGCCGCCACCAGCTGACGGCGATCGTGATCGCCACCTTCTTCGCCGGCGTAGCCGGGGTCCTCTTCGTCGTCCTCGAAGGCTCGGTCTTCCCGGACATGCTTTTCTGGGTCCTTTCGCTGGAGATTTTCATCATGTGCCTTCTCGGCGGATGGTTCACCTTTCTCGGCCCGATGCTGGGCGCGGCGATCATCGTGCTGCTGCGCACCGTCGTCGGCGGCTTTACCGAGTACTGGACGCTGATCCTGGGGGTCGTGCTCATCTTGCTGATCTTTTTCCTGCCGGAGGGCATCATGGGCGCCGGCCACCGCCTGCGGCTCTACCGACGCCGGGCTGCGGGTCCGCCTTCACGGGGGGGAGACCGTGCTGCAGGTTGACGGCCTCTGCAAAGCGTTCGGCGATTTCCAGGCGGTGAACGGCGCCTGGCTCACCGTGCGGCAGGGGGACCTCGTGGCCGTGATCGGCCCGAACGGGGCGGGCAAGACCACGCTCTTCAACCTGATCACGGGTCATCTGCAGGCCGATCGCGGCTCGATCCGCTTCCGGGAGCAAGAGATCAGCCGCCTTCCGGCGCACGAGATCTGTCGCCGCGGGATCGCCCGCTCCTTTCAGATCGCCAACATCTTCCCCCGACTTTCGGTCTTCGAAAACGTCCAGGTGGCCGTTCTGTCCGCCAAGGGCTTGAGCCGGCATCTCCTTCACCCCACCCGGCGTTTGGTTCGCGAGGAAACCGAGGGCATTCTCGAGCGCGTGGGGCTGCAGGACCGTCGGCTCGATCTTGCGGGCTCGCTCTCCCACGGCGACAAGCGCATCCTCGAAATCGCCATCGCTTTGGGAAACGAGCCGGAGCTGTTGATCCTCGATGAGCCGACGGCGGGCATGTCCCCCGAAGAAACCGCGGCGACCCTCGCCCTCATCCGCCGCCTGGCCCGCGAGCAGGGGCTCACGATCCTCTTCTGCGAGCACGACATGGAGGTCGTCTTCAACGTGGCGACGAGCATCATGGTCATGCAGCACGGCTCGACGCTGGTTCAGGGTCCGCCGCTGCAGGTCCGGGCCGACCCCGCCGTCCAGGAAGCCTACCTCGGAAGGGACTGACCCCATGCTCGAGGTCCGCGACATCCATACGTTCTACGGCCTGAGCCACATCCTCTTCGGGGTCTCCCTCCAGGTGGCGGAGGGAAACGTCGTCTGCCTCTTGGGCCGCAACGGTGCCGGCAAGACGACCACCCTCAAGAGCATCCTCGGACTCGCCCCGCCGGCGCGGGGGAAAATTCTCTGGAACGGGGAGGAAATCCAGCGCGAGCCCGCCTTTCTGCGCGTCCGCCGTGGAATCGGCTACGTCCCCGACGACCGGCGGATCTTCGCCGACCTCACCGTGGGCGAGAACCTCGAAATCGCCGCCCGCGAGGGCCCCGGCCGGGTGCGCTGGGACAAGGAGAAGCTCTACGAGCTCTTCCCCGCGCTGCGGGCGATGGACCGCCGCAAGGGAGGGCTGTTGAGCGGAGGGGAGCAGAAGATGCTCGCCATCGCCCGCGCCCTGATGACCAATCCGCGGCTGCTGCTTCTCGATGAGCCGACCGAAGGGCTTGCGCCCCTGCTCGTCCAGTCCCTGGGCGAGCGGATCCGCCGCCTGAAGGAGCTCGGTCTCACCGTGCTTCTGGCCGAGCAGAACATCCGCTTCACCTTGGGGCTGAGCGACTACGGCTACGTGATCGACAACGGCCGCATCCGCTGCGAGGGCCCGGTCCCCGAGCTGATGGAAAACGCCGACGTCCGCCGCTTCTGCGGCCTGTGAGCCCTTGGGAGGACGATTCCGATGGACCCCTTTCATCCTCTGACCCGGACCCCCCCGCGCACCCCCGCACCGGGAATCGAGCTGCGGGCGATTCACGGCGAGCGCATGAGCCTTGCCCACTTTCGCTTCGCCCCGGGGACCCCGCTTGCCGCCCACGCCCATCCCCACGAGCAGATGGGCATGCTGCTCCAGGGCAAGATGGAGCTGACCATCGGAGGGGTTGCGCGCACGGTCGCCGCGGGCGAGGCTTGGTGCATCCCCGCGGGGACGGTGCACTCGGCCCGCTGCCTGGAAGGCCCGGCCGAGGTGGTGGAGGCCTTCGCGCCGGTCCGCGACGATTGGCGGGACACCGCGCCGTGAAACGCCCGGCACCGCGGGATCTCCTCCGGCGCACGCGCGCGCGGATCTACTGCTTCGCCGACACGCCCGCGCTTTGCCGCCTGCTGCTCGACGCCGGAGCGCGCATCATCCAGCTCCGCCACAAGACCGCCGGCGACGAGGAGTTCCGGACAATCGCCCGCGAAATGCTCGACCGGGTCCGCGCCTTCGAGGATGCGCTGCTGATCGTGAACGATCGGGTGGAGATCGCCTGGGAGATCGGTGCCGACGGCGTCCACGTGGGGCAGAAGGACCTCGACGCCGGCGAAGTCGTGCGCCGCGCCCCGCCGGGGATGATCGTCGGGGTCTCGGCCCGCACGCCCGAGGAGGCCCGGCGGGCGGAGGCGGCCGGTGCCACCTACATCGGCGCCGGCTCGGTCTTTCCCACCGGGACGAAAAGCGACGCGCGGGTGATCGGCCTCGAGGGCCTGCGCCGGGTCGTGACCGCGGTCTCCCTCCCCGTGGTCGCCATCGGTGGGATCACGGAAGCTTCGTTGCGCGAGGTCTTCGCCACAGGGGCGCGCTTCTGTGCGGTGATCTCCGCCGTCAACCAAGCCCCCGATCCCGCGACCGCCCTCCAGCGGATGCTAGCCGCCTGCGAGCATCTCCCGGCCGATGAGCGCGCTTAAGAAGAGAAGCCCTCCGGCAAGCAGCAGCCCGTCGCGGAGCCTGAAGCGGGGAAGCACCGGCGGACGGCGGCGGGAGCTGGAAACGCCGCGCGCCTCCATGGCCAGGGCCAGCTCATCGGCAAGCCGCAGCCCCTGGATCAGCAAGGGTACGAAAAGGGCCGTGAGTCGCCCGAGATTCCGAAGGCGGAACCGGAGGTCGATCCCCCGGGCCCGCTGGGCGTCGCGGATCGCCCGGAGCGCGCTTTCGATCCGGGGGACGTAGCGGCTCCCGGCCGTCAACAGAAACCCAACGCCCTCCGGCACGCAAAGCTTCTGCAGGGCGGCGGCGAGCGCCTCGGCGGAAAGAGAGCCCAGGCAGGCGGCCGAAACGGAAAGCAGGCCGAGGAGCCGCAAAAGGAGAACGCCTGTCTCGGCGAGGCCGAAGAAGAGCAGACCGCCCGCCGCCGTCAGAAGGAGAACCCCGGCCGAGCGGCGAAGAAGCGCGATTCCTTTCGCGGGGCTGCCGGTGCCGAAGAGAAGAAGCGTCGCGGCCCAGGCGGCGACCCCGACCTGGGTGAACGGCTCCCGGGCGCTCAAGATCGCGGTCAGTCCCGCGGCAAGAAGGGCGAGCCCGGCGAAGGGGTGGACCCCCCCTTCTGCCGGCCGCGGCGTCGGCCGGACCGGGACGCCCGCCCCCTCCCCCGCCGGATCGGAGCTTCGTTTCCCGGCGATCTCCTCCACCGTTCCCTCCGCCCGGATCTTTCCCCCTTCGAGAAGGATCGCCCGGTGGGCGACGGCAGCCGCAAAAGAGAGATCGTGGGTCGCCACCAGGACCGCCACCCCGCGACGGGCGAGCTCGCCGAGGCGACCGGCGAGCGCCTGCTTGCCGCGGGCGTCCTGGCTTACGGTCGGCTCATCCAGCAAAAGAACCGCCGGCTCTGCCGCCAGGACGGCGGCGATCGCGGCCTGCTTCTTTTCTCCCTCGCTGAGCCGGTAGGGCGAGCGCTCGAGGATCCTCTCGATGCCCGGCCAGCAAACGGCGGCCGAGGAGGCGGTGAGGGACCCTTTTCCCCGCAGCCGAAACCCGACCTCGAGTTCCTCGCGCACCGTGGCCTTGAAGAACTGGTCGTTGGGATTCTGAAAACAGACGCCGAGCTTCCGCGCACGCTCCCGAGGCGAAAGGCGAAACAGATCCTGGCCATCCATCTGGACCCGGCCTTCCGTCGGGCGGGCGATTCCGGCGAGGACGCGGATGAGGCTCGATTTCCCCGCCCCGTTTCTCCCTACGAGGGCGACCACCTCGCCCGGGCGAAGCGCAACCGAAACGGAGGAAAGAATCGTGGCCCCGCCGAGATCCACCCGAAGGCCTTCGGCCGAGAAAAACGGCACCCCGGCCGCACCCCGACCGGGCGGGCGGGGCGGGTAGACGGGAAGAAGCCCTTTCTGCAACAGCCGCCGCCTCGCCTCCCGCGCGGAGCCGCTGAAGGTGCAGGAACCTTTTTCGAAGATCAACAGCGCCTCGGCATCCTCGAGAAATCCGCCCTCGCGGTGCTCGAGGACGATCACGGTCCGCCCTTGGCGGTGCAGTTCGCAAAGAAGCCGCTCCACCCGGCCGCGGAAGACCCAGTCGAGGTCCGCAAAGGGTTCATCGAGGACCAGGATGTCGGGCTCGAGCACCAGCACCGAGGCGATGGCCGCGAGCCTTCGTTCCCCGCCGGAGAGCGCCTCCGGAGAACGCGAAAGGAGGGGCTCGATTCCGAGCGCTCGGGCGGCGAGGGCGATGCGCGCAGACGCGGGCGCCGGCGCCAGGCCCAGGTTCCGGAGGCCGAATGCGAGATCGGCCTCCACCGTGCTGCCGAAGAGCTGCGCATCGGTGTTCTGGAACACCAGCCCCACGCGGTGAAAGAGTTCGGCGGGCCCCAGGCGGCGCGGGTCGAGACCGTTCAGACGAAGTTCGCCCTTCAGATCGCCGCCGAAGAAATGCGGGATGAGCCCGTTCAGGAGATAGGTGAAGGTGGATTTCCCGGCGCCGTTTTCCCCGAAGACGACGGCGTAGGCACCGGCATCGATCCGCAGCGTGAGATCGCCCAGGAGCAACTCTCCGGAGGCGTCGCGGTAGGAGATGCCTCTGGCCTCTACTCCGGCCGCCACAGCCCGGCCTTTCGCAGGATCGGAAGCAGCAAAAGCGCGATCAGGGCACCGGCAAGCGCGCTCAGGCTGAAAGCGACGACCAGGGTGCCTGTGGCGACGGCCTTCTTCAATAGAAGAGGAGCCACGATCCAGGCCGAGGCCAACGCCCCGAGGAGCCCGGTCCCGATCACCTCGCCCAAGGCTGCCGCCCAGCTCCGGCGAAACAGGCGGAAGGCGAACCCCGCGAGCAGCGCGCCGATCATGCCGCCCGGAAAAGCCAGCAGCGTTCCCAGCCCGAGCAGGTTGCGCAGCAGGGCCGCACAGAAGGCGATCCAGACGGCGTAGCCGGGACCCAGAAGGACCGCGGCGAGCACGTTCACCATGTGCTGAGCGGGATAACACTTGGCGATCCCCACGGGGATGAACAGCGGCGAGAGGGCGACCGCGAGGGCCACCAGGACCGCCGCCCGGGCGATGTCGCGGGTTTTCATTCCGGCTTCTCTCCTGCAGTCACGGCATCAGGCTTCCGCGGGCGGACGGATCGTCTCCCCCCTCGGCGGAGGCCCGGATTCCGGTTTTGATCGGCCGCACCGGCGGCGGCACGCTACCGAAGAGGAGGCGGGGGTGTCAAGCGGGCCGTGCGCCTCCCCGGAGGACAAGACCGCATGGGACGGCGGCGGGATGGAGTTCAGTCCGGCAGGATCAGAAGGAACATCTCCCGGGGTCCGTGCGCGCCGTGGACCATGGTGGCCTCGATGTCGGCGGTCTTGCTCGGCCCCGAGATGAGGGACAGGCAGTTGGAAACCCCCGCCCCGCGATAACGCTCATCCCAGCGCAGCAGCGCGAAGAGCTCTTTCAGGTCGGCGAGAATCTGCCCGCGGCGAACGAGGGCGATGTGGATCGAAGGAAGCAAGGCGACCGAGCGCGGCTCGCCCGGTCGGCTCCGCAAGACCACGGTCGCCGTCTCGGCGAGGCAGAAATCGGCGGTGGTGATGCCGATGAAGGAAGCGGCGATCCGGGCTCGTTGCCGGGCGCGCTCTTCGGCCGCGGCCTCCGGGGCCAGCCCCGGATCGATCGGAGCGGTCATCCACAGCGGGATCCCCTGCCGGGCGAGCGGCTCCGCCAGGTCCAGGCTTTCGATGAGCTTATGGCTCCAGGCGACGAGCTGTTTTTCTCCGCCCCACTCCGGGCTCTTCTCCGCGACGAGCCGCAGGACGGTCGCACGCGCGGCGGCCAAGTCGACAACCGCCTCTATCTGCAGATGAAGCGGAGCGGCGGCGGCGCGAAGACGCCGGAGGAGCTCTTCCCGCTCCCGCTCCGAGCGGCCGGAGACGGCGCCGAGAAGCCGCTGATCCTCCGCGGAGGGCTTTCGCGGGAAAAGATCCTCCATCGGGCGGGAGGCTTGCGGGGGAGGGCCGAGCGCCCGGCGCAGGGAGTCGAGAAAGAACCTCTCCTTGCGCTCGTCAGCCACGGCCGACCTCCCGGCGCCGCCTCGCCCAGCGCGACCGGAAGGGCGCTTTCGCCAGCGGCGGAAAATCGCGGCTTTGCGTCCAGCCGGACAGGGGCGGGGGCAGCCTGCGGATCCATCCCGCGACCCCGCGCGGCAGGAGTCCCTGGAGAACGGCACCCGCCCGCAGGAGCCGCTCGTAGAGGCCGGGGTGCGAAACGAGTCCCGCCCAGATTCTCCAAACGTTCCGCTCGAGCCCGCCTTCCGGTTTCACTCCCCAGGTGGCGTCGCCCGCGGCCAGGATGGCACGCAGCTCGAGCAGCATGCGCGGCAAATCGATATCCATTGAGCAGGCGTCCTTGCAGGCTCCGCAGAGCGTCTCCCCCCGGCAGAGGTCGCGGCCGCGCTGCACTCCCGTCAGCAGCGGGGTGACCACCGCGCCCACCGGCCCCGAGTAGGCGAACCCGTAAGCGTGACCGCCGATTCGCCCGTAGACCGGGCAGACGTTCAGGCAGGCGGCGCAGCGGATGCAGCAGAGCATCTCGCGGAAGCGGGGATCGGCGAGCAAGCGGCTTCGTCCGTTGTCCACGACGACGAGGTGGAATTCCTCGGGGCCGTCGGACTCCCCCGGCCGCCGCGGGCCGCCGATGAGGCTCACGTAAGTCCCGATGTCCTGGACCGAGGCGCCGCGGCAGAGAAGGCGCAGGATGATCTCGTACTCGTCCAGCCGGGCGACGATCCGCTCCAGGCCCATGAAGGCGACATGCACCGGCGGCAGTGTCGTCGCCATGCGGATGTTGCCCTCGTTGGAGACGGTCGAGATGTGTCCGGTCTCCGCGCAGGCGAGGTTCACCCCGGAGATTCCCATGTCGGCGGCGAGAAACTTCTCCCGCAGGGCGCGACGGGCGGCTTGCGTCAGCCGCGGCGGGTCGGTCGTGTAGGGGATGCCGAGTTTCCGCGCGAAAAGATCGGCGACCTCGTTTCTCGTCTTGTGGATCGCCGGAGCGATGATGTGCGAGGGACTCTCCCCGGCGAGCTGGATGATGTATTCGCCGAGGTCGGTTTCGACCACCTCGACCCCCTGCGCCGCAAGCACCGAGTTAAGGCCGATCTCCTCGGTCACCATGGATTTGCCCTTGACCGCGAGCTTCACCCCTCGGCGACGGGCGATGCCGGCGCAGTAAGAAACGGCCTCCTCCCCGGTCGCCGCGAAAAAGACCTCTCCGCCGTTGGCACGGATGCGTGCGGCCAGGCGCTCGAGCAGAAGGTCGAGATTGGCGATCGCTTTCTCGCGGATCGCGTGCGCGGTCTGCCGCAGGCCGGGACCCTCGGGCAGGCGGCGGTAGGCCTCGGCCGTCCCCCGGCCGAAGCGCTCCTGGAGCCCGGAGAGCGCCCGGCGCAGCACCGGGTCAGCGATCCCGCGGCGGGATTCTTCGACGTAACGCTCGGTCCGGACGGCGCTCATGGCCCAGGGCCTCCCGCCGGGGGGCAGCCCCCGGCCAGCACCTGGGCGATGTGCAGGACGCGGAGGGGAAGCTCTTTCCGCCGCAAGGCGCCCTCGATGTTGAGCAGACAGCCCAGATCGCCGCCGACCACCGCCTCGGCGCCGGACTGCTGAATCCAGGCGACCTTGTCGGCGACCAGCGCGGAGGAAATGTCGGGGTATTTCACGGAAAACGCCCCCCCGAAGCCGCAGCAGCAATCGGCGTTCTTCATCTCCACGAATTCAAGCCCCTTCACGCGGCGAAGCAGCCGCCGCGGCTGCTCTTGGACCCGAAGGCCGCGAAGCAGATGGCAGGAATCGTGGTAGGTGACCCGGGCCGCAAACGAGGCCCCCAAATCTTCCGCCCCGAGGACATCGACGAGGTACTCGGTGAACTCGAAGGTCCGGGCGGCCGTTCGCCGGGCGAGCTCCCGCCAGCGCGGTTCGTGCTCGAAAAGGGTCGGAACATGATGGCGCACCATGGCCACACAGGACCCCGACGGGGCGACGATCGTCTCGCAGTCTGCAAACAGTCGCAGGAAGTGTCGCGCGGCGCGGCGGGCCTCCTCGCGGTAGCCGGCGTTGAACGCCGGCTGGCCGCAACAGGTCTGCCCCGGCGGGTACTCCACGGCGATCCCGAGCCGCTCGAACACCGTGACCACCGCCTCAGCGGCTTCGGGCCGAAACGCATCCACCAGGCAGGGCACAAAAAGCGTGACGCTCTTTTTCACGGTCATCGTTTTTGCACTTGCCCCGCTTTCGCGCCGGGCTTCAAATCCTCATTTGTCCCGGCAGAAAGGTGATGATAGCGGGGAAGAGGATGCAGAGCAACAGCCCCAGCGCCTGCAGCCCC